>NZ_PIQG01000002.1 GCF_003987435.1 Pseudidiomarina taiwanensis | reverse complement strand
AAGGCAACCGCTACCTCGACCAAGGTGGCGATACGGTCACCCGAATTGAAAAAGTCTCGGCCAGTAAAAATGGTGTGACAGCCTCAGTCAATAACAGCACGGGAATGATGACCATATCTGCTATTGGCGCACCTGCGGAGCAGGCGAGTGGTACCAATCAAGACAACTCAGATATTTCTGGCTCCAAGGTGGGCGGTAAAGGGTCAAAGAAAGTTAAAGCCGACTTCAGAATTGACAAAATTAAAGGCCATGAAGATGGCTGGGAAGACCCACATGATGCAGCTTTAGCATTTTATAAACAAAATGAAGATGCTTACCAGAGTACAGATAAAGACTCTGAGCTTATTGGATTTCTAATTAAGGCTGACAACGGAAATTACTATTTCACTAACGCTGTTGAAGTCCCTGCAACATTTGAGATGAGTGCAGCTATTAGAAAACCGAGTGGATGGATAACCATGGATACTTTACACACTCATCCCGGTGGACGAGGGAATCAAGAGGGATTTAGCAAGACCGATGCACAAGCTGTTTTAAGTGGCTCAACACCCGGATATTATGTCCGAACCCCTATAGGTGATGTCAGATTCATTAATAAGTCTATCGCCAAAAGGACTAGAACAAGGTGGGGAGCCAAAGGAAAATCCATATGCCCCGGAGGCTCACCATGCATGACCTCATACGGCTCCTCAAATTAAGGGGGAAATATGTCAAGTTTAATAAAGATAACATTTGTTTCTTTCATATTGATTTCAGCGGGATGCGTAATGGCCGAGCACTATAAAAGAACGTCCGAACTGTTACCTGAAGCACCACCAAGAATCACTATTGCTGGCGACAACTCCGTAGTGAGGAGCAAAGACAGCAACACCTCAGGAGAGTTTTCAAAACTTACAGTGACACCAAGAGTAATTGGGGATGAATACTGGAAGCCAAGTGGACTGCACGAAGCTGCTTTGGAATTAAGCAAAATGCTTCCTTCAGAGTTCATGCGTAGATTTTCAAAATACTATGGACTTAAAGAGAAACAGGAAGCTTTAGATGGGTATTCTCAGGATGATGGCATAGAGCAGCGGCTATATGACCTTGACCAATACCTAATAAGTATTTGGGAGTTAGATTCAAACTCGAATTTAGCTAGACAGTTTCAATGCATGGGGATTTTTGAAAGAGACCTTCATCGATTTTACGTTTTGTGGGCTGGAATGCAGTCAGAGGAAAACAACCTACCTATAGATGCTGAAGTTTGGGCAGAATACCTTAACTTAAAGCAGCACATTGAAAATAAGTGTAATAATTAAACTGTAACAGCTTTTTGTACTCAGGATCCCTGAATCGCCACTGATTTCCTAGACACCTCTTAGTTAGATAAACTAACTGAAAAGAGAGGTGATTATGAGCGGTAAACGCTACCCCGAAGAATTTAAAATTGAAGCGATCAAACAGGTTGTTGAACGCGGCCATTCAATATCTGACGTTGCCAAGCGGTTGGATGTCACAACGCATAGCCTTTATGCTTGGGTGAGAGGTCAGAGTTAGGCCATCTTACGGCCCAGAACTCAGACAAGACGGGACCTCGGATGGAGAAAGACGCTGATATGTTTTACTTTAGAAATTTCAGAGGGAATTAAGATGCGGAGTTTCATCACTTTCATTGCTTCACTAGTCCTATTAGGACACAGTACAAATTCTATTGCTGAAGAAATCGCATACACTGAATTGTCGAGATATCAAGCCGAACAAAAGGATTGGCCGTTTACTAGACAACATTCGGTAGATATTGAGCTTGAAACTGAAAGTACGGGGTTAATTATTTCGGATCATAAGGTTTTGTTTTCGATAGAACAAAAGGTCACCCCATATCAACATGGTGAAATTGAAAATTGTGATGGTTATAAAGATATTTGTTTAACTTTATACGATGAATTCAAGTTTATGTTGCCAAAAGATTTTGCATTTGATTTGGTAAGTTATTGGTCATGGCATGATTACCATTTTAAGGCAATGGAAACTCGTTCAATGATGTTGCTCGGTAAGCAAATGGAGCTCACAGAAATAGTCGGTATCAACTCTAAAAATAGGGATATGAACGTTACCTTTTATGTAAATGAAGAGCTCGGGTTAGTATATTTTAGCGTCGCATCGAGTAAACCTATGATGACTTTTATGTTAGCAGGAAACACGGGATTGTGGGCGAGTAACGAAGTTAAGTCGAACTGAATTTCTTCAAGAGTTTTGTGAGCACTAACCGGCCACGCTGAGTGATTTAATCGGTGGTACGCCGATAACCCAGCGCAGCTTTACCGACCATGAGCACCTAGATGATGCGCAGCTGATTCATATGAACGGGCGGGTGTACGATTATAACTTGGGGAGATTCCTCAGCGTAGACTCATTTATTCATAACGAAGGTGGTAGTCAGGGTATTAACCCGTATTCATATATAATGAATAATCCGCTGGCAGGTGTAGATCCCACGGGCTATGACCCGGCACAGTCTAGAGGCGCGTCTTTTGCCGCAATGGACGGAAAGAAAGGAAATGGTCGAAGAGGAAGGCAGTAAAGCAATGGTGCGGAATCTAGTCAGTCCGCAAGTGGTTCAAAGCCTGAATCGACAACAGATATTGGTGGTCAGCAATCAATAAGCAAAGGAGGGCCTGTTAAAGCCGGAGATACAGGAAGTTACGGGGATTTAAAGGCACAAAAGAAACAACATGGTGAAACAGAGCCTTTGGATATGGATCACCAGCCATCCTACAAAGCACAAGAAAAAGCTGCGGAAAGAGATTTAGGAAGGGCGTTGACTACAGCGGAAAAGAACACTTTGAAGAACAATACACCTGCTGTTACCTCTCCTAAAGAAGTGCACCAGAATACTAGTCCTACTTATGGTGGAAGGAATACAGCTGCACGTAGTGATGCAGACTCTAAGGATCTTGCAGGTGCAGCTAAAAGAGATAAGCAAATATTTGATGATGCAATGAAGGAGAGGCAGTAAAAGCCATGAAGCTATCGAGTTTTATCGGGAAGAGCATCGATTCACTATTAGAAAAAAAACCATTTTCAGATTGGAATTTGGAGAAATCATTAGATGACGAAGGTGAAGAGTTACTTTATCACTATGCTTTTATCGAAAATGGTCTTGAAGTGCGATGCAATGAAGACCTAAAAATCTGTGTAATATTCATTAATTCTAGTGAATATGGTGGGTTCAAAGAGGAATTTGAAGATGCGCCTTTGACTTCGGAGAAAAGTGAAGTCATAAATGGTTTTGGTGCTCCAACTATGTCAAGTGGCCCCGTTGATCATCCTATACTGGGTCGCTCAGGTGCTTGGGATCTGTTTGTACTTGATGACTTTGCAATTCATTTTCAATACAAAATTGGGTCAGAAAAGATAGAGCGTATTACTATCATGAACCATGACTCTTTACCGTATCAGGAAGATTGAATATTACTTTAGTATTTGTTATCTAAAGCCCACACTCGTGGGCTTTGTTGTATCGAAAGCTAGGCTACCAACTCGTTATCGTTGGACTGCTCAGCCTGTTTACTGGCTTCCTGTTGTGCCTCTTGCTCAGCAATGTACTCACTGGCCATGGCCTTGTGCTTATTGATGCTCATGCAATGCGTATAACAAGCCGGTTTTAATTCAAAGCGCCACAGCCACACAAAGCTTCGCTTACGGCCCGAACTTAGGCCGCTATAAGCAGGTGCATTCGAGTTTGGCGGGGGTGCGCACCACCCATTATATTGATAAGCTGCTGGAGGTAATACGCCAAGGGGATTCTGCGACCTATAAGCTTTATATTGGTGAGACGGCTATCCTTACCTATTCAACGCTATTGGGGGTTGAAGATGCGCCACCAACGCTGCATTATACCTTACGTGACCGGTTAGGCTCGGTGGTCAGTGTGGTGGATGACAGCAACACCGTCATCGAGCATCGCAGTTATGACCCATTTGGGAAACCGCGGCAGGGCAGCTTGGTGAGCAGCAGCCCGGCCACGCTCAGTGATTTAATCGGTGGCACACCGGTGACGCAGCGCGGCTTTACCGACCACGAGCATTTAGATGATGCGCAGCTGATTCACATGAACGGGCGGGTGTACGATTATAATTTGGGGCGTTTTTTAAGCGTTGACCCGTTTATCCAAGCCCCCGGCAATAGCCAAAGCTTGAACCCGTATTCGTATATCATGAATAACCCGCTGGCGGGGACGGATCCGAGTGGGTATTTATCCTGCAGCGCAGAGCAAACTGTTGGAGAGTGCGGTTTAGAGGCTGGAGGTACTGCTGATATTGTCGATAGTGATGGCAATAGCTTAGGCACGGCGACACTTAGCGAAGATGGTGAGACATTAACCACCAGCGGTAATAATGGCGTCAATGCAACGATCACCGGAAAGGTGAGTAATGGTGTTGTGTTTACCCTTGAGCTACAAAATAAACAAGATATCGGCAGTCAAAGCCATGCAGCACAGGGGGCGGTGAAATTAAATTTATATAGTGGTAGTGAGGCTGGTGATGGAACTGGAGAGCCAGATCCAGAAACAATTAGCGACGATGTCTCAATGCGACAAGATCTGACTCCCAAAAGCAATAAACTGCAATTAAAAAATGGTGAATTAACGATAACCATTAACGTATATAACAGTGAATTTTCTGGGCTAGACGATGAATATCTAGACAAGGCGTTATTGGATATTTCATCTGCCTATTCCGGACATATTGCTGGTAATAAGTATCTTAAATTAAAGCTTGTGCGTATAAGCGAGATTCATAATGCTGATTTAGTGATAGACATCTGTGGTTATCTCTGCAGAAAAAGTCTTAATGGGCAGCAGCTTCCAGAAAAAGCTCGAGCCTTCGTAGTGGGCGTCGGGCGAGGAGATCAGATTTATCTGACACATAATTATATTTCTGGTGTTAAAACATTGGAACACGAAATTGGTCACTATTTAGGTCTCCACCATCAACCTAATAAATCCAATAGTGTGATGTCTTATTCCAACGAGAGAGCTGTAAGTCATTCTGACAAGGAAAGAATTTACGATGCGTATAAATCACTATTTTAGTATTTTTCTTATTTTCGGTCTGCTAGTACAGCCCGTCTGCGGGGAAGAAACAGACTCTGAGTATTCTAGTTTAACCAAAATCGACTATGTTCGTTTAAGCACGACTACGGCTTTGAATCGACTTATATACTCTGATAATGGCCTTACCGAACATCTTGAAGGAACACTCGTTAGTTTGCGGCAGAGGGAAGACGATTGGTGCTTTTATAATATTGCGGAACTTTATGCAGGTGTGAGGGAAAATGGTTCAGTTTGGAGTCATTCAAGAACACTAACGACCGGTGTTAAAATGAGCGCAGAGTGTTCGCTGAATGACCCTGATGGAGAGCGAGTTGTAATTACTGAAGAAATAATAGAACTTGAGGAATTCATCAAACTCAACAGTATAATCCAGCGACATATTGAGTCCGATGCACTGAGTATGAGAATAGAAAAAGAATTAGGTCACTCAATAAGTTCAGAGGAAATTTATTCTATATTAACTCGCATAAATGTAACCCCCTTCGGCTTTCGTAGTGAACATAGTTCCACAGAGCGTTTGATAAAGGTTAATTGGATTAAGGTTAACGATGGATATGAAATAAAAAGTGTAGAAAGTCATTAACGGGCTCATTTTAGCGTTAAACCGAGCTCTACGTTGACCCGTTTATCCAAGCCCCCGGCAATAGCCAAAGCTTGAATCCGTATTCGTATATCATGAATAACCCGCTGGCGGGGACGGAGCCGAGTGGGTATGTAGCTGAGTGTGCTGAAGAAGGTGGCAGTTGTGAGGAAACAGTCACGCCTGAAGTCGGCGATAGAATCCTCGAAGATAAAGACGGGAATCGCTACTTGGATCAAGGCGGGGATACCGTCAGCCGCATTGAAAAAGTCTCTGCAACAAAAAATGGCGTGACAGGCTCTGTCAATGTCAGCACGGGAATGATGACAATTTCAGCTATTGGCGCGCCTGCGGAGCATGCGGGGCCTGTTAGTTCTAATCCGAATGAAAGAGCTGGATCCGGTGATGCTAATTATTTTATCGAGTCTGATAGACGAGCGCTCGATAGTGCATTGGATACGGTTAATACTGCCAGAGAACAATTGACTCCATTTGGGACAGAACTTGAAGCTGTTACTTGGTTGAATGAAAATGCTGGCGATTTACAAGACAAATATGGCGCTGAAGTTGGCGCCATCATTGCAAAAGTTTATGGGGAACGGACAGGGTTTCGAATCGGTGTCATCGTAACATCCTACCATTCAAATTATGTTAGTTTGAGTACATCCGTTATCAAGCTTGGAAAAATGGAATTTTTGGATAGCTCAATCAAAAATATGGCTCATTGGCATACACACACCTCTGGAAGCTTTTATTCATCATGGGGAATTTATCGAGATAGCCACACTAGTGTTTATCGTGATTACGTTAGTTCTGTCGGAATAAACGGGAGAGCAAATTTGAGTCTCTATGATGCTCCTGCAATACGAGCGACTCAATTGCCGATTACAATTGAAACTTTTCGTCAAGCTACAAGTTGTTTAATTGGAGATTGCAGGTGAAATACTTATCCGTCATTTTAATTTTTTGTCCATTTCTCGTACTAGCCGATGCTCGATATGGATATGATATGATTAGCTTTTATCAATTACCTGACGTAGATAACCAAAAGGAAATTGCTATGAAAGGCTACTTGTTGAAAGATGAAGGATTGTTTTATTTTTGTTCAGATATGGACTCCTGCTACAGTCGGGGAAAGAATAGGCTTCAATTAATAATTAATGACAAAGACCAAGAATACTTTAATGATATCAATCACTGTCATGTAGCATTAGTTGGAAAGTTTAGAGGGCTTGAAGAAAGTCAAACGCATTGGCCATTTATGGGTTATTTTGAAGTTTTAAGAATATCTGGCTTTGACTTTAGTCCTGACTATCATTTAATTAACAAAAACTGTATCGCTTATAATATTCGAGAATAATCCTGAGAATACGTTCCGAAGAAATCACTTTCATTTACGGCGGGCGATGAAGCCGAGGGAGATAATGGCGTTGTAGCGGAAGAGGGCGACTTCAACGTGCAAACTGAGGCCGGTCAACTCAACGCAGATCATGTGAATGCAGTATGGTACAGCGATATTTCAGGCGATACCCAATGGGATTTTAATGAATCAACCTTTGCGAAAGCAAAATATCAGCAAGGCGAAAACATGGGCTTTAATGGAAAGCGGATGTTAGATTTGTTACCAGGAGGTGAAGGTTTTGACCTGACACGCGCCAGTCAGGCGCAAAAAGAAGCTTATGCAGCGTTCGGCCCGAGTCAAAAGGGAGGACTGACCGCACTTAGTATGGTGATATCTCATGAATTGGCGCATGTGACGGAAGTTAATAGCCGTGCCTTACGAGAAGGTGAAGTAGCCAGTGAACTACGAAGTAAACTACGAGCTGAGCAAAGAGCTAGTATCGTTTACTTTCAGTTATTCGGAGACTCTCAATGAGACGATTTATCATGTTGATTATTTCTATTCTGTTAGTGGTTGTTGCCGCACCAACAAGAAGTAGTGAAACGATCATCTATGCGCCAATAAAGGTAGTGAGCTCAAACATCGATAACTTGGTTGAATATAATATTAAAGGGTTCCAGAGCTTTCACCGAAACAACGTTGAGGGCCAAGAGTTGTATGATTTTGGGGTCAATGATTTGGGCTTCACTATAAAAGGTGAGCAAGTCAACGACAGTGACTTCCATTTGAATCTGAAATATTGGCCTGAAATGCCGCCCGATTATGGGTTTTATTATGGGCATGTTGTTGAGTGTGATGGGCTGATGGGAAGGTGCTTAATCATCGAGGATAAGCTCAAGATATATCTACCGAATACTGATTTTATGTCTACTCAGGAGTACTGGGAATGGCGGGGATGTCAATATCGCAGCGAAAACGTTGTACATGGAGACATCATAATGGGGTACGAGATAGCACCTGGTGTGGAAATAGATGCTTACTGTCCTGACCATAAGAGTTATCAACATGCTCAGCTATTATATAGCAACGAGCATGGAATCATGCGGATTTCAATGTATACCGCCGGCTCAGACCCTGAGAAGGCTGGAGAAATTATAAATTTATTTTTAGTTAACCAGAAAGGCTTCCTCGCCCAAGATTAATGTTCAGTCAACAGGGCCCAATGCAGTACAAAGCATTGTTAAACCGGACAGCAGTGTGGCCTTTTACAGTTACGATGCGAACGGGAACTTATTGCAAGGAGGCGGCAATACGCTTACCTACAATGCGTATAACAAGCCGATTTTAATTCAAAGTGCCACAGCCACACAAAGCTTTGCCTACGGTCCCGATTTACGCCGCTATAAACAAGTGCATTCGAGTTTAGCGGGGGTGCGCACCACCCATTATATTGATAAGTTGATGGAGGTGATACGCCAAGGGGATGCAGCGACCTATAAGCTTTATATTGGTGAGACGGCTATCCTTACCTATTCAACGCTATTGGGGGTTGAAGATGCGCCACCGACGCTGCATTATACCTTACGTGACCGGTTAGGCTCGGTGGTCAGTGTGGTGGATGACAGCAACACCGTCATCGAGCATCGCAGTTATGACCCATTTGGGAAACCGCGGCAGGGCAGCTTGGTGAGCAGCAGCCCGGCCACGCTCAGTGATTTAATCGGTGGCACACCGGTGACGGAGCGCGGCTTTACCGACCACGAGCATTTAGATGATGCGCAGCTGATTCATATGAATGGGCGGGTGTACGATTATAATCTGGGCCGTTTTTTAAGCGTTGACCCGTTTATCCAAGCCCCCGGCAATAGCCAAAGCTTGAATCCGTATTCGTATATCATGAATAACCCGCTGGCGGGGACGGATCCGAGTGGGTATTTAATTGTTCAAGAGTCCGTTGATTGTATTGAAAATGTAGGAGTCTGCTCGGCGTTGCTCGCAGGACAACTTGTTACCGGTAGCGAAGCTGCCAATGTGGCCGTTGATAATGGTCAAACAGACACTACGAGCACTCCCCCGAAAGTCCAGCAAAATACTGAGGAAACACTTGCGCAGAGTGAGGCTTCAGAGTCAAACAATCAACGACCTGAATTTTATACTGATGATGAAGACCTTGAAGAAATAGTAGAGCAACTTAACACCCTTTCAGAGGAAGGGCAGTTTGATTCCGTTGGACATGACTTCACTGCCCCGGTAAAAATAGTACACGATCCCAAATTAGATTCGACGCCAGACCCTGTTACTGGAGATGATGGGTATATGGAGGTTAATGGCAATGAGCCCAATACGATTAGAGTGGGCGACAGAGCACTCAGCGATTTAAAAAGTGGTCGCTACAAGGGCTTACAGATTGGTCATGAATTGATACATATTCGCGACTTTGCTATCGGAGGTATCAGTCGGGCTCAGTCAGAGGTTAATGCGTATAACTGGCAGGCAGATAATATTCATCGTATCTATGGCAAACCTATTGGTCACGCTCAGACAGATTTAACGCAGCAATTCTATAGAACAATGGCAGAATCTTGGGAGAAGAAGTTAAATGAAGAGTAACTTAGCAAAATACGTCTTATATCTTACGCTTATATTGCTAGCTGGGCAGGTTACAGCGCAATCAATGCTGCATGTTAATAAAATAAAAGCAGGTGAAGCACTAATTGTTCATGCCGAGTTTACAGTTCTATCTGAAAAAGTTGCGATCGGTGGGTTAAACTTCGAGTTTTTTAATGCTGAAGACGTCGCTTTATATTGCGAAGATAACTTTAAACTTCTACAAAAAGAAAATGAAGATAACTATTTTTTAAGTGACGCTGGGAATGGGTTCCAATCATATATTGGGAATCGGAGTTTTCACCGACTTTGGCTTATAGAAACGCCTCATGAATTAATGGATTCAAGTTGTGCTGATCAGATTTTTTTTAAGGTTACAGGTAGTTATTCAGAGACATCTTACGAGCTAGAGACACCAGCACATAATTTTCCACTATTTCAGAATGCAGATGAAACGAACCGAACAGTTCGGGATTATCTATATTCCCTTAGACCAAGCGTTAACCCTCCTGTTAAAACAATGACGAAGACAAGAACATTTGCCGATAATGCGTTTATCGCCTTAACCTATTTTTATGATCTTTTTGAATTCACGAAAAATCCTGCGTCTATTGAAGGACCAGCAATGTTTCGTTGTATCGCAGATGAGAGTGGAGATGTCAGTGAATTCACTTGGCCATTAAGTGAGGTCACGAGAGCTGATGAGAAGTTTATGGGACGTACGGTCAGCATTATTCCAATCATTGTACCACCCGGCGAAGAACAGTTTTCAGGTTTGTCCCATTGTGAAGTCAGTTACTCGATTGTGACGAGTGCTTTTGGTGGGAATTCTCAAACAATCAATTTTGAATTGTTTTTTTGATAGGTTTTGAACTACAAAGACGGGGCAGCTTGGTGAGCACCAGCCCGCCCAAGCTCACTAATTTAATCGGTGGCACACCGGTGACGGAGCGCGGCTTTACCGACCACGAGCATTTAGATGATGCGCAGCTGATTCATATGAACGGGCGGGTGTACGATTACAATTTGGGCCGTTTTTTAAGCGTTGACCCGTTTATCCAAGCCCCTGACAATAGCCAAAGCTTGAACCCTTATTCGTATATCATGAACAACCCGCTGGCGGGGACGGACCCGAGTGGGTATGTAGCTGAGTGTGCTGAAGAAGGTGGCAGTTGTGAGGAAACAGTCACGCCTGAAGTCGGCGATGTAGTCCTCGAAGATAAGGACGGGAATCGCTATTTGGATCAAGGCGGGGTGACCTTTCCCCTGAAATAACACCATCTTATCGATGAAATTTCAGTTTCTGCGGAGGGTAGGTCAAATTTTTATGATTGGTAGTAAGCCTCGTTGGCATCTTTGCGCACCTTAGGCGATAATGTCCGCCATCTTTAAATTGCCGCAAAAATGGATAGCTCATGAAAGTCTTCAATAATGTGCTCGAAATGATCGGGCATACCCCGATGGTCAAAGTTTCTCACCTCGATACTGGCCCTTGTACGCTGTATCTGAAGATGGAGCTGATGAATCCGGGCGGTTCGATAAAAGACCGTATTGCGGTCAGCATGATCGAAACCGCTGAACGTGAGGGTAAGCTTAAACCAGGGATGACGATTATCGAGGCAACTGCGGGTAACACCGGGTTGGGCCTTGCTTTGGTTGCGGCGAGCAAAGGTTATCCACTGAAAATTGTGATGCCCGATAAAATGTCTGCCGAGAAAGTGAATAATCTCAAAGCTATGGGCGCAGAAGTTGTCCGAACCCGTTCGGACGTGCAAAAAGGCCATCCAGAATATTATCAAGATATGGCCGCCCGCATGGCAGCTGAAAATGGCTATTTCTATGTAAATCAATTTGCCAACGAGGCGAACGTTGCTGCGCATTATCAAGGCACTGGCCCAGAAATTTGGCAGCAAACTGAGGGTAAACTCGATGCCTTCGTTTGTGGTGTCGGTTCAGGCGGCACCCTAACTGGAATTGGCCGCTACTTACGCGAGCAAAATCCTAAAGTTGATTTAGTGCTGGCTGACCCCGATGGTTCAATTCTTGAGCCCCTTGTAAATCGTAACGAAACCGTTGAACCAGGCAGTTGGCTGGTTGAAGGTATCGGCGAAGATTTTATCCCTGATATTTGTGATATCACGCTGGCCAACAAAGCCTATGCAATAAGTGATGCCGAGGCTTTTAAAACGGCCCGTGAAGTACTGGTGAAAGAGGGCGTAATGGTTGGCTCTTCGAGCGGTACATTAATTGCCGCTGCCTTGCGTTATTGCCGCGAGCAAACCGAACCTAAAACTGTAGTGACCTTGGCTTGTGATACGGGTAACCGCTATTTATCGAAGCTGTACAATGATGAGTGGATGGCCGAGCGCGGCCTGTTAGAGGAGTAAGTCATGAGCGATCGTAAAGACTTAAAATTTGCAACCCGAGCAATTCATGGCGGGCAAGCCCCTGAGCCGACCACTGGCGCGGTCATGCCACCCATAGTGACCAGTTCGACCTATATTCAAGAAAGTCCAGGCGTGCATAAGGGCTTTGAATATTCGCGCTCACACAACCCTACGCGGTTTGCTTGGGAGCGCGCGGTGGCCAGTTTAGAAGGGGGCCAAGCTGGCTTTGCATTTGCCTCAGGAATGGCCGCGACATCGACTATTTTGGAGCTTCTCAACAGTGGCGATCATGTGATCGCAATGGATGACCTGTATGGTGGCACCTTCCGCTTATTCGATAAAGTTCGGGGCCGCTCAGCGGGGCTTAAATTTAGCTATATCGACCTTGCCGATACCGATGCGCTGATCGCCGCAATTACCCCGGCAACCAAGATGATCTGGGTCGAAACTCCAAGCAACCCAATGCTGAAGTTGGTCGATATCGAGGCGATTGTTGCGATTGCGAAAGCCCATGACATTATCGTGGTCGTGGATAATACCTTTGCAACACCGTTCAATCAGCGCCCACTCGAATTAGGTGCAGATATCGTAATGCACAGTGCCACCAAGTACTTGAATGGCCACTCGGATATGGTTGGTGGTATTGCAGTAGTTGGCGATCGCGCTGATCTAGTTGAGCAAATGGCGTTTTTACAAAACTCGATTGGAGCCGTGGCAGGTCCGTTCGATAGTTATCTTGCCCTTCGCGGAGTTAAGACACTCGCGCTGCGGATGCGCCATCATAACCAAGCTGCACTCGAATTAGCGCAATGGCTTGAACAGCATCCGCAGGTTGAAAAGGTCATTTATCCGGGTTTATCCAGCCATCCACAGCATGCTTTGGCAAAACGACAGATGGCAGGTTTTGGTGGCATGATCTCAATTTTGCTCAAAGGTGATTTAGAAAAAGCACGACGCTTCCTTGAAACCGTCGAAATTTTTGCCCTCGCCGAGAGCCTCGGTGGGGTTGAAAGCTTGATTGAACACCCGGCTATTATGACGCATGCATCAATTCCAAAAGAAAACCGTGAAAAGCTCGGGATCTTGGATAATTTTGTCCGAATTTCAGTCGGAATCGAAGACCTCGATGACTTAAAAGCGGATCTTGATAAAGCATTAAATGCATAAAAATCAATAGAATACCGATATTATTTGGGGTGCTTTTACATCCTAAATAATATCGGTTACTCTTTACCCACTATAACAATCAGAACAATATGGGATGATCCTATGCCGCTTAGCCTGTTTCTATTTCAAGGGTTATTAGCAGCGCTGTTGTTTTATATATTGGTTGGCCAACATCAGCGTCAACCATTGTGGAATATGCTGACCTTTTTAGTTGCTGGAATGGTGCCCCCGTTAAACTGGGTGCTGTTACTAGTGTGTGTTGGGTTGCGCCTATGGCGTCAACCGAGCCCTGCGGTGACCGCCAAAAACTAACCTCTCAAGCAGACATTTTTGGAGTTTGTCATGCTGCAACCTTTTCATCTTGCCATCCCGGTAGACGATTTAAACGCTGCACGGCAGTTTTATGGTGAGCTGCTCGGCTGCGCTGAAGGGCGTAGTGCAGCCCAATGGATTGACTGGAATTTTTATGGTCATCAATTGGTAACCCATGTTGCACCGGAGCGCTTGCAAGCGGCGCATCACAATCCGGTCGATGGGCATGATGTCCCCGTTCCACATTTTGGCGTGGTACTAAGCATGGACGCCTGGCAACAACTGGCCGAGCGCTTGCAAAATGCTGGTATCGAATTCGTCATCGAGCCGCATATCCGCTTTAAAGGCCAACCGGGTGAACAGGCCACCATGTTTTTCTATGACCCTGCGGGCAACGCGCTCGAATTCAAAGCGTTCCAAGATATCGGTCAACTTTTCGCGCGCTAGTTATCCGCTACGAAGCTGGGCGCGCGATATTGCCCCCACTTAAAATTACGCCGACATTCAAGCCTTTGAATAACTCTGGATAGCGTTTCACTGCGGCCAGCGTAACGCTTGCCGAGGGCTCTACTTGCATCGTGGTGGTTTGTTCGAGTAGCGCTTGTGCGGTGCTGGCCTCGGCATCGGTTACCGTCACCACCCCATCGACGTAGCGCTGTAGCAAGGGGAAGGTCACTGAACCAAGGCTAGTGAGCAAACCATCACAAATGCTAGTGGGTGGAAACGCAGGGACGATGTGCCCTTGTTCTAGTGAAGCAATACCGTCAGCTGCTAGCTCAGGCTCAACACCAATAACGGGCAAGCCAAATGATTTTGCCACTAAAGCGGTCCCACTGAGTAAGCCACCGCCACCGAGTGGGGCGACGAGAATATCCAAATTCGTGATTTCGCTGCAAAGTTCAAGTGCTGCGGTGCCTTGTCCGTATACAATATCGAGATGATTATAAGGTGGAACAAAATGGCCTTGCGCTTGGGCAGCAACAAAGGCTTCGCGCGCCGCCATGCCGGGGTCGATCATCTCAATCTGGGGCTGATATTTTTGCATATTCGCAAGTTTTACGGGGCTAGCGCTATGACTGACCCCAATTTTTACTGAGACACCGAGCTTGGCCCCAATGGCTGCGAGTGCTGCACCATGGTTACCGGATGAAACGGTATACACTCCCGCCGCTCGCTGCGCCTCGGATAACTGCAATAGCGCATGCGTCGCACCCCGATATTTAAATGCCCCTGTAGTTTGTAAGTGCTCACATTTTAAATAGACTTCCGCACCTAGTTGTTCATTTAGCGCTTGGCTTTGATGGACTGGGGTGTGGACAATATAAGGCGCAATACGCTCGTGAGCGCCTTGAATCTGGTCGAAATGTTCAGCGAGTGTGCGATCAGGTGCAGTGTTAGCCATCGGTTCTTGGTAAAATTATGTATAATGTTGCCAGTCGATAAGACCCGAGTCTAACACGAGAAACATCATGGCCGTACTCAATACTTTCGAACGCATTCGCGCCCTACCATCCGCCTATCAGCGGTTGTTCGCTCTTTATTTATGCCAGCGTATGCTGCCGAACTATGAACTGTTTTATCAAGTGACTGGGTTTGGCGATCCTAAACCGTTACATGGCGCCCTGAACGCTTGTTGGGATTGGTTGTGGCAGCCGCAGAAGGTCAAGGTGAATTTTTCCCGCTGGCAAGAAAAAGTCGATGACGTGACCCCCAGTGAGCATGGTCATGACATGTTGGGAGTTTATCCTGCGATGGATGCCTGCACGGCGATCAGCACCTTGTTACAAGGCTTGCTTGATCAAAGTGATGCCGAAATGGTCAGTGTTGCGAAAATCTCGCAAGCCACCGTGAATAAGTTTATCGAGTTAACTGAGGCGGCCGAGCTTGAGCCGAGTCAGCGGGCGGGTTTTATTCGTGCCCATGAGCTAACCCAATATGAAATTGAAGTGCAGCAGGCGGCATTAAGTTACTTTGAGCAACTTGCTCAGGTTGAGCCAACCCCCACCCAAACTATGGTTAAGCAGGTACAGGCAATGGTTGCTGAAGAGGGCGTGTCGAATATTGGTATTGAGACGGCTAACCCTCAGGATTAGTCGCTTCGCGTCGGCTTGGCTGCGCTTGCATGATGGCCAGCCAGCCAATCACGCCAAACAGTAAAATCTGTAGATAATCACTCCGGCGCCACTCAACATGCTGTTTGTAGACGCCAATAAACAACAGGGTTTGCAGCGCATGTAAGCTCAATAGCACCGCAAATAAGATAATAAATACCGCGTATGCTTTACCGGGAAACGGCCAGATAAAATTGGCCAGCATGGCGCCCCAAACGAGCGCAAAGATAAGGCGTCCGAAAAAAACCGCATAACTCACTGTATTGATTCCTTAAGCTGAAAGTTTGAAAAGCCGCGCGTGGACATCACCCATGCGTTTTTCTCGGTGCAGTTGCCAGTGGGCAGGCACGGTCACCCCTAAGTCTGGCTCTGTTTCGAGATACACCCAAGCATCGGCTGCTAGCCAAGCTCCGGCCACAAGTGCGTCAAGCGCGGGTTGCGCCAGCCCTTGCCCAAACGGCGGATCGATAAATACTCCATCGAAGCTCGCCGCAGGTGTTTGTTTTAGGCCTTGCAGGCTGTCTCCTATGCTGACGATAGCGCGGCCTGGGCAAGCGCTAGCAAGTTGCTGCGCATGTTGTTGCAGTTGCCGCGCGGCAACTCGGTCACGTTCCCAAAGATGAACTTCGGCGGCACCTCGCGATAGCGCTTCAAAACCCAACGCACCGGTCCCCGCAAATAAGTCGAGCACCCGTGTTTCTGCGAGTTCGAACTGGAGCCAGTTAAATAGCGTTTCGCGTAAACGGTCAGTACTAGGGCGCAGCCCAGTGACCTCGGCGATCGCCAACTTGCGTCCACGCAGGCGTCCACCGATGATCCGGAGTTGGCCTGCTTGGGATGACTTTTTCTGCTTGTTTGCGGTTCGGGGCATGCTACATTAGCGCCTGACATGTTAGACTATCGGCATAGTGTAAACCCTGTTGTTGTGAACTTCCAAAGGTAATAGCGCATGGCTAAAGGATCATTTTTTTCGCTGTTTGGGAAGAAAAAGCCCGAAACCGCTGAAGCAGTAGATGAAACGCAAGCTCAAGAGTCACCCGCTGAGGCTTCACCCCCACCTCGTGAAGTTCCTGATGCCGCCGAAATGTGCGCCCAAGTCACCGCTGAACACCGCGCTCCGAAGACTTCACCAACCCGCGAAAAGCCGAGCCTTTGGAAACGTTTACGCGAAGGTCTGAAGAAAACCTCAACGGCCGTGGGTGATGGCATTTGGGGTATTTTCAAAGACAAGAAAATTGATGACGAGCTGTTTGAAGAGCTCGAAACCCAATTGCTGACCGCTGATGTCGGTGTCCCGACGACCTTAAAAATTGTGGAGCAGTTAACTGAGCAAGCCGACCGGCGCCAGTTGCAAGATGCAGCGGCCTTATATGAGTTGTTGCAGAGCAACTTGACTGAGCTGCTAGAGCCCGTCGCTCAGCCACTGCAATTATCGGAACAAGATGGTCCGTATGTGATTTTGATGGTTGGCGTAAATGGGGTCGGTAAAACCACCACCATTGGTAAATTAGCACAACAATTTAAGCAACAAGGTAAGTCAGTGATGTTGGCGGCTGGGGATACCTTCCGTGCGGCTGCGGTTGAGCAGTTGCAGGTGTGGGGTGAGCGCAACGATATCCCGGTGGTGGCACAACATACGGGTGCGGATAGTGCGTCGGTGATTTTCGATGCGGTTGAGGCGGCGCGTGCCCGTGGCGTTGATGTACTGATTGCCGATACGGCAGGGCGTCTACAAAATAAAGCACACTTGATGGACGAGCTGAAAAAAGTCGTGCGAGTGATGAAGAAGATTGATGCGAATGCTCCCCATGAAGTGATGTTAGCACTTGATGCGGGGACGGGTCAGAATGCCATCAGTCAGGCGAAATTGTTTACCGAGGCGGTTGGGGTCACGGGGATTACCCTCACCAAACTTGACGGCACCGCCAAAGGTGGCATCATTTTCGCTATCGCCGATCAGTTTAAGATCCCCATTCGGTATATCGGCGTGGGCGAGGGGATTGATGATTTACGGCCTTTCCATGCCGAAGAATTTGTCGCCGCTTTGTTCCAACGTGGTGATAACGATACGACCTCAACAACTGAGTCAGCATGATTAAATTTGAACAAGTCAGTAAAACTTATCCCGGTGGCTTCCAAGCACTGAATCAGGTCAATTTTCATGTCGAGCCGGGTGAGATGGCATTTCTGACCGGGCACTCAGGTGCGGGGAAAAGTACGCTACTGCGACTGATTGGGATGATGGAACGCCCAACCACTGGGCGGGTGCTGATTAATGGACATGACTTGCGCAAAATTACCCGCAAACAAATTCCTTATGTTCGCCGTGATATCGGGATGATCTTTCAAGATCATCGGTTATTGATGGATAAAACGGTTCTCGATAATGTTGCGCTGCCGTTGCTGATTGAAGGCTATTCAATGCAAGAAGCGCGCAAACGCGTGCAAGCGGCGCTCGAAAAAGTAGGGCTTGGTGACAAACTCCGCCATTATCCGATGATGTTATCTGGTGGTGAGCAGCAGCGAGTGGGGATTGCCCGCGCGGTCGTTAACAAGCCGCCTTTGTTGCTTGCCGATGAGCCTACCGGCAACCTTGATCCTAAGCTGTCGATGGAGATCATCAAGCTGTTTGAGGACTTCAACAAAGTCGGCGTCTCTGTCTTAATTGCAACCCATGATCTGGGCCTGATTGCCCGGATGCGTTATCGCACGCTAACCCTTAAAGAAGGGCGTATGATCAATGACGGCTTACAGGAGAGTGAGCTATGAGTTTGCTCTTTCGCAGTCGCCAGTCTGGCGCCCAGCAAGTAAAAATCTCTGCTGTTAGACGACTGCTGATGTTTTTTGTGCATCACCTGCAGCAGGCCGTTGCCAGTTTGGGTGAGCTGGTGCGTTATCCGCTTGCCAGCTTAATGACCATGGCGGTACTGGGGTTGAGCCTGACCCTGCCCGCAACCCTTTACGTGGTGGCGAAAAATACCGAGAGTGTCGGGGCAAAATGGCAAAGCGCCGCAGAAATCACTTTATTCTTACGCACTGATTTAAGTGAACAAGAAGTTGCGACATTTCGTAAAAGAATTGCGCTTTCTGCTGAAATTGAGCAGGTGGAATGGCGCGATAAGGCGGCCGGATTAGCGGAATTTCGGGAAAGCTCTGGGTTTGGCGAGGCGCTTGATGCACTGCCTGACAACCCGTTACCCGATGTGTTAATTGTGACGCCGGTTGCGAGTAAGCAAAACAGCGCCTCGGCGCAGGCTCTGCTGCAACGTTTATTGAATGAGCGTGAGGTCGCCGAAGCGCGGCTCGATTTGGACTGGTTGGAGCGTTTACAAGCGTTGCTGAACTTGGTCCGCGATGGGTTTCTTGGTCTTGCTGTATTGCTCTGTACCGCAGTGGTGTTGATTGTGGGGAATACCATTCGGCTGAACATCAACAGTAAGCGTGACGAGATTATGGTGATGAAGCTAGTCGGTGCAACAGATGCTTACATTCAACGGCCTTTTCTCTACACCGGGATATGGTATGGTGTGGTCGGTGGCGTGATTGCCTGGTTAGCGACCGCACTCTTGCTCTGGTGGATTGAAGGGGCAGTGATTGAGGTGACTGAACTGTATGCGTCGCAATTTTATTTGGCCGGTCTCAGTTTTGCTGAAATGCTGGTGGTATGGGGTCTGGCGGTAGGTTTAGGTCTTGTTGGATCGTATTTAGCGGTAAAAAAACACGTCGCAAGCATTGAACCAAGATAGATTGATCCCCATGATCCTTTTGGTACAATAGACGGAACTTTTTCCACTCGAAGTGGTCAGACAAGTGTCGATATTAAATCGGACACTGAAGTAAAAAGAGGATGTTATTGAATGAGCACTGATATGAGCAGTATGGCCCTAGCCGTTCCCCAAAGTAGCGGGAGCCTGGAGTCCTATATTCAGTCTGTCAATCGCATTCCAATGCTGAGCGCAGAAGAAGAGCGGGAACTGGCAGAGCGTCTAGTTGGCGAAAATGACCTTGAGGCTGCACGCCAATTGATCATGTCGCACCTTCGTTTCGTGGTGCACGTTGCCCGTGGCTATTCAGGCTATGGGTTACCTCAAGCAGATCTAATCCAAGAAGGAAACGTCGGTTTGATGAAAGCGGTCCGTCGCTTCGACCCAACCGTTGGTGTCCGCTTGGTGTCGTTCGCGGTGCACTGGATTAAAGCCGAAATTCATGAGTATGTGCTGAAGAATTGGCGCATGGTCAAAGTTGCGACCACCAAAGCGCAACGTAAATTATTCTTCAACTTGCGCAAGATGAAAAAGCGTCTTGGCTGGTTTACCGACGAAGAAGTGAATACAGTTGCTGAAACGCTTGGTGTAAGTGTTTCAGAAGTGAAAGAAATGGAAGCTCGAATGAGCGCCCATGACCAAGCCTTTGAGCTGAGTTCAGATGATGATGATGCGCGCGATGGCGGCACCTATTCACCTGCACAGTATCTTGAAGACAAACGTTCAGATGTTGCTGAAAGCATCGAAAACGAGCAATGGGAAAGCCACACGCAACAACGCTTGCTGGCGGCAATTCGTACCCTTGATGAGCGTAGTCAAGACATCGTTCGAGCGCGTTGGTTAGATGAAGAAAACAAAACCACTTTGCAAGAACTGGCTGATAAATATCAAGTATCAGCAGAACGAGTGCGTCAGCTCGAAGCGAACGCGATGAAGAAACTGCGATTGGCAATGAGTTAACCGACTAACGCACCAGTTTCGACGCAAACACAACTTCAATATTTGCCGCTTCTAGAAGCGGCAAATTTGTTTCTAAGAGCTGTAAAGTAGCTTCATGAGGGTGACCAATGGCAATGGCAAACCCATTTTTATGGGCAGTTGCAATGAGCCGCTGCCAGGCACTTTGCATCGCAGCCGCTTCCCGTTCATGGTCTAAAAACACATGGCGGCGTTCGGTCGGCACAGCGTAGGCTCGTGCGGTCGTCTCAGCAACAGTCTCCACCGTGGTGCGGCTGTCGATAAAAAATAGCTGGCGCCGTTTGAGCTCATCCATAACAGCGGTCATTACCTCGATATCACTGGTCGCTAAACTTCCCATATGATTATTCAAGCCAACCGCCATCGGCACTTGGCTTAGGGCATGGTCCAGTTGGGCAGTGATTTCGTCGGCGCTCATCGTGATTTGTAATGTCCCTTGCTCCTTGGGCATGAGGTCATCGTTTGCTTGCATCGGCAGATGCACCATCACCTCTTTGCCAAGCGCTGCGGCATCTTCTGCTAACCCTGCACCAAACGGGCTATCGGGTAGCACGGCGATGGTCAATGGGTAGGGCAGTGCAAAAAAACGACCATCACGCGCAGAGTAGCCGACATCATCAATGATAATGGCAATTTGAGCCGGGCGGGTTGATTGTGGCTGTGGCGCTTCGAGAGCAGCGGCGCTGGCGCTGCTAAATAACAGCATCGTAGCCCCAAATAACCGCATAACGCTGCGCATTAACGCACCCAGCGGGTCGGATTAACCGCATCGCCTTTGATGCGGATTTCGAAGTACAAACTCGGCTCAGTCTGTCCGCCTGATTGGCCGACGAGTGCGACGGTCTCGCCCTGACGCACGGTCTGGCCCACATCAGGAACGATGGTTTGGTTGTGGCCATACAGGCTCATATAGCCTTCACCGTGGTCAAGCACTAGGACTAAACCATAGCCACGCAGCCAATTGGCAAAAATCACCCGGCCATCGGCTATCGCCTTCACTGGCGTGCCTTCTGCAGCCTCAATAATGACTCCGCGCCAGGGCACACCGCCACTGCGTTCGGTCGCGAACAACCGGCGCACTCGTCCTTCGGCAGGCCAGAGCATTTTCCCTTGCAAAGGCTTCAAGCCAAGCAATTGGGGTTCATCGCGCAGTGCTGCAAGCAAGCCTTCGAGCACTTGCTCGAGTGCCTCTTGGTCGCGTTTGAGGGCCGTTATCCGCTGGGTATCGGCTTGTTGCTCGCGCTGCAGGCGTTTCAGTAGCTCTTGTTGTGACTGGCTTTGCTCACGCAACACGCCTTGTTGCCGGCGCTGGGTGTTCGCCTGTTCTTGCAAAGTGGCTTGTTCAGCAGTTAAGGCTTGGGCAACTTGATCGAGATCTGCAGCCGTTTGATTGACTTGATCCAGTTGCTGTAAGCGGGCCCGATTAAGATATCCATAGTAACCAAGCATGCGCTCGACTTGATTTGATTGCTGTTGATTGAGCAACAGCTTGAGCAAATCATGTTCGCCCATCTTATAGGCGGCTTGGATTTGTTGAGCTAACCGCGCCTGTTGCTGGGCGTACTCGCGCTCGAGTTGCTGTTGCTCAGTTTTAAGTTGCTGTAAACGCC
This sequence comes from Pseudidiomarina taiwanensis, assembly GCF_003987435.1. Classification (GTDB taxonomy): domain Bacteria; phylum Pseudomonadota; class Gammaproteobacteria; order Enterobacterales; family Alteromonadaceae; genus Pseudidiomarina; species Pseudidiomarina taiwanensis. The sequence continues at coordinate 569,831 of NZ_PIQG01000002.1, read as the reverse complement.
CTTCAGTGGCGGCAATAGCCGTTTGCGTTTGTTGCAACTCGCTGGCGACCGTACTCATTTGTAGCTCGAGTTGGCGTAATTGCTGTTGGGTAAGCGATAAATCTTGTTGACGCTCTGCAATTGCTGCTTGGCGCGCAGCGATTTCAGCCGCCAGCTGTTGCAAGCGTCGCTCGGTTTGCTCGCGCTCGGCGGCAACATCGTCTTGCCAAGCAAAGCTCGGAGCGGCGAGGATAAGCGCCGCCATTAGCAAGGTAAGCGAGAGCAAAAACTTCATCGCAGCATCACACTTAATCAGTAAGAGTGACGATAGGCGTTCCTGTCATCTCTTTAGGTTGCGGTAAACCGAGTAAATGCAGCATAGTCGGAGCGACATCGCTGAGGCGACCCCCATCGCGCGCTTGAGCCGGACGACCGACGTAAATAAACGGCACTAACTCGCTGGTATGCGCGGTGTGGCATTGACCGGTGCTATGATCAACCATTTGCTCAGCGTTGCCGTGGTCTGCGGTAATTAAACATTCGCCGCCGACTTGTTGGAGCGCGGCTACGACTCGACCAATACTCGTATCGACTGCTTCACAGGCTTTCACGGCTGCCTCGAAGTTACCGGTATGACCGACCATATCGCCATTCGGATAGTTGCAGATAATCACGTCGTAGTCGCCACTGTGAATGGCTGCGACTAACTTATCGGTCAATTCGACTGAACTCATTTCCGGTTTCAGATCATAGGTCGCGACATCTGGTGACGGGATCAAGACGCGCTCTTCACCTGGGAATGTCTCTTCACGCCCACCACTAAAGAAGAAAGTAACATGGGCATATTTTTCGGTTTCAGAAATCCGCAGTTGAGTTTTGTGATGTTGCGCGAGCCAATCACCCAGCACATTTTTTAAGCTCTCTGGCGGATACGCAATTGGCCCTTTTAGGTTCGCTTCATATTCGGTCAGCATTACAAACGAACTTAATTTGGGCACGCGACCACGATCAAAGCCGGCAAAATCTTCATCTAAAAAGGTATGGGAAAGCTGACGGGCGCGGTCGGCTCTGAAATTCATGAAAATTACCGCATCGCCATCACGCATTTCGACTTGATCACCAATGGTCGTGGGCTTCACAAATTCATCATTTTCGTCTCGTGTATAAGCCGCTGCTAGACCATCAAGCGCACTCGCAGCGTGATATTCAGCGCGTCCAGCAATCAATAGCTGCCAAGCTTGCTCAATACGTTCCCAGCGTTTGTCGCGGTCCATTGCATAATAGCGCCCCACCAAGCTGGCGAAACGCCCTTTACCTAGGCTTGCGAACTTAGCTTCAAAACGTTCAATCGATGCTTTTGCTGAGCGTGGCGGGGTATCTCGGCCATCTAAAAATCCGTGTACATAAATATGCTCGGCGCCACGCTGAGCGGCGAGTTCAACCATAGCGAGCAGATGATCTTCGTGGCTATGGACGCCACCGGGTGACAGCAACCCCATGATATGCACTGCTTTTTGCTCTGCTACAGCCGCATCGACGGCATCGGTTAGCACCGGGTTTGTAAAGAAATCACCATCGGCGATGGCTTTGCTAATACGGGTGAAATCTTGATATACAATTCGACCTGCACCAAGGTTGACGTGGCCAACTTCTGAGTTGCCCATTTGCCCGTGCGGCAGCCCCACTGCCATCCCTGAACCGTCCACTAAAGTGTGGGTGCAGGTTTGCCAGAGTTTATCCATATTCGGTGTATGAGCCGCGGCAATGGCATTATCAGGTGCCGCTTCGCGGTGTCCCCAACCATCTAGGATAAGTAACGCTAGGGGTTTACGTTGTGCCGACATAGCCACCTCAGTAAAGTCGAATTGCAATAAATATTTGTGCTTATTTTATGCGATTTTAGGGGAAATAACACCCTCGATATCGGCGTCAATTTCGATGTTTTGCGGTAAACTTTCGATAAATTTTGCTGGCAACTGCTATTTCAGTCGGTATACTTTGCCATTGATTTTTCCACCAAGAGAATCGGTCGTTATGGAGCAAATTTTAGCATTCGCTGGGAATCACCCGTTCATGAGTATTTTGTGGGTGGTTTTGTTGATCGCTTTGATCGTCACGTCATTGCAGTCAGCAACGTCTGGGGTCAAGCAGTTAACCCCGCAACAAGCGACGTTCGCAGTGAATCGTGAAGATGGCGTGTTCGTTGATATTCGGTCGCAAGACCAGTTCCGCAAAGGGCATATTGCGGACTCTTTGAATATCACCGCCGAACGAATTCGGAAAAACGATTTGCAAGCCCTTGAGAAGCACAAATCTGCCCCCATCGTATTAGTATGCAACACCGGCATGACCGCGAAAGGGGTCGCTGGGCAGCTAAGCAAAGCAGGATTTGAGCAGGTGTCCGTGTTACAAGGTGGCGTCAATGCTTGGCAAGGTGCTAGCTTCCCGTTGGTGAAAAAGAAATAATCATAACTCGCTCATATTAAAAATTAATGTTCAATAGATAGGATGTAATCATGGCTGACGAACAGCAAACAAATGGCGCGGCACAAGACCAAGCGCAACAATTCGCAATCCAGCGTATCTACACTAAAGACGTTTCATTTGAAGCGCCTAACTTGCCACAAATTTTTCGTGCTGAGTGGAAGCCAGAGCTAAACCTCGACCTCAACGTTAAGAACGAAAAAATCGAAGACAACTTGTACGAAGTTGTGTTGAAAGTCACTGTGACCAACAAAATTGGTGAAGACGTTGCTTTCTTGGCAGAAGTACATCAGGCCGGTTTATTTACTGTTGCTGATAGCATCCCAGAAGGTCAGCGTGCTGGTTTGTTAGCTGCATTCTGCCCAAATATCTTGTTCCCATATGCACGTGAGTGCTTGGCGAACTTAGTAAGCCGTGCAAGCTTCCCGCAATTGAATCTCGCGCCAGTAAACTTCGATGCGATTTTTGCACAGCACATGCAACAACAACAGCAGCAAGCGCAGCAACAACAAGCTGACGCTTAAGCGCCAAGGTCTTCACTTTGCGTGAACAACATGCTGTAACAGTGCTAGGAGCCGGTTCTTATGGGACCGCCCTAGCATTTTGTTTCGCCCGTAAGGGCACGCCAACCACTTTGTGGGGGCGCGATTCCGCTCAAATCGAGCAAATGCGTAGCACCCGCGAAAATAAACGCTACTTACCAGGTATCCCTTTTCCAGATAGTCTCGTTGTGACCGACGACTTAGCTCAAGCGGTTGCAGCCTCAGACAACATCGTTGTGGTGGTTCCAAGTAGTGCATTTGCCCAAGTTTTAAAAGACATCAAACCGCTGCTTCGTGAGCATGCCCGAGTTGCTTGGGCGACCAAAGGGCTTGAGCCTAATACTGGGCGCTTATTATACGAAGTAGCCGAAGAAACTTTGGGCACCGAGCGTTCGCTGGCAGTATTGTCTGGCCCAACTTTTGCAATGGAAATGGCAAAAGGCTTGCCAACGGCGATTTCGATGTCGTCTAAAGATAACGATTTCGTCGAAGAACTTTCAGAACTGCTGCACTGCGATAAAAGTTTTCGGGTCTACACCAATGATGACTTTATTGGGGTGCAACTAGGTGGTGCGGTCAAAAATGTCATCGCGATCGGGGCTGGCATGGCCGATGGGATTGGCTTTGGCGCGAATGCCCGCACGGCTTTAATCACTCGCGGTTTAGCCGAGCTGACACGATTGGGGTTAAAACTCGGCGCTCGCCCAGAAACTTTTACTGGAATGGCCGGCCTTGGTGATCTGATTTTGACTTGCACCGATGATCAATCGCGTAATCGTCGCTTAGGGTTAGCGCTAGGACAGGGCAAAACCGTTGAGGAAGCAATGGCTGAAATTGGTCAGGCGGTAGAAGGATATCGAAATACCAAAGAAGTCGTTGCCTTAGCCCGCCGCAACGGGGTCGAGATGCCTATTTGCGAGCAGCTTTATGAAGTGCTCTACGGTGATATGTCACCGCGTCAAGCCGCGATTAACTTACTCAGCCGCGCCCGTACCTCGGAGTAACGAGCGCTGCCGATGCCGGCTCCGCTCAAGCTAAAGGGCCAGCGAGCCAGTGCCAATGTTGGTCAAAGTGTGCCGTCGGAGCAGTTTTGAATTCTGAGCGTACAAATTGGCCGAGTTTACCTTCCACATAACTTAGTAGCAGGTTAGCGAAAGCCGCTTCATCCATCTGCTGATGAAACCCAGCGCGCATGCCATGCTCACGCAGCGTTTGTTTTAAACTCGCTTCGATTTTATCGAATAAACCTTTCACCCGAGCGCGCAGGCGTTCATGCTCACCAAGCAGTGCGTCGCCGCTTAACACGCGACTGATGCCGGGATTCCGTTCGATAAAGGTCAGTACCACTTTTAAAATCATTTGGCAGCGTACCGAGACGTCTTTTTCAACTTCGATAATCTGATTGATGCGGCTGAGCAATGTGTCCTCAGTGAATTCAATCAAACCTTCAAACATCCGTGCCTTGGATGGAAAGTGGCGATATAAGGCGGCTTCAGAAACGCCTAGGTCAGCTGCTAAGCGGGCAGTGGTGATACGCTGACCATGGCTGGTTTCCAGCATTGCCGCGAGAGTTCCGAGAATTTCTTGCTTGCGATTCGGTTTAGTCATGAGGTTACGTTTATCCTTAGCTCACTAGGGTAATAACTGTGCCGCACGGGCGAAAATGGCGAACGCCAATTCGAGTTTGCTGGCACGGGGCAATTCGGTTTGTTGGATTTCGTTTTGTGCATCACGCCAAATAAGGGTCATGGCGTTATCATCAGTATTAAATCCAAGGGCGGGATCGCTGACATCGTTGGCGGCGATCATATTTAACTTTTTGCGCTCAAGCTTACCGGTGGCATAGCTGACAACATCATGTGTCTCAGCGGCAAAGCCGATACAAAAAGGGGCATTAGGTTGCGCGGCCACGGTCGCTAAAATATCGGGGTTAGGGGTCAACTCGAGCGTAAGGGTTGCGCCCGATTTCTTCATCTTTGCGCTCGCCGCTTGCGCCGGGCGATAATCTGCAACCGCAGCACAGCCGACAAAAATATCACAGCCAGGTAATGCTGCTTGCACGGCTTCGAGCATTTCTGCCGCACTCGTCACATCAATCCGCTTAACGCCGACGGGTGTGGTCAGCCGAGTTGGTCCGCTAACGAGCGTAACTTGAGCGCCAAGCGCCGTCGCAGCTTGCGCTAACGCAAACCCCATTTTACCGGAGCTATGGTTACTGAGATAACGTACTGGATCGATGGCTTCTTGAGTTGGTCCCGCGGTAATCACCAGTTGCTTGCCTGCTAAAATTTGCGGCTGTGCAGCTGTGGTCAATACCTTAACCAAGGCTTCACGAAGCTGCAGTGGTTCTGGCATACGTCCCGCACCGACATCACCACACGCTTGTTCGCCTTCGGCTGGGGCGATGATCTGATAGCCAAATTGCTGCAAGCGTTGCAAATTTGCTTGGACTGCTGGGGCCGCCCACATTTGCTGGTTCATCGCAGGTGCCAGTAGCACAGGGGCCGTGGTCGCTAAGCACAAGGTACTGAGCAAATCATCAGCCAGGCCATGCGCAAGCCGACCCAGAGTATTAGCGCTTGCTGGTGCGATCAGAATGGCATCGGCCCATTTGGCCAGCTCAATATGTCCCATTGCCGCTTCTGCAGCAGGGTCGAGTAGGTCATGGTGCACGGGATGGCCTGAAACGGCTTGCAGGGTAAGCGGCGTAATAAACGCTTGGGCGCCTTTCGTCATCACCACGCGGACGTCCGCACCAAGGTCGCGGGTACGACGCACCAGTTCGGGAATCTTATAGGCTGCAATCCCACCGCTGATGCCGATCAGGATCTTTTTGCCGTGTAGCGATTCTTCATGCCTTTCGCTCATAGTGAGTCCTTACCTTTTAAGATGTTGTAAAGATACCACGAGGGCAAAATAAAATGCGAGTCAGTTCCACAAAAGGTTTGTACAAAAGAACAACAACTGTTAGCTTATAACAACTCTTATACAAAGGAATTAAAATATGTTAAAAGTTATTTTACCTGTTGCAGCTCTCGTTCTTGCAGGATGCGCAAGCGGCAACAAAACGACAAGCACCGCGACAGAAACCACCGCAGACACACAACAAGAAACGGCAGAAGTGGTTTATATCTGTACTTCAGAGCATGTGGTGGGAACCAACTTTAAACGTCGCCGTTGTCGTACCCAAGAGCAAATTGATCAAGAACGCGAACAAGCGCAAAGCGAGCTCTCTGAGTTTCAACGCAGCACAATTAGCGCACCTATCGACAACTAAATAGCGTCAATCACCCGCAAAGCTATACGATTGCGAGTTTTAGAAACCACCGTTAAGGTGGTTTTTTTATGGCACTCATCATGGGTTTTGTTCAAGGAGGAACATATGGCGTCGATCAAACAATGGCCTGCGGCCGAGCGGCCGCGCGAGAAAATGTCGAATCATGGCGTGCAAGGTCTTGCCGACTCGGAGTTACTTGCGATTTTGTTAGGCACCGGTGTGCGCGGCAAAGATGTGGTCGCTTTTTCGCGCGAGTTGTTACACGCCTTTGACGGCATTGGTGGGCTGTTATGTGCTGAAGCGGACAAGTTGTTGCAACATCCCGGTATTGGTCCGGCTCGGGTGATGCAACTGCAAGTGATTATGGAACTCTCGCGGCGCTATTTGAGTTGGCAATTGCAGCGCAGTGATGGTTTTACTCAGCCAGCCATGGTGAAAGATTACTTAACTGCGCAGTTACGGCATCAAGAACGTGAAGTGTTCGTCGTCTTGCTACTGGATAGTCAGCATCGGCTATTAAAGTATGTCGAACTTTTTTATGGCACCATCAATGCAGCGCCCGTGTATCCACGCGAGATTATTAAACTGGTGATGCAACATAATGCCGCGGCGGTGATTCTCGCCCATAACCATCCCTCGGGTGTTGCGGAGCCAAGCGATGCCGACCAACGCGTGACCGACCGACTCAAGCGAGCGCTGCACCTGATCGACGTTGCACTGTTGGATCATTTTGTTATTGGTGCCGGAGAACCAGTATCGTTTGCTGAACGAGGGCTGTTGTAGTAAAGTAGCGCAGCTGAATTTGAGCCCCCCGAATTAGGATCAAACGATCAAAAAATCACAGTGATCACTTGATTGCTGCGAGAAATTACTGTATAAATTGCGCCCTCGAATTCAAGGCATGGCCGCGATGGGCGAAAGGCGAGCTAGAAAGATATTTTTGGAGTAAAGAACGATGTCACGAGTATGTCAAGTTACAGGAAAGCGTCCCGTAGTGGGTAACAACCGCTCGCACGCGAACAACGCGACCAAGCGTCGTTTCCTGCCGAATCTACAATCTCACCGTTTCTGGGTTGAATCAGAGAAGCGTTGGGTGAAATTGCGTATCTCTACTAAAGGTATGCGTATCATCGATAAGAAAGGTATCGACACTGTGCTCGCAGACTTGCGCGCTCGTGGCGAGAAAGTGTAAGGAGTTAAACCATGCGTGATAAGATTCGTTTAGTTTCATCAGCCGGTACAGGTTACTTCTACACTACCGACAAGAACAAGCGTAACATGCCTGAAAAAATGGAGATCAAAAAGTACGATCCCGTTGTGCGTAAGCATGTCATGTTCAAAGAAGCCAAAATCAAGTAAGTTGATTTGCTTTTGCAGTTTTGAAAAACCCGGCCTTGGCCGGGTTTTTTATTGTTAGCGACTTGGGTCAATGACCCCGCCAATGCTGGCGTTTAAGCGGAACCACCCGGTAATACTGTAGCGGTCGCGTTGTCCAGCAAGTACCTCGTGGACAAACTTGTCACTTAAAAACAGCACCAGCTTACCCGCCTCGGGTAGCACGGTTTCAAGGATCTCTTGGCGTTGCCCGTAGATCACCAACTGCCCACCATCTGTGCTACTCCAATCTGGATTCAGGTAGAGCACAGTGGTTAAGATTCGATTACTGCGGCCTTTAAAGGCATCCAGGTGCTTGCGATAAAAAGCGCCCGGCGGATAATGGGCTAAGTGGCACTCATAGTCGAATAGCCCCATAAATAACTCGCGATTCAGCTGCAGCCGCAGTGTCTCAAGGCCATTTAAGTAATTTGTCTCAAGTGTATTAGCACGGCTGAGCCAACGGATCTTATCTTGGCGGATGCGCGTATTGGTGCTGTAGTCATCCGCCCGACCAATGCCAGCTTGTTGCCATTCGTAATCGGGTAATTGTTGCGCGTATTGATAGAGCAGGCGAGTATGCGCAGCGCTCAGAAAATCAGGTACAATGACATAGCCGTTGCGGACCAATTGGTCGCAATCAATTGCCTGAAAATCAAAAGCAGTTGGGGTTAATCCGGTTGGGTTCAAGCACTATGCCTCGCTCAATTTTGCGCGAAATATAGGGTAAGTTTTTTCTTAGAGCAAGAGTTATTTGATGCCAGAGTTACCAGAAGTTGAAGTGAGTCGGCGCGGGGTCGCACCGCATATCGAAGGGCAAGTGATCCGCCAAGTGGTGGTGCGCGATGAGCGTCTGCGCTGGCCCGTGCCAAGCACGCTACAAAATGTTGTTGGCGGGCGCATTGAAAAGGTCGAGCGGCGCGCTAAGTATCTTATTCTGCACACCGATAAAGGCTATGTGATCATTCATTTAGGTATGTCCGGAGCGTTACGTGTGGTGCCAGATGACACCCTGGTGGTTAAGCACGACCATGTTGAGCTGCAACTCGAGAACGGGCTGGCGCTACGGTTTAATGATCCACGCAGATTCGGCTGTTGGTTATACAGTGAGGAGCACCCCGGCAAGAGCCACCCATTATTGACCAGTCTCGGCCCTGAACCTCTGACCGATGACTTTGACGCGGATTATTTATTTGCCCAATCCCGTGGTCGTCAGCAAGCAATCAAAACCTTTATCATGGATAACCATGTTGTGGTTGGGGTAGGTAACATCTATGCCAACGAGAGCTTATTTAAAGCAGGCATTCATCCGAAGCGGGCTGCCGGCAAGGTGAGCAAGGCACGCTATCAAAAGCTGGTTCCGATTATCAAAGCAACCCTTGCGCGCGCGATAGAACAAGGGGGCACGACGTTACAAGATTTCACCCAAGCCGATGGTCAACCCGGCTATTTCAAACAGGAGTTAGCCGTTTATGGACGTGGCGGTAAGCTTTGCATGAATTGCAAAACTCGGCTGAAAGAGATTCGCTTGGGGCAGCGTACTACAGTCTACTGCCCGAAATGTCAGCGCTGATAAAAGCGCTGTAATTGCGTCATAAAAAACTCAGGATCAGAAATAAATGGGGCGTGGCTGCAATTGGGTGCGACCACCGCTTCACTGTTAGGAGCTAACTGATCGACTTGAGTTTTTAAACGCGCCGGTACCAGCGCGTCAAGGCGTCCATAAATGCGCAGAAATGGCAGTTGTAACTCATGCAAGCGCGGGCGTAAATCGACCTCTGCAAGCATATCAAGCCCTGCGTGAAGCACTTCAACGCTTGCCATGGGTTTGGCAAATAACCATTCTTTGATTTGTCTTACGTCCGCCTTCGCATGCGGGCTGCCCATACTTTGTAAGGCTAAAAACCGCTCCACCGTGCGCTTAAAATCGCGGCTTAATTGGCGTGCGAAAGTCGACAGAATATGCGGTTCAATCCCCGGCCAGTTTTCTGCCGCCGGGAAATATGGACTTGAGGCAACCGTGACTAAGGATTGAATACGCTCAGGATCATCGAGGGCAATTTGGCTGGCTACCAAGCCGCCTAAACTCCAACCGATTAAATGACATCGAGGCGGCAGCGTCTGCGCCGTCAGTTGGCATAAATGTTCGAACGAAAGAGGCAATTCAGCGGGCCATGGTGACTCGCCGTAGCCGGGTAGATCGAGCTGATGGAGCCGCCCTAACTGGGCCAATTGCGCACTTACCGGGGTCCAAATATTGCCATTTAAGCCCCAGCCATGGAGGACAACAATATCCTCCCCAGTGCCACTGATTTTTGACCATACAGGCGTTACCATAAAGGCCTCGTTGACAGATTTCAGCGCTTGAACGCATAAGGAAATGCAATGGTATCGATCCGGCAGTCATTTGCCAAGCTCGGCCAATTAGCCAAGGTCTGTTGGTTATGCCAACAGCCACTTCGACTCACCGATGTCGGTGGTTTTTGTGATTATTGTCGAGCCGACCTACCGCGCTTGCCACCGCGTTGTCAGAAGTGGCGGTATGGCCATCGTGGTCCAGTATTTGGGGATGCTTGGTATGCGGCATGTGCATGGCATCCGCTCAGTCAAAACCTGATTCGTCAATTAAAGTTTCAAGGGCGCCCCGAGTTAGCTTATGATCTCGCGCCCTTACTCGCAGCACAGCTTACTAAATGCTATCAGCTTAGCGGGCGGCCATGGCCCGACTTGATCATGCCCATGCCAATGACGCGCAAGCGTTGGCAGCTACGAGGTTATAACCAAGCGGCGTTATTAGCGAAACAGGTCGGGCAGATTCTAACTATTCCGGTCGCTTACGGCGGCTTACGGCGGTTGCATGACCGCGGCCAACAGCACCGCTCGAATCGAGCTTTACGCTGGCAGAATATGCAACAGGTGTTTCATTGCACAAGGACACTTAAGCAGCAGCGCATTGCCTTGCTCGATGATGTGTTAACAACGGGGGCTTCAGTATCGGCCGCGGCACAAGTAATTCAACACCGCGGCGCAACAACTGTGGATGCTTGGGTATTCGCCTTGACCGAGGCGAATACCCAGAGCGATTAGTGGGCGTGTGCTTGCTCTGCAGCTTCTTCAGCCGCTGCCGCAGCGTTTTCTTCATCGCTCACTGTAGGGGTGATTGCTGGCGCCATAAAGATGGCATTACTTAACAACTTAGCGGTACCCCAGAAGTAGGCTCGGAAGTTGACGTTATCAGCAAAGCCGATAACCCGACCACTGCCCAAACGATGCGCTAAGATAGCCGTTTTGCCACCAATCACTTCACGGTTTTCTGCCGCAGCATAACCCGCGAGTAGAGGCTCATCGTTATAGCGTGCGACACTGACAAACGGACTGTTCGGCACTTCAAGCGCGTTCAGACTGTTCTTGAACATAGGTAAGCGTGCATCGGTCATACCGAAGCTAAGTGGATGCGTGGTATCGAGGGTTACCCCGAAAATGGCTCCAGCAACCCGACGCTTGCCGTAATAGCTGTCCATATCCGCGAAGCTTAAGTCGGCAGTTGGGAATTTCTCTTTGAAGGCATCGCCAGCAACAAACTTACCTTGCAGAATGCCGTGTTCAGCGAGCCAGCGCGCACCACCGCGTTGACCAATCACGGTTCCACCTTGGCGTACCCATTGTTGTAGGCGCTCCGCTGCAGCTTTCGTTAAGCTGCGATAGCTACCATCAACCATAATAATGTGGGTATAGCGAGACAGGTCGCTACGCATCAAACGGTCGGTATCGACCATCGAAACCGGAACCCCAACATGGCGATCGAGGTAGTACCAGGTCTCACCGTTTTCGTACATATTGGTGTCGGTGCCGACCAACATCATCACGCTAATTGGCTCGACTGGACGCAGGTTGCGACTCCCGAGGTCAATCCCGCGCGGAGTTAAGCCACTGTTAATCGAAAAGACATCGATCTGGTTGTCGATCGCAATTTCGAGCACTTTGTCTTGTACGGCGACCCAATCCTGCTGTTGATAGGCTTGGGTGATCACCACTGCGCCCTGCGCGAAATCTTTGTTACCTGAGCCGGTGCTGGCAGTGAAGCTCTCATCTGCTTGACGCACATGAATACCTGCTTCGAGTAATTGCTGCAAAGCGCGTGGTGCGAAGTAGTGATGCCATTCAAACGCATACGCAACAGCATTGTCAGCAAGGCGTTTGCCGGTAAAGCGTGGGGCTTCATATACTTCATCAGCAATATTAATGCGACGACCATCAAAGCGCGCGAAATCGACATCAAACGCTAACGGTAAGCTCCAACTCGAAACATCATAGAAAGTATTATCACGGAAGCTTTGCTGGGTGCTAAACACCGCTTTAATTAAGGTATATTGCGGTTGCTCTAAAGGCACATAAAAGCTGTTGTCCGCATCAAAACGACGGCCATCAATGGTGATATTACGGGTCAGTTGATACACTTCGATTTGGTGCTGGCGGAGGATATCGAGCATGCCCTGGACTCGGCCTGCGTCATCAACGCCACCAAAAACATAGCCTTTGTAATCGTCTTTTTTCGCTTTCTCCATGGCGTTGTCAAAGAAGCGCTGTTGATAGTCTAAGAAAGCTTCTTTGCGGGCATGGGCACCATACATGGTGGTGAGCGAGGTAATAAATTGGTTCTCGATAGTGAATGGGAACTCGACTAAGCCATTGATTGAATCTTGCGCATGGCCGCGACTAGAACCTTGCTCAAACAAGATACCGATTGCGCCTTGAACGTCAGGATAGGTCGAACCCTTGCCGACATAAAAATCATCGAAAGATTCTTCGGTATAGTACAACCGCGCTTTGGCATCGAGTGCTGCCGCGTGCTCTTCGGCTAATTCAGCCGTCAAGGTTACATTCTCTTCTGGAGTATGCGGGTTGCGCCGCGTTGGAATGCCCGGCTGGAAGAAGAAAGTGCTGTCAGTACCCATTTCATGGAAATCGGTTAGGACATTTGGCTTCCACTTTTGGAAGTTGGTAATCCGCGCCCGTGACTCCGGATGTTGCAACAGCAACCAGTCGCGATTTAAGTCAAACCAATAGTGGTTGACGCGGCCACGCGGCATATCTTGGACGTGTTCACGATGCTGGGTATCGCTGACCAAGTTCATGCTCTTGTGCTGGTTTGCCCAGTTTGCAAAACGCGCGAGACCGTCTGGGTTTAAGCTTGGGTCGAGTAAAATAATGGTATCTTTGAGTAATTGCTCGATTTTCTCGCCTTGTGCAGCGGCTAAATAATAGGCGTACAACAGGGCTGCATTTGAACCACTTGGCTCATCCCCATGAATGCTATAGCCCATGTAAAGAACAAGCGGAGCGCTGGCTGGATCGCCGTCGCGACTCGGATCAGCAAGGGCAAGATGTTGCTGGCGCAATTCTTCTAAGTTGGCAAAGTTCTCTGGTGCCGTGATCGTTAACAACAACAACGGGCGTTGTTGATGTGTCCGTCCAGTCACTTCCAGTTGAAAGCGATCAGAGTGCTCACTAAGTACTTCCATATAGCGGACTAATTGGTCATGACGAACATGCCATTCACCGACTTCATAACCCAACACCTCGGCCGGTTTAGGCACGCTTGGGTCATAGGTGACATCATCAGGTAAGTAATCATTAAGTGACTTAGCGAAAGCTTGGCTTGAACCTAAGCTCAATATTACCGTCGCCAGCACCAGAAAAATACGTTGCAACATAGCCTTAAACTCCTTTGAATATCAGCCGTTACCCTAGCAAAACTCAAGCGCTCAGGATAGCGCGGTTACTATGCAATGCTGTTTTTTTGCGGTAAGATATACCCTACTAATTTACTCAGGTATAGCTTTGAGGTGAAAAGCATGATTCGCATTACTGAGAGCGCCCAAGCCCATTTTCGTAAGTTGCTGGCTGAGCAGCCGGCAAACACTAATATTCGTGTGTTTGTGGTCAACCCCGGAACCGCATCGGCGGAATGTGGGGTGTCGTATTGTCCACCAGATTCGGTTGAAAGTGACGACCAACTCCTGCCTTTTTCAGGCTTTGATGCTGTCGTCGATGCAACCAGCGCCCCATTTTTAGAAGATGCCGTGATCGATTTTGAAGAAAAAGAACTCGGCTCTCAATTAACTTTAAAAGCGCCTAACGCGAAAGCGCGCAAAGTTGCTGACGATGCACCATTGATTGAGCGGGTTGAGTACGTGATTCAAGCGGAAGTGAATCCACAACTTGCCAGCCACGGTGGCCGTGTGTCAGTCAGCGAAATCACAGCCGATGGCGTGGCAATTTTGCAGTTTGGTGGCGGCTGTAATGGTTGCAGCATGGTTGATGTGACCCTAAAAGAAGGCATTGAAAAACAGCTATTACAACAGTTCCCAGGTGAGCTAACTGGGGTTAAAGATGCCACCGAGCATCAGCCGGGCGAACACAGTTACTACTAACTTGTATAAATCTGTATTAACTCACAGATAAACGTAAACATGATGTAAATTTTTGATCCGTTAAACTTGTCTAACTCGTAGTAAGTCCGAACCCATGGGTTTTCTTACTACGAGGAATAGACAATGAAAGGGATCATGAAATACGGTTTAGCTACCGTTGCTGCGGTGCTCCTAAGTGCTTGTGGTAGCAGTAGTGATGACGAATCAACAGTTGTTTTACCCGAATTAATTACCGAAGTTCGTGTTCACCACACAGTGGCTGACGCACCGAACGTGAATGTGCTGGTCAATGGCGGTGCAGCAGTTGAAGATGCCGGTTTTGGCGCATCCTCAACTGTGCTTGAGTTGGATGCTGGGACCTATAGTTTGCAAGTCGATGCGATTTTAGCGGATGGTTCGACTGCGACAGTCATCGGTCCGGTGAACGATACGCTGGCGGCCAACACCCGCTACGAGATTTTAGCGATCGGTAAAGTCGCGGACGAGACGATTCAACCGCTTATTATCACCAACCTAAACAGTGAAATTGCTGACGGTAATGCGCGTCTGCAAGTGGTTCATGCGGCACCGGACGCACCACTGGTAGATATCTACCTTACTGCGCCAGATGCCGATCTGAGCGCCTCTTCACCGGCAGCAACCTTGGCCTTCTCTGATTTCACCGGCCAAGTCGAAGTTCCAGCAGGTGACTATCAAGTACGTATCACCCCAGCTGGCGACCCAGCCACGGTCGTGTTTGATAGTGGCACCTTGCCACTCACCGCAGGTGCAGACTTAATCGTATCGGCAGTGACCAATACTAAAGCAGGTGATTCACCAGTGATGTTGCAAGTTGCAGACGGCTCAGGTGCAAGCATCGTAACCGACATTAATGCCGGTGCAGATGTCCGTATCGTCCATTCAAGTGCTGACGCACCAACCGTTGACTTTGTCGCCGACGGCGATATGCCAGCAACCCTTGCAACTTTGAGCTTTGGTCAGTTCACTGACTATCTGAACGTTGCGGATGGTGATTACCTGATTGATGTTATCGTTAATGGCACTACTACGGTTGCTTTAAATGATATCCCGTTGAGCCTCGCTCAAGGCGAAATCTATTCAGTGTATGCAATTGGTTCGGCTGGTGATGGTTCGCTTACTGCAGGTGTGTTGACTCCAGATACACGCCGTATTGCGACCGAAGCTAAGTTACAAGCCGTGCACGCTTCACCTACTGCAGGCGATGTCGATATCTACGTCACCGCGACGGATGATATTACTAGCGCGACGCCTGCTTTCACTGCGGTGCCGTTCACCACTGAAAATGGCCCAGCATCAACCGGTTATGTTTCGCTGATGCCAGGTGACTATTACGTGACTATCACTCCAACCGGCACCAAAGATGCGGCGATTGGTCCTGAACTGGTGACCCTGGAAGGCAATGGTATCTATACTGCAGTTGCCGTTGATGCAGTCGGTGGTGGTGTTCCACTCAATGTTATCGCGATGGATGATTTTGCGACTGTCGACTAACTTAGTAAGCGTCGGCGCAGCAGCCACCACTGGCTTAAGCCGCGCGTACTTAGAAAGCAAACCAGCGCCAACCACAACCCGTGGTTGGCGTTTTTTTCGGTGAGCAACATTTGGCTGAGAAGCACCACAGGAACGAAGCCAAAAAGGGCGCTGAACAGCATGGTGTTGCGCATCCCGGTGGTCCACCCTAAGCCGATGTAAACGCCATCGTAAAAATAGCTCCAGTGTGCCAGTAGTGGTAGTAAGTAAAGCCAAGGCAAAAACTGTTGTGCAACTGCGCGGACATCGGTTAAGTCAGTAATTTGCGCGATAATCCAGTCGCCAGCCCACCAAAAAATAAGACTGTAACAGCAGGCAAACAGCAGCGACCAAATCAGAGTGAGCCGCATCCAATGGCGCTCGAGTTGCCGGCTTTGCTTGCCGCGCGCCGCGCCCACGAGCGCTTCAACGGCATAGGCCACACCATCTAAGCCGAGCGAAATGAGCATGAGAAATTGCATCAGCACGGCATTCGCCGCCACCACGACTGTGCCAAAAGCTACCGCATAGCCAGTCATGGTTGCCATACACAGTTGCAGTGCGAGCGAGCGAATAAAAACATCGCGATTCATCCCGATAAAGCGAGTCAAATGGGCCTGCTCGAGTCGTAATTCGCTGCGCCGAGGGAGTTGCTGACGAATCAACCACAGCCCTAACATCGCCGTGCTGATTTCGGCGAGGACTGAAGCATAGGCAGCGCCCGCAACATTTAAATCCAGCCCGATAATAAAAATAATATCGGCGATCACATTCACCGCATTGGTGAAGATCACCAGAAACATCGCTTGGCGAGCACGTTGGCGCGCTAATAGCACGCCCAATATCACCAGATTGATCAAAGCGGCTGGCGCGGCCCAAAGACGGATCTCAATATAGTCTGAGGCGAGGGTTAGCAAGTTAGCTTGCGGCTCAATGAGCCACCAGGCGAACTCAGTTAGCCAAGGGCGCAGTGCAATGATCACTCCCCCCAGTAACAGCGCAATAATAAGTGCATGATAGGTAATGCTGCGCTGGGCTCGGCGGTCGTCTGCGCCAAAAGCGGCAGCCATTTCGGCGGTCGTGGTCATGCGCAAAAACACTGCGAGCAGATAAATAAAACTCACCACCATAGCGCCAAGTGCAACGGCGCTTAAGTAAATTGAATTGGGCAAATGGCCGATAATCGCCGTATCTACTAAACCGAGCATAGGAGCGGCAATATTTGATACAATCATGGGCACCGCAATTGCGAAAATGCGGCGGTGATCAGTTAGCGGTCCAAAACGGGCAAGGAGGGAAGTTGTGAAATTTTGGTTTGGTGTTTGCGTCATAGCGTTCGCTGTCGTCTTTACGTCTGTGAGTTATGCCTTGCCGAATTCTGCATCCCCGCACCGCGAGGCCGAGCGCGGTATTGTGATTTTACAATACCATCATGTCGGTGATGATACCCCACGCGTCACTTCGGTAACAGCCGCCGAACTTGAAGCGCATTTTGCTTTATTGAAAGAGCTCGATTTCACTGTGCTATCGCTCACTGAAGCTAAGCAACGGCTCGCTGCCGGAACGCTGCCTAAGCGCGCCGCCGCAATTACTTTTGACGATGGTTGGGCGAATGTGTTTGTGAATGGTCGCGAAGTGTTTGAGCGCTACCGGTACCCTTTCACTATTTTTGTGAATCCTAAGTTAATGGCAGAAAACCCGCGCCAATATATGAGTTGGGAACAACTTAAGATCCTAACCGAATACGGTGCTGAAATTGCCAATCACACCAATGAACACCATCACATGACGTGGCGTGAGCCAGGGGTGACTGAGCGTGCGTGGCTTGCCCGAGAGCTCGCCGATGTGCGGGCTGCACAGGCACAAATTGAGCAGCACTTCGATCAGCCGCAGCCGATGTTGGCTTACCCATACGGTGAGTTTTCTTTTGAACTGGCCGAGGCGTTGCGGCAAATCGGTTATTTGGCCTTTGGTCAACACTCAGGTGCTTGGGGGCGTTTGAGTCACCCTGCGGCAATTCCGCGGTTTCCCGCATCGGGGCGCTATGCGGCGCTTGATACCTTGCGCACCAAAATTCTATCGCTGCCGATGCCGGTGGTAGAGCATCACCCGCAGGATATGGTGCTGGAGCATGACACCGAGCAGTTAACGATAAGTATTGAGTTGGCACCGCATCAGGATTTGCATCGTCATCAAGTGCAGTGCTTTTACGGTGCAGATGTCATTCAACCAAGTGATGATGGTTCAGCTTTGACCTTTACCTTGCCAAAACAACCGCCCATTGGCCGATCACGCGTTAATTGTACGGCACCGAGTATCAGTGAGAGCGGTCGCTTTTATTGGTACTCAGTGCCGTTGGTTCGCCCTGATGAAAACGGACGCTGGCCTGATTAGTAGGCGTCAGCAATAAGCGCAAAATCAGCGGCTAATTGGTCCATGTTGACGGTCGGGATTTTACCGGGCACATGTTCAGCTTTGAATATGGCCTGCAAATGACCGGCTGGGTTGACCAAGATAATAGCGGCGCTGTGATTAACGAGGTAATCCGTGGCGCCCTCATCAGGCACCGAATACATCAAACCAAGATTCGTCACAAAGGGGTACAGTTGCGGATGCTCGCCCCGGACGCCCACAAATTCTGGACCAAAGAAGCCGGTATACTGTGTTAAGCGCTCGATATCGTCACGCGGTGGATCGACCGATATCATCCAAACTTTGACCGGAACATCTGTGCTTGCGCTGAGGGTTGGCATGATCCGCCGCAAATCTGCCATCGTGGTCGGACAGATATCAGGGCAATAGGTGTAACCGGTAAAGAGCAAAGTCCACTGACCGACGAGTGCCTCAGTCCCCACGCTCGTAGCCGCGGTCGACTCAAGACTGAATTCAGGAATAGCGCGGGCTGGATCATAGACCAAAGCTTTAGGTTCAGCTTTGGGCCATAACTGCTGTACCGCAACGCCGGCAATGATTGCGATCGCTGCGGCGATGGCAAGAAGAATTCGCATGTGTTACCCCATTAAGACCGGTGCCGGTCCAACGTAGTGATCGACCAGTAGCAAAATAAATAAAGCCATCAACTGCCAAATTGAAAACTTGAACATTTTAAAAGCAGTCAGTTTGCTCGGCGCAAATTTGAGCTTCCAAGCGTAGCCTAAGAACCAAATACTTAAGATGCTGGAACCAATCAGATAAATGACACCTGACATGCCGATTAAATAAGGCAATAAACAAATAATGCCGAGCAAAATGGTGTACAGCAAAATACAGGTTTTGGTGAATTCTATGCCATGGGTCACCGGCAGCATGGGGATTTCAGCTTTGGCGTAGTCCTTGGCGCGATGCACGGCTAAGGCCCAAAAGTGCGGTGGTGTCCAGGTGAATACAATCATGACCAACATAATCGCGAACGGATGAATCTCGTTGGTTACTGCAGTCCAGCCCAGTAGCGGTGGTGCAGCACCAGCAAGGCCACCGATAACAATGTTTTGTGGCGTCGCACGCTTAAGGTACATGGTGTAAATAAAGGCATACCCCACCAAGCTGGCAAATGTCAGCCAAGCCGTGAGCATATTGACCCACAGCGCCAAAATCGCAAAGCCTAGCCCGCCGATGATCGCAGCGAAGCTTAACACCCGCTTCGGTGAGAGCGACCCTGAAGGCAGTGGACGCCGCAATGTCCGTGCCATCCGCGCATCGATATGGCGATCAACAAGGTGATTGATGGCAGCTGCTGAGCCGGACATCAAGCCGATCCCAGCGAGGGCAGGTATCAGAATTTGCCAAGCGACCCAAGTTTCTGTCGCTAGGCACATCCCCACCAATGCCGTTAATAACAGCAACAACACCACGTTGGGCTTGGTCAGCTCGAGATAGTCGCGCCAGCCCGCTTGTTTTTTAGCGTCCGCCGCCAATGGGGCTGAGTCCGCTTTTAGTTCGCTTGTATTGCTCATAATGGTACATCTTGTGTTCTGTTTATCGTGTTATTATCGCAGCGTCTTTATGCTAGGCATTGCGCGCTAATTTATAATTTAGAGCGACCAAACTGGCCATTAATAGTGCGCCGAATAAGTTATGCGCTACCGCAACACTTAATGGCAACAGCATAATGACGTTGGTTAAACCCAAGGCTAGCTGAATCACCAGTAACAGCGCAACCCAATTCAAGCTACGACGAATGACATTCGAGGAAGCGCGCTTATAACCCAAAAATAGCAGCACGCCGACCACTACAGTTACCAAAACCGCACCTAAACGATGTGCAATATGCATGGTGACTCGTTCGCCGTAGTCATGTGCGCCGTATTGGTAGGTTTCTGCCGCGGGCACAGAGAACGCTCCTGGAATATCGATTTTACTGACCCAATCGCCCTCACAGAGCGGTAGCTCAGTACATGCCATGGCAGCATAGTTGGCGGCCACCCAGCCACCTAACGCAATCTGGCCGATAACTGTGAGTAAAGCGAAAAGCGCTAAGCCGCGCAGGGTTCGCACACCAGCATCGCCTAGGGGTAAATGCACCCGGGTCAGGCGCAAGTGCAGTAAAGTTAGGAGTGAGAAGGTGGTGAAACCGCCAAGCAGGTGCCCCATGACGATCAAAGGTTGCAAGTTTTTGGTCACTGTCCACATGCCAAGTGCCGCTTGGAAAATAATCAGTGCCAGCAACAGTGCAGGTAATTTAACCGGGGTTTCTGGGTAGCGTCGTTTGCGCACAAGGGCGGTAATAAAGATACCAAGAATCACTAAAGCTAAAGTTCCCGCCGCATAGCGGTGAATCATTTCGTTCCATGCTTTGTTGTATTCAACTGGTGCATGGGGCCACAACTCGACTGCTCGCTCGAGTTGTGCATCGGTTTTGGGAACGGTCAGTGTGCCATAACATCCTGGCCAATCAGGACACCCGAGTCCAGCATCCGTAAGCCGAGTAAAGGCACCAAGGACAATAACGACTACAGTTAAAATAAGGGCAAATTTGACGAGGCCGCGCATGGTCTTATCCTACTCTCGAAAGTTTTAATAATTTGCGTAAATCGCTCAACACACTTTTGGCTTCCATCCGCATCGCTTCCTCGTCTTGATGAAGCGGGTAGTGGAGAATGACATTACCGAGTGGGTCAATAATAAAAATTTGGTCTGCGGGTAAGCTTGCAAACGGTTGGCTCAATTCTGCATCGGCTACAGCTTTAACTACAGGAGTCTGACTTAAGTCATGCTCAGTTGGGGTTGGGGTAAGGAAGACTGGGCTCACACGCCCTGACTCCTTGCCAAGTGCAACATCCAACTGGTTAATTGCATATAGGCCTTGCTGACAAGCTAGGCCACAAGCGCCCGTTTGCGGTAACAAGACCACCCAACCTTCGGGTAAACCCTGTTTGAGCTCACCTAATTCAACTGGCGGGACTAACATGATGCCCTGATTGGTGGCAGCGCCCTGATACCAATGTTGATCAAGCACTAATTTCGCCCCAATGATCGGGATGATAAAGGCAAGAGCGACACCAATTAATGTGGCGCGAGATTTTTTCACAGATGACATCTTCATTCCTCTGTTGTTTTTGTTCTGGAACGACTGGCAAAAATAAACACAACGACACATGCGAGCGCAAGACTAAACCACTGCAATGCATATGCCTGATGCTTTTCCGGTGCCATAACTTGAGGTTGCCATTGTCGCGGCCAACCGAATTCTGCTTGTTCTGAGAGTAGCACCACATAGGGCGCTAAGGGAAGTTGTGTCAGTTCACTTAGGCTTTCAATATCAAGCCGCTGAATCCGCTGTGGCCATGGCCCCTGCTCAAGGATGTGATCGCTTAACTGAAAACCGAATTCACTCGGCTGGTAATAACGCCCTGGAATCGTTAAAACGCCTTGCGGCAGCTCAAGTTGCGGCAATTCGGCTCGGTTCGAGCCGACGGGAACCCAGCCTAAGTTGACCAAGACTAATGTGTCACTAAGTGCTGGTTGCGGGGTCAGCAAGCCGATCACTTGGTAGCCGACTTGGCCGTTGAGAATTTGGTTATCTAATAAAAAGTAGCGATTTGCTTCGAATTGCCCAGAAATCTCAACGCTTGCGTAACGCTCTGGTTCAGCCGCGGTTGGGTCGTTCAAATTGAGTGGCAGCTGCTGCTCGGCGTAATCAGCAAATAGCTGACGTTTTTGCTCCGCTCGGTCGAGTTGCCAGAAACCAAGCTTGACCAAGATGCTGATAACAAGCACAGTGAGGATCAACGCAATTTTATTTCGAGATACAAACATGGAAATTTTAGCGAAAATCATCCTCGTACTACTCATGCTGTTTATGGTGGTGAACTTATTTAGAGCCTTGTTTGCAATGTTGAAAAACGATCCGAACAAGCCATCTATGAGTCACTACCTAGGTAAGCGGGTGATGTGGTCTGCGCTGGCGATGATCATCATCATCATTCTGCTTGCCAGCGGGGTGCTTGTGCCGCACGCACGACCTTACTAGTTGTAAGGCCGTGCGCTCTCATCTTAGAGAATATAAACAAAAATAAACAAGCACACCCAAACCACATCGACAAAGTGCCAATACCAACTGGTGGCTTGGAAAGCAAAGTGATTATCTGGGGTAAAGTGCCCCTTCAATACTCGGAAAAACATCACAATCAACATTAAGGTTCCAAGGGTCACGTGCATCCCATGGAAGCCAGTTAACATGTAAAAAGTGTTGCCATAAATGCCTGAATCCAAGGTTAAGCCAAGCTCATTATAAGCATGGACGTATTCCCAACCCTGTAAGTACAAGAAGATACAGCCCAAGATAATGGTCGCGCCAAGCCAAAGTTTCAGTGGCGTCCGCTTATTCTTCTCTAAGCTGACATGGGCAAAGTGACAGGTCACCGATGACACAATCAAAATGATGGTGTTATAAAGTGGCAAGCCAAACCACCCCATGCTGCCTGACTCAATTCCTCCAGGCGTTTCAGTGAGCGGCCACATCGCCTCAAAGCCAGGCCATAATATTTCGTTGGTCATGGCATTATTACTGGCTCCACCAAGCCACTCAACGGCAATAAAGCGGGCATAGAAAAGTGCGCCGAAGAAGGCCGCAAAGAACATGACTTCGGAGAAAATAAACCAGCTCATACCCTGTCGGTACGAAGCGCTCAGCTGAGCGCTGTAGAGCCCCGCCATCGATTCGTTGATTTGGTCACGGAACCAACCAAACAACATCACCACAATAACGGCAAGCCCAGCGAGTAAAACTTCTGCGCCCCAGCCATCAATTTCTTTGCTTGATTCAATAACGGTGTGGCCGGCTCCAAAAGCAATCAGGCCAAGACCAATCGCCCCAACAATCGGCCACGGGCTCGAAGCTGGGACATAATATTTTTCGTGTTTTTCTGCCATAACAAGTCCTCAGTTGGCTGGCGCCATTTGCGCCAACACATCCGGTGTAGCATTGGCTGTCATATCGTACAGCGTGTATGACAAGGTTAATGTGTGAATATGCTCCGGAATATCCGGGTCAAGATAAAACTGCATCGGCATCGCGGTATCGGCACCCGCTTGTAGCGGTTGTTGGTTAAAACAGAAACACTCTGTTTTGTTTAAATACAGCGCCGCCTCACCGGGAGCAACGGAAGGAATCGCTTGGGCGACCATGTTGCTGCCGGTTGGGTTGCTTGCTAGAAAATTCACAACGCGAGTTTCACCGGGGTGAACTCGGACACTGTTCATTTCAGCTTTAAAATCCCACGGCATCCCTTGTGCATTGCGGGTAATAAACTGCACGTTCACAGTGCGACTAGTGTCAACTTGATGCGTGCTGACAGCAGCCGCTTCGTTACGAGTGCGTCCATTAAACCCGGTTAAATCACAGAAAGCTTCATAGAGCGGCACAAGGGCAAAGCCGAACGCAAACATCCCAGCGACTGTTAATAGCAGCCGCCGAATGATGCGCCCATTATCTGGGCGCGGTTCAGTTTGAGGTGCTTCACTCATGGCTTAGTCTACCTTCGGTGGTGTTTCAAAGGTGTGATAAGGCGCAGGTGATGGCACAGTCCATTCTAAGCCTTCTGCACCTTCCCACGGTTTAGCCGGTGCTTTTTCACCGGTACGCACGCACTTAATCACCACCCATAAGAAGATCAGCTGTGATAAGCCGAACGCAAATCCACCGATACTTACGATTTGGTTGATGTCAGCGAATTGCACCGCATAATCCGGGATCCGCCGAGGCATTCCAGCAAGACCTGCAAAGTGCATCGGGAAGAACAGCACATTGACTGAGATTAACGAGGTCCAGAAGTGCCAGCGCGCCAGGGTGGTGTCATACATATGACCGGTCCACTTAGGTAGCCAGTAGTAGGCTGCTGCCATGATTGAGAAAATCGCGCCACTCACCAAAACATAGTGGAAATGAGCAACCACGAAGTAGGTATCGTGGTATTGGAAATCAATTGGCGTGATCGCCAACATCAAGCCCGAGAAACCACCGATGGTGAACAAGATGACGAAGGCTAACGCAAACAGCATCGGCACTTCGAATGTCATCGAGCCGCGCCACATGGTGGCAACCCAGTTAAAGACTTTCACCCCAGTTGGAACCGAGATCAGCATGGTGCAGTACATGAAGAATAGTTCTGCGGCTACCGGCATCCCAGTAGTAAACATATGGTGAGCCCATACAAGGAAGCTTAAGCCAGCAATCGCTGCGGTGGCGTAAACCATCGACGCATAACCGAACAGTTTCTTGCGCGAGAAGGCCGGTATAATCGCTGAAATGATCCCGAACGATGGCAAGATCATGATGTAAACTTCGGGGTGGCCAAAGAACCAGAAAATGTGCTGGAACATCACTGGGTCACCACCGCCCGCTGCATCAAAGAAGCTGGTGCCGAAGTATTTATCGGTCAATACCATGGTTACTGCACCTGCGAGAACTGGCATCACCGCAATTAACAAGAAGGCGGTAATAAACCAAGTCCACACGAACAACGGCATCTTCATATAGGTCATGCCTGGTGCGCGCATATTCATAATCGTCACGATCACGTTAATGGCGCCCATAATCGAGGAAATCCCCATGATATGAACCGAGAACACGAACAGTGCCGTTGAGTCGCCACTGTAAGTGGTCGATAACGGTGCATAGAAGGTCCAACCGAATGCTGGGCCGCCGCCTTCCATAAATAGCGAGGCGAGCAAGATGGCAAAAGCAAAAGGCAGAATCCAGAAACTCCAGTTATTCATCCGCGGTAGCGCCATATCCGGTGCACCAATCATCATTGGTATCATCCAGTTGGCAAGCCCGGTGAAAGCTGGCATGACTGCCCCAAAGACCATAATCAGACCATGCACTGTGGTCATCTGATTAAAGAAATGGGGGTCAACAAGTTGTAATCCTGGTTGGAATAGCTCAGCGCGAATCACCATCGCCATTGAGCCACCGACCAAGAACATAATGAAACTGAACCATAGATAGAGTGAGCCAATATCTTTATGGTTCGTAGTAAACAGCCAACGGGAAATGCCCGTTGGAGCATGGTGATGATCGTGATGATCCATCTCGCCAACAACTGTGCTCATAATTGGGTCTCCCTTATTCGTTTACGTAAGCATTGACATCAGCCGCTTGGACCATGTCACCGGTATTGTTACCCCAAGCATTTCGCTCGTAGGTGACGACCGCTGCAATTTCACGCAGGCTGAGCATGTTTTTGAACGATTGCATGGCGGTACCGTTTTTGCCGTTGACGACAATATCGATATGCCCGTTGATATCATTCAACATCATCTCAGTGCCCACTAAACTTGGGAAAACACCCGGGATACCCTGGCCGTTAGGCTGATGGCACGCGGCACAGTTACCGAGGTAAACGCGCTCGCCGAGTTCCATTAGCTCATCCATGCTCATCGACATTGCCAGCAGGCGTTGTTCTTCAGCTTTGGCTTCGCGCTGCATGCGTTCTTGCTCATCCAACCAAGCCTGATACTCGGCTGGCTCTTTGGCGATGACGACGACCGGCATAAAGCCATGGTCTTTACCACAGAGCTCCGCGCACTGACCACGATAGATACCTGGTTCGTCAACTTTGGTCCAAGCTTCGTTAATAAAGCCCGGGTTCGCATCTTTTTTCACTGCAAAGTCAGGTACCCACCAAGAGTGGATAACGTCATCAGAGGTAATTAAGAAGCGTACTTTGGTATCTGTTGGAATGACCAGTGGACGGTCAACTTCAAG
This sequence comes from Pseudidiomarina taiwanensis, assembly GCF_003987435.1. GTDB lineage: Bacteria > Pseudomonadota > Gammaproteobacteria > Enterobacterales > Alteromonadaceae > Pseudidiomarina > Pseudidiomarina taiwanensis. Next base: position 544,004 of record NZ_PIQG01000002.1, on the reverse strand, counting down.
CAGATAGTTTTCGCCTTTATCCAGACGGTTTTCGATCTGTTGCCGCGGCGTCGCTAGCAGGCTGAAGTATTCGACATCGCGGTCTAAGTACTTGTAGTGCCACTTCCATTGCGAGCCTGTGACCAAGACGGTGACATCTGCTTCAGAAGTATCTTCCATTGCGAGCAGGGTCGAAGTTGCTGGAATCGCCATACCGACCAAGATCAGGAACGGAATAACAGTCCAAGCGATTTCGACTTTTACGTTTTCATGGAAAGAAGCGGGTTTATAGCCTTTTGACTTACGGTGGCGCCACATTGAATAAAACATAGCCCCAAACACAATGGCACCAATTACACAGCAAATGTAAAAGATGGTCATGTGTAAGTCATAGACGCGGTTACTTACCTCAGTTACACCCTGAGTTAAGTTTAATTGCGATTGTGCGCTCGCAGCCAGGGGTAACCCAGCCGCAAGTGCGGTGATGAGTCTCGTTCTCACGCGACGTCTCCTCTCATTCTTCCGACGCGGTTGCCCGCGAATACACCGAAGTGCGAGTCGTAAGAACAAAGAGGGAAGCAGAAAAAGGAACAGCATTTCCCGGATAGAAAATCGCTTTCCCTACTAACCCTTTGTTGTTCTGATTAAGTTATTTTTATTTATTGTGTTAGCAGTAAGCTGCATGGATCAAAATACCATGACGTGATGAAAAAGCCACCGATTAAATCAATAATTTTTATCTCAGATGTAAAAAAAGGCGGCCAATTGGCCGCCCGTTTCTATTCCTACATCTTGCGAGGATTTAGTGGAGTGGTGCAAGAGAAGGGATATCGTTAAAAATATAGCTTTGCGTGGCACTTACTTTACTGGCCATTTTTAAGCGCTGTTGTGCCCGTGGGGTCAGATGCTCTAACCAGCTCAAGACAACACTACTTGTACCTGCTAATAGAGCTTGTTCCGTTGCCCATTCACGTTGGTCTGCATCGCGACCGACAACCCAGCGAATCCGGCCTCGGCTTACGCCAGCTTGGACGAGTGCCGCAATGACATCACGGTTGCCGCCAATGACTGTGATCCAATCGTTGGTACGAATTGCGGTTGCAGCGACTTGCTCCACAACACTGATAAGGTCGAGAGACAAATGCTCTTCACTTTGAAAAAAGATGTCCTGATTTAGTTCAGGGTTGGCTTGATAGCCACTGTTGAAACCGTTTCTCATAACCATGCTCCATTTCGAATCACCCCAACCGCTAACCCTTCAATGGTGAAGTAGTTTTGCGTTAAATCGACTTGAATCGGTGAGAACTCTTCGTTCTCTGGGTGAAGTAAAATCATATTGCCTTTACGCTCAAAGCGCTTAACGGTGACATCCTCATCCACTCGGGCGACGACAATTTGGCCATTGCGTGCTTCGTGAGTTTTGTGAACTGCGAGCAGGTCACCATCTAAAATTCCAATATCCTTCATGCTCATTCCGTTCACTCGAAGGAGGAAATCCGCATGCGGATGAAACAGGCTTTCGTCGACTTTGTAATGACTCTCGACGTGTTGTTGCGCCAAAATGGGTTCACCAGCAGCGACTTGGCCAATCAGTGGTAAACCTTCAATTTCTTCTTCAACGCCAACTAAGCGGATCCCACGCGACATTCCCGGAAGCATTTCAATGACGCCCTTACGAGCGAGTGCTTTCAAATGCTCTTCAGCTGAGTTCGCCGATTTAAACCCCAGCCGCTGCGCGATTTCGGCACGCGTAGGTGGCATTCCAGTTGCCTCAATATTGTCTTTAATGAGGTCTAAAATCTCTTGTTGACGCGGAGTAAGTGGGCGCATTCTCGTACCTGTTTATCTATACAGTGATACTGTCAGTATATACAGTGTTTTGGGTTGTGCAACTATTTTTAGGATATTTTTTCTGCGGCGTTCAGCATACAATAGGGGGCAAGACTGTTTGAGCGAACCCAAACAAGAGGCATTGGTATGAGTTGGATCCCATTCTGGCGCGCGATATTGCGCGGCCCGACGCGCTGGTTTACCCGCTTTGAGACCATCTTAGATAGTGAGGTGAAAACCACGGATCACGCTGATCAAGTGGTATATGTGATGCGATCGCAGTCGGCAACCGACCAATTGGTTGCCCAACGTGCGTTGCGCGCCGAAGGCTTGCCAGATTTACACGAGCCACTGTGGCTCAATGGAACAGCGTATCCCCGCTTATTGTATCTTGCTCCGGCGAAAACCAAGGCAGCGGAGCAGGCCGTTGATACCTTCCAGCAATTACTCGAAGCCCATGCGAAAGATCCAAGTCTGGCGGTGCGAGTCGTCCCACTTGGACTGTTTTGGGGGCGCAAGTCTGGGCAAGAGGGGCGCGCCGGCAAGACCATGGTAAGTGACCTTGATGACCCAGGGATGTGGCGTAAGTTTTGGTTAGTCCTGTTTTCGGGCCGCAATATTTTGGTGCGCGGCAGTCGGCCACTACAGGTGCGTCCGATGGCTGAACAATTTGGTACTGATCGACGCATCGCCCATAAGCTAGCGCGCGTGGCTCGAGTTCATTTCGTGCGTTTGCGCCATGCAGTGGCTGGCCCGCAAATGATGGAGCGCAAGCAGGTCATCAGCGAATTGCTGGCAAGCCAAGCGTTACAGCAGGCGATTCGGGATGAAGCCAAGGCCAAGAAGATTAGTCATGCTCAGGCGCAAAAACAAGCGGCCAAATATCTTGACGAAATCGCAGCGAATTACAGCGAAACCTTGGTCCGCGTATTAGATCGGTTTATGGCGTGGCTGTGGAGCAAAATCTACAGCGGTGTGCATGTGGAGGGCGGCGACCGTATTCGGGCCTTGGCTCAAGCCGGCCATGAAGTGATTTATGTGCCCTGTCACCGCAGCCATATGGATTACTTGCTACTTAGTTATGTCATTTATAAAGAAGGGCTGGTGCCACCGCATATTGCGGCGGGTGTGAATCTTGATTTCTTCCCTGCCGGACCTTTGTTCCGCCGCGGCGGCGCATTTTTTATCCGGCGCAGCTTTAAAGGCAATAAGCTTTACGCGACTGTGTTCCGTGAATACTTGAACCGGTTGTTCCAAAAAGGCTATCCAGTTGAATATTTTACCGAGGGCGGACGTAGCCGCACCGGACGTTTGCTTGCGCCGAAGACCGGCATGGTGGCAATGACAGTGCAGGGGATGTTGCGAGGCCAAACTCGGCCGATTAGTTTGGTGCCTGTGTACCTAGGATACGAGCACATCATGGAAGTGGGCACTTACTTAAAAGAGTTGAAAGGGAAGTCAAAAGAAAAAGAATCTGTCTTTCAGGTGCTCAGCAGCTTGCGCCATTTACGTGACTTTGGCCATGGCTTTGTGACCTTTGGTAAGCCGATTAACTTGGGCGACATGCTCGATCAGATCCAGCCTGATTGGCGCAGTGAAATAACTCACGGTGCGGAAGAGCCATCGCGACCGCGCTGGCTGACACCGACGGTTAACTTATTAGCCGAGCAAATTATGTTCCGCATCAATAATGCTGCAGCGCTAAATAGCGTTAATTTAACAGCGCTTGCACTGCTTAGCGCTGAGCATCACAGCTTGTCCAAACAAGCATTAATAGAGCAGCTTGACGTTTACTTGCAATTAGCACGTGAAGTGCCTTATAGCTTAGATATTTATGTCCCGAAACAATCGGGCGAGGAGCTCTGGCAGCTCGCCTCAATTCATGACAAGTTTAAGGTGCAAGCCGATCCATTAGGGGATGTGATTCACCTCGATGGGCAAAGTGCCATTGCGATGACCTATTATCGCAATAACATCATGCACGTGATGATTGTGCCAGCCATTATTGCGGCTTATGCATGTGCCCACCGCAAGTTTACTGTGGCTGAAGTGACGGCCTTACTTGAGTCATTGCACCCGCTGCTCCAACAGGAACTTTTTGTTAGCCATGAAGCAGAAGACTTAAGCTTGTGGGTTGCCGCTTTACTTGAGGAATTCACGCGGCTTGGTTTTGTAACTCAAGGTGACGCTGGCAGCCAAGAATATCGCACCGTCGCTACCTCTAGTGCGGCGCACGGGCGACTCGAATTGTTGGCTCGAGCCAGCAGTGAAACGCTGCAGCGTTACGCAATTCTGCTGGAATTGCTACAGCAACGCAGCCCACTTGGTCGCGCGCAATTGGAGCGAGCCGCGGTCGAAGTAGCCGAGCGTTTGAGCTACTTACATGGTGTGAGTGCGCCCGAGTTTTTCGATAAGAAACTTATTAGTAGCTTGATTGCAACTCTGAAGCGGGAACAGTTCATTGACGTGAATGGTGATGGCGACTTTATTCCTGATCAGCGCGTTGCAGGTTTCAGCGACGCACTCGATGCGCTGCTTGAACCAGTGGTGATGCAGAGTATTCGCGAATCAGTGCAGAACTATAAAGTTTAAAACCAATAATGGATGGCAAGCGCGAGCACGAGCACATAACCGACATGATTGTTATGTAAAAAGGCTTGGAAACAAGCCTGCGGCTCGCGCCACCATAGCAGCTTGTGCTGCCAGGCGAAAAGCCCCGCGATCAGGAGCAAGGCGAGTTGATAACTGAGTCCAGCTTGCAGCATGTGTCCAAGCCAAAACCACAGCACTAGACAAGCAAGTTGTAAGGCTCCAATAATCAAACGATCCCAGCCGCCAAATAGAATAGCTGTTGATTTCACACCAATTTTGAGATCATCGGCCCGATCAGCCATGGCGTATTCAGTATCATAAGCCACAGTCCAAATAATATTAGCGAAAAACAGCAGCCACGCGGTGCCATCAAGCGGTGCATCGACGGCTGTGTAAGCCATCAAAATCCCAAAGCTAAAAGCAATCCCGAGGACGAATTGCGGCAAATGGGTAAAGCGTTTACAGAAGGGGTATAAGGTTGCGACGGCAACCGCTCCAAAGGCGAGCCATAAGGTGGTTTGATTCAATTGCAAAACGATAAATAGCGCGACGCTCAGTAACAACACGAAGATCAAAATCGCGTGCCACGGCTGCAACTCACCACTTGCCAGCGGTCGTAATTTAGTCCGTTCAACATGGCCATCGACCTTGCGATCGGCAAAGTCATTAATGACGCAACCGGCCGAGCGCATAATAAAGACCCCCAGCATAAACCAGACGATGATTTCCAACGGTGGATTCCCTTGGCTCGCCACCAACAGTGCCGCAAGTGTTGGCCAAGCGAGCAACAGGGTTCCGATTGGTCGGTCAACTCGCATTAAGCGCAGATAAGCGTTCAGGCGTTGGCTAAGGGGTGCGTTCATGATTCCTCCGCAAGGGTATTTTGATAAGCTGCCGAGGCACTTAAAAAGACTTCAGCGACCAAAATGTGATGTCCCCGAGTCGCAAAACGACTGCGTCGACCCCATACGGTTTGCGCTACCCCACCGAGCTGTTGATTGAGTTGTCCAACCGTGGAATCGGCCGCAAATGCACACACTTCGATGTCGCCGCGACTCAAATCAGTTTGTTGAAACAGGTGCTCGCCAAGTGGCTTGTTGCCAAGCTCGGCCAGTGCCAGCCCCGCTTGCTGTAATGCTGCATGGGGGAAAACACTGCGAGCAAACACCATCGGCTGCTGATCACACCAGAGGATCACTTCGCGCACCGTTGCTTGCTCATCTAAGGCGAGCCATTGCGCTTCATTGTGGGTCACTGGAATCGTTGCTTGGCCAATCACTTGAACCTCGAAGGTCGAATAATAGCGCTTTAATTTTGCGGTGAGTGAGTCTGAGTCGAGTAACCATTCCTGTAGCGCTGCGGTCAGTTGCTGTTGCTCAGCAGCGTTGAGCTGCTGTGGTGCCTGCCACTGTGCCCGACTGGTACTTGGAATAACCGGAAATGAAAAACTCGGATAACGCATTACGAACGCGCACGCTGCCAGGCTGTAAAGCGCATTATTAGACCGAATCCGAGCCCACTCAACAAACCCGCAGTATGCGCAGTGTTGGCGATGTTGACCCAGAGCAAGCCACTATAGCCAAGGGCAAGCCAAATCAGCATAAAGGCGATCAGACCAGGTGGGAGATAAAGTGGATGGCGTGGGTTTTGCCAAGCCAGCACGACCGCCAAGCCAAATAGGCCATACACGACCCCAGACAGCCCACCAAAAAATGGTCCAGCTGCAATAAATTGGGCGACATTCGAAATCACCGCGCAACTGAGCCAAGCTAGGACAAGCCAGGTGCTACCGTAGAGGTTTTCAAAGCGTCCGCCGAGGTAAACCCACCAGACTAAATTGAATACAATATGAACCGCGCTAAAGTGCAATAACGCAGGGGTGACGAACCGCCATGGCTGTGACCAAGGCCACTCGTTCCAGTAATCAGAAATATGCAGATAATCTCGAATGGTTTCGCTGGCGGGTGTATTTAAACCAATAAAAACCAAGATCACCAGTGCCGCATAAACCAGAGTGAAGGGCCCGGCAAACACGCGCAAGCGCTCCCATAAGTTGGCCTTTGGGGTAGCGCTAGCTGTGGGTGCCGTGAAAGTGTTAGCGGTATTTGCTTGAACTGTTTCGGGATTATCCTTGAATTCTTGCAAAAGTGCCTTGGCATGAGCGAAATAACTGGCTTGAATCACCCAAATTTCGAGCTGCTCGCCTTTCTCACTGACCGTGACGGGAACCCCTTGAGACGTTAAGAACTCATAGGCAGCCCGAACTTGGTCGTGATGCTTACTGGCGAGCAGTTTTTTCATTTAACTTCGCTCCACTGCATCTGGGAATTGCTGGGCCCAAGCAGTAAAACCGCCATCGAGGCTACTGACCGGGTCAACTCCTTGCTCCGCCAGATATTGCGCTGCGCCTTGGCTACTATTACCGTGATAGCAAACCACCACGACATGTTCAGCTGCCCCGACGCTATTCAAAAACTCAGCGAGGTTGCTGTTATTTAGTTGCTCAGCGCCCGGAATGTGGCCTAAGGCAAAAGAACGCTGATCGCGAATATCGACGAAACGAGCCTCACCTGCTGCATGAAGTTGCTTTGCTGTAGTGACATTAATGCGCTTGAAATCAGCCATAATTTACCTCGCTGGACGCGGCATTTACGCGTCGGTCCAATCTAAAATAACTTTACCCGACTGCCCAGAAACCATGATATCGAAACCTTTTTGGAACTCTGCCACCGGCAATTGGTGAGTCAAAATCGGCGAAAGATCGAGTCCTGATTGCAATAAGCTTGCCATTTTGTACCAGGTTTCGAACATTTCTCGTCCGTAAATTCCTTTAATGGTTAACCCTTTAAAAATAACCTGATTCCAGTCAATCGCAACACTTGTTGGTGGAATTCCCAACATCGCGATTTTGCCACCATGATTCATGGTTTCTAGCATACTCGAAAATGCAGAAGGGACCCCAGACATTTCGAGGCCAACATCAAAGCCTTCTTTCATGCCAAGTTCGGCCATCACATCTTTCAGGTTCTCTTTGCTGACATCGACTGCGCGGATTGCTCCCATTTGCGTAGCGAGTTCCAGACGGTAAGGATTAACATCAGTAATCACGACGTGTCGGGCACCAACATGGCGGGCTACGGCGGCAGCCATAATGCCAATTGGACCAGCCCCGGTAATCAGCACATCTTCACCGACTAAATCGAATGCCAATGCGGTGTGTACTGCATTACCAAACGGGTCGAAAATAGCGGCAAGATCATCACTGATGTCATCAGGCAGTTTGAAAGCATTTTCAGCGGGTATCACCAAGTACTCAGCAAAGGCGCCGGGACGATTGACGCCAACGCCAACCGTATTGCGGCATAAATGACGACGTCCGGCGCGGCAATTACGACAATGGCCACAGGTTATATGGCCCTCGCCCGAAACGCGATCGCCAATACTAAAGCCACGCACACCGTCGCCCATCGCGGCAACTTCACCGACATACTCATGGCCGACAACCATAGGTACCGGAATCGTGTTTTGTGACCACTCGTCCCATTTGTAAATATGGACATCGGTGCCGCAGATTGCCGTTTTTTTAATGCGAATCAATAAATCGTTGTAGCCATACTCAGGTTGCTCGGTTTCGGTCATCCAGATGCCGGGCTCAGCATGTAATTTCGCTAATGCTTTCATATCAATGCTCTCTTAGTTAATCACGCCAAGTTCTTTACCAATGCGCGTAAAGGCGGCAATCGCTCGGTCAAGCTGAGCGCGACTGTGTCCGGCTGACATTTGGGTTCGAATACGGGCTTGTCCACGTGGCACCACTGGGAATGAGAAGCCAACCACATAAATGCCCTCTGCGAGCAGGCGATCTGCCATTTCTGAGGCGAGCTTAGCATCACCAATCATCACCGGAATAATGGCATGATCGGCCCCACTTAACGTAAAGCCAGCGGCAGTCATTTGCTGGCGGAAATAATTGGCGTTGTCCCACAATTTAGCGCGCAGTTCATGGCCGTCGGCAAGCATTTCGAGAACCCGAATCGAAGCTTGTACAATAGCCGGTGCAACTGAGTTCGAGAACAAATAGGGGCGTGAGCGCTGGCGTAGCCAGTCGATGACGTGCTTTTTACCCGAGGTGTAGCCACCTGACGCGCCGCCAAGTGCTTTCCCTAGCGTACCGGTGATAATGTCAACGCGCCCCATCACATTACAGTATTCATGGGTACCGCGGCCATTTTCACCGAGAAAACCAGTGGCATGGCAATCGTCCATCATGACGAGCGCACCATATTGGTCGGCGAGGTCACAAATACCTTGTAAGTTGGCGATAACCCCATCCATCGAGAACACGCCATCGGTGGCAATAAGAATATGCCGAGCGCCATCTGCTTTGGCTTGTTGTAGACGCGCCTCTAAATCGGCCATGTCATTGTTTGCATAGCGATAGCGTTTCGCCTTGCTCAAGCGGATGCCATCAATAATGGAGGCATGGTTTAAAGCATCGCTGATAATCGCATCTTCAGGGCCCATTAAGGTTTCAAACAAGCCACCGTTGGCATCAAAGCACGAGCTATACAAAATTGTATCTTCGGTGCCGAGGAATTCACTTAACTTGGCTTCTAAGGTTTTGTGGATATCTTGAGTACCACAGATAAAGCGCACTGAAGCGGTACCGAAACCATGCTCATCAAGGCCTTTTTTGGCCGCCGCAATAAGGTCAGGATGGTTGGCTAAACCAAGGTAGTTATTGGCACAGAAGTTCAACACAGATTCGCCATTGCCGACCTGAATTTCCGCTGCTTGCTCACCTAAAATAATGCGCTCACTTTTATACAGCCCTTCGCTTTTCAGCTCGGTTAACTGCGCTTCGAGTTGTTGATAAAAATCTTGCTTCATGTAATTCTCCGCTCATTCACACCGGTTACGGGTGTCTCATTTACTATGCGCCTAGTTTAACCGATTTCGGGGTAAATCCGCATCCTCATTTAGACGAGTGGAGAGATTTCATGCACCAACGGGCTATCTATCCGGGTACTTTTGATCCCATCACCAACGGTCATGCCGATTTAATTGAACGGGCCGCAAATTTGTTTAGTGAAGTCATTGTTGGGGTCGCGGCCAGTCCGAGCAAGCGTCCCATGTTTAGTTTGGAAGAGCGCGTTGAACTCGTACAGCAAGTGATTCAACCCCTAAAGAATGTGCGGGTGGTCGGTTTTACCGGATTACTGGTTGATTTTGCGAAGCAACACCAAGCCACAGTTTTAATTCGTGGCCTGCGTGCAGTGAGTGATTTCGAGTATGAGTTTCAACTGGCTAATATGAATCGGCGTTTGTATCCGGAACTGGAAAGTGTGTTTTTAACGCCTTCAGAAGAAAATTCTTTTATTTCATCAACTTTGGTGAAGGAAGTTGCGATTCACGGGGGTGAAGTTAAGCAGTTTACCGCGCCAGTCGTTGCTGCTGCGCTCGCCGCAAAAACACGTTAATAGGTCGCAGCAAGACGCTATTAGAGCGTTTTTGGTCTACTTTTTGGGCCCTTATAACAGCTGTTAGACTGTTTTTTTGCGGTATTTTAGGGTATTATCGCGACCACTTTTTTCACCCAAATGTTTCGCCTAGTTTCGACCCGCAGGAGTCCACCCATGACTGATCTGGATTTGAGCCAATACGGCATCACAGACGTCACTGAAATCGTTCACAATCCATCTTACGATGTGCTCTTTGAAGAAGAGACTCGTCCTGACCTTGAAGGTTATGAAAAAGGTCGCGTCACTAAGCTTGGTGCCGTTGCTGTTGATACCGGTATTTTTACCGGCCGTTCGCCAAAAGATAAGTACATTGTGCGCGATGACACGACGCGTGACACCTTATGGTGGTCTGATCAAGGCAAAAACGACAACAAAGCGATTACTCCAGAAGTATGGGCTGACCTGAAAGGGATCGTGACTCAGCAGTTGTCGAACAAACGTTTGTTCGTCATCGACGCTTTCTGTGGTGCCAACGAAGACACGCGGTTAGCGGTGCGCTTTATTACTGAAGTTGCTTGGCAAGCGCATTTCGTCAAGAACATGTTCATCCGTCCGTCGGCAGAAGAACTAAAAACCTTTAAGCCTGATTTCGTGGTGATGAATGGAGCGAAATGTATCAACTGCAACTGGCAAGAACACGGGGTGAACTCAGAAAACTTCGTCGCCTTTAACTTGACCGAACGGATGCAATTGATCGGTGGTACTTGGTACGGCGGTGAGATGAAAAAAGGTATGTTCTCGATGATGAACTACTTCTTACCGTTAAAAGGCATTGCCTCAATGCACTGTTCTGCGAATGTTGGTGAACAAGGCGATGTCGCCATTTTCTTCGGCCTTTCAGGTACCGGTAAAACAACCTTGTCGACCGATCCAAAACGCAAGTTAATCGGTGATGACGAGCACGGCTGGGACGATGATGGTGTGTTCAACTTCGAAGGCGGTTGTTATGCGAAAACCATTAACCTGTCTGAAGAAGCCGAACCAGACATTTATCGTGCGATTCGCCGTGACGCGTTACTTGAGAACGTTACTGTTTTAGAAGATGGCACAGTCGATTTTAACGATGGCTCAAAAACCGAAAATACGCGTGTGTCGTACCCGATTTACCACATCGACAATATCGTCAAGCCGGTTTCTAAAGCAGGACATGCGAAGAAAGTTATCTTCCTAACTGCAGATGCTTTCGGTGTGTTACCCCCGGTTGCTAAACTGACTGAAGCTCAGACGCAATATCATTTCTTGTCAGGTTTTACGGCCAAACTAGCCGGCACTGAGCGCGGTATTACTGAACCTACACCGACTTTCTCAAGCTGTTTCGGGGCGGCCTTCTTGAGCTTACATCCGACTAAATACGCTGAAGTATTGGTCAAGCGGATGGAAGCGGCAGGTGCTGAAGCTTATCTTGTGAATACCGGTTGGAACGGTACCGGTAAGCGGATCTCGATTAAAGCAACCCGGGCAATTATTGATGCGATTTTGGATAGTAGCATCGAAGACGCTGAGTTTATCGACCTGCCATACTTTAATCTGGCAATGCCAACCGCTCTGCCAGGTGTGGAAGACAGCTCGATTCTTGACCCACGTAATACCTATGAAGTTGCCAACGATTGGGATGTGAAGGCGCAAGACTTGGCACGTCGGTTTATTGCCAATTTCGAGAAATTTACTGATACTAAAGAAGGTGCAGCGCTGGTTGCGGCAGGTCCAGAGCTGTAAGTTGATGGATGAATTAGAAAAGGGCGCCTACTGGCGCCCTTTTTTGAAGTTCTTTCTTAGAGCTTGTCAGCGTGCGGCAGGTTGTGCGCTGGCGCTTCGGTCCCGCCTTCAACGAGGAAGTGGGTCATCCAACGCATTAAACGCATGCTGTAATCCAGTTGCGCAGCGGCACGGCGGTTACCGTGTCCTTCGCCTGGGTATAGCACTAACCGTACTGGGACATTTCCGTGGGTTTTCAGGTAGCGATAAAGCTCCATCGATTGACTCGGATGGACTCGGGTGTCTTCTTTACCATGCATAATCAAAATTGGCGTACGGGCCTGCTCTGCATGATAAATAGGGCTGCGCTCAAGATACCATTGCCATTTTTCCCATGGATAGCTGCGCGCATGCACTGCGTGCATTTCTTTGGCGATATCTGTGGTACCAAATTTAGAAATATTATCGCTGATGCCGACGAACATGACACTGGCAGCAAAGTGCTCAGTCAGCGCAGTTGCGCCCCATGCTGAAGCATAACCACCATATGAGCCACCGGTGATGCCGACTTTAGTTGGGTCAACTAAACCTTGCTCGACTAAGTAGTCTTTACCGTCCACGAGATCATCGAACTCTTTTCCAGCATAGTCGTTTTGACCAAGCTTCGAGAACTCAACGCCACGCCCAGTACTGCCGCGATAGTTGGGGAAGAACAGCATGTAACCGTTATTTGCAGCATATTTAACTGGGCTCGCATAACGGTCCAACCAACCATTGCTGTAATGTGCTTCAGGACCACCATGCACAACCATGATCAGTGGGTATTGCTGGCCTTCTTGGTAATCTGTCGGATAAACCACGATGCCCTCGAGTTCAAGCCCATCGCGAGCGAGATACGTCACGGTTTCTTGGCGTGGCATGGTGATTTCGGCAAGCCATGGGTTGGAGTCCGTTAACCGAATGAGCTGCTGGTTTTGAACCCGGAATAATTCAGTCGGATGCTCTGCAGTATGTGCGCGGACAAATACATCGTTGCGCCCTGGAGCCGTTTCAATATCAACGACGATTGCTTGCCCAAGCTCGAGTAAGCTCCGACTTTCTAGCCACTGCATGGTGAGGGCTTGCACTTCAGTTTCAGTGCCGCGATGACCTAACCAAATCAGTTCGTCGTTGCGACGCCAAGCGATATCTTGCACATGCCCCATGTAGTTCGGTAGCACTTCGGTACGGGCATTGTTTTGTTCAGTGTCATACACATACAAACGACCATCACTTGGATCGTTGTAATCCGCCGCACCAATTACTGCAAGGTAGCGACCATCTGGCGAGAATTCAGCCGCACCAAGTTTACCGATGGATTCGAATTGGCTGACTTCGTTACCGGCAAAATCGATGAGTTTGTAGTTACTGCTCATATAGTTATCATCGACCAGCGCAGTCGGAGCAGTGCGAACCAACAATTGCTCAGCAGCTGGACGAAATGCCACTGAGTACACTTGCTCAGCGGTCGTCACTTGAACAGGTTTTGCACCTTCAACCGTGGTGTTGAATAGCCAAGCATGGGTAAACTCGAATTCTTCTTCATAAACTTCAGCTTTAAAGCCTTTGGTGCGCAGTTTCTTGGCATTTTCATCGGCCTTAGCGCGAGCGCGGAAGGCAATATATTGGCCGTCAGCACTCAGGGCGTAGCTAGAAATTGAGTTTTCATGGCTTAATACTCGCTGTGCCTCACCGCCTTGCGTCGAGATTTTATAAAGCGAGGTATGCTTATCGCCATCACGCTTACTCAAGAAGTAGATCGCATCACCGTGAATTTGTACTTGGCTGATGCCATGTTCACCCGCTATAAAAGGCACCGGCTCAGCTTCACCACGGACCACGAAAAGCTCAACGCGGGCACCACCGTCATCATCGACATAGGGGGTCCGCGGAGTTACTCGGGTAAATGCGGCAAGGTCACTATCTGCAGCAATAGCTACACTATTTACTTGCTTGGTCGTTACGGTCTCGATCAGGCTCATTTCACGCGCTAAACTTGGCAGAGCGAGCAAGCCAGCAAGCAGGATAACACTCGCTTTTCTCAGCATGTTGAACTCCTTTAGGGTTATTTTTGTCACATATCTTAGCAGTAAAAATGTTGACTTCCCACGAAATCACGCCACTCTAGATGGGTAAATTCATCGACTTATCAATCAACGCAGGAGCGACGATGCTAGATCAATTACTGATCGGCGCAATACTGATTACGACCTTAGTGCTGTTTGTTATCGACAAGTGGCGCTATGACATCGTTGCAATGGGAGCTTTGCTGGCCGCGGCAATATTAGGTCTCGTGCCAACCGCCGAGGTGTTCTCTGGCTTTGGTAGTTCGGCCGTGATCACCGTTGCTGCCGTTTTGGTCATCAGCCATGCTTTGTGGCGCTCTGGAGTGGTTGATGCCTTGGCCGGATTGGTCAAAAAAGTTGGTGATAAGGGCTGGATACAAATGATTGTATTGACCAGCTTAACGACTTTCGTCTCCGCTTTTATTAGTAACACGGGCGCCATGGCGATTATGATCCCGGTTGCCTTGCAACTGGCGAGAGCGCGCGGTGGCAATGCCTCACGGGTGCTGATGCCAATGGCATTTGGCTCGCTCTTAGGTGGCACCATAACGATGATCGGTACGCCGCCGAATATAATCATTGCCGAGATTCGTCAAGCCCATGGGCTCGATGCCTTTGGCATTTTCGATTTTACCCCAGTCGGGTTGGCGGTTGCGATTGCCGGACTGCTCTTTATGTGGATTGCGGGGCGCTGGTTAGTGCCGGCCAAAGATGGTCGCAACACCTCATCGGCTCCTTATGATGTGAGTGCTTACCTCACCGAACTTTATATCCCTGCGCAAAACGCTTTTGTTGGCACCACCTTATATGAGCTCGAAACGAAGGTGAAAGAAAACTTTGCGGTGGTTGCACTCAAGCGTGGTAATAAGCAAATTACCGCACCACCGCGTTACCAGCGTTTTCGTGCCGAAGACGTGCTGATCGTTGAAGCAGATGCCGATACGCTGCAGCAAATCCTTGATTTAACGGATTTTCAGCTGAATGCCGAAGAAGAGCTCGATGAACGCTTTTTAGTCTCCGATGAAATTACCGTGATTGAAGGAATCGTCGGCCATGATTCACGCTTAATTGGTCGCTCGGCTGCAGATCTGCGTTTACGTCACCGTTTTGGCGTGAATGTATTAGCTGTTGCTCGGCAAGGGCAACGGCTTAAGCCCGCTCTTGCTAATGTGAGATTTAAGCCCGGTGATGTCCTTCTATTGCAGGGCGATAATGATGTATTAGGCGATGTGTTCCGCCGCTTTGGCTGTTTTCCGCTGGCGCAGCGGAGTCTGCGGATTGGTAGCGAGCGGCAACTCGCCCGGCCACTTCTTATTTTTGCCGGAGCCATCGCCCTGAGTGCGTTGGGGCTACTTTCGGTGCCAGTTGCCTTTACTCTCGCTGCCGGCGCAATGGTGATGAGTAATGTCATGCCACTGCGCGAGCTCTACGAAACCGTTGAATGGCCGATTGTGGTCCTGCTCGCCGCGACGATCCCGCTTGGCGCCGCACTCGAGGCGACCGGGGCCGCGACCACGAT
Organism: Pseudidiomarina taiwanensis; assembly: GCF_003987435.1. GTDB lineage: Bacteria > Pseudomonadota > Gammaproteobacteria > Enterobacterales > Alteromonadaceae > Pseudidiomarina > Pseudidiomarina taiwanensis. Next base: position 528,762 of record NZ_PIQG01000002.1, on the reverse strand, counting down.
TGCTAATGCTGCGTTGTGGCTAGGGCAGGGCAGCGCGCCTTGGGTCGCTTTGAGTCTGTTATTAGTAGCGACCTTGCTGCTTTCTAATATTATCAATAACGCGGCAGCGGCGGTGCTGATGGCACCGATTGGCATCAGTATGGCGGAAACCCTTGGCGTCTCGATGGATCCGTTTTTAATGGCGGTCGCGGTTGGGGCGGCGCTGCCTTTCTTATTGCCGATTGGACACCAGTCCAATTTATTGGTGATGGGGCCGGGTGGATACAGCTTTAACGACTATTGGCGTTTTGGCCTACCCCTATCGATTGTAGTGGTGATCATTGCGGTTCCACTTATTTTGCTAGTTTGGCCGCTTGCTGGGTAGCCGCTGCGCCGCGTGCGACGATCCGCACTTGTTGCACGGTGCGCTCGAGAATGGCGCGGCGCTCCGCTGGTTTTGCATCTAAGGCATCGGCACCTGCGCTGAATACAATGCGCACAATCGCATCGGCCTGTAGTTCAGCTAGCTCTCTTGAAAAGTTTTGTTCATCGACAAGATAATCGATTAACTCTGAAGTGAAATGATCGACTTCCCGTTGCACGGCAAGGCGAAACTCTCGGGAGTTTCCCGACTTCTCTTGTAATAGCAGCCGAAAAATTGCCGTGTGCTCTTCCACAAACTGCATAAAGGTTGTGATAGACGAGCGGATAATCGAGCCACCTTTGGCAATTTGCTGACGCGATTGGCGCAGCAACTGGCGCAGTGTTAATCCCCCCTCATCCACTAAGGTAAGCCCGAGTTCTTCCATATTTTGAAAATGGCGGTAGAACGAAGTAGGGGCGATTCCAGCCTCCCGCGCTACCTCGCGTAAGCTCAAGCTGGCATACCCATGTTCAGCGGACAGCTGATTCATCGCCGCTTCAATCAGAGCTCTGCGAGTTTTTTGTTTTTGTGCTGCGCGAACGCCGGCCATCACGATCCTCGGGGGTTGCTAGTGAATAACGCAACTATTATGCCTGTAGCGAGTAAACTTGTGCAAATGAATGCTTGCATCTAAGTCCTGAAAAAGTTAAATTCAGCGTACACATGTTCGCTTAAAAATTGCGGGCTAGATTTAATGTTCGGAAGTATAAAGTTATGACAACTGCGCCTGCCGCAAAACCTCCACTTATTTGGTTAAATATTCTTGTTTTTTCAATCACTTTCTTAGTCGCCGCGATCGGTGTGCCTTGGTACGCTATCAGTATCGGCTTTGCCGGTGAGCTGACCTGGATCTTATTGGCAACCATTGCTTTTGCGGGCATCTCGATTACCGCCGGGTATCATCGGTTGTGGTCGCATCGCACCTATGACGCACATTGGAGCCTACGTGTTTTATTTGCCTTAGGGGGCGCGCTAGCGGTTCAAAATAGCGCCTTGCATTGGTCTTCGGATCACCGCGAACACCACAAGCATGTCGACGATAACGACCGTGACCCATACTCGGCTAAGCGTGGCTTTTGGTATTCGCATATCGGCTGGATGTTGCGGGAATATCAAGCGAAGCGCTACCACGACTACGCCAATGTTCGCGATTTGGAAAAAGATCCGATTGTACGTTGGCAGCACAAGCATTATCTGAAGCTGGTCTTATTAACCACAGTGGGCTGGCCGTTGCTAGTGGGTTGGTTAGTGGGTGATATCTGGGGCAGTATACTCTTGGTAGGTGTTGCACGTTTGGTAATTAACCATCACACCACTTTCTTTATTAACTCATTGGCACATATTTGGGGTAAACAAACCTATACTGACCGCAATACTGCCCGCGACAATGGAGTTCTCGCGCTATTTACCTTTGGTGAAGGCTACCATAATTACCATCACATTTTCTCAGGGGACTACCGCAACGGGATTCGTTGGTGGCAGTTTGACCCGAGCAAATGGTTGATTCGGAGTATGAGTTGGCTTGGCCTAACCAAGAACTTAAAGCGCAGCAATGGCTATCAAATTGAAAAAGCGCGGTTGTCGATGCAGTTACAACGCGTGACGCGGGGCCAGCAAAGCCTCTGTGAGCAGCAGTTGGCAAAGCTACAACAAGAGTATGAACTGCTCCTTGCGCGCTTAAAAGAGTACTATCAGGCCCGAAAAAATTGGGCGAACCAAGCGGACTTGCGAGATAAAATCGCCGCCATGCAAAGCACTCTCAAAGCGCATAAAAAGTATTTTATTGCGCTTATTGAGAGTACCTTGCGCGCCCCAGAACCAGCCCAAGGCTAGTTCTTTTTCGCTTTCGCGAACGCCTCGGCAAAGGCAGATCCCATTGCTGAGGCGCCCCTGTCCTGCGGTGATTTTTTAGGGCGAGCTGCTGCCGTGGCGCGTTGCTTGTTGTGAGCCGCTGGTTGAGGTTTGGCTGACCCGCTGCGACTCGCACCAATTTCATCATCAAGACGCATGCTCAGACTAATCCGCTTGCGCGGCAGGTCAACCTCGATCACCTTCACTTTGACGATGTCTCCAGCTTTGACCACTTCATGTGGCTCACTGACAAATTGGTGGGACATCGCCGAGACATGCACTAATCCGTCTTGATGGACGCCGATATCGACAAAAGCCCCAAAGGCGGCAACGTTACTGACCACCCCTTCAAGGGTCATGCCAGGCTTCAAATCGGCAACCGTTTCAACCCCATCTTTAAATGCTGCAGTTTTGAACTCAGGTCGCGGGTCGCGGCCTGGCTTCTCCAATTCGTGCAGGATATCGCGGATGGTGGGGAGCCCGAACTGCTCATCGACAAAGGCTTTAGGGTCGAGCTTACGGAGGAAGTCGCGATCACCAATTAAATCATTTACGGCTTTGCCTGCACTCGCAGCAATATGTTCGACCAGCTTGTAAGCTTCTGGGTGAACGGCTGAGCTATCAAGCGGCTGACGGCCATTACGGATGCGCAAAAAGCCCGCGGCTTGCTGATACGATTTAGGCCCCATACGCGCGACTTCGAGGAGCTCCTCGCGACTGCTGAAGGCGCCTTTTTGATCACGATAACTGACAATGTTTTGCGCTAAAGTACGCGATAAGCCAGAGACGCGAGCCAACAGGGGGACCGACGCTGTGTTAAGGTCGACGCCCACTGCGTTGACGCAGTCTTCAACCACTGCATCGAGACTTTGCGCCAACAACGCTTGGGAGACGTCATGTTGATATTGGCCAACCCCAATCGCCTTGGGTTCAATTTTTACTAACTCCGCCAACGGGTCTTGTAGCCGCCGAGCGATTGACACCGCGCCACGCAAAGAGACATCAAGCTCAGGCATTTCTAGGGCGGCAAGCTCTGAGGCTGAATAGACCGAGGCCCCCGCTTCGTTGACGATGACCTTGTTAATCGAATTAAGATCCGCTTGTTTAAGCATTTGTGCGACGAGGCGGTCGGTTTCCCGCGAGTATGTCCCGTTACCAATTGCAATGAGCTCAACTTTATATTGTTGGCACAATTGGGTCAGGGTGCGCAGGCTCTTGTCGACTTGATTTTGTGGCTGGAACGGGTAAACCGTATTGGTCGCAAGAACCTTTCCCGTTGCATCGATGACCGCAACTTTAATCCCAGTGCGCACGCCCGGGTCGAGACCCATGGTCGTTTTGGCACCAGCAGGAGCCGCCATCAACAAGTCTTTTAAGTTGTTGGCAAAGATCTTAATCGCGTCATGCTCAGCTGCCTCGCGCACCCGCGCGAACAGTTCAGTTTCCATGTGCAGCAATAACTTGATCCGCCAGGTCCACTGAATCGTCTGCCGCAACCAAGCCGCGTTTGCTCCGGCCTCAGGGTTTAATTCGAAATGGTTCGCAATCAGCGTTTCACCATAGCTACTTGCGGTGACAGAACGCTCTTCTTGACCCGGCTCCGGATTCAATTTAAGTTGCAGCACCCCCTCATTGCGCCCTCGAAATAGCGCCAAGGCGCGATGCGATGGAATTTTCTTAAGGGCTTCAGAAAACTCGAAGTAATCGCGATATTTTGCCCCTTCTTGTTCTTTTCCGGACGCCACTTGACTGGTGATATGAGCGTTTTCCCACAAATAGTGACGAACTTTTTTCAGTAGCTCAGCATCTTCAGCAAAGCGCTCCATGACAATGAAACGCGCTCCTTCTAAGCAAGCTTTGCTGTCGGCAAAGCCGGCTTCAGGGTTGAGATAAGCTTGGGCCGCTTGCTCTGGGTCAAGATCGGGTTGCTGCAGCAATGCATCGGCAAGAGGTTCAAGCCCTGCTTCAATTGCGATTTGACCTTTGGTGCGCCGTTTCGGTTTGTACGGCAGATACAGATCTTCCAGCTCAGTCTTAGATTGCGTGGTGCGAATCGCTGCAGCGAGCTCCGCAGTCAGTTTGCCTTGCTCTTCAATACTGGCAATAATCACTTTGCGGCGCTCATCGAGCTCACGTAGGTAACTCAAGCGCTGTGCCAGTTGACGCAATTGCGTATCGTCAAGACCGCCGGTAGCTTCTTTGCGGTAACGGGCAATAAACGGGACGGTTGCCCCTTCATCTAATAACGCAACAGCTGCTTGGACTTGTTGCGGCGCAGCGTTTAACTCAGCCGCGATTTGCTGTGGAATCCAGCTCATAACATCTCTCTATGGTGAATTTTTACTGATTATATCAGGCTGCGTCGGGGTAGGTAATGGCGATGACATACCAATATTTGGGACCTTGGGGTGTCTGGACGCGAATTTCATCATCAAGCATCTTCCCAAGTGCGGCCCGCGCCATCGGTGCATCGATCGAAATCACATCGTTACGCTGATAAATCTCATCTGGACCTACAATACGGAATTGGACCTGTTCACCCGCTTCGTTCTCTAGTGTGACCTGGGCACCAAAATAAATTTTTCCGGCTTGTTGTGGGGAGTAATCAACGATTTTTAGTTGCTCTAACCGCTTGCGTAAAAAGCGAATACGGCGGTCGATGCTACGCAACTTTTGCTTGTTGTACTTATAATCCGCGTTCTCACTTCGATCGCCTAGGCTGGCGGCCCAAGCGACTTTCTCAGTTGTTTCGCGGCGTTCTACGCGCCACAAATGATCGAGCTCAGCTTGTAATTTTAAATACCCTGCGCGGGTGATGAGGTTACTTGCCATGATTTTAAGAATTTGACCGTGACGGTCAGGCCATGTGGTTTAGAATGGCTAAATTGTAACTGGGCATCGTGTAATTGTGCAATCCGCCGCGCAATCGACAAGCCCAGCCCAGTGCCCTCATATTGACGGTTCTCGGCACTGCGATAGAAGCGTTCACCAAGTCGAGTTAATTCCTCATCACTCACTCCTCCACCAAAGTCGACGACCTCAACCACAAGTTCATCGGCTTGGGTGTGGGCGCGAATGATTAACTTGCTGTCTACTGTGCTTTGTTGCATCGCGTTATAAATAAGATTGCGCAACAGCACTTTCAATAAGATTGGGTAGCCGAGCAACTGACAGTTAGGTTCAATATCAATCTGCCAGTCGATTTGCTCAACTTCGTCGCTCGGTAGGTCGGCTAAAATTTGGTGAAGTAAATCAAGTAAGTCAACCGCCTCGCGCTGTTGCTGCTTAAACTCGAATTGATCAAGTCGTGCCAGCTCGAGCAACTGATTCACCAAGCGTGTCATCCGCTCTGCAGCGGTTTGAATGGCGACCGCATTAGGGTGATCTTTGCTAAGCTGGGCTGCGTGCAGTATAAGTGCCGCGAGCGGGGTGCGCAGTTCATGCGAGGCGTCTGCGACAAAGCGTTGCTCGCGTGCAATCTCTTTTGCAAGCCGTGCAAACAAGGTGTTTACAGCGATACGAACCGGTTCAAGTTCGCTAGGGAGTGGGGCGTTAATCGCCCCAAGATCTTGGCTTGAACGGGTCGCTAGCTCAGCCGCGAAACGTTGCACCGGCTTGAGCAAAATAGCGGTGATGAGAAATATCACCAGACTGATAGGAACCCAGGTCAACAGTATGCTAACGAGCTGTTCTAACGCTAAGTATTCACTTATTTCGGAGCGGACATCTTCACGTTGGCCGGTGTAGACCCAGACTTGATTGCTTGGGTCAAAACGACTAAAGCCAACCCATTCAAACCCTTCACGAGAGGTCAGGTGATAGCCATTTTGCGGTTGTGAAAGTGGCTCACCAAGAGCATTGGTGGTTGCAAATAGCAAGCGCTGCTGAAGATCCCATACTTGAATTCCAAGCTTGCTCTCGTATTTGTGACCATCACTGAGCCGGTCATGTTCACTCTCTTCGCTCGCTTGCAGTTGCTGCGGAATTTGAATCAAGGTGACTTGATCAGGTGAAGGAGTCCAATGCGCGGTCCGCAACAAACTAGTCATCAGGCGGTTAGTTTGAGCTAATTCGGCATCATACACTTCATCTAACTCATGCATGGTGTTGCCATAGGTCGCATAGGCCGTAATACAAAGTACGATGAAAACAGTCAGATTAATGAATAGCAACAATGCCGTTCGAAGTGAGAGTTTCATGATTGATCCAGCTGTTGAATATTCGGATCAAGGCGATAGCCGACGCCGCGGACGTTACGAATCAATTCTTTATAGAACTTCTTGCGCAAATTATGAATATGAACCTCAATGGCATTACTCTCCACTTCGGAATCCCAGCCGAAACATACGGATTCAAGGTGCTCTCGCCTAAGGATTCGCTGTGGATGCAACATAAATTCTTTCAGTAACAGCCACTCTCGTTTGGTCAAAATAATACTCTGCTGTTGATAACAAACACTCTGGTTAGCGAGATCCATCTGGACCGGCCCCGCGCTTAAAATATCGTCTGTGCGTTGTTGCTGACGCCGGGTAATGACGCGCAAACGCGCTTCTATTTCGCGTAAGTCAAAGGGTTTGGTGACAAAATCATCGGCACCCGCATCAAGGGCAGCTAACTTAGTGTCGATATCATCCCATGCCGTTAGAACTAAAATAGGCACGCTCAAACCTCGACTTTTCAGGCGTTTAATCAACGGGACTGCGAGACCATCGGGTAAACCCAAATCGAAAATTGCGGCTTCAAAATGATCTGTATCAAAGGCAACTTCCGCTTGTCGCCCCGTTGTACAGTGCTCCACTTGGTAGCCTTTTTGTTTGAGCCCCTGCACTATACCTTGGGCGATAAGCTCATCATCTTCGACTAATAACACCCGCATTTATCCAATCCTTTCACATGCATGACTGAGATCCAGTTTAGCTTGATAAACCGGCGTGTCTATCGTAAACAAGCCAGTTAATGTATGGAACAAGTGGTCGTGGCTAATCGCTTGCTGCTGTTGTTGCTGTAAACAGTCTACTTCAGTTTGATAGGTCTGGCGAAACTGTTCGTCACTCCAAAAAATCATCGGCACATGCGTTTGACTTTGTGGGGCGAGCCAGTATGGCATGCCATGCAGATAGAGCCCTTGCTCGCCCAGTGATTCGCCATGGTCAGAGACATACAACATAGCTCCAGCGATAGGGTGCTGGGCTAATTCATGAATGACTCCGGCGATGACTTTATCGGTGGTTAAAATCGAGTTGTCGTAACTATTATTGATTTGTTGGTCATCACATAACTGGAGTTCGGCGGTCTCACATTGCGGTGTAAATTGTGCGACATCAGCACTGCTACGACGCGAGTAGGCGGGTCCGTGACTACCGATCATATGCAGCACGATAACGGTATTTTGCTGTACCTCAGTAATGCTTTCACGGAGATATTCGAGTAACACTCGATCGTCACAATAATCGCGGTTTTGGCACCATTGAGGATAACGTTCTCGCTCAATTTCGACGTGCTCAACCCGATCGCAGACATGTTTACAGCCCGAGTTATTATCGATCCAGCGCACTGCAAATCCCGCGGCTTTGAAAAAATCGAGAAGATTACTACTGTACTGAGCTTTGCTCGGCTCATAGCTGTTGCGATCGAGCCAACTAAACATGCATGGCACAGAGATCGCCGTCGCAGTGCCACAGCTTTGTACCTGCGAGAAAGCGACTAAGTCAGCGTTTGCGGCAATTTTTGCCAGCTCAGGAGTGGTCTGACGATTGTAGCCGAACAGCCCAAAGTGATCGGTTCGAGCCGTTTCGCCAAGGACCAGAACCAACACCTGAGGCTCATCGGTGGTAACTGAGGGAGTGATGCCTTGGGTTAAGTTTTCAAACTGCGGTGGCGTGCTGAGCTTGGTGCGAGCCACGGATTGAATTGCCCCAACCCAATTGGTCGGAATCGTATGATAGCGCAAATCGCGGTGATTTCGCAGGACCGAAGCTAACGGCTGATAACTGGTCAAAGCAAGGGTTGCAATCAAGCCGATACCGACGACAACGCGCACAATTTTATGCATCATAAATGAACGAGGACGTTGTGGCACGATTTGCACAGCAAAAAGTATGAGCGTCGGAATCATACCGAAAAATAGCAATCGTTTGACCAATGCGAAGGAGAGTAGGGCACTGGCTTCGTGTGGATCGGTCTCGACCACATTGACCATCATATCGGCATTAATGACGACGCCGTAACTGGTCATAAAGTGGTATGCCAAGGCGGAACTGATGAACACCATAGCCAATAAAACTTTGCCTAGCTTTGGCCACCATAAACATTCGACCAGCAGCAAATGCAGGGCAAACAGCAAGAGGCCGAGGGCGACCGCTAGGCTCAGCTGCAAGTGCGGAATACTCGTCGCAACAGCTTGGGCGAATAAGCTATTGTAGCCCAGCGTGAGCCAGAGTGCGCTCATCACAATGAGCCATGATGCTTGGATGCGCGGACGCTTAAGCATAAGTTTTAGCCTCGCTTGGTTTGCGATTAACGATATTAAAAAAGATGGTTGCGACCCATAGTGCGATAAAAGCGCTAGTGATGTCGTCGATAAAAAAATGCGCCCCGCGCAATTGTTGGATAAAGCCTAAGCCAAATCCGACAGTGAGACTGGTAACAAGGGCGATCATGGCGCGCTTAGGCTTGCGCTCGCGCCAATAAAAATAAAGTGCGATCCAAGCGAAACCAATCGAGGCATGGCCAGCTGGAAAGCATTTACCCGCCTCGATAAAGCTTGGTTTGAGTTGGAATAAGCCATAGTAAGGTCGAGTCCCACCAAATTCGACCAAGTCCCACGGGCAATCAAGTTGGGTCACTGTTTTGAGGTAGGCGATCAAACCAAAACTGGTTAATACGCTTAGAATTAATAAGCCACGGTTTTGAGTCCGAGGCGTCCAGCCATAACGAATACAGTCGCGCCCAAAGAGCAGCAATAACGATGCAACTAAGACACTATTAAGATGGCGTACTCCGGTATGCATGACAGTCTCGGTGAACCAGTGTTGCCGCAATGCCCATTGCATGCCCTCTAATTCATAAAGAAAGTGGGCAAAACTCAAATGCACTGAGGTGACCTGAGTGACCATTAAGATTGCGATGAATAGAAGCGTGAGTCGCGCCATGTCCGTTCTCCCGTTATGGGAGCAGAGCATGACAAAGGAAACTTAAATTAAACTTAAGTGAAGAGGTTTAGGGCGCTATTCTAAAAACAAAGTGATCTGATTAGCGCTGTTGCGGTCACCATGAAATACCATATGTTGAAAGGCTTGATACCAATTTTGCTGGCTACGACATTGGACCCTCACTAACTCGTAAGCCCTAAGTTGTTCACTCTGAACGAAACGATCGCGAATACGCTGTTCAAGTGGGCGAGCCCAATTAGGGTCGCGCCAGGCGAGGCTGACAAATATTACGGGAGCTTGTCCAATTTCAGTGGAGTTGGAGGATGCTCCACTTCGGGATAGCTCAAACGTCCCACAGAAGCGATTGAGTGGTAGTGGTCAAGGCCGCTTATTGCGGTTAAATCCAGTTTTGATATATCTAAATGGCCATCGCTATGAAGCGCGGCTTGTGGATACTTCACCCAGCAAATTTGGCCAATAACCAACAAAGTACCATTGTGTTTGATCGGGACGAGCTCGAGTAATTCCATCCCAATACTCAGCGGACTCTCAACAACTGCAGGTGCCGCAAAGTTAGGGTGATACTCTGGAGTTAATCCAACGTTTTCAAATTCAGAAACCTCACGGGCAAATTTTGCTGCACTATGATGCGCCTGCGGGACCATTTGGCAGGTCACGGCATTGTAAGTGTAGACCCTAGTTGCTTCGATATTTTCAAGGGTATGACGGGGGACAGTGTGTGGCCGTGTAACATGGGCAAGTAACGCTGGGTCTGCTCCTAAGTGGACCACTGAACTCACCAAGGCAAGATTCGGCTGCCCCTGCGGATTTGCGCTGCCAACCAAATTGGCGCTCTTATAACCTGATAAACTATTTACAAATTGTGCTCGATAGCGGCTCGGTAATGCTTCGAGTTCAGTGCGCTTAATCACGGTCATATCGATTCCTCTCGTTGTTTGCGCTGTCCCGCACAACGTTTTGAGCAGTATTTTACGTGCTCCCAGTCACGCGCCCACTTTTTCCGCCAAGCAAAGGGGCGCTGGCAGACTGGGCACATCTTTTGGGGTAAGTCTGATTTTTTTCGCATGCGCTATTAACGTTGAACAGGGCCGTTTGGATTGCTTACATTTGGAAACAAAAACCGTATGCTTGCAACGATTCCGGGTTTGGCAATTACAGTGGCTTCTCTTATAGTTGTTGAGAAGCCAATAGATGGAAAAAGTTTATGTCGCAAGAAACCTTCAAAGTTCTGGTCGTGGATGATGATGCCCGCCTCCGTGCGTTGCTTGAGCGTTACCTCACCGAGCAAGGTTTTTACGTTCGTAGCGCCGCCCAAGGTGAGCAGATGGATCGCTTGCTCGAACGCGAAAATTTCCATTTGATGGTCCTTGACCTGATGTTACCGGGTGAAGATGGCTTATCTATTTGCCGCCGCTTACGCCAGCAAGAAAACACGATTCCTATTGTCATGTTAACGGCCAAAGGTGATGAGGTCGACCGTATCATTGGCTTGGAGCTCGGCGCCGACGATTATCTTGCCAAGCCATTTAATCCGCGTGAGTTACTGGCGCGAATTCGCGCCGTGTTGCGGCGCCGTGGCTCAGAGTTGCCAGGCGCTCCAAGTGCCGGTGGCGAAGTCATCGAGTTTGGTGAATTTCGGCTTAATCTTGGCACCCGCGAAATGTTTCGTGGTGATGAACCCATGCCATTAACCAGTGGCGAGTTTGCCGTATTAAAAGCGCTCGTCCAGCACCCTCGTCAACCTATGTCTCGGGATAAGTTGATGAATCAAGCGAGAGGCCGCGATTATAGTGCGCTTGAGCGCAGTATTGATGTGCAAGTCTCACGCTTGCGGCGAATGCTAGAAGTCGACCCGGCGAATCCTCGTTATATTCAAACCGTGTGGGGACTTGGCTATGTATTTGTCCCGGACGGTGAGAAAAAAGCTTAGATGGTCGCACTGCTGCCACGTTCCTCGTTCGCTCGCACTCTGCTCCTTGTTGCGAGCTTACTGCTGATCAATCAAGTGGTTTCTTATTTGATGGTTGGCTTTTATGTGGTGAAGCCGAGCATGCAACAAATCACCGCCTTGGTTGCCCGCCAAATAGAAGCAACTTTGGTGGTTGATGACTTTATTAAACACAGTTTTGCCCCACGTACGAGTAAATTAGAGCTCGCTCAAGCCTACACTGCAGAGGCTGGGATCCAAGGATTTAGTGAAGACGAAGCCATTGCGAATGGCTTGCAACAAACCACGGCCTATAGTTTTCTATCGGTACGCATACAGGAACTACTCGGTGCTGATACGCAAGTTCGCATCAGTCAAGGCGAGGAGTTCATGTTATGGGTACAAACGGACCGTGTTCCCGGCTATTGGTTGCGCGTTCAGATCGATAACTTCAACGAGTCGCGCTTTTCTCCGTTACTGTTTTATCTTGTTTTAATCGGGGTCTTAAGTGTGCTTGGTGGCGTTCTTTTCACCAATTGGCAAAATAAGCCATTAAAGGCACTAGAACGCGCAGCACAGCAAATCGGGCGAGGCGAATATCCAGATTTGTTGCCAGAGCAAGGCTCCTCGGAAGTGGTCGCAGTAACCCGTGCGTTTAATCAAATGTCACAGGGGATCCAGCGCCTTGAACAAGATCGTAATCTGCTGCTGGCGGGGGTTTCTCACGATTTAAGAACTCCGTTAACTCGAATGCGGCTAGCTGCTGAGATGTTACCTGAACACGAAGAGCAAACTGCGCTTGGGATGATCGATGATATTGATGATATGAACGCCATCATTGACCAGTTTATCGATTATGTTCGGGCCGATTCGAGTAATGATTTAGATCGTGAAAGCTTAAGTTACTTAGTTGAGGATGTGGTGGCACACATGCCAGAGACTTGGCAGGTAGAAGTCACCCTAGAACTTGCCGAGTTACCAAAGATTCCAATGCGGGCCTTATCGCTGAAGCGGGTCTTGTTAAACTTACTGCAAAACGCAGTGCGCTATGGCGGCGGTAGAGTCTTGATCCAAACGCACTACAATGAGAGTGAAGCAACCGCTGCGGTGACCTTGCATGATAATGGCGCTGGCATTCCTGCTGACCAGATTGAACGGTTATTGCAACCCTTTACTCAGGGAGATCAAGCCCGTGCGAGTAAAGGGTCTGGGCTCGGTCTTGCGATTGTCCAACGGATTATCGAGCGTCATCATGGCACCCTTAGCTTTGCCCAGAGTGACCGCCTTGGAGGCTTGGCGGTCACCATAACTCTCCCGGCGTTAGCTAGCGCAGCCTATTCAGACCGTTAAGCGCGGCAACGCGATAGGCTTCGGCCATCGTCGGGTAGTTGAAGGTGGTGTTGACGAAGTACTCGATGGTATTGCCGCCATTCTTTTGTTCCATAATAGCCTGACCAATGTGAATGATTTCGGCCGCGCGCTCACCAAAGCAGTGAACTCCCAATACCTCTTTCGTTTCGCGGTGAAACAGGATTTTCAGACTGCCGACTGAGCTGTTGGAAATCTGTGCCCGAGCAAGATGCTTAAATTGGGCGCGACCAACCTCGTAAGGGACCCGTTGGGCGGTCAACTCTTCTTCAGTTTTACCGACTGAACTAATCTCAGGAATGGTATAAATCCCAGTTGGAATATCGGACACCAAGCGATGATCGCAGACCCCCTCGAGCATAGCCGTTGCACAAATGCGGCCTTGGTCGTAGGCGGCACTGGCAAGGGAGGGATAACCAATAATGTCACCGACCGCATAAATTGATTCACACCCGGTTTGATAGCAAGGCGAGACCTCGAGTTGACCGCGGTGGTTTGGTTTCAGACCAACCGCCTCAAGATTTAACTCCTCATAGTTACCTGAACGGCCGTTGGCATAGAGCAAACAGTCGGCGACTAAGCGTTTACCACTCTCGGTCTCGAGCACCACGCCATCATCTGTGCCGGTAATGCTTTGATAAGCTTCGTTATGGCGAATCACCACGCCGTTGTTACGCAGGTGGTATGAGAGTGCATCGGACATTTCCGCATCAAGGAAGGAGAGCAGCCGATCACGGGTGTTGATCAGATCGACCTTAACCCCTAAACCACGGAAGATACTGGCATACTCACAGCCGATCACACCGGCGCCATAGATGATAATGCTGCGTGGTTCATGTTTTAAGCTAAGTACGGTGTCCGAGTCATAAATTCGCTCGTGGGCAAAATTAACATCATCAGGGTGGTAGGGGCGTGAGCCGGTCGCAATTACAATTTGTTCGGCCTGAATCACATCCTGACTGGCATCACGGTAATGAACCCGAACTTGGTGCGGGTCGACAAGCGCAGCCGTACCATGAATCACGTCCACCTGATTACGTTGATAAAAACCACTACGCAGTTGAATTTGCTTACGGATGACACCTTGCGCATGACGGAGGATTTCGTTAAAGGTTAAGCCTCGCTCGATACGGTCGCCAGAGAAAATCGGGTTCGAGTTATATTCGACTAAGCGACTTACAGAATGGCGGAGCGCCTTTGATGGAATAGTGCCCCAATGGGTACAGCCGCCCCCGATCGAATCATATTTTTCGATCATGGCGACACGACGGCCACTTTTTGCCAGTTGCATTGCAGCACCTTCCCCGCCGGGACCACTGCCAATTACCACCGCATCATACTGCTTTTGTGCTGTCGTCATGTTTTACTCCCCTGCACCGATGTAGTAGCTTATAGTATCAATTTTGAGATAAAAATCCGACGAGTAAAGAGCAAAACTGCGTGACTAGAAAGCAACTTCCCGAAATTGTCCTTCGACAAGTCGTCGCAAAAAGTCGTTTGCTGCAAATTGAAGCGGTGGATTTACGCTTTAGTAATGGGGTCGAACGTCAGTTTGAACGGATGCAAGGCAGCGGTCGAGGCGCTGTAATGGTAGTCCCTTTTATCGATGACCAAACGCTCATGTTAGTGCGCGAGTATGCCGCTGGCCTGCACAATTATCAGCTTGGGTTTCCGAAAGGCTTAATTGACCCTGGTGAAACCCCTGAGCAAGCGGCAAACCGGGAGCTCAAAGAAGAAATTGGTTATGGTGCGAAAAGCTTTATTCCACTAAAAAGTGTGACCATGGCACCGCAATTCTTCGCTGCCACCATGCATATTTTCATCGCCAAAGATCTCTATCCTGAACAACTCACCGGTGATGAGCCCGAACCATTAGAACAGGTCCCGTGGCAGTTGGCCAAAGCCGAGGCTTTGCTGGCGCAAGAAGACTTCACTGAAGCGCGCAGTATTGCGGCGTTGTTAATGACTTTGCGGCACCTGCAAGAGGACTCGCAATGAGTGCTCAACCCCCTTACCAACAATGGCTCGAGGGGGCATGCGAAGCGGCTCAGCAAACCGGTGCGCTCATTTTAGATCTGTACCAGCAACAACAATTTGAAACCTTTACCAAAGCCGATGCCTCGCCGGTCACCAGCGCTGATTATGCTGCCAATCAGATGTTGCAAGAGCAGCTCAAACAACTCACACCAACGATTCCAGTTTTATCCGAAGAAACCGCACCCAAGAGTTTTGCTGAGCGCAAAAATTGGCAGCGTTACTGGTTGATCGACCCGATAGATGGCACCCAAGAATTTGTTGCAGGCAGTGGTGATTTTGCTGTGGTCATCGCTTTGGTTGAAGCAAACACACCGCAATTAGGCGTGATCTATTGGCCCACCGAACAACGGCTCTATTACGCGGGGCGCGGCATGGGTGCGTGGCGTCTTGTAGGCGACCAGCAACAAGCCTTGCAGGTGCGAAAGATGAGCAAACCGAGTGGCGAGCCTATTCGTGTGGCGATTAGTCGGCGCCAACCGCTAGAGCGAATCTTGACGCGGATGAATGATGCGCGTGAGTTCGCCTTTGTGCGGACGGGAAGCTGTGCGTTAAAGGCATGCTTGGTGGCTGAGGGCAGTGCCGATTGCTTTTTGCGGGTCGGACCGACCGGCGAGTGGGATACTGCTGCAGCCGAGGTTATCGTTGGCGAAGCCGGCGGACAGATCTTATCGGAGCAGTTTGTGCCGTTAACCTATAACGAAAAAGCCGACCTTGGGAATCCGAATTTCTTAGTCTTAGGCGACCCGGCAGTCGCTTGGCAGAGCGTCTTTATCGAACATCAGCAGCGGGCTTAATATCCACCGTTTCATGCAGCTCAGACCAAACTAACACAGCTTCACCTGATTCGAGCTGCGCCCGAACCGTGGCCACTTTGCTGGCAAAGCTCACTTCGTGTTCGCCATAATCTGTCCCTTCACGTAGCACAAAGGCTTCGATAATGGCGGTCAGTGTTTCGGCTTCAAGTTGTTGCCATGGGATCTGCATTTCATTTCCTTATGTGGCTAGGTCGATTGCTCAGCAGTGGCTTGTTCAAGCGCCTCAGCCGCGGCGAGCCAACTTAATTCGGCTTGTTCATGGGCTTGTTTAAGCTCTGCTTGTTGTTGCAATAAAGGAGCCAGTTCAGCCTTATGCTCGGGTTGATACAAACAGGTGTCGGCTAATTGTTCATTGAGCTGCTGCAATGCCGTATCTAGTTGTTCGAGTTGTTGTTCCGCTTTTTTTAGCTGCTGCTGCAACGGTCGTAACTGTGCCCGCAATTCGGCTGCTGCCCGGCGCTCCGCCTTGCGATCAACTTTAGCGCCCGAGGAACTCTCGCTGGCGACTGTGTTGGCTTGCCGACTCTGTTGTTGGAGCCAATCATGATAGGCGTTTAAATCACCGGAAAACGGCTGTACCGTGCCATTTGCAACCAAATAAAACTCATCAACTGTGGTCCGCAATAAGTGCCGATCGTGCGAGACAATGACCATCGCACCTTGGAAGTCCTGTAAGGCATAGACAAGGGCTTCGCGTAAGCTGCTATCAAGATGGTTGGTCGGTTCATCTAGCAGCAACAGATTGGGCTTTTGATAGACGATTAAAGCAAGCACTAAGCGTGCTTTTTCACCACCCGACATTGGCGCGACCGGAGTAAGCGCTTGCTCACCGTGAAAGCCAAACCCACCCAAATGGTCGCGTAGCTTCTGCTCACTTGCTTGGGGGTCGATACGCTGTAAATGGAGTAGTGCAGAAGCACTTGCATCGAGGGTTTCGAGTTGATGCTGTGCAAAATATCCCAACTGCACTCCCTGACTCAAAGCAATGGTGCCTTGCCGGGGGGGGAGCTCGCCCGCTAAAAGTCTCACCAAAGTTGATTTACCGGCGCCATTTCGGCCTAACAAACCAATACGGCTACCCGGCACCAGATTCAGCTGAATGTTGTCCAATACAATATGCTCAGCATAGCCGGCTTGCGCCTGCTCAAGCCTGAGTAGCGGATTAGGTAATGCGGCCGGCTCTGGAAACTCAAATGAAACTCCAGAAGCAGCTGCAATAGGGGCAGCGACAGTTAATTTTTCTAGTGCTTTGAGTCTGCTCTGTGCTTGTTTTGCTTTGCTCGCTTTGTAGCGGAACCGATCGATATAGCGTTGTAAGTGAGCGCGTTGAGTTTGTTCTTTCTCAAATTGCGCTTGTTGTTGCGCGAGCTGTTCTGCCCGTTGCTGCTCAAAACTGGAATAATTCCCTTTGTAGAGCTGGCCTCTTTGGTGCTCGATATGCAAAATATGGCCGACACTCGCATCAAGAAAATCGCGGTCATGCGAGATGATGAGCAAGGTGCCAGGGAATCGTTGCAGCCAATCCTCTAACCAAAAAATCGCATCCACATCTAAGTGGTTGGTCGGTTCATCGAGTAGCAACAAGTCGGCTCGAGCTATCAGCGCTTGAGCCAGGTTTAAACGCATCCGCCAGCCGCCTGAGAAGGCTTTTACAGGTTGCTTAATTTGCTCAGGCTGGAATCCAAGCCCGGCTAATAGGGTTGCTGCTCGAGCTTCGGCATCATAAGCACCAATTGCGGCTCGCTGGTCATGCAGGTGCCCGATTTGTTCTCCTTCATGGTTCGCTTCCGCTTGTTGCAATGCTCGTTGTAATGCGCGTAACTCGGTATCACCATCTAGAACATAATCAAGTGCGGCTTGATCAAGCGCTGGGGTTTCTTGTTTAACGCTTGCAATCCGCCAGTCCCGCGGAACTTCTGCAAGCCCTTGGTCGAGTTGTAGTTCGCCTCGCAATAACGCAAATAATGAGGATTTACCGCAGCCATTACGGCCTACAATGCCGACATGTTGACCGGCAAAAATCTGTAGGCTGGTGTCGTGCAAGAGCGTCTTGCTACCGCGCATCAAGGTGATCTCACGCAGAGTAATCATCCGTACATCCTAATTTGCTTGTGCGTTTAGCGGGATTATTTGCGACAATTATAGCGAAACCGCAAGGGGGTGAATATGGCCAATCGACGGAAACGTTTTATTGCCGGGGCAACCTGCCCGAATTGTAATGAGCAAGATACTTTAGTTTTGTTCGTTGAGGGTGACGATGAACAATTGGAATGCGTGCATTGCCACACCCATTTTACTGAGCCGCAAGCAACCCAGAGTGATGCCCGCACGCCCGCGGAGAAGCCCCTGGCCAGTAAAGATATTATCGGTTTATTCAAACCTGCAGATTAAAGTCTCGTTAAGAGACCTGAAAAGCGTCGAAAGATAAGCTAGATTAGAGTGATATGTGCCAATTGTGGCCTACTCTAATAGGAGCGTTAAAATGAAAACGTATATCAAGCTGATGTCACCGTGTATACCTTCACCGAGACCGGTCTCGCCTTGCAAGCAACGACCAAAGGTACCAAGTCCTGGGTCGATAAAGAACTCAACTACTAACCAATAACTAATAACCAATAACTAATAAGAAGAAAGCATATGGGCACATTAATCTGGTCTAACGAAACGGGCTTGCTCGTCGGTTTAACCTTAATTGTCTTGATGGTCGTGGTACAGTGGATCATCGGCAGTGCGGTGAAGGCGCGCAGTGCTGGCGCAATTCCCGGTAAAATTGATGAGAGTCTAAGTCATGACTCGTTTGTTTTCCGTGCTCATCGAACCTTCATGAATAGCTTAGAAAGCGTTCCGGTTTTCCTCATCACTGCGCTGCTAGCGATGTTTGCTCAAGTTGATGCGCAATGGTTAACCACTTGGGTTTGGGTATTTTTCGTCGCGCGCTTGCTTCATATGGTGCTTTACTATGCGATAGCCACCGAACAAAACCCAAGTCCACGGAGCTATTTCTTTTTGATTGGACTGGTCGCTCAAGTTGCCCTATTAGTGCATTTGTTTACCACCATTTTAGATTAGCGGAGAGGCCCCACTGTGGTTGATTTGGCGACTGAATACACCCGCTTGCAACAGACACCTGAATTTTGGTCTGAACACTGGGTCGCTGCGCTAAAACCATTATTAGAAAGTTAATCGAAGGAAGTTGTTATGAGTCGTTTGGTCAACCAACAAGACCTTGAATTTTTATTGTTTGATATGTTTTCAGCAGGAGCATTGCAACATTACCCACGCTACGCTGATTACGATACCGAAACGATTCATTCGATGCTGAGCACCGCACAGGGTCTTGCTGAAGATTACTTCCTCCCGCATTTTCAGAAAGCGGACGCGCAAGAACCCCAATTTGATGGGGACTCGGTGACTACCATCCCCGAACTCAAGCAGGCATGGCAGCAATTTGCTGACGCAGGTTTCCTTGCCGCTCGCCAGTCGCACGAACAAGGTGGATTGCAGATGCCGGCGTTGGTCAATATGGCCTGCCAAAGCTACTTCATGGCAGCGAATCCAGCGACCGCCGCTTATCCCTTCTTAACTAGCGCTGCGGCCAATGTGATTCAAGCATTCGGAAGTCGTGAGCAACAGCAACGCTATTTGCCCGCTATGTTTAGCGGTCGCTTTGCCGGCACCATGGCACTGACGGAGCCAGCGGTTGGCTCCTCACTTGGCGACCTAACCACCAAAGCGACGGCAGCGCGTGATGGGACTTATCGGATCAAGGGCCAAAAGATGTATATCTCTGGTGGCGATCAAGATCTGACTGAAAACATTGTTCATCTGGTATTAGCACGGATTGAAGGTGCGCCAATTGGAGTGAAAGGGATCTCAATGTTTATCGTCCCCAAGTTTTTAGTGAATGAGGACGGCTCATTGGGCGCTAGAAACGATGTCGCTCTGGCGGGTTTACTTCACAAAATGGGTTATCGCGGCACCACCTCGACTGTGCTGAACTTTGGTGAACAAGACCAGTGTGTGGGCTATCTGGTCGGCGAACCGAATCGTGGCCTCGAGTACATGTTTAAAATGATGAATGAGGCGCGTATTGGGGTGGGCCTTGGCGCTGCCATGATTGGCTATCGTGGTTATTTAGAATCACTAGCGTATGCCAAGGAGCGTCCGCAAGGGCGCGCACCAGATAATAAAGATCCAAGCACTGCGGCGATCCCGATTATCGAGCACGCCGATGTGAAACGTATGCTGATCAGTCAAAAGACCTACGTTGAAGGGAGCTTAGCGCTGTGCTTACTGGCGGCTCGGTTAGTGGATGAGGATGAAGCGGGTGGCGATGCTGATGCGGCTATTTTGCTCGATTTACTCACTCCAATTGTGAAGTCGTACCCCTCTTATTACGGTCCGCGGGCGAACGACTTGGCGATTCAAGTACTCGGTGGCTCTGGGTATATTCGTGAATACCCCGTTGAGCAGTGCTACCGCGACAATCGTTTGAATCCTATTCATGAGGGCACGCACGGTATTCAAGGGCTTGATTTATTGGGTCGGAAACTCTGGCAACAGCAAGGTAAAGGGCAGAAGTTACTGTTGCGTCGAATCCATAAAACCTTGGCAGAAGTGCGCACTATCCCTGAGCTGGCCCCGCTCGCTGATCGATACGAGCAGGCTTTGCAGCCATTGCTACAACATATCCTTGTGGCAGGTGAGCGTTTGCAAGCTGGCGAGATTAAACCAACTCTGGCGCAGGCATCGGTATTTCTTGATGTGATGGGGACCTATGTAGTGGCGTGGTTATGGTTGGATATGGCGCGCTTGGCCAAGGTTAAAGCTGAGCAAGATGACAGTTTTAACGATTTTACTCAGGGTAAAGTGGCAGCGGCTAAACACTTTATGCAATGGGAGCTGACCCAAGCAGAGAGTGCTCTAGCAAGCCTCAATCAATTTGCGAGCGGTTGGGATCAGATCGCCCCTGAGTGGTTATGAGCCAGCAAATAACGGAAGCAACATTGATTGTGCAAACGCGCGCCTGGGTTGAGCAGGTGGTGGTCAAATACAATTTTTGTCCATTTGCTAAGCCAGAAGTTGTTCATGATCGCATCCGTTATCAGGTGTTTAGCGGCCAAGACCTCGAGCCGTTAGTTGCCAAGTTAGAGCAAGAGTATCAGTATCTTGAGCAAAATTCGGCTTGTGCAACCACGCTTTTGATCGTGCCAATGCTCGAGAGCTTTACCGAGTATCTAGCGGTTTTACAGCTTCTCGAGCAGCAGCTTGAGAAAGCGGGCTATGAGGGCGTGTTTCAGTTGGCTAGCTTTCATCCAGAGTATGTTTTTGCCGATGCTGAAGCGACTGATTCAGCTAATTATACCAACCGCTCACCTTATCCAACTTTTCACATTTTGCGCGAAGCGAACCTCTCAGTTGCGATTGACCAAAACTCTTGGGTTGATGATATCCCTGCGCGTAATATCGACTTCACCCGTCGTCGCGGTGAAGTCTTCTGGCAGCGTTTACTCACCGAAATCAAAGGCGAAGCAGGCGCTACAAAAAATTGATGGAATTTTAACCATTATTCATCTAGGCTTTTGAGCAGTCGCAAATCGGCAGGCTTGGTCGCAGATTGAATGGGGCTGCTTTTTAACGCTCGCCTTCATGGCGCAAGGGTTTAATCAAATTTTTAACACCGATGTGGAGTCTTAGTTAAGCATCCCGAGGTAAACCTTTTTCGATGGCGCGAACGAGCCGGCGGACTTGTTGGTTTGGTTTCGCCAAACCCTCGTGCTGCCGCGCAATAGCCCACTCAATATGCTCATCAACGAGGGCTGATACCCGTCCTTTGCCCTGCTCCAGTGCGCTTAAAATTTCTGGCGCAGGGTCGGCATTACCGAGCGCTACCGCGAGATTACGCTGCCAGCGCTCAAAGCCGATACGGCGGATGGCCGAACCTTCGGTTTGCTTTAAGAAAGTGGCCTCATCCCACTGCCATAGCTCGAGTAATTTTGGCGCATGTAGGCTTTGGCGGGGACTAAAGTCGTCTTCATTGGTTAATTGTGCGAAGCGATTCCAAGGGCAAATTAATTGGCAGTCGTCACAGCCATAAATGCGATTGCCAAGTAGCGGCCGAAATTCTTCGGGGATCGCTGTTTTGTGCTCAATAGTGAGGTATGAAATGCAACGCCGCGCATCAACCACATAGGGTTCGACAATCGCTTTAGTCGGGCAGATGGTGATACAGGCAGTGCAACTGCCGCATTTATCTTGCTTAGGCTGATCAATGGGCAAGGGCAGGTTCACTAATAACTCACCAAGGAAAAACCACGAACCGCTATCCTCGGCCAGCACCAAACTGTGCTTACCGGTCCAGCCCAGCCCTGCTTTCACCGCAAGCGGGCGCTCCATAATTGGAGCTGAATCAACGAAGGGACGATAATCGAGGTCAGCGCAGGCGAGCTTAATTCGCTCACCCAAATCTTTTAACCGTTTGCGCAGTAATTTGTGGTAGTCACGGCCCAGCGCATAGCGGCTGATGTATCCCAAGCGGGGATTATTGAGGGTTTTGGCGAAACCAGCCTCAGCGGGCAAATAATTCATCCGTACTGAAATCGCGCGAACACTACCTTGGTGCAGCTTTGCCGGGTCCGCGCGTAGCTCACGGTGGCGCTCCATGAAGCCCATTTCACCGTGCATGCCAGCCTCGAGCCAACGATCAAGAGCGGCTTGCTCAGCGCTTAAGTCAAGGTCAGTGATACCCACATGCTGAAACCCGAGCTCTAAGCCCCAACGTTTAATATCTTGTGCGAGTTGTTCGAAGTCGACAGTGGTCGTCATTCGGCGCATACCCAGCTAAACTAGTCAAAAGTAGAGCCAAATATAACACGAAGGAGGGCAAATGGGACGAACATCAGGGCGCCCTTTGTATTTTTCGCAAGCCGTACGTGAGCATGAACTAGCTGTTGCTGCAGAGCTTGACTTGTCGCCAAGAGAGTTAATGCAGCGTGCTGCTCAAGCCTGCTTCGATTGGCTCCAACCACGCATCAAACGAGGCAGTCATTGGCTATTTGTATTAGGGCCCGGCAACAACGGCGGGGACGGCTGGTTACTCGCCCGCTTATGTCAACAAGCAGGGGTCAAAGTGTCGGTGTTTGCGGTCGCACCGCAGACTGAACTAGCCCAGCAAGCGGCCGCTGCTTTTCACGATCATGGAGGCCGCTCAAAAGCGCTCAGTGAGTTGACGGAAGCTGACTTGCAGACAGTGGAGTGGATCATTGATGGGCTCTTTGGAATCGGACTTAACCGTCCTCTATCCCATGAATTCGCGGCGCTGGTCGAGCAACTGAATCAGTCCAGACAAAGCGACAGCGCTAAGCGCGTTTTGGCTATTGATTGTCCATCTGGTTTAGATAGTGATAATGGCTTTCCGCTTGGCGTTGCCTTGCGTGCCGATGTGACCTTGACCTTCATCGTCACCAAAGCCGGGTTAGTGACCGGGGCTGCAGGTGATTATTGTGGGCAATTAGTCGAGTTGGATTTAGGGGTCGGAGCCGCTTTTCGCAAGCACGTGCCGACACCGATTGCGAGTATTAGCACGGAACAAGTGCACGCTAACCTCCCGCCAAGACGCTGGGGTAGCCATAAAGGCGATCACGGTCACGTTTTGTTGATAGGCGGCGCTCCAGGATATTCTGGCGCACTCTGGTTGGCAGGCGTTGCCGCATTGCGCGCAGGGGCGGGTAAAGTGACCTTGGCGTGTCACCCGCAGAGTCAGCAAAGCTTGGCGCAAACCCAACCTGAGTTGATGGTGCGCGGCGTGGCAACTGAGGATGATTTGCGTCCGCTGCTGGCGCAAGCAACCGTTGTGGCAATCGGGCCAGGACTCGGTCAGGATGACTGGGCCAAGCAACAACTTGAGCAAGCGTTACAATTTCCGCACGCCGTTGTGATTGATGCCGATGGGTTAATTTGTCTCGCGCAAATCCCCCTTGCGGAATATTCCTGTGCCGCAGCAAAATTAATGCTCACACCGCATCCGGGTGAAGCGGCTCGACTGCTGGGGCAGGAACGCCCGCCACAAAATCGTTATGACAGTGCGCAAGCGCTAGCGGAGCGTTATCAGGCGGAAGTACTGCTCAAAGGGGCAGGTTCAATTGTTTATCACTATGGACAGCAAAGCTGGCAAGTTTGCGAGCGTGGCTCGCCTGCTTTGGCCAGCGCGGGCAGTGGTGATGTGTTAACCGGGATTGTAGCGGCTTTGCTGGCGCAGGGGCTCGCCGATGAGGCCCTGAGTAGTGCCGTTTGGTTACATGCCGTAGCGGCTGAACAAGCTGCATTAGACGGGGAACGTGGTACACTAGCCAGTGACTTGTGGCAGCCGTTGCGGCGCCTCGTCAACCCTAATTTCAATCAGCAGCAGAGTGAGCTTGAATGAGCGTGGAACAAAGTCTTGCGGTAAAACACTATGCTTTGAATAACGAGGCAGAACTGCTCGCTTTTGCTGAGGCCATGGCGACTGCGCTGGTCAGTTCGGATGATAGCGCGTGGAGCTTTTATCTTCGAGGCGATCTCGGCGTGGGTAAAACCACTTTTAGCCGTGGCTTTATTCAGGCCCTGGGTCATACCGGTAATGTGAAAAGCCCAACCTATACGCTCGTTGAGAGTTATATGTTACCGAGTTGGACGGTTCATCACTTTGATTTATATCGCTTAGCTGATCCAGAAGAGCTTGAATTTATGGGCATTCGTGATTACCTTGGCAAACAGACAGTGCTGCTGTTTGAGTGGCCGCAGCGCGGCGAGGGTTTCATTCCCCGTGCAGATTTAGAATTATTCATTGACTATGCAGGCCAAGGTAGAAGCTTGCAAGTTACGGCGCGAACTGAACGAGGTCGAGCGTTACTCGAATCCCTCTAATGAAAAAATTGTTGTTTGCATGCACAGTGTTTTGGCTAGTTGCAGCGACCCAAGCGGTGGCGGCAAACGCGATCAATGCGGTTCGGATCCAGCCTTCGCCGGATAAAACCCGAGTGGTATTCGATTTAAGCAGTGCACCAGAGTACAGCTATTTTACCATCTATGAAGTCAAGCCCGATCGCTTAGTGATCGATTTTAATGGAACTCGCCTGAATACCGATTTGAGTCAGCTTGAATTAAGGGGTAAACGCGTCACCAAAATCCGCACCAGCACCCCCAAAGATAGCCAAAGTACTCGCATCGTCTTGGAGTTGACGGGGCGCTTTACTGCGAATATTTTTGAGCTTGGTCCCCAGGGTAGCATTAGTGACCGTTTGGTGATTGATTTATACGACCAAGCCAATGATGCGCCCGGTGAGAACGCTGCGCGCGAAACCTCCGCGGCGACGCCTCAGCGCAGCAGTAACCAGCCGGCCCGCACCGTTGATGAACTGGCGCAACGCAAAGTGGTGATCGCAATAGATGCAGGTCATGGTGGCGATGATCCCGGCTCGATTGGACCGTCTGGGACTTATGAAAAAGATGTCGTATTGCGAGTCTCGCGCGCCCTTGCCGACATTATCAATGCTGATCCTGACATGGAAGCTCACCTCATTCGTACCGGTGATTATTATGTCGCGCACAAACGTCGCGTGCGCAAAGCTGAGCAATTGCAGGCGGATATGCTGATTTCCGTGCATGCCGATGCATTTACTACGCCGCAACCTCGTGGTGGCTCAGTTTGGGTGCTATCAACTCGGCGGGCAACGACTGAACAAGGTCGTTTACTCGAGGATAAAGAACGTTTCTCGGAGCTGCTCGGCGGGGTGGAAGAGTCGGTTCGCAACGACGATGATAACGGCTACCTCGCACGTGCTTTTGTCGATATGCGTATGAACGATGCTATGGCGCGTGGCTTTGAAGCGGCCGAGGATGTCATCGCAGCCATGAAGCGTGTGACCCGTATGCATAAAACCAAACCCCAGCATGCCAGTTTAGCGGTCTTAACCTCAGCAAATATTACTTCAATGCTGGTTGAAATCGGCTTTATCTCAAATCCGCAAGAAGAGAAGCTGCTGTTGAGTAATAAACATCAACAACAAATCGCACGAGCTATTTATCAGGGTGCACGTGACTACTTTATGCGCCGGCCACCGGATGGAACCTCGATCGCAAGTAATCGGATGATTATTCATACGGTGAAATCTGGCGAGTCACTCTCTGTTCTAGCGCAGCGTTATGGCACCACAGTTAAGGCGATTAAAGAACGTAATCAGCTCCGCAGTAATATGTTACGCATTGGCCAACAGCTCGAAATTCCGCGTTAGGTCATAAACTAGATGCCGATTCGTCAGTTACCCATTGAACTAGCAAACCAAATCGCCGCAGGTGAGGTCATCGAACGTCCCGCATCGGTGGCCAAAGAGTTGCTCGAGAATAGCTTGGATGCAGGCGCAACCAAGTTACACATTGATATCGAGCAAGGCGGGCGGCGGCGAATTTTGGTACGCGACAATGGCGCAGGAATTCCGAAAGATGAGCTGGCGCTAGCCTTAAGCCGGCATGCGACATCAAAAATCAGCTCATTGGCTGATTTAGAAGCCATTATGAGTCTTGGTTTTCGTGGTGAAGCCCTTGCCAGTATCAGCTCAGTTGCACGATTATTACTAACCTCGAAAACTGCCGAGCAACAAGCGGCCTGGCAAGCTTGGGTGGAAGGCCGCGACATGCAACCCAAATTAGCGCCCGCGAGTCATCCGACCGGGACCAGCGTTGATGTCCAAGATTTGTTTTTCAATACACCTGCGCGGCGCAAGTTTTTACGCACCGATAAAACCGAATTCGGTCATATCGACGAGCTGATTAGACGCTTAGCTTTGGTGCATCATCAGGTGGAGTGGCGTTTGACTCATAATGGTAAGAGCATTCGTCATTACCCACCGGCATCGGCACCACAGCAACGCCAGCAACGGCTGGCTAAAATCTGCGGACAGGTCTTTGCTGAGCGTGCGCTAGAGGTTGATCATGGTATCGCCGACTTGCGTCTGCAGGGCTGGATAGCGCCCGCAGCGGAATGTCGCTATCAGGGCGATGTGCAATATATGTATGTTAATGGTCGGATGATGCGCGATCGCTTACTGCAGCATGCAGTGCGGCAAGCTTACGGCGAGCAATTGCAACAATTAGGGGAGTCGGAGCGGGTTCCCACTTATGTGCTGTACTTGGAATTACCGGCCAATGAGGTTGATGTGAACGTGCATCCTGCGAAGCACGAGGTGCGTTTTCACCAAGCGCGGCACGTGCACGATTTTGTCCTTGCGGCTTTGCGCGAAGTATTGCAGCAGCAAGCTCCCGCTGCGATGACCACCCACCAATATCAGCCCAGCAGTGCTGAGTTGGCTGCACAAGTGGCGCAACTGAAGCCGGTACATGGCTCGCCATTGCCCGGCGCACAAGCAAGGCCAACACAGTCGCAAGTTGAAGCGCAGCGGCAGTTTTACCAAGCCCCCAGAGCTACGCAGTCTGACCCAACCTCAGAAATTTCGGCACTGGCGGTGGCGCAACAGCGCTTTGCTTTGTTGCAACACCAGCAACAATTCTGGTTGCTCGATTTACAACGGGTACAGCGTGATGTCGTTGCCCAACAGTTAGCCCAGCAGTATCAAACAGGTCTAGCCGGGCAGCCGTTACTGGTACCGGTGCAGCTCAAAGACCCAGAGTTAATTGCGGCGTTACGAGCGTTGCCACAGCAACAGCTGGCTCAGTTAGGATTTATGTTCGAAATAAAGCGACAGGCGATTACTTTTAGCCAAGTTCCCGCACCATTGCGGCAAACGGCTTTACCGCAAAGCTTGCCACCTTTGCTGCAGATGTTGACTGAACACCAAGATGAAAGTGAGCTACCCGAGCATTTCTGGCGGGCGTTGGCAAGCCATCAAGTGGCGCAAAGCTATCCTTTGCAGGCCGCTCAGTATTGGCTTGAACAGTGGCAACAACAGCTTGGTGCGAGTGCAGATTTTCTGCTACCACTTCAACTGCCTGAACTGCCGGAGCCGCTGCGATGACCACAGCAAAAGGTGTTATTTGCCTGTATGGTCCTACTGCAGCGGGAAAAACCGGTCTGGCGATTGAGCTGGTCGAGAGCGGTCAATGCGAAATTATTTCGGTTGATTCAGCGTTAATTTATCGGGGCATGGATATCGGTACGGCTAAGCCCACGGCTGCAGAGCTGGCGCGCGCACCGCATCGATTAATCGATATTGTTGACCCGAGTCAAAGTTACTCAGCGGCCGAATTTGCCAAAGATGCGAAGCAAGCGATTAAAGAAATCCAGCAAGCAGGGAAAACGCCGCTGTTAGTCGGGGGCACCATGCTCTATTTTAAGGCTTTATTGGAAGGCTTCTCAGATCTACCAGAGACCGACCCAGAGTTACGCGAACAGCTCCAGCAGCGGCTGCAAAATGAGGGCTCGGTAGCCTTACATGGTGAGCTGAAAAACGTTGATCCGGTGAGCGCTGCGCGTATCCATCCGAATGACCCGCAGCGAATTACACGTGCTTTACAGGTCTATTTGCAAACCGGAAAAACGTTAACTGAACTGACCCAAACACGGGTCGGGGCACTCTCTCAACCGATTTGGCAAATCGCCGTTGCACCAACCGATAGAGCTATCTTGCATGAACGCATCGCCCTGCGTTTTACCCAAATGTTGGAGGCTGGGTTACTGGAAGAAGTTGCTGCTCTGCGTGCCCGTGGCGACCTGCATTTAGATTTGCCTTCGATGCGCTGCGTCGGCTATCGCCAAGTTTGGCAATATCTCGATGGCAGCATAAGCTATGCCGAAATGGTGGAGCAGGGTATCGCCGCAACGCGGCAACTGGCCAAACGGCAATTAACTTGGTTGCGAAAATGGCCGGGCGTGAACTGGCTCGATGCGGAGCAAGATAATCTGCTCCAAGCCGCCTGCGACATTTTGCAACAGCCGCCGCAAAGATTTCCGCTCTAAATGCCTTGAAAGGGCATAATTCATCCCAATATTCAGACTGTTAGATAATCAAAATAAGCGATCGTGACTGTCAATTTTGGATTCATGATCTATAGTGATAAGACCGACGTCGATCGGTCTATGACAATAACAAAAAAGGAATGCATCATGGCAAAGGGCCAAACTTTGCAAGACCCGTTTTTGAATGCGCTACGACGCGAGCGGGTTCCTGTATCGATTTATTTGGTAAACGGGATTAAACTTCAGGGGCAAATTGAGTCATTTGACCAATTTGTCATTTTACTCAAAAACACAGTCAGTCAGATGGTGTACAAACACGCCATTTCGACAGTCGTACCAGCGCGAATCCCACAAAACTATCTACCTCAAGATGGCCAAGAGGATAATGCTGAGTAAACAAGCCATAGAGGAGTAGTGATAGCTTGTTTGATAGGTATGAAAGTGGTGAACAGGCTATTTTGGTGCATGTTGACTTCCCGGCCGAAAGCGACCGGGAAGACCTCAGCGAACTAAAGTTACTGGTCAATTCAGCTGGAGTTGAAACGCTGGCGGTGGTCACTGCCTCACGCTCAACGCCTAGCTCTCGATTTTTTGTCGGTTCAGGTAAAGCAGAAGAAATTGCAGATGCGGTGCAGACATTGGGTGCCCAAGTGGTAATTTTCAACCATGCCCTCACCCCTACCCAAGAACGTAACCTCGAGAAGCTTTGTCAATGCCGAGTCCTGGACCGTACCGGCCTGATTTTGGACATTTTTGCGCAGCGTGCGCGTACCCATGAGGGGAAGCTGCAAGTTGAACTTGCCCAGCTTCGTCATATTCAGACTCGCTTGGTCCGTGGATGGACTCACTTAGAACGCCAGAAAGGAGGGATTGGTCTGCGCGGACCGGGTGAAACCCAGTTAGAAACAGACCGGCGCTTATTGCGCGGGCGGATTAAAACCATTCTTGCGCGCTTGGAAAAAGTTCAGAAACAACGTGAGCAGGGGCGCCGTGCGCGACAGCGGGCTGAGATCCCAACCGTGGCGCTAGTGGGGTATACCAACGCCGGTAAATCAACGCTGTTCAACCGCATTACCGAAGCAGGTGTCTACGCCGCTGACCAATTGTTTGCCACGCTCGATCCGACCTTGCGTAAACTCGAGTTAGCCGATGTCGGTAGTATCATTCTGGCAGACACCGTAGGATTTATCCGGCACCTTCCCCACGAGCTGGTCGCAGCCTTTAAAGCGACCCTGCAAGAAACCCTCGAAGCAGACCTGTTATTACATGTGATCGATATTGCCGATGATCGCCAAGCGGACAATATTCAACAAGTCACCGAAGTACTAAACGAAATTGGCGCCGGCGACGTACCTCAATTGTGGGTCTGCAATAAAATCGATGCGATTGACCAGGGTGAACCGCGAATCGATTATGATGATCTGGGAAAACCAAGTCGGGTCTGGCTATCGGCCCAAACCGGCAGTGGTATCGATTTGTTACAAGATGCCTTAGTGCAAAGGTTGCGCCCACAGATGGTTGACGTATCCTTACGGCTACCGCCATCAATGGGGAAGTTGCGCGGGCGCTTATATGCACTCAATAGTGTGCAACAGGAACAAGTTTATGAGGACGGCCAGCTGGGTTTGGCGGTACGGATGTCAAGCGTTGACTGGCAGCGCCTTTGCAAGCAAGTGGCCGAAGATGATGGCGCGAACTTGCAAGGCTTTGTAGAATAGCTCAAAGATTTTAATTCATCACTTCGATAAATGGAGTAACTAATGGCCTGGAATGAGTCGGGGAATGGTCAAAAAAATGACCGCGACCCATGGAAAAATCAGGGCGGTCGTGATCAAGGTCCACCTGATCTTGATGAGGCAGTGAAAAACCTACTGGGCAAACTTGGCCTAGGAGGCGGCGGCTCGAATAAAGGTGGCGGTAGCGCTAGTCTTGGCGGCAAAGGGTTAGGTATTGTCCTTGTCCTTGCTGTCGTGGTGTGGTTTATCGCAGGTTTTTATACCGTCAAAGAAGCTGAGCGCGGAGTGGTCTTGCGGTTTGGCCAATATCATAACCTTGTTGAGTCGGGGCTACACTGGCGCCCGGTGCTCATCGACTCAGTGCAAACCGTCGATGTCAGCAACGTTCAACAGTTCCAGTCAGAAGGCTTTATGCTGACCCAAGACGAGAACGTGGTTCGCGTCGAGTTGGATGTTCAGTACCGTATCGTTAACCCGCGTGATTATTTGTATGCGGTCGAAAACGCAGACAACAGCCTAGTGCAGGCCACTGACAGTGCCTTGCGCTTCGTCGTGGGACATAGCTCAATGGATGAAGTCTTGACGGTCGGTCGGGAAAACGTGCGTGCGCAAACCCTCGAACTACTGGAGCGGATCATCGAGCCATACCAGCTTGGGATTCAAGTGGTTGACGTGAACTTGCTGCCAGCACGCCCACCGGAAGCAGTAAAAGATGCATTTGATGATGCCATCGCCGCGCAAGAAGATGAGCAACGTTTCATTCGTGAAGCTGAAGCCTATGCGCGTGAAATTGAACCCCTCGCGCGTGGTCAGGTGCGTCGTTTACTACAAGAAGCACAAGCCTATCGTGAGCAAACAGTGCTCCGCGCGCAAGGTGAAGTGGCACGCTTTAACGAATTACTGCCGCAGTACCAAGCTGCGCCGGAAGTCACGCGTCAGCGCCTTTATCTTGAAACCCTTGAAGCAATCTATGCTAACACCGCCAAGGTGATGGTCGATGTTGAAGGCAGTAATAACATGATGTATCTGCCACTGGATCAAATTCTGCAGAAGCAGCGTGAACGGATCCAGCAGATGCAGTCAAATCAAGAAGACCGAGTGACTCCACTTGATACGAGTTCGCGTTCTGATAGCAGTCGTAACAGTAATCAAAGTGGCAGCAGCACTGGCCGTACAACAAGTGGTCGGGGGTAACCAATGAAAAACTTTGTAGCAATTTTAGTCATCGTTTTAGTGGTTCTCGGGTTTTCTTCACTGTTCGTAGTGAAAGAAGGTGAGCGCGCGATTGTGGTGC
Organism: Pseudidiomarina taiwanensis; assembly: GCF_003987435.1. Taxonomy (GTDB): domain Bacteria; phylum Pseudomonadota; class Gammaproteobacteria; order Enterobacterales; family Alteromonadaceae; genus Pseudidiomarina; species Pseudidiomarina taiwanensis. The sequence continues at coordinate 497,210 of NZ_PIQG01000002.1, read as the reverse complement.
AATTTGGTAAAGTTGAGCGTGACGCTGACACCAATATGCCGATCGTGTTCGAGCCGGGTTTACACTTCAAACTGCCGTTTATAGAGCAAGTTAAAAAGCTTGATGCACGTTTCAAGACGCTTGATGGTAATCCAGATCGCTTTGTCACCAGCGAGAAAAAAGACCTGATTGTTGATACCTATGTGAAGTGGCGTATTTCTGACTTCGCGACCTATTACCTGTCGACTAACGGCGGTAACCAGCGTCAAGCAGAAGCACTCCTACAACGTCGGATCAACAGTGGCTTACGGGCTGAGTTCGGTAGCCGTACCATCAAAGAGATCGTTTCAGGTGAGCGTGATGACTTAATGCGTGAAGCTCTGATCCGTGGTGCTGACAGTGCGCAAGAACTTGGTATCGAGGTGATTGACGTGCGGGTGATGCAAATCAACCTGCCAACTGAAGTTAGTCAATCGATCTTCCAGCGGATGCGTGCAGAACGTCAGGCGGTTGCCACAGAGCACCGTTCTGAAGGTCGCGAGCAAGCCGAGTTTATTCGTGCTGATGTCGATGCTCGGGTCGCCGTTATGTTGGCCGATGCGCAACGTGAATCACGGGAATTGCGTGGTCAAGGTGATGCTGAAGCAGCAGGTATCTATGCTTCAGCATATAACAAAGATCCTGAGTTCTTTGCCTTCTTGCGCAGCCTGCAGGCTTATCAAACCAGCTTTGCATCGGGTAACGATGTGCTGGTGTTAGAACCTGATAGTGACTTCTTCAAATACCTGAAGAACATCTCAGGCAAATAATGTGAGAGCCGGCCTAGCGCCGGCTTTTATTTTAGTCCCGTTGAGGTTTACATGTCGTATAAGTCACACTACCGCCATTTCTTTGAACTGCATCCGCAGCAACTTCACTGTGCGCCGCATAGTCACCATTATTGGCCAGATGTCACCCGCAAAGCCCAACTCGAGTATTGGGATGACAGTGCAGTTGGGGTTGACCACAAGTGGGATAAAATTTTTGGCGAAAAGGTCCCGCATGTACAACAACGCTTGGCGCAATTGTTAAATTATCCAGCGCCTGAGCAATTTGTGTTTGCGCCGAATACCCATGAGCTGTTGTATCGGGTGATCAGCGCATTTGCGCAAGATCAACCCCTGCGCATTTTGACCACAGATAGCGAATTTCATAGCTTTTCGCGCCAAGTTAGACGACTAGCTGAGCGTCCGCAGGTCGCCGTGACTGTGGTTGCGACCGAGCCGTTTGATAGTTTTGCCTCACGCTGGTCAGACGCGTTGGCGGGTGCGGCTCACGATCTGATCTTCTGCAGCCAAGTTTACTTTAACTCGGGAGTGATTGCGCCATGGGTTGAAACCTGGCTTGACCAAGTGCCGAGTGACACTCAGATTATCATCGATGGTTATCACGGCTGTGGTGCCATCGAGACCGATTTGAGTCGCGTGGCAGATCGAGTGTTTTATCTGGCTGGGAGCTATAAATATCTGCAAGCAGGGGAAGGTTGCTGCTTTATGAGTGTGCCACGCGATTGCTCGCTACGCCCAGAATACACCGGCTGGTTTGCTGATTTTAACAGCTTGGCCAAACCACAGCAGGGTCCCATTGATTATGCTAACGATGGCTTTCGTTTTGCCGGAGCAACGCAAGACTTCAGTGCGCTGTATAGGCTGGCCGCAGTACTCGATTGGTGGCACCAAGAGGGGCTGACAGTAGCGCAAATTCATCGTCATGTGCAAACCCAGCAACAGGCTTTCTTAGCCGTGCTCGATGTTGCTCAGCATCCCGTATTGAACCGCTCCCGTTTGCTCCATAACGGTTTAGCTGAACACGGTCATTTTTATACCTTTGAGTTGGACTCGGCTGAGCAGGTCAGTGAGCTTGCCGTACAGTTGCAACAGGCTGGCATCGCCACCGACTATCGCTATAAGCGCTTACGCTTTGGTTTTGCTTTGTATCATGATCCGGAAGACTTTCATGTGTTGACTCAGGCGCTTAGCAAAGTTGGTTAAACCAGCGATGAATCACACTACCGCATGACGGAAATACCTGTTAAAATCGCCGCCTGTTTTTTCAACAGTAGCTGGTAACACTTAATCATGGGTAAAAATGTCGTAATCCTCGGGACTCAATGGGGTGATGAGGGTAAGGGGAAAATCGTTGATCTTTTGACTGATAAAGCCACCTTAGTGGTGCGCTATCAGGGTGGCCACAATGCCGGTCATACGCTAGTGATTAACGGCGAGAAAACGGTTTTGCACCTGATTCCATCAGGCATTTTGCGCTCTAACGTGAAGTGTGTGATTGGTAATGGCGTCGTGCTTTCACCCGAAGCCTTGATGACCGAAATCGAGATGCTTGAAGCACGTGACGTACCTGTTCGTGAACGCCTGCTGATTAGTGAAGCGTGTCCTTTGATTCTGCCGTATCACATTGCCCTAGACCAAGCCCGTGAAAAAGCTCGTGGTAACAAAGCTATCGGTACAACGGGTCGCGGTATTGGACCAGCTTATGAAGATAAAGTCGCACGTCGCGGCTTGCGCGTCGGTGATTTATTCAATGCTGAGCGCTTTGAAGAAAAACTCCGTGAAGTGGTTTCCTTCCATAACTTCACCTTAGAAAACTACTACAAAGCCGAGCCAGTTGATGTTGAAGCTGTGCTTGCCTACTGCCGTGACATCGCCAAAGTCTTGAAGCCTATGGTGGCGGATATCCCAGCCCTACTAGACCATGCTCGTAAGCAGGGTGACGACATCATGTTTGAAGGTGCGCAGGGTACCTTACTCGACATCGATCATGGAACCTATCCATACGTGACCTCGTCGAACACCACTGCAGGTGGGGTCTCCACCGGTGCCGGTTTTGGTCCACGCTATATCGATTATGTGTTGGGTATTGTTAAAGCCTACACCACTCGAGTCGGTAGCGGTCCATTCCCAACTGAACTTGATTGTGAAGTGGGTCAGCACCTTGGCGTGAAAGGCCACGAATTTGGTGCGACGACTGGACGTAAGCGTCGTACTGGTTGGTTCGATGCGGTTGCTGCGCGCCGTGCTGTGCAAATTAACTCAGTCAGTGGTTTCTGTTTGACCAAACTCGATGTGTTAGACGGTTTGTCAGAGTTGAAGATTTGTACCGGCTATAAATTGCCGGATGGCAGTATCACTGAATACCCTCCGCTTGCGGCCGAAGATTATGATTTGGTCGAACCGGTATACGAAACCATGCCAGGTTGGCAAGAAAGCACTGTTGGGGTGACTCAGCATGCTGATTTGCCGACTGCAGCCTTGGCATACATCAAACGTATCGAAGTATTAACTGGCACGCCAGTGGACATTATTTCAACAGGTCCAGACCGTGCCGAAACGATTATTTTGCGTCATCCGTTTGCTATTTGAGCAATTGACGCAATAATCGCAAAAAAATCGCTGTGATCTATTGCATCATATAAATCGATACAATAGAATGCGCTCCACCTAACCGGGGTGCCGGCATAGCTCAGTTGGTAGAGCAACTGATTTGTAATCAGTAGGTCGGGAGTTCGACTCTCTCTGCCGGCACCAGCTCAAAAAAATGGACGGAGGGGTACCCAAGCGGTCAACGGGAGCAGACTGTAAATCTGCCGGCTCAGCCTTCGCAGGTTCGAATCCTGCCCCCTCCACCACTTTTTGCATTCTGTTATGCGGTGAGTTCAGAATGGTTTGAGGTGGCCCGATTCAAGGCATGCGGGTATCGTATAATGGCTATTACCTCAGCCTTCCAAGCTGATGATGTGGGTTCGATTCCCACTACCCGCTCCAACAATCATGATGTGCTGATATAGCTCAGTTGGTAGAGCGCACCCTTGGTAAGGGTGAGGTCGGCGGTTCAAATCCGCCTATCAGCACCACTCGCGGCGGTCCCACCTAACTATTCTCATTTTGGGTTAGTAAAATTTATTTGGTGTTAAACCACCATAATGTTGTCCAAAGAGAGGCTGTCATGTCAAAAGAAAAATTTGAACGTTCCAAACCGCACGTTAACGTCGGTACAATCGGCCACGTTGACCACGGTAAAACAACTTTGACCGCTGCGATCACTACAGTTTTGGCAAAAACTTATGGTGGTTCAGCACGTGCGTTTGACCAAATCGATAACGCACCAGAAGAAAAAGCGCGTGGTATCACCATCGCGACTTCACACGTAGAGTACGACACTCCTACGCGTCACTACGCACACGTTGACTGCCCAGGACACGCTGACTATGTGAAAAACATGATCACTGGTGCTGCACAGATGGACGGCGCGATCTTGGTTGTTGCTGCAACTGACGGTCCAATGCCACAAACCCGTGAGCACATCTTGTTGTCACGTCAGGTTGGCGTGCCATTCATCATCGTATTCATGAACAAGTGTGACATGGTTGACGATGAAGAATTGCTTGAGTTGGTCGAGATGGAAGTTCGTGAACTTCTTTCTGAGTACGACTTCCCAGGCGACGACTTGCCAGTGATTCAAGGTTCAGCGTTGAAAGCGTTGGAAGGCGAAGAGAAGTGGGAAGCGAAAATCATCGAATTGGCAGAAGCTTTGGATTCATACATCCCAGAGCCAGAGCGTGACATCGACAAGCCATTCTTGATGCCAATCGAAGACGTCTTCTCAATCTCAGGCCGTGGTACTGTAGTAACGGGTCGTGTTGAGCGCGGTATCGTAAACACGGGTGATGAAGTTGAAATCGTAGGTATCCAAGATACTGCGAAGACGACTGTAACCGGTGTTGAAATGTTCCGTAAGTTGCTTGACGAAGGTCGTGCAGGTGAGAACATTGGTGCCTTGTTGCGTGGTACGAAGCGTGACGAAATCCAGCGTGGTCAAGTATTGGCGAAGCCTGGTTCAATCACTCCACACACCAAGTTTGAAGCAGAAGTATACGTATTGACCAAAGAAGAAGGCGGACGTCACACTCCATTCTTCAAAGGCTATCGTCCACAGTTCTACTTCCGTACGACTGACGTTACTGGTTCAGTAGAATTGCCGGAAGGCGTAGAGATGGTCATGCCAGGCGATAACTTGAAGTTTGTTGTTGACCTAATCAACCCAATCGCGATGGACGAAGGCTTGCGCTTCGCGATTCGTGAAGGTGGTCGTACCGTAGGTGCGGGCGTTGTATCTAAGATTCTTGACTAATTGTCGAAATCTGTAGAGTGACAAAAAGGGAGCTTCGGCTCCCTTTTTTACTTGTTATTGGTTATTAGTTATTAGTTATTAGTAAAAACAGTAACCAATAACCAATAACCAATAACCAATAACGCCCTTGTTTTGCATGGTTTGATCGGTATAATACAGCGTCCGTTTCTGTCGCATAAACAGAAATTGCAGGGGCGTAGTTCCAATTGGTAGAACAGCGGTCTCCAAAACCGACGGTTGGGGGTTCGAATCCCTCCGCCCCTGCCACATAATTCAATGCAGTGATATGTCGAACTGTTTCGTTATTAGGAATGAAGAATGAGTGCACAGACTGAAACCCAAGCCAGCTCTTTTGATGCAGTGAAATGGATCATTGCTATCGCGTTGCTGGCCGCTGCCGTTATTGGTAACTATTACTATGGTGAACAATTATCGGTTTTAGTTCGCGCCATCGGCGTCGTCGTTTTAGTTGTGGTTGCGGGTCTTTTCGCCGGCACCACTGATAAAGGTCGTCGCTTCCGTGGTTTCGCCAAAGAGAGCCGGATGGAAGTGCGCCGAGTAGTATGGCCGACTCGCCAAGAAACAGTCCAAACAACGCTTATCGTGATCGTGGCAACCGCCATCGTCTCTTTAATCTTGTGGGGAATGGATGCTATTCTCGTGCGGATTGTAGGTTTCTTCACCGGACTGGAGTTTTAAACCATGACAGCTAAGAAACGTTGGTATGTAGTGCAAGCATTCTCTGGCTTTGAAGGGCGCGTTGCGCAGTCATTGCGTGAGCACATTAAAATGCACGGCATGGAAGATAAGTTCGGCCAAGTCCTTGTTCCGACCGAAGAAGTGGTCGAGATGAAAGGTGGCGAGCGTCGTAAAAGCGAGCGTAAATTCTTCCCCGGTTATGTCTTGGTCGAAATGGTCATGGATGAGGAAAGCTGGCACTTAGTGAAAAGTATTCCTCGGGTACTCGGATTTATTGGCGGTAAACAAGATCGCCCAACTCCAATCTCGCAAAAAGAAGCAGATACCATTCTTAACCGTCTCGAAGAGTCAGTCGATAAGCCACGGCCGAAGACATTATTCGAGCCAGGTGAAGTGGTGCGTGTTAACGACGGTCCATTTGCTGATTTCAACGGTACTGTTGAAAGCGTTGACTATGAGAAGAGTCGTTTAACGGTTTCGGTTTCGATCTTCGGTCGCGCAACTCCGGTCGAGCTAGAATTCAGCCAGGTCGAAAAAGCGTAACGACGTTTTTCGTACGCGCTTCGCGCTGTTCGTAGGCTTCGCTGTTCGTACGCTGCGCTTTTCGTACGTGCTTCGCACTGTTCGTTCAAACGAACAACGAATAACGAACAACGAATAACGAATAACGAATAACGAATAACGAATAACGAATAACGAATAACGAATAACGAATAACGAATAACGAATAACGAATAACGAATAACTTTATTGCATTGGAGTGCGAAAACGGCTATACTTCGCCTCCTTTTTTACGTCGGGGAGCCGATTGAGTAAGTTACCTCTTAATAACTTACGAGGCGTTTGACCCATAACTAAGAGGCTAAACACATGGCTAAGAAGCTAAAAGCTATCATCAAGCTGCAAGTCGCAGCGGGTGCAGCTAACCCATCTCCACCAGTTGGTCCAGCATTGGGTCAGCACGGTGTGAATATCATGGAATTCTGTAAGGCATTCAACGCCCAAACTGGCGAACTTGAAAAAGGCGCTCCAGTTCCGGTTGAAATTTCTGTCTTCGAAGACCGTTCTTTCACATTTATTACCAAAACTCCTCCAGCAGCTTACTTGCTCAAGAAAGCAGCAGGCATCAAGAGTGGTTCAGGTCGTCCGAACACTGAGAAGGTCGGTACTGTAACCCGTGCCCAGCTGGAAGAAATCGCCAAGATCAAAGAGCCTGACTTAACAGCAGCTGATCTTGACGCAGCGGTTCGCACCATCGCCGGCTCTGCTCGCGCAATGGGCTTGAATGTGGAGGGTCTGTAAGATGGCTAAGTTAACCAAGCGTGCTCGCCTCATCCGTGAGAAAGTTGAAGCTCGTGATTATGAAATCAACGAAGCAATCAACCTGTTAAAAGAATTAGCAACTGCTAAGTTCACTGAAAGCGTAGACGTATCAGTCAACTTGGGTATTGATGCGCGTAAATCTGACCAAAACGTCCGTGGTGCAACTGTATTGCCAAACGGTACCGGTCGTGACGTACGTGTTGCGGTATTTACTAGCGGCGCAAATGCTGACAAAGCAAAAGCAGCTGGTGCTGACTTGGTCGGTATGGAAGACCTTGCTGAGCAAGTGAAAAAAGGCGAGATGAACTTCGACGTCGTTATCGCAACTCCAGACGCAATGCGCGTTGTTGGTATGTTGGGTCAAATCCTTGGTCCACGCGGTTTGATGCCTAACCCGAAAACTGGCACGGTAACTCCTGATGTTGAGACTGCCGTTAAAAACGCCAAAGCGGGTCAGATTCGTTATCGCAACGACAAAGCCGGTATCATCCATGCGACCATCGGTAAAGTTGACTTCGACAACGATAAGTTGAAAGAGAACTTAGAAGCACTGCTGGCAGCTCTGAAGAAAGCCAAGCCTTCTTCAGCAAAAGGTCAGTACATCAAGAAAATTAGCTTGTCGACCACTATGGGCGCAGGCGTCGCAATCGACGCGGGCTCACTGAGCGGCAACTAAAAGGTTATGGGTTGGAGCGAAGGCTCCCGTCCAAGACCGCAGGTGTTGTAAGACGCTACTTCGGTAGCATCGGCAAACTTAATTTCCTGCGCAGATGGTGATATCCGACTCAGACTCTCTGGGTAGAGATTCACCGTGACAAAGCGGCAGATGTTTGATGGTCTGCCAAATTGTAACGTTGACCCAAAGTACTTCGGTGCGGCGGGTCTAAAAAAAGAGGTGATACGAGTGGCACTAGGTTTAGCAGCAAAACAAGCAATCGTTAAAGAAGTTAACGAAGTTGCTTCAAAAGCGCTATCCGTCGCTGTTGCCGAGTATCGCGGAATGGAAGTTGCAGACATGACTGTGCTGCGTTCTAAAGCGCGTGAGCAAGGCGTATATCTGAAAGTTATTCGGAATACCCTAGCCAAGCGTGCTTTCGAAGGAACGCAGTTCGAAGACATGGAACCAGCTCTTAAAGGTCCTTTGATCTACGGTTTTTCTTTGGATGCACCGGGCGCTTCAGCTCGTTTGTTCAAAGACTTCGCCAAAGAGAATAAGAACCTGCAAGTGACTGCGCTATCAACCGGTAACGGCTTGATGGGTGCGGACAAGTTGGATGCGGTTGCATCACTTCCGACTCGCGACGAAGCATTGGCGAAATTGCTCGCAACCTTCAAAGCGCCTGTTTCGAAATTCGTTCGTACTGTTAACGAAGTTCCAAGCAAGTTTGCGCGTGTGTTGTCGGCAATTAAAGACGCTAAGTAGAAGCGGTTTTTTTAACCAATTTTTTGTAATTTATAACCCAGGAGTTTAGAGTTATGGCTCTTACTAAAGACGATATTTTGAATGCAATCGCTGAAATGTCAGTAATGGATCTTGTTGATCTCATCGCTGCAGCGGAAGAAAAATTCGGTGTTGACGCTTCTGCAGCAGTAGCTGTAGCAGCAGGTCCAGCTGCAGGCGGCGACGCTGGTGCAGCGGAAGAGAAAACTGAATTTGACGTAATCTTGAAAGCCGCAGGCGCGAACAAAGTTGCTGCAATCAAAGCAGTACGTGGCGCAACTGGTCTTGGCCTGAAAGAAGCGAAAGACATGGTTGAATCAGCTCCAGTAGCAGTGAAAGAAGGCTTGTCTAAAGACGACGCTGAAGCACTGAAGAAAGAGCTTGAAGAAGCCGGTGCGGAAGTTGAACTTAAGTAAGCAACTGCACTTTAAAAAATTGGCCGTTTAGGCCTAGGGCTGGTGACTTTTGGGTCACCAGCCTTTTTGCGCTGTTAAGCATGTATCATTTTTGCCCGTTCTTGGGGTGCATGCTCGCGGTGACAAAAACGGGAATGACAAACTTTTGGTCTGGTTTGTTTTTAACTATCGAAACCTCGATAGTTAGGGTCATCAATCAGCTAGCTGAGGAACCCCATGGCGTACTCCTACTCTGAGAAAAAACGTATTCGCAAGGATTTTGGTAAGCGACCTCATGTACTTGAGGTACCGTACCTGCTGTCAATCCAATTAGATTCATTTAAAAAGTTCATCGATCCCGATCCAGATGGCCAAAATGGCCTGGAAGCGGCATTTCGCTCAGTATTTCCGATTACGGCTTATAGCGGTAATTCTGAATTGCAGTACGTGAGCTACCACTTAGGTGAGCCAGTGTTTGACGTCAATGAATGTCAAATTCGTGGCATCACTTATTCTGCTCCTTTGCGAGTTAAATTGCGTTTGGTGCTTTACGATAAAGAAGCTGCCGCTGGCACAGTTAAAGACATCAAAGAGCAAGAAGTTTATATGGGTGAAATCCCATTGATGACCGATAACGGTACCTTTGTTATCAACGGTACTGAGCGGGTTATCGTTTCTCAGTTGCATCGTTCTCCAGGTGTCTTCTTTGATCACGACAAAGGTAAAACACACTCATCAGGTAAAGTACTTTATAACGCCCGAGTGATTCCTTACCGTGGTTCATGGTTAGACTTTGAGTTCGATCCAAAGGACAACGTATTCGTACGTATCGACCGTCGCCGGAAACTTCCCGCGTCGATCATTTTGCGTGCGCTTGAATATAGTACAGAAGAAATTCTCGATATCTTCTTCGAGACCACGTACTTCCAGTTCAAGAACCGTAAAGTATTCATGCAGCTTGTCCCTGAGCGCCTGCGCGGTGAAACGGCCAAGTTCGACATCAAAAACGATGACGGCGAAGTCATTGTTGAAAAAGGTCGTCGGATTACTGCACGCCATATCAACCAGATCGCTAAACTTAACCAGCCAGAGATGGAAGTTCCGGTTGAGTATTTAGTGGGTAAAGTATTGGCGAAAGATTACGTCGAGAAGAAAACCGGTGAAATCATTGCTGAAGCAAACACCGAGTTGAACCTCGAGTTACTTGCGAAGTTACGTGAAGCTGGCTTCAAAAAGCTTGAGACCTTGTTCGTCAACGATCTTGACCATGGTCCGTACATGAGCGAAACCCTGCGCATCGATACCACCACGAACCGCCTTGAGGCGCTAGTGGAAATTTATCGCATGATGCGTCCAGGTGAGCCACCAACAAAAGAAGCCGCTGAAACCTTATTTGATAACTTGTTCTTCAGCGAAGACCGTTATGATTTGTCAGCCGTTGGTCGGATGAAGTTTAACCGTCGTTTAGGTCGTGATGACCTAACCGGTCCGGGTACTTTGACCAAAGAAGATATCATCGAAGTGATGAAGAAACTGATCGAGATCCGCAATGGTGTCGATGAAGTGGATGATATCGACCACTTAGGTAACCGCCGTATTCGTTCGGTTGGTGAAATGGCTGAAAACCAATTCCGAGTTGGTCTCGTCCGGGTTGAGCGTGCCGTTAAAGAGCGCTTAAGCCTTGGTGACCTCGACGCGATCATGCCACAAGACTTGATCAACGCGAAGCCAATCAGTGCTGCGGTGAAAGAGTTCTTTGGTTCGAGCCAGTTGTCACAGTTTATGGACCAGAACAACCCGCTTTCAGAAGTCACTCACAAGCGTCGTATTTCAGCGCTTGGGCCGGGTGGTTTGACCCGTGAGCGGGCAGGCTTCGAAGTTCGTGACGTACACCCAACTCACTATGGTCGTGTTTGTCCGATTGAGACCCCTGAAGGTCCAAACATTGGTTTGATTAACTCATTGTCGACCTTTGCGCGCACTAACGAGTATGGCTTCCTCGAAACGCCATATCGTCGCGTGATCGATGGCGTCGTAACTGACGATGTTGATTACTTGTCGGCAATCGAAGAAGGCCAGTACGTTATCGCGCAGGCTAACGTTGCGATGAACGAGAACAACGAGTTAATCGATGATCTCATTCCGTGTCGTCACAAAAACGAATCATCACTGATGTCACGTGAGCAGATTCAGTATATGGACGTTGCACCACAGCAGATCGTTTCGATTGCTGCGAGCTTGATTCCATTCCTTGAGCACGATGATGCGAACCGTGCCTTGATGGGTTCAAACATGCAACGTCAGGCGGTTCCAACTTTACGCGCCGATAAGCCGTTGGTTGGAACGGGTATCGAGCGCACTGTTGCGGTCGACTCGGGCGTAACCGTTGTTGCTAAGCGTGGCGGTGTAGTCGATAAAGTCGATGCCAGCCGTATCGTGGTCAAGGTAAATGAAGATGAAATGGTCCCAGGTGAAGCGGGTATCGACATCTATAACTTGATCAAATACACCCGTTCAAACCAGAACACGTGTATTAACCAAACTCCAACTGTGAATGTTGGTGAGCCGGTTATGCGTGGTGATGTGTTGGCGGATGGCCCATCAACAGATATGGGTGAGCTAGCCCTTGGCCAAAACCTGCGCGTCGCGTTTATGCCTTGGAATGGTTACAACTTCGAAGATTCAATTTTGATCTCGGAGCGTGTAGTTGAAGAAGATCGTTTAACCACGATTCACATTCAAGAGCTAAGCTGTGTTGCCCGTGACACCAAATTAGGTGCCGAAGAAATCACTGCAGATATCCCGAACGTGGGTGAGTCAGCACTGAACAAGCTTGATGAATCAGGCGTTGTATTCGTCGGTGCTGAAGTGAGCGGTGGCGACATCTTAGTGGGTAAAGTCACACCAAAAGGTGAGACCCAATTAACCCCAGAAGAGAAACTTCTGCGTGCAATCTTCGGTGAGAAGGCATCGGACGTTAAAGATAGCTCACTGCGTGTTCCTAATGGGGTCACTGGTACCGTTATTGACGTTCAAGTCTTTACCCGCGATGGCGTGGAAAAAGATAAGCGGGCAATCGACATCGAAGAGATGCAGCTTGCTCAGGTTAAGAAAGATTTAACCGACGAGTTCAAGATCCTTGAAAAAGGTATTTTTGAGCGCGCTCGCACTTTGTTATTGGCAAACGGTTTTGACGAGTCAAAATTAGCGAGCCTCGAGTCGAGCAAGTGGTTGACGCAAAACCTCAAGAAAGAAGCTGCGCAGCAGCAACTTGAGCAAATCGCGCAGCAGTACGAAGAATTGCGTGCCGATTTTGACAACAAATTCGAGAACAAGCGCCGTAAAATCACCCAAGGGGATGATCTTGCGCCAGGCGTTCTGAAGATTGTTAAGGTTTACCTCGCGGTTCGTCGCCGTATCCAGCCGGGTGATAAGCTCGCTGGTCGTCACGGTAACAAAGGTGTTATCTCAACGATTGTTCCAGTTGAAGATATGCCATACGACGAGCACGGTAATCCGGTCGATATCGTCTTGAACCCACTTGGGGTTCCGTCGCGGATGAACATTGGTCAGATCCTCGAGACCCACCTTGGTTTGGCGGCTCGTGGTATCGGTACCAAGATCGAAAACATGTTGAAGCAGCAAGCGAAATTGGCTGAGATGCGTGACTTCCTGAAACAGGTGTATAGCCTCGGGAACTCGCGTCAAGAAGTCGATATCGATAGCTTCAGCGATGAAGAAGTGATGCGTCTCGCACACAACTTGAAGAAAGGCTTACCGACTGCCACCCCAGTATTCGACGGTGCAGTTGAAAGCGAAATTAAAGAACTCCTGAAGTTGGCTGATTTACCAGAGTCAGGTCAGATCACCTTATTCGATGGTCGTACCGGCGATCGTTTCGAGCGTGATGTGACGGTAGGTTATATGTACATGCTCAAACTTAACCACTTAGTGGACGATAAGATGCATGCACGTTCAACCGGCTCTTACAGCTTGGTAACGCAGCAGCCATTGGGCGGTAAAGCTCAATTTGGTGGCCAGCGCTTCGGTGAGATGGAAGTGTGGGCATTAGAAGCATACGGTGCTGCATACACCTTGCAGGAAATGTTGACGGTGAAGTCGGACGACGTAAACGGTCGGACCAAGATGTACAAAAACATCGTCGACAACGATCTGCGGATGGAAGCAGGTATGCCGGAATCCTTCAACGTACTTCTGAAGGAAATCCGCTCACTTGGTATCAATATCGATTTGGACCAAGACTGAGAGACCACCGGACGCAAATTGCCAGGAGATAAATCGTGAAAGACTTATTGAAGTTTTTAAAGCCAGTTAACCAGACCGAAGAGTTCGATGCGATTCGCATCGGGCTCGCGTCGCCGGATATGATCCGTAGCTGGTCATTTGGTGAAGTGAAAAAGCCAGAAACTATTAACTACCGTACCTTCAAGCCGGAGCGTGACGGTTTGTTCTGTGCGCGTATCTTTGGTCCGGTCAAAGACTATGAGTGTTTGTGTGGTAAATACAAGCGCTTGAAGCACCGTGGTGTGATCTGTGAGAAGTGTGGTGTTGAAGTCACACTTACTAAAGTACGCCGTGAGCGTATGGGTCACATTGAATTGGCCAGCCCGGTTGCGCATATCTGGTTCTTGAAATCACTACCAAGCCGTATCGGTTTGATGCTTGACATGACCTTGCGTGATATCGAGCGGGTATTGTATTTCGAATCATATGTGGTCACTGACCCAGGCATGACGTCACTCGAAATGGGTCAAATCCTGACCGAAGAAGAGTACCTCGATGCCCTTGAAGAGCACGGTGATGAGTTCGAAGCCAAAATGGGCGCCGAAGCTGTATTGGCCTTGCTCAAGCAAATTGATATCGAGCACGATATTAAAGTGCTGCGCGAAGAGTTACCTGAAACCAATTCAGAAACGAAGCGTAAGAAAATCAGCAAGCGTTTGAAATTACTTGAATCATTCCATAACTCAGGCAACAAGCCAGAGTGGATGATCTTGAAAGTGTTGCCAGTATTGCCACCTGATTTACGGCCGTTGGTGCCACTTGATGGTGGACGTTTCGCGACCTCTGATTTGAACGACTTGTATCGTCGCGTCATCAACCGTAACAACCGTCTTAAGCGCCTGCTTGACCTTGCTGCGCCAGATATCATTGTGCGTAACGAGAAGCGGATGCTGCAAGAAGCGGTCGATGCCTTGCTTGATAACGGTCGTCGCGGTCGTGCGATCACTGGGACCAACAAGCGTCCATTGAAATCGCTAGCAGATATGATTAAAGGGAAGCAAGGTCGCTTCCGTCAGAACCTATTGGGTAAGCGCGTCGATTACTCAGGTCGTTCGGTTATCACCGTTGGTCCAAAACTGCGCTTACACCAGTGTGGTTTGCCTAAGAAAATGGCACTCGAATTATTCAAACCATTCATCTACGGCAAGCTTGAAGGTCGTGGTTTAGCAACCACCATCAAAGCTGCGAAGAAAATGGTTGAGCGCGAAATCCCAGAAGTATGGGACGTGCTTGATGAAGTCATCAAAGAACACCCAGTGATGCTGAACCGTGCACCAACTCTGCACCGTTTGGGTATCCAGGCGTTCGAGCCGGTCCTGATTGAAGGTAAAGCGATTCAGTTGCACCCATTGGTGTGTGCGGCGTATAACGCCGACTTCGACGGTGACCAAATGGCGGTCCACTTGCCGTTGACCCTCGAAGCACAGCTTGAAGCGCGTGCTTTGATGATGTCGACCAACAACATCTTGTCACCAGCGAGCGGTGATCCAATCATCGTTCCATCACAAGACGTTGTTCTTGGCCTTTATTACATGACCCGTGAAAAGGTCAATGCAAAAGGCGAAGGAATGGCTTTCAAAAACGCCAAAGAAGCAGAAAAAGCGTACCGTACAGGTGTGGCTGAACTGCACGCACGCGTTAAGGTTCGCTTAAACGAGACCGTGATTGACGAAGAAGGCAACGAAACACAAACGTCTACTCTGTATGACACAACTGTGGGCCGTGCGATTCTGTCACTGATCTTACCGAAAGGTTTGTCATTTGAACTGATCAACCAGTCGATGGGTAAAAAGCAAATCGGTCGCATGTTGAACCTTGCGTATCGTGATCTAGGTCTTAAGGCGACGGTTATTTTTGCTGACCAAATTATGTATACCGGTTTCCATTATGCAATGGTTGCGGGTGCATCGGTTGGTATTGATGACATGGTTATCCCTGATGCCAAGAAAGACATCATTGGTGACGCTGAAGCTGAAGTTGCTGAAATCCAAGAGCAGTTCGAGCAGGGCTTAGTCACCGCGGGTGAGAAATACAACAAGGTCATCGACATTTGGTCTACCGCGAACGAGAAAGTCTCGAAAGCGATGATGGAAAACTTGTCGAAAGAGATCGTCATCAACCGTAACGGTGAAGAAGAAGAGCAAGACTCTTTCAACTCTGTTTACATGATGGCCGATTCTGGTGCTCGGGGTAGCCCCGCACAGATTCGTCAGTTGGCCGGTATGCGTGGTTTGATGGCGAAACCAGATGGCTCGATCATCGAAACCCCAATCACCGCTAACTTCCGTGAAGGTTTGAACGTACTCCAGTACTTCATCTCAACTCACGGTGCGCGGAAAGGTTTGGCCGATACCGCATTGAAGACTGCGAACTCAGGTTACTTGACCCGTCGTTTGGTTGACGTTGCCCAAGACGTGGTGATCGTTGAAGACGACTGTGGCACGCATCAAGGCCTCACCATCAAGCCATTGATCGAAGGTGGTGATGTTGTTGAGCCATTGCGTGAGCGCGTATTGGGTCGTGTGGTCTGTGACGATGTAATGGTCCCAGGTAGCGAAACCGAGGTATTGATTGCGCGTAACACACTGCTTGACGAAAAAATGTGTGACCTGCTTGAGCAACACTCAATCGACGAAGTAACGGTGCGCTCGGTTATTACCTGTGACACTGACTTCGGTGTCTGTGCGAACTGTTATGGTCGCGACTTGGCTCGTGGTCATTTGGTCAACCAAGGTGAAGCGGTCGGGGTTATCGCAGCTCAGTCAATCGGTGAGCCAGGTACTCAGTTAACCATGCGTACCTTCCACATTGGTGGGGCGGCATCACGTGACTCAGCAGCGAACAACGTACAAGTGAAGAACGCGGGTTCACTGAAACTACACAACGCTAAGTTTGTAGAAAACAGTGATAAACACTTAGTTATCACTTCGCGTTCAACTGAGTTGACCCTCATCGACGAGTTCGGGCGTGAGCGTGAGCGTTACAAAGTACCTTACGGTGCGGTCCTGAAGAAGAACGAAGGCGATGCAGTTGAAGCAGGCGAAATCGTTGCGAACTGGGACCCGCATACGCACCCAATCGTCACCGAGGTAGCTGGACGTCTGAAGTTCGTTGACTTGATTGATGGCGTAACCATTACCCGTCAAACCGACGAATTAACTGGCTTGTCAAACATCGAAGTACTTGAAGTGGGTCAACGTACCACTGCAGGTAAAGACATGCGCCCAATGGTGAAGTTGGTCGATGCCAAAGGTAAAGATGTGATGATCCCTGGCACCGATTTACCAGCTCAGTATCCACTTCCAGGTAAAGCGTTAGTTAACCTTGAAGATGGTGCGCAGGTAGAAGTGGGTGACACCATCGCGCGGATTCCGCAAGAAGGTTCGAAAACTCGCGACATTACCGGTGGTCTACCACGGGTTGCCGACTTGTTCGAAGCGCGTCGTCCGAAAGAGCCAGCAATCTTGGCAGAGAAATCAGGTACCGTTAGCTTTGGTAAAGAAACCAAAGGCAAGCGCCGCTTGATTATCACCACTGCCGAAGGTGAGCATTACGAAGAAATGATTCCGAAGATGCGTCAATTGAACATCTTCGAAGGTGAGCAAGTGACCAAAGGTGAAGTGATTGCCGATGGTCCAGAGGCGCCGCATGATATTCTTCGCTTGCGTGGCGTGAGCGCGTTGGCAAATTATATCGTCAACGAAGTACAAGAAGTTTACCGTCTGCAAGGGGTTAAAATTAACGACAAGCACATCGAGACCATTGTTCGTCAGATGCTGCGTAAGGCGTTGATCTTGAACCCAGGTGAGACTGACTTGCTTGAAGGTGAAATGATGGAGCTCTCAGAAGTGCTTGCTGCCAATGCGAAAGCTGAAGCGGAAGGCAAGGTTCCAGCATCATACGAGCGTCAATTGCTCGGTATCACCAAGGCCTCGTTGTCGACTGAGTCGTTCATCTCAGCTGCTTCGTTCCAGGAAACAACACGTGTCCTGACCGAAGCTGCGGTACAAGGCAAGCAGGATCCACTGCGTGGCTTGAAAGAGAACGTTATCGTTGGCCGCTTGATTCCAGCAGGTACCGGTTTTGCGTATCACCGCGAGCGTGCGCGTAAGCGTGCAGAGCAAGCAGAAATGGTTGAAGCGCCGAAGTTGACTGCTGCTGAAGCAGAACAGCAACTTGCCGATGCTTTGAATGCTGGCCAAGATGCGACGGATGCGAGCGAAACTAACGGCGAATAAAGCCCGCTGTTAAAACTGAGCTGAAAGCCAGTTGTCGGTATGACAACTGGCTTTTTTATTTCTGCGCTGCTTCAGGTAGACTAAAATCTGTTATAAAAATTTAGAGTGTCCACAATGAAAAAATTAATCAGTTTGATTCTCGTTCTAGTGTTTGCTTGGCAAGCTCATGCTCAATCTGGCAATGACTTAAATGGCAAGTGGCGCGGACTATTAGCTGTGCAGGACCAGATCAAAATCGTGATTGGCCTCACCATTAGCGGTGACCAAGTCACCCTTGATAGCCCCAATCAAGGCGCTTGGGGACAAGCCCTTGAAGTGGTTCAACTCACCGATAGCCAGCTCCATATTCGGGCGCGCAATCTTAATATCAGCTATCAAGCAGAATTCGTCGACGGGCAGTTACGCGGCACCTTCACTCAAGGCCGCGAGTTACCCTTAGTATTAAATAAACTGAGTGCAAGAGATCTCGAGCGGCTCGAGTTTGAGGGACGCTATGCCGGCGAGCTTAGTGTTGATGCCAACACGCAATTACCCTTGGTGGCGAATGTCGCAGTGATTAAAGATTACTTTTATGGCACTCTTGATAGCCCTGCTCAGCAGACTTTTGGAATTCCATTACCTGGCTTAAAGATTGATGCGAAACAACTTAAATTTACTGCGCCGATGTTGGGGGCATCATATACGGGTGACGCCAATGACGGAGGCTATAGTGGCTTCTTCACTCAAGGTCGGGTGTTCCAATTGGAGTTGCGGAAGTTAGCCAGCGGTGAACAAGTGCAAGTCGCTGAACCGGTCTTTGGTGAAGTGGGTGGCGCGGTTTATGTTCGTCATGGTGACCAGGTTGAAACAAAATATTTTGCCGACTCGAATCCGGCAACTCAGTTTGAAATTGGTTCGGTAACCAAAACTTTTGTCGGTTACCTGTTGGCACAGCAAGTCGCCGCCAATCAACTGTCCCTTGATACTCGGCTAAACCAGTATTTCAAAGATGCCCCTGAATCGATCACACTCGGTCAACTGGCGACCCATACCAGTGGTTTACCGCGGCTACCGGATAATCTGCTGGCTCAGGCGGACCCAGAAGATCCCTACCGTGATTATACCCGGGCGCTGTTAACCACGGCATTAGCGCAAGAACAAATCGATACGACAGAGCACAGTTACTCTAACTATGGCATGGGAGCTTTGGCCGAGGCGTTGGCCATCCAACAACAAACAAGTTTGGCGGATTTATTGCAGCGTGAGGTATTTGAACCAGCTCAGATGCGCGCATCTTATCTTGCAACGGATGCTGAGTATCAACCTGATACCCTTGCCAAAGGTTACGATACCTTAGGACGTGAAGTTCCGCATTGGCACTTTGCGAGCCTCGCTGGAGCCGGTGCAATAGTATCTAACTTACCCGATGTCGTTGCTTATATTGATTATTTGCAAACTCAATTCGCGCAACAGGATGGTGCGGTTGAGCTGCTGTTGAGCCCGCAGTTAACCTTAGCCGAGTGTTGTCAGCAAGCGCTCGGCTGGATGCTGAAAAAAGATGCCTCGGGTAAGCTGTTTGCTTGGCACAATGGCCGCACCGCCGGCTTCAGCAGTTATGTTGGCTTCTATCTCGATGGTTCAGCTGCGGTGGTTATTTTAGCCAACCAAGCAATCGACGTGAATGCGATGGCAGAACAGTTGCTGCAACAAAAGCTTCATCTTGACCAGTTAGACTAATTCCCAGGGACTAAAGGAAAGGCCAGAAACAGCGCTTTTCCTTGACAGTCCATTTATTGACCATTAAAATTCTGCGCTCCCCATTCTTGGGCGGTTAGCTCGTGGCTGGGGAGAATTGGATTTTTCATTCTGTTGAGCGACATCAACATAAGCAGGAGTAATGAATGGCAACAGTTAATCAGCTGGTGCGCAAAGGTCGTCAAAAGCCGGTTGTGAAAAGCAACGTTCCGGCACTTGAGGCTTGCCCACAAAAACGCGGTGTATGTACCCGTGTTTATACAACTACCCCGAAAAAGCCGAACTCAGCGCTACGGAAAGTTTGCCGTGTGCGTTTGACTAACGGCTACGAAGTTTCTTCGTACATCGGTGGTGAAGGTCACAACTTGCAAGAGCACTCTGTCGTATTAATTCGCGGCGGTCGTGTAAAAGACTTGCCAGGTGTTCGTTATCACACAGTTCGCGGCGCGTTAGACTGCGCGGGCGTAAACGACCGTCGTCAAGCTCGTTCGAAGTACGGCGCGAAGCGGCCAAAATCTTAACGGTTCTCCGTTAGTAAGGCCAAACTGTAATTGAGAGTTTTGGGGAAACCCTGAATTAATCGGAGAAATTGAGATGCCTAGAAGACGCGTCATTGGTCAACGTAAAATTTTACCTGATCCTAAGTTCGGATCAGAGTTGTTGGCTAAGTTCATCAATGTCGTCATGGTTGACGGCAAAAAATCTGTCGCTGAAAAGATCATTTATGGTGCTTTAGATATCTTGGCTGAGAAGTCAGGTAAAGACCATTTAGAAGTTTTTGAAAACGCATTGGACAACGTTCGTCCATCTGTGGAAGTTAAATCACGCCGTGTAGGTGGTTCAACTTATCAGGTGCCTGTGGAAGTTCGTCCAGTACGTCGTAATGCACTAGCTATGCGTTGGTTGGTTGATGCCGCGCGTACGCGGGGTGAAAAATCCATGGCTCAGCGTCTAGCAGGTGAAATGCTAGATGCATCAGAAAACAAAGGCTCTGCTGTGAAGAAGCGTGAAGACGTCCACCGTATGGCCGAAGCAAACAAAGCGTTTGCACATTATCGCTGGTAAATTCACAAGTAACCCTAAGAGGAATTTATTGTGGCTCGACAAACTTCGATTGAGCGCTATCGTAATATCGGTATCTGTGCTCACGTAGACGCAGGTAAAACCACGACCACTGAGCGGGTCTTGTTCTACACTGGTCTTTCTCACAAAATCGGTGAGGTGCACGATGGTGCAGCAACTACAGACTGGATGGAGCAGGAGCAAGAGCGTGGAATTACCATCACCTCTGCTGCGGTCACCAGCTTCTGGCGTGGTATGGATGCGCAGTTCCCTGAGCACCGTATCAACATCATCGATACTCCAGGACACGTTGACTTCACTATCGAAGTAGAACGTTCACTGCGTGTACTCGACGGTGCGGTTGTAGTGCTTTGTGCATCATCTGGTGTACAACCACAGACTGAAACCGTATGGCGTCAGGCTAACAAGTACGAAGTACCACGTATGGTCTTCGTCAACAAGATGGACCGTGCAGGTGCTGACTTCTTGCGTGTTGTAGGTCAGATCAAAACACGTTTAGCAGCGACTCCAGTTCCAATTCATCTTGCTATCGGTGCTGAAGATAATTTCAAAGGCGTCGTTGACTTGGTGAAAATGAAAGCGATCAACTGGAACGAAGAAGACCAAGGTATGACCTTCACTTATGAAGACATCCCTGCGGACTTGGTTGATGAAGCTGAACAATATCGTGCTGAGTTGGTTGAAGCAGCTGCTGAAGCTAACGAAGAACTGATGAACAAATACCTTGAAGAAGGTGAGTTGACTGAAGCCGAAATCAAGCAAGGCTTACGTGAGCGTACGCTTGCGAACGAAATCGTTCTTTGCTTGTGCGGTTCAGCGTTCAAAAACAAAGGTGTTCAAGCGGTATTGGACGCGGTTATCGAATATCTTCCGTCTCCGACTGAAGTTAAAGCGATTCGCGGTATCCTTGAAGACGAATCTGAGGGTGTTCGTAAGTCTGATGACAACGAGCCTTTCTCAGCGTTGGCGTTTAAAATCGCGACTGACCCATTCGTGGGTACTTTGACCTTCTTGCGCGTATACTCAGGTGTCCTGTCACAGGGCGACACTGTGTATAACCCAGTGAAGGGCAAGCGCGAGCGTATCGGCCGTATGGTTCAGATGCACGCGAACGACCGGAAAGAAATCAAAGAGATCTTGGCAGGTGACATCGCTGCTGCTATCGGTTTGAAAGATGTAACGACTGGTGACACCTTGTGTGACCCGAACAACATCATCACCCTTGAGCGGATGGAATTCCCAGAGCCAGTAATCTCTGTAGCTGTAGAGCCAAAAACTAAAGCTGACCAAGAAAAAATGGGTATCGCTTTAGGTAAATTGGCGGCAGAAGATCCATCATTCCGCGTTAAAACTGACGAAGAGTCTGGCCAGACCATCATCTCTGGTATGGGTGAGCTTCACCTTGATATCATCGTTGACCGTATGAAGCGTGAATTCAAAGTTGAATGTAACGTTGGTAAACCTCAGGTTGCTTACCGTGAAACAATCCGCTCAGCGGTTGAAGTTGAAGGTAAATTCGTACGTCAATCAGGTGGTCGCGGTCAGTTCGGTCACGTTTGGCTTAAACTTGAGCCAATGGAATTTGACGCGAACGATGACGACACTCCGAACTATGAGTTCGTCAACGAAATCGTGGGTGGTGTGGTACCGAAAGAGTATATCCCTGCAGTTGACAAAGGTGTTCAAGAGCAGATGCAGAACGGTGTACTTGCCGGTTACCCAGTACTTGGCGTGAAAGCGACCTTGTATGATGGGTCATACCACGATGTTGACTCGTCAGAAATGGCGTTCAAAATCGCCGGTAGCATGGCTTTCAAAAAGGGTGCATTGCAAGCGTCTCCAGCTTTGCTTGAGCCAATGATGAAAGTTGAAGTAGTAACTCCAGAAGACTTCATGGGTGACGTGGTCGGTGACTTGAACCGTCGTCGCGGTATCATCGAAGGTATGGAAGATGCTCCGGGTGGTTTGAAAGAAGTTCGTGCCCAAGTGCCATTGTCAGAAATGTTCGGTTATGCAACTGATCTGCGTTCGCAGACTCAGGGCCGCGCATCTTATGCGATGGAATTCTTGAAGTACGCTGAAGCACCACAAAACATTGCTGAGCAGGTTATTGCTGCTCGTCAAACTAAAGATTAAGTAGAGTCTGGTCCGGTTCTACCAAGGACCGGACTTTTAACTTAAGTTAAGGAAAAGTCATGTCAAAAGAAAAATTTGAACGTTCCAAACCGCACGTTAACGTCGGTACAATCGGCCACGTTGACCACGGTAAAACAACTTTGACCGCTGCGATCACTACAGTTTTGGCAAAAACTTATGGTGGTTCAGCACGTGCGTTTGACCAAATCGATAACGCACCAGAAGAAAAAGCGCGTGGTATCACCATCGCGACTTCACACGTAGAGTACGACACTCCTACGCGTCACTACGCACACGTTGACTGCCCAGGACACGCTGACTATGTGAAAAACATGATCACTGGTGCTGCGCAGATGGACGGCGCGATCTTGGTTGTTGCTGCAACTGACGGCCCAATGCCACAAACCCGTGAGCACATCTTGTTGTCACGTCAGGTTGGCGTGCCATTTATCATCGTATTCATGAACAAGTGTGACATGGTTGACGATGAAGAATTGCTTGAGTTGGTCGAGATGGAAGTTCGCGAACTTCTTTCTGAGTACGACTTCCCAGGCGACGACTTGCCAGTGATTCAAGGTTCAGCGTTGAAAGCGTTGGAAGGCGAAGAGAAGTGGGAAGCGAAAATCATCGAATTGGCAGAAGCTTTGGATTCATACATCCCAGAGCCAGAGCGTGACATCGACAAGCCATTCTTGATGCCAATCGAAGACGTCTTCTCAATCTCAGGCCGTGGTACTGTAGTAACGGGTCGTGTTGAGCGCGGTATCGTAAACACGGGTGATGAAGTTGAAATCGTAGGTATCCAAGATACTGCGAAGACGACTGTAACCGGTGTTGAAATGTTCCGTAAGTTGCTTGACGAAGGTCGTGCAGGTGAGAACATTGGTGCCTTGTTGCGTGGTACGAAGCGTGACGAAATCCAGCGTGGTCAAGTATTGGCGAAGCCTGGTTCAATCACTCCACACACCAAGTTTGAAGCAGAAGTATACGTATTGACCAAAGAAGAAGGCGGACGTCACACTCCATTCTTCAAAGGCTATCGTCCACAGTTCTACTTCCGTACGACTGACGTAACGGGTTCAGTAGAATTGCCGGAAGGCGTAGAGATGGTCATGCCAGGCGATAACTTGAAGTTTGTTGTTGACCTAATCAACCCAATCGCGATGGACGAAGGTTTGCGCTTCGCGATTCGTGAAGGTGGTCGTACCGTAGGTGCGGGCGTTGTATCTAAGATTCTTGACTAATTGTCGAAATCTATAGAGTGACAAAAAGGGAGCTTCGGCTCCCTTTTTTTATTGCACAAGCGTTATTCGTTGCTCGTTATTCGTTATTCGTTATTCGTTAGAACGAACAGTGCGAAGCACGTACGAACAGCGCAGCGTACGAACAACGAATAACGTCCTCAGTACACACTCAAGCCCAGCTTGCTTGCAATTTCTCTCACCATCCACATGCCTCTCGAGGAATTGCCAAAACTATTGAGGCGCGGGCTCCAAGCGCAGATCACCCCAAAACTTGGGACGATAGCAACGATCCCGCCGCCAACGCCACTTTTTGCTGGCAAGCCCACCTCAAAAGCAAACTGCCCAGATTGATCGTACATGCCACTGGTTCCAAGTAGTGCATTGATACGCTGGGTATCGCGTTTTGAGCAGAGTTGCTGTCCGCTCAGCGGGTCAACTCCACCATTGGCAAGGAAGGTCAGGCTACGCGCCAAGTCACTGCTGGTCATGGCGAGGCTACACTGCCAAAAGTAGTGATCCAGCGCCTCGCTTACGTCACTCTCAATATTGCCAAAGCTTTTCATCAAGTAGGCGAGGGCGGAGTTTCGGCTGCCGTGCTCGAGTTCACTTAGATAGACCTGCTCGTCACTACAAATATGGTCGTTATGTGCAAGTCGGCGCACCATATTCAGGACCGCACTTTTGCTGGTTGAATAATGACTGACCAGAACATCACTGACCAAGATCGCGCCGGCATTAATCATCGGGTTACGCGGGATACCTTGTTCCCATTCTAACTGCACGATCGAGTTAAAAGCTTGTCCCGATGGCTCCATGCGGACGCGTTGCCAGAGGTCATCTCCGAGTCGCTCCATCGCCATGACTAAACCAAATATTTTTGAGATGGATTGGATAGAGAATGGGGTCTCATGGGCGCCAAAGGCATAGCAACGGCCATCAAGTGTGGCGACACTGAGCGCATACTGGTTAGCATCGATTGCTGCCAGGGCGGGAATGTAATCGGCTACGGCACCGCCATCATAGTCTTTAGCCGCCTGATATATTGCGGCTAACGTTGCCTCAATATCGGCCGGTGCAGAGACCTGATTAGAATACATTTCATCATGGCTCATAGCAGCTTTAACTTATCCATGAAGCATAGGTTTTAGGAAGCGTGCGGTATGTGAGCGCTCACATTTAACGATTTCTTCAGGCGCACCACTGACCAAAATTTCACCCCCACCTGAACCGCCTTCCGGGCCGAGGTCAACAATCCAATCGGCAGTTTTTATCACATCGAGATTGTGTTCGATAATAACGATGGTATTACCATGATCCCGCAAGCGATGTAATACCACCAGCAACTGTTGGATATCGTGGAAGTGCAACCCTGTGGTCGGCTCGTCCAAAATATAAAGCGTTTTACCGGTGTCTCGTTTCGATAACTCGCGTGATAACTTCACTCGCTGCGCTTCACCCCCTGAGAGGGTTGTCGCTGATTGACCCAAACGAATGTAACTTAGACCAACATCCATGAGAGTTTGTAATTTACGCGCAATAGCCGGCACTGGCGCGAAAAACTCATGAGCATCTTCGACGGTCATTTGCAGAACCTCATCGATGCTCTTGCCTTTGTACTTAATCTCAAGAGTTTCGCGATTGTAACGCTTGCCTTTACAAATATCGCAAGGCACGTACACATCAGGCAAGAAGTGCATTTCGACCTTAATTACCCCATCGCCCTGACAAGCTTCACAACGCCCGCCTCGCACGTTAAAGCTGAAGCGCCCAGGCTTGTAGCCGCGCGAACGCGCCTCTTCCGTAGCAGAGAACAGTTCCCGAATAGGGGTGAAAATACCTGTGTAAGTTGCCGGGTTTGAGCGTGGCGTGCGGCCAATGGGCGATTGATCAATATCGACCACTTTGTCGAGGTACTGCATTCCATCAATCTCACGATACGGTGCCGGTTCAACCGCTGTCGCATTATTAAGCTCATGGTGAGCAATGCGGAACAAGGTATCGTTGATCAAGGTTGATTTACCCGAGCCCGAGACCCCGGTTACACAGGTCATTAAGCCGATAGGTAAGCGTAAGTCGACGTCTTTGAGGTTATTACCGCGAGCACCGCTTAACGCAAGCCAATGCTCACCGGGTTGATGCCGCAGTGCCGGCACTGCGATTTCTTTGCGGCCAGACAAGTAATCACCGGTAAGCGAACCTTCGACTTGCATGATTTCTTCATAGTGCCCTTCGGCCACGACTTGGCCACCGTGTACGCCAGCACCTGGACCAATATCGATCACGTGATCGGCGGCACGAATCGCATCCTCGTCATGCTCGACGACGATAACCGTATTACCGAGATCGCGCAGATGAGTCAGGGTGCTTAACAAGCGTTCATTATCGCGCTGATGCAAGCCAATGGAAGGTTCATCTAAGACATACATGACCCCAACTAAACCAGCGCCAATTTGGCTGGCCAATCGGATCCGTTGTGCTTCTCCGCCTGATAGCGTTTCAGCGCTGCGTGAAAGGCTTAAATAATTCAGGCCAACATTGACCAAAAAGCCCAAGCGGTCATTAATTTCTTTCAGAATCTTTTCAGCAATTTTCGCCCGCTGCCCGGCAAGCTCCAAAGTTTGGAAAAACTCCAGCGCATCGCCAATCGAGAGCTCGACGACTTTCGGGAGTGAGGTGTCATTGACGTACACATGCCGCGCTTCTTCACGCAGTCGAGCACCACCACAGCTCTTACATGGCTGCGAAGCTAAATATTTACTGAGCTCTTCGCGTACTGCTTGTGAGTCAGTCTCGCGATAGCGCCGCTGCATATTCGGAATGATGCCTTCGAATGGATGCCGGCGGACGACCTTGTCACCGCGGTCGTTTAAATAAACGAATTCGATTTCGTCTTTGCCGCTACCAAATAAAATAATCTGGCGGTGTTCGTCGCTTAAGCTCTCAAATGGCTTATCGAGCGCAAACCCATAATGTTTCGCTAACGAGCGCAACATTTGGTAGTAGTAAAAATTGCGTTTATCCCAGCCGCGAATCGCTCCGCCGGTGAGACTGAGCTCGGCATTCGTGACTACCCGTTGTGGATCAAAAAATTGCTCAATACCCAAGCCATCACAAGCTTGGCAGGCTCCCGCTGGGTTATTGAACGAGAACATCCGCGGTTCGAGCTCTTGCATGCTGTAACCACAATGTGGACAGGCAAAATTGGCTGAAAAGACGATGTTTTCGAGCTTACTGTCAGCGTCCATTGGCGCCACGACCACAGTGCCACCAGAGAGCTCCAGTGCGGTTTCAAAAGATTCAGCCAGGCGTAATTCGAGCCCTTCACGAACTTTAATCCGGTCGACCACCACTTCGATGGTATGCTTTTTGTGCAGCTCAAGCGTCGGCGGATCGCTTAGGTCACATAATTCGCCATCAATACGCGCCCGAATGAAACCTTGCGCGGCGAGGTTTTCAAGAACTTTAATATGTTCACCTTTACGCTCCTTCACGATAGGCGCAAGTAACATCAACTTTTCGCCTTCAGGCAGGGCCAGAACTTGGTCGACCATCTGCGAGACAGTTTGTGCCGCAAGTGCAACGTTGTGAGTAGGGCATCGCGGTTCCCCTACGCGGGCGAACATCAAGCGCAGATAATCGTAGATTTCGGTAATGGTTCCAACGGTCGAGCGCGGGTTGTGAGAAGTTGACTTTTGCTCGATGGAGATCGCCGGTGACAGCCCTTCAATGCCATCAACGTCAGGCTTTTCCATCAAGCTCAGGAATTGCCTTGCATAGGCTGAGAGTGACTCGACATAACGGCGTTGTCCTTCCGCATAGAGGGTATCAAACGCGAGAGAAGACTTGCCGGAGCCCGATAACCCAGTAATCACGATTAATTTATCGCGTGGAATCGTTAAGTTGAGGTTTTTGAGGTTATGCGTACGAGCACCGCGAACTTCAATTTTATCCATAGGGTCTTGTCTCTCACTTCTGCGGATTAAATGCAAACAGGCATTATCGCACACCCTGTTGGTTCTGGTACAATCTCCAGCACTTTTTTCAATGCAGTAGGTTTGATATGGCAAAAACCAGTTCTGATCATCGCCTCACATCCACTGAACGCAAAGCCGCGGGTGCGCTTGCTGCTGTGTTTGGATTACGTATGCTGGGGCTGTTTTTGATCATGCCGGTGTTAGCTGTCTACGGGCAGGCCTACCCTGATTACTCGGCAATGCTAGTCGGGGTGGCGATTGGCGCCTATGGCCTGACGCAGGCGCTATTACAAATCCCGATGGGGATGCTATCGGATCGAATTGGTCGACGCCCAGTTATTATTGTTGGGCTTTTGATTTTCATCGCCGGGAGTATCATTGCGGCCCTTGCTGATACATTAACGGGCGTTATCATCGGCCGCGCGCTGCAGGGTGGGGGGGCCATTGCCGCCGCTATCTTGGCCCTCGCCGCGGATATTTCTCGGGATCAACAGCGTGCTAAAGTCATGGCCATGATCGGCATGTGCATCGGTTTGGCCTTTGCTTTGGCCTTAGTTTTGGGTCCATTTCTAGCAAATCACTTAGGCATGGCGGGACTATTTTGGTTTACTGCACTTGCCGCAGCCAGTGGCTTACTGCTGTTTATTGCAAGTGTCCCGAAATTTGAAGTACGCGCTGCCCGCGGCGATGTGGTGCCGGTCAAAGGTGAACTGTCGGGTTTATTAAAGCATGGCCAATTGTTGCGGTTAAATCTTGGGGTGTTTGTGCTCCATGCCATGCTTACAGCGTTTTTTGTGGTGGTTCCAACCCGTCTTGTCAACGCCGGGCTAGCTATTGATGCCCACGCTTGGTTGTACCTCCCCGTGCTGCTATTGTCGTTTGTCATTATGGTGCCGATGCTCATTCGCACTGAGAAAAAACGCGCGCAAGCATTTTATTTCCGGATCAATATTTCGTTATTATTGATCGCTGTTTTAGCTGTCTTCTCTAGCGGATTATTCAGTCTGAGTTGGACCTGGCTAGTGTTCGCCATTTTGCTATTTTTTGTCGGCTTTAATTATCTTGAAGCCAACTTACCGGCCTCGTTAACACGCTTCGCACCCGCCGGTAGCAAGGGCAGTGCCAGTGGTATCTACGCCACTTGGCAATTCGCCGGTGCGTTTGTGGGTGGAGTCGCTGGGGGCTCTTTGCTCCAACAATTCGGCAATATAGGAGTTGGGATTTTTTGTGCAGCTTTGCTAGTCTTGTGGCTGTTGCTCACCATCGGCATGCAAGCCCCGCCAGAGTGGCAAAATATTAGTCGCAAAGTGAACGATGTTGAGATCAATGAGGCGCTTCTGCAGCAGTTACGTGAAGTCACCGGAGTCGCTGAAGTTCGCTATGTGGCAAGCGAGCAAATAATTTATTTAAAAGTCCACAAATCTGATTACAATGAAACTGACGTTGCAGCGTTATTGAACGCCTAACATATAAGAAGAGATAAAGGAGAAGGCATGGCCAGTCGAGGTATTAATAAAGTGATCTTGATCGGAAATTTAGGTCAAGATCCAGAGATTCGCTACACCCAAAATAACACGGCCATTGCAAACTTATCGATTGCCACCAGTGAAACTTGGAAAGACAAACAAACCGGTGAACCGCGCGAGCAAACCGAATGGCACCGCTGCGTGGCCTACCGTCGTCTCGCTGAAATTGCCGGTGAGTATCTGAAGAAAGGCTCGAAAGTGTATGTCGAAGGTCGTTTGCAAACTCGTAAGTGGCAAGACCAAAGCGGGCAAGACCGTTACACCACCGAAATTGTGATCAACGAGATGCAGATGCTTGACAGCCGTGGTGGCCCTCAGCAGGGTGGCTATCAAGGTCAAGCGCCGCAACAAGGCGGTTACCAAGGTCAAGGTGGCGGTCAGCAAGGACAAGGCGGTTATCAAAATAAGAATCAGCAGCAGAGCCGTCCACCGCAGCAGCAGGCGGCGCAGCAACCTGACCCATTTGTGCCAGATGATTCATTTGATGATGATATCCCGTTCTGAATCATATAAAACTATAAGTGTTAAGAGCTTGGCTTAAATAAACTCCTAACAATACTGTTTTATAAAAATATTTTTTAATTTGACGCCCTTTATGTGTGTAAACATATAAGGGGCTTTTTTTATTTGACTTTCAGCTGTACCGATATAAAATCGTATAATATAAATTTTGTGAAGATAGGGTTTTGGCTGGTATTGCTTTGTAAACAAGGACGGCACGATGCATGTAAAAGTTGTGACTCATAAAACGGGCGAGCAAATACCAATCATGCTGGACGCAAATGGTATGCCGGTCACATTGCCGAATGAATTCGTTTTATCCAGAAGAGCTCTAAGCACCAATACTCTTGTTAGGAACCTGAGAGAGCTGTCAGTATTGTATGACTGGTTAGAAGCTTCTGGTTGCGACCTCTCGACAAAGTTACTAGCTCAAAACTCATTTAATGAAGCAGAGTTAAAAGGTGGCTTAATAGAGTCTTTAAGAGTTGATAAGGTTAGTGGTCGAGCAAAGGCTATATCACCAAACACGTTTAATCAGCGATTAACAACGGTCCGCCAGTTTTTTGGTTGGTGTATGGATGTGTTGACAAGTCAGTTATCGATGTCCTCTTCCGATTACGAGCGTTTAAGAGAGCGGAAAACGTTCATTCTAAAAATTCTTGATAGCAGCTTTATGTCTGCTACACCAGCTCGAACCAGTGTTCGTAAAGGCTTAAACGATAACGAAGTAGGCTTCTTGCTCGGGATACTTGACCCAGATAATGAGAATGCGTTTGGGCGTGACTCGGCAGTGAGATTCAGAAATTATGTATCAGTTGGGCTCATGTTGTTTTGTGGCTTAAGGCCGGGTGAATTACTTAGTCTCAGAGTAGAAGACGTTCAGGTTGGGGCGATATCCTCTATTAAAGTTGAACGTAGGCCACCCGACTTGTCAGATAAACGCCGACCTAAACCGCAAATTAAGCGAAACGGAAGGGTTATACCAGTCGATAATCGACGGTTTGCTGTAGCATTAAATGAGTACGTCACCACTTGGCGCGAGGAGCTCGAAAGCAAAAGTGATGTGGAATCACAATATCTAATATTAAGTGATGAAGGCGCTCCTTTGTCACAATCTTCAGTTACCCAGTTTTTTCAGCTTCTTCGCGCGCAATATGCAGAGCACTTGCCTGAAAACTTAACCGCCAAGTCTCTTAGGCATACATTCTCCTCCCGTATTGAAAGAGCATTGCGCAGAGCCGGCATGGATGAACAAAGACGAAGAGAAGCTTTGGCGTTGTTGAGAGGCGACAGTAGTTTAGCGTCCCAAGATACTTACATAGCCCAAGAAATCGAACAACAGGCAATCAAGTCGCTAAAACAGTATCAGGCTGCAGTTATTTCAGGGAGTAAACTCTAATGGAATTAGCGTTATTGAACACAACCGAAGATAGTCAGAACCCGCCTGGACAAAAGTCTTTAATCACTCGTGAAGGAAAGGAAGTAAATATTTCTGGGGATGTTTGGTTCTTACCTTATTCTGCAAGCGATCACACAACTTTAAATTTTGAGAAGATAGTCAATAGTCAGGTAAAAGTAGCACTGAAAATTCATATCGCTGATCGGGTTCGAAGAATATCAACACATGCGGGTTATGCAGCTTATCAGGATATTTGGAGGGAAGTCTTAAGGCATTGGGAATCTGATACCTCTGACTCTGACTCTGATATTGATTCATATCTAATTAGTTTATTTGAAAGCGCCATCAATCGCGCACGTAAGCGTAAGCGGCTATGGGCGATGTACAGACCCATACAGTGGTATCTTTGGTGTGCTGAAAACTTACCAGATACGGTATTCTCAGAAGTGTATGCGCAAGAGCTTGAGGCCATCGAACTGCCGGGAAATCCAAAAGGTGAGGCTGTACGAATGGAAGATCCAGAGAGCGGGCCTCTCCATAAAAGCTTGGAGCTCCCTCTTCTTATCAATGCCCTCAGATCCGATGAAGATAAATCTTTCGAATGTTTGCAACAAAAAGTCGTGGTTGCTCTTTCTATAGCTTTTGGTCGAAATCCGGCTAACTTAACTTTTTTGCGAGAGTCCGATTTGTTTCGGCTTACATCGAATCACGAAGATCCTTGCTACATCATTCGTATGCCAAGAATTAAAAAGCGATTTGTGAATCCGAGGGACGATCTTCTTGATGAGTACCTTGATCCGTATTTCGGAGCTATGGTTGAACAACTAATCGAACTTAACCAAGCAGTACCACTGAGAGTCGCGGGTAAGGCTTTCATAAAACCGGAAGAGCGACCACTCCTGATTAATAAAAATGGAAATAGAGCAGCAGTTTTATCGGGCGATATTGATAACGCATTTAACTTTACAAGCAGAGATATATCGCACTTACTCAATGCCTTTGTGCGGCGTCATAATATCATTTCACCCGTTACAGGTGCGCTTCTACATATTACCCCTCGAAGACTGCGGTATACGCTGGCCACAGGATTGGCCGCTGAGGGAATTAGCAAGCGTGAGCTGGCGAGGATTCTCGATCATACGGATACCCAGCATGTGCAGGTCTATTTTGAAATGGCTGGCAGAATTGTCGAGCACCTTGATAAGGCAACCACAAAAGCCTTTTCGAATTACTTAAACTTTTTCAAAGGGAAAGTCGTCGATAGCGATATGGAGGCGATCAATGGTGATCGTGACGACAAGCACCTAATCTTTGTTGACGAACAAAATCCGACGGTTCAGTCCGATATCGGAGTATGCGGAGAATCTAGCGTTTGCCACCTCGACCCGCCATATTCTTGCTATTTATGCCCTAAATTTCAGCCCTATCGACATGCCGATCATGAGCAGGTGTTGGATTGCCTATTGGCGAGTCGGAAAGAGCGACTTGAAAAATACGAGAATGCTCGCCTAGGGATTCAACTCGACGAAGTGATATCGGCGGTAGCACAAGTTGTGAAAATTTGCGAAGAGGGCCAAGAGAATGTCTGATGGTCGCTCCCAACGCAAAGCTAAAGTTATACCCTTTATCGATCGTTTAGAACGCGATCGGAATGTGAATTTACAAGCCCTAGTCAGCAAAGCCCAGCTTTTGAAGTTAGATGGTTTCGAGTCGGTTAAATGGCATGAACCGATTTGGAACATAACATCTGGTCGACTTGTGAAGCTGACTGGGAAAAATATCAAAGTTGCATCTTTTGCGTTTGCCCTATCACCAAAATTAGGCGCCGAGCCTCTAGTGGATAGTTGGAGTGAAGTTTGTAAGGCATTATTCGTTTTAAGATTTCATAGAAAGAATCAGTCAACGCCCAATCAGCGTAATTTCATAACGGCTGTCGGTTATGTTGCTGCGGCTGCAACACAACTGGGCCAGAAACTACTCAACCTGACTCCCGAAGCGCTTGATAATGCATGCACGTTAATTTCAAAACATTACCGCGAGACGACGGCATATAACCTCCATAAACATATTGCAGAGTTCGCAGCACACTGCGATGCCAACGGTTTATGCAGGGTTCTTTTGCAATTTAAATACGTGAGAATGAAGCGCCCAGCGAGCACCGGCGGTTTAAGCCACAAACGGCTTGACGATCCACAGGTTCTTGAGACCAAAACGGACAAGCTGGTTGCTCCAAGTGTATTTCGTGTAATTGGAGAGCTTTATCAGAATGTACCAAAAAGTCATAAATACCGGCTGTATGTTTTGTTACTGACTTTGCTTGCGTGCACGGGTCGAAGATTTAGTGAGGTTTCATTTTTACCAAATCAAACACTATCTGTTGATGACGAAGGGAACGGTTATATCGAGTACTTCCCGCGTAAAGCAAGCCGAGGGGATGTATTCACTCCGAAACGCAAATTGTACCTACCGTCAGAGGTTAAACCTATCGTTGATGAAGTGCTTAACGAATTAGCGGTGCTCACCACCGCGGCTCGCGAGACGGCAGAAGAGATGCATAAAACCCACGGGCCGGATTTGCGCTTTTTGGAGCGAGTTCCGAGTGAACAGCGGCTCTATGCTAGCGATCTAAAGGAATTGGGGATTAGTGACGCAGCATTAATTTCAACGGGTTGGCTTCGCAATCAAAACCTCGCTTGGCCAGACATCGATGCGTTAACCAAACAAGGAAAACGCCCACGAAATCCAATTCATTTCACAACTAAGGAAGGTTTGAAAAAATACTGCGCTCGTGATTTTTCAGACGCCTGTCTATCAGCCATTCATACAGATCAATTTGGTAAAGAATTTTACCTGAAGGATTTACTATTTCTCCGTCCGCTCGGCCTTTCGAGTGGAACTTATGCTCATTGGCTTGCTACCAGTTGCAGTCAGTCAATGTTTTCGACATTCCTTCGTTATTTTCCTGACCTCGCCGCAGAATATGCATCTGCTAGCGTCGAGGTGGATTTCACCAGTCATCATTTTCGACACACTCTCAATACCTTACTTGATGAAGGAGGTCTGAGTGATCTGCTGCAGACCGAATGGTTTGGTAGAACGAATCCACGTGACACAAAAGCGTATCAGCATACGTCTCGAGAAAAGCGAGCGCTTATGCTGCGCCAAGATATCAAGAAAGGGCTCGTCGGAGGACAAATAGCAGAGCAGATTCAAGCAATTCCGGTTGATGTTCAGGATGCTTTTCTCAAAGCAAGGGTGCAGGCGGTGCATGATGTAGGTACTGGTATTTGTATTCATAATTTCTCGCAAACACCTTGTGAGCGTCATTTGCAATGCTCAGCAGACTGCAAGGATTATGTATGGGCGAAAGGCGACGCTGGTCGATTAGAAGACTTAAAGCGGCAATATGCACTCACGGCAATTGCTCGCAAAAACGCTGAGCAGCAAATGAGTAGTCAAAAGCCAAAGAAAAGTGCCGACTGGCTTGCGCACAATGATAAAAAACTTAAAACCCTAAAAACCCAATTAACGGACAATGGGGTTGAGCATTTTGACCCTGAGCAATATCTAATAGAGGTGAAACATGGCTAAGCGTTTCAGACGTATGTCGGATAGTGATATCAATACCATTGTTGCTGATTTAGATCGTTGGGCTTTGGGAGAACTTGGTTCAAAGTTAACTTGGGCGTTGCTGGAAGAGCGTTTTGGATTCAGTCGTCAGTCACTTCAAGCAAAATCAGAAATTAAGGCAGCTTATGACACCGCCAAACGAGCATTGTCGGGCGGATTGGTTAAAACCAAAGAGCAAGCAACCAAAGAGGCCGAAGAGCTAGAGGTGGAGTTAGCACGCGTTAAAACAGAACTCGAATCATATAAGAAACGTGAAGAATTGTGGCAGCGCCGTTGGCAGCAAATCGCTTTTCATGTGCGGCAAAAGGGTATACAAATGGTTAGCGTTGATAAAGCGCCGTCTGAAGGTGCAGATCTTCCATCCGAAACGGAAGCATCAAAGATTTTAAAAATGTTCGATAAAGAGATACCCCCTTCAGGCAGAATTTAGATATGATGGTTCCATAACCAGCTAGTTATAGATAAATCGATAGAATATTGTGATTAGGTGAATAATGAAAGGATTTCGGACTGACATAAACGGACTTAGGGCCTGGGCTGTTGTTGCTGTGGTGCTATTTCATTTCGGTGTTCCGGGCTTTAGCGGGGGCTTTGTAGGCGTTGACATTTTTTTTGTAATTTCCGGCTATCTCATGACCGGAATTATCCTCCAGAAATTAGCTTCGGATACTAAGTTTTCAATTTTTGACTTCTATTTGGCGCGTTCTCGCAGGATAGTGCCAGCACTTTTATTTTTATGTTTTGTTCTGATGATTGTAGGTTGGTTTTTTTTACCATCGATTCAATATGAGCAACTCGCAAAGCATGCAATTTCTGCAATACTTTTTATCTCAAATATTGTTTTTTGGAGAGAGTCTGGATACTTTGATGCTTCATCACATGAAAAATGGCTTTTGCACTCGTGGTCTTTATCGGTTGAGTGGCAGTTCTATATCATTTTTCCAATCGTTTTGTTGGTGCTCTGGAAGCTGATTCCAAATAAACGGTTCCTAGTATGGATGATGATTCTCGGAGTCATCGCATCACTCACACTATCTATCTTAGCTAGTCAAAAATATGTATCCGCTTCATTCTATTTGCTTCCGACAAGAGCGTGGGAGTTGCTTATTGGAGGGTTAGTTTACCATTATGGACCCAAACTAAAATTAGCAGGGAAACATCGAGTATGGCTTGAATATATGGGAATTGCGCTAATTCTCGTAAGTATTGTGTTTTTTACTGGTGATATGGCTTGGCCCGGTTATTTGGCGGCGGTTCCAGTTATTGGCTGTTCGATGGTATTGATTGCAAACAAAGAACAATCGATTTTTACTGGTAGTTATGTTGCTCAATGGTTAGGGAAAACATCGTATTCGATATATTTGTGGCACTGGCCGCTCGCTGTGTTGTTGTATATTTCTGGTACTTCGAGGAATCCGATTCTTGTATCTATTGCTATCGGAATGTCGATTCTGCTGGGATGGTTATCATGGCGATTTATTGAGTCCCCGTCTCGAGTTGCGTTAACTAAGATTCACAGAATACCTCAACTAGGGGCAACGTCTGCGTTAGTCCTTGGTCTGATACTCGTTCCTAGTTATTGGATATACAATTCTGACGGCGTGGGTACTTCAGGGAGGTATCCGGCAAACATAGACCAAATGTTTGCAGAAGCAAACAACGTAAACCCCATGCGGTCTGAATGTTCGAATTTGGAACGGCTTTTAGGTGACCCATGTAAATACGGTGGTGAAAATCTCGGCGCTATAGTAATAGGTGATAGCCATGCTATGGCAGTTGTTCGTGCGATAGAGGCAGCCTTACCGTCACAAGAACAGCATGTTCTGGATTTAACCCTAAGCAGTTGCCCGACAATTGCAAATGTTAAAAGTCTAAAACGTGGTCCTGAGTGTGGCCAATTTGTTGAAAGTGTAATCAATGCCCTTAGTGAAGTTCCGAGGAATGTTCCTATTTTAATAGTCAACCGGATTAGCGGATATATTGAAGGGCCTAACGAACCTGATAGAGCTGCTGAAATCCCTACTCCTGATCGCTACCTCAATGACCCTTTTGATTCACGAGATGAAACCTTTTACGCTGAGATGAAAGACGGGATCGTTAAAACTGCATGTCGAATGAGTGCAACTCATTCTGTATATTTAATGAGACCAATTCCAGAGCTAAAAGAAAACGTGCCTTCAACCATGGGATGGTCATCGGTATTTGGTGCGACTAAAAGACTTGCACTGCCGATAGAGGAATATCGAGAGAGGCACCGCGTAGCCATTGAGGCACAGAACCAAGCTGCAAGTCAATGTGGCGTTCATATATTGGATCCACTACCATTGCTTTGTGATGAAGAGTTTTGCTACGGCGACTTTAATGGACGACCTGTATACTACGATGATGATCACCTCAGTTTGTTTGGAGCAGAGCGACTAGAGCCTTTATGGCAAAAAATGTTTGATAAACGCTAGTTATGGCCTTCGAGCAGCTGATGCTGAAAAATAACTTTTTGTTAAGATCAGAACAATATAAATTTTATTTGAGAAAGTGAAATTTTTGAGTTTAGATACCGCTCTATCAATCTATAACTTAACAAAACCCAAAGAAAGACCATGTAATATTTCGTTATATATAGATTTTTTTGAAATGTATGTGAACTACCGTTCTAGTCCTAGCCGATTTTCATTAGGGGCGTTTCCGAGTTTGGTTCCGCCCCTCTCGACATCTTAAAGAATATTGTGTCGTTCTACGATCCGATCAAAATACTCTAAAACCTGCTTGGCGTAGGCGCGCTTTTGGACATAATCGCCGGCGAAGAAGTTCTTCTTAAAGCCGTACGCGACCATATCTTTTAGGCGTTTTAGCGGCACGTCGACTGCGCTAAGTGCGAGCTCATATTCACGCGTGACCGTGGTGCGCGAAACCAAACGATTGTCGGTACAAATCACCGTTGCCAAGCGGTTGGCATACATATGCTTGAAGTTATGATTCGCGACCGAACCAATCGCTGGGTTAGTTTGTAAGTTGCTGGTAATACAAACTTCAATGGCAATTCGGCGGTCAGCGATAAATGACGCTAATTTTTGCGCATATTCCGCTTTGTTGTCGATTGCTGGGTCTTGAATCATCTCAGGCGAGAACAGCGAATAGCCATGCCCAAGACGATCGGCGTAGCATTTGGTCAGTGCCTCGAAAATGCTCTCGGCACCGTAGGCTTCCCCTGCATGCACAGTTTTTAGTAAAAAGTTTTGATGGGCATACTCATAGACTTCTTTAAAATCGTGCGCTGGATAGCCCATCTCTTGTCCGGCAATGTCGAGGCCAACAATCGGTAAACCCTCTTCATCGCGCAAGCGGATACTTGCTCGAATCATTTCCATCGCCGCGATTTTAATCACCTGCTTGGGTTCATGGTCGCGTAAGGTCTGGAATAGCTCGGTGTAGTAGGGCGAGAAGCCTTTCGCGCCAAACATCCGCATGGCGCAGTTGATGAGGCCATATTCAAACGGTGGTTTGTCTCCGGCAACGACTTCAGGGGTTTGGTTGTATTCGCGTTTGGCCCGCGCAAGACCATTATTAGCGGCATGCATCACGGTATCAAAATCAATCCCACGCGCCAGATCCATCATCAGTTGTGGGGCAAACCGAACCTCGATGTAGTTCACACCTTCGGCGAGATTATCGAGGGCCAACTCATAAGCGGCTTGCTCGAGGTTTTCCATATCGCGTAATACTGCGCAGGTGTATTGGAACCCATTTAGGTAGTCACCGAGATTAGCGTAAGACTCTTTAAAAACCAGCTCATATAAGCCTTCAACCGAGTAGGATGGCAGTTCAATCTGACTGCGTTTGGCCATATCGATAAGACCTGCAGGACGGAGACTGCCGTCTAAGTGAAGATGCAGGTCAGCTTTCGGCATCGCTTTAAGAAACTCGGCAGAATAACGGGTCTGGCTCATAAGGGCTCCATTGCATAGTGAATTTGGCGGATCATAGCAAAATTTAATCGAAAATGCCGCTTTGCAATCAGCCCGAAAACTCAGTATAAAAAAGTTCTGATGTATCACTTATGGAACCACAGCCAATCATGGCCTCGCTGTATTTTACCTACTCGGCAATGAATGCCGGCAAAAGCACTTCGCTGCTGCAAGTTGCCCACAATTATGAAGAACGTGGTCAGCACGTTTTATTACTCACGCCAGCTATTGATGACCGTGCGGGCAGTGGAAAAATCGCCTCGCGATTGGGGATAGACCGGGACGCATTGGCGTTTTCAAAAAGCACCGATCTGGCGGCGTTGATCGCGGCGCGACTGCAGCAAACTGAAATTGATTGCGTGTTAATCGATGAAGCGCAATTTTTGAGCCCTAAGCAAGTGTGGCAATTAACTGATGTGGTCGACAATCTTGGCGTGCCGGTGATGTGTTATGGCATCCGCTCTGATGCCTTTGGAGAGGCCTTCCCTGGTAGTGCGGTATTGCTCGCCGTAGCCGATAAAGTGCAAGAAATGAAAACCATTTGTTATTGTGGCCGCAAAGCGACCATGAACTTACGCATCGATGCCGAAGGGAATGCGGTAAAGGCCGGTGACCAAATCGCAATCGGGGGCAATGACCGCTACATTTCCTGTTGTCGGAAGCATTGGAAAGAAAAGCTCGGGCGTTAAGGGCGAAAATTCGCTATAATCAAGGCCATCCATTCTCTTCATGTAAGCTGTTTGCTGAGGTGTTATGACCCAATCTACTCTCACTCTTCCAATTCCTGACGACTGGCATTTGCACCTTCGTGATGGTGATTTGCTCAATGACACGGTTCCCGCGACGGCTGCGGTGTTCGAACGTGCCGTGATTATGCCGAACCTAGTGCCACCTGTCGTTGATGTTGAGCTGGCGCGAGCGTATCGAGAGCGGATCATGGCTGCACTGCCTGAGGGGATGACCTTTCAGCCTCTTATGGCACTCTATCTAACCCAGCAAACTTCAGTTGAAATGGTCCAGCAAGCCGCAGCTGCTGATTTTGTGATCGGCTTTAAGCTGTATCCATCCGGCGCAACCACTAACTCAGCTTCGGGTGTAACCGATATCGAAGCCTTGGATCCTATCTTTGCTGAAATGGCTCGTTTGCAAGTGCCGCTGCTGGTTCATGGTGAAGTCACCCATGCCGAGGTCGATATTTTCGACCGTGAGAAAGTGTTTATCGATACCAAATTACGGCCACTGTTGAACCGGCACCCGGACTTAAAACTGGTGCTCGAGCACATTACCACTAAAGATGCGGTGGAGTTTGTGCTATCGCAAGGCGCCAATGTTGGTGCGACCATCACCCCGCAACATTTGCTGATGAACCGCAACGATATGCTCGTAGGGGGGATTCGCCCGCATAACTACTGCTTGCCGGTGTTAAAACGGCGAGAACATCAAAATGCGCTGCGAGCTGCCGCTACTTCCGGGAATCCTAAGTTTTTCTTAGGGACTGACTCGGCGCCACATGCGCAGTCGGCTAAAGAAAGCGCCTGTGGCTGTGCTGGCTGTTATTCTGCGCCCGCTGCACTGCCGCTGTATGCAGAGGTCTTTGAGCAAGAAAATGCCCTTGATAAATTGGCCGACTTTGCTTCTGGCTTTGGTGCTGATTTCTACGGCTATCCACGCTCAGATAAAAACTTGACCTTGATCAAGGAGCCTTGGCAAGTAGCTGATACAGTGATGACAGCAGTGGGCTCAATGGTGCCGTACTATGCAGGGCAAACCCTTGCTTGGCGGGTGAAGTGATCGTTTTGCAATAAATAAGCTACAAATGATTGAGCATTTTAACAGTGAAAAAAGTCTTGTTAGAGCATAGCGTGACGGGGCTTTTCGGGGCATACTGACCACTTTAGTAGAACTGAAAATAATAACGATAAATTGCCGCTGAGGATTGTTTTTGTTTAATTTTTTTCGTGCGCAACAAAAGCAATAGCATCGACTCGCAATCGCTTTGACGACCACGAGTGTGACGCTTGTTGTAACCACTGGCTCTGATGCCTAACCAGAGTTGCGAATCTCCGACACTCAAGTGGTTGAAAATGAGCAGTTTGCGAGCGTCACTAAACAATTGTTTAACACTTATCAGCGCTTTGTCAAAAGCGCGAGTGAAGTCATCGTCGTCCTAGGCGCTGATCTGTATCAAAGCGTAGCGGTCGACCGATAGCGATGGCTTAACCGCAGCTCGCCTCGATGCGCAACCCCTAGCGGGCACCCCTGTAGTAGCCGGTTTGCACGACATCAATGCCCCCTTGCTGCTGGATCAAACGGGCGCAGGCAATCGCACGGGAACCTTTGATTGGATTGTGAATCTACAAGAGGTCGGCTTGCCGTGGTTAGGTTTTTCCTGGACTGAAGAATGTTCGCCAGTGCTGAACCCAGAATTGAACCCCTGTGCACCATTGCAATTTGGGGTGTATCGCGGCAACGATCGAATCATCTATCAACGCGAATTAGGTTGGTAATAAATAGGTAAAAGCGTGCTAGAATAGCGCCCTTGAG
This sequence comes from Pseudidiomarina taiwanensis, assembly GCF_003987435.1. Taxonomy (GTDB): domain Bacteria; phylum Pseudomonadota; class Gammaproteobacteria; order Enterobacterales; family Alteromonadaceae; genus Pseudidiomarina; species Pseudidiomarina taiwanensis. The sequence goes on along the minus strand of NZ_PIQG01000002.1, from coordinate 455,913 downwards.
GCTTGCTCGAAGTCGCACGGATTGCTACAGTGAAGCAATCCATTCGAGATGACAACATATACAAATTAGCACGCTAATACAGCACGAAATATAAAGTAGGGATCGGCCAATCCATGTTTAAGAAGCTTCGGGGTATTTTCTCTAGCGATTTATCAATCGATCTAGGGACAGCAAACACACTTATCTACGTAAAAGATCGTGGTATTGTTTTGAACGAGCCATCGGTTGTCGCGATTCGTCAAGAACGTGCCGGTGGCCCTAAGAGCGTTGCCGCAGTTGGTCATGCAGCGAAGCAAATGCTTGGGCGGACACCTGGCAATATTCGGGCGATTCGACCTATGAAAGATGGCGTTATCGCCGACTTTGATGTCACCGAAAAGATGCTCCAACACTTCATCAAGCAAGTACACGATAGCCACTACTTCTTGCCAAGCCCGCGAGTTTTGGTCTGTGTGCCTTGTGGTTCAACTCAGGTTGAACGGCGTGCCATTAAAGAATCAGCGATGGGTGCTGGCGCCCGCGAAGCCTACTTGATTGACGAGCCAATGGCGGCTGCTATCGGGGCGGGTCTGCCGGTTTCAGAAGCAACCGGTTCAATGGTGGTTGATATCGGTGGTGGTACCACTGAAGTTGCCATCATCTCATTGAATGGAGTGGTTTACTCGTCTTCGGTGCGTATCGGTGGGGATAAGTTCGATGAAGCCATCGTCAATTATATCCGCCGCAACTTTGGCTCGCTGATTGGTGAAGCTACAGCTGAGCGAATCAAACACGAAATTGGTTCAGCCTTCCCAGGCGACGAAGTCCGTGAAATTGAAGTTCGCGGGCGTAACCTTGCGGAAGGGGTGCCACGCTCGTTCACCCTGAACAGCAACGAAATCCTCGAAGCATTACAAGAGCCACTGCAAGGCATCGTGAGTGCGGTAATGGTCGCACTCGAGCAGTCGCCACCAGAGCTGGCCTCGGATATCTCTGAGCGCGGCATGGTCTTGACAGGCGGTGGCGCCCTGTTGCGCGACTTAGATCGCTTACTAACCGAAGAAACCGGCATTCCTGTGATTATTGCGGATGACCCACTGACCTGTGTGGCCCGCGGCGGTGGTAAAGCGCTTGAAATGATCGACATGCATGGCGGTGACTTATTTAGTCACGATTAGGCCCCAGCATGCGGTCGTTATTTGAGCGAGGCTTATCCCTACGAACCCGCTTGTTGGTCGCCCTAGGAATCGCCTCCACCCTGATGTTTCTTGACCACCGGCTGAATACCATGCAGCCGGTGCGTTCGTTTTTGAACACAGTGGTTGCACCGGTGCAGTATCTAGCTGTATTGCCCGAGCAAATCATGGAACGACTGGTCTATCTCTCCCAGACGCGATCAGCATTGCGGGAAGAAAATGTTGCCCTGCAAGAGCAATTAACCGAGCTGCAAATGGCGGTGCAACGGTTAAACTTTTTAGAAAACGAAAATGCGCGGCTCCGAGAGTTACTCGGTTCTGAAGTACGCAAGACCAGTCGCCGCATGGTGGCTGAAGTGGTCGCTGTTGCCACCGATCCGTTTTCCCATCAAGTGGTCATTAACAAAGGCTCAAGTAACGGCGTGTACGTCGGTCAACCCGTTTTAGATAATCGCGGGATAGTTGGCCAGATACTCGATGTCGGTCGCACTACGGCGCGCATCTTACTGATATCAGATCAGAGTCATGCCTTGTCGTTACGCTCAGAGAGCAGCGATATTCGGGTGATCGCTCAGGGTATCGGTAATTTGAATCAACTCGAGTTGAAATTTATTCCGCACAGTACCGAATTGCAAGAAGGGGATGTGCTGCTGAGCTCAGGCTTAGGGGGTGTTTATCCCGAAGGTTATCCGGTCGCCGAAATCATTAGCATTGATCGGGATGAACGGCTGCACTATGCGCAGGTTAATGCGCGACCGTTCGCACAACTCGATCGCGTTCGCTCGCTGTTATTGCTGTGGCCAGAGAATGCCACCGAAAAGCCGATTTATGATCATGCTGCCGATGCTGCGCAAGGAGCTGAATCATGATGGTTAAAGCCGGCCTTATCCCCTTGCTCATCAGCTATGTGATTGCTCTGGTTTTCACTGTTATGCCGATGCCTGCCTTATTAGAACCATGGCGCCCGGATTGGGTCAGCTTAGTGCTTATCTATTGGCTGATGGCAATCCCGCATCGGGTTGGCGTGGGCACAGTATTAATCGTCGGTTTGTTAACCGATATTCTGTTGGGGTCAACCTTCGGTGTGTATGCCTCGGCTTTGCTGTTAATCAGTTATCCAGTGCTGCGCCATTATCAGCGTATTCGCCACTATGCTCTAGTACAACAGGCGCTCGTGGTGGCTATTTTAATCTTTTTCAAGCGCGTCATCGTGTATGAAATAGAGCATGTATTGAACGATGCTGTGTTTAGCGTGCCATACTTATATCCGGTCGTGTCCTCTGCTTTGATTTGGCCATGGGTATTTTTGGCGCTGCGACGTTACCGTCGCCATAATCATATTCACTAACGAGGAGCGCTTTGATGAAGTATGTGCTCGCCTCAGCGTCACCGCGTCGACAGCAGTTGCTGCAACAATTGTTAGCGGATTTTACGGTCGTCGCGCCGCAGGTGCCCGAGCAACAGCAGCCCGCTGAGACAGCCACAGCTTATGTCGAGCGCTTGGCCGTCGCAAAGGCGCGGGCAGGGCAACAGCTCGTTGGCGCTGATCACGAGACCTTAGTGATTGGCTCAGATACGGTGGTTGTCAGTGCCGGTCAGGTCTTGGAAAAGCCGCGGGATAAAGCCGATTATCAGGCCATGATGAGCGCTTTATCAGGGCAAGTACACCAGGTTTTAACGGCAGTTGCGGTAGCCCGAGGTGAACAGTGCGAGGCCACTGTGGTGCGTACCGATGTCCATTTTAAAACTCTTAGCGCAACTGCGATTGAAAGCTATTGGGCCACCGGTGAGCCGCACGATAAAGCGGGGGGCTATGGTATTCAGGGCGCCGCTGGGAAATTTGTGCGCTACCTTGCGGGCAGCTATTTTGCGGTGGTTGGATTGCCGTTATTTGAAACCCAAGAATTAATCGAGCGGATGCAAGGAGCATCAGCATGAGTGCAGAAATTTTAATGAACGTAACCCCCACTGAAATGCGGGTTGCGCTAATTGAAAATGGCATTTTGCAAGAAGTGCATATCGAACGGCAGGCTAAACGTGGCTTGGTCGGCAATATTTATGTGGGGAAAGTTTCGCGGGTATTGCCGGGGATGCAAGCTGCATTTGTCGATATCGGTCTTGATAAAGCCGCGTTTTTGCATGCCTCGGATATCGTCACTCACATTGAACAAGTGGAAGAGATCGACACCAAGCCGATTCGTAAAGAACCGGATATTGCGAAGTTGGTTCGTGCGGGACAACATATTTTAGTACAGGTCATTAAAGACCCGCTTGGCACCAAAGGCGCGCGGCTGACCACAGATATCACCATTCCTTCACGCTATATGGTGCTCATGCCGCAATCTCCGCATGTAGGGATTTCGCAGCGGATCGAAGATGAAGCTGAGCGCGAGCGCTTGAAGCGGGCTGCTCAGCCTTATTGTGATGAACAAGGCGGGTTTATTGTCCGTACCGCTGCCGAAGGCGCCAGTGATGAAGAGATCAGTCGTGATGCGGCTTTCCTGCGGCGGCTTTGGGATACCATTCAAAAGCGCCGCAAGGGCATGCGCAAAACTGGCTTAGTCTATGAAGACCTGAATCTTTCCTGTCGCATTTTGCGTGATTTTGTCGGTGAGCCAATTGAACGGATCCGGGTTGATTCACGCCTGACCTTCGAGGTGTTACAGGAATTCGTGCAAGAGTTCGTGCCCGAACTTGAAGAGGCACTGGAATACTACACCGGCGATCGGCCGATTTTTGATTTGTTTGATGTTGAAAACGAGATTCAGCGGGCGCTTGAGCGCAAGGTCGAGCTGAAATCAGGTGGTTCGATTATCATCGACCAAACCGAAGCCATGACCACCATCGATATCAATACCGGTGGGTTTGTCGGTCATCGCAATCTTGAAGAAACGATTTTCAATACCAACATCGAGGCGACGCAAGCGATTGCCCGGCAACTGAGGTTGCGTAACTTAGGCGGGATCATCATTATCGACTTTATCGATATGCAAAATCCCGACCATCGTAAGCGTGTGCTGCACAGCCTCGAGCAGGCCCTCGCGAAAGACCGCGCCAAGACCTCGATTAATGGTTTTACCACCCTTGGGCTGGTCGAAATGACCCGTAAGCGCACCCGCGAATCCCTCGAACATGTCCTCAGCTCCGAGTGTCCGGTGTGTAGTGGTCGCGGCAGTATGAAAACGGTTGAAACCGTATGCTACGAAATCATGCGCGAAATCGTTCGAGTCAATCGCGCTTATGCCGCTGACCACTTTTTAGTGTATGCCTCGGCGAGCGTTGCCGAGAGCCTCTTGAATGAAGAGTCTCATGCTCTTGCTGAGCTTGAGGTGTTTATTGGTAAGCAGGTGAAAGTACAAACGGAACCGCTGTACCATCAAGAGCAATTTGATGTGGTGATGATGTAGATGTTACGGCGCTCGGCACGTTGGCTTTATCACAGTTTAGTTTATGCTGTCGCCATAAGCTTGGTGCTGTTTGCCTTATTGGTAACTGTTTTGCGTTACCTGCTGCCGCAACTGCCTGATGTCACCAAGCAAGTCGAGCAAATGCTCGCTAATCGCTATCAAGTCACCGCGACCATTGGTCAACTTAGCGCTGATTGGAACAGCACCGGTCCGCAATTGATTTTGCATCAAGTGAGCTTGAACCCGCAGGCGGCGCAAAGCTCGGTGTTTAGTGTCCCTGAAGCACGCGTACATTTTAACTTTTGGCAATCAGTGCGCCAGTTATCCCTGCAATTTGAGCAAGTGATATTCGCCGGTGCTCGCTTTGAATACGATTTACGCGATAAAGCCCTGCAAACCGATGTCAGTTTAATCGACCTGATTCCGCGCTTCTTCTTAAACCAACTTGATCAAGTTGTGATATCGGACAGTGTTGTTGAAGTGACCAATTTGCTTGGACAACAACGGCAAATTCAAGTGGACCGCTTGAGTTGGATTAACGAAGGCACCAAGCACCAAGGTATTGGCCAGTTGCGGATTGCCGATGTCACCGATAGTGCCTTAGAAATCCGCATTGATATTCGTGGTAACGATCCACAACAGCTCAATGGCCAAGTCTATATCGATGCCGAAAGTCTCGTGGTGACGCCTTGGTTGCAACGCCAGTTTCAAGAAACGGAATTTGTTGCGGCTGAGTTTGATTTCACCCTTTGGTTAAATTTTACCGATTCGAGTTTCAATGATGGTGTATTGCAGTTAGGCCGCAACCGTTTATTGTGGCAATCTGCCGCGCAAACCCATCAACTTTCCCTTGATCAAGGGCAGTTTAAATTGCGCCCGATTGGAGAGGGTTGGCTTGTCAATAACGCACCATTGACGGTAGATATTGATGGCACGCCGGTGGTGTTACCCAGCTTTAGTCTTGCTCAACAGGCCGGAGACTACCACTTCAGTATCGCTGAGCTTGAACTTCAACCTTGGCTACCACTATTGAGCATTGCCGGGGAGCAAGGCGCGCAATGGGCCGAAAACTTGCGTGCGCAGCAGGTTCAAGGGCAGCTCCAGGCGCGCTTGCACAAGCCGCTCGGCGAGCCATTGCAATGGTGGCTGCAAGCACAGCGGTTGGCCTGGCGAGAAGCCGCGCGAGTCCCAGCGCTGAGGGCGATTGATGCGACCCTGGCGGGGCAAGGCGATGGCTTTGGTTGGCGTCTGCAAGGTCGTGACGTGGCACTCAGTGGCGAGTTCCTAAATGCCTCTCAGCCGTGGCAACTGAGCCAGCTCGATGTCAGCGGACAGGTTAAGCTAAACCCAACTTGGCAGGTGCAGATCGATCCGAGCAGCAAGCTACAACTCGGTGGGTTGCCGCTGGAATTAGCGGGTGCTATTCGCCCTACCGAGACAGATGTTGAGTTAGCCCTGCGGGTCACCTCGGGTCCCCTTGCCGAACCCGTTAGTGTGCTAAGGGCCCATCTGCCTGAGGTGATGGGCGCAAATCTTTATGATTATCTCAATACTTCGATCATTGCTGCCGAAGTTGCCGATGTCGCCATGATCTGGCGCGGTTCACTGAACGACTTCCCCTACCTGCAAAATAATGGGGTGTTTCATGCGCGCACCCGCCTGCGCGAACTCGAATTTAAATTCCAGCCAGATTGGTGGCCGCTGACTCAAGCCTCAACTCTGGTCGACTTTCATAATGAGCGGATGCATATCCGTGCGGAAAACGCGCAGCTTGGTGGGGTTAATTTGGTCCAAGTGGACACCTTAATTCCTAACTTAGTGGCCAGCGAACCCTTTTTGGATATTCGCGCTGATATTAGCGGTCCTGCCGAGCAGTTACAGCCCATTTTTGCGAATAGTCCGTTGCAGGCAAGCGTCGGCAAGAGTCTCACCGAACTGCAACTTAAAGGTCCAATCACCGGTGACCTCCATCTGGTGATTCCACTGAATCAAGGCGAAGTGGTCGCCAGCGGTGGGGTCGACTTGGACGGCAATACGCTTTATATCCAGAGTTTGCAGCAGAGCTTTTCGCATCTAAACGGCCGCCTCGCCTATCGTAATGACCAAATCAGTGCCGAACAGTTGCAACTGCGCTGGCAACAGCAACCGACTCGAGTCGACTTATTTGGTGAAGCGGAAGCGAATAGTTATCGGGTCAACGCTCAGTTCTTTGGTGATTGGTTTTTAAATGAACCGCAATTACTACAGGGTAACTTTAATTGGCAAGCGCAATTCGATCTGGTTCTCCCCGATGACGGCGGTTACTCATTTAATTGGCGCCAAGATTCAAATCTTGAGCAACTCGCGCTAGCGTTACCCAAGCCGCTAGCGAAGCCTGCTGGAGAAGCACGTCCATGGCAGTTACTGGTCTCCGGTGGTCCTGATAGTATCCTGATCAACAGCCAGTTAGGCACTGACAGCTTACTCGAGTTGCAGCTTGATGGTAGCGGGCAAACCCTGCAACAAGGGTATGCGCGCATCGGTGATAGCGGTATGGCGGTGCCCAGTCTGAGTGCGAATCGCGAAGCCAAGTTTCTGCTCGAATTCAATCAACAGGCTCTGCATCTGGATGCCTGGCTTAATGCCTTTGAGCAGGTCGACAGTGTCTGGCAAAGTCGTGCCCAAGCCGATACGGATTTAAGTTTTCTACAACCGGATTTAGTTTTGGTGAATAGTGCGGAGTTATGGCTCGGTGATTTCCGCTTCCGCGAAGCGACGCTGTACAGCTGGCCACAGCAGCAACAGCAAGCTGACTCTTGGCGATTGCGCTTAGCCGCTAAAGAGGCTCGACTTGAGGGTGAGTATCAGCTCGCAACCAGCGACACCCCTGCACAATTGAATCTCAATGCGGACTTTATTGAGCTCCGTAGCGTCGTCGCTGAGGTCGCTGAGGTTATCGAAGAAGACAGCACAATCGTGGCAGATCCGCCGACGCGTATCGACTTTAGCCGTTGGCCGCAGGTTAACTTAAATTGTGCGCGCTGCACCTACGAGGATTACAACCTCGGCGCCGTCGAGTTAAGTTGGCAACCGACTAGCTCTGGTTATTCCTTACCTAAGATTATAATGGCGCACAGCGGCCACCGCATGGCGGCTGAACTTGAATGGAATCGGCAGGGCAATCAACTGACCGAAGTGCGTGGTGAATTCAGCAGTACGGATGTGGGACGCTTTTTAGAAAGCTACGCCATTACCAGTATGGTGCAGGACTCATCTGCAGAACTGCAGTTTGATCTGAGCTGGCAAGGGCAACCGCAAGACTATAATCATCCGACGGTGAATGGTGAAGTTCAGTGGCGCCTCGCGCAAGGCTACCTGAATGAAATCAGCGATGGTGGTGCGCGCTTATTTAGCCTCCTTAGCCTGGATGGGATTTTCCGCAAGCTGCGCTTTGATTTTCGTGATGTGTTTGCCAACGGCTTATTCTTTGACGCCTTTAGCGGGACCTTCGTACTCGATAATGGCGTGGTGCGTACCGATAATACCTTTATGGATGGTGCCGCTGGCGACATGGAAGTGGTCGGGATGGCCAATTTAGTCAGCCAAGAAATTGATTACCGTCTTTATTTTGCCCCGAAAGTGACCTCTAGCTTACCGGTTATTCTGGCGTGGATGGTGAATCCGCCATCGGGGTTAGCCGCCTTACTGATTGATCAGGTGCTACAAGATGCGCAGGTGATCAGTCGTATTGAATATCGAATTACCGGCACGATGGATGAGCCGATTGTCGAAGAAATCGCACGTGATAGCCGCGAGGTTGAACTGCCCGCACTGGAGGTGAAAGATGGCGAACCAAACCGTGCAAGTGACGGCCCTGCAACTAACCAGCAGCCCTGATCCTGCTGCGAATTTAGCTGAGTTACGCGAACTTTTTGCGAGCTTGCCAGAGGCACGGCCGCAACTGGTGGTGTTACCCGAGGCCTGCCTATGTTTTGGCGCCGGTGATAAACAAACCCGAGCACTTGCTGAATTACCTGGCCAAGGCCCCATGCAAGAGGGCTTGGCGCAACTGGCGAGAGACTTTGGAATATGGCTGGTAGGTGGCACCATTCCATTGATTGAACAGCCGCAGCAGCCACGCTTTCGGGCGGCTTGTTTGGTATTTAATCCGCACGGGGAGCAAGTCGGTCGCTACGACAAAATTCATTTATTTGATGTCGATGTGGCGGATAACACCCGCACCTATCGAGAATCCGAATGGACTGAGCCGGGTACTGAGTTGACGGTTATTGACACTGAATTTGGCCGGCTTGGACTCGCGGTATGTTATGATATTCGCTTTCCCGAATTGTTCACCGCATTGCGCCAACGTGGGGCTGAATTAATTGCCTTGCCGGCGGCCTTTACCCAAGTGACGGGAGCCGCGCATTGGCATGTATTGACGCGTGCGCGCGCGATTGAACAACAAGCCATTATGGTCGCTGCCGCGCAGGCTGGGGTATACGCGAATGGTCGCGAAACCTATGGCCATGCCATGGTGATCGATGGTTGGGGACGGATCGTAACAGAAACCACAGACCATACACCGCAATGGATTAGCGCTCCAGTTAAGGTGGCCGAATTAAGCGAATATCGCCAACAAATTCCACTTGCCGCGCATCGCGCTCAAGCAAAGAAGGTTTATGAATGAAGCAACAGCAGCTCGAAGCTAAATTACTCCATGCCCATGAATTAGATCAGCAGAGCTTAACGAAAGCCCTCGCCCAGCTCTACACTGGACCAATTGACTTTGCCGATATTTATATCCAGCGCAGCGTCAACGAGTCATGGGTGCTCGAAGATGGGATTGTTAAAGATGGCAGCTTTCACATTGAGGCAGGGCTGGGTGTGCGTGCAGTGCACGAAGATAAAACCGGGTTCGCCTACGCCGATGAACTTTCACTGGCCGCTCTTGATCACGCTACTCAGGCAGCCCGTGGCATCGCCATGCATGGACAAAGTAAGCGGGTCGCAGCGCTTATCCCGACAAAGGCACAGCTGCGCTATGCCGATGTAAATCCACTGCATAGTCTCAATGAAGCCGCTAAAATCAGTCTTTTACAAGAAATTGATGCCTATGCACGCAGTCTTGACCCGCGCGTGGTTGAAGTGATTGCGAGTATTAGTGGCAGCTATGATGAGATGTTTGTGGCTGCCACCGATGGCACTTATGTGGGGGATATACGCCCGCTGGTACGGCTCAATTGCACCGTGTTGGTTGAGCAAAATGGTAAGCGTGAGCGCGGCAGCGCCGGGGGCGGGGCTCGCGTCGACTACCATTACTTCAGCGCCCTTGAAGGCGAGCACAAGCGTTGGCAAAACTATGCACAAGAAGCGGTGCGGCTGGCACTTTTGAATCTCGAGGCGAAACCTGCACCCGCAGGTACTTTGCCGGTCGTGCTCGGCTCAGGTTGGCCTGGGGTGTTGTTACACGAAGCGGTCGGGCATGGTCTTGAGGGTGATTTTAACCGCAAAGGCGCGTCTGCTTATGCTGGGAAAATGGGGCAGCAAGTCGCCTCTTCACTTTGTACCATAGTCGATGATGGCACCTTAACCGACCGTCGTGGTTCGCTGAGCATTGATGATGAGGGCACCACTGCGGGCTATAACGTCTTAATCGAACAAGGTCGCTTGGTTGGCTACATGCAAGATAAGCTCAATGCTCGCTTGATGGGGGTTGCGCCAACCGGGAATGGGCGGCGTGAATCTTATGCGCATTTACCTATGCCTCGCATGACCAATACCTATATGTTGGCGGGCGAGAGTAGTCCCGAAGAAATCATTAGCAGCGTCAAGCGCGGGGTGTACGCACCGCATTTTGCCGGTGGTCAGGTGGATATCACCTCAGGCAAATTCGTCTTTTCAGCGGCCGAAGCCTATTTGATTGAAGAGGGTAAATTAACCGCTCCCCTGAAGGGAGCGACGCTAATTGGCAATGGCCCTGAGGCGATGGCGCAAGTGTCGATGGTGGGCAATGACTTAGCCCTAGATAGCGGCGTTGGCGTGTGTGGTAAGGATGGTCAAAGCGTACCCGTTGGGGTTGGTCAGCCAACTCTCAAGGTTGATGCTCTAACCATCGGCGGCACCGCTTAATCTGACTGCGCCACCTCGCGCAGGTACTTGAACAGCTCACGGGCTGCTTGTGGTGGCTTGTTTTGTTGCTGCTGTTTCTGTGCTTGGCGATAGAGTTGGCGTAGTTTTTGCCGATCAGCTAAGGGGTAGTCAGCTAGAAAAGCTTGAATGGCTTCATCGCCATCACTCAAAATCGCATCGCGGGTTTTTTCGAGTTGATGGAAAAAAGCATTTTGCGTGTCATGTTGCTTCTCAAGCTCGGCAACGGCGGCTTCAATCTCAGCCGTATCGAGTTGGCGCATGATTTTGCCGATAAATTGCAGTTGGCGCCGGTAGCCTTCGCGCTTATTGCGAATTTTTTGGGCCAACAGAATGGCATCAGCCAAACTGTCATCAAGCGGAATTTTTGCGAGTTTGCCCGCACTGAGGTTGACCAGCTTTTCACCCAGTGCTTGTAAAGCAGCTGCTTCACGTTTGAGTTGTGACTTACTGACGAAGTCGTCATCGTCATAATGCTCAGTATCGTTGAATGGCTGATTCATAGGGGCAATCTCTAAAGTCATAAATAAGAGTGATAGTTTAACAGCATCGCGGCAAGAATTAATCAGGAAATGAAAATGGATCATGGTATGAATCAACAAGCGAACGCGCAGATCCCAACTCGGGCCGAACTCAACGCTGATATGGAGCAGGTCGAAGCGGCCGTGCGTGAGGCGTTAAGCTATGCCAAGCAGCTCGGTGCCAGTGCGGCAGAATGTGCGATCAGTCGCAGTCGTGGAATTAATGTGGGCACCCGCATGGGTGAAGTTGAAACGGTTGAATTCAACCAAGATGGCGCCTTGGGGATCACCCTCTATCGGGGCCAACAAAAAGGCTCGGCGTCGACGACAGATCTAAGCCCGAGTGCGATCCGCGCCAGCGTTGAGAAGGCCAATGATATTGCCCGCTACACTACCGCTGACCCGTTTGCAGGGTTAGCCGATGCCGCAGCGATGGCAACTGAGGTGCTCGATTTAGATTTGTGTCACCCCGCTGATCAGAGCGCTGAATTTGCCCTCAGCCAAGCGCTCGCCTGTGAGCGCCATGGCTTAGCCCAAGATCCGCGCATTGTGAATTCAGATGGCGCGGGCTATAGCAGCCACGTTGGCTTTCGCGTATACGGTAATAGCCATGGTTTTATCGGTGGCTATTTGCAGTCACGGCATAGTTTAAGTTGCTCATTGATCGGTCAGACTGAGCAAGGCATGGAGCGTGATTATAGTTACAGTTTGGCGCGCAATTTAGCCGACTTGTGGAGTCCAGAGCGGGTTGCTGAGGAAGCGGTCGCAGCAACTGTGGCGCGACTCGATAGTCGTAAAATTGGTACCGCAAGTGTGCCTGTCATCTTTCGCAGTGACATCGCTCACAGCCTGCTCGGCCATTTAGTCGGTGCCATCAGTGGCGCGAATCTCTATCGCCGTGCGAGTTTTTTACTGGATAAATTGGGTGAACAAATTCTGCCAAGTTGGCTAACGATTCACGAAGATCCGCTGGTAAAAGGCGCTCTTGCCAGTAGCCCATTTGATCAAGAAGGCGTTGCCACGCGGGCGCGTGACATTATCAAGGATGGAGTTTTGCAAACCTATCTACTCACCAGTTATGCTGCCCGCAAAATGCAAATGCAGGCAACCGGTCATGCCGGTGGCATCCACAATTGGTATGTGAGCGATCAAGGTCAAGATTTAGCTGCACTCTGCCGGCAAATGGGCACAGGGTTACTGGTCACTGAGTTAATGGGGCAGGGCGTGAATCTGGTCAACGGCGATTACTCGCGCGGCGTAGCAGGCTTTTGGGTAGAAAATGGTGAGATTCAGTATCCTGTCGCTGAAATTACCATAGCGGGTAACCTTGCCGATATGCTCGGAAATATTGTGGCGATAGGCGATGACCGTGACCCGCGTTATGGCATACAGTGCGGCTCGATATTAATCGAATCGATGAAAGTAGCCGGAAACTAAGCCGGCATTCAGCGCAAAGTAAGCGGCTTAGCCTAACAGCAAAGTCGCCGTGCCAAGGAAGGCAAAAATCCCGATTACATCAGTGACTGTAGTCAGGATCACGCCACCGGCAAGAGCCGGGTCGATATCGAATTTCTTCAAAATAAGCGGTACCGTAACCCCAGCAAGACCGGCAGCAAGTAGGTTGGCCATCATTGCAAAGGCGATAATCCCGCCAATCAGTAAGTCTTGTTTCCAAACCGCGACGACGGTGGCAATGAGCACCGCCCATATCACTCCGTTTAAGGCACCAATCGCAAGCTCTTTACCAATCAACCAGCGTTGGTTACTGCTCCCAATATGACCTAAGGCCATCCCGCGAATAACCAAGGTCAGAGTTTGCGAACCGGCAATACCCCCCATACTCGGTACAATGGTGTTGAGGATGGCAAGAATCGCCATTTGCGCAAGGATATCCTCGAATAGTGACGACACCGCTGCGGCTAATATTGCGGTGATTAAGTTCACGCCAAGCCAAATCGAGCGGCGTCGGGTACTTTTGAGCACCGGTGCAAAGGTATCTTCATCATCATCAAGACCGGCCATGCTGAGCATGCTGTGCTGTGCATCTTCACGGATGATATCGACCACGTCATCGATGGTGATTCGACCGAGCAAACGGTCGTTTTCGTCAACCACGGGTGCTGAAATCCAGTCTTGTCGTTCGAATAGTTTGGCGACTTCGGTCTCGTCCATGTCGACCGCGATGCCGTGTACATCAGCATCCATCACATCTTCAACCAAACGCGATGGATCAACGGTGAGGAGGCGGCTAATACCAATTTCCCCGATGAGTTTATCCTGACGGTCGACCACATAGAGTTTGTCAGTCGCTTCTGGCAGCTCACCTTTTAAGCGCAAATAACGCAATACCACATCAATACTGACGTCAGCGCGCAAGGTGATGGTATCGGTGTTCATAATACCGCCAGCAGTATCCTCCTCGTACGATAGCGCTTGCTCGGCCCGTTGCCTGTCCTGCTCATCCATCGATTTAAGCACTTCTTGATAGATGGGTTCAGGTAGACCACGGAGAACGTAAGCAAGGTCATCGGTATCCATGCCCTCGGTCGCAGCCGCCAGTTTTTCTGGGGCCATTTGCCGGACAATGGATTTTTGAACTTCTTCGGAGAGCTCTTCGAGGATATCCCCATGCTCGTCAGCATCAACGAGCTGCCAGATAATGGCCCGCGCCTTAGGTGGTGAGGATTCCAGCAGCAGGGCGATATCCCAAGCAGGGAGGTTATGCAATTGACGTCGGGCAAGCACATACATGCCACGCGAAAGGGCTTCGGTGACCTCTTGTAAGCGCTGTTCAGCGAGTTCTTTTTCGGCGACGTCAAGCATGCTAAAACTCCTAAAGATTAGAAGAGTTTATCTTATTTTACTGCGAACGTCAGCTACTGCTCTTCGGCAAACCGATCGGCGATAAGTGCAGTAATCGCCTGCACCGCCTGTTCGGCCTCTGGGCCCTCAGCGCTTACCGTGATAGTTCGGCCTTGGCCACTGGCTAACAGGAGCAGACACATGACACTGGCCGCATTAACGGTTTGTTCACCTTGAGTGATTTCGACTTTAGCATCAAATTCTTGAGTTAATTTTGCCAATTTAGTCGCAGCGCGAGCGTGTAACCCCAGCTTATTGCGGATCACGACGTCTGCGCTCACCTTCATTTGCGACTGACCTCACGGTGCTTCACCGTCACCTTAAATTGTTGTCCACTGAAACGCTGGCCGAGCTGCTCAGCGATATAGACGCTGCGGTGTTGACCACCGGTGCAACCAATGCCAATGGTGAGATAACTCCGATTAGCGCGTTGAAAGTGGGGCAACCAGGTTTCGAAGAAAGTTTCGATTTGGTGAATAAATTTAGTCACCATAGGTTGCTGCGCGAAGAAATGTTGCACCTCAGGGTCAGTGCCGCGCAGTGGTTTTAATTCGGGCACCCAATGTGGATTCGGCAGAATACGAGCATCAAAGGCATAATCTAAATCTGATGGTAAGCCATATTTGAAGCCAAAGGACTCAAATACCACAATCAATCGAGTGGCGGCTTTACCGAGGACGCGTTCGCTTACGCGTTCACTTAATTCATGCACGCTCAAGCCGTCAGTGTTAATACGCCAAGTGGCACGCTCAGCCAGCGGCTCCAGCAGCCGGGTTTCCATTTGCAGGGCTTCCGCCAGCGGCAACTCGGTTTTTGAGAGCGGGTGTAAGCGCCGCGTTTCCCCAAACCGCCGCAGTAAGATCTCATCGCTCGAATCTAAGTAGAGAATTTCTGGCTTGATCTTCTGAGGCAGAAAATCCAGAGCATCAGTGAGTTGACTGCCATCTTCTAGCAAGTTGCGGACGTCGACGCTCACAGCAACTCTATCGTAGTTCTCAACCACCGCATGGACCAGGGTGGGGAGTAGGGTGATCGGAAGATTATCGACACAATAGAAACCAAGATCTTCGAGCACTCGCGAAGCAATGGTTTTGCCTGATCCAGAACGCCCGGTAACGATAATTAGTTGCATGACGCCCTCAATCTGAACCTTCGATAAACATTTGATATAACTCTAGATCAGTTTCAGCATTTCGCATAGCACGCAAACACTTTTTATCGTGTAAGCGATGTGCAATGGCGGCTAAAGTTTGTAAATGTTGTTCGTGTTGGTCTTCTGGTACCAGCAGTGCAAAAATAATATCAACGGGCTGATTATCAATTGCGTCGAAGTCGATAGGGGTGTCGAGGGTGAGCAATACCGCGGCCGGTTTGCTCGAGGTTGCGAGCCGACCGTGGGGGATAGCAATACCCATCCCGATGCCGGTGCTGCCGAGCTGCTCACGCTGCAAGATGCTCTGGAAGACATCAAAATCAGAAACCCCGTGCAGGCGAGGCGCAGCGAGCTGACCGATGAGTTCTAATACTTTCTTTTTGCTTGAGCCCGCAACTGCATGGCGCGTGCAGTCGGGGCTCAACAGGAGCGTAAAGTCCATATCTTCCTATATCAAATAAGGGCAGCGTTTAGTGACGCTGGGTTTTTTCTTTATGCTTGATCACCTGTCGATCAAGCTTGTCAATTAAGCTATCGATTGCAGCATACATATCTTGATGTTCTGAATCTGCAAAAATCTCTCCACCGTGAACATGCACAGTCGCTTCCGCTTTTTGGGTCAGCTTCTCAACATTCAAAATCACATGCACATTGGTGATATGGTCAAAATGACGTTCAAGTTTGGCGAATTTTTCGTCGACATAGTTGCGCAATGCTTCGGTAATTTCTACGTGATGACCGGTTAGATTGATTTGCATAACAGCTTCCTTCTTGTGTTCCCTATGTTAACTCAGACGTTTACGTTGACTCGAAGGCGGAATATTGAGTGCCTCACGATATTTCGCAATCGTCCGTCTTGCTACTTGGATACCTTGGGCCGCCATGAGTTCAGTCAATTTGCTGTCACTGAGGGGCTTTTTCGGGTTTTCTGCCGCAACAAGTTGTTTCAACATTGCTTTAATGGCAATGGCTGATGCTTCTCCTCCATCATCGGTATTAAGCTGACTTGAGAAGAAGTACTTCAATTCAAACATACCCCGCGGTGAAAGCATATATTTTTGTGACGTCACTCGCGAAATAGTTGACTCATGCATATCGACCGCCGCGGCAATGTCAGCCAAGACCATGGGCTTCATCGCTTGCTCGCCGAATTCAAAGAAACCTTGCTGACGTTGGACAATGGCACTGGCGACTTTAAGTAGGGTGTCATGCCGCGCCTCAAGACTGCGGATAAACCATTTTGCCTCTTGCGTTTGTTGACGGATATAATTGAGGTCTTCGCCGCTGGCGCTCAGCGATGCATAGAGGGCATTCACTTGTAGTTTTGGCATGTTCTGGGTGTTCAACTCAACGCCCCAGCGCTGGCCCTTCTTGCGGACCAGCACGTCCGGTTCAATGTAATCCTCGGCGTTGGGGCTGAACTTTTGCCCTGGGTGCGGATGTTGTTGCTGAATCAGCTCAAGCACTGCGGCTAACTGTCCCTCGGACAATTTATATTTGCGCATTAAGCTGCGGTAATCGCGCTGTCCCAGTAATTGAATATCAGCTTGCACGATGGCCATTGCTAGGCTCTTAAAAGGCGTCTCATCCGGCACTTGGGTAAGCTGCAAATGTAAGCACTCACTAACGCTGCGGCATCCTACACCAATGGGGTCGAAGTGTTGAATGCGCTTTAACACAACCGCCACATCGGCCGCCTCAACTTGCTCTTGTAAACGCTCATCGAGGCTCGCATAAATATCTTCGAGTGAGGTTTGCAAGTAGCCATTATCATCAATGCTATCGATAATCGCGTGCGCAATATAGCGATCCACAGGACTAAAGTGGGAGAGTTCTAACTGCCACAACAAATAGTCTTGTAAACTCTCATGGGCGGCTCCTTCGGTTGGTTCAAAGTCATCGCTAACAGTCCGGCTCGAAGGCGTCGAACTCGCTGAATAATCGTCCTGTTCGAGCTCGCTTGGTTGCTGTTCTGTTTCGCCATCAGCATGGTCATCAACGATTTCGAGCAAAGGGTTTTGCTCGAGTGCCGTGTGGATTTCTTGGGTCAGTTCGGTGGTGGAGAGTTGCAGCAGCTTAATGGCTTGCTGCAACTGTGGGGTCATGGTCAGCTGCTGATTAAACTTGAGCTGCAGTCCTTGTTTCATAATTTGAACTGGTCACCGAGGTAAACATCTTTGACATGCTGGTTATTCAAAATGCTCTCGGCGTCTCCACTTGCGATCAGCTCGCCATGGCTAACAATATAGGCATGCTCGCATACGGACAGGGTTTCTCGCACGTTATGATCAGTAATAAGCACGCCGATGCCACGCTTAGCGAGGTGTTCAATAATTTTCTTGATATCAATCACTGATATCGGGTCAACCCCGGCAAAAGGCTCGTCAAGCAGAATGAATTTTGGCTCGGCTGCCAGTGCCCGAGCAATTTCTACCCGCCGCCGTTCGCCGCCTGAGAGGCTCATGCCTATGCTGTTGGCGATATGACTGATATGGAATTCTTCGAGTAGCGCATCGAGTGCTTCTTCACGCCCTGCTTCATCGAGATCTTTGCGGGTTTCGAGAATAGCGAGAATGTTGTCGCGGACCGATAGCTTACGGAAAATAGATGATTCTTGGGGTAAATAGCCAATCCCACGGCGCGCGCGCTCATGCATCGGCAAGAGTGAGATATCATTGTCGTCAATCAGAATTCGGCCTTTATCATTATTGACGAGACCAACGATCATATAAAAAGTAGTGGTTTTACCCGCGCCATTCGGGCCGAGTAGACCAATGATTTGGCCGGTTTTGACCGTCAAACTGACATCTTTGACAACTGTTCTCTTTTTATAAGCTTTCGCTAGGTGTTCAGCGCTCAGTTGGGTCATCTTGGTTCTTTTTCTTTGGCATGAAAATGGTGGTGACGCGGTCATCTTCAGAACCGTCACGGTTTGCGGTCAATTGCTGGGTTGCGAAATTATAAATAATCTCATTCCCGCGGATCACACTGTTATTTTGGTTGACTTCAACATCGCCCGACAGAGTCAACAATTGCGCTGCTTGATCATAGCGAATGATATTGGCCCGGGCCGTGATCGGTGAGCCGTCATCAAGCTGCTGAGAATAAGTCGCAGGCGATCCAGTAGCAACAAAGACATCTGTCTCTGTGGCGCTATCACGGCTCACTTCCATCCGCTCAGCAAGGATTTCTAAGGTGCCTTGGGTAATCCGCACATCGTTGACAAAAATCGCCATCTTATTGGCAATATCAAACGACTCATTTTGTGCCTGAATCGCGATCGGTTGAGCAAAATCAGCGCGCCCCTGAGCAATCGCCATGGGACTAAGCCAGCTCAGAGCCAGACTAGTCAGAACTAGGTTCAAAGGTGTAAACAGTTTCAACATGCTCAATTAATTCCACGATTTGCGTTTGTAAGTTAGCGGTCATGCCTTCACCGCGCATGGTAAATTGTTTTCCAAAAATAGTCACCGGCTGCTCGGTTTCCATTTGCTCGGTTAAGGTATCGATGATCAAATAGCTGGTCTCGACGCGGTCCAAAAAATCTTCTGAGTTAAGGCTGCGAATTTCGATATCACGCTCCAGCACCAAACTCTTGTCACTATAGAACGAGCCTTGTTCTGCCATCACCTGCCAGGTCGCATCGCCTGCTTTGGTGTGGACGATATACGTCGGTTGGCTTAACTCGGTCAGTCCAATCGGGCTGTAATGGGTCATTTTCTCGGCACTGATGCGATGCACCAGTTCACCCTCTGCATTATAGACCCGCATTAATAATCCTTCCGCACGAAAGTCAGGTTTCACCTCGCGAAATTGATTGTCTTCTGGAGCTTGCTCAGATTCAGCAAAGGGCCGCCAAAACAGCAAGATGCCGATCACCAAGAGTAAGCCGATAAAGCCCCAGACATTGCGGTTCATAGGCTAACCCCACCTTCTTGTTTGGCTTTACCCTGACTCAATAAAATCAAATCACTGAGCTCTCGCACCACCCCATAGCCGCCCCGCGTTTGCGTAACATATGCACTCTTGGCCCGCACCTGTGGGTGCGCATCAGCAGGGGCACACGCCAAACCTGCCGCTTTCAACATAGCAAGATCGGGGATATCGTCACCGACACAAGCAATAGCCGCATCTTCGAGTTGATATTTCTGCTGTAACTCAGCGTAGCCGATGTGCTTGTGCTCTTGCCCTTGAATAATATCGGTCACCCCAAGCGCCTGCATGCGGTCGTTGACAATCCGCGAGTTACGCCCGGTAATCACCGCCACTTGAACGCCTGCACCTAACAATGCTTTGACCCCAAAGCCATCGCGGGTGTGAAAGGTTTTCAATTCTTCGCCTTGGTTACCAAGATAGATACGACCATCCGAAAACACCCCGTCGACATCGCAAATAAGCAGCTTGATCTGCGTTGCCGCCTGCCAGACTGAATCGTCGACCGCTTGATACCAATTTTCGAATTGTTGCCGAGCCGGTGCGTGGTTCATCTTAAAGCACTCCTGCACGCAGCAAATCGTGCATGTTTAACGCACCAATCGGCTGTTGCGCTGCATCGACCACAATTAAACCGTTAATTTTTTTATCTTCCATAATTTTCAGAGCTTGAGCGGCTAATACATCTGCAGTAATGGTCACTGGGTTGGCTGTCATCACCGTTGCAATGGTGGTCGCATGGACATCAAGACGTTGGTCGAGAATTCGGCGCAGGTCGCCATCAGTAAAGACGCCAAGCAATTGCTGCTGGTTATTGACAACCGCGGTCATGCCGAGCCCTTTTTGCGACATTTCCAGCAGGGCTTCACTTAAACTGGCCTCAGCTTGGACCACTGGGACGCGGTCGTCACGATGCATGACATCATGAATATGAAGTAACAGACGTCGACCGAGACTACCGCCCGGGTGCGACATAGCGAAGTCATCGGCGGTAAAGCCACGCGCATGTAACAGCGCGACGGCTAAAGCATCCCCCATAACTAAGGTCGCAGTGGTCGAGGAAGTCGGCGCCAAACCGAGCGGGCAGGCTTCTTGTTCAACTGCGATGCACAGATGCACATCGGCTAATTGTGCCAGTTGTGACTCGGGTTTGCCGGTCATGCTGATTAATTTCACCCCACGGCGCTTAATTAATGGCGCAATACTGAGAACTTCATCGGTCTCGCCTGAGTTAGAAATGGCGATAACAATATCGGCGTCAGTGATCATCCCAAGGTCACCATGGCTGGCTTCGCCCGGGTGCACAAAAAATGCAGGAGTTCCGGTGGAGGCAAGGGTAGCGGCGATCTTACCGCCGATATGGCCCGATTTACCCATGCCGATCACGATAACCCGACCATGACAACCAAGTAATAGCTCACAAGCCGCACTGAATTGGGCGTCAATAAACCGCTCGAGTCGCCCAACCGCATTGGCCTCAATCGCAATGACTTCAAGCCCCCACTGCTTAAATTGGGCGGCTCGATTCGCTGTGGAATCACGCGTATCTGACATGTTCTGCCTCTATCACCATCATTCTTTGCTCATCATACCCGATCGTTTTTCGATTTGCAGACGTAAAATGCAGTCAAGGCAACGTTTTGTCACAATTTTTGCATGCAGCCACTAGGGTTCAAGGCGGCCCTGAGGTACAATAGCGCGCAAGCAAACGAAGGAGAAGAGTCGGCGATGATTGCAGAGCCGTTGGTTGAAATTGAAAATGTTCATTTTGCACATGGGTTCGGGGCGCACCAAGTCTACGAAGGCTTATCTCTGCAAATTCCAAAAGGCAAAATCACTGCGATCATGGGGCCGAGCGGGATCGGTAAAACCACGCTGTTGCGCCTGATCGGAGGGCAATTAAAGCCTCAGCAGGGAACCATCAAGTTTACTGGACAAAACATTCCGACCCTGTCCCGCAGTGAGCTGTATCGAGTTCGCAAGCAAATGAGCATGCTGTTTCAATCAGGTGCGCTATTCACCGATATGAGTGTTTACGATAACGTCGCTTTCCCGCTGCGTGAGCACAGTCAGTTAACTGAAGAACTGATCGAAACCATCGTGTTACTCAAGCTCGAAGCAGTTGGTCTGCGCGGTGCTCGGCATATGATGCCAGCTGAGTTGTCCGGTGGAATGATGCGGCGTGCTGCGCTGGCGCGTGCCATTGCGCTAGACCCCGAGCTGATTATGTATGACGAGCCGTTCGCCGGACAGGATCCTATCTCGATGGGCGTGATCGTTAAGTTGATCAAAGCACTAAATGAGTCACTGGGTTTAACCAGCATGATCGTGACCCATGATGTGGAAGAGGTTCTGTCGATTGCAGACTATGCTTATATCATCGCTGAGCGCAAGGTGGTGGCACAAGGCACACCTGCGGAATTACAGCACTCTGATGAACCGCTGGTGCAACAGTTCTTAAATGGTCAAGCGGATGGCCCGGTGCCGTTCCATTTTAAGGGCAAGAGCTTAGCGCAAGATTTATTTGGGGAAACCGATGCTTAATGCCATCGCTAAATTAGGAAAGGCGACCCTCGATACCATCGCTGGAGCAGGTGCGGCGTTACTGATGCTAGGTAAAGCCTTGATCGGGGTGCCGCAATTAAGAAAGTCTTGGCCGCTATTATTGCAGCAGATATACGCCGTGGGTGTACTCTCCTTGGTGATTATCGTGGTCAGCGGACTCTTTATTGGGATGGTTTTGGGACTACAGGGCTATACCATTTTGGTTGACTTCGGGGCAGAGCAAAGTCTGGGTCC
The DNA here is from genome assembly GCF_003987435.1 of Pseudidiomarina taiwanensis. Classification (GTDB taxonomy): domain Bacteria; phylum Pseudomonadota; class Gammaproteobacteria; order Enterobacterales; family Alteromonadaceae; genus Pseudidiomarina; species Pseudidiomarina taiwanensis. The sequence continues at coordinate 433,934 of NZ_PIQG01000002.1, read as the reverse complement.
GATGGTTGCATTATCGCTGCTGCGAGAGCTTGGACCTGTGGTCACCGCGCTGTTGTTTGCGGGGCGAGCAGGTTCTGCACTGACGGCAGAAATTGGTTTGATGAAAGCGACTGAGCAGCTTTCTAGTCTAGAAATGATGGCGGTTGATCCGCTCCGCCGCGTGGTTGCGCCACGCTTTTGGGCGGGCTTTTATAGCATGCCAATCTTGGCTGTAATTTTCTCAGCCGTGGGTATTTACGGCGGTTATATTGTCGGCGTGCAATGGCTGGGTGTCGATGACGGAGCATTCTGGTCAGTGATGCAGGCCAATGTTGACCTGTATGACGATATTTTAAACGGTATCATCAAGAGCGTGGTATTTGCTTTTGTGGTGACTTGGATTGCCCTTTATAAGGGCTATAGTTGCGTGCCAACCTCAGTAGGAATCAGCAGAGCGACCACCTCAACTGTGGTGACCGCCTCACTGGCTGTGTTGGGATTAGATTTTGTATTAACTGCATTGATGTTCGGTTAAGGGCGTAGGGGATAAGATGGAATCAAGAAATATACAATTAGCGGTCGGAGTATTTGTTATTTTGGGGATTCTCGCGCTGTCATTTTTAGGCTTGCGGGCAGCCAATAGTAATGCAGCAACACAAGGCGAGACCTATAAACTCTATGCCAAATTCGACAACATTGGCGGTTTAAAAGAACGCTCACCAGTAAAGGTTGGTGGGGTTGTGGTCGGTCGCGTCTCAGCGATTAGCCTGACTGGAGATTATTATGAGCCTTTGGTCGAAATGACGATTAGTGCGCAATATGCCGAATTTTCAGAGACGACCTCAGTATCGATTCTCACCTCAGGTTTGTTAGGCGAGCAATACATTGGCCTTAACCCAGGCTTTATCGATGATACCGTGGTGATGCTGGAAGATGGCGACTATATCTATGACACCAAGTCGGCCTTGGTCTTAGAAGATTTAATCGGTCAATTCCTGTTTAGCCAAGGTAGCGACTAAACGAGATTAAGGAGTACTCAAAGTGAAAGCATTACAGGTTAAGCTGACTGGGTTTATTACCCTCACCCTAGTTGCGTTACTTGGTTTAGCGAATGTCAGTCATGCGCAGACCATTCGCAATGACAACCCGTACCTGTTATTGGAGCAGGTTGCTGATCGTACCTTCTCAAGAGTTGCTGACGAGCGCGATCAAATTAACCAAGATTTAGATTATTTTCGCGTCATTATTCGCGAAGAAATGATGCCTTATGTGGACTCAACCTATGCTGCTAAACGCGTACTCGGACGTGCGTTAAAAGATACCACAGAAGAGCAGCGCCAAGAGTTTTATGCGGTGTTTCGTGAGTATTTAGTGGCAACTTATGGGCGCGCTTTTACCCAGTATGATGAAAGCATCCATAGAGTTGAATTTGATAACGCCAATCGCTTCGATCCTGAGAGTCGCGCGGTTACGGTGAACACTCGGGTGATTGAAGAAGGTCGGCCACCGATTCGGATGGATTTTAAAATGCGTTTCGATAAGACCGACGAGCTTTGGAAGGCCTATGATTTAGTGGTTGAGGGCGTCAGTTTGTTGAATAGCAAACAGAGTGAAATCGCATCGGTTATTCGCTCACGAGGTATCGACGGTACCATCGAATTGCTGCGCGAAAAAGCCCAAGAGCCGATTAAGCCATTGGCTGAGGGTGAAAAGGTAAGCTAATGCCAAGTAGCTGGAAGCGTGTTAATAGTTCGCAAATTGCCTTTACGGGTGAACTCAATCGCGATACCGTTCCCACTCTCTGGCAAGACTGCCAGCATTGGCTTGAGGGTGAGGGCGATTTAGCGATTGAACTTGCGCAAGTGCAGCTGGTCGATAGTGCTGGGGTGGCAATGTTGCTGCAACTGCAGCGGCGCCTGCAACAGCACCAACGACAATTGATTTTGCTTAACCCAAACGCCCAACTCCGCGCAATTGTGGAGCTCAGTGGGGTAAGCGATCTCGTTCAGTTTGAGCAAACTAAAACGGAGCAGAATAGCGAATCATGATTACTGCAGAGCAAATTCAAAGCCGACTTGAAGCGGAGCTTGAGCTTGATGAATTGAAAATAAAGTTAGACGGCAATCATGCCAGCATTCTCGCAGTTGGCGAAGTCTTTGCAGATTTAAGTCGAGTTAAAAAACAACAAGTCATTTATGCTCCGCTGCGCGATCTGATTAGCTCGGGCGAGCTGCATGCAGTGTCTATGCGCACCTACACGCCGACCGAATGGCAGCGTGAAAAGAAACTAGCGCTGTTAAGCTAAGCGAGTCCTCCCATGCAAAAACTGTTGATCCAAGGTGGCCAACCGCTGCACGGCGAAGTCACTATTTCTGGCGCAAAAAATGCCGCCTTACCTATTTTAATGGCCTCGTTACTTGCCAGTGACGCGGTCGAAGTAAGTAACGTGCCCGCCCTACAAGATGTCAAAACCACCTTTAAATTGTTGGGCGAACTTGGGGTCACCAGCGAACAATTAGGCCCAAATGAATATCGTATTTCACCACAAGGCCTGAATCAGCATATTGCCAGCTACGAGCTGGTGAAGACCATGCGTGCCTCAATTCTAGTGCTTGGCCCGCTGCTCGCGCGTTACGGCAAAGCGCAAGTCAGTCTCCCAGGTGGGTGCGCAATCGGTGCCCGCCCGGTCAATTTGCATATCGAAGGTTTACGCCAAATGGGCGCTGAAATTATGGTCGAACAAGGCTACATCAAGGCGCAGGTTGATGGGCGCTTGCATGGCGCCAATATTTTACTCGATACCGTTAGTGTGACAGGGACTGAAAACCTGATGATGGCGGCAACGCTCGCCAGCGGTGTGACGGTCATCGAGAATGCTGCCCGTGAACCGGAAGTTGTCGATTTAGCCCGCTTTTTAAATACCCTTGGCGCTGATATTCGCGGTGCGGGCAGTGACCGTATTGAGATTCATGGTGTTGAGGCGTTACATGGCGGTCGTTATAGCGTGCAGCCTGATCGTATCGAAACCGGCACCTTCCTTGTGGCAGCGGTTGCCACAGGCGGAGATGTCACCTGTCGTAACACCGATCCTGAAATGCTCGAGGCAGTATTGAAAAAACTTGCTGACGCTGGTGCACAAATTACCAAGGGTAAGGATTGGATCCGCATTCAAGCGCAAGGTCGGCCGCAACCTGTGACCATAGTCACTGCGCCGCATCCAGCTTTCCCCACTGATATGCAAGCGCAATTTTGTGCGCTCAATGCCATCGCTGATGGTGCCGGATGGGTGCGCGAGACGATTTTCGAAAACCGTTTTATGCACGTTCCTGAGTTGCAGCGCATGGGGGCTAAAATCGAATTAGAGGGTAATACGGCGATCTGTAAAGGCGTCGAAGAACTCACTGGAGCCCAAGTGATGTGTACTGATTTACGGGCCTCTGCTTCGTTGGTTATTGCCGGTTTGGTGGCGAATGGCACCACCACCATTGAGCGCATTTATCATATCGACCGTGGCTACGAGACCATCGAGAAGAAGTTAGCCGCACTTGGGGCCAATATTACCCGCGTCAGTTAACGGCTGTTCAGTTTAGCAATGGTCACAGGGCGGGTGAGCATTTCGTAATCACCTGCTCCAGTGGCACGGAAAAAGCTCACTTCGATCACAGTCCCTGGTTTACTGCGAGCGACCAGCTCTAAACCCGAAGCGACCGAAGTGACCGGCACCCCATCCATTTCAATAATGTAGTCGCCTTGGCGCAGTCCTGCTTGCTCTGCAGGGCTGTTTGGGTCGACTCCATTAACATAAATTCCGGCCTGCTGATAAGACTGTGACGCCTCGTTTGGTCCAACTTGAATCCCAAAGTAGCCGCGCACGACTTCGCCTTCTTGAATCAGGGTATCCATCACCCATTTGGCAATGCTGTAGGGGACAGCGAAGTAAATACCGCTGATACCTTGACCTGAGTTATCGCGATAGCGCGCATTGTTGATGCCAACCAGATAGCCATTGCTATTCACCAAGGCACCACCCGAAGCACCCTCGTTAATGACGGCATCCATTTGAATCAAATCGGCATGCGAGTTGTTTAGCACCCCCATGCGTCCGCCCGCAGCGCTGACGATCCCTTGGGTAATGGTCTGGCCCAGATTCAGAGGGTTACCAATCGCGAGCACGACATCACCCGCCCGAACTTTCATAGTTTGCTGTTGTGGAATCACCGGCAGGTTATCCGCTTCAATCCGAATCACCGCCAGATCGGTCACCGCATCGCCGCCAATCACATAGCCACTGTATTGGCGCCCATCTTGCAATGCGACTTGAATTTGATCGTTATTGGCGACCACGTGGTAGGCCGTAAGAATGTGGCCCTTATTATCCATGATCACGCCCGAGCCAAGTCGCGCTACCAGACTTGGACCCTCGTAATAACTACGCCCAGGCACTTGTTCGAGGCTGTAAATATTGACGACGGCTGGCGCAGCACGATTGACCGCTTTGGCGAACGACAGGGGAGCCTGCTCAAAACTCTGTTCTACTTGGTAATCTTGCCAGAGTGGTGTGGCCCATAGCACCAGCAGTGCTGCTCCTAAGCCGACAAGGCTAGAGCGAACAATAAGCCAAACCCATTTACTCATGGCAAACCTCTGGTGTATTTGAAAAATTGACTGTTAGCATAGCATTTTTTCAAAAAAAAGAGGGCAGCATTTTTGCTGCCCTCGAAAGCAGCTAAGGAATGAGGATTCGTTAGCGTGCACTGCGTAAAACCAGATACAGTGAAGAGTTGCCGCGGCGAATGTTAAGCGCAAGTACGCTCCCCGCGTTGTCGACCGCTGCTCGCAGGTCGCTGATGTTATTCACGCGCACTCGATTCACGGCCAAAATGATGTCATCTTGACGAAGACCGTAACGAGCGGCGATTGAACCCTCTTCGATTTCAGTGATTTGCACACCGCCTTGCTCTGCAACCGCCAGCGTCACGCTCTCGAGGGCGGGATGAATACTTTCAGCGGTCACTGAGGTTTCTTCGGCTGCAAGGGTGGCGGTAAAGGTTTTAGTTTTACCATCGCGAATCACGGTGATATCCACTTCACGCCCTGCACCAATGGTGGCCACTTTGGCGAACAAGTCAGCAAATACGCGAACCTTCTCGCCATTGACGGCGATGATTACGTCACCTGACTCCAGTCCAGCGCGCGCTGCTGCGCCATCTTCAATCACTTCTGAGACGAAGGCTCCGTAGTTGGCATCAATGCCTAAGGCCTCGGCAACTTCTGGGGTTAAATCGTTACCACGCACACCTAAGATACCGCGCCGTACTTCACCAAACTCAATAATTTGATCGACTAAGTCGCGCATCATGTCTGATGGAATGGCAAAGCCAATCCCAATGTTGCCGCCATTTGGGCCAAGAATTGCGGTGTTTATGCCGACTAGTTCGCCATCGAGGGTGACCAAGGCACCGCCTGAGTTACCGCTATTAATCGCAGCATCGGTTTGAATGAAGTTTTCAACTTCTTCAATACCTAAGCCACTGCGACCTAATGCACTGACAATCCCAGAGGTGACGGTTTGACCCAGGCCAAATGGGTTGCCGATGGCAACCACAAAGTCACCGACGCGCAAATCTGATGATTTACCGATTTCGATAGCAGTGAGGTCTTCACCGTTTTCGATTTTAATCAGCGCAATATCTGAGCGCTCATCGTTGCCGACCACAGTCGCATCGAAGCGCCGCCCATCTTTTAGGGTTACCACGATTTCAGTGGCATCATCAATCACATGATGGTTGGTCACCACGTAGCCTTTCTCAGCATCGATGATGACACCCGAGCCTAAGCCTTCGAACGGACGTTCTTGAACTTGCTCCCGCGGACCATTTGGACCAAAGAAAAAGCGGAACATATCGGGTACGCGCTGGCGAATTTCGCGCGAACCTTTGACCGAAATATTGACCACTGCTGGGGTGACTTCCTCCAGCATCGGGGCAAGGGTTGGGGTTTCGTCAGAGCTACTGAAAAAAGGAATATTGGCACTGACGGGCTGCATTACAAACGCGCCAACAAGCGCGCATACGGCAAGAAATTTAGCGTTCATTAAAACCTACTCCTTATCAGGACTTGTTACTTAGCAAGAGACTGATAAGAAGTAGATAAGTTCGCCAGCAAGTTGTTTCAAGATGTAACGTAAAAAAGTGGCAAAGAATTATGAATCTGAGGGGCTAAACAGGCCTGATTTTTTATCACTGTAATCACGTGGAGGGTTCTGTTCGGTCTTGCCTTCGTCACGCTTGCGGTCATCTTGCAGACGACTTGCCATCCGTAACTGGCGCATGGTGTCTTCGGCAAAGAAGGGCAAGCTCGGTTGACTTTGTTCTTGCTGCAACAGCTCAGAACTGTGTTTTAGGTAAGACTTCAATTTTTCTTGGGTCTCTTCCAGTTGCTCAACTAAGGCTTGAGCCGTCGCAAAATGCTCGGCGACTTCTTGCTGGTAAGCTTGCAGCTGCTGCTTGCTTTGATTGACCTCTTCGCTGAGCCGGGCTTCCTCAGAATGCTCATTACGCCAGTAAAGGGCGACAAAAAATCCAATCACTGCACCAACAATGACCAACAAAATTCCGACGATCCAACTCATAATTACTCCTTGCAACAGTATGCAACGTGATAAACTGTTGCCTATAAGCATAATCTAGAATCAAGGTGAAGTGGTAGTCACAATGCAAAAGTTCACTCCTTTGCAAAAATATCAGCATGACCTCGAACACAAAGGGTTCAGTGCCGATGCCGCCCAACAGCGTGCAGTTGAAGCCTTGCAGCGCTTGTATGATGAGCTCATTACCTACAATCAGCAGCAACAGCGCGGTGCGTTTTCTCAGCTCATCCACAAAGCCCTTGGCAAGCGTGCTCAGCCGCCTCAAGGGATTTACTTTTGGGGTGGGGTCGGTCGCGGTAAAACTTATTTAGTCGACACCTTTTATGAAGCCTTACCATTTGAGCGCAAATTACGGGTTCACTTTCATCGCTTTATGCACCGCATTCATGCCGAATTGAAACTGCTCAAAGGCCGCAGCGATCCGTTGCCATTGATTGCTGAGAAACTTGCCACGGAAACTCAAATCCTCTGTTTTGACGAGTTTTTTGTGCAGGATATTACCGATGCCATGTTACTCGGGACCCTGCTGCAAGAGTTGTTTAAGCGTGGGGTGGTGTTGGTTGCAACCTCAAATATTATCCCCGATGAGCTCTATCGGAATGGCTTGCAGCGACAGCGTTTTCTGCCCGCGATTGCATTGCTGAATAAACATTGTGAGGTGATCAATGTCGACAGCGGTGTCGATTATCGCTTGCGCACCCTAACCCGGGCGGAAATTTATCATGCTCCGGCTGACGCCGAGGCAGATGCTAACCTCGAGCGCTACTTCGCCGAGCTGGCGCCGGACCATAAAAGTCGCAATAAAAAAGGCCAGATCAAAATTAATGGTCGCCATATCCCCGTCCGACTCGAAGCCGATGACGTGGTGCTGTTTGATTTTGCGGCCATTTGTGGTGGTCCGCGTTCGCAAACCGACTATATTGAAATTGCGCGACTGTATCACGCTGTCCTGATCAGCGCGGTACCGCAAATGGGGCTCCACAATGATGATGCCGCACGTCGATTTATTGCCTTGGTCGATGAGTTTTATGAGCGCCGGGTTAAGCTGATCATGTCGGCCGAGGTCCCGCTGGAGCAGTTATATAGTGAGGGTAAATTGAATTTTGAATTTAAGCGCTGCATCAGTCGCTTACAAGAAATGCAGAGCCACGATTACTTAGCTAAGGCGCATAAAGCCTAATGAATTACTCCGAGATCGCAACCGCACTTGGTGGCCTCGGCCTGTTGCTATTGGGCATGAGTTTGCTCACTGATGGCTTAAAAGCAGCTGCGGGGAATCATTTGCGCGGTTTTCTTGAGCGCTCAACCCAAACGCGTGCGAAAGCTGCGGCCTCGGGGTTTCTGATGACCGCGCTGGTACAATCTTCTGGTGCGGTGGTGGTGGCCTTACTTGGCTTTACCAATGCCGGCATGTTGCGACTTAAGCAAGCCGCCTGGGTTGTCTTTGGGAGTAACGTTGGAACGACCGTCACGGCTTGGATTGTGGCGCTTGTCGGGCTGCAATTCAAAGTCACCGCGCTGGCCTTGCCGATGATCGGGGTCGGTATGCTACTGCGCCTGACCAATGGCGATCGCAAATGGTCGAATATTGGTCTTGCGATGGCCGGTTTTGGGGTTTTATTTGTTGGTCTCGACTTGTTGCAAAGCGGTTTTGCTGATGCGGTAGCCTGGTTACCGCTGGATCAATTTCAGGCGCAAAGCTTTGCCGCAATTGGCTATGCGCTACTGAGCGGGTTCTTGCTGACCGCTTTATTGCAATCTTCATCCGCATCCTTGGCGATTATTTTATCGGCTGCTGTGAGCGGAATTTTCTCGCCCTATGTGGGTGCAGCGCTCGTCATCGGTGCCAACTTGGGGAGCACCATGATGGCAGTGCTTGCCAGTATTGGCGCCACCCCAAATGCGAAACGTTTGGCTGCAATTCATGTGATGATGAATGTGGTCACTGCGCTGGTGGCATTGGCGTTACTGCAACCACTGTGGTGGTTTACCACTTGGTTGGTCAGCGACCCCAGTAGTGTCAACCTAGCCACTGATCTCGCGGTTTTTCACAGCTTATTTAATATTCTCGGGCTTGCTTTAATGCGGGTTGGCGACCAGCGTCTGCTCACTCTAATCGAGCGCTGGATCAGCTTGCCACCATTTCGCAGCGGTAAGGCACGCTATCTTGATAGCACGGTACTCGAAGTTCCAGCCATGGGGGTAGCGGCGCTGGTAAACGAACAGCAGCGAGTATTTCGTCAGCATATCTTGCGCTTGCGAACCTTGCTGCACGATGAAATCGATGCCGAAAGTCGCCGTGATCAAGTTGCCACCGGCGAATTATTACAGGTGATTACCGACTTTTCGGAAAAGTTAAGTCAAACCAAATTACAAGGCGAGCAAGCCGAAGACTTTGTTGAGTTGAGTAGCTCGCGCCACTTTTTGTTCGACTTACGCCGTGTGCTTGAGCAATTAGAGCAGTCCCAGCACGCGCGCTTACAACAGTCACTGAGCGACCCCTTAAAACAGCTTTTAATTAAAGCCTTACATGATATCGACGCTCCGTTAGGTGCTGAGCTTGAGGCCGTCGTCATGCAGATCCAACAGCAACGTCACGCCGACCATCAGGCGCTATTAGTGCGTATTAACCGTGGTGAGATTCCAGCAATCGAAGGCACCGAAGCACTGCAATTGCTGACTTTATGGGGGCAAGTACTCGAGTTAATGCTGGGCATCCAAAAAGTACTCTTCCCAACGCTACCGCAGGCGGATAAATAACCAGCAATACAGTTGATCAATGACAACCTTTCCCCTATAATCCGCGCAGCCCACGTTACAGGTACAACTAATCAAACTTATTTGATTGTTGTGGTTCGCGGGGAAGCCCGGAACTACTGTCGTGAACCTTTAAGAAAGAGAAAGTCTCAATGAGTACATTTGTTGCAAAACCAGAAACGGTCCAACGTGACTGGTATGTTATTGACGCTGAAGGGAAAACTTTAGGTCGTTTGGCAACGGAAGTTGCCCGTCGTTTGCGTGGCAAACATAAGCCAGAGTACACCCCACACGTCGACACTGGTGACTTCATTGTCATCATCAACGCTGAGAAAGTCGCTGTGACTGGCCGTAAGGCAAGTGACAAGATGTACTATTCTCACTCTGGGTACCCAGGTGGTATCAAGGAAATCAACTTCGAGAAGTTGATCGCCAAGAAACCAGAAATGGTCATTCAGAAAGCGGTGAAAGGTATGTTGCCTCGTGGTCCACTTGGTCGTGCCATGTTCCGTAAACTGAAAGTGTACGCGGGTGCCGAGCACAAACACACTGCTCAGCAACCTAAACAACTTGAAATTTAAGACGGAGCATTAAAACAATGGCAGAAAATCAATACTACGGTACTGGTCGTCGCAAAAGCTCAACTGCACGCGTTTTCTTGCGTCCAGGTAGCGGCAACATCAGCATCAATAACCGCAGCTTAGATGAGTATTTCGGTCGCGAAACTGCACGTATGGTTGTGCGTCAGCCACTCGAACTTGTCGAAATGCTAGAGAAATTTGACCTGTACATCACTGTTAAAGGTGGTGGTTCAAGCGGTCAAGCTGGCGCAGTTCGTCACGGTATCACTCGTGCGTTAATGCAGTATGACGAAACCCTTCGTGGTGACCTTCGTCGCGCTGGTTACGTTACTCGTGATGCCCGTCAAGTCGAGCGTAAGAAAGTCGGCTTGCACAAAGCACGTAAGCGTCCACAATTCTCGAAGCGTTAAGCTTACCGACAGTCATCGACTGTTTACGAAAAAAACCCGGCCTTGTGCCGGGTTTTTTGTCTTTATCCTTGTAAAAATCGGGCCATTTCTTTATCATCTGAGAGCATTTTTTTGCCGTTCGTGGGGCATTCTCTCCACGAACCTTGCAGCAGCTAATTACTGACTTCACAGCAATGTTCTGTGAAGCGTCCAAACTGGAGAGTAAGTGGATGAGCAATGCGCCTGTAGATAAAGGCCGTCGTCGTTTTCTGACTGTCGCAACTTCGGTTGTGGGAGCAGCGGGCGCGGTCGGAGTTGCCGTTCCTTTCATTACGTCGTGGAACCCGAGTGAAAAAGCCAAAAACGCAGGGGCCCCGGTGGAAGTGAACATTGGGAAAATGGAACCAGGTCAACTGGTTCGCCAAGAGTGGCGGGGCCAACCGGTATGGGTTGTGCGACGCACGCCAGAAATGCTAGCGACCCTTGAGGGACTGGCAGATCAGTTGCGTGACCCGCATTCAGAAGAGCCGCAACAGCCGGCCTATGCGACCAACTTAGGTCGAGCGATCAAAGACGAATACTTTGTCGCGGTTGGAATTTGTACCCACCTTGGCTGTTCACCACAGTATTTAGAAACTGATTTCGGTGAGCAAGTCGAAGGCATTGCAGCGGGCTTCTTCTGTCCGTGCCACGGCTCCAAGTTTGATATCGCTGGGCGTGTATTCTCAGGGGTACCGGCGCCATATAACCTAGTCGTGCCTCCGCACTACTATGTGAACGACACGACCATTTTGATTGGTGAAGACGGGGAGCAAGCATAATGAATAAACTCATTGCTTGGTTTGACGAGCGCATCCCATTAACCAAAACGTGGAACATTCACTTAGCGCAATACCCAGCGCCAAAGAATCTTAACTTTTGGTACTTGTTCGGTGTGCTTGCGACCTTAGTACTGGTGAACCAAATTGTTACCGGTATCTGGTTGACCATGAACTACGTTCCTTCAGCTGAAGGCGCTTTTGCCTCAGTTGAATACATCATGCGTGATATCGAGGGCGGTTGGATTCTGCGTTATATGCACTCAACCGGTGCCTCAGCGTTTTTCGTGGTGGTCTACTTACACATGTTCCGCGGTATGCTTTATGGCTCATATCAGAAGCCACGGGAGCTACTGTGGGTATTCGGTATGCTGATCTTCCTGGTATTGATGGCCGAAGCGTTCATGGGCTATTTGCTGCCTTGGGGGCAAATGTCGTACTGGGGTGCGCAGGTTATTATTTCCTTGTTCGGCGCAATTCCGTATATCGGTGATGACCTTACCCTATGGATCCGCGGTGACTATGTTATTTCAGGGGCAACCTTGAACCGTTTCTTTGCCTTGCACGTGATTGCCTTACCATTAGTCTTGGTGATCTTGGTGTTCCTCCACATCATTGCTTTGCATGAAGTGGGCTCGAATAACCCAGAAGGTATTCCAACCAAGAAACCAAAAGGTTCAGTGCCTGAAGAAGAGAAGCCGAAGTTCAAATTCCACGAGCGCTTCACTAAGAAGTACGACATCGTCGACTCAGTGCCGTTCTTCCCGTACTTTATCGTTAAAGATTTAGTCGGTATCGGTATCTTCTTGTTCTTGTTCTGCTATGTGATTTTCTTCGCTCCAGCAATGGGCGGCTTGTTCCTTGAGCCACCAAACTTTGAGCCGGCAAACGCCTTGAAAACACCTGAACACATTGCTCCAGTTTGGTACTTCACGCCGTTCTACGCGATTTTGCGTGCGGTACCTGATAAGTTGATGGGGGTTATCCTGATGTTCGGTGCAATCGCTTTCTTGTTCGCATTGCCATGGATTGACCGCGGTAAAGTTCGTTCGATTCGTTATCGTTCGACCTTCCACAAAATCAACTTAACCGTGTTTGCAATCAGCTTTATTGTGCTGGGCTATTTGGGCTTAAAACCGGCAACTGAGGTCTACACCTTCTTTGCTCGAGTGTTTACGTTCTTGTACTTCGCATTCTTCGTGTTCCTCTGGTTCTACAGTAAGAATGAGAATACAAAACCTGTGCCAGAGAGGATTACCAAGTGATGAAAACTATTCTAAAAACCTGCCTTATCGCAGCGACATCACTTTGGTCGGCCGCTATTTTAGCGGCTGGCCCAACCGTTCCGCTGGACAAGGCCAATATTGATTTACACGACAAAGCGTCGCTGCAACGTGGTGCGCAATTGTTCATGAACTACTGCTTGGGTTGTCACTCAATGCAGTATCAGCGCTACAACCGCACGTTCCGTGATCTTGAGATTCCAGAAGATCTGGGCATGGAAAACTTGCAGTTTACCGGCGAAAAAGTAGGTGATTTGATCACCAACGCGATGCCGGCGAAGCAATCAGGCGAATGGTTTGGTGTGAATCCACCGGATCTTACCTTGGTATCGCGGGTGCGCGGTGCGGATTGGATTTACACCTATATGCGCAGCTTCTATGCTGACCCAGCTCGTCCATTCGGCGTTAACAACACGGTTTTCCCGAACGTTGGTATGCCGCACGTTTTGGAAGAGTTGCAAGGGGTTCCGCGCAAAACTTACGAGCAGCGTATGATTGATGGTGAGATGAAGGATGTTTATGTTGGTCTTAAAGCTGACGGCTCCGGCATGCTTACCGCTGAGGAATATGACCAAGCCATCTTGGACTTGACCAACTTCTTGGTTTACACCGGTGAACCTATGATGTTGGAACAGCGTCGTCTTGGCTGGTATGTATTCGGTTTCTTGTTAGTCTTCACAATTTTAGCTTACTTGCTCAAACGTGAATTCTTCCGAGACCTTAAATAAGTAAATGGAGAAGTGAATGTCGGTTGCGGCCAATAAACGTTCAGTAATGACGCTCTATGCAGGTAAAAATGACTTGCAGAGCCATCAGGTGCGTATCGTCCTCGCAGAAAAAGGGGTTGGCGTGGAAATCAACTTTGTTGAGCCCGGTCAGTTCCCAGAGGATTTGTTACAGTTAAACCCTTATCCTGATGCCTTGCCTACCTTGGTTGACCGTGAGTTGGTGTTATATAGCGCCCACATCATCATGGAATACCTTGATGAGCGTTTCCCGCATCCGCCATTGATGCCGGTTTATCCGGTATCGCGTGGTACCAGCCGCCTAATGATGTATCGCATCGAGCGGGATTGGTATTCACTCGCTGAAACTATTATCAATGGTGGCAAAAAGGCGGATGCAGCGCGGCAAGAATTGCGTGAGAGCATTTTGTCATTAGCGCCACTATTCGATGATACGCCGTTCTTCATGAGTGAAGAATTTAGTCTTATCGATTGCTACCTTGCGCCATTGTTGTGGCGTTTACCGCTCTACGGCATCGAGCTTGATGGCAGCGGTGCGAAAGCAGTTAAGAACTATATGGTGCGCGTATTCGAGCGAGAATCGTTCCAACAGTCGCTCACCGAAGTTGAGCGCGAGATCGGTAAATGAGCGAGCTAAAGCTGACCCCAAAGCGCCCGTACTTGTTACGGGCGCTTTACCAATGGATGCTAGATAATCAGTTGACACCGCACTTGGTCGTGAATACTGAAGTAGCGGGCTGTGAAGTTCCGGAGCAGTTCATTCAAGATGGTCAGATCATCCTCAATATTGCTCCAGCTGCTGCGGCGAGTTTACAACTAAATGATGATGCGATTCATTTTAGTGCTCGGTTTGCCGGCCAGTCGCAGCGGGTTTGGGTACCTATGGCTGCTGCAGTTGCCCTCTATGCGCGTGAAAATGGCGCTGGCACTATCTTTGAAGACGAAGACTTTAGTGCGTGGACCTCAACACCTAGCCCTGAACCGAGGGACGAGCCGCAAGCCAAGCCTAAAGCGAGTCACCTGAAACGGATCAAGTGATCGAGGTGCGCTTAACGCACCTCAAAGGCGTCAATAACGCGCGTGACACCATTTACATTACGCGCAATTTCGACCGCAGTCTCAGCATCATCTGCACTGATAAGACCGAGCAGAAATACTTCGCCATTCTCAGTGACGACCTTGATCCGACTGCCTTCAACATTTTCGCTGGCCAATAACTGAGTTTTCACTTTACTGGTAATCCAACTGTCTTTGCTGATTTGGCCAAGCCCAATGACTTCGCCGACGCGGATTTCATTGTGCACCCGAACGACGCCGTCGACTTGCCGAATTTGCTCAGCCGCATAACTGCGCAAGCGCTCATGCTCAACTTGTCCCATTAACAGCACAGTGCGATTAAAGCTAACGACTTGGATCCGTGCTGCTTTTAGGCGCGTATCATCGTTCAAGGTAGCGACCGCTTTGATTTCGATGGCTTGGTCATCGACTTGAGCACCCACTGTACGCGAGTCATTAGCAGAGGCGATGCCTGCCGCGGTTGCACCAACCAGCACCGTTGCACAGCCTGATAAACTAAGTGTGAGGGTTGCTACGAGTGGCACTAAAAATCGCTTTTTCATTCATCTCCCTCCTGCGGAAAAATAGCTGTCTCAACTAAGCTGCAGAGCATATTCACGCTTTGCAGTAGATGCTCACTTACGCGCGCTAGATTAGTTGATGGGATGCGAATTTCGACATCATCCGGACCAAGAAAACCGGCTACGTCCTGATCATGGTCGCCTGTTACGGCAATAATCAACATATCACGCGCCAGCGCCGCCTCCATCGCACGGGTTAGCCGCGGTGATTGTTCACTGGCACTCAACACTAACAGCACATCGCCACTTTGCCCAATGGCACTGATTTGCTGAGCAAATATCGAGTGATGGTCGGTTGCACCAAAATCTGCATGCAACGCCGAAACAGGAAACGGCGGTCGTTCGAAATTCAAACCAGTCAGCATCATGTGGGTAAATTGGCGCGCTGTGGCATGGGCCGTGGCTTCACCGCAACAATAAACGCGCTGATTTTGTAGCAACGACTGGACCAATAACTCGGCTGCGCGCACTAAAGGCTCCTGCAACAGATCCGCTGCCGCGATCTGGGTTTGAATGCCTTCGGTAAATAAACGTTTTATTGCATCATGCATGACTATCCTCAAAACGCATCAATAAGCCATTGCGGCCGAATTCGGTTAGCGACTAATGCAATCACATCAAAGCGCATTGCGGTAGTCGCCTCATCGAGTTGTTGCTGTAACAAGAAAAACTGTGCGGCGCGACGAATACGTTGACATTGCTGTGGCCTGATTTGTTCCAGGACATCAGCAAAATCATCGTCACTTCGGTATTTCACCTCAACGAAGATCAAGCCTTCGTCATCGCGCATGATTAAATCAATTTCGCCCACATCACATTTAAAATTGCGAGCAACTAAATCCAATCCCTGTTCAAGTAAAAAGTCTAGCGCAGTTTGTTCAGCCGCGGAACCCGTCGCTACTCGTGACATTAGCGCAGTGGAACCACGCGCTGCCCAGCATAGCGTGCCCAACTTAAGGTGCGTTGAATGCGGCCGTTGCGTATCTGTAAAGCGCCAGTTAGACCGTTTAATCGGAGTCCCGGAGTACGATCGAGCCAATATTGCTGTAGCGCAATATAAATACTGTCATGACCAAAGGCTGCCAAACGCGTCAGGTCATAATCCCACTGGGGTCGCAGCTGCAGCAATTGCTGCAGTGCTTTGCTTTGCGGATGATTGGGGAGTAACCAAGGGGCATCGCTAAAGTGCACTTGGTCGAGATCATTCTCGCTCAGTTCACTGCGTAAGATATGACTGGTTGAATTTGCGTAGACCGGAATGGGCTGACGAAAGGGTGAAATCGTCACGTCGATAAAGGGCTTTAATAACCTCGTTTGTTCAATCCCCCCAACTAAGTAAATCGCCTCAATATCATCACGGCTTCGTGCTTCCGCTTCGACGATGATTTTCCCGGCCGCAATTTTTATCTGCCAAATTCGGGCGTCACTTGCGCTCACTGCCAGTTGGTCTTGTACCGCAGTTTTCATCTCGTCGGCATCTTGATAACGGCCGAAGAAAACTCGTCCCGCACCGTCAGTGGCAGCCATCAGGCTTTGCTCAAAGACCTGTTCTAGTTGTTGCCCGCGAGCCGTATTTGGAGCCAGCACTAAGACCGAGCGATAACCACGTTGAGCAAATAGTTGCGCGGCTTGGCGTATTTCTGTCTCGCTATCCAGTGCATAGCTGACCGTTGCACCGGCATGGGTCGCGCCGAGGCCGTTGTTAGGCGTGTTCAACATCACCCAATTGACCTGCTCCGGCAACAGCGCCATCGGCACCTTGTCGATATGAGCTTTAAGGAGCGGTCCTACGAGCGTATCCGCCTGAGTTTGCTGGAGCCGTTCCGGTAACGCGTTAAAATCAAAGGTGGCGGTATCGACAAACTCAACATCGATATCAGGACGTTTTGCGAGCGCCAGCACCATACCATCGCGGACTGCTTGTCCTTGTGCCGCAAATGCACCCGTTAAGGGTAACAAGGCCAGGACTCGTTGCACCGGTGCGGGTGCTGCAAGAACGTCGGCAGCGATTTCTGTGGCGGGATGCTCGGGATAGTTTTTCTGCCACTGAGCTAATCCTTGAGCCGCGGTTAATTTCGCACTCACCACATCATCAAGGATACGCCGAAGTGCTAGCCAGCCAGTCCCGACCAAGTCATCACTGCGCAGTGACGGCGACACAGTATCAGCTGTTAATAAGGTCCAGGTATCGAAGCGCAGCGGTTGCTCTTGGGCTATAAATTCAAGTTGCAATTGCAGGGCGAGGGGCCAATCTTCTTGTGCCACTGCGAGCACTTGTTGCAACTGCCGATAGGTCAGAGAGAGACTTGTTTGGTTCGCTACCCGTGGGTAAATTGGCGCCAACTCGTCGAGCTGGGCTTGTGCCGCCTGCCAATTTTTTTGCTCAACGGCAAATGCCGCATGTAATAGACCACGCTTAAAGCTTTGTTGTTGGTCTAACTGAGTCGTTGGAAAATAACGATCAAGCTGCGCCAACACCGCAGCAGCCTGTTGCCATGCGCCGTCAAATTGCAGTTGCTGGGCTGCGTTTAACAGTGCTGAGACTTGTGCGGTGCCGCTTTGTTGTTCAGCAAGCGCGAGCCAACTGGCCGCATTGCGTTGGGTTTGTTCCGTTGGGGTGGTGACTTGGCGCTCCACCTCGGGACTCATGCTCTTATTTGCGGCGCCGTCGCGGTTAGCGGAAGTTTGTGCACAACCGTTGAGCAGGCTCATGCAAAAAGCCATCGCCAACAAGCGCACAAACAAGTATTTTGCGCCAAAATTTGGCACACTATGCCGAACGGCCTGCCGAGTATGCTGCCGAGTGAGCCGATGCGAGCTTGGGCTGAGTCGCTGAAGCAGAGTATGTTGCAAGAGACACGTCACCAACGATTGCAATGAATACGCCATACTATAAACGCAGCATCGCTGAGACACAATGTAACAAGGTGACTTTACGAGGCTTTAACATGCATGAAAATCCTTCCGCAGTAGGATGTCTATACATTGTGCCAACCCCCATTGGGAACTTGGCCGATATGAGCGAGCGTGCTCTGCAAGTGCTCGCAGAGGTTGATCTGATCGCGGCCGAAGATACCCGTCATAGCGGACAATTACTGCAGCATTTTGCGCTCCATAAACCCATGTTTGCCTTACATGAGCATAATGAGCGACAGCGCGCTGCGACCTTAATTAGCAAGCTACAAGAAGGGCAGTCGATTGCCCTAGTAAGTGATGCGGGCACGCCACTGATTAGCGATCCGGGTTATGTGATTGTGCAAGCGTGTCGCGAAGCTGGGATTCGAGTGGTGCCGCTACCGGGCGCCTGCGCCTTGATTACGGCGTTATCTGCTGCGGGCTTACCAACGGATCGCTTTTGCTTTGAAGGCTTTTTGCCTGCTAAACCGCAGCAACGGCGCAATGCTTTGAACGCGCTTAAAGTCGAGCCACGGACTCTAGTCTTTTATGAATCGCCGCACCGAATCGTGGCGACGCTGGCCGACCTTGGTCAATGTTTCGGGGCTGAGCGACACGTGGTGTTGGCACGTGAATTAACCAAACAATACGAAACTTTTTTGGTGGGCAGTGTTGCTGAGGTTGCGGCAAAACTTGCTGCGGACCCGAATCAGCAGCGTGGTGAAATGGTGATCGTGGTGGCGGGTGCGCAAGCGCAAACGAATGCGGAGCAAGAGTTAAACCAAGCGCTACAAACGGTCCAGCTGTTGCGGGCAGAACTGCCATTGAAAAAAGCTTGCGCCTTAGCTGCTGAAATTCATGGTTTACGGAAAAACCAACTATATCAGCTAGCACTTGAGCAATAACCAGCGTAGAATGCCCGCCGGAAGCTAGCCAGACAATCGCTGCTTATCGCAAGATAAGGGGAGGAAAGTCCGGGCTCCAAAGGGCAGGGTGCCAGGTAACACCTGGGCGACGAAAGTCGACGACTAGTGCAACAGAGAGCATACCGCCGATGGCCTGTTTAGACAGGATCAGGTAAGGGTGAAAGGGTGCGGTAAGAGCGCACCGCGCAACTGGTAACAGTTTGTGGCACGGTAAACTCCACTCGGAGCAAGGTCAAATAGGGGTTCATTGGCGCGGCCCGCGTTGAACCCGGGTAGACTGCTTGACCGTTAGGGTGACTTAACGGCTAGACGAATGATTGTCCACGACAGAACCCGGCTTATCGGCTAGCTTCCCTTTTCTTCACCGCGCAAAAACTCAAGCAGGTCACTCAGTGGCATCGGCCGAGCGTACAAAAATCCTTGCTGATAATGACAGCCTTTGGCAGCCAGATAATCAGCTTGAGCGGCGGTTTCGAGCCCTTCGGCGATAACCGTTAAACCAAGCGAACGAGCGATATCTAAAAAGCCATTGACCAAAGCCGTCTGAGTATCATCAATAGAAACATTGGTAAGGAAGCTGCGGTCGATTTTAATGATATCAACTGGATACTTACGCAGATAGGGTAAGCTTGAGTAGCCGGTACCAAAATCATCTATCGCAATTTTTATCCCGTTTTTACGGAGCATTTCGAGATGTTGTACTTGCCGCTTATTACGATCCATTAGCATGGATTCAGTGATTTCAATAATGCGGGCGTGATGTGGCATATGCGCATTATCAAGCTTAGCGAGCCAGTTTGCCGCAACATCCCGATCAACAAATTCACGGACAGAGCGGTTTATCGCAATATTCAATTCGAACCCAGCTTGCTGCAAAATTGCCCAGTCACGGAGGACTTGTTCGAACACAAACTGACCGATTTCGACGATTGCGCCAGTTTGTTCCGCAATACTGATAAATTCGCGCGCGGTAACCCATTTCCGCTCAGGATGGTACCAACGAATTAACGCCTCACAATGGCTAAATTGCTGGCTCTCAGTATCTAACACCGGTTGGTAATGCACAGAGAACTGGCCATTCTTCAATCCTTCTAGCATTTCATGATGCAGAATAATGTGTTGTTCAGAGTATTTGCGCATTATTTCATCGAACACACTTACGGTGAGTGAGCCACGTCGTTTGGCCTGATAAAGAGCAATTTCGGCCTCCCGCAACAACACTTGCTCATCTTTTTATTGCCGGTAAAGGGTGATCCCAACTGTTGCAGTAATATTAACTTGGCTCTTACCTCGCAGAACAATGGTATTGAGGAGGCTACTGATAATTACGATTCCTACCAACCATTGATAAAGGAAAGGTTGGGGACTGCTGAGCCAAGCATGATCACGCGGATACGAGGCCAGTTGCCAGGACTCTGTTGGCGCGCCAATTGAAGTCACTAATGCGTCGGCTTGAAAAACCTCGGCAGCGCCTCTAATCAAGAATTCATCTGAACTGCGGCGGAACGCGAAATGATAATTCGGATCTTGATTAAAGTCGATGCCGGCAAACAGCGAGTCTGGGTCGATAACGAGCGACACCACGCCCCAGTCGCTGCCATCCTCGTTGAAAATTGGCATCCGCGCAATAATGCCTTGTCCACCTTGGACTAAGTCAACCGGACCTGTCACGACAATAGTGCCACTGTTAAGTGCGGCTTGCACTGAACTGAATTGGCTCGGGACCGTTCGATAGTCAAGCCCAAGCGCATCGATATTGCCATGCTCGGGATAGACATAAGCGATTTTTAAATCCGGTGCGATAGCAATGTGGGTAATGTCGAGATCAGAAACCAGAAACTCGCCATCATCCGCGTCAAGCGTTGCGGGTCGAGCTGGTTTTTGAATCCTATTTCGGCGCGCAATGCTTTGAGGACCAGAATATTGGCTTGGATACGTCGCTCGAGTCGCGCCCGTACCAGTGATAGTTGCTCAGAGGCGAGTTGTTTGGCTTCAGCCAACGTTTGCTGGCGTTGATAGTCAATACTGGTCGCTAATCCAAATAAGCATATCCCAGCGATACTCAAGATGATCAGGAACTGCTTGACGAAACGCCGAGGCGATTGAACCTGTTACGGCTGCTGACGCAGATTGAGTAGAGGTGTTGGCACACAAAGCTCCAAGCTAATGGTTTACGTATGACTATGCAAATAGTCCTATCAATATCGGTATTAAAGGCAAGGTCAAGAGCCGTTAACTGCCGCAAACACTGCTTTTTTACTTGACAGTGGGAAAGATCGCCACCTAGACTGTCACATTGTGGGGATTTGTGGGTAATAGTGGATCAATAACTATGTTTCGTGGTGCAGCAGCATTAAATCTAGATGACAAAGGTCGTCTTGCGATACCAACTAAGTATCGTAAGAGCCTGCTGTTGGACTGTGAAGGCCAAATGGTTTGTACCATTGACATCAAGCAACCGTGTTTATTGCTGTATCCGTTGCCTGAGTGGCAAATCATCGAACAAAAGCTAACCACTCTTTCCAGTATGAACCCCGTAGAGCGTCGCCTACAACGCTTACTTCTTGGTCACGCCGAAGACTGCCAGATGGATAAGGCAGGACGCATTTTAATTGCGTCTACGCTCCGTCAACACGCCGATCTTGATAAAAAAATCATGTTAGTCGGGCAGTTGAACAAGTTTGAGCTATGGTCTGAGGCCACTTGGCAGCACCAAGTGACTGCGGATATGGAAGCAGAACAACAGGGCGACATTGCACTTAGTGAACGATTACAAGACTTCTCATTATAATGACAAAAGCGCCACAACATGTCTCGGTGCTACTGCATGAGTCAATCGATGCGTTAGCGATAAAGCCGGACGGAATTTATCTCGATGCTACCTTTGGTAGAGGGGGGCATTCGCGCGCAATTTTATCCCAATTAAATAACAACGGCCGCCTCATCGCCCTCGATCGTGACCCCACCGCGATCGCTGCAGCCACTGAGTTTGCCGACGATTCACGCTTTCAAATCATCCACACCCCTTTCTCAGCACTTGCTCAAGTGTTGACTGATCTCCACTTACACCAGCAATTGGACGGTATTCTATTTGATCTCGGCGTCTCATCCCCACAACTTGATGATGCTGAACGCGGCTTTAGCTTTATGCGCGAAGGCCCGCTTGATATGCGTATGGACACGACACAAGGTGAGACCGCCGCTGATTTTGTCAATCACGCCGATGCGGAACACATCGCGCAAGTGCTGCGCGATTACGGTGAGGAGCGCTTCGCTTGGCGGATTGCTCAAGCGATTGTTGCGCAACGTCAGCAGCAGCCTTATCAAACCACCCGCGAGCTTGCTGAGACCATTGCCGCAGCGGTGCCGTTTAAAGATAAACATAAGCATCCTGCCACGCGTAGTTTTCAGGCGATTCGGATGTATGTGAACCGCGAATTAGATGAGATCACGCAAGCACTCAAAGCGGCCTTAACCGGTTTGAAAGTCGGTGGACGCTTAGTGGTGATCAGTTTTCACAGTCTCGAAGATCGGCTGGTGAAACGCTTTATCCGTGCCGCGAGCACGCCAGCAAAACTGCCGGCTGGTATACCGCTGCGTGATGATCAGATTCAATCGAATTTGAGCTTGCGTAAGATCGGCAAAGCACAAAAGCCCAGTAGCACCGAAATTAAGGCCAACCCCCGCGCCCGGAGTTCGGTGTTGCGGGTGGCAGAGAGGTTAGCTTATGAAAGCTAGTCGCGTGCCAAGCCTAGTGACCGTCATCTGGACCGACATGCGTCGGCATTTGTTGTTGGTGGTCTTATTTACCACACTGATTTTATCGGCGCTCAGCATCATTTATGTCTCTCATAGCCATCGTTTATTGATTGCAGAGCGCGATCGCTTATTGTCGGAGCGTGACCAACTCGATATTGAGTGGCGCCACCTGCAAATTGAACAAACCGCCCTCACGGAACATAGTCGGGTTGAACGAATCGCCGAGCAACGCCTTGATATGGTGCGGCCGGAAGGTGAACAGGAGGTCTTGGTGCCATGGCATTAAAACGTCCTGCAAGTTCAGTGAAACGCGTGAAAAAGTCTGCGCCGCATTTAGGCCAAGGGCGTTTTTACTTTGCCTTGAGTGTGCTGCTGTTAGTGTTGGGGTCGCTGACAGTGCGGGTAGCCTATATTCAGGTGATTGAACCAGAACGACTGATTTATGAGGGCGATCGGCGCTCATTGCGTGCCGCAGCAACAGATGTTCAACGTGGCACTATTACCGACCGTTACGGTCGTGAGCTGGCTGTGAGTGTGCCGGTACAAACGGTGTGGGCGGATCCCAAACGCGTCCACGAGGGTAATGGCCTCGCTGATGCAGAGCGTTGGTTGGCACTGGCAGAAGTGTTCCGCACCGACGTCGATGCTCTCATTAACAAGGTCAAAGACCCTGAGCGCCGCTTTGTTTACATAGAACGCAAAGTGACGCCTGCGGTCGCCGAGTTTGTCCGTCAGCTTGATATTCCCGGCGTCTATTTAAAACAAGAGTCGCGGCGGTTTTATCCCGTCGGCGAAATTGCCGCGCATGTGGTCGGTTTTACCGATATTGATGGGCGCGGTATCGAAGGGCTTGAAGCTCTTTATGATCAGGTTCTCACCGGAGTCCCCGGTGAACGAGTTTATCGCAAGGATGCGCAAGGACGGGTTGTTGAAGTTTTGCATGAAGAAGAAGCACAACAACCACAGCAACTGACCCTGAGTATCGACCAGCGGTTACAATCCCTTGCTTATGCCGAAGTCAAAAAAGCCGTGCGCTATCATCAGGCGACTTCTGGCTCAGCAGTGATTGTTGACATTGAAACTGGCGAAATTTTGGCGATGGTCAACAGCCCGTCCTACAACCCTAATAATCGTGCCGACTTACAGCCGCACAAATTACGTAACCGCGCCATCACCGATGCTTATGAACCAGGTTCAACCATGAAGCCGCTGGCAGTACTTGCTGGGTTAGAGGCGGGCCTCATCAAACCGGATGATGCGATTGATACCAGTCCGGGCTGGATGCGGCTCGGTGGACGGCGGGTTAGCGACCCGAAAAATCGCGGTGAATTAAGCATCAGCGAAATCCTTGAGCACTCGAGCAATATGGGCTCGGCCAAAATTGCGTTGGCGGTGGGTATCGACAAATTGATGGATGTTTATTCCGCGGTTGGTTTCGGTAACGACACCGAGGCGAATATTTTAGGTGAAAGTTTTGGCATGTTGTCAAATCGCCGCCGTTGGTCGGACTTTGAAATCGCCACCATGAGTTTTGGTTATGGCTTATCAGTAACCACGCTGCAATTGGCGCAAGCTTACGCCATTATCGGTGCTGGTGGGGTGAAGCGGCCGTTAACCATTCAGCGGCGCGAGGGTATTCCAGCGGGTGAGCGCGTGTTCAAACAGGAAAATGCGGAAGCCTTGCTGGCCATGTTAGAGAACGTGGTGCGCGTCGGTAGCGCCGATAAGGCTCGGGTCAAAGGTTATCGCGTGGCGGGTAAAACCGGTACTTCACGCAAAGCGGTCGCCGGTGGATACGGCGATGAATATGTCACCTTGTTTGCCGGTGTTGCGCCGGTCAGTAACCCGAAAATTGCGGTGGTGGTGACGATCAACGAGCCGAGCGGCGATGAATATTATGGTGGCGATGTATCAGCCCCCGTGTTTGCAGAAATTGTTGGAGATGCACTGCGCATTATGAATGTTGCGCCAGATAACTTTGAGGATACCCAGCTTCGCGTTGCGGGCTTTGGAGGTCCAAGTGATTAGTTTGCAACAGTTACTCGGTTACTACCCATTGCCGCTGCCACCGCTTGATGTCAGTGGCTTAAAACTTGATAGCCGCCAAGTGGCTGGTGGCGATTGCTTCGTTGCGGTGCCCGGTTATCAGGTCGATGGGCGCGACTTTATTGAGCAAGCTCTAGTGCAAGGTGCCAGTGTGGTATTGGCTGAGTCCGATTGCGTTGGGATTGAAGCACGTGGGAACGGCTATGTGATTGAAGTCCCGGACTTGAAGAACCAGCTCTCTGCAATCGCTGGTCGCTTCTATCAACACCCATCGCAGCAACTTAAAGTGATTGGAGTAACGGGGACCAATGGTAAAACCTCGGTAACCTACATTCTTGCTCAGCTGTTGAATCAGCTGGGTGAGCAAGCGGCTGTGATCGGAACCACCGGCAGTGGCTTTCCAGGTCGCTTGAGTGCTGAGACCCACACCACTCCTGATCCACTTGCGGTCCAACAACGTCTAGCCAGCTTAAAAGCCGAGGGCGCAACCGTAGTGGCGATGGAAGTCTCGTCCCATGCCCTCGTACAACGGCGTGTTGAGGCGGTGACCTTCGCTGCTGCAGTGGCCACCAATATCAGCCGTGATCACCTTGACTATCACGGTACTATGGTCAATTACACCGGCGCAAAACGGCGCTTGTTTACCGAATTAGATAGTGCTCAAAGCGTGGTCAACTGCGATGATTCAGCGTTAGCCGCGTGGTTGCCAGATCGCTCGGATAGCTGGCGCTATAGCCTGCGGGCGCAAACTGCGCAGCACAGTGTGTGGGCCGAAGAGGTGCAGTACAGCGCCCAGCAAACTCAATTTACCTTGTGTATTCGTATTGCTGCAGATCAAGTTGAACGGCATTCGGTGTGCTCGCCTTTGCTTGGCAGCTTTAACGTGTATAACGTGTTGGCAGCGGTGACCGCACTCTTAAGCCTAGCTTATCCAAGTGCAGATATTGTTGCTGCTATTCGCCAGCTTGAGCCGATCCCAGGACGAATGGAAGCCTTTAGCGCCGCAGGAAAACCAGTAGTGATTGTGGATTATGCGCACACCCCAGATGCCCTCCAACAAGTGTTGACGGCGACGCGGAAACACTGCAAAGGCCAGCTATGGGTCGTATTTGGTTGCGGCGGCGACCGTGATCGCGGGAAACGTCCACAAATGGGACGTGTCGCAGCCGAATTAGCGGATCGCGTGATCGTAACTGACGATAACCCACGCACCGAAGAACCCGCACATATTGTCAATGACATCCTCACTGGGATGCCAAATCGACGCCATGTTGACGTTCAATTTGGCCGGCGCGAAGCGCTGCAAAAGGCCCTGCAACAAGCTGCCAGTGACGATGTGATTATCTTGGCGGGTAAAGGCCACGAGAATTATCAAGTCATCGGTCAACAGCGCTTGCCTTATGATGAGCGCGCCGAAGTGCAAGCCTTGCTCAACAATCAGACTCTGGAGGTCGACTTATGATTAAAGTCAGCCTCAGTTGGATTGCAGCACAAGTCGAAGGGCAACTTCTTGGCGCCGACCAAAGTATCGAGGTGGTCTCCACCGATACCCGAAACTTACCGCCTGCGAGTCTATTTGTCGCGCTAAAAGGTGACCGCTACGATGCCCATGCATTTCTTGCTGATGCAATTGCCTCAGGTGCCGCTGCATTGATGGTGCAACAGTCGCTTAGCGCAGAGCAAGCCGGTGCGATCTCGCAAATTGTAGTGGCAGATACCCGCTATGCGCTCGGCCAGCTCGCCCATGCGGTGCGTAAAGAAGTGAACCCAACCGTGATTGCGATTACCGGCAGTAGCGGCAAAACCACGGTCAAAGAGATGCTGGCCAAGATTCTCAATAGCCAAGGGCAAGTCCTCGCTACCGCTGGTAATTTCAATAATGATATCGGCGTACCGTTAACGCTATTACGACTTACTCAAGCCGATCGCTATGCTGTGGTTGAGCTGGGCGCGAACCACTTGGGCGAAATTGCTTATACCACCCGCTTAACCGAGCCTGATGTGGCCATTATTAATAACGTCGCACCGGCTCATGTAGAAGGATTTGGCTCGATTCATGGCGTGTTTCGTGCCAAAAGCGAAATTTTTAGAGCGCTCGCTGCCGATGGCCTCGCGCTCACTCCACAAAACTCTGAATTTGCCGAGTGCTGGCAGCAACAGCTCAACAGCCGCAACCATCTCAGCTTTGGGCAACTGCAAAATGGCTATGCACAGGCAGATTGTTATGCTGATGACATCACCATTGATAGCCGCGGCTGTGCCGAGTTTACCCTACATTTGGCCGCTCGGTTTGCAGCTGAGCCGACCCGCGTGAAGTTGAATTTGCCGGGTTTACATAACGTTGACAATGCCGTGGTGGCACTGACCGCGGCGGTTGCGGTAGGCTGTCCGCTGCAACAGGCAGTCACGGCCTTGGCGCAACTCGAACCGGTTGCTGGACGCCTAAATGTGGTCCAAGTAAGTGAGCACTTACAACTCATCGATGACACCTATAACGCGAATGTTGGCTCGGTCAAAGCTGCACTCGATATGCTTGGCGCATATCCCGGTTATACCATCATGGCCCTAGGTGATATGGGTGAGCTTGGCGCGCAAGCGCGTCAGTACCATGAAGAAATTGGTGCGTACGCGATCAAAGTTGGCATTAATAATTTATTTACCCTTGGCGTGTTGAGCCAGAGCGCAAGTGAAGTTTTTAATGGTCGTGGAGGCCGCCACTTCTCTGATTTTGAGGGCCTAATCGGAGCCATTATCGCAACGGTTCAGCAAGCCCCAGCTCCGGTTACAATTTTAGCGAAAGGATCGCGTAGCGCCCACATGGAACGAGTGATTCAAGCACTCGAGGTGCGCCAAGCAGAACTGCAACCCCGAATTGATTCAGAAGGACAACACGCATGTTAGTGTGGTTAGCAGAATACCTGACGCAATACGCGAGCATTTTTAACGTTTTCTCGTACTTAACCATGCGCGCTATTTTGAGCGTGCTGACCGCTTTATTAATCTCGCTCTGGCTCGGACCTTGGCTGATCCGGTATTTACAGCGCCTGCAAATTGGTCAAGCGGTGCGCGATGATGGCCCACAATCACACCTAAGCAAAGCCGGTACCCCAACCATGGGAGGCTTACTGATTATCGCCTCAATTGTGGTCGCGACTTTACTCTGGGCTGACCTCGCCAACCGCTATGTGCAAGTGTTGTTGGTAATCGTCTTGGGCTTTGGCTTAGTTGGCTTTGTTGATGACTATCGCAAAGTGGTGCAGAAAAACTCGCGCGGCTTACCCGCTAAGTGGAAGTATTTTTGGCAATCCGCGATTGCAGCAACCGCCGCCACGTACCTTTATTTTAGCGCCACAGTAGGTGCTGAAACCCAACTGCTGGTGCCGTTTTTCAAAGAGGTGATGCCGCAGCTTGGGCTGCTTTATATTGTGCTGGCCTATTTTGTCGTGGTCGGTACCAGCAATGCGGTGAATTTAACCGATGGCCTTGATGGGCTAGCGATTGTGCCAACCATTATGGTGGCGGGAGCGCTCGGGGTATTTGCGTACGCTGCGGGGAACGTCAATTTCGCCGAATACCTGAATATTCCACATCTGCCTTTAGCCGGTGAGTTGATCATTGTCTGTACCGCGATTTGCGGTGCGGGGTTAGGTTTCCTTTGGTTCAATACCTACCCAGCCTTGGTATTTATGGGCGACGTCGGTTCGCTCGCCCTTGGAGCTGCGTTGGGCATGATTGCGGTGCTGGTGCGCCAGGAATTTGTGCTGTTCATTATGGGCGGCGTGTTTGTGATGGAGACCGTCTCGGTGATGTTGCAAGTCGGTTCTTACAAGCTGCGCGGTAAACGCGTGTTCCGAATGGCTCCGATTCATCATCATTACGAATTAAAAGGTTGGCCAGAGCCACGCGTTATCGTGCGCTTTTGGATTTTATCATTAGTGTTTGTGCTGATTGGTTTGGCGACCTTGAAGCTGCGTTAAACAAGACACCATAAATAAGCCTCGATAGAAGGTAAAAAGAGAGTATGACAACGCGGGTCAATTTAACAGACTACACAGATATAGGGGTGATCGGGCTCGGTCAAACCGGTCTGTCTGTTGCGCGCTATCTACTCCGTGAAGGTTTTGCCCCGTTTCTATTCGATAGTCGCAGTGAAGCTGCGGTCGGAGAACGAGTGCAGCAGCTTGAGGCTGAGTTCGGTCAATCACTCAGCGCTTATTTTGGCGATTTCCAAGTTGAACAGGTGCTCGGCCTTGATGCCTTGATTGTTAGCCCCGGCATTGATTTGCGTCATCCGGTTCTGCAAATGGCAATCGATGCCGACATTCCACTATTGGGTGATATCGACTTATTTGCTGCACAAGTGCAGCAACCCATTGTGGGGATAACCGGGTCGAACGGGAAATCCACCGTAACCGAATTAACCGCTGCAATTGTGCAAGCGGCCGGGCAGCGCGTCGCTGTTGGAGGCAATATTGGTACCCCAGTATTGGATTTGCTGACGACTACAGCTGCTGTTGATGTTTATGTGTTAGAGCTTTCGAGTTTTCAGCTCGAGTTGATGGCGCACACTGAGCTTAAAGCCGCAACCATTTTGAACTTTAGCGATGATCACTTAGACCGCTACGCCAGTCGGCAAGATTACGAAAAGGCGAAGCAGCGCATCTACACCCATGCCCACACTGCGATTTGGAATCGCGATCAATATAGCACCAAGCCAGTTCAAGCCGTTGCCGCGGAGCGTACCTTTTCGGCGCACCCAAGTGAGCCAGAGGCGCCCCATATTTATGGTTTAACGGCAACCCAGCCGGTTCACATCGAACGCGCGCAGCAGCCTTTGTTGGCGAGCACCGAATTACAGCTTTCCGGGGTTCATAACCTATTGAATATTCAAGCCGCTTGTGGCTTAGCAGAAGCGCTTTGCATCGACATCACTGCGGCACCTGTGCTGCAGGTTATTCGTGAGTTCAGCGGACTGCCACATCGTTGTCAGCTGGTCGGAGAATTTGACGGGGTACGTTGGATCAATGATTCAAAAGCGACCAATATTGGCGCCGCTGAGGCCGCAATTACGGGCTTACGCCCGGTCGTTAGTGGCAAGCTCATCTTAATTGCGGGCGGTGAGGGTAAAGAAGCGAATTTCAGCGTGTTTAAAGAAGCACTGAAGGCGGTAGATGAGCTCATTACCATAGGTCGAGACGGTCAACGCATCGCCAGTGTGTATCCGCACTCGGAGACTCATCAAAGCGCCAAAGACCTTCAGCAAGCGGTCGCGTTAGCGGCGCAAGTGGCCACGCCAGGTAGCCTCGTTTTACTCGCGCCAGCGTGTGCGAGCTTTGATATGTTTGCCAATTACCAAGAGCGCGGTGAGCGTTTTATTCAAGCTGTGGAGGCGTATTATGGCGCGGCCTGAACAGCAACTTGAACTGGGTATCCAAGGTTCACTCGAACCGACTCTGTGGCAACGTCTGCATAATTGGTGGCAAGCCGGTGAAGCACAGCTTTATGACCGGGTGATTTTGTGGTTGATGCTGGCATTGGTGGCGCTCGGTTTTGTCATGGTAACCAGTTCATCTTTCCCCGTCGCTGAGCGCTTAACGGATAACCCGTTTCACTTTGCTCTCCGCCACGGCATGTATTTATTACTTGGCTTCGCCTGCCTCGCAGTGATTCTGCAAATCCCGGTACAGTGGTGGTTTAAAACCTCAGCCCTGTTGTTGCTCGGTGGGATGCTGATGCTCACCGTGGTGCTAGTCATCGGTCATGAGGTCAATGGCGCCAAACGTTGGATTCGAGTCGGCCCATTAACCCTGCAAACCGCAGAGCTGGCGAAATTATTTTTCGTCACCTACATGGCTAGCTATCTGACTCGGCGGATGGACCAAGTGCAAGAAAACTTACGCGGCTTTATCAAGCCCTTGTTGGTGTTGATGGTGTTTGCGGGTCTGCTGTTATTACAACCTGATTTTGGCTCCTTGATGGTGATGGCATCGATCGCAGTGGGCATGTTATTCCTGGCGGGAGCGCGCTTATGGCAGTTTTTCGCGATTGTGATTGGGATGGCGTTATTGATTACCCTGCTGATCATTGTCGAGCCGTATCGGATGCGCCGGGTCACCTCGTTCCTTGATCCATGGGAAGACCCCTTTGGTAGCGGCTATCAGCTGACCCAATCACTGATGGCCTTTGGCCGCGGGGATTGGTTTGGCCAGGGGCTTGGCAACAGTATTCAAAAACTCCAATACCTGCCTGAAGCGCATACCGACTTTATTATGGCCGTGGTGGGTGAAGAACTCGGGTTTATCGGCATTAGTTTGGTGCTGTTGCTGGTCTTTGGCTTGGTGTTCCGCGCCATGCAATTGGGCCGCAAAGCGCTCCGGCAAGGATTCCAGTTTGGTGGCTTTATGGCCTATGGCATTGGTATTTGGTTTGCTTTTCAAGCCATGGTCAATATTGGCGGTGCGGCCGGTATGCTGCCGACTAAAGGCCTTACCTTGCCACTTATCTCGTACGGCGGGACCAGCTTATTGGTGAGTTTTGTAGCAGTCGGAGTGTTATTGCGCCTCGATTATGAAGTGCGCTTAAGCCAACTCAAGGTCACTCCTCGGATGGGAGGGCGCGGATGAGAACGGTTCTAATCGCTGCCGCCGGCACCGGTGGCCATGTCTTTCCCGCGCTTGCTGTGGCCGAGCAATTGCGTGACTTTGGCTGGCGCGTTATTTGGCTCGGTACCGATGAAGGGCGTCTGGAAAGTCGTGTGGTTCCAGCCGCTGGCTTTGAGCTCCAGACCATTACCATGCAAGGCTTACGCGGCAAAGGTTTGGCCCGTAAGGTGAGCTTACCTTGGACCTTATGGCAAGCGACTCGGGCAGCGAAAAAGATTCTGCAAGCCCAGCAAGTCCAATTGGTGTTGAGTTTCGGGGGGTATGTCTGTGCTCCTGCAGGATTAGCTGCACGCTGGCTCGGGGTGCCTTTGCTCGTGCATGAACAAAATGCGATTGCTGGGCTGACCAATCGTTTGTTAGCGCGTCTTGCCACTCACACTATGGTGGGCTTTGCCGCGGCACGCCAACAGCTGCCTCAGGCTGAAGTCACCGGTAACCCGTTGCGCCGCGAATGGCAGCAAGCTGCAACAAACACAAATTCAGGGACAAGCAAAAGTCTACGTATTTTAGTGGTGGGCGGTAGCCTCGGTGCACAAGCGCTAAACCAGCACGTGCCAGCGGTACTCGCACAATTGGCTGAGCGGCTTAAACAGCCTTTGGCGGTCACTCATCAATGTGGCCGCGAGCGCGCAGCCGAAGTACGCGACCGCTACCAAGCACTTGCGCTAGAGCAGGTGCAGGTCACCGAATTTATTGATGATATGCATAGCGCCTATAGCGCTGCCGATATCGTGATTTGTCGCGCTGGCGCATTGACCGTTGCGGAACTTGCCATGCTTGGTAAAGTCGCAGTCTTTGTCCCGTTACCGCATGCGGTCGATGACCACCAAACCGCTAATGCCCGGGAGTTGGTCCGCGCCGGTGCTGCGATGTTATTGCCGCAAACTGAATTGCAGCAACAGGCTCCCTTATTACAGCAGTTGTTGCAGCTAAGTGAACCAAGTGTGCGGCATGAAATGCAACAACGGGCGCAAGCGGCGGCGTTTCCGCAGGCAACCCAGCGCGTCGTTGAGAATTGTGAACGCTATGCAAACCCAGAACAAATGAAGGCAGGGCACTATGACGCAAACTAAAGCACCTTCTTTTACCGTAGTGAGCGTGCCCGAAATGCGGCGCGTACGGCGTATTCATTTCGTCGGGATCGGTGGTGCGGGTATGGGTGGAATTGCCGAAGTGCTGCTGAACCAAGGGTATCAAGTAAGTGGCTCGGATCTGGCTGAAAATGCAACGGTACAACGGCTACGTAAATTTGGTGCCATCATTACCATCGGCCACCATAGCGATAACGTCGCTGCCGTTGATGTGGTCGTGGTGTCGTCGGCCATTAAAGCGGATAACCCTGAACTGGTGGCAGCCCAACAACAGTTGGTGCCGATTGTGCGGCGCGCTGAGATGTTGGCTGAGCTCATGCGCTTTCGGCATGGTATCGCGGTCGCTGGAACCCACGGTAAAACCACCACCACAAGTTTACTCGCGAGTGTCTTTGGCGAGGCCGAGTTAGACCCGACGTTTGTCATTGGGGGCTTGCTCAATAGTGCCGGCACCAACGCCAAGTTAGGCAGTAGTAAGTACTTGATCGCCGAGGCAGATGAATCCGATGCGTCGTTTTTACATCTGCAGCCGATGGTCTCGATTGTCACCAATATCGAAGCTGACCATATGGATACCTATGGCGGTGACTTCAATAAATTGCTCGATACCTACGTCGACT
The DNA here is from genome assembly GCF_003987435.1 of Pseudidiomarina taiwanensis. Taxonomy (GTDB): domain Bacteria; phylum Pseudomonadota; class Gammaproteobacteria; order Enterobacterales; family Alteromonadaceae; genus Pseudidiomarina; species Pseudidiomarina taiwanensis. The sequence continues at coordinate 401,096 of NZ_PIQG01000002.1, read as the reverse complement.
TTTTACATAACTTGCCATTTTACGGGCTGGCCGTGGTCTGTATCGATTGCCCTCATGTGCGCGAATTGTTGCCGCGTATCGGCCGCCAAATTATGACTTATGGCTTTAGTGATGATGCCGATGTGCGTGGCGCCAACTATCGGCAACAGGGCGAACAAAGTTTCTTCACCGTTTATCGCCAAGGCCATGAACCGCTCGAGGTGTGCTTGAACTTGCCAGGTCAGCATAACGCCCAAAATGCGCTTGCGGCGATTGCTGCAGCGACTGACGAAGGCATTAGTGATGAAGCGATTTTGGCCGCCTTCAATAAATTCGCTGGCATTGGTCGTCGCTTCCAACAGCTCGGTCATTTTGCCGCGCCCACAGGCTCGGGAGATATTCTGTTAGTGGATGATTATGGCCATCATCCATCTGAGGTCGCGGTCACCATTAAAGCGGCTCGCACGGGTTGGCCAGAGCGGCGCTTAGTAATGATTTTCCAGCCCCATCGGTATTCGCGGACGCGTGATTTATATGATGAGTTCGTGCAGGTGCTAGGTGGTGCCGACATCGTGTTGTTACTCGATGTCTATAGTGCCGGCGAAAGTCCGATTACTGGAGCGGATAGTCGGGCGCTTGCCAAGTCGCTGCGGTTACGCGGTCAGGTCGAGCCGATTTATGTCGGGAGCCAGACGGAACTTGCCCAAGTGCTACCGAATGTCTTGCAAGGAAATGATTTGGTGTTGACCCAAGGGGCCGGCAATATCGGTGCGCTTGCGCAGCAGTTGGCAGCCACAGAACTTGGTCAGCTCGAATCAGCGCAACAAGGAGAGCAATAATGCATCGCTTTGGCAAAGTCGCAGTATTGATGGGCGGTGATTCCGCCGAGCGCGAAATCTCGCTGCGCTCAGGGGCTGCGGTGTTAGCGGCACTACAACAAGCAGGAGTGGATGCGCATCCATTTGATCCGCAGCAGCGTTCGCTGAATGAATTGCAAGAAGCCGATTTTGACCGGGTCTTTATCGCCTTACACGGCCGTGGTGGTGAAGATGGCACCGTACAAGGCGCACTGGAATATATGGGCATGCCGTATACCGGCAGTGGTGTTTTAGCCTGTGCCCTAGCAATGGATAAAGGTCGCACCAAGCATATTTGGGAAGCCCTCGATTTACCGGTCGCGAAAAGTACCGTGATCAAGCGAGGGCAGTTAGTTGACGCTCAGCAATTATTGCAACGTTTAGGCGGTAAGGTAATGGTAAAACCGGTGCGTGAGGGATCAAGTATTGGCATGGGTTCAGCGTCTAGCGCAACGGAACTAACAGAAGCTCTCGCAACCGCACATCAATATGACCATGAAGTGCTAGTCGAAGCCTGGTTGGCGGGGCCGGAGTATACGGTAGGTATTTTAGGCGATGAAACCTTACCGGCAATTCGTCTCGAAACCAGCCATGAATTTTATGATTATGAGGCGAAATATCAGTCGGGTGATACGCAGTATCATTGCCCAGCAGGGCTCTCAGATACCGAAGAGCGCGCCTTGCAGCATCTGGCCAAGCGTGCTTTTGAGGCCCTTGGTGGGTCTGGCTGGGGCCGTATTGATGTGATGTGTGATCATGCGGGGCATTACAAATTGCTTGAGGCGAACTTAGTGCCGGGGATGACAGAAAAAAGTCTGGTCCCGCAGGCGGCAGCAGTGTATGGCTTGAATTTTACTGATTTAGTTGTGCGTATTTTGGAATTAAGTATGCAAGGGGCAAGGGATTAATTGTGGCCGCTCGACGCTGGCAATTTTGGCTGGGTTTCAGCTTTTTTATCAGTGTCGTCATGGGCAGTATTGCGACTGCGGTGTGGCTGTATTATGTGGCGATGGATGCCAATCAGGTGCCACTGAAGCGTTTGGTGGTGCAGGGCGAGTTGCAATACGTAAGTGCTGCCGAAGTGCGGGAGCAATTACAGCAACGGCCATTGGGCAGTTTCTTTTCGGCGGAGGTTGATGAGATTCGTGCCCAACTTGAGGCGATGCCATGGGTGTATAGCGTTTCGGTCCGCAAAGAGTGGCCGGATTTATTAAAAGTATACTTGCGCGAGCAACGGCCACTGGCGCATTGGAACGCCCAACAACGACCGCAAGCCATGGTCAACGAACAGGGCTTGGTGTTTGAAGCGGATAAGTCGAGACTACAGCAGCCGCTACCTTATTTAGCGGGTCCGGAACATGCGGTTGCAGAAACTGTTAAGAGTTATCGGCAGGTATTGGAATTATTAGAGTTAAATGGGTTTGCTTTGAGTAGTTTGCAGTTATCCGACCGTTTTGCGGTGACTGTGGTGCTCGAATCAGGCATCGAATTGAAGTTAGGCCGCGAAGGGCTGCTAGAGCGGGTACAACGCTTTATCGATTTGTACCCAGAGATTAGAGACTATAAAGATACCGCAGTGGAATATATCGATTTGCGATACGACACAGGGGTTGCGGTAAGTTGGCGTCAGCCACAGACATAACACAAGAGAGTTGCACAGCAATGTCGAAAACAACAGAACGCAATATGGTCGTCGGTCTTGATATTGGCACCAGCAAAATTGTTACCTTAATCGGCGAAATGATTCCCGATGGCGGCATCAGCATTATTGGTGTTGGGGCAGCAACGGCGCGTGGTATGGATAAGGCGGGTGTAAACGATCTTAACCTGGTGGTGCAATCGATCCAAAAATCGGTAGAAGAGGCTGAATTGATGGCCGACTGCCGGATTGCCTCGGCCTATATCAATATTTCGGGTCGTCACATTGCCTGCCAAAACGAAAGTGGCATGGTGCCGATTAATGAAGCGGAAGTAACCCAAGATGACGTCGATAATGTGATTCATGCCGCCAAGTCGGTACCGATTGCACAAGAACGGCGTATTTTGCATGTGTTACCGCAGGAATTTGTCATCGATTCGCAAGAAAGCATCAAAAGCCCAATTGGTATGTCTGGAGTGCGGATGGAAGCCAAGGTGCACATTATTACCTGCGCCAACGACATGGCGAAAAATATTCAAAAAGCTGTTGAGCGCTGCGGTTTAGCCGTGGATCGGATGATTTTCTCTGCACTCGCTTCAAGTTATTCGGTATTGACCGAAGATGAGAAAGATCTTGGCGTGGCTTTGGTTGATATGGGCGCGGGTACCGTTGATATCTGCATCTACACCGAGGGTGTGCTGCGCCACACCGCAGTGATTCCGGCGGCAGGAAACCAAGTGACCAGTGATATTGCCAAGATCTTCCGCACACCACTGGCTTATGCGGAAGAAATTAAAACCAAATATGCCTGTGCCCTGCGTGATTTAGTCAGTAAGGATGACAACATCGAAGTGCCTTCGGTCGGTGGCCGGCCATCGCGGGTGATGCAGCGCCATATTTTGGCCGAGGTGGTTGAACCGCGCTATCAAGAATTATTTGAATTAATTCGTGAAGAAATCGAGAAAAGTGGTTTAGAAGATCAAATCGCCGCAGGGATTGTCATGACCGGAGGCTGCGGCCGCATGGAAGGTGCGATTGAATTCGCTGAAGAGATTTTCCGGATGCCAGTGCGCTTAGGCGAACCACTGGGCATGAAAGGTCTCAGTGATTATGTCGAAGATCCAACCTATGCCACGGCAGTCGGGCTGTTGCGCTTTGGTGAAGAAGATTTAGCGATGCGCGCGAAAGAAGCGCGCGAAGGTAATGTCATGGGTGTTTGGAAACGCCTTCATGGTTGGTTCAAAGGTGAGTTTTAAGATATTAATTTTTTTATAGAAAAATAAGAATCTGGGGTAGTACAATAAGCAGGTAAAGGAGAAGCAACATGTCAGAAGTATTCGAAGTTATCGACAACTTTGACAGCGATGCAGTCATTAAAGTCATCGGTGTCGGTGGCGGTGGGGGTAACGCCGTCAAACATATGATCAGCGAATCGATTGAAGGTGTGCAATTTATTGCCGCTAACACCGATGCGCAGTCGCTCCGCGATCACGGTGCACACATCACTATTCAGCTTGGTGATGACATCACCAAAGGTCTCGGTGCTGGCGCCAATCCAGAAGTGGGTCGGCAAGCGGCAGAAGAGACCCGCGAAGAGATCCGCAAGCATTTAGAAGGTGCAGACATGATCTTTATCGCAGCGGGCATGGGCGGTGGTACCGGGACCGGTGCTGCACCTGTGGTAGCTGAGGTTGCGCGCGAATTGGGTATTTTGACCGTCGCCGTGGTGACTAAGCCGTTCCCATTCGAGGGCAATAAGCGGATGGCGGTTGCGGATGAAGGGATCGCTCAGCTGGCGCGCTATGTTGACTCATTAATCACCATTCCTAACGAGAAATTATTGAAAGTTCTCGGGCGCGGAACCAGTCTGCTAGATGCCTTCGGTGCGGCCAATGATGTCTTACTTGGTGCCGTGCAGGGGATCGCCGACTTAATCACTCGCACTGGTTTGATTAACGTCGACTTTGCCGACGTCCGAGCAGTCATGCGCGAAATGGGCACTGCAATGATGGGGACCGGCGTCGCTCGTGGTGAAGACCGTGCGCAAGAAGCAGCGGAAATGGCGATTAACAGCCCACTGTTGGAAGACATCGATCTTTCTGGTGCCCGCGGCGTATTGGTCAATATTACCGCAGGTATGGATTTGAGTATCGATGAATTCGATGTGGTTGGTAGCACAGTCAAAGGCTTTGCCTCAGAAAATGCGACTGTGATTGTCGGTACCGTCATCGATCCAGAAATGTCTGAAGAGCTACGTGTGACTGTGGTGGCAACCGGTATCGGAGCTGAGCGTAAGCCAGATATTTCGCTGGTTAACACCAAAGCCCAGCCGCGTCGCGAGCCACAACCGCGCACCAGCGGTGGTTATGATAATACCGCCACAGCGCGGCAACTGGCCGAGCAAGATGAGCCTGAAGTAGAAGCTGAGCAACATGATCAAGCGCCACAGCAAAAGGCTCAAGCCAAGCCGGCAAGCGATTTGGATTACCTGGATATTCCGGCATTTTTACGCCGACAAGTGGATTAATGCGGCGAATGTGCCGCTAACTTGCGTAAAAATAAGGTAAACCCGGTAAAAAAATTGCCTAAAACGTGCAATTTCGTTAAACTATCGCGCCTTTTACTGGTCAGATGACAGGTGAAGAGACCGAAAAGATGATTAGACAGCGTACGATAAAACAAGCCATTGCCAGCACCGGAGTCGGTTTGCATAAAGGCAATAAGGTTCAGCTCACACTGCGCCCGGCACCTGTAAATACGGGTCTGGTGTTTCGTCGTGTCGATTTGAATCCGGCTGTTGATATCCCCGCGCAAGCCGAGTTGGTGGGCGACACCCAGATGTGTACCTGTCTCATCACCGACGACAATGTCCGTGTGTCAACCGTCGAGCATTTGCTTGCCGCCGTTGCGGCGATGGGCATTGATAACCTGATCGTCGAAGTAGACAGCCATGAAATTCCAATCATGGATGGTAGCTCGCACCCCTTTATTTACCTGCTCCAAAGTGCGGGTATCCAAGAGCAGTCTGCGGCCAAAAAGTTTATCAAGCTGAAGCAACCGGTTCGCGTTGAAGAAGGCGACAAATGGGCTGAGCTTCTCCCTCATGATGGCTTCAAAATTGATTTTGCGATTGATTTTGACCATCCAGCCATCGCCGACACCAACCAAGTGGTGAGCATGGACTTCAGCAGCAATAGTTTTATCAAAGAAATTAGCCGAGCGCGGACCTTTGGCTTTATGCGTGATATTGAATATTTGCGCGCCAATAATCTTGCTCTAGGCGGTAGTTTTGATAATGCCGTGGTACTGGATGAGTTCCGCATCCTGAATACCGAAGGTTTGCGCTATGACGACGAGTTTGTAAAGCACAAGATCCTAGATGCGGTGGGTGACCTCTATATGTGCGGTCATAGCATTTTAGGTCACTTGCGTGCGTACAAGTCAGGGCATGCGCTCAACAACCAGTTGTTGCGTGCCGTATTGCAGCAGCAAGAAGCGTGGGAATTTGTCACCTTCGAGGATGACCAAGCGCAAGCACCGATCGCGTTCCAGCAACCGGCGTTGGTTTAAATTCAGAATAACTTCAAAAAAGGCGGTTTAACCGCCTTTTTTATTGCTCAAATTTAGCCGCGAGTGCGAGCAATTGTGAACGCAGTGGCTCGTCAACCAAAGCGGCTTGTGCGCGCAGTTGTGCCGCGGCATGGTGTTCATCAGGCGGCGCCGTTTTAGCGCTTGTCTGAGCCGCGGTGGGTGCGGCTTCGGACTGGCTTGTTGCCACAGCTGGAGTTTTCGGCGCAGTGCGCACTGAGAGCTGCTGGACCGGAAGCATAGCTTCACGGGCAAAATAGGTTATAATGCCGCTTTGTAGTTGTTTAAGACGTGTCGCGACAGCCGCTGAAGTGGTGTGCAGATGCAGGGTTTGGTCCCGTATAGCAAGGACTTCAGCGTGTTGCTGTAAATGCTCGCTACCAAGACTTTGCAAACAAGCACGCAATTGCTGTTGCCAGACCCGATGCTGCTCGGTAAAGTCAGCAAATTGGCGTAGGCGTGCAGTGCGGATCACTTGTTCGGTTGTACGGATTTTACGGCGCGTCATTCGATTCACAAGCAACGAGAGATTGCATGAGTTTAACAGTCTTCTACCGAGGCTCCAAAGTAAAATTCAAGCTCCAATTCAGTCGCCGGCGGATGCTGTCACTGCTGGGTTTAGCTTGTCTGCTGGGCTTGGCCGTCAGTGAGCCTTGGCAAGCAGAGCTGCTTGACCCTGCCACCTTGCAAAGCAAAATCCAAGCGGAGCAAGTGCGCTTAGCTGCGCAGCAACAGGCGGTAGCCGAACTCAAAGACCAAACCGAGAAGAAGCTGACTGGGATGACTTTGTATATCGGTGAGATGCAGGCGCAACTGCGACGCTTAGATGCGCTGGGCCAGCGCCTAGCCGCCGAAGCCGAACTCGATAATGGTGAATTTAATTTCGCCGACCGAGCTAGCCCACTGCTGATGGGTGGCCCTGAAGCGGCCATTACCGAAGCACCGCGCCTATCCGGTAGCGATGTCATCGAGCAAATTGATCAAGTGTTACTGCAACTCTCTGATAAGCAGCAGCAACTTACCTTACTTGAATCTGTGTTGTTGAATCACCATATCTCAGCAGAGAGCTTTATTGCTGGGCGTCCAATTGACTCAGGCTGGTTGTCATCACCCTATGGCGTGCGCAAAGACCCTTTTAATGGGGCGCCTGCAATGCATAAGGGGATCGATTTTGCCAGCCTCGAAGAAGGTGCGGGTATTTATGCGACCGGTGCCGGCGTGGTGACTTGGTCCGGTGAGCGCTACGGCTATGGCAAATTGATTGAAATTGACCATGGCGGCGGTTTAAAGACCCGCTATGGCCATTGTAAAGAACTCCTCGTTGCAGAGGGCGATGTCGTCACGCGCGGCCAACAAATTGCGCTATTAGGAAGCACCGGCAGGTCAACTGGCCCGCATGTGCATTACGAAGTGTTGCGGAACAATCGCCAGATTGATCCCCACAAATATGTTTATCGCGACGCCGAATAGGGTGTCGAGTTGTCGACTACAAGGTTTTAATATCACATGTTAGGAAGTCTATTTCGTAAACTGTTCGGAAGCCGCAACGATCGAATCCTCAAAGGTCTGGAAAAAAACGTCCAACGCATCAACGAACTCGAGCCTGAGTTTGAAACGCTAAGCGACACAGAACTCAAACAAAAGACCACTGAATTTAAGACGCGTCTCGAGCAAGGTGAAAAACTCGAGGCCTTGCTTCCTGAAGCCTTTGCAACCGTGCGTGAGGCCTCAAAGCGGGTCTTTAATATGCGCCACTTCGATGTTCAGTTGATTGGCGGCATGATTTTGAATGATAACCGGATTGCCGAGATGCGCACCGGTGAAGGGAAAACCTTAACGGCAACGCTTCCGGCATACCTAAACGCGTTAACCGGCAACGGTGTGCATATTGTTACGGTGAATGATTACCTCGCTCGTCGTGATGCCGAAACCAACCGTCCGCTATTTGAATTCTTAGGCATGACCGTTGCCTTTAATATTCCCGGCATGAGCCCGCAGGACAAGCGTGCTGCCTATGCCGCTGATATTACCTACGGCACCAATAACGAGTTTGGCTTTGACTATTTGCGTGACAATATGGCGTTTAGCCCACAAGATCGGGTACAGCGTAAACTTAGTTTCGCGATTGTCGATGAGGTTGACTCGATCCTGATTGATGAAGCGCGGACGCCATTGATTATCTCAGGGGCAGCTGAAGATAGCTCTGAGATGTACATTAAAATGAATGAAATCGTGCCGCTACTCGAGCGCCAGGCGGAAGAAGATACCGAAGAACAGCGCGGTGAAGGCGATTTCACCATTGATGAAAAAGCCAAGCAACTGCACCTGACGGAACATGGTCAAGAACATATCGAGAGCATTTTAAAAGAGCGCGGCATGCTCGCCGAAGACGACTCACTCTATTCAGCAGCGAATATTTCCCTGCTGCACCATGTGAATGCTGCTTTGCGCGCCAATCACATGTTCCATAAAGACGTTGACTATATTGTCAAAGACGACCAAATCGTGATTGTTGATGAGCATACGGGGCGGACGATGGAAGGTCGGCGCTGGTCTGAAGGCCTGCACCAAGCGATTGAAGCGAAAGAAGGGGTACCGATTCAAAACGAAAACCAAACCTTGGCCTCGATCACCTTCCAGAATTATTTCCGCTTGTACAACAAATTAGCGGGGATGACAGGTACCGCAGATACCGAAGCCTTTGAATTCCAGAGTATTTACGGTCTTGAGACTGTGGTGATCCCAACCAACCGCCCAATGATTCGCGATGACCGTGCTGACCTGATCTACCTGACTGCACAAGAGAAGTACGATGCAATCGTGGCCGATATCGAAGCCTGTCGAGAAAAAGGCCAACCGGTCTTGGTGGGTACCATTTCGATTGAAAGTTCAGAGCTATTGTCGAAGTTACTGAAGAAAAAGAAAATCCCACATAACGTTCTCAACGCCAAGTTCCACGCCAAAGAAGCTGATATTGTCGCGCAAGCCGGTTTACCGGGTACGGTGACAATCGCTACCAACATGGCCGGCCGAGGCACGGATATTGTGCTTGGTGGGAACTTGCAAACTGAGCTTGAGCAATTAAAAGATCCAAGCCCAGAGCAAATCGAAAAAGTAAAACAAGCATGGCAGCAACGCCATGACCAAGTCCTCGAGGCCGGTGGTTTACATATTATTGGTACCGAGCGCCACGAGTCACGTCGTATCGATAACCAGCTCCGCGGCCGTTCAGGACGTCAGGGTGACCCAGGTTCATCGCGCTTTTATCTGTCGCTTGATGATAGCCTGATGCGGATCTTCGCATCAGATCGCATGGCGAGCATGATGAAGCGCCTTGGGATGAAACCAGGTGAAGCCATTGAGCACCCATGGGTGACGCGTGCGATTGAAAATGCGCAACGTAAAGTTGAAGGGCGTAACTTCGATATTCGTAAGCAATTGCTTGAGTACGATGATGTCGCCAACGACCAACGTAAAGTTGTGTACGAGCAGCGCAATGAACTGCTCGATGAAGGCGACGTGTCCGAAACGATTAAAGCGATTCGTGGCGATGTTATCGATGGCGTCATTAGCGAATATATTCCTCCGCAGTCGCTAGAAGAAATGTGGAATGTCGAAGGCCTTGAAGAGCGCCTGCGTGCCGACTTCGACTTGCCGCTGCCGATTCAGCAATGGCTAGATGAAGACGATAAACTGCACGAGGAAAACCTGCGCGAGAAGATTTCACAGGCCCTCGAGCAAGCCTACGCCGACAAAGAGCAACAAGTTGGTCCAGAAGTGCTGCGTCACTTTGAAAAGGCGATCATGTTGCAAAGCCTCGATTCACATTGGAAAGAGCACTTAGCCGCAATGGATCATTTGCGCCAAGGGATCCACTTGCGCAGCTATGCACAAAAGAATCCGAAGCAAGAATATAAGCGCGAAGCGTTTGAACTGTTCGCCGATATGCTTGAAGCCTTGAAACTCGAAGTGGTCACCATTTTGAGCAAGGTCCGCGTGCGTGCCGAGGAAGATGTTGAAGCGGTTGAGGCGAAGCGTCGTGAGCAAGCGGCTATGCAAGCCCAACGCCAACAACTGCAGCATGAAGGCGCCAGCACCAGTGGTTCGGACAGCCCCGCCGCGAGTGGTCAAGCAGCGATGCCCAAAGTAGGTCGGAATGACCCATGCCCGTGCGGTTCAGGTAAGAAATTCAAACAGTGCCATGGCAAAATCTAAACCCATTCACGTCGCTGTTGGGGTGATCCTCAATAGCGACGGTGCGGTCTTTATTAGTCGCCGCCATGCGCATCTGCATCAAGGTGGTAAGTGGGAATTCCCCGGCGGTAAGGTCGAAGCGGGTGAAACCGTCCTCGCGGCGCTACAGCGCGAACTCCAAGAAGAATGCAACATTGCCGTTGAGCAAGCGTTACCGTTAACCGTGATTGAGCACGATTATGGTGATAAACGCGTGCGTTTGGATGTATGGCAAGTGACATCGTTTAGCGGCGAGGTAAAGCAGCGCGAAGGACAAGAGTGGTGCTGGGTGGCTAAACATGAACTAGATGCCTATCCGTTTCCAGCCGCCAACCAAGCCATTATCGATTGCTTAACGCAAGGTCAGATTTAACTGCAACGCGCCAGTTGAAACGTGACATCCTCTTCATAACTCGCTCGTCCGGCCTGTGGACACTCGTGTAAAAAGCGAATATTAAAGCGCTGCTTATGGCCGCTGACCACTGGATACGCCGGTAAGGTGTGCGGCACTTTTAAGCGCAGGAGACTGAGCGGCTCGGTGCTCTCTTGCAGCAAACCATGTGCAGCGACGACTTCTTGGAACCGCGCTCGACCTCGAATCATTGCGAGTTCCAGCTCTAGCCCTTTAATCAAAATTTTGAACTCATTCCACCATGCTTGGGTGTTTTGGTCGCGCATACTTTGCGGCAAATGCAGCCAATAGTGTAGTTGCGGTAGGTCAAAATTACAGGTGCCACCAGGCATCGCAAAGCGCTGGCGAATTGAGCTTAATAAGCGGTCCTGTTTAAGGTTAGAACCAACACGGCTCATCGGCTGCAGTGTAGTTAAAGCTCGCTCGACTTGCGCCGCCATCACCTCGATTTGCTCTTGATTGGCTTCCGGATGACGTTGCCACGCCACCAGTTGTTGGCGCCGACGATCGAGATCCTTTTGCAAATCGGTACGCACGTCACTGCGCTCACACAGTTCGATAATTGCAAACAGGGCACTGAAATATTGCGGATAATTGCGTTCGGAAACCGGTTCGTGTGGCCGTAATTGATGGCATAAATGTTCCAGCCGCAAGTATGTGCGCACCCGCTCATTGAGGGGATACTCGTAGATAACGTACTGGTCAAACAGTTGCGACTGATTCATGAATTCATCTTAACCAGTTAATGTGCTGATGCCAACTCTAGATAGCGCGCATGCAACGCTTGAATCTGGGCATCTAACGCATTCACAGGGCCACTATTGTCGATCACATCGTCTGCTTTATCCAGACGTTGCTGACGCGACCATTGCGCCGCCATAATGGCTTTGATTTGTGCTGCGCTGGTTTGATCGCGTTGACTCGCCCGCTGCAGTTGCTCGGTTTCAGGCAGATCAACCACTAGGGTGCGTTGACACAGTTGGTCCAAACCATTTTCGAAGAGCAAAGGTGCTGAGAGGATGACATAAGCTGAATCAGCCTGCTTAAGTTGACGCAACAACTCAGTGCGAACCAGCGGATGGGTCAGTTGATTCAGCCAAGCTTTATCTGCGGGCGAGCTGAACACCCGTTGGCGCAGCCACGGGCGATTGAGCAAACCATCAGCAGTAAGTGCTTGCTCACCAAAGCGCTCAATTACTGCAGTTAAAGCCGCGCTTGGTGGAGTGAAGATCCCGCGCGCAATCACATCGGCGTCGACGACGACAATGCCATATTCAGCAAAGCGATCAGTGACGGTTGTTTTGCCGCTGCCAATCCCGCCAGTGACGCCTACCACATAGGTCATGCGGCGAGCGCCCATTGCCAATATTGCGCCACCAGCCAATCGCCCCAGATAAGGCTAATGATGCCGCCTAGGATGAGAAACGGACCAAATGGGATGGCTTGGCCGCGCGCACCGCGAAGGAATTGCCAAATAATTCCAATTACTGCGCCACTGCCGGCACTGGCGAGGATCACCACACCGAGCTGGCTATAACCCACCCAAGCGCCGATTGCAGCCAATAACTTGAAGTCACCATAGCCCATGCCCTCTTTGCCAGTTAACAGCTTAAACAGCCAGTAAATCGACCATAAGATGAGATAGCCCAGCATGGCGCCAATCACCGCATCTTGCAGTGGAATGGTGAAATTCAGCATAGCCGCAGCCAGCCCCAGCCAGAGCAAGACATAGTTAAAAGGGTCGGGGAGTAGCTGAGTGTCGTAATCTATAAAGAACAAAGAAATCGTCAGACTCGCCGCAACCCAGTACAGTGCGACCTCAAAACTAACCCCAAATAAATAGGTTAAGTAGGCAAATACCGCGCCAGTAAGCAGTTCTATACTTGGATATCTAATCGAAATCGGTGCCTGGCAGTTACGACACTTGCCTCTAAGCCACAGCGTCCAACTCAGCACCGGAATATTGTCATACCAGCGAATTGGGCTTTGGCACTTGGGGCAGTGGGAGTTGGGTGTGGCTAAATTGAATTTAGCGTCTGAGGTGTGTGGCTCTTGCTCAAGTAACAACTGACATTCTTGCCGCCACTGACGCTGTAACATTTGCGGATAGCGGCCGATAACCACATTCAAAAAACTGCCCACCATTAACCCTAAGACTAGTCCAAAACCTAGTGCCCATGGTGTTTCTGCTGCATAAAGTTCAAACACAGTGTCTATCCAATGATTAAGAGTATGCTCTAGCCTACAACTTGACCAAGGCTAAAGATAGGTAAATACATCGCAACAATCAGGCCGCCGACTAGTACCCCAATGACCACCATGATCATAGGCTCGAGCAGGGCGGTCAGGTTATCGACCAGATCATCCACTTCGGCTTCATAAATACTGGCCACTTTGGCGAGCATATCATCAAGTGAGCCAGATTCCTCCCCGATAAACACCATCTGGGTGGCCATGGTGGGGAATAAATCAGCGCTTTGCATGGCAGTATTCATTTGCATACCTGAGGTTACCTCATCGCGCATCCGAAACACAGCATCACGATAAACTGCATTACCCGAAGCTCCCGCAGCGGAGTCCAGAGCCTTGATCAGCGGCACCCCTGCGGCAAAGGTGGTCGAAAGCGTGCGTGCAAACCTTGCCACCGCGGCTTTATGGAGAATAGTGCCCACAATCGGCATTTTTAGCGAGTAGATATCGACTTGGTCGCGCAACTTGGGGCTGCGCTTGTAGGCACGTCCAAACAAATAGCCCGCCACAACCAAACCTGCGGCCACATAGAGAAAATATTGTTGCACCACCTCTGAGAGGGTCACCACAAACTGCGTCATAGCGGGCAGCTCAGCGCCAAAATCAGCGAACACAGCTTCGAATTGCGGGACCACGAAAATTAGCAAGATAATGGTCACCACGAGCGCAACCACAATAACCGAGGCGGGATACACCAAAGCTTTTTTGATTTTAGCTTTTAATGCTTCCGATTTTTCCCGGTAGGTGGCGATACGGTAAAAGATCGTTTCTAGCGCACCGGACTCCTCGCCCGAGGCAACCAAATCACAATACAGGCTATCAAATACGTCGGGGTGTTTCCGCAGCGCCGCGGCCATCGGTGAACCGGCCCCGACATCGGCGCTAAGATTGAGCATTAACTGACGTACTTTAAGGTTTTCCACGCCCTTGGCAACCATTTCGAGTGACTGCAGTAAAGGTACCCCTGCTTGCAGCATGGTGGCGATTTGGCGGGTGAATAGCGCAATATCAGCACCGATAATTTTCTTTTTACGGAAGCTAGACTGTGAGCGCCTTTTAATTGATTTAGGGACAATTTGTTGGTCACGCAGCTTGGCTTTGACTTGCTTTTGGTTATCAGTGGCCATCACCCCCTTCACTGCTTTGCCTTGTTTATTCAGACCAGTCCAGGTGAATTCGAGAATCTCTTTTTCGGCTGTTTTCTTGTTCTTTTTTGTCGCCATGATTCAACCTTAAACGATTCAGATCTTAGAAGGTGGTCACTCGATTCGCTTCGACTAAACTGATAATTCCCTTCGCTACTTTGAGCAAGGCCGAATGCCGCAGCGATGAAATCCCATCTTTATGGGCCTGCTTAGCAATCGTGAGCGAGCTTGCTCCAGTCATAATAAGATCTTGAATATTATCTGTAATGGGCATGACTTCGTATATCCCTGTACGCCCTTTATAGCCATTGGTGCATTGGTCACAGCCAACGGCTTTAAAAATGGTCATGCCCGTATCAATTTCGGCTTGGCTGTAGCCCTGTCTTAGCAACTCATCGGCAGGAATCTCTTGAGGTTCTTTGCAGACATTGCAAAGTCGCCGCGCCAAGCGCTGGGCAATAATCAAACTGACCGAACCGGCGATGTTATAGGCCGGCACGCCCATATTCATCAAACGAGTCAGCGTTTCAGCGGCAGAGTTGGTGTGCAAAGTTGATAGCACGAGGTGACCGGTTTGTGCCGCTTTAATCGCAATTTCGGCGGTTTCAAGGTCACGAATCTCCCCTACCATCACCACATCCGGGTCTTGCCGTAAGAAGGATCGCAAAGCATCGGCAAAAGTTAAACCGGCTTTAACGTTAATTTGTACTTGGTTGATACCAGGCAGGTTAATTTCGACCGGGTCCTCTGCGGTGGAGATATTCCGCTCGGGAGTATTCAAAATATTTAAGCCGGTATATAGCGAGACGGTTTTCCCTGAGCCCGTTGGCCCGGTCACCAAGATCATCCCTTGTGGCCGGTCGAGCACATCTTCATACAGTTTTTGCTGATCCGGCTCATATCCTAACGACTCGATCCCGATCATCGCGGCCTGTGCATCTAAGATCCGCATCACTATTTTTTCACCGTAGAGAGTCGGTAAAGTACTTACCCGAAAATCAATGGCTTTGTGTTTGGAAAGTTTGAGCTTGATTCGGCCATCTTGCGGTAAGCGGCGCTCAGCGATATCAAGCTGTGACATCACTTTTAAGCGCGCCGCAATTCGCGCCGCTAGCTGGACCGGTGGGCGGGCAATTTCGACTAACACACCATCGATTCGAAAGCGGATCCGGTACTCCTGCTCGTAAGGCTCAAAGTGTAAGTCCGAAGCACCGCGTTTAATGGCATCGAGCAAGAGTTTATTAATATAGATAACCACAGGTGCGTCGTTTTTTGCATCAACATCCACCGAGCCGGTATCTTTTTGAATCTCATCAATGGCATCAATGCCACGTAGTTGCTGTTCGTCTTCTTCGGTGACGCCCAGCATTGAATTCTCGTTTGCCAAAACCTTATCGATTAAGCGTTGGAGTTTAAGCTCATCGACCAGCACAGCTTCGGTTTGTAGCCGAGTGCGAAACTGGAATTCGTCTAACGTTTCAATCCGAGTCGGATCTGACACCGCCACATACAACATATGGCCACGCTTATATAAAGGCACGGCATGATTCTTCCGAATCAGTCGCTCATTGATAAATTCTTCTGGAATCAGGTCGGTATTAAAGGCATCGAGATCGAGCCAAGGGCAGTTGGTGTGCTCGAAGCAGTACTTAGCGAGCTCTGCTGAAGTAAGAAGTTTTCGATCAACGGCACAGTAGGTAAAGGGTAGCTTAGATTCCCAAGCATAATCACTACAGGTTTGCAGCTTATCCTCGGGGATAACCTGGTCTCGTAATAATAGCGCAGCAAGGGAGTGGTGCAGCATAGTTGTTGTTCTCAAATAAACAGGCCCTACTGTGATGCAGGGCCTGTGAATTATTTGCTAATCACTCAGCATTTACTCAGTGATACTGTATCAAGATGATTATATTAACCACCTGTTGCTTCAGTGCACCCATCTACTCGCGTGCCTGCAGCAAAATCAGAACAAGCAATGGTCCATTTAAGATTACCGCCACCGGCTGTTTCTGGTGTCATAGTGATGCTGATTGCGGCATCGTCGGCACCGATAGCGTCAAGTGTTGCTGAAATTATGCCGTTTTCAACATCAGCTTCGCTAATACCATTTGGTTTAGTATCAGCTGCATCAGCAGCTAAGATGGCCTTAGGTATTGGAGTAATATTTGGTTCAACATAACCAGCTTCGTCTTCGGTGCCTACTGCATCAGTTGAAGCGTTACAACCCGTCAAAGTGCCATAAGTCTGATAACACATAGCAACGGTCGTTTTGTAATTTGCCAAGGCAGCCAACCCGGTTGAAGCCTTCGCGCGTTGGGTGTAATCGCTGTACATAGGAATCGCGACCGCAGCCAAGATACCAATGATAGCAACGACGATCATCAATTCGATTAACGTGAAACCACGTTGTAGTTGCGCTTTCATGAAACTTTTCCCGAAAATACTCATATAACAGTTATTTTATTTAAGGTGGATGCGATCCACTGCTGTCCATCTTGGTTTTCAGACTATGCCTGGCTTACATCGACCGTGTGTCCCGGCACGAACTCACAGCAAATGCAGCGCAATGCCTGTTGAACATAGCAGATTGCATCATTTCGTCAACAACTAAAGTGATTTAAAACGTAAAGAAAGATCAATAGCTTGTAGGTTTTTTGTTAAGGCGCCAGAGGAGATAAAATCAACCCCAATCGGTGCGAGCTCCTTGAGCCGTATGGCAGTGATGTTTCCAGACACCTCAAGGGCGACATCTGTCGTCCGTTCTAGTACCGCAGTTTTTAAGTCTTCGATGCTAAAATTATCCAACATTATGATGTCTGCTTTGGCGTGAATCGCCTCTCGATATTCGCTTAAATTTTCGACTTCCACCTCAACCGGCTTGCCCGGTTCGAGCTGACGGGCACTGGCAATCGCTGCGGCAATACCGCCACAGGCCATAATATGGTTTTCTTTAATTAAGAACGCATCATACAAACCAACCCGGTGGTTATAGCCGCCGCCACACACCACCGCGTATTTCTGCGCTGTGCGTAGGCCCGGAATGGTTTTGCGGGTATCCAGTAATTTGGTGTTTGAACCGGCTAAGTAGCTCACGTAATGCGCCGTCGTGGTCGCTACCCCTGATAAAGTTTGGAGAAAGTTCAACGCGGTACGCTCCGCAGTTAAAATAGTGCGGGCGTTGCCTTTGATGCGCAGCAACTCTTGGTTTGCTTGGACCCGCTCACCATCTTTTACCTGCCAGTCCAACTCGACCTTAGCTCGCAATTGCTCGAAGACTTCATTGACCCAATCCACCCCACAAATGACCGCATCATCACGACTAATGAGAATCGCTTCGGCTTGCGTCTCGGCGCCAATTAACTGCGCGGTAATATCATGGCTTAAGTCAATCCCATCGAGATCTTCTGCTAAGGCGCGCGCCACCATATCCACTCGGTCGGCAGCGAGTGCATCAAGATCAACGCGGGTACTAAAACCATTGAGCAGGTGAGTATTGGACTGTGTCATCTAATCGGTTCTCTTCTACGCTAACGAGGCGCTATAGTTTACGCCAGCGTACCAACTTAAGCCAGCCGCAGTCAGGGCAAAGCGTTGGCGTGCAGGTGATTTCAGCGTAAGATAATTTTGCGTGAGCGAATCACAAGTCGAGGAATACCAGGTGAAGTTAGAGTCGGGATGGCTGGCAGAGGTACAACAAAGATTAAGCCCGCATGCGGATGAACGTCCGCCGGACAGTGCGGTGAGCTTATTGGTGGTGCACGGCATTAGTCTACCCGCGGGTGAATTTGGTGGGCCCTATATCGATGAACTTTTTATGGGCACCCTCGACCACCGCCAAGATTCCCGTTTTGCAGCGATCCGTGGACTACGGGTGTCGGCCCATGCATTGATTCGGCGCGATGGCGAGCTGATTCAGTACGTCAGTTTCGACCGTCGTGCGTGGCATGCAGGGCGCTCAGCCTATGCCGGGCGACGCCGCTGTAACGATTTCGCCATCGGGGTTGAACTTGAGGGAACCGATCACACCCCCTACACTAAAGAGCAGTATCAGGTGCTTGCCGAGCTTGCTCAAACCTTAATCGCACATTACCCTGAACTCACGGCTCAACGTATTGTTGGCCATCAGCATATTGCTCCGGTGCGCAAAACTGATCCAGGCCCAGCGTTTGACTGGTCCTATTTTCGACAACTGTTAACAAGGTAAGCCCGTTATGCAACTGTTCGCGATTATTCTCGCCGTGTCATTAGAGCGTTCATTAGCGGTCGGCAAGCATTGGACTTGGCGACGGATGCTGTTGCGCTGGCAACAAATTCAGTTGCATAAAACCGAATTACAAGACTGGAAACAAAATGGTCTGGGGCAATTGGTGTGGGCGCTCATTCCAGCTTTTTTGATTGGTTTAGTGTTGGCTCTTTTTGACAATATGCTGCTGAGCTTTTTGGCCAGCACCGGCTTGTTACTGGTGGCCATGGTCTGTACTCCGGCGCGTAAACGCTATAAAGAATATGTCGAGCTTTGTCGGCAACTTGATGAGACCGAGCTGAGTAAAAAAGAGCGCACTGCCTTACTGCATGAACGCGAGCTTGCCGCTGAGCGTTTGATTCGCAGTGCCGGTCATCGCGATATCGATAGTGTGCAGCAAGCCTTATTGTGGATTCATCTACGTGCCTACTTTGCGGTGCTGCTGTATTTTATTTTATTTGGCATCGTTGGCGCACTCGTTTATGCGACCTTGCGTGATATGCGTCGGCCGAAGCACATCCCGCGCTCTACTTGGACCCGTGCTTATTACTTGCTGAACTGGCTGCCGACGCGGGTGATGTCGCTCGGGTTTTTGTTCGTTGGCAACTTCTCTAAAGCGTCGGGGCTGTGGCTCAGTACCCTTGGCAATATACCCCCGAGTAATCGTGATGCGCTCTTCCGAGTCGCTGCAGCCGCGGATGAAATTACTGTTGAGGATCCTGAACAACACGGGGCAACTGCTCTGACCACTGTTGGACTGGTAAAGCGTAACTTCTTGTTATTTATTGTTTTTGTATCCATTCTCACCATCGCAGGCTGGCTCTAATTCGAAAAAAATTTGGGCTTTGAGCCAACATGGTCTACAATCCGTTACACTTTTGGTAAGACCAATGAACCAATATGGCATTTGAACGTATTCAACAGACTAAGTTGTCCGACGTGATTATGGCCCGCATCGAGGCCATGATCGTCGATGGCACCCTTGAAGCAGGCATGCGCTTGCCGTCGGAACGCGATCTGGCGGCACAGTTTTCGGTGTCGCGGCCTTCTTTGCGTGAAGCCATTCAGAAACTTGAAGCGCGAGGCTTACTCGAGCGGCGTCAGGGCGGTGGCACCTATGTTTGTGATAATTTGCAGCACCGGGTGGCCGAGCCATTGCTCGATTTGCTCAGCAAACATCCTGAATCACAATTCGATTTGCTCGAATTCCGTCATGCCCTTGAGGGGATAAGCTCGTATTATGCCGCGCTGCGCGGGACCCAAACTGATCTTGAGCAAATCAGTAAAGCTTTTACCGCAATCGCCGCAGAGCCAGGTGAGGATTTAGCCACCCAAGCGCAGGCTTTAAGCGATTTTAACCTGCGTATTGCCGAAGCCTCACACAATGTGATCTTGTTGCATCTGGTTCGCAGTATGCAACCATTGTTAACTAAGAATATTTTGCAGAATCTGCAGGATCTCGCGCACAAGCCCGGGGTCATGCAGCAACTTCATCAACACCGCCAACAAATTGTGGCAGAAATTAGCAAAGGCGAGCCTGAGCAAGCGCGCGAAGCGTGTCACCAGTTGCTGGCCTTTATCGAACATGCGTTGTTAACATCGAACCGTGAGCAATCACGGATGTTGCGTTCACTGCGCCGAACTCAAACAGGGTAAAAGTTATGACTGACCATTTGAAAGATGATATCGACCCACAAGAAACGCGTGAGTGGCTTGACGCACTCGAAGTTGTCCTCGAAGAGGATGGCGCTGAGCGGGGTCACTTTTTATTAGAATCATTGATCGAAAAAGCCCGTCGTAGTGGTGCTTATTTACCGTTTAATGCGACCACGGCTTATTTAAATACGATTCCGGCAAGTCAGGAACCAACGGTCCCTGGCGATCAAACCATTGAGGCGCGGATCCGCGCAGCCATTCGTTGGAATGCTTTGGCGATGGTCTTACGTGCGTCGAAAAAAGAGCTTGAACTCGGTGGCCATATTTCTAGCTTTGCTTCATCGGCAATGCTTTATGATGTCGGTTTTAACCACTTCTTCCGCGCCCCAACAGACCAAGACGGCGGCGACTATTTATTTATCCAAGGCCACGCTTCGCCAGGTATTTACGCGCGTGCTTTCCTTGAAGGCCGGTTAACGGAAGAGCAACTCAATAACTTCCGTCAAGAAGTGGATGGCAACGGCATCAGCTCTTACCCACATCCGAAATTAATGCCAGACTTTTGGCAGTTCCCAACCGTGTCGATGGGGCTTGGACCTATGCAAGCCATCTATCAAGCACGGTATTTGAAGTACCTCACCGATCGCGGCATTAAAGATTGCTCAAATCAACGTGTTTACTGCTTCTTGGGCGATGGCGAGGTCGACGAGCCAGAAAGTTTGGGTGCGATCGGCCTTGCCACGCGTGAAGGTCTGGATAACTTGACCTTCGTGATCAACTGTAACTTACAGCGCTTGGACGGCCCAGTGCGCGGTAACGGCAAGATTATTCAAGAGCTCGAGGGTACCTTCCGCGGCGCGGGCTGGGAAGTGATTAAAGTGATTTGGGGCCGCTATTGGGATCCACTCCTGTATCGCGATACCGAAGGTAAGCTTGCCCAAATCATGCAAGACAGCGTCGATGGCGAGTATCAAAACTATAAGGCGAAAGGTGGTGCGTATACCCGCGAGCATTTTTTTGGCAAAACCGAAGAAACTAAAGCCATGGTGGCCAACTTATCAGATGAAGATATCTGGCGCTTGAACCGTGGTGGTCACGACCCAGTTAAGGTTTACGCGGCTTATCATAAAGCAGTGAATACCAAGGGCCGGCCGCAAGTGATTCTTGCTAAAACCGTAAAAGGTTATGGCATGGGTGCAGCAGGCGAAGGTAAAAACATCGCGCACCAAGTGAAGAAAATGGATATGGAAGCGATTAAACACTTCCGTGATCGTTTCAATATTCCAATTAAAGATAGCGAGCTTGAGGATATCCCGTTCTACAAGTTCCCAGATGACAGCCCAGAGATGCAGTACCTGCGCTCACGGCGTGAGTCGTTAGGTGGCTACTTGCCAGTGCGTCGACCGAACACCGATGTCGAACTTGAAATTCCGTCGTTGAAAGCCTTTGAAGCGGTCACCAACGGCTCAGGTGAGCGAGAAATTTCATCGACTATGGCGTTTGTACGAGTGCTGACTGCGCTTCTAAAAGACAAGAAAATTGGTCAGCGTATTGTGCCCATTATTCCAGATGAAGCGCGCACTTTCGGTATGGAAGGCTTGTTCCGCCAAGTTGGGATTTACTCAAGCCAAGGGCAAAAATACGAGCCACAAGATGCGGACCAGGTGGCCTATTATCGTGAAGATAAAAAAGGCCAAGTGTTGCAAGAAGGCATCAACGAACTCGGTGCGATGGCTTCGTGGGTTGCGGCAGCGACCAGTTACTCGACCAACAATGAGCCGATGATTCCGTTCTACATCTATTACTCGATGTTCGGCTTCCAGCGCGTGGGCGATTTGGTTTGGGCCGCTGGCGACAGCCAAGCACGGGGCTTCTTAGTGGGCGGAACGGCTGGACGCACCACCCTCAATGGCGAAGGCCTGCAGCACCAAGACGGCAGTAGCCATATTCTGTTCAACACAGTTCCTAACTGTGTCACCTATGACCCAACCTTCGGGTACGAAGTCGCTGTGGTGGTACAAGATGGCCTGCGCCGGATGTATGGTGAGCAAGAAAATGTCTTTTATTACCTCACGGTAATGAACGAAAACTATGTCCAACCGGCCATGCCTGAAGGTTGTGAAGAAGGCATTATTAAGGGTATGTACCAGCTTGAGCAACATGCTGCCAAGGGTGCGAAAGGCGAAGTGCAACTGTTGGGGTCAGGAACCATTTTGCAGCAGGTACGCAAAGCAGCTCAGATGCTTGCGGAAGATTTCAAAGTCAGCGCCAGTGTCTACAGTGCCACCTCGTTTAACGAACTGGCCCGCGATGGCTACGACGTTGAGCGCCACAATATGCTCAACCCTGGCAAGAAAGCCAAGCAGGCCTATGTGACGCAATTGCTGAGTAAGGCCAAGGGGCCAACGATTGCGGCGACGGATTACATGAAAGCCTACGCTGATCAAATCCGCGCTTGGGTGCCAACACCTTATAAAGTACTAGGTACCGATGGTTTTGGTCGCTCTGATAGCCGTGAAAACCTGCGTCGTCACTTTGAAGTCAGTGCTGAATACATAGTTATTGCTGCACTGAGTGAATTGGCGAAAGCCGGTACCATCGAAGCGAAAGTGGTCACTGATGCGATCAAGCGCTTCGGTATTGATACCAACAAAATCAACCCGCTGTACGCATAATTGAGGGAGTCGGAAGATGGCAAATTTACAAGACGTACTCGCCCCAGATGTCGGCGGAGATGAAGTTGAAGTCATTGAGATCTTAGTCAGCACCGGTGATGAGGTCGCAGCTGAAGATTCGTTGATTACAGTTGAAAGTGACAAAGCCTCGATGGATATCCCAGCGCCATTCGCTGGGGTTGTGGCTGAACTTGCGGTGAAAGTTGGCGACAAAATTAAAGAAGGTGATTTGCTGGCGCGTTTTGAAGCCGCAGCAGCGGAAGCTGAGCAAGAGGCGGAAGCTGAGGCTGAGCCAGCAGCAGAGTCAGCCGCTGAAGCAGCAGCGCCAGCAGATAAGCAAGGCGAATCTGCACCAGAGCCTGCAGCGTCAAGCGCTGCGGGTAGCAGTGAGATTATCGATGTGGTGGTACCCGATATCGGTGATGCCGGTGAAGTGGACGTGATCGAAATTCTTGTCAGCGCCGGTGATGAAATCGCTGCTGAAGATGGCTTGATTACCCTCGAGACCGATAAGGCCACCATGGATGTGCCAAGCCCGCAAGCTGGAGTCATTGAAGAAGTTCTGGTGAACACCGGCGACAAGGTGAAGCAAGGTTCATTGGTTGCGCGCTTAAAAGTTGTGAGTGCAGAGCCGAAGCAAGAATCAGCTCCAGCAGAAGCTGCAGCACCAGCATCAGCTGCCGATCCGGCTCCTGCCGCGACTGAGCAGAGCAGCGAGCCGCGCAAGCCGCCGGTGCCGGATCATCCGCTCGATAAAAAGCAGCAAACGGAAGGCTTAGCCTATGCCTCGCCAGCCGTGCGTCGCCTTGCCAATGAGTTTGGTGTGGATCTCACCCAAGTTAAAGGCAGTGGACGTAAGAGCCGTATCTTAAAAGAAGATGTGCAAGATTACGTGAAGTACGAACTATCGCGACCGAAAGCGACCGCTGGCGCTGCAACTGCGGGTTCAGGTGGCTTGCAAGTGATTGCGCCGCCGCAAGTCGACTTCAGTAAATTTGGTGAAATTGAAGAAGTGCCGCTAACGCGGATCCAGAAGATTTCAGGACCAAACTTGCATCGTAATTGGGTCACCATTCCGCATGTAACTCAGTTTGATGAGGCGGATATTACTGAGCTTGAAGCCTTCCGCAAGCAAGAAAATGCGGCGCAAGCGAAGCAAAAAGACGGCGTTAAGATCACCCCATTGGTGTTTATCATGAAAGCCGTGGCGAAAGCTTTGCAAGCTTATCCTGTGTTCAATTCGTCGCTACACAGTGATGGTGAGCACTTGATTATGAAGAAATATATTCATATCGGGATTGCGGTGGATACTCCCGGTGGGTTAGTGGTGCCGGTGATTCGTGACGTGGATAAAAAAGGTATTTACCAGCTCTCGGAAGAACTACTTGAAGTCAGTGCGCGCGCCCGTGATGGTAAGCTTAAAGCACAAGATATGCAGGGCGGTTGTTTCTCGATTTCGAGCCTGGGCGGTATTGGCGGAACCGCGTTCACACCGATCGTTAATGCGCCAGATGTCGCCATTTTAGGGGTCTCGAAAAGCGAGATGAAACCTAAGTGGGATGGCCAGAGCTTCCAGCCACGGCTGATGCTGCCATTGAGTCTGTCCTATGACCATCGCGTGATTGATGGTGCGGTTGCAGCACGCTTTAGTGTGTATCTGAGCAGTGTCTTGTCAGATATTCGCAAACTGGTGCTGTAAAGGTAAACAATCGGGAACGGGGCTGTTATAATGCGCCCCGTTTACATCCCAACGCGGCGAGCAACGCCACAGAGTTACAGATAAAAGAGGTCGTCATGAGCAAAGAAATCACAACCCAAGTCGTGGTATTAGGCGGCGGACCAGGTGGGTATTCAGCAGCTTTTCGCGCTGCCGATCTAGGTCTTGATGCAGTTATCGTTGAGCGCTACAACACCTTAGGTGGGGTCTGCTTGAATGTGGGCTGTATCCCATCAAAAGCCTTATTACACTTGGCCAAACACATGGAAGATGCCAAGCATATGGCGGCGGAAGGGATCACCTTTGCTGAGCCAAAAATCGACCTCGATAAAATCCGTGCTCACAAAGAGAAAGTTATCGGTCAATTAACCGGCGGCTTGAGCCAGATGGCGAAAATGCGTAAAGCCCAAGTGGTCAACGGCACCGGTGAGTTTGTCAGCGACAAGCAACTGAAAGTAACCGACGCTGAGGGTAACGAAACCTTGATCAACTTCGAGCACGCGATCATCGCAGCGGGCTCGCAATCAATCAAACTACCTTTTGTACCGCATGACGATGAGCGTATTTGGGATTCAACCGCTGCCCTTGAGCTGCGCTTTATTCCGAAGCGGATGCTGATCTTAGGCGGTGGTATCATCGGCCTAGAAATGGGAACCGTATACAGTGCCCTCGGTGCGCAAGTTGATGTGGTCGAAATGACGGATCAGTTGATCCCACCTGCTGATAAAGACGTCATGAAAGCCTACATGAAGATGATTAAGTCGAAGTTCGACAACATCATGTTGAATACCAAGGCGGCTAAAGTTGAAGCGAAGAAAGACGCCATTCACGTCACCTTCGAAGGCGACAACGCTCCTGATAAGCCAGTGAAATATGACGCTGTGTTGGTCGCAGTAGGTCGTGCTCCAAATGGCGCTAAATTGGGTGCCGAAAATGCTGGCGTGAAAGTCACTGAGCGTGGCTTTATTGAAGTCGACAAGCAACTTCGCACCAATGTGAACAATATTTTTGCTATCGGTGACATTATCGGTCAGCCAATGCTGGCTCACAAAGCAGTGCATGAAGGCCATGTAGCTGCTGAAGTAATTGCCGGTAAGAAGCACTTCTTCGATCCAAAAGTGATTCCATCGATTGCCTACACAGACCCTGAGTTGGCATGGGCAGGCTTAACCGAGAAAGAAGCTAAAGCACAAGGTATCGACTATGAAGTCGCGGTGTTCCCATGGTCTGCTTCAGGCCGTGCGATTGCGCAAGGTGCAACCGACGGTATGACCAAGTTGCTGTTCGACAAGCACAACCGTATTATCGGTGGCGCTACAGTTGGTCCAAACGCGGGTGAACTCCTCGGCGAAATCGGCTTAGCCATCGAAATGGGTTGTGATGCTGAAGACATCGCTTTGACCGTGCATGCACACCCAACCTTGCATGAGTCAATCGGTTTGGCTGCAGAAGTGTTTGAAGGCTCAATCACCGACTTACCGAACAAGAAAGCAGTTAAAAAAGCCAAAAAATAAGCTTATTTTTCGGTGAATGAACCGGACCCTGCGCTGCATGGTCCGGTTTTTTATTGTCTCCGTATAAAGCATGACTTAAGGTAGTAAGGTTAAGTAAAAAACTAAGGGAACTCTCATGAACAAGCTCAATACGCTAGCACTGAGCGTCGCCATCGCCCTCGGCGTGGCTGCCTGCTCACCGCAGCAATCAACTGAAACGCAAACGCCAGCGGCAGCCGAACAACAACAGCTGACCTCAGGTCTGGTGCTCGAAAACTTCAATCGTGATGTGCGTCCACAAGACGATCTATTTACCTTCGTAAACGGCGCTTGGGTCGAACGGACTGAGATCCCGGGCGATCGCGCTCGCATCGGGTCGTTCTTCAATTTGCGTGAAGAAAACCAAGCCCGCTTGCGCGGCTTGATCGAGAACGCAGCAGCGAGTAACCCAGAGCCGGGCTCGAACGAAGCCAAAATCGGTGATTTTTTCAATAGCTTTATGGACGTTGAGCGTTTGAACCAATTAGGTTACAGCCCAATTGCTGCTGATATGGAAGCGATTGCGCAGCTGCAAGACCACACTCAAGTGGCAGCACACATGGCCGAGATGGCGAAAATGGGTATCAGTGGACCACTTGGATTTTATGTCTATCCAGATGCGAAAAACCCAGAAGTAAACGCTATTTATATGAGCCAGTCAGGCCTGGGCTTGCCGGATCGTGAGTACTACTTGAAAGACGATGAAAAGTCACAAGAAATTCGTGATGCGTATCAAGCTTACATGGCTGACATCCTCGCCATGGCTGACTACCCAAATGCTGAAGCAGCCGCCGCGGCAGTGATGGATCTCGAAACTAAAATTGCGACTGCGCACTGGACCCGAGTCGATAGCCGTAATGCGGATCTGACCTACAACAAAAATAGCGCAGACGAGCTGAAGAGCTTGCTGGGCGATTTCAACATTGGTGCTTACCTTGAGGCATCAGGAATTGCCACTTTAGAAGAAGCAATTGTTCGCCAACCTTCATTTTTTGAAGACTTCGGTGGCATGTTCAGCGATGTCGATGTTGAAACCTGGCAGCACTACCTGACGTTCCGCTTAGTCGACCGTTTTGCCGGCGCCTTGTCTGAAAACTTCGGTGAGCGTCGCTTCGAGTTCTACGGCAAAGTCTTGAATGGAACGACTGAGCAAGAGCCACGTTGGAAGCGCGGCGTTTCAGCGGTAGATGGTGCCATGGGCGAAATTCTTGGCCAGTTATACGTGGCTGAGTACTTCCCACCAGAAGCGAAAGCACGGATGGAAGAGCTCGTGGATAACCTGATTGTGGCCTATGGTGAGTCGATTCGTAACCTTGAGTGGATGACCGCTGAGACCAAAGAAAAAGCCCTTGAGAAACTCAGCAAATTTACGCCATTCATCGGCTATCCAAGCGAGTGGACCGACTATACTGATTTGCAAGTGACGGCAGATGACTTAGTGGGCAACTACAAAGCTGCTGCTTTGTTCTCATATAACGAGAACGTTAGCAAAATCGGTCAGCCAGTTGATAAAGAAGACTGGGGGATGACGCCACAAACCGTCAACGCATACTACAGCCCAGTGCGGAATGAGATCGTCTTCCCAGCAGGTATCCTACAACCGCCATTCTTCGACATGAATGCCGATGATGCGGTCAACTACGGCGGTATCGGCGCGGTCATCGGTCATGAATTGGGCCATGGTTTCGACGACCAAGGTTCAAAATATGATGGTGACGGTAACCTCAATAGCTGGTGGACTGAGCAAGACCGTGCGGCGTTTGAAGAACGTGCCGGTATTTTGGCTGACCAGTACAGCACTTATGAGCCACTGCCAGGTTTAAATATCGATGGGCGCCTAAGCTTAGGTGAGAACATCGGTGACTTGGCCGGCTTAACCATCGCCTTTAAAGCCTATCAAGCGTCACTCAATGGTGAACCGTCTCCGGTAATGGACGGCTTTACCGGCGAGCAACGGGTGTTCTTAGGGTGGGCGCAAGTTTGGTTAAACAAAGCGCGTGATGAGCAAGTGCGTAACCAAGTTATGCGTGGACCACACTCACCACCTGAGTTCCGTGTTAACGGTACCGTAGTGAACATCCCAGCCTTCTATGAAGCGTTCGACGTACAAGAAGGAGATGCGCTATACTTGCCACCAGAAGAGCGGGTCACCATTTGGTAAACCCGTTTTAATGAGTTGAGTGAAGGGTCGCTATGAAAGTTTTGGCGTATATCATGATGGTGTTGATGTTGGTGCCTTTGTTGGCACCAGCACAGGCCCATATGAGTGCGCCAATGCATGCGACTCAACACTCTGCTCACGATACAAAGATGCATGCTGAGCATGATTGTTGTAGTCAAAGCGAAATGGCGGAAGCTGCAACCCATGCAAGTGATCACTCGAGCACGAGCAGCTGTGATGGCAATTGCCTTGATTGTTCGCAAGTTTGTCACATTCCGCTCAGCCTCATGACCATGTTCACAGCACTGTTATGGCCAGTAGCCCATAACGGACAATTTGCTGCGCTGCAGCAAGGCCCTCACTCGCTTCCGCAAGCTTTTTACAAGCCACCACTCCGTTTGCTTTAACCCGATCGTTCGCATCCTTTGAGATGCTTGATGTGTTAACTCAAAATTGGAGTACCACCATGTTTAAACGTATTTTTATTTGCGTGTTCAGCGCTATCTTGTTGATCACCATGCCGCTGTCGTCTGTACAGGCGCAGTCTCATGCCGACCATATTATGGCAGCGGATCAGCACGACCATAGCGAGCACAGCGACAAGCACACGCTGTACGTCTGCCCAATGCATGCCGAGGTGCAGTCTCATGAGCCGGGCAGCTGTCCGATTTGTAAGATGGATTTGGTCGCAGTTGAACAGCCCAAGCAACTTTATGTCTGTCCGATGCACCCTGAGGTGACATCACACGAGCCGGGCAGCTGTCCGATTTGTAAGATGGACTTAGTGCCGGTCGAGCCAGCAAAAGAAGACCGTCAAGCCCACCAACAGCCGTCGTCGCCGACGGCTGTTCGGGTCAGTCCTGAGATAATTGAGCAATTCGCGGTGCAGACGGCGACAGTGCAGCGCACCCGACTTGAGCCGGTCATCGACACCTTCGGTCGACTAGAATTTAATACGGATCAACGCGTCCATGTGCATGCCCGCGCCGCTGGTTGGATTGAACGCTTAGCCGTTCGCTCTGAAGGAGTGCAAGTCAATAAAGGTGATCTGCTGTACGAAATCTACAGCAAAGAGATTGTGGTGGCACAACAGGATTACCTGCAACTACTCAATAGCCCCAATCGAACGGAACAGTTGTTGCGTGATGGTCGCATTCGGCTTGAATTGCTAGGTTTTACCCAAGCGCAAATCCGGCAGTTAGAGCAGCGCCAAGAAATATTTTATCGGTTGCCAGTGTATGCGCCGCAAACCGGCGTGGTGACCAACCTGGCCGTTGCTGATGGCAAATATGTCAGCCCAGCTGATGAATTGCTGACGTTGATTTCTACTGCGAGTTGGTGGGTTTTGGCTGATGTGCCTGAGCGCTACAGTCAAATGCTTGCTGATCATGCTGCAATTGAGCTCTCAGCACCGCAGCTTGGACTCGAGCAATGGCGTGGTCAGGTCGACTATATCTATCCACAACTCGCGCAAGCCACCGCCACTCAACAAGTGCGGATTGCAGTACCACAAACTGCGTTTCAAGGACGTCCGCAGCAAGGATTACAAATTGGGGTGAAGCTGTTAGGTGAAACGATTGAAAATGCCCTTACGGTGCCCTTATCGAGTTTGATTTTGGCTGCCAATGAAAGTCGTGTCGCAGTTGAAGTAGGTCCTGGTGAATATCAGCTCAAAGCGGTTCAGGTTGGCAGCATAGTTGCGGACCAAGCGCAAATTACTGCAGGGCTAGAGGAGGGGGAGAAAGTCGTTGTTGCGGGGCAATTTATGTTAGATGCCGAAGCTCAGCTGCGTGCCAGCTACTCATCGCCTCAACCACAAGTAGCGGAGACCGGGCATGATCACAGCCAGCATTAAAGCCGCACTCAAATATCGCAGTTTAGTCCTACTTGGAGCGGTGATTATTGCCCTGTTAGGTTGGCGCGCGGTACAGCAAACTCCGGTCGATGCGATTCCTGATTTGTCCGATGTGCAAGTCATTATCAAAACTGAATTTCCAGGCCAAGCTCCGAATATCGTTGAGCAACAGGTCACCTGGCCTTTATCGAACATTATGTTAGCGGTACCCGGCGCTGAAACTGTGCGCGGCTACTCGTTTTATGGTGACTCTTATGTTTATGTGATTTTTGCTGATGACACTGATTTGTATTGGGCGCGCAGTCGCGTACTGGAATATTTGAATCAAGCGCAAGGCCGCTTACCCGCAGGCGTGACTCCTGAACTTGGACCTGATGCCAGTGGCGTGGGTTGGATATATCAATACGTACTTCGTGATGACAGCAATCAGTATCATCTCGGTGAACTCACCGCCTTGCAAGATTGGTTTTTAAAACAACAACTACAAAGCATCAAAGGTGTGGCTGAAGTCGCGACCGTTGGCGGCATGGTGAACACCTTTCAAGTGGTGGTTGAGCCGAAACGCCTGCAACAGTACGGCTTGACTCTGGCCGAGGTGGAGCAAGCGATTACTGACCACAATAATGAAGTTGGCGGTGGCATTATTGAAATGGCCGAGGCGGAGTATATGGTGCGGGGCACGGGTTATATTCAAAGCCTAGATGATCTGCGCCAAATTCCACTGCCGCAGCGCAACGAGCGCGGTGCCACGCTCACTTTAGCGGATGTGGCGCAAGTTCGCCGTGGCCCGGAGAGTCGCCGCGGTATTGCTGATTTAAACGGTGAAGGCGAAGTCGTCGGTGGCATTGTAGTGATGCGCGACGGTGGCAACGCCCGCGAGGTGATCAGTGCGGTTGAGCAGAAGCTCGCCGAACTTGAGCCTGGCCTGCCGGCTGGCGTGACGATAGAAACGACCTATAACCGGGCTGATTTAATTAGCCGGACCATTGCCAACCTGACCACCAAGTTATGGCAGGAATTAGCCTTTGTTGCGATTGTGGTGATCGTATTCCTCTTGCATTTGCGCGCGTCTTTAGTGGCGCTAATTAGTATCCCACTGGCGGTATTGGCGAGCTTTATTTTGATGCGGCAACTGGGTATTAGCGCCAATATGATGAGTTTGGGGGGAATTGCGATTGCCATCGGGACCTTAGTCGATGCCGCGATTGTGATGGTCGAAAATACGCATAAGCATCTCCATCAGTATCAAGTGGAGCATGGCCAACCTGCTCGCGCCGCTCAGCATTGGCAGATTGTACAGCGTGCTAGTATCGAAGTTGGGCCGGCGTTATTTTTGTCGCTGCTGATCATAACGGTCAGCTTTTTACCTGTGTTTACTCTCGAAGCCCAAGAGGGACGCTTATTTGAACCGCTAGCGTATACGAAAACCTTTGCCATGGCTGCCGCTGCATTGATTGCGGTCACCGTGATTCCGGTGCTCTTGGGTTATTTAGTGCGTGGGCGTATGCGCAGCGAGAGACAAAACCCATTAAACCGAATAGCGCTGGCGGCATACCGTCCATTACTACGTTTTACTTTGGTTTGGCCGAAAACCGTGATCGCGGTCATTGCCTTGTTAACCGCAAGTGCTATCTATCCGTGGCAGCAGCTTGAACAGGAGTTTTTACCACGCATCGATGAGGGTGACTTACTTTATATGCCGACCACGCTACCCGGGTTAAGCCCTGCTCAAGCGGGAAAGTTACTGCAACAAACCGATGCTTTGATCGCGGCACAACCCGAGGTTGAGCGGGTCTTTGGTAAAGCTGGGCGGGCCCAGACTGCAACGGACCCGGCACCACTGACTATGTTTGAGACGACGATTCAGTTAAAACCGAAATCGCAGTGGCGAGAAGGCATTACCCTCGATGACGTGATTGCAGAATTAGACCAACGAGTGCAAGTTCCGGGGCTCACCAATGCCTGGGTACAACCGATTAAAACTCGCATCGATATGCTCGCGACTGGCTTGCGGACACCGCTTGGGATTCGCGTCACAGGGCCTAATTTGACCAGTATCCAAGCGTTAGCAACTGAAATTGAGGGTACTCTGCGAGGGCTGCCCGGACTGCGCTCAGTATTTGCCGAGCGACCACTACAGGGGCGTTATATTGAAATCGTTCCAAACCTTGCCAAAGCTGCGCGCTACGGAGTTGAGCAAGCCCAATTGCAGCAGATTATTCGTTATGCGATTGGCGGTGCTAAGGTCAGTGAGGCGGTAATTGGTACCGAGCGTTATCCGATTAATTTACGTTATCCGCGCCAATATCGTGATCACATCAGCCGGTTGCAGAGCTTACCAGTGGTTAACCGCGCGGGGACCTGGGTGACTCTTGCTGATGTTGCAGATATTCGCATCAGTTCAGGACCGGCCCAAATTCGTAGCGAAAATGCTCAATTGAGTAGTTGGTTGTACCTTGATTTAGCCGATGGTGTGACCGCCGCTGCGGTGATTGAGGCAGCACAGCAACGCTTAGCGCAACTGGACATCCCAGCGCAACATGCGCTCGAATGGCAAGGCCAATACGAGCAAATGGAGCGAGTTAAAAATAAACTGCAAAGCGTGATTCCGTTAACCTTGGCAGTTATTTTGGCGCTGTTATATTTGGTTTTCCAGTCTTATCGTCAGGCTTTGTGGGTTATTGCAACCCTACCTGTCGCCTTGGCAGGAGGACTGTGGCTGCTGTGGTGGTTGGAGTTTAATTTATCGGTTGCCACTGCGGTGGGTTTTATCGCCCTCGCTGGGGTCGCGGTTGAATTTGGCGTAGTCATGCTGCTGTACCTTAATAACGCCTGGCAAGCCCAGTCGGAGCCGTCTCTGGCAAGCCTTGAGGCCGCTATTGAAGAGGGTGCCTTGCAGCGTTTACGGCCCAAACTCATGACGGTCTTAACGATTGTCTTTGGCCTGTTGCCAATTATGCTGACCAGCGGCACTGGCAGTGAAGTCATGCAACGGATCGCCGCACCAATGTTGGGCGGCATGATCCTTGCGCCACTGTTAAGCCTTTTGGTGCTCCCAGCAATTTTTAAGCTGTTCTGGCAGCGGCGCCTGAAAGACTCATGATGAGGAGGGTGCGTCTAGCGGCGCACCCTCATAACCATCGCATACATCACCGGCACCACAATCAGTGTTAACAGGGTTGCAAACCCAAGCCCGAACATAATCACCACGGCCATACTTACAAAGAAATCATCGAATAACAGCGGAATCATCCCGACTATGGTGGTGACCGCGGTCATACTCACTGGCCGTACCCGACTTACCGCAGCATCAACGAGACCTTGATAAGGCGACTTACCGGCGGCCCGTTCAGCTTCGATTTGCTCAAGCAGGACCACACCGTTTTTAATCAGCATTCCCGATAGACTTAAAAAGCCAAGCAAGGCCATAAAGCCGAATGGCTGTCCGGTTAGACTTAAGCCTAAGGTGACGCCAATCACACTCAGTGGCACTGTGGTCCAGAGCACTCCGGCCTGGCGAATCGAGCTAAACAGCAACACGGTAATGATAAACATCACCAAAAACGCCAATGGCAACGCCGTGAAAATTGCACCCCGAGCTTTGTTTGAGGCTTCAAACTCACCGCCCCATTGCAGTTGGTAACCAAGCGGCAAAGGAATGGCTTCGATCGGTTCGCGTACTTTTGCAAACACTTGTGCGGCCGTCTCATCGCCGAACAGATCAGGGTCCGCCATCACAGTGAGGGTGCGTTTACGGTCGCGCCGTAGAATCAAATCATCTTCACTGGCAAGTTCAAAGTCGCTCACCACTTGTGCGAGCGGCACATATTGTTGCAGGGCATTGCTATACACCTGCATTTGCCGCCAATCGCCAATGGCGAGGCGCTCAGCGACTGGCGCGCGCACAATAATCGGTAACAGTTCGGTGCCATCACGGAATACCCCGACGGTTTGGCCACTAAAGTTACGTTGCAATACCGCATCGACGTCGGCTTTGGTAATCCCAAGTCGGCGTGCACTGGCCTCATTAAACTGTGGCTGCAGCACCTTGGTGCGCTGACGCCAATCGTCGCGGACAAACTGCGCACTGGGCTCATTGACCAAAATGGTGCGTGCTTGTTCAGCTAACTGGCGCAACACCAGAGGGTCCGGGCCACTAAAGCGTGCTTCAATTTTCGCTTTTTGGGTTGGCCCCATCTCGACCGGTTTGAATTTATACTCAAGATCCGGTTGCTGCAGGTCGATGTAACCCGCTAAATCATTTAGAACAATTTTAAGTGCCTCTTTATCACGTCCACGAATAATCAATTGGGCATAACTTTCAAAGGCTTTTTCTACCATATAAGTTAGGGTAAAGCGCGGCGCCCCTTGGCCTATAGTACTTGCGACGAAGCTGAGTTCACCGGTCTCGCCATGGCGTTCTAATAGATAATGTTCAAGCTGGCGTACTTGCCGTTCGGTCGCACGAATGTCACTGCCTTGTGGGTACCACAAATCAACATAGGCAATCGGCGTGGTTGAAGGCGGGAAAAAGCTTTGCTTAATGGTGGTAAAGCCCAGCAAGGCGATCGCTAATAACCCGAGCATGGCCAGCATAGTGAGCTTGCGCCAAGTTAAGAACCCCTCCAAGCTGCGCTTGTAGAGGTGAAACGCCCAATGGTCATAGACGTGGTCACTATCTGCAGGTTGCTCTTGCGCCGACCGCGCGCGCGAGTCTTTACGGAACAGGATATTGCCTAAAAACGGTACTAAGCTGAGCGCGGTAAACCAACTGAGTAACAGCGAGATAAACAAGACCCAGAAGAGACTATTGGCGTATTCACCGCTGGCATCTTTCGATAATCCGATCGGGGCGAAAGCAATCACGCCGATAATCGTTGCCCCCAACAAGGGCCAGATATTTTGCTGGACGACTTGCGTGGCGGCCTGAATGCGGGTGAGTCCGCGTCGGATCCCGACCAACATCCCTTCGGCTATCACAATGGCATTATCCACTAACATTCCGAGTGCAATAATCAGCGCGCCAAGAGAAACGCGCTGTAGTTGAATATCCATCAAGTACATGAAGATAAAACTACCGAGCACGGTGAGCAGCAACACACTGCCAATCAAGACCCCGCTGCGTAGCCCCATGGATAACAACAAGGCCACCACCACAATCGCAACTGCTTCGGCTAAATTAATAAGGAAGTTATTGACGCTGCGGTCAACCTCAGCGGGTTGGTCATAAATGGCAGCAACTTCCATTCCCACCGGCTGGGCATAGGTGAGCTCAGCTAAGCGGGTTTGGATTTTGGCACCGATGTCGACCACATTCACATCTTTGGCAAACGAGATGCCAAGCCATAGCGCTTGCTCACCGTTATAACGCACCAGATGATTAGGTATTTCTTGATATTCACGACGCACTTCGGCGACATCACGCAGTAAGATACGCTCGGCTGCACCGGGGTTACTGATCATCAAATCAGCAAGCGCTGCGACATCGGCAAATTGGCCACTAGTGTGCAAACGGATCCGCTCGCCATCAAGGTAAACGCGACCGGCATCACTGACGGCATTTTGAGTTTGTAGCAAGTTCACCACTTGTTGGGGCGAGATGCCGTTATTGGCCAGTTTATCGCGAGAAATTTCAACCACCACGCGCTCGTTTTGCTCGCCTACCACCGTAACTTTGCCAACGCCTGGAACCAGCACCAGCTCGCGGCGCAAGAAATCCGTGTAATCGGCGATATCTTTATAGCTATAGCCGGCTCCTGTAATTGCTAGAGTAATGCCATAGACATCAGCAAAGTCATCGCGGACGATGGGTTCGCCACTACCTGGCGGTAAGCTGCCCTTGATATCATTCACTTTGCGCCGCAGCTCATCCCAAATTTGCGGCATATCATATTCCCGGTAGGTGGTTTTGACATCCACTTGGATTTGACTCAAACCCGGTCGTGAGATCGAGGTCACATGATCGACGTAGGGCAAGGCTTGAATCGCATTCTCGAGGCGATAGGTGACTTCTTCCTCAACTTGGGTCGCGGTAGCCCCCGGATAACTGGTAATCACCAAGGCTTGCTTGAGGGTGAACTCCGGATCTTCAAGTCGGCCAATTTGCTGCAGGGCAACAATACCGCCAAGCAGCAACAGCAATACCACCAGCCAACTGGTGGTGCTCCGTTTGATGCTAAAACGGGCGATATTCATCATAGCCCTGGCTCCTTCTGCCATGGCCGTACTTGCTGACCGTCAGTCAGCGCGTGAACGCCGGCCACGACAATTTGCTCCCCCGGATTGAGCCCTGTTGCCACTTCAATACCACGCTCGGTAACTGCAGCTACCGTAATTGAGCGCATGCTTACTTGCTGACTTTGCGGGTCATAAACCCACACTTTTGGGGCGCTATCAGTTGCTACAGTGCGTGGAGTAAAGACTGCGCTGGCAGGAATAATCTGGGCACTTGAGGCTTGCTCGGACACGGCGTTGATATCGACCCGAACCCGCGCGGTCATCCCCGGCAGGACGTTTAAATCGGTTGGGCTAGGTAGCGTAAAGACCACTTTATAGGTGTTGGTTGCCGGGTCTGCGACCGCATCCCACTCTTTTAAAGTCGCTGAGTAACGCGTATCTGGAGCACTTGCGAAAATCACGTCGGGACGATAGTCACTATTGCGGCGAACTCGCGCAAATAAGTTTTCAGGCACATTAATGCTGACATCAATCGCGTCGTTCATTTGCAGTGTCACAATCGGCTGTTGCGGTTGCACGGTTTCGAATCGTTCAACAAACAAATGAGCGATGGTTCCGGCAAATGGTGCGCGTAACTCGGTATAGCTTAAATTCGATTTGGCGGTGTCTAAATTGGCTCGCGCGATATCGAGGTTAGCCTTCACTTCGTCGAACTGTTGCGGCGAAATCACGCCTCGGTCGACCAAGTTCTCGGTCCGGGCAAATTGCGCTTGAGCTAAATCGAAACGGGCTTGGGCTTGATCGACCACTAACTGGTAATCACGCGGATCAAGCTTGGCGACGAGTGCGCCGCGCACCACATCATCCCCGGCTTTAACAGGGAACTCGGCCAGTTCTCCAGCCACGCGAAAGGACAATTGCGCCACTTGTGCGGCTTCGACGGTAGCGGGGAAGTCACGGTATTGCGCGCTCTGTTGCGCAGGAACCTGAAACAACTTCACCGGCTGTACCACTGGCGCTGGGGCTGCATCGGCTGGCGCCTGAGGTTGGCACCCTGCGAGTAACACGCTGGTGAAAATGAGTAAAACTATAAGTGTGCGTTGTGTCATAGGTTACCTCCGTGAACTTACGAGATTATTTTAGCGCGAAAAATATAAAGAAATACTGAATTAATATGTATAAGATATTAAGAAATTCTGAATAAAGAGCGAGCCGATGAAACTCCAACAACTCGAGATGCTCCATGCGCTTGCTGAAACCGGCACCTTGCAAGCGGCAGCTGAACGTCTGCATCGAAGCCAAGCCGCGGTAAGTATGGGGTTAAAAACACTCGAGCAAGATGTCGGGTTTAGCTTATTTGACCGCACTGGCTATCGCCTAACTCTGACTGAGCGTGGGCAACAATTCTTGCGCCAAGCGCGCGAATTACTGGTGCAGAAAAATCGACTGGCGTCGCTCACTCAGCAATTACGTGAGGGCGCGGAGCCGAGCCTGCGGGTGGCCTATGACCACACTTGTTCACCTCGCGATTTGTTTGCTGCTATCGCGCAGGTAC
Source organism: Pseudidiomarina taiwanensis (assembly GCF_003987435.1). Classification (GTDB taxonomy): domain Bacteria; phylum Pseudomonadota; class Gammaproteobacteria; order Enterobacterales; family Alteromonadaceae; genus Pseudidiomarina; species Pseudidiomarina taiwanensis. The sequence continues at coordinate 363,425 of NZ_PIQG01000002.1, read as the reverse complement.
AAAAGACTTACCCCGCCACTGAACTGATTATGACCGGCGAGAGTCAATTGCGCTCGCTCCGCCGCATTAGTGCAGCTGAAGCAGATATTGCACTGTGCCCATGGATGCCGCTATTTCACCAACATGGTGATTTTGAAACCAAGTTTATTCGTGATTTTGAACTTATTATAGCAATGGCCCCAACCCTTGGTGAGCGCTTTGGTCGGATCCCGCAGCGGCGCACTGAATTACTCGATTTGCCCATGCTCATGCCGCAAGACCAAGAGCTTGGGATTAATCTTGATGCCTTGATCAAAGTTCCTGGGCAGCAGCGGATTCGAGTCAACGACTCGATTACCCAGCGCGCACTCCTGCTAGCGGGGATGGGCTGGGGAATTATTCCGGTCGAATTAGTACGTGGCGCGTTACAGAGTGAGCAATTGGTGAAAGTGGATATTCCAGGATTTTTGAATAATGTCTCGCTAGAGGTGCATTTAGTTCGCGCTTCCGATCGGGTAACTGGACCCGCTGCGCAATTAATTTGGGACGCCTTTTAATCTGCGAGTGAGCGGGTTATGGTAAAGCATTGATTCAAATCACGAGCATCCTATGAGCTTTCAAGCCGCTTTTGAGCAATTTACTGATCTACTGGCCAGCATCGTTTTCTATGCTGTAACCATTCAGGGGAATGAATTGCCGCTGGTCGTGGTTTGGCTCATTGCCGGAGCCCTGGTATTCACTTTGGGGCTTGGCTTTATCAACATTCGTGGTTTCAAGCATGCCTTGAAAGTTCTCCGCGGAGATTTCCAAAAGCCTGCAACGCACGGTGAAATTTCTCCTTTTCAAGCACTCTCGACCGCGCTCTCCGGTACCGTAGGGACCGGCAATATTGCGGGTGTCGCGGTCGCGATAGCTCTGGGTGGGCCCGGCGCAACGTTCTGGATGATCATGGCCGGTTTGCTGGGGATGTCGACTAAATTTATGGAAGTCACCCTGGCGGTAAAATATCGGCGCGAAAACCCTGATGGGAGCATCGATGGTGGCCCCATGTTTTATATTAAACATGCCTTAAGCCAACGGGGTTTGCCCAAACTCGGAACCGGCTTTGCGATATTTTTTGCGCTCGCCTGCGTCCTCAGCTCGGCTGCGTTTGTGCATGTCAATCAAGCATTTGTGCAAGTCAAAACCGTGACCGGCTATAGCGATCCGTGGTTATTTGGAATCGTCTATGCGCTGCTGGTGGCTGTGGTCATCATTGGCGGCATTAAGAGTATTGCGAGGGTGACCAGTAAGTTAGTGCCCACTATGGTTGCAATATACTTGGCTGCCGCTTTGTATATTCTTGCGAGCCATTTTAGTGCGATCCCTGCCGCGCTCTGGTTGATTGTCGAGCAGGCCTTTTATCCAGAAGCCGCCTATGGCGGTTTTATTGGCGTTTTAATCCAAGGCTTTCGGCGCGCCGCCTACTCCAATGAAGCAGGGGTCGGTTCAGCGCCAATTGCTCATGCCGCGGCGAAAGTCGACGAGCCAGTGCAACAAGGCTTTGTTGCTTTGCTCGAGCCGTTTATCGATACCGTGGTGATTTGTACCATCACCGCCTTGGTGATTATTGTCACGGGTGCCTATCAAACCGGTGGTCTTGATGGCGTGCAACTGACTTCAAGTGCCTTTGCAGGCGAACTTGATTGGTTCCCAGCGGTATTGATGGTGGCACTGCTGCTGTTTGGTTTTTCCACCGTGATTAGTTGGTCTTACTATGGTTTGAAAGCATGGCGGTACCTGTTTGGTAAGCGCAAGTGGGTCGGCAACAGCTTCAAGCTGCTGTTTTGCGTGGTGGTCGCGATTTCTGCCGTGCCAAATATTCTGGCGATTTTTAACTTCCTCGATTCAGTTCTCTTCTTAATGGCGGTGCCGAATATCCTCGCCTTATATTTATTACTGCCCGAAGTGCGCAAAGACTTGCGCCGCTATTGGCAAAAACATCATCACGATAAGTTGTAGCCTGCTATTCACGCTATTTATCGACAACATTCGACTTTATAGCGTCAGATGAATTTAAATTTGTCGCTAAAACCCCTATAATTACGCCACTTTTTTCACTGCAACAGCAAAAGGGGTACCCAGTGCTGCAAGAATATCGTAAGCATGTTGAAGAGCGGGCCGCAGAAGGCATTCCGCCAAAACCACTGACAGCAGAACAAGTTGCTGGCTTAGTTGAACTATTGAAGAATCCTCCAGCAGGCGAAGAAGCGACCCTGCTTGAGCTGATTGCTGATCGTGTGCCACCGGGCGTGGATGAAGCTGCTTATGTCAAGGCTGGCTTTTTAACCGCTTTGGTTAAAGGTGAAGCGCAGAGCCCCATCATTAGCAAGCAAGACGCAGTGAAGCTACTGGGCAATATGCATGGTGGTTACAACATCGAAACTTTGGTCGCCTTGCTTGATGATGCAGAACTCGGTGAGTTAGCTGCGCATGAGTTAAAGCACACCCTATTGATGTTCGATGCCTTCCACGACGTCGAAGAGAAAATGAAAGCCGGTAATGCTCTAGCCAAAGAAGTGGTTGAGTCTTGGGCTGCGGGTGAGTGGTTCACTAGCCGTAATGAAATGCCAGAGCAAATCAAAGCGACGGTCTTTAAAGTGACCGGCGAAACCAACACCGATGACTTGTCACCCGCACCAGATGCGTGGTCGCGTCCAGATATCCCTCTGCACGCCAAAGCGATGTATAAAATGCCGCGCGAAGGCATTACCGACGCCGCCGCACAAATCGCTGAGCTGAAAGAGAAAGGTCATCCGATTGCATTTGTTGGCGACGTCGTGGGCACAGGCTCATCACGTAAATCAGCGACTAACTCAGTGTTATGGTTCATTGGTGAAGACATGCCAGGCACGCCGAACAAGCGCGCAGGTGGTATTTGTATTGGTGGCAAAGTTGCGCCAATTTTCTTCAACACCATGAAAGATGCCGGTGCGTTGGTATTTGAAGCCGACGTCGACAACATGGATATGGGTGATGTCATCACTATCTATCCATATGCGGGCAAAATTGAAAATGAAGCCGGCGAAGTGATTGCCGAGTATGACTATGCGTCGCGCGTGATCCTTGACGAAGTACGTGCAGGTGGTCGGATTAACCTGATCATCGGTCGTGGTTTGACTGAAAAAGCACGTGAAGCACTCGGTCTTGGCCCATCTGATTTGTTCTTGAAGCCAGAGCAACCGGCTGATACCGGAAAAGGTTACACGCTGGCGCAGAAGATGGTCGGTAAAGCTTGCGGTATGGAGGGGGTTCGCCCAGGAACTTACTGTGAGCCGAAAATGACCACAGTTGGATCGCAAGATACCACCGGTCCAATGACCCGTGACGAACTGAAAGACCTTGCTTGTCTTGGCTTTACTGCCGATTTGACCATGCAGTCATTCTGTCACACTGCGGCTTATCCAAAACCAGTCGATATCGAAACTCAGCACACACTGCCAGACTTCATCATGAATCGTGGTGGGGTGAGCTTGCGTCCGGGTGACGGCATCATCCACAGTTGGTTGAACCGGATGTTATTGCCTGACACGGTCGGTACTGGCGGTGACTCACACACGCGTTTCCCACTCGGTATTTCATTCCCTGCGGGCTCTGGTTTGGTTGCTTTTGCAGCCGCAACCGGAGTGATGCCACTGGATATGCCAGAGTCGGTATTGGTGCGTTTCAAAGGCGAAATGCAGCCAGGTATTACCCTGCGTGACCTGGTTCATGCGATTCCATTATTTGCGATTAAAGAAGGCCTTTTAACCGTTGAAAAACGTGGGAAGAAAAATGTCTTCTCAGGTCGGATCTTGGAAATCGAAGGTCTTGATCACTTAACTGTAGAGCAAGCGTTTGAATTATCTGACGCCTCAGCAGAGCGTTCAGCAGCAGGTTGTACGATCAACTTGTCGGAAGAATCAGTGGCCGAGTATCTGCGCTCGAACATCACCATGTTGCGCTGGATGATCAACGAAGGTTACGGTGACGTTCGTACCCTTGAGCGCCGTGCGCGGAAAATGGAAGAGTGGTTACAGAACCCATCATTGATGCGTGCTGACGCCGATGCTGAGTACTCAGCGGTGATCGAAATTGACCTCGCCGAGATTAAAGAGCCAATCGTTTGTTGTCCGAACGACCCAGACGATGCCAAGTTCTTGAGCGAGGTGGCGGGCGACAAAGTCGACGAAGTCTTCATCGGCTCATGTATGACCAATATCGGTCATTTCCGTGCTGCGGGTAAACTACTTGAGAAGAACCAAGACCCACTCAACACCCGTTTGTGGATTGCGCCACCAACGAAGATGGACGAAGCGCAGTTGCGTGAAGAAGGGTACTACAACATCTACGCCAACAACAATGTTCGCACTGAAATGCCAGGCTGTTCACTCTGTATGGGGAACCAAGCGCGAGTTGAGCCGGGTGCCACTGTGCTCTCAACCTCTACCCGTAACTTCCCGAACCGTTTAGGTGATGGTGCTAACGTCTACCTGACTTCTGCAGAACTTGCTGCAGTGGGCGCGATTGTCGGTAAATTGCCAACGCCGGAAGAATATATGGCGTATGCGCAAGACATCAATTCGATGGCAGGCGAAGTGTATAAGTATCTAAACTTTGATCAAATGGATGCGTTCCGCGAAGCTGAGAAAGCTGCGCAAGCGAACATTATTCCAACGATTAATGTTGCGTAATTCAGCTGTCACAACAGTGTCTAAAAGGGAGCCAATTGGCTCCCTTTTTTATGCTCAACTTGGAATTTTCTTACTTGTCTAAAATTAATACTAAAATCATATGATATCGTTAATATACTGGTAACGCTTTGTTTGCTATCGGTTTTTGACGAATTCTATAGGCGTTTCAGGGCTTTGGTAGCACTTTTGTCACAAAATTGGGGTTGATAAATTGACCAATATCGTCAATCTTTAGTTATAAGCAGTCTGCGACAATCCGCCGCACCCTGTTTAGAACATTAAAAATATAACAACAAGAGGTCGAACATCGACCGACTGCTCACCGGAGAGCTCTACCATGAATAAAATCAAACTTCTTTTCGTTGCCGCTGCTGCGCTGATGTTGTCAGCTTGTGGTGGTGTCATGGCACCGCAAATTGCTGCGCCAAATCAACTGATGTCACCCACCCCAATTGAAGGCAATACTGGCGAATACATGAGTCCATATACCTCAGACGGCGTTCTTGCTGAATGGGTGAATAACGCTGTAAATGCTGAGATGGGTGCTACCGTCGGCGGTATGGCAGGTGCTTATGCTGGTCAAAAACTTGCTGAAAACATTCCATTTATTGGCGGCTTCTTAGGTCAAGAACTCGGTAATGCGGTTGGCCGCGAAGTAGCACTTGAAATGGCGGGTGGTGAAGAAGCCTTGCGCGACACTTCAGATATTTCATTCAACTCACTCGAAGAAATGTCTGTTTGGATGTACGTGAATCATTCAAGTCACGAGCATTATGCCGATGCACTTGAGTCTGCAATGAGCGTTTATCCTGAGTTACGCCAAATCTATTATGTGGCGTTGCAGAACGCGTCAGCTGGGTACGGCTACTAATAACGCCGGTATAAATTTTTGCAAGAACCAAGGACTGAGTCATGACTTTTAATAAGATGACCCTAATGACCGCCGCACTAACTGTCGTTCTATTGGCAGGCTGTGCGTCCGGTAACCGGATTAACAACACCGCTGGTCGTGCGACCGTTTATGAAGACGCGCGCTCACCAGGCAAAGTTCAAGGTGTTGGGGTTGAGTCACAAGACATTATGGCGGTGACCGACCAAATGATGCGTGACATGATGAGTAACCCGCAATTGGTGGGCCGCGAGGTTGCCCCGCGGATCATTATCGATAGCGAATACTTTACCAATGAGAGTAGCTCGCGCATTAACAAAAATATGCTGACGGACCGTTTGCGTATCAACTTAAACCGTGCTGCAAACGGACGCTTGGTTTTTGTTGGTCGGGAATATGCCAACATGGTGGAAAAAGAGCGTGAACTGAAGCGTCGTGGCGTCGTCGATGGCGGCACCATTCGTGCGACCGCAGCTACAGCGGGTGCTGATTTCCGTTTGGTTGGGCGGATCACTTCTCTAGATGCTATGGATATGAGCAGCCAAGAAAAGTCGCGCTATCACCAAATCACGTTCGAGCTGATTGACCTCGAACTTGGCACCTATGTATGGAGCGGAATGTATGAGTTCAAGAAATCTGCACAAGACGATATTATCTACCGCTAGTGCAGTACTTGCTTTGGGGTTAGTGGCTTGTGGTAGCACTGGCCCCACGCAATATCAAGCACTTCAACTGACCGATCAAGAAACGGCAAGCATCTCCAGCAAGCCGCTTTATTTGCAGCCAATGTACCGTAAATTGTTCGAAGAGGGCTTGCGTAATGAAGTCCTGAATCGAATGGAAATTGGTACTGCGGCGTTTTATCGGGGCGACCTTGATGAAGCTCGGCAGAGTTTCGATGTCGCGCTATCACGCATTGAAACCGTTTATGCGGATAATGATAACGCCACTAAAGCCCGCAGTTTGTGGTACGAAGAAGGTCGAAAAGATTTTAAAGGCGAGCCCTATGAGCGGGCGATGGCCTATTATTATCGCGGCTTAATCTATTTGATTGACGGCGAATATGACAACGCTCGCGCGAGTTTTGTCGGCGGCCTAATGCAAGATGCGTTTGCTGAAGAAGAGCAGAACCGCTCTGATCTAGCCATCATGCTGTATCTCGCCGGTTACTCAGCCCAGAAGATGGGGAGTAACGTACTGGCGGAAGAAGCGTTCGATGAGTTGCGCGCATTGCGCCCTGAATTCCCTTTCCCTGACCCAGACAGCAATGTGCTGGTGATCGCTGAAACGGGTAAAGCACCACGCAAGTTAGCCGATGGCATGGGGCACTACCAACTGGTCTTCCGTCCAGGCAAGCAGTTTAAAGAAAAGCAACTGGTGATCAACGCCGAAGGTCAGGCGCTGCAGCCATTGCCACTGGAAAGCGTTTACTTCCAAGCAACTTCTCGCGGTGGCCGTCCCGTCGATGCCATTGTTGAAGGCAAAGCGTCATTTGCGAATAACAGCGCTGAGGTGGGTAAAACACTCGGTCAACTCGGGGTTGCTGCCAACGTCTATGCACCACTAGCTGGCGGCAGTACCGGACAAGTTGGGAACACCTTGGCACTGATTGGTGTTGCGAGTATGGCGTTATCACAAAACGTGAAACCACGCGCAGATACCCGTTATTGGTCGAATCTACCTGACATGCTTCATGTTGATGCGCTACAAATGCCACGTGGAGTGGGCTCAGTAGAGAATTGGCAAGCCAAGTATTTTGACTTTGATGGTAATCCGGTCGAGCTGGCTTCGGGTGTTTTTCATCACTATGAAGACCCCAACGGCAATCACATTATTTGGCACAGTTCCCAGCCACGCGACTAAAACGTGGCTGGTTTAATAAGAGGAATAACAACCATGCGTGCACGAATTTTAACTCTTTTAACCGCGGCGCTGGTGCTGGCCGGTTGTCAAACCACCACTCAGGATGGTTATCGTGGCTCACATCCAGTGCAGCGCACGCAAACCAACGAGTTAAACACCATAGTGTTTATCGATCACAACTTAAATCGCACCGATATCAGTAAATCGATCTTTGGCGATGAGTTAATCGATACGGTTAAAATCACCATTGACCGCAGCGGCATCAATAATACCGCCACCGGTCAACTTGAAGTCTGGACCATCTTGCGCAATCGCACGGATTACGATTTGCAAATTGAAGGTAAGGCTATTTTCTTCGACCAGAATCAGTCGCCGCTAATGGATGAGTCAATGTGGCGCCGCGTTTATGTTCCGGCCAACGGTACCGCTGTGTATCGTGAAACCTCGATCAATAACCGCGCTGAATACTTTCTGGTGGAGCTACGCGAGGGCCGTTAATCATGGTTAAACGCAAATACAATCGGGTGACGACTGCGCTTGTCGCTGGGCTGGTATGCTCTGCTGCAGCGCTGGCACAAGACCCGCCCGCTGGGCAGATGATGAACAGCAGTTATTTTGATCAGCAGCGCGCTGAAGAAATAACCGACATCCAGATGCTCAAAGTAGATGAAGCGACATTTCGCGAGGCCTATAAAGAAGCAGGGCGACCCAAGTTAGTGGTGCTCGTCGGTCAGCCGTTTAGTGGTATGGTCTCTGATTGGCACATGCAGCGCCGGGTAAGCGTCAACGCGCAAGCTACGGGCAACGAAGGTACCTTTATCCCAGATTCGCAAAGCGTCCAAGTTGGGGTAGAAAACCGTCGTTATCAATACAGCAATCGCTCGCCGATGTTAACCCCACAACAGTGGGCTGAATATGAGCGCGGCTTTCAAAGTACTTTGTTAAAGTATGGTATTCGTATCGTCAACCGTGACGTAGCGATGCGCCTACTGGATTCAGAAATCCGAGAAACCACAGATCGCAATCCGCAAGACGATAATCAACGCCTCGAAATGGATATGCTACGCAAGCATACTAAGTTGATCCTTGAGGTGATGCCGTATCGCGAAAACAAATACAAGTATGAGCCCATTGGCTATCAGGTCACCATGACGTCCTTAGAAGATGCGACGCTGCTTGCTGATGACCGCATCGCGATTCCTGAAGCGTACAAAGAGTATCGTGCAGGGAGTAGTGGTTACAGCAAACAACGGCCGCAAAATTTTGCCGGCGTAGAGGCTCGCTCAGGTGGTTATGACATCATTGAAAACCCAATTGAAGTATGGGCTGAGCAAGGTCAGCTGGCGGCTGAAGCAACGCTGCAAATACTTTACGATCGTTACCTGTAGTTTGTGGTTAGTGGCGTGCAGTTCCAGCACGCCACTGCTACAACTCACCGATGGTGTCTATTGGTCGGATCGCTACCAGAGTTATTTGGTGGTTGCCGATGGATTAATCAGCCGCTATCAATGGACTCCGCCGAGCTGTCAAATGGCCGCTGCGGGGTTACTTCCGAAAGTTTTTAGTCAAGATCAATTGCGCAGTCAACACCGTTGGCTTGCTGCGGACACGCAATTTTTAGTCCTGCAACGTGAATCAGATGGTCTGCCCGTGGTGTTTCGGCGAGAATCCTTTTTGCCAAGCAACTGCGGGGTACAAACTGTCGCCAGTGCCGAAATTAATGTCGAAACGCTAGCCGCCACTTTCAGTCAGTTTAATCAACCCCTATCGCCGAGTGACCTGTTGCAATGGCGCTACCTAGCCGAGCGACTCGATACTGAATTCGCCCAAGCAGACCTTGCCACCAATCTTGCCTTGTTTGAACTCCTAACCGAGATGCTCAAAGGTAGCGGGGATCGGCATGCGTTTATTTTTGCACCGGAACTTGAGAGCTATCAGCAGGTAGGTGATTTCAGCCAAGATGAAGCTGAGCGCGCGCAAGCGCAAGCAGTGTTTGCCCAAGTTTTGGAAGAGAGTGAGTTGCAGAGCCGCTGTGAAAAAAATCTGTGGTTTGGTGCGCTTAATCGCGAGCAGTATTATTTGGGCCTGACCAGTCTGCAAGGGTTTACTGCAGATGCGCCGTATGGCGAAGCTGGCCAGCGTTGTTTGCAGCGTGCCTTGAGCGCCGTCGCGCGAGATCTCGAAAACCATCAACAGACCCAACAGGTGCGGCCCGAGCTGATTGTTGATCTGCGTTTTAATGCCGGCGGCAGTTTGCTCCTAGCGAGCCAATTCGCCAATAGCCTAGCGCCCTCGCCACGGCCATTGAGTATTATCAACCGCCATGCAGTGCAAGAGCAGCGCAGTCCTGATTTAAGTGGTTTATATCAAGGGGGCAGGGTGTTAGTGAGTGAGATCACAGCCAGCGCTGCCGAGCACTTAGCCCATGGTATGCGGATTCGCGGGTTTCGGTTAGAAGGGCAGCGTACCCGTGGGGCATTTTCGCCGACCACTGTGCGCACTTTACCCAATGGCTGGATTGTCGGTTTATCCATGTATCCAACCAGCGATGTCCGTGACGGTTGGAATCAGGCCTACCCAGAAGGCCGCGGCTTGATTCCAGACCGTCAGATCCCGCTACAATTGTTACTCCCTACTGAGCTTGCAGGCGTGCTTGCTCAGTGGCAATCCAATCCCGCACCTCTTGCTCAAGCACATCCAATGGGATACTTCCATTGCGCAGCACCACGTGATGGAATTCGCGCAAATCAAATCCGGTTCCTAGCGTTTGCTCAGCTTCCGCCCGCAAATCACGGATAAGAATCTCACCCAACTTGTACGATAGTGCTTGGCCAGGCCAGGTAATATAACGGTCAATTTCGGTTTTCACATTGTGTAGACTCAAAGCCGTATTGGTCGCCATATAATCCATCGCCTCAGCGCGGGTCCAGCCCAGCGCATGAATACCAGTATCGACGACCAGTCGTGCCGCCCGCCACATCTCATAACTGAGTCGACCGAAATTGCTGTATGGGTCGGTGTAAAATCCAGCTTCAAGACCGAGCCACTCGGAGTACAAGCCCCATCCTTCACCAAAGGCTGAGATATAAGTTTGTTGGCGATAGCCCGGCACGCCTTCCATTTCTCGAGCTAGAGCACCCTGTAAATGATGCCCGGGCACGGCTTCATGCAAGCTCAATGCTTCGAGTTGATAAAGCGGACGGCGATCAAGTCGATAGGTATTCACCCAATAGAAGCTGGCGCGGTCGTCGCGGCTGGTACCGGCATAACGGCCGGTGGTGTACTTTGGCGCAATCTCCGCAGGCACCGGTGCAATACCATAAGGTTGGCGCGGTAGGTGCTTGAAGAATTTAGGCAGCTCACCATCCATTTTCTTGGCAATATATGAGGCTTCTTTGAGCAGTTCTTCGGCGGTCTCGGCGTAGAACTGTGGGTCAGTTCGCAGAAACTCTAAAAACTCAGCGAAACTCCCGTCAAACCCTGTGGTTTCGATCACTTCATCCATTTCAGCACGAATTCGAGCAACTTGCGCAAGTCCAATTTGATGAATCTCTTCCGGGCTCATATCTAAAGTGGTGAAATGTTTAATGCGATTCTGATAATACTCCAGCCCATTCGGTAACGCGCTGGCGCCGAAGCTGCCACGGCAATTTGGTAAGTATTCCATCACCATAAAATCAAAATAGGCCTGATAAGCAGGCACGACTTGCTGGTCTATGACCCTCTGCGCTTCAGCTTGGAGCTGCTGCCACTGCGCTTCAGTGACAAACTGTGGACGTTGTAGGAATGGCTGATAAAACACGCTTTCTTGTGGCTGCTGCACAATAAAGGCGGTAATGCTGTCTTCAAACCCTTCCATCGACTCTTTGGGTTGGGTATAGCCCTCAACTAGTCCGCGCTTGAGCCACTCGGTTTGTTGCGTCATATAACGTTCGACGCTGGCCAAACGGGTTAAATAGTTTTGATAATCTTCGACGCTGCGCAGCGCGGTATTGCGAACCATAAACGCTAGGTTGCTATGAAAGCCACCTTCAGCATTTAACGGCATGTAATGCTCTTTATAGTCATAACCATCGACGTCATTTTGCAGCCGATAACTGAGCATCCGTAAGTTAATTTGGTTTTGTTTATTCAACTGGCTCGCATCAACCCCTTGCAGCTGTCCAAGCCAACTCCGTTGTTGCTCAGCGCGTTCAGCAACCGCTGCAGCCGACATATCGGGTAGCTCAGCACTTTGCCGCTGCGCTTGCATGCCCTGCCAAATACTATCTGCTAGCTGGTTAAAAGCTTGGTCAGCAGATTGCTGTTGTTGGCTAGTCGCCGCGCTTGTTTGTGGCTCGGATTGCGTGGCTGCACAACCATGCAAACCAAGGCTAAGAAGTACCGCAAGGGTCACAAATTTGGGTTTAAACACAGACAGCTGAGTCATGGTATGCTTCCTTTAATTCGAATCAAGTAATTTCAGATACACAGCAGCCATTGTATGTGACAAACTATGCGCTGCAAGTTTAATCGGACCAAGCTAACAGAGGACGCGATGGCAAGAGCTCAATCAGGTATTTATGCAGAACCCAATCTGCACGGGCTGACCTTGCTCTTTAACGTGATGACGGATGACGTTGAGAGCATTCGGCGTAAACTTGCGCGGATCCCGACCTTATTGAACGAGCTTGATGACCGTTTCTCTGAGGCTATGTTGAATGGTTATGTAGCCATTGGCAATGATTACTGGGATGTTCTCTATCCACAGCAACGCCCGTTGCAACTGAATGCCTTTCCGGACCTTCGCGACGGCGATCGGCAAGCACCACGCAGCTCAGTTGATTTACTCGTTACTGTACGTTCCGACCGCTTTGATGTCACCTTTCATGCCAGCCGCACCATTTTGAATTGGCTGGGTTACGATGTCGAACTGGTCGAGCAAATTAAGACCTTCCGCTTTCTTGATGGCCGTGATTTAACCGGCTTTATTGAGGCACCGCAGAATCCACGTGGGTTGCGTCGTAAACAAGTGGCGCTGCTCAGTAGTGAGGAAGATCCCCAGTTCAGCGCCGGCAGCTATTTGTTTCTGCAAAAGTTTCGCCACGACTTGCGCCGCTGGGAGCAGCTTGAAGTAGAGATGCAAGAACATGTCATGGGGCGCAATAAACGCACCGGCGAAAAGATTAGTGAAGCGGTCTTGAGCATGGTCACCCACGCTCAAAAAGCACGCCTGCTCAATGATGATGAGCAGCCGCTGCGGATTTTACAGCAAAATATGCCATGGGGAGATTTGCGCGAACAAGGTTTGTTGGGGCTCTACTTTAGCGCGCAACCCGCCGACCTCATCAGCTGGCTCAAACGCCGTTATCAAGAAGACCACCACGGCGATTACGACCCGCTCCTGGACTACATCGAGGCCGTCAGCAACGCCAGTTTCTTCGTGCCCTCAGTCGACTTTCTTGAAGCGCACGCCTAGCCAGCGTTTTCAAACAGCTCCTTGACCTTTTCGAGAGTGAAATCGATTTGGGAGACTTTGACTGGGGCGATAAAAATCGTGTCATCACCGGCGATGGTTCCAAGCACTCCTTCTTTTTTGCCAACCGAGTCGAGTAGCCGCGCGATTAATTGGGCCGCCCCCGGAGTGGTGCGAATAATCACCATCACATCATTATGCTGAATATCTAAAACTAATTGCGTCAATGGCGCGCGAGTTGAAGGGATGCCGAGCTCTGCGGGCAAACAATAGACCATTTCTTGACGCGCATTACGGGTCCGTACCGCACCATATTTACTTAGCATCCGCGACACCTTAGATTGGCTAATATTGTCGAAGCCTTGCGCTTTGAGGGCGTCTACAATAGCGGTTTGCGAGCCATAGAGCTCTTCGCGTAATAACGCTTTAAAGGCCTCAATAAGGGCATCAGTCCGCTGATTGCTCATGCAAATACTCCTGTGTCGTGCACTAATTCATTGCGTGTTGAAGAAAGTGTTGAGGTGAGTGTACCGCAATTGTGGAAGGACACCTAATGCTTGTCATTACGGCGCTTAGATCATCCTGAAAAGTTGTAATTTCGGTCAATTTGCAGTACGATTTCGCGCCTAAATTTCCCCCTCTTGAATGGATGGAGTCTACGATGAAAGTTGCCGTATTAGGTGCAGCCGGTGGTATCGGACAAGCACTATCACTGTTATTGAAAACGCAATTACCTGTTGGTTCAGAACTCGCGTTATATGATGTTGCGCCAGTCGTTCCTGGTGTCGCAGTTGACTTAAGCCACATCCCTACTGCAGTTGCGGTAAAAGGCTACGGTAAAGATGACCTTGCTTCAGCTTTAGTCGGCGCTGACATCGTACTTATCCCAGCTGGCGTGCCACGCAAGCCAGGTATGGATCGCTCTGACCTATTCAACATTAACGCTGGCATCGTCGCCAACTTGGTCGAAGCGATTGCCGATAATTGCCCGAACGCATGTATCGGTATCATTACCAACCCGGTTAACACCACAGTTGCGATCGCTAAACAGGTATTAACCAAGAAAGGCGTTTACAACAAAAACAAATTATTCGGTGTCACCACTCTTGATGTGATTCGTGCCGAAACCTTTGTTGCTGAAGTGCATGGTAAGAACCCTGCTGAAGTAACCGTGCCGGTTATCGGCGGTCACAGTGGCACCACTATTTTGCCATTGTTGTCACAAACTGGCCTGAGCTTCACTGATGAGCAAATTGACGCCTTGACCAAGCGTATTCAAAACGCTGGTACCGAAGTCGTTGAAGCGAAAGCGGGTGGCGGCTCAGCAACCCTGTCAATGGGTCAAGCAGCAGCGCGCTTCTGCTTGTCATTGGTTAAGGCTCTGCAAGGCGACAACAGTGTTGTCGAGTGCACCTATGTTGAAACCGATAGCACTGATGCCTTGTTCTTCGCCCATCCGGTTCGTTTAGGCGCAAATGGGATTGAAGAAATTCTGCCATATGGTGAGCTAAGCGCTTATGAGCAAGCTGCGAAAGAAGCCATGCTTGACGGCCTGCGCAACGATATCCAAATCGGTTTGGATTTCGTCAAGTAAGACCCGCCGAAGCAATAATTGATTTTGTCAGCGCCGAGCGAGATGATATCTCCCTCGGCGTTTTTTATTTGAGAAGGAACAACTATGGCGTGGTGGCGGAAACTGGCAATGGAATGGCCGCAAGTCTCAATGATTCCCCCAGTGCTATTAATGTTGCTACTGCTCGCAGTGCAATGGGCGATGACCCCCGCTCTTTATGACAGCTTAATTTTTAATCATATCGCGATTCGTGCGGGTGAATATTGGCGTTTGTTTAGCGGCCAGCTCATTCACTACGACTGGCCTCACACCTTGATGAATGTATTCGGAGTGGGTCTTTGGTGGTTGCTGTTCGCCGAATACTTTGCTCATTTTCGTGCGTATTGGCGCATTCTAGTGTTTATGCTCGGGACCGCCATTGGCCAGTTTTTTGCCGACCCGAACACCCTTTACTATGTCGGTTTTTCCGGTGCCGTCTATGCTCTATTTGCCTATGGTGGGGTGCGCGATATCTTAATTCAGCGCTGGAGCGGTCTCGCCATCGTCGCCGCGCAGTTGGGCAAGGTGGTCTACGACACCTTGACCTTACCCCCCGATACCGAAATCGCAGTGGCAGCCCATTGGGGTGGAATTCTCGCCGGTTACACTTGTGCTATATACGATCATTTTAGGCAGCGACGAGTGGATCAAATATTGCGATAAAATGACAGTATTGCTTGTCTCCCTAATCTTTTTATCGTAAAACATAAGTGCAGCTGGACACATTTTGTTACAGAGGCACTTAATTTACGCCAAGATCATAATAATTCCAGGGAGACGATTATGGCTTTTTCGAAAACTGTATTAGCGCGCACGATAAGTGCGGTGCTAGTAGCATACGGCGCTGGAGCATTTGTTGCCCCTGCGGTTTATGCTCAAGAGGTATCCGAGCAAGAACCGGATACTGAAGTCAAGGCGGATGAACGCATTGCGGTGGTGGGGACGCGTTCTGCACCTCGCTCGGTAGGAGATTCTGCCGTTCCACTCGACATCATTGGTAGTGATGAATTCACCCGCCAAGGGTCGACTGATATGCTCAATATGATGAGTACTGTGGTGCCCTCATTTAACGTCAACGACCAACCGATCAACGACGCCTCAACCTTGGTACGTCCAGCCAACTTACGTGGGCTTGCTTCAGACCATACCCTAGTGTTGGTGAATGGCAAACGTCGCCATCGCAGTGCTGTGATTACCTTTTTAGGCGGCGGTCTATCAGACGGTGCCCAAGGTCCGGATATCTCAACTATTCCAGCCTCTGCGCTGAAACAAATTGAAGTGCTGCGTGACGGTGCTGCGGCACAGTACGGTTCCGATGCGATTGCTGGGGTTATCAACTTTGTCCTTAACGATAGTGACGAAGGGGGTAATTTTGAAGCGCGTTGGGGAACTACCGCTGAAGGCGATGGTGACATGTTGCAAGTGTCAGGTAATGTTGGCTTGCCATTATCAGACCGCGGCTATGCGAATTTCAGCATGGAATATAAAACGGTCGACCCAACCAGTCGTAGTGTTCAGCGCGATGACGCCCAAGCCCTTATTGACGCCGGTAACACCTTTGTTCCGGTGCCTGCCCAAATTTGGGGAACCCCAGAAATTAAATATGACTACAAAGTCATGGGCAACTTCGGCCTCGACTTAGGCGACAATTCCGAAGCTTATATGTTCGCAAATTATGCCGAGCGAGAAATTGAAGGCGGCTTTTATTATCGTCATCCGCATACTCGTGGTGGGGTATACGATGGCGGCACCAACGGTGCAGGTGATGCATTGTTGTTGGTCGGCGACCTAGATGGCGTGGGCCAGGGGATTGCTTGTCCTGAAGTTCCAATTGGCAGCAACGTTCTCGATTCACCGGAGTATCAGTTAATTGCAGATAATAGCACCGCAGTGGGTGCCAACTGTTTTGCCTTTAACGAAATGTTCCCCGGTGGCTTCACACCGCGCTTCGGTGGGATTGTGACCGACGCATCAATTGTCATGGGCACCAGCGGTTACCTCGATAATGACTGGGGTTATGATGTGAGTGCAGGTATCGGCTATTCACGAGTCGAGTATCTGATCAGCAACACGGTGAACCCATCATTGGGGCCAGATACGCCAACTTCTTTCAAGCCAGGCGCAGCCTCACAGCTTGAGAAGAACTTTAATATCGACTTCCATAAAGGCTTCAATATTGACGGCTTCTATGACCTAGTGAACTTTGCTACGGGTATCGAGTATCGTCGTGAAACCTTCAAGCAAGAAGCAGGCGATCCCGCCTCTTTTGCTGTGGGTCCACTTGGTTTTGACCCAGTGACGGGTACCTCGCAAGGGTTCGGTATCGGCTCAAATGGTTTCCCAGGGATCAAACCAGAAGCTGCAGGTGAATGGAGCCGCGGCAACTGGGCCGTCTATGCTGATGTTGAAACCTATCTCTCAGCTGACTTTATGGTTGGCTTTGCAGTTCGTGCTGAAGACTTCTCAGACTTCGGTTCAACCTTCAATGGTAAAGTTTCAGCGCGTTATCAACTCGATGACAGCTGGGCCATTCGCGGTGCGATCAGCTCAGGCTTTAAAGCACCGACCGTGGGTCAGAGCAACGTGATCAACGTCACCACGGCGTTCGTTGGATCTGAGCTACAAGACCAGGCCTTGTTACCACCAACGAACCCGATTGCGGCGTTAAAAGGCGGTAAACCACTTGATCCAGAAGAGTCAGTTTCTTACAGCTTTGGTTTAGTGGGTGAGCTTGATAACGGCTTATATCTAACCGTTGATTACTTCAATGTTGAAGTAACTGACCGTTTGAGCCGAACCTCAGCGATTCCATTAACACCAGCTGATATCCAAGCCTTACTCGGCCAGGGTATTTTGGATGCGACCAGCTATAGCTCAGTGGTGTATTTCACCAATGACTTCGATACCACAACCCAAGGTATCGATGTCGTCGCCAACTATGCACAAGACCTGTTTGGCGGTGAGATGAAGTATGCCTTAGCGTATAACTGGACGGATACCACGGTTGATTCGTACAACCCTGCTAACATCAATGCTGCGAAAGTGCAGATGCTTGAAGATAACCTTCCAGCACACCGCGCAACCGCAACCTTTGATTACGAGCGTGGCGACTATCGCTTACTCACCCGCTTGAACTATTATGGCAAATACTACGAAGACCACGTGGATGCCGGCGGTGGTTTAGATATCTTCCCAGGTGCTGAACTCACTGTAGATGTTGAAGCAGGGTATAGCTTCAGCGAAGGTTGGGATGTTGCTATCGGGGCGAAGAATTTGTTCGATAACCGCCCAGATGACAACCCATTTGCTAGTTCAGTGGTCGGTTCTGAGTACCCACCGACTTCGCCGATGGGCGTAAACGGCGGTTTCTACTACGTGCGCACTGCGTATCGTTTCTAAGAGCCGGGTAAAACTCAAAAGCCACGCCATTGAGCGTGGCTTTTTTATTGGCGAACGCGAAAGGGTGTGCGAGCGGATATTTTCAGGTACAATCTGAGACTTCATATTCTGACCACGTCGCGTTGCGGCAATAGCACATGAAGTTAAACGAAATCAATGCCTTAATGGCAGAAGATATGAAGGGGGTGAATACCCTCATCGGACAACAATTACAATCCGATGTGGCGCTGATTAATCAGCTCGGTATGTATATCATCCACAGTGGTGGTAAACGTCTGCGCCCCTTGCTCGCAGTGACCGCTGCGCGCGCGTTAGGTTATCAAGGTGAAGGTCACCTGACCCTCGCGACCATTATCGAGTTTATTCATACCGCTACTTTGCTACACGACGATGTCGTGGATGCGTCTGAACTTCGTCGTGGTGAAAAAACCGCAAACGCCGTATTTGGTAACGAAGCCAGCGTCTTGGTCGGCGACTTTTTGTACACTCGCGCGTTTCAGCTGATGGTCACCTTAGAATCGATGAAGGTGATGAAAATTCTTGCTGATGCGACCAACGTGATCTCCGAAGGTGAAGTATTGCAGTTGATGAACTGTAATGATCCAGATACCACCGAAGCCAGTTACTTTGATGTGATTTACGGTAAAACCGCACAGTTATTCGAAGCGGCCACGCAACTGGGTGCCGTCTTAGCCGAGCAACCTAGCGAAGTTGAGACTGCACTGGCCAACTACGGTCGCTATCTTGGTACCGCGTTCCAACTGGTTGACGATATTCTCGACTATACCGCGGCCAGCGAGGTCATGGGCAAACAAGCGGGCGATGACCTTGCTGAAGGTAAACCAACGTTGCCTTTGTTGTATGCGATGTGGCACGGCGATGAAGTCGAAAGTGCAATGATCCGCCAAGCCATCGAACAAGGCGATGGCCGCGATAAATTGCAGCAAATTTTGGCGGCAATGGAGCGCACCGGCGCCCTAGAATATACCCGCAATAAAGCACTCGAAGCGGCCCAGCAAGCCCAGCAGCAGCTGGCGCTATTGCCTGATTCGCTCTATAAACAAGCACTGGATGCGCTAGCGGACATCGCCGTCAATCGAATTGCCTAAGAGGGCGCAGAGCGTTATTGGTTATTAGTTACTAGTTATTAGTTAAACCAATAACCAATAACCAATAACCAATAACCAATAACTAATAACCAATAACCAATAACCAATAACCAATAACCAATAACCAATAACCAATAACCAATAACTAATAACCAATAACCAATAAGCCCCTTTACTCCCCCCAAAACTTTATGTACAATTCGCGCCCTAATTGAATAATCTAGGCGCCCAACTGGGCATATCGGAGAAAATCTATGTACGCAGTATTCCAAAGTGGCGGTAAGCAACACCGTGTAACTGAAGGCCAAATCGTCCGCCTGGAAAAACTGGAAGCAGCTACCGGTGAAGTAGTTGAGTTCGACCAAGTGCTTATGCTGTCGAACGGTGACGACGTTAAAATCGGCGCGCCATTTGTTTCTGGTGGATCCATCAAAGCGGAAGTGGTTAACCACGGTCGTGCCGACAAAGTGAACATCATCAAGTTCCGTCGTCGTAAGCACCACATGAAACGTCAAGGTCATCGTCAGTGGTACACTGAAGTTAAGATCACTGGTATCAACGGTTAATTAAGGAGTAACGACAGATGGCACACAAGAAAGCCGCAGGCTCAACTCGTAACGGTCGTGACTCAGAAAGTAAACGTCTGGGTGTAAAACGCTACGGTGGTGAATCAGTTCTCGCTGGTAGCATTATCGTGCGTCAACGTGGTACTAAGTTCCACGCTGGTGACAACGTTGGTATTGGTCGTGACCACACTTTGTTCGCATTAGCGGACGGGAAAGTTTCTTTTGCGGAGAAAGGTCCTAAGAACCGCAAATACGTTAGCATCGTAACTGAATAAGTTACTCTCAAGCTAGCGAAGAGATTAGAAACCCCGTCCGGTGTGGCGGGGTTTTTTCATATTGGCAGGCAGGAAATCATGAAGTTTGTAGATGAAGTCGAAATTCGCGTAGAAGCAGGCGACGGCGGTAATGGCGTGGTCAGTTTTCGGCGTGAGAAATACATTCCTAAAGGTGGCCCCGACGGTGGTGACGGCGGGGATGGCGGCGACGTTTATCTAGAAGCCGACGAAAACCTCAATACCCTTATCGATTATCGCTTTGAGCGCATTCACAGAGCACAACGCGGGCAAAACGGTATGGGTAAAAACTGTACCGGCAAGCGCGGCGAAGATGTGGTGCTTAAGGTTCCTGTGGGAACTCGGGCAACGGATCTCGAAACCGGTGAAGTGCTTGGCGATTTGACCCGGCATGGGATTCGACGGATGGTTGCCAAGGGTGGTTTCCATGGCCTCGGCAATGCCCGCTTTAAGAGCTCAACGAACCGTGCTCCACGCCAGAAAACTAACGGTACTCCAGGTGAAATTCGGCAGCTTAAGTTAGAGCTGATGCTGCTTGCCGATGTCGGTTTGTTAGGGATGCCAAATGCCGGTAAGTCGACCTTTATTCGCTCGGTTTCAGCGGCCAAGCCTAAAGTTGCGGATTATCCATTTACTACTTTGATTCCAAACCTTGGTGTGGTGAATCCAGCGCCACACGCCAGCTTTGTCATTGCCGATATTCCTGGTTTGATTGAAGGCGCCGCTGAAGGTGCTGGCCTCGGGATTCGGTTCTTGAAACACCTTGAGCGCTGCCGCTTATTGCTGCATCTGGTCGATTTAGCCCCATACGATGATACCGACCCTGCCGAACAGGCGGTGAAAATTGTCCATGAGCTGGAAAAATATAGCCCAGAGCTGGCCGCCAAACCACGTTGGTTGGTGGTGAATAAGACGGATTTGCTTGATGACGACACCATCGCTGAGCGCTTACAGCAAGTAAAAGAAGCACTGGCATGGGACGGTCCGGTATTTCAAATCAGCGCGCTGGCGAAGCAGGGTACTGACGTGCTTTGTAAAGCTGTGCTTGAGCATCTTGAGAGCTTACCGAAAGAAGAGCCAGAAGCTGAACAAGAGCAGCCCGCAGAGGTTGAATTCAAGTGGGATAACTATCATCATGAACAACTCGAAGCCTTTGATGATGACTTCGGTGATGACGATTTTGACGATGATGATGACCACGATGTTGAAATCATCTACAAGCCTTAAGCAAGCATAAAAGGATAAGCGGGCATGCGAATTGCACTGGTTGCCGCGATGGCAAAGCATCGAGTGATTGGTAAAGATGGGCAAATGCCATGGCATCTGCCCGCCGAACTCCAGCATTTTAAGCGTGTCACCCTCGGTAAACCTGTAGTGATGGGGCGTGCAACCTATGAATCGATCGGTCGCCCGTTACCCGGACGCCTCAATATCGTAGTGTCACGCCAGTACCCAGCTGCTGTAACCGATGCCCAAGGAGTGGTTTGGGTTGGCAGCCCAGAGCAAGCCGTGCAGGTGGCGCAGCAACAAACTCACAGCGATGAGCTGATGATCATCGGTGGGGGGACGATTTACGAGATCTTTTTACCTCATGCTGAGCGTCTGTATCTGACCGATATCGATCTTGAAACCGCAGGCGATACCTATTTCCCTGATTATCAGGCGATCGCTGAATGGCAGTTACTCGAGCGAGTCGAGCATCCAGCCGACAGCAACAATCCCCATCCATTTACCACTAACGTCTGGCAGCGGGCGCGGTAGCGACACCTTTCTTTACAACTTTACCTTTCTGTTTTACTGGGCATCTGATAATGGAGTCGGTAGACTCATAGCATTGTCTGATTATATGGGAAGGAACTCATGAACAAGCTCGCATTGATGCTAACCTTAGTTGGCACCGTAATGGTATTTACTATGCCAATATCCGCACAGGCTGAGACAGAGGTTGCTAGCACCCCGAAACTTACCCCTTGCTATCTCGAGAATATCTCGGAGCAAGTACTTTGTGGTGCGCTGGTTGTGCCTGAGAATTACACTGAGCCTGATAATGGTCGAACGATTTCGATTAACTATGCGGTATTACCCGCCGTTAGCGAAGGTAAGCGGAATGATCCACTACTCATTTTAGCCGGTGGCCCCGGTCAGGCTGCGACCGAACTTGCTGCGGGAATAAATCGCATCTTCAAAGAGGTCCGTCGGAATCGCGATATATTACTTATCGATCAGCGTGGCACGGGCCAATCAGACCCGCTTAGTTGCGCTGAAGATTCTGTTGCGATGCTTAGCCTGCGCGACGAAGAGATGGATCCATCATTAATGGCACTGGAGTGTCTGGCGCAGTATGTCGATCGCGATCTCACCCAATATCATAGTGTCCATGCCATTCAGGATTTCGAAGCCGTACGTGAGCATCTTGGCTATCCACAAGTGAACCTTTATGGTGGCTCGTATGGCAGTCGTGCTGGGCTTGTTTACTTACGTGAGTTTCCAGAGAGTGTCCGCAGTGCCGTGTTAGACGCTTTAGCCCCGGTGCAAGTGGTGGTGGGGCCGTTTGGTCGGCATGGTGCCGATGCGTTTGCCAAAATGCTCGAGCGTTGCGCAGCCGATAGCGCTTGTGCGCAGGCGTTTCCTAATCTTGAGCAAAGTTTTCAACAAGCACTGAGCCAGTTACAGCAAAATCCTGAACTGTTGACGG
This sequence comes from Pseudidiomarina taiwanensis, assembly GCF_003987435.1. Classification (GTDB taxonomy): domain Bacteria; phylum Pseudomonadota; class Gammaproteobacteria; order Enterobacterales; family Alteromonadaceae; genus Pseudidiomarina; species Pseudidiomarina taiwanensis. The sequence goes on along the minus strand of NZ_PIQG01000002.1, from coordinate 340,853 downwards.
TTAACGACCCTTTAAGCAACGAGCCCGTTGAATTGCGCTTTACCGCAGGTCGCTTTACCGATGTGCTGCGAGCTGCATTGTACTCACCTATGAGCCAATCGATGTTGCCTTTCATTATTACCGAGACCGCAGCGCGAAACTATCAGCCGCTGCTTGGCTTGATGGGCAGTTTGATGAGCCAACAACCACTTTATCTGGGGCTGACGCTGTCCGTTTTATGTAGTGAAGATATGCCGCGGGCGACGCCAGAGTTACTGGCAGCGGATGCCGATAATGATTTTATTGGAGGCCGTACCGGTGAGAGCTTTGCCGCAATGTGCTCAGTGTGGCCTCAGCAACAGCGCCCGGACAGTTGGTTTGAGCCTGTGGTAAGTGATGTACCAACGCTACTGTTGTCGGGTGAGCTTGATCCAGTCACCCCAGTTGCATGGGGCGATTTGGCAGCTGAAACGTTAAGTAATAGTCGTCACTTAGTCGCACCGCAGGGTTCACACACGATTGTCTCGCACACCTGTGCCAATGATTTAGCCGCACAGTTTATCGATACCTTGCAACTCGCTGAGCTTGATGACAGCTGCTTACAAGAGGCGAAACCTTTGCCCTTTATCCTCAACGAAAACGGCGCAGGTCGCTAAGGAGAGCTCATGATTGAAGTGAAAGAACTGCGCAAAAGTTTTGGTGACGTCCACGCCCTTGATGGTCTTACTTTTAGTTGTCCAGCGGGACAGATTACCGGCTTGCTCGGCCCGAACGGCGCCGGCAAAACCACCTGTTTACGGACCATTTATGGCCTATTGCAGGCGGATACCGGGGCGGCCTTGATTGATGGCATCGATGCCCAGCAAGATCCCCTTGCTGCACGCAAAAAGATTGGTATTTTCCCTGATAAATTCGGCTTATATGAGCGCCTAACCGCGCGCGAGCAAGTCATGTACTTTGCCCGTTTACACGGTATGGATAGCACGCGAGCAGCTGCCGCTACGCAGCAGGTGTTGGAGCGCCTCGACATGGTCGCGATTGCCGATCGCCGCGCCACCGGTTTCTCGCAGGGCCAGCGGATGAAAGTTGCACTGGCACAAGCGATTGTGCATCAGCCCAAACACCTTATCTTGGATGAACCGAGTCGCGGACTAGACGTAATGAGTACGCGCATTTTACGTGACTTATTGCGTGAACTGCGCAGCCAGGGCACCAGTATTTTGTTTTCATCCCACGTAATGCAAGAAGTGGCTGCCCTCTGTGACCAAGTGGTGGTGATTGCCAAAGGCAAAGTCGCCGCACAGGGCACGCCGCAAGAACTTTGTGAACTCACCGGCGAAAGCGCCTTAGAAGAGGCCTTTGTGAAGATCATCGGCACCGATGAGGGGATCGCAGCATGATGCAACAAATTAAAATTGTCTGGTTAAAAGAGCTTAAAGATGCCGTACGTGATAAGCGTTCAGTGATGGCGGCTATGTCTTACGCTTTTTTCGGTCCGCTGCTGATGGCGGCGGCTTTTTATATGTTGATAAGCCAGCTCACCAGCGAAAGCGATGTCGAGATTGATCTCAAAGGGACCGAAGCGGCGCCGGCCTTTACTCAGTTTTTGGCGGAGCGGGGCATCGTTCAACGCGATAAACCCTGGCCTGCCGGGCGTGAACCAATTGTGCTTGAAATCGACCCTGAATGGGCTGACAAAATCGCCCGTGCCGAGCCGGTGGCAGTGACCTTAACCGCTGATTTCTCAGCGCAGAAGCAGCGCGCCGATATCCGTCGGGTCGAAGCGGCGGTTAATGCTTATAGTAGCCAACTTGGCTCCATGCGCTTGCTCATGCGCGGGCTTGATCCACGCTTAATGCAACCGCTTGATTTAGTCAAACAGGATACCGCCACCAAAGGCTCACGAGCGGTATTGTTGATGGGGTCTGTGCTGGTCTTTATGTTGCTCTCAGTGTTCTTCTCTGGGATGAACGTCGCGATTGACATCAGTGCCGGTGAACGCGAACGCAACTCCCTCGAGCTGCTGTTGTCGCAACCCCTTACCGCGCAGCAATTGGTTTGGGGCAAAGCCCTTGCCGCAAGTTGTTTTGCCATGTTTGGTGGCGTCTTAAGTGTGATTTTGATCCCGCTTATCTTTAAATTTTTACCGCTGCAAAATATCGGTATCAGTGTCGATATTGCGACCGCTCATGTGTTTTTAATCATGTTGCTATTGTTACCGTTAGCGCTGCTGGCGACCGCATTGCAGTTGTTTGTCTCGTTCCGGGCGAAAAGCTTTAAAGAGGCACAGACCTACATCTCGTTCTTGCTGATGGTGCCTATGTTGGCGGTATTCGGAGTTGAGTTCGCGCGGATTAAAACACCGATCCTCTATTACTTGCCACTGACCGGTCAGCATCAGGCCCTACTTGATATTATCAAAGGCGAGAATCTGCAATATGCCGCAATGGGGATAAGTGCTGTAGCGACGCTAGCGTTATCAGGGCTGTTGTTGGCTTTGATTGGTCGCATGCTGCGTAGCGAAAAAGTGGTCTTTGGGCTCTAATTTTATTGCGTCAGCCGCGCCCATTGGTAAAAGCCCCACTGGCCAAGACGGCGCAAGCTGGCCAGTGGAAAGCGCGGCAATTCAGATTGGTAGAACGGCAGGGCGGGCAGTTGCTCGCCCATCGCTAACTGCGCCAAGCGTTGGCCAGCGACTTGGGTAAAGGTCACCCCTGAACCGCAGTAGCCCATCGCCGTAAATAGCCCCGGTTCTGGGGAATAAATCCGCGGATAATCATCTAAAGCAACACTCACCCAGCCACTCCAAAAATAATCAGGAGGCTGTTGGCTCAAACGCTGTAATTGTGGAAAAGTCGCCGCAAGGGCAGCCAATAAATGCCGCGCATACTTTGCTTTATTGGCATCTTTACCACGAACCGCGCCGCGCCCACCGAACAATAACCGATTATCTGGCAACAGCCTGAAGTAATATTTCAGGACCCGAGTATCCATCACTAAATGCTGACTTGTTAACCCGGTAGCCGCTAATTCTGTGGCTGTGAGTGGCCGCGTGACCAGCACGCTCGAGAGTACCGGTAAGCTGCGACCATGCAGGGCTGGATGGAGTTTGTTGGGGGTATAGCCATTACTGCAAATCAGTACTTTATGAGCTTGAATCTGTTGCGTTTGGGTACGGACCGTAAAGCCATTGGCGTTACGCTCAATGTTCTCGACCACCTGGTGTGGACACAGTTGTGCGCCTGCCGCGGCAGCTTGACGGGCAATGCTGCTAGCTAGCAGCAGCGGGTTCACACCAAAACTATGGGTAAAGTGCAAAGCGGCGTGTGCTTGGGGGCTTTTCAGTCGCTCTTGGGTCGCCTCATAATCAAGCCAGCGGGTGCTTGGCTCGTACGCACTAAGGGCCTCGTATTGGCGTTTTAACGCCGCGACCGTACTGGCTTTATGGGCAATTTTTAAATAACCGCCGCGCTGAATTTGCAACTGCTCAGGGCAGGCGGCAAGATGCCGCTCGAGCTGTGCAAACCCAGCCCGATATTCCTGTTGAATCGCTTGTGCAGTTTGTTCACCAAGTCGCTCGGCCCATTGCTGATAACCCAGCCGTCCGGTACCTGGCATCGCAAAGCCGGCATTTCGAGTCGAGCAGCCCCAGCCAAGTTGATTGGCCTCAAGCAGGACGACTTGTTGTTGATAGCGTTCGGCTAACTCGAGGGCCGCGTTAAGACCGGTATAGCCGCCACCGATGACAACCATATCCGCCTGTGTTGGAGGTTGCTGGGGTTCGGGCCAAACCGTATGGGTATGCGCCTGCCAATAACTGGACGCGGGCGCAGCCTGTGGGTCCGGGCGCGCATCGACAAGGGGATCATACATGGCGCCCGCTCTCATTTAGTCTTGGTCGAAATAGAGGATCATTTCTGCCGCAGAGCAATGGCAGATGCCATCACAGACCGGGCAGTGGTAGCCCTCATGCACCGAGATGTAGTGCCAACGGTTGGCATGCTCTGCAACTAATTCGCCACCGCATTTACTAAAGTAACCGTAAGCACTGTTGTTTGGGCTGTTCAGCCATATGTGCGCAAGCCCGGCTTTGCAGCCAACAGACTTAGCGGCAGCGATGGATTGCTTTAATAAGCCTCGGCCGAGCCCCGCACCACGAATACTTGAATCTACTGCGGAACACTTGAAGTAAACCATTTGCTCAGCGGGCACGCGCCAAGCACTCGGTGTGGTGTCCGTTTCAGTATCCCACTGGCTTGGCGCAAAAGTCAGTCGAATCCCCGCAAGTTTGCCATCGACAAAAGCCAACCAGCTTAAGTTGACGCCTTTGTAGAGCCCTCGCGCGGCGTAATCCTGCAGGTTCGCCTCGGTCAGATAATTGTCACCGTGAACCCGATTGCCTAATTCAATAACGGCCGCGTGATCGGCGGCCGTTAGTTCTTTGTAGGTTATTTCCATGGAACCTATTACTCGCTTAGTAGCGGTAGTCGTCGCTCTTGAATGGTCCTTCAACCGCCACGTGAATGTAATCCGCTTGGGTCTCAGTCAATTTGGTGACAACCCCACCAAACCCTTCAACCATGTAACGCGCAACTTCTTCATCGAGTTGCTTCGGTAATACCTCAACCCGAAGCTTGGCAGGTTTTTCAGACGCTGGCAAGTCAGCGAACTTCTCATCGAACAAGTGCATTTGTGCCAACACTTGGTTGGCAAATGAGCCATCCATGATCCGGCTTGGATGGCCGGTAGCGTTACCTAAGTTGACCAAACGGCCTTCTGAGAGCAACAGCAAATAGTCGTTTTCAGCGTCGCTGCGATAGATTTTGTGAACCTGTGGCTTCACTTCTTCCCAACGCCAGTTTTCACGCATATAAAGGGTATCGATTTCGTTATCGAAGTGACCAATGTTACACACGAGTGCAGTTGGCTTAAGTGCCGCCAACATGTGTTTATCACACACATTGACGTTACCTGTGGTAGTCACCAACAAATCGGTATTGGCCAGTAGCTCTTTATTAATCGAGCTGGCAGCACCGCTGTTGATACCATCAATATAAGGTGAGACCACCTCAAAACCGTCCATACAGGCTTGCATTGCACAGATTGGATCAATCTCAGTGACTTTTACGATCATGCCTTCTTGGCGCAAGCTCGCAGCTGAGCCTTTACCCACGTCACCATAACCAATCACCAAGGCTTTTTTACCCATCAATAGGTGGTCAGTTGCGCGCTTGATGGCATCGCTCAAAGAGTGGCGACAACCGTATTTGTTATCGTTCTTTGATTTGGTCACTGAGTCATTCACGTTAATGGCAGGAACTTTCAGCGTGCCTTTTTTCAGCATCTCTAATAAACGATGAACACCCGTGGTCGTTTCTTCAGTGATGCCGTGAATCTTATCGAGCATCTGCGGGTACTTGTCATGAATCAATAGGGTCAAGTCGCCGCCATCGTCAAGGATCATGTTGGCATCCCAAAGCTCACCATCTTTATGACACGTTTGCTCTAAGCACCACTCATATTCTTCTTCGGTTTCGCCTTTCCAAGCAAATACTGGCACGCCAGCAGCGGCCATTGCAGCAGCAGCATGATCTTGCGTCGAGAAAATATTACACGATGACCAACGCACTTCGGCCCCCAGTTCAATCAGAGTTTCGATCAGGACTGCGGTTTGGATGGTCATGTGGATACAGCCGATAATACGCGCGCCAGCGAGTGGCTTGCTGTCGGCATATTTGCGTCGAATTGCCATCAAAGCCGGCATTTCGGTTTCAGCGATTTTGATTTCTTGGCGACCCCAATCGGCTAAGCCAATATCAGCTACTTTGTAATCTTGCATGACAACCTCGTTCATGAATTAAATTCGGGATTATGTTGTAAGCGAATCAATAATTGTTGCTGCCGATCGGCGCTTAAGCGCGGGCCGAACTCGGTCACCACTTCAGCCGCAGCATGGCTCGCAAGCGCACCGCAGGCGGCCAGTGAATAGCCGCGGGTGAGTCCAAACATCATGGCCCCGGCAAACATATCACCCGCACCATTGGTATCACGCGCCTCAACTTTAACGCCAGGCACCGCGACTTGTTGGTCGCGATCGCCTAACAGTGCGCCGCGTTTGCCGAGTGTGATAGCGACAATGTCCGCATGCTGGCGCAGCTGTTGCAGCGCGGCTTGTTCATCATCAGTACCGGTCAGGATGCGAGCTTCTTCTTGATTACAGAACATTACGTCGACGCCGCCGGCTAAGATCTCATCAATCCCGTCTCGGAAGTATTTCACCATTGCCGGATCAGAACAGGTCATTGCAATCTTGGTGCCGTGCGCGCGCGCAACTTCTTTGGCGCGGGCAATTGCTTGGCGAGCAATCGGTGACGTCACTAAGTAACCTTCAATATATAAATAGTCGGCCTTGGCAATCGCATCTTCGTCGAGCTCTGCGGTGGAGAGATCAGCGGTAATGCCAAGATAGGTGCGCATGGTCCGCTCAGCATCAGGGGTGACCATCACCAAGCAGCGACCGGTTTTACCTTCATGCTTCGTGTGACCGGTATTGGTGGTGATGCCGATCTGCTCAAGGTCGTCGCAGTAAAATTGGCCGGCTTGGTCATCGGCAACTTTGCAGCAGTAAAAAGCTTTGCCACCAAATTGGGCAAAGGCGACCAGTGAATTTGCAGCTGATCCGCCACCTGATTGTTTCTTTAATTCGCCGCGTTTTGCGAGTTCTGCAATAAGGCGCTCTTGATCGGCATCTTCGATCAAGGTCATCATGCCTTTCTCGATTTGATGCTGGGTTAGAAATTCGTCCGTGACCTCGAATTCTTGGTCAACGAGGGCATTGCCGATGCCAACGATGTCGATTGTTTTCATAGTGACTCAAACAAAAAAATTCCGGCTGCGTAGTATAACCCAGCCGGAACTTCGGGTACACAAATCAGGCGCTAAAACCGCCAGTGATCCCCTTGGTGGTGATACTCACTGCATCATGAGCATGCAATGATTCGTAATGGTTCACCCGAATCCAGAAATCTGCGTATTGCGATTCTTGGTTTAGGGCATGCTGAAGTTTCCGCGCTGCATCTTCACAGAACATGAGATTTTGCCCATTCAAACGGGCAAATTCTTGCTCATCTTCACGTTTCACAGCAGCCTGCACAGGCGTCTGTAAAGCATCTTCAATCGCATCGATCAGTTCGACCACTGGGAACTCAGTGGTTTGCTCACTTAATTTAACTTTGACTTCAGCAATTGAGCGTTGACTATGCGGCGTAGCGACAATCCCTTGAGTTGTGCCGAGCCAACGATGGACCAATTCTGCATCGACTTCTTCATCGGTGCCGAATTGCTCTGCAAACGCATCTTGGATGAGTTGCCGCGCCAGCGCTGCTGAGCATGGGCAAGTCGATGAATAAGGCACTTCAACCGCGAGTTGCAGATCAAGGTTACCTTGGTTGTATCGACCGGTAATCACCACTGGATACGCTTTCCACCCCTGCTTTTTACTAATCAGCGATTTACGGCGTAAGTGATAATCAAAGGCAAATTGCACAAACGCTTGGTTTGCAAGCCCATCATGACTGCTAATAAAATCGTTTAACAGAGTTTTAAGCGTGCTATAGTTAAGCGCATTATTGTTCGATAAATCTTCGAGCAATAAATAGAGTCGTGACATGTGAATGCCTTTCGCTTTGGGGTCGGTCAAATTGACAAACGCTTCGACGCGGGCACTGACTGGACGCTCCGGTTCGTTGGCGGCTCCGACCACCACGGGCATCTCAATATTACTCATCCCGACCCAATCCAAAGTCCCTTCAGTTTGCGCTTTGGTCTGGTTCGCGATGTCTGGCATCATCGTTGGGGTTGCGGTTGGCATGCTAATACGGCTCCAAACGTTACGTGAATTTCAGCATTCCCAAAATACGGGGGCGTAAGTATACTCGATCTAACGTGTTTACGATAGTTTGCCAGATAGGGTTCAATAGTCGCAGTAAAGAAATTCGATAGCAGTAATCGAAGTAATAGGGATAAATCGGCTCGCTTGGCGAGGAAAGGAGACCAATCATGATCGATGAAAAACTACTTCAGCAATATTACGATTTGCTCGGTACTGAGGGCGTCGGCGAAATGTATGAGACGTTCGCAGATAACATCGGAGGTTATCTTGAACTGATGCAGCATTTAGTTGCTCAGCGCGATGAAACAGAAACCCGCCGCCAAGCACATAAGTTAAAAGGAGCCTGTCGTTCGGTCGGCTTGCATGAATTGGCCAGTGAAATGGAATTGATCGAGCGCCAACCTTGGCAGTGGGAAGAGCTAGAAAAACGGCTTGATGCGTGGGCCAAACAGCAGCCACAACATCAAGCCGAATTAAAACGTTGGTTAGTTGCTCGGGGCGTTCAATGACGGCGCTTCGAGATAACGCACGTTAACTTGCCCGATAAAGCGATACCCTTCGCCGTGAATCGTGGTGATCAGATTCGGTGCATCGCCTTGATTCTCAAAATGTCGGCGGATCCGACGAATCGCGACGTCAACCGTGCGGTCGTTAGGTCGCAATTCACGGTTTAGCATTTTCTTCACCAAGGTCTCGCGGTCAAGAATCTTACCCGGATTGGTGACAAATAATTCCATCGCGCGATATTCACTTTTCGGCAGACGATAAACCGTGCCATCAGGTGCAAACAAGCAGCGACTGTCACTCTCGAGGCGCCAGTTGTTGAACTCGTAGACCACGCTTTCATGGCCAATTTCACGCTCTTGCTGCTTCAGAGCTTCGATACGGCGGTATAAGTTACGGACCCGAATGATCAATTCTTTCGGATTGTACGGCTTAATAAGATAATCATCAGCCCCAAGTTCGAGCGCCAACAAACGATCTTCCTCAGCATCACGACCCGTTAAAAAGATCAGGCCAATGTTCTCTTGCTCGCGTAATTTTTCAGCGAGCTGGATACCACTTTTACCCGGCAGGTTAACGTCCATAATGACTAAATCAACCTGCTGGCGCGCCATAATGCGTTGCATTTGCATGCCATCTGCCGCATCAAACACATCATAGCCTTCTTGCTGAAATAATCGGGTCAGGGTGTTTCGAGTAACGACTTCATCCTCGACAATTAAAAGTCTTGCGCTCATGTTGCGTCCTGCTGTCCATTAACAAATGTTGAAAAGGAGTAAAATTGTTACATTTTAGCAGAACTCTTTAAGAAACACCTAATCTCTTTATCAAAAAACTTTAGAATAACACGAACAATAAATAAGGTATTGATTTTAATGGGTTTGTAATCACTACGCAGAGATAGGAAGAGTGATATGGAAACGTGTTCCAGAATCTGAATCACTGCTGACTTTAATTTGCCCGTGCAGAACTTGATGGACAAGGTTATAAACAAGGTATAAACCAAGCCCACTGGCACCGACGTCTTTGCGACCACTGACAAACGGGTCAAAAATACGATCGATCAAGGAGTTATCAATCCCACGGCCATTATCATGATAACGGATCTGTAATTGCCTCTCAGCGCTGTCAGCTGTCGCGTCACTCACCTGTAGCTGAATATCGATGATTCCAGCTTGGCCATCTTCGAAACCATGCTGTATAGAATTTTGTACAAGTTGAGTCAAAATTTGATTAATCGGACCCGGTTTGAGCAGGTAGGCCCCCGTGTCAGAACACTGCAACTTAAGGCTAAGCGTCGGCCACGGCTCGAGCCGAGTTTGTAGGCTTGCTGTCAGGTCAGCGCAAAAGGTACTCAGTTCAATTAACTGCGGTTCCTCGGCGAATTGGTCAAGCGCTAGCTGGCTGAAACGCGCAATCAGACCCGCGGTCCGATCTATGTTTCGTTTAACTAAAGCCAAATTTTCCTGATGTTGTTGGATAAACTGTTCGAGCTGCGCACGGGTTAATTGCTTTGAGCTCACTTTTTCTACCAAACCATCGAGCTGGTCGTTCATTATGGAGAGCGAGGTGATAACCAGCCCGACCGGGGTATTGACCTCGTGGGCAATACTCGCAACCATCTCCCGTAGCGAGGAAATCTTTTTCGCCTCAACCAACTGCTGTTGGTATTGATGCAAACTTTCAAGCGTTTCAGCGAATTCTGCGTTGGCCTCGCTGAGTGCTTTAGCGCGCTGCGCCAATTGCTCCGTTAAGTCATTGGCGCGTCGCTCAGCATGATTTTTGCGTTGCTCGAGGCGGCGTTGGCGCTGCTCATAGCGGCCAAGTAGACGGTTAATGGCTAAGCCAATCTCATCGAGCTCGCGTAAGTCAAAATCATGCAGTCGTTTGCCATTTGCCGGATGCTCGCTGAGTTCGCGTAATTGCTGCGTGAGTTGCGCCAGGGTATCAATGGTCTGGCGGCGATGACGCCGTGCCAGCAGCAAACTGAGAAGAATCGCCAGCAAAGAAATCACACTGGTAATGATCACCCCTCGTAATAACACTAAGTCGAGCGGCGCACGACTTGAGCGCAGATACACATAGCCGATCACTCGCTCGTTATTGGTAATCTGCTTGGCCACATCAATATAGTCCTCGCGTAATTGCGGACCAATTTGCTCCAGTTGGGACTCGCGGCGCACCGGAATCGCGGCAAGTCCTTGTTTGTTGTAACTGCCTAAAAAGCGTAATTGTGCTGAACTCTGCGTGCGCTGATACAAATGCACATGTTCAACCCAAGAGGTGGTGTAAAGAGTCGAAAGCCATGTGTGCGGATCACGAGACGCGGTAAGAACGATATTTCGTTGTCCACTTAAGGTAATCAATTCCGCCATTTCGTCACTGCGTTGCAATAGGTAGTCGCGGACTTGTTGGTAGTAGTAGGCGGTATAAATCGTTCCCGCCAATACCGCCACCAGCCATGCAACCAGCACACTATGGAGCAGGCTGGCGCGGCGGATACTTTTGACCCAACTCACCGGCGGACCTCATGGATAGCACGATACACGGCAAACTTATTATCCTGTGCAACCCGTTCAAAGCGCCCGAATACTTGCTCGAGCAACTCCGGCCATGGCAAAAAGCGATTCGCAACCAACCAAAGTTCGCCCCCGCGCTCGAGATGTTGCCGTGATTGCTTGAGAAACTCAGCCCCGATTTTATAGTCGGTGGCAAGTCCGGTATGAAAGGGCGGGTGGCTGACAATATACTTGTACTGGCCTTGCTCGGCAGCTAAACCGTCTTGCGCTATGAGCGTACCGGTCAGCTGTTGCGCGGCTAACGTCCGCGTCGTCGCAGCCAGGGCCAATGCACTCACATCCAGGTAGTCGACGGTCAGTGCGCTACTGTTGCGCTGTAGCCATGCGCCTAACACCCCATGCCCGCAGGCAAAATCTAACACCCGGCCTTGCTGCCATTGCGGCAGATGCTCGAGTAACATGGCACTGCCCGCATCGATACTCGGGTAGGCAAACACGCCGGGGAAACTTGCTAGGCGCAAAGGCTCAACATGCCCGGGCTGGTCGAGTTCGCACCAACGAATAAAATCATCCAACTGAAAGTGCTGCGCGGCATCAATGGCGCTGGCGAGCAAAACGCAATGATGGCCGACTGCAATTTTCTGTGCAGTCTGTAAAAACTCAGGCATGCGCTTATGGATACTTTTAATGCCACCGCGATTCTCACCAACGATAAATAACGGCGTCCCTGACTTAAGCGTTGCCGCAAGCGCCACAAACACCATGTCTGCAAGGGCTTTTTCTTTGGGTAGATAAAGAATCGCAGCATTGATCTGATCCGCAGCTAGCAGCGGTGGCTCAGCACCAAAATGGTGTTGCCCCGCTTGTCGCAGCCAGGCCTGATGATACCCTGCATGCCAGTTCCAGCTTGCGCCAATCGAGAGGCTTTGGCTCAACTCAGGATCGGGGCCATTGATCACCAGTAACGGCCCTTCAGGCAAAAGCTGTTGCTGGCGCAGGAGTAATTGCGAAGGCGCGTGCAGGGCACTCACAATGGCCGCCCCTCGTATGCCTCAGTAAAGGTATCGACGTTCTCACCGGCTTCCACCACTTCACTGCGGTCAAACTGAGCAATATTAAATAGCGCTTCCCCTTCGTTCGAAACCGGAATATTACTAATACCAATGACAATCCCATGGCAGGGACTGCGCAGTGCTTCGGCTTGATCGCGATGGGGGTTCACAATCTCGGCGATGATTTGGCCTTTGGCAATGGTTTGGCCAAGTTCGACCTTTCGAATCACCAGCCCATCGAATTCATTACGCACCCACACACTGCGCGGGGCAAGCACCGGCGTGACTTTGGCGCGGCGCTTGCGTCCTTTCATCATCTTTAAGAATTTCATGACATTGGTGACGCCGTTCACACCTGCGTGAATGGCCGCATCGTCAAACCGCAAGGCTTCGCCCGCCTCGTAGACAATAAGCGGAATATTGAGATCTCCAGCGAGCGCTCGCAGTGAGCCATCACGGCGCTTTGACTGCAAAATAACTGGGGCCGAGAAGGCATCCGCCATCGCCAGCGCTTCGGCTTGGCTGGTATCGACGCGAATCTGCGGCAGGTTACTGCGGTGCATCGCCCCGGTGTGGAGGTCAATGATGTGGCTCGCTTTACTGACGATTTCATCATTGAATAAATACGCCAAGCGACTACCCAGCGCCCCGCGCTCAGAGCCAGGGAAGCAGCGATTAAGGTCGCGCCGGTCAGGTAAATAGCGCGATTGTTGAATAAAACCAAAAATATTCACCACCGGCACCACTATCACAGTACCGACTAATTCGGTTGGGTCGATTAAGCCGAGCAAGCGCCGACAGATTTCAACGCCATTTAGCTCATCGCCATGAATCGCCGCGCAAACTAACAGCACGGGCCCTTTTTTAACCCCATGAAAAACTTCCGCATGGAGTTCAATCGGAGTATCTGTGTAAAGGCGTGCCGCGGGGAATTTAATACTGACCCGCGATCCAGGTGGGACCTGCGTTTCAGCAATTTGAAACGCAGCAGGTGACGAGCGCTTGGCCACTTAACCTTTTCCTTTTGTCCGAGTTTTATGCGCTTTCGCGTTCTTTTCGATAAAGCTGATGATTTGCCCTGCGACATCTTTCTCGGTCGCAGCTTCGATACCTTCAAGACCTGGCGAAGAGTTGACTTCCATCACCAACGGGCCGTGGTTCGAGCGCAAAATATCTACCCCAGCAACATTGAGGCCCATGATTTTCGCGGCTTTTACTGCAGTTGCGCGCTCTGCCGCAGTGAGCTTCACCAAGCTTGCCGAACCGCCGCGGTGTAAGTTTGAGCGGAACTCTCCGCTTTTCGCTTGGCGCTTCATGGCGGCGATGACTTTGTCGCCAATCACCAAGCAGCGAATATCTGCACCACCGGCTTCTTTAATATATTCTTGCACCATAATTGGCGACTTCAGCCCCATAAAGGCTTCGATAACACTCTCAGCGGCCTGGCGCGTTTCCGCAAGCACCACACCAATGCCTTGGGTTCCTTCGAGTAATTTGATCACCAAGGGCGCGCCACCGACCATCTCCAGTAAGTCTGGAACGTCTTGTGGCTGACTGGCAAAACCCGTCACTGGCAAGCCAACCCCACGCCGGCTCAACAGTTGCAGTGAACGCAACTTGTCACGACTACGTGAAATCGCCACCGATTCATTTAAGGGATAGGTCCCAATCATCTCGAATTGGCGCAAAACCGCTGTGCCGAAGAAGGTAATCGAGGCGCCAATACGCGGAATCACCGCATCAAACTTCGGTAGCGTCTCACCTTTGCGGTGAATTGATGATTCGCGGGCATTGATGTTCATATAACAGCGCAACGGGTCGAGCACATGCATCTCGTGGCCTTTTTCTTCGCCCGCTTCGACCAGACGTTTAGTCGAGTAGAGACGAGGATTACGGGATAAAATTGCAATTCTCATGATGCCGATTCCTTGTTGCCCATTAAATAAGATGCTTCCGGGTTCACGATAAAGTGGCCGTTCATGGCTTGGCGACCTAGCAGCATTCTGAACTTCATACTATCGCGATTGGTTAAGGTGAGCTCGATAGGCTGATCAAATCCGCCAATTTGCAAGCGACTACGAATCACATAGCGCAATTCACGATGTCCACCTGAATCACTGACCTCACGCTGGTCAAGCACTTCAGCTTCACAAATATGTTCGCGCAAGCTGTCTTGCTCAGGGTGGACCCAAATCTTCACCCAAGCGCGCCCATCGCGCTCAAAAGGTTCAATCTGAAAGGCGTGCAGGCACGAGGTTTTCGCCCCTGTGTCGACTTTCATTTTAATTGCCTCAATACCTAAATCGGGGAGCGCGCCCCATTCTCGCCAACCGAGCGTATCCATCTTGTTTGCGAACCTATTTTAAAAAACATTAGCTTAGCATAACGAGCGCAAATGCCCGCGTAAATAATGATCATTTACGGCAAATTAAATACATCTCTGAGGATACTGTGGGTAAAACTGGTTTTCAGATAGAAACCGCGTGGTAAGGTCTCAATCAATTGGCCATTGGGTCCAATCGCTTGCGTCTTAACTCGACCGTTGGCGGCTTTCGGTCGCAGTTGCAGCACTTCGCCTTGATGGGCACTGATTTGTTCCACTTGGCCAAGCGCAATGCGGTCCATATGCTCTTGCCAATCTTGTCGCAGTTGCTGTTCTTGCGCGGCACTTGGTTGCCATAAAAATGCGGTGCCAACGGTCCGTTCGGCCAAGGCAATTTCGCGGCGCCCATCAATCGGGATCCACAAGACGCACTGGAGTTTATTGCGGACATTACTCTGCTCCCAGCTGAGCTGCTCAATATCGACCAGTGGCGTGGTGCAGACAAAGGTGGTCTCCAGTGGCTTGCCGGTTGCGTCAATCGGAATCGTTTTCAGTTCCACACCTAATTCCGGGAAGTCTTGTAATTGTTGTGAGCCGGCACTGGCACCGAGTTGTTGTTCCAGTAATTGACCCACCCAGCCTTTATTGCGGCGCAGGTCTTTAGGCACTTTCAAGCCCACCTCAGCGGCAAGTTCGGCGAAGCTGCGACCAGCGAGTTGACTGGCCTTGGCAAATAAGCTGGGTAAGTCCTGCATTGTTGATTTCGCTATTATTTCCTTTTCATGCAGCCGCGATTATGGAACAATCAAAGCCAGAAATCGAATTTATGAGGATGCTCGCGTGATAGACGCAGAAGGGTTCCGCGCCAACGTTGGAATCATCATCTGTAACGAGCAGGGGCAAGTCTTTTGGGCACGCCGATTTGGTCAGCACAGCTGGCAGTTTCCACAAGGGGGAATCGACGATGGCGAGACTCCCGAACAAGCGATGTATCGCGAATTGTGGGAAGAAGTCGGGCTAAAACCCGAACAAGTCGAGTTAATCTATGCCAGCCGGCAATGGTATCGTTATCGGTTACCGAAGCGGCTGGTACGGCGTGAACAACGACCAACCTGTATTGGTCAGAAACAAAAATGGTTTTTGCTGCGACTTAAGTGCGCGGAAACGGACGTGGATGTGATGCAAAGCTCACATCCAGAATTTGATGATTGGCGCTGGGTCAGTTATTGGTACCCGGTCCGCCATGTCGTCTCATTTAAACGCGATGTCTACCGTCGCGCCATGCGTGAGTTTGCGCCCATCGTTATGCCGACTCAGGGCGGTCCGCGTGGGCCTCAGGCAAATCGTTCAGGACAGCACCGAAAGCAGCGTCACTCGCGTAAAAAGCGCTGAGGAGCCAAGTCGTGCTGCGACAATTACAGCGGATAGTGCAAGCGGTGAATCAAGCGCCAGACTTTGAGCTGGCGCTGCAAACCCTTGTGACCGAAGTAAAGCAGGCGCTGAACACCGATTCGTGTACCATTTACCTGACTGATTTCGCCCAGCAACGCTTTCGCCTGGCCGCCACTGATGGCCTGCGCATTACCCAAGAACAGCCGATCTACATGAATTTCGGCGAGGGCATGATCAGTCTCGCAGCCCAGCGCGAAGAGCCCCTTAACCTTGCTCAAGCAGACCAGCATCCGCGCTTTTTACAACTGCCCGGGGTCGACGAAACCGGCTATCAAGCCATGCTCACCACGCCCGTTATTCATCGGCGCAAAGTGCTTGGTGTGTTGGTGATCCAGCAACGCGAAGCGCGCGCCTACAGTGCCGATGAAGAAGCCTTTGCGGTGACGCTCGCAGCCCAGTTAGCGGTCGTGATTGCCCATGCCCAGGCCAAAGGCGTTGCGCTGCACCCGCATCAACAGTCTGCGTTTGGGCAAACCTATAAAGGTCTCGCCGCAGCGGCTGGGGTCGCCATTGCGCCCGCTTATGTGATGCAGCCTTTAGCGCAATTGAGCGCAGTCAAAGCCAAACCCTGTGACAACCCAGAGCGCGAAATCCGCGCGTTTCGTTCGGCGGTGGCGCGGACCCGACAGGATTTGATTCGCTTGAGTGAGCGCATGCGCGATGAAGTCGCAGCGGAGAGCCTAGCGATTTTTGAGGTGTATCACGCCATGCTCGATTCGGAATCACTCGGGCAACAAGTCGAACAAACCATTCAAGCCGGCTGGCGCGCCCAAACTGCATTGAAAATTGTCGTCGAGCAATTGGTGCAGCAATTTGAGGCGCTCGAAGATGACTACATTCGAGAGCGGGCCAGTGATGTGCGCGACCTCGGTCAGCGTATTCTCGCCCATTTGCAGCAGCGCGAACGGCGCGCGACCAAGCCGCCAAAGCAGTGTGTGCTGGTCGCCGAAGAGGTCACTGTTACCATGCTGGCGGAACTTCCCGATACTGAGATTGTTGCCATGGTTTCGCTGCGTGGCTCGCGCAATTCGCACGCCGCAATTATGGCCCGCAGTATGGGGATTGCCGCCATTGTCGGGGTGGCCGAGCTTGATTTAAATGATATCGACAACCAACTCTGTGTGGTGGATGGCTACAGCGGTGAGTTGTATTTGAATCCACCAACTCAAGTAGTGGCAGAGTATCGGCAACTTGCTAATGAAGAATTGGAGCTGCGGGAACTGGTCGAGCAGGCGCGCGGACAACCGGCTCAGAGTAAAGAGGGCGAACCCTTTAGCTTACAGCTTAACCTTGGCGTGCAAGTCGATAAAAGCTGGTTGCAAGCCTTACAAAGCGATGGGGTCGGGCTCTTTCGTACTGAAATCCCATTTATGCTGCGCGAGCGCTTTCCCACTGAGAGTGAGCAAGTCGAGTTATACCGCGAGGTGTTACAACAATTCGCCGAGCAAACAGTGGTGATGCGCACCCTTGATGTCGGCGGCGATAAGCCGCTGCCGTATTTACCGCTTAGCGAAGAAAACCCATTTTTGGGTTGGCGCGGAATCCGTTTAACCTTGGATCAGCCCGAAATTTTCTTGATGCAAATTCGGGCCATGCTCAAAGCCTCGATCAACACCTGCAGTTTGCGCATTCTGCTGCCGATGGTGAGTACCGTCGAAGAAGTCGATGAAGCCTTGCGCATGATCAAGCAGGCGCATCATGAAGTCAGCGAAGAAGTGGCAGAAGATCCGCAACAGCACTTGCATTACCCGCAGGTGGGCGTCATGATCGAAGTTCCAGCAGTGCTCTATCAACTCGATGTGATCGCCGAAAAAATCGACTTTTTCTCGGTGGGCAGTAATGATCTAACTCAGTACTTATTGGCGGTCGATCGCAATAATGAGCGAGTTAGCGCCTTATACGACGCCTACCATCCTGCGGTGATCCGCGCACTTGCCGAGATTGCGCAAACCTGTCAGCGGCTGCAAAAGCCCATATCCGTCTGTGGTGAGCTTGCAGGAGAACCAGGCGGTGCTTTGTTACTGGCAGCTATGGGCTATCGCAATTTGAGTATGAATGGCTATAGCTTAGATCATGTCCGCTGGATGTTAAGTCAACTGACGTTGGCACAAATGCAGAGCGTTTTAGAGCAGGTATTAGCGGCACGCAGTGCCCCGCAAGTACACGAAATACTCGCGTTAGAAATGGAAAAACTTGGGTTAGGCGGTTTAGTCCGCGCAGGAGCATAGAAGCAAGGTGTTACTTTCCAGTTGGTTGTGGTGCATCGCCGGAGGGATGTTAGCGGGAACACTCGCTGGCATGCTTGGCATCGGCGGGGGCTTGGTCATTGTGCCCCTGCTGATATACCTGCTACCAATTTTAGGGGTGAGCGCGGAACTGGTGGTGCCAATGGCTGTTGCCACCTCACTTGCAACCATCGTCATGACCACGTTAAGCGCCGCTCGCTCGCACTATAGCCATGGCCAGATCAGTTGGTTCTGGGTGCGCCGCCTGATTCCAGGCTTAATGCTTGGGGCCATTGTCGGCGCTTGGCTTGCCACCGAATTACACCCAAGTTGGTTACAACGAATTTTCGCAGTGGTACTGTTTCTGCTGGCCGGACGCATGTTGATGCCTGCCCGTGATGGCGAACCTTTAACTGGGGTCTCGAAACGCTTACTTGGCGTGATCGGGGTCGCCATGGGCACCATATCAGCCTTAGTAGGGATCGGCGGTGGCTCACTGACCGTGCCCTTGTTACAACGCTTAAGGGTTCCAATTCGCCAAGCGATTGCCGTATCCTCAGTGGGGAGTTTAAGTATCGGTATAAGTGCAGCCCTCGCTTTCGTTGTACTTGGGCAGCAATTAGGCGACCATTCCGGTTTGTTAGGTTACGTGCATTTTCAAGCGTGGCTGGCGATTTCGATTGCTTCAGTGATTTTTGCACCGATTGGCACCAGCTTGGCACAGCGCATTCCAGTGGCGAAATTACAACGCGGCTTCGCGCTATTTTTGGTGATTGTCGCGATTAACTTGGTAATAGGATAAGCATGATACAACACCCTAAAATTGACCCGATTATCTTTAGCCTCGGGCCGTTTGATATCCGCTGGTATGGTTTGATGTACCTGGTTGGCTTAGCGTTTGCGTACTGGTGGGGTAAGCGCCAGTGTCAGATGCCACATTATAAAGCCCAAGGTTGGAGCCAAGAAAAATTCAGCGATTTACTGTTTTATGGCTTTCTTGGGGTCGTCATTGGTGGCCGCGTTGGTTATGTATTGTTTTACCAGTGGCAGCGCTTCCTTGCCGATCCGCTCTACTTATTTGATTTCACCAGCGGCGGCATGTCGTTCCACGGTGGCTTGCTTGGGGTTATTTTGGTGCTCTGGCTACATGCCAAACGCAATCAAATGAGCTTATTGCAAGTGGGCGATTTTATTGCGCCCTTAGCCCCTGTCGGGCTAGCCGCGGGGCGCATTGGTAACTTTATTAATGGCGAGCTTTGGGGCCGTCCGACGGATGTTCCGTGGGGCATGGTGTTCGAGTATGGCGGACCGCTGGCGCGGCATCCATCGCAACTCTATCAAGCCGCGCTGGAAGGCATTTTGCTGTTTATCGTGCTCGCTATTTATAGTCGCAAACCGCGTCCGGTTGGGACCATCGGTGGGGTATTTATGATCGGCTATGGGCTGGCGCGCTTTGTGGTGGAATATTTCCGTGAGCCGGATGCCCATCTTGGCCCGCTCGCGCTTGGTTTATCCATGGGGCAGTGGCTATCATTGCCAATGATTGCTCTGGGTCTGTGGTTATTGCTGCGGCCGCGCTTGGTCGCCGCGAAGTAAGGAAGAATAGCATGCAAAGTTATCTGCAATTGTGCCAGCGAATTGTCGACGAAGGCGTTTGGGTGACCAATGAGCGCACCGGTAAACGCTGTCTTACCGTGATTAATGCGGATTTAGAATATGATGTGGCGGGCAATCAGTTTCCGCTGATCACTACCCGTAAAAGCTACTGGAAGGCCGCCATTGCCGAGTTGCTGGGCTACTTACGTGGCTATGATAATGCTGCCGATTTTCGTGCGCTTGGCTGCAAAACCTGGGATGCCAATGCCAATCAAAACGAAGCCTGGTTGGCGAACCCGCACCGCCGCGGTGAAGACGATATGGGGCGCGTGTACGGGGTACAGGGGCGTAGTTGGGCCAAGCCCGATGGCAGCCATTTAGATCAGCTTCGCAAAGTAGTCGATAACCTCTCCAAAGGGCTCGATGATCGCGGCGAAATTGTCACCTTCTATAACCCCGGTGAATTTGATCGCGGCTGTTTGCGCCCGTGCATGCATACCCACAATTTCTCGTTGTTGGGCGACACCTTGTATCTCACCAGCTACCAGCGCTCGTGTGATGTGCCGTTGGGGCTTAATTTTAACCAAGTACAAGTGTTTACCTTGTTGGCGTTAATGGCGCAAATTACTGGGCATAAACCCGGACGCGCCTATCACAAGATCGTCAACGCCCATATTTATGAAGACCAACTCGAATTGATGCGTGATGTGCAACTCAAGCGCGAGCCATTCCCAGCCCCGCAGTTAGAGATCAATCCTGAGATTAAAACGCTTGAAGATCTCGAAACCTGGGTGAGCTTAGATGACTTCGCTGTACATAATTATCAGTATCATCCAGCGATTGCTTATCCGTTTAGCGTGTAACTAGTGTGGAAGTGGTCACTCGATGAGTAAAGAACGGTTTGGCGGGATTTCTCGCGTCTACGGTGAGCAGGTCAAGAATGCTTTTGCGCAGCATCATGTCGCCGTCGTCGGCTTAGGCGGGGTGGGCTCGTGGGCGGTTGAAGCCTTGGCTCGCAGCGGCATTGGTGGGCTGACTTTAATCGACTTAGATGATATCTGCGTGACCAATATCAACCGTCAGTTACCGGCACTCTCAAGTACAGTCGGGCAACTTAAAACAGAAGTCTTAGCGGCCCGCGTGAAGGAGATTAATCCTGACTGCCAAGTGCGGGTGATTGATGACTTTCTTGCCCTTGATAACTTGGACCAATACCTCGGTGCACCGGTGACGGCCGTGCTTGATGCGATTGATAGCGTGACGGTGAAAGCCGGTTTAATCGCTTGGTGCAAACGCCGTAAAGTGCCGCTGGTGACCTGTGGAGGTGCCGGCGGCCAAGTTGATCCGCTGCAAATCGATAAAGCCGATTTGGCCAAAGTAAAGCAGGACCCGCTGCTCGCAAAAGTCCGCTCTATGTTGCGGCGCAACTATAACTTTAGCAAAAATCCAGCGCGTAATTTCGGGGTGACGGCAGTTTATTCGACCGAACAGTTACGCTACCCAGATGGCCAAGGTCATTGGAGCCACGCTAAGCCCGGGGCGGGTAGTATGCGGATGGACTGTGCGACAGGGTTTGGCGCAGCTATGCCCGTTACCGCGACCTTTGCCATGGTCGCAGTGGCTCAGTTATTGGCCAAGTTAGAACGCACGGCGGCCTGAATCGCCTGCACCACCGCTTGCAGACCATTACGTCGGCTTTCACTAATAAAATCAGCAAGCCCCAGCGCGGTAAAATAGTTCTGTACCTGAAACGCCAGCACCTGTTCTGTGCTGGCGCCATTTAAGGCATCTTGCAGCACGGCAAGTAAGCCGTTGACCACCCGCGACTCGCTATAACACTCCAATTGCACCCGATCTTGGTCAAGGGTGACGCGAACCCAAACCTGCGCCTCGCAGCCAAATACTTCATGCGCTGCAACCTGTAAGCTCGGGTTAGCCTTTAGCTCGCGACTGCGCTGCACCAGGTAGCGCAGGGCCGGAGCCTGGGCACGGACTTGTTCGCGCAAGGCGCTGAGATCAAAATCAGTTAATTGGCCGTAGCCCTGTATAGCAGAATGCGAGTCTGTCACCTGAAGCCTCAACTGTAAGGTTTAATAACCGACAAATAGTAGGAAATTCGCTTCAAATGATACCATTTTCGCCCCAAAAAATGTTAATCTTGGGCAGTTTTAAATGACAGCAAGTATTCATTATTTAGGCTAAGCAACACAGGAACGAGCACATGAAAGTATTAGTGGCGGTCAAACGCGTCATTGATTACAACGTCAAGGTTCGCGTTAAAGCAGACCAGTCAGACGTTGATCTCGCCAATGTCAAAATGGCACTGAACCCGTTTTGCGAAATCGCCGTGGAAGAAGCGGTGCGTCTGAAAGAGAAAGGCGTTGCGGACGAAGTCGTGTTGGTCTCAATTGGCCCGAAAGCGGTACAAGAACAATTGCGTACGGGTCTTGCCTTAGGCGGTGACCGGGCGATTCAAATCGAAACCGACGATATGCCAGATTCACTGGCGGTGGCAAAACTGCTCAAAGCAGTGGTTGAAAAAGAGCAACCGGACCTGGTGATTTTAGGTAAGCAAGCCATCGATTCAGATAATAACCAAACCGGGCAAATGCTGGGTGCATTGACCGGTATGCCGCAGGGCACCTTCGCCTCTGAAGTGGTTCCAGCAGAGGGCAGCGTGAGCGTGACCCGTGAAGTCGACGGTGGTCTGCAGACGGTAAAATTACAATTGCCAGCTATTGTCACGACAGATTTGCGCTTAAACGAGCCGCGTTATGCGTCGTTACCAAACATCATGAAAGCCAAGCGCAAGCCGCTTGAGGTCACCACGCCGGCTGATTTAGGTGTTGAAGTTCAGCGCACAGTGCAACTGTTGAAAGTTGAAACTCCAGCAGAACGCAGTGCCGGTGTGAAAGTCGCCGACGTCGCTGAGTTAGTTGAAAAATTAAAAAATGAGGCAAAAGTGATATGAGCATTCTCGTTATTGCCGAACACAACAATCAAAGTTTAAATGCTGCCACTTTAAAAACCTTGCAAGCCGCAACTGAAATGGGCGGTGACATCGAGGTTTTGGTGGCTGGTGAAAACTGCCAAGCCGTTGCTGACGAAGCCGCAAAAGTTGCTGGAGTGAGTAAAGTACTACTTGCTGACCACGCAGCGTACGCGCACTTCTTAGCGGAAAACCTTGGTGATTTAGTGGCGCAACTCGGCGCTAACTACAGCCATATCGTTGCTCCTGCAACGACCACGGGTAAGAACTTCATGCCACGTGTGGCGGCCTTGCTCGATGTTGCGCAGATTTCTGACATCATTGCGGTCGAGAGCGCAGATACCTTTAAGCGCCCAATTTATGCGGGTAACGCCATCGCCACCGTGCAATCGAGCGACCGCATCAAAGTCATCACTGTCCGTGCGACTGCGTTCGACGCCGTTGCGGCCGAAGGCGGCAGTGCTGCCGTTGAAGCAGTGGATATTGTGGCGCAAAGTGATAAAGCCGAATTTGTTGGCGAAGAGCTCGCCCAATCAGAGCGTCCAGAGCTGACTGCTGCCAGTGTGATCATCTCAGGTGGTCGCGGGATGCAAAACGGTGAGAACTTCCACCTGCTTGAAAAAGTGGCAGATAAACTCGGTGCTGCTGTAGGTGCTTCACGTGCCGCGGTTGACGCTGGCTTTGTCCCGAACGATTATCAAGTCGGTCAAACCGGTAAAATTGTTGCGCCAGATCTCTACATTGCAGTGGGGATTAGTGGTGCGATTCAGCATTTGGCAGGGATGAAAGACTCAAAAGTTATCGTCGCTATCAATAAAGATGAAGAAGCGCCAATTTTCCAAGTTGCCGATTATGGTTTGGTCGCCGATTTATTCGACGTGCTACCGGAGCTAGAGCAAGCGCTCTAAGCGGTCGCTTGAAAATTAAGAAAAAAGCAAAAATGGGCAGTGCGGACAACCACATGCCCATTTTTTGTTTACAACTCTTGCATATTTTTAACTCATCGGACATGATTGAGTGCATAACATCCTATTCAATAGGTGGCTAACATGAAAAGAAGAACAACTATGCTTAAAAAATTACCACTAGCATCTGCAATTGCATTGACTTTGGCGGGAACAACAGGGGCCAGTGCAGCTGAATTCGAAGTCGGCGATTTCCAAGTTAGATTCGACTCAATCATTTCTTACGGTGCCGCATGGCGGATGGAAGATCGCGATCTTGCGCTTATCCACCCAGGTAACATGCCAGGCGGTGGCGGTCAGTCAGGTGTTGCCGACGACGGTAACTTAAACTTTGACAAAAACGACCTGGTCACCTCGGTTATCAAAGGTGTTCACGATTTGAGCATCGATGCCGGTGATTACGGTGCCTTTGTGCGTTTCAAATATTGGTATGACGATGTTCTCGAAAACCAAGAAATGCCACATGGTCACACCTCGACCAACTATTTCCCGAACGTCACGCTTGATAACGACGGCTTAGATGACTTCTCAGCTGGTTCAGGTTTCGAGCTACTCGATGCGTTCGTATACGCTTACTTTGACCTTGGTGAAATGCCGGTTAACGTGCGCTTGGGTCGTCAAGTACTGAGCTGGGGTGAGAGTACCTTCATCTTCAACGGTATCAACGCGGTCAACCCAATCGACGTCAACGCGATTCGTCGTCCTGGTGTTGAAATCAAAGAAGCCTTGTTGCCAGTGGGCATGTTGAACGTCAACTTAGGTCTGACTGAAGACACCTCACTTGATATGTTCTATCAGTATGAGTGGGATAACACCAAGCTTGATGCCTGTGGTAGCTTCTTCTCAACCATTGATGTCTTAGGTGGTATGGGCTGTAACAAAATTACCTTGAACCCACAATTGGTGCCGGGTGTACCTAGTTCAAACCTAAGCGACCGCGACTCAGTTCAATTCGGTGCTTATCTTGACCGTGCACCAAACGTTGAGCCAGACGACGGTGGCCAATACGGTTTTGCACTACGCCACTATGCAGTCGATTTAGACGTTGAATTTGGTGCGTACTTCATGAACGTACATAACCAAACGCCAATTCTCTCTGCGCAAAACTGGCAGGTACAACCAACGCCTAGCTTTACTCATCCAGATGGATATCCGATTGCTGGCCCGAATTTCTACCTTGAGTACCCAGAAGATCAGCAAATCATGGGCTTAAGCTTCTCGACCAACCTTGGCCTTTGGTCAGTAGGTGGTGAATATAGCTTCCGTCCAGATCTCGCGGTGCAAATTAACACCGTTGAAATCTTGACCGCTGGTGTGCGTGCTGGTGTGCCAAGTACTGTATCTAAGTATATCTTGCGTGACAGCAACGGCCTTATCACCAACTTAGGTGAGCTAATCTCTGGTTACGACGAGCTCGACGTGAGCCAGTACCAGTTAACCGGTATTCGCTTCTTGGATAACGTCTTAGGCGCTGAGCGTATCACCTTTATCGGTGAAGTGGCGATGAACAAAGTTCACTCGCTACCAGGTTTAGACGAGCAGCGTTACGGTCGTAACCCAGTGTTCGGTAAGTGTTTAAGCATTGCTGACCAAGCCGCGCTTGGTAACCCAGCCGCGACTGCCGACATCAACTGTGACGGTTTCGTAACTGCCTCATCTTGGGGTTATCGTGCTCGCTTAGTTGGCCAGTACAACAACGTCTTTAATGGTTGGAACATGGAACCACAAATTGCTTTCGGGCATGACGTGAAAGGTTACTCACCAAACAGTAACTTCCTTGAAGGCCGTAAGACCATTGGTCTGAGCTTGACCGGTACTTACTTGAATGCTTACAAAGTAGGCGTGAGCTACAACATCACGAGCGACAGCGACTTTGACGCTGCCCGTGACCGCGATTTCGCAGCAATTAGCTTCAGCTATAGCTTCTAAGCGCGTCATTGATATCAAAAAACCCGCCGTTTGGCGGGTTTTTTTATGCCGCCGCTTAACTTCAATGAAATTTGCGGTATGTTTATGGGGTCAACGATTTATCTATAAGTGAGGATGTTATGAAGCCATTAGCCCATCTTATTGCAGCGAGCTTGGTGTTTAGTGCACCAAGTTTTGCTGATGACCACAGCAGCTCGAGCCTTGCCGACCACGCGGCCATCGAAAAAAGTCAGACCTTGCAGTTAGAAGATATCTTCCAACTTGAGTTTGCCAGTAGCCCCGCAGTGCATCCAAGTGGCGATTACACCGTATTTGTCCGCAACTATATGGATATCATGGACGACCGTCGTTACGGCAACCTTTGGCAAGTGGATAATAATGGCAAGTTACGCCCACTGACCGGCGGTACTTATCAGGATTTTTCCCCGGTTTGGTCGCCAGATGGAAAAACCTTAGCATTTGTGTCAAATCGCAGTGGCAGCAACCAAATTCACTTGTATTGGACTGATAGCAAAGAGCATGCACCGGTTACGCGCTTAACCGGCAGTCCAAGTGGATTAAGCTGGTCACCGAACGGGCGCTGGTTAGCTTTTAGCATGTTTGTCCCAGAATCGAGCCCAGCACCGGTTTCATTGCCGGGTAAACCGCGTGGTGCGAACTGGGCCGAGCCAGCTAAATATATCGACAAAGACCAATATCGGGCCGATGGCGCTGGCTTTTTACCCGATGGTTATCGCCAGATCTTTGTAGTCCCAGCCACTGGCGGCACGCCACGGCAAATCACGTTTGGCGACTATAACCATGGCGGCCAATTAAGCTGGAGCGGTGATTCCAAGCAAATCCTTTTCTCAGCGAACTTACGCGAAGATGCATTCGAGCAACCGACCAACAGCGAACTTTATGCAGTAACCGTAGCCACCGGTGAAATCGAGCAGTTGACCGACCGCAAAGGTCCAGACGGCTCACCGCTCGTCAGTCCAGATGGTAAGCGTATCGCTTGGCTTGGCTACGATGATGAAGGCATGAGCTATCAACTGACCGATTTATATGTGATGGATGCCGACGGGAGCGATCGCGAACTGCTGACCGCGGAGCTTGATTACAGCATCAGTGGCGTCGAGTGGGCTGATGATAGCCGTTCATTGTTTGTCTCTTATGACAAGCATGGTAAAGGCCATATCGCTGAAATCGACTTGCGCGGTAAACTTACCGTACTCACCGATGAAATGGGTGGCTTAAGCTACTCACGCCCATACAGCGGCGGCGCATTTGATGTCGCAAGTGATGATAGCATTGTCTTTACCCTAGCCGATGCCTATCGCCCCGCAGATTTAATGCGCTTGAAAGGCAAAAATACCAAGCAGCTCACCTCCTTGAACGAAGATGCGTTAGGGCACAAGAACTTGGCACGGATTGAAGAGATCTGGTACGAGAGCTCGCACGATGGCAAAAAGATTCAAGGCTGGATTGCCTATCCACCTAATTTTGATGCCAGCAAAAAGTACCCGCTGATTCTCGAAATTCACGGTGGTCCACATACTGCCTATGCCGGCTCCTTTGCTGCTGAAATTCAGCTGATGGCGGCGCGCGGCAATGTGGTGCTCTACACCAACCCGCGTGGTAGCACCAGCTATGGCGAGGCGTTTGCGCAAGAGATCCATCACAACTATCCAAGCGAAGACTATACCGACCTTATGGATGGTGTCGATGCGGTCATCGCCAAGGGCTTTATTGATGAAGACAAGCTTTATGTGACCGGTGGCTCAGGCGGTGGCGTGCTGACCGCTTGGACTGTTGGCCATACCGATCGCTTTGCCGCAGCAGTGGTCGCTAAACCTGTGATCAACTGGTACAGCTTTGTGCTGACCGCGGACGCGTATAGCTATTTTAGCAAGTATTGGTTCCCAGGCTTACCATGGGATCATCTTGAGCATTACATGAAATATAGCCCGATTAGCTATGTTGGGAATGTCAAAACTCCGACCATGCTGCTCACTGGTGAAGCCGATTATCGTACCCCGATGTCAGAGTCAGAGCAGTATTATCAGGCGCTGAAACTAGTGGGTGTGGATACCGCCATGGTGCGCGTACCGGATGCACCACACGGCATTTATAATCGGCCAAGTAACTTGATGGCGAAAGTGGCCTACATTTTACATTGGTTTGAAAAGTACTAACGGTTTAACGAACAGTCGTTACCCCAACAAAGGTTCAAAACGGATAGTGGCACGCCATTATCCGTTTTTTTCTGCGCTGTGCTCAGCCATCAGCGTTTTAAATAGCTCAGCATAGGCGTCATTCATGGCCTCTTTGCTGTGCGCCTTAAACGCCTGCTCACGGGCAGCGTGAGCCATTTCTGTCGCACGATCAGGGTGGTCAAGATAGTACTGCAATGCATCAGCAAGTGTGGTCACAGATTTTGGTGCCACCAATAAGCCGGTTTCACCATGTTCAATATTTTCGCGCATGCCGATAATATCAGTTGCCACCACGGCACAGCCTGCCGCCATCCCTTCAAGCACCGACAACCCACACGCTTCCCAGTTTGAGCTTTGCACGAGAATTTGATGTTCAGCAAGGAGTGCTGGCACATTTTTGTGATACCCCAGAAAATGCACCAAGTGCTCAATCTTAAGTTCGCGGACCAGCTTTTTAATCGGGTTAATCGCTTTAGCTTTGCCGCTGCCGGCAAAGTAAACCGGCAGTTCAATGCCCCGATCACGCAAATTGGCAATCGCTCGAACTAACGTCTCATGATCTTTTTGCTTGGCAAAGCGAGACACCATCACCACCCCAGGCTTACGCTCAGCCCAAGGCTTGAGTTCAAGTTGCTCAAATGGGCCGAGATGAATACCATTTGGAATCGCAATACACTTTTCACTTGGAAAGCCGCGCTCGACCATCACTTGGCGCACGCCATCGGAGACCCCAACGATGCGCGCAGTGTATTTAGTCAGCCACTTACTTTGCAACGTGCGCCACCAAGTGTAGCGCTCGCGGGTGTTGTGCTCGATATGGAGCATAATCGGTACTTTGGCCAACAGCCCCGCATAGCGCCCCCAAATGTGCTCACTAAAGCCGTGAGCAAGCAAAATATCTGGCTTAAACTCTTTCAGTTCGCGGCTAAGTTCCCAAATAGTGGTGAGATGAGTCCAGTTATTCACTTGCAGAACAGGCAGACCTTCGTCAATTAATTGTTGCACTCGAGCTTGATCGGCATGACCTTTTTTACGCAGGATGAGCAGTGGCTCTAGCTCCGGATTCGCCATTTGCGCCCGTACCAAGCCAATCGCAACTTGCGTCGCCCCACCGCTAAAACCGCCGGTGACGAAGTGTACGACTTTGATCGGTTTTGTCTGCTCAGTCATGGCTCATCACTCTTTTGCTGCTGAAAGTGGTAGTATTAGACGTGAATTAACAGAGGGTTGCAATCGCAGCCCGTGCTAATAAGTGACTCAAAAGGTAAGTTTGTGACCGTGACCAGTTGGCAAGATATTCTCGGCCCAGAGAAAGAAAAGGATTACTTTCAACAACTTCTGCAGCGCGTGCAAACGCGTCGGGAGCAGGGTTGTACGATATATCCTCCGCGCGAGTTAGTCTTTAACGCACTTAAATTGACGCCATTGGCTAAAGTGCGAGCCGTGATTATTGGCCAAGACCCCTATCATGGGGCGGGTCAAGCCCACGGTTTAAGCTTTTCTGTGCCAGCGGGGGTGAAGCATCCACCGTCACTGCGGAATATATTTAAAGCGCTTCAACATGACTTCCCCGGCTATCAAATTCCGCAAAGCGGTGATTTAACCGCTTGGGCAGAGCAAGGCGTACTCCTCCTCAATACTGTGCTCACGGTCGAGCAAGGCCAAGCGCACTCGCATGCCGGCTGGGGTTGGGAGCAGTTTACCGATACCGTGATTAGCGCCGTGAATAAAGAGTGTAGTGGGGTGGTGTTTATGCTTTGGGGGGCGCATGCGCAAAAGAAAGCTGCGCTTATCGATGCCAAGCGCCATCATATTTTGACCAGCGTCCACCCGTCGCCGTTATCAGCGCATCGTGGCTTTTTAACCTGCGGTCATTTCGCCGAGTGTAACCGACTGCTGGCGCAGCCGATTAACTGGCAATTGTAGTGTTTCGATTCGTTTAAAAGTCGAAATCGTCGAGGTCGTCGCTGTAACCGTACTCTTCGAGTTCGGCTTGCAGGCGGCGCTTCTCTTTAATCATTTCGATTTCACGCCAGCAACGTTTGCCTGCATTTTTTCGTCCCTTGTTTTCTGCGTTATTGAGCTCTTCTGAATGATCCATGGGATCCTCCTTGGCTTTCTTATTGTTTATTTTTAGCGCAACAACTTGATAACATGAAGCTGCGAGCGGTACAAGTGAAATTTTTGTGTGCCGCGATAACTTTTTACTTTGTCGTCGTTTGCCCTTATAATCCGCCCCCGTAAAAACACGTTCTTTCACAGCACAGGTAATTGAAATGCATCCCATGTTAACCATCGCGGTGCGCGCTGCGCGTGCGGCCGGAAAAATTTTGGTCAAAAACTTTGGCGTCGAAGCCGATTTAAATATTCAGGCGAAAAGTCAAAACGACTTTGTCAGCGAAATCGACAAGGCAGCCGAAGCCGCCATTATTGGTGCGATCCGCAAGAACTACCCAGACCACAGCATCATTGCTGAGGAAAGCGGCACCACTGCAGGCGCCGAAAGTGAACATGAATGGATCATCGACCCACTCGATGGCACCACCAATTACCTGCGCGGTATTCCTCACTTCGCAATCTCAATCGCTTACCGCGTGAAAGGCGTGGTACAAGTCGCGGTGGTCTATGACCCACTGCGCGAAGACCTCTTCACCGCAGTCAAAGGCGGCGGCGCGCAGCTCAATGGCAAGCGCTTACGCGTAAAAGCCAAGCGTGACCTTGATGGCGCGCTCCTTGCCACCGGTTTCCCATTCAAACGCAAGGCTTTAAGCGACGTTTATTTAGCGGTTTTCGCTGATTTATTTGAAGATGTTGCCGACATGCGCCGTGCCGGTGCTGCAGCGTTAGATTTAGCCTATGTGGCCGCTGGTCGCGTCGATGGTTTCTTCGAGTTTGCGCTGCAACCGTGGGATATGGCAGCTGGTGCGTTATTGGTGCGCGAAGCAGGCGGCTTAGTGGCGGACTTTAACGGCGGTCACGATTTCTTAAGCCAAGGCCACATCGTTGCGGGTAACCCGAAAGTCGTGCAAGCCCTGCTAACCCGTGCCCGTCCGCACGTTAAAGGCACTATCCCGTTCAGCCAGAGCTAACGAGGGCATTATGTTAGAGCAAATTCGGATTGTATTGGTCAATACCTCGCATACCGGCAACATCGGCTCGGTTGCCCGAGCCATGAAAACCATGGGCTTATCCGAGTTAGTGCTCGTCGACCCAGTACAAGCGCCCGATAGCCATGCTTCGGCGCTTGCCGCCGGGGCAACGGATGTCTTGCATCAAGCAAAAATCGTCGACACCTTGGCCGAGGCGATTGACGATTGTACTTTAGTGATTGGCACCAGCGCCCGTTCGCGCACCATCGACTGGCCGATGTTGGGGCCGCGTGAAGCGGCAACCCAGGCGCTCGCCGAAGTGCAAAGCGGTAAAGTCGCGTTGGTCTTCGGTCGAGAGCGCAGTGGCCTCACCAATGATGAACTGAGCCAATGCACGCACCATATGAACGTGCCAACCAACCCCGAATACAGCTCCTTGAATCTCGCCATGGCGGTGCAAACCCTTACCTATGAGCTGCGTATGCAATATCTTGAGGCGAATCAACAGCCCGAGGCTGAGGACACTGAATATCCGCGGATGGAAGAACTTGAGCTGTTTTACGAGCATCTTGAAAAGACCTTGCTGGGCACCGGCTTTATCATCAAGCAGCATCCGGGGCAGGTGTTACTTAAGTTGAAACGGCTGTTCGCGCGGGCCCGTCCTGACGCGACCG
Source organism: Pseudidiomarina taiwanensis (assembly GCF_003987435.1). Taxonomy (GTDB): domain Bacteria; phylum Pseudomonadota; class Gammaproteobacteria; order Enterobacterales; family Alteromonadaceae; genus Pseudidiomarina; species Pseudidiomarina taiwanensis. Next base: position 309,468 of record NZ_PIQG01000002.1, on the reverse strand, counting down.
AACTGAATATTTTGCGCGGTATTTTGACCTCAATCGATAAACAGACCGGGCTGAAATAAGCGCATAAAAAATACCTGACTAATTTAGTCAACTAAATACTTGACTGTTTTAGTCGGGAATGGGAAAATAGCGACCTCATTGAGGAGAACGCAACTATGCGCTTAACGTCAAAAGGTCGCTATGCCGTCACAGCTATGCTGGACGTCGCATTACATAATGAACAAGGGCCAGTGCCCCTTGCTGATATTTCTGAACGGCAAGGCATTTCACTGAGCTATCTTGAACAATTATTTGCGCGCTTGCGTAAGCAAGGGCTAGTGAGCAGTGTGCGTGGTCCAGGCGGTGGTTACCGCCTAGGTTTAGATGCTGCTGCAATTAGCATCAGTGCCGTGATTCAAGCGGTCGACGAGAGTATTGATGCGACCCGCTGCCAAGGTCGCGGGGATTGCCAAGGCGGAAGCCGTTGCTTAACCCACTCATTGTGGAGTGATTTAAGCGAACGCATCGAAGATTTTTTGGCGGGCATCAGCCTTGCCGAACTGGTCACTAAGGGTGACATCGCGCAGGTCGCTATGCGCCAGCGCAACGAATTAGATGAGCACAAGCAACGCGGTCAGCGCATTGCATTGAATAGCCAAATGGGGTAACGCCGAATGAAATTACCAATTTACTTTGACTACGCGGCCACCACACCGGTCGATCCGCGAGTAGCTGAAAAGATGATGCAGTTCTTAACGCCAGAGGGTCAATTTGGTAACCCTGCGTCGCGCTCACACCGGTTTGGCTGGCAAGCCGAAGAGGCTGTTGATGTGGCGCGTAACCATATCGCAGATTTGATTAACGCCGACCCACGCGAAATCGTCTTCACCTCTGGTGCAACTGAGTCAGACAACCTTGCGATTAAAGGGGCTGCGGAGTTTTACCAGAAAAAAGGTAAGCACATTATTACCGTTAAAACCGAGCACAAAGCCGTGCTTGATACGGCACGCCAAATGGAGCGTGAAGGTTTTGAAGTAACCTATCTTGATGTCGAAAACGATGGCTTGCTCGATTTGGAAAAATTCAAAGCGGCGCTGCGTGAAGATACGGTGTTAGTGAGCGTGATGCACGTCAACAATGAGACCGGTGTGATCCAAGATATCGCCGCGATCGGTGAATTATGCCGTGCCAACAAAACGATTTTCCACGTCGATGCCGCGCAAAGTGCCGGTAAAGTCGAAATCGATCTAAGCACCTTACCGGTCGACTTGATGAGCTTCTCGGCCCACAAGATGTATGGTCCAAAAGGGATCGGTGCACTTTATGTCCGCCGTCGTCCACGGGTCCGTTTGAATGCGCAAATGCACGGTGGCGGCCATGAGCGCGGGATGCGTTCGGGTACCTTGCCGACCCACCAAATCGTCGGTTTTGGTGAAGCTGCACGCATCGCTAAAGAAGAAATGAAAGCCGAGAGCGAGCGGTTCCGCATGTTGCGTGACCGTCTTTGGAACGGCATCAAAGATATCGAAGAAGTTTACATCAACGGTAGCCTCGAGCATGGCGTACCGCACATCTTCAACGTCAGCTTTAACTTCGTTGAAGGCGAAAGTTTGATTATGGCGCTGAAAGACTTGGCTGTTTCATCCGGATCGGCCTGTACCTCAGCAAGCCTTGAGCCAAGCTATGTATTGCGCGCACTCGGCCGCAATGACGAGTTGGCACATAGCTCGATTCGCTTCAGCTTTGGTCGTTTCACCACTGAAGAAGAAATCGACTACGCCATTGAACAAATTCAAAATTCCATCGGTCGCTTACGCGAAATGTCACCTTTGTGGGAAATGTACAAAGACGGCATCGACCTAGAAAGCGTCGAGTGGGTAGCACATTAAGTAAAGAGGTAGGCAGTTATGGCATACAGCGACAAAGTAATTGATCATTACGAAAACCCGCGTAACGTTGGCTCATTTGACAAGAATGACCCAAGCATCGCAACGGGAATGGTTGGTGCACCTGCTTGTGGTGACGTCATGAAGCTTCAATTAAAAATTAGCGACGACGGCATCATCGAAGACGCCAAGTTTAAAACCTATGGCTGTGGTTCAGCGATTGCGTCAAGCTCGCTGGTCACCGAGTGGGTCAAAGGCAAATCAATTGATGAAGCGTCGCAATTGAAAAATACTCAAATTGCTGAAGAGCTTGCCTTACCGCCAGTGAAAATTCACTGCTCGATCTTGGCTGAAGACGCGATCAAAGCCGCAATTTCAGACTACAAGAAAAAGCGCGAAGGCTAAGCTATGGCAATTACCATGACCGATGCGGCTGCGCAACGTGCGCAGTCGTTTTTGGCCCAGCGTGGCAAGGGCGTCGGGATCCGCTTGGGGGTGAAAACCACCGGCTGTTCCGGGCTTGCCTACGTGATGGAGTTCGTCGACCAAATCGAGGACACCGATACGGTATTTGAAGACAAAGGCGTCAAAGTCATCGTCGACGGTAAAAGTTTAGTCTACCTCGACGGCACCGAGCTCGACTTTGTCAAAGAAGGCTTGAACGAAGGCTTTAGTTTCAATAATCCCAATGCCAACGGTGAATGTGGCTGCGGCGAAAGCTTTAACGTCTAGCGATGAATCATTTCGAATTGTTTGATTTGCCCGTAAGCTTTGCGATTGATGCGGCGCAGCTCCAAGCGCGCTATCGCACCTTGCAGCAAACCTTGCATCCGGATCGTTTTGCCAATGCCAGTGAGCGCGACAAGCGGATGGCGTTGCAACGCACATCGCAGTTAAACGATGCCTATCAGACGCTGCGGCAACCCTTGAGTCGCGCCGAGTACCTGCTTGAGCTACGGGGGCTGACTTTGCAACACGAACAACAGACGTTGCAAGATCCTGAGTTTTTGATGGCGCAGATGGAATGGCGCGAGCGTTTAGAAGAGCTCGATGTTGTCGCTGAACTTGATGCTGCCTTTGCTGATTTACAGCAGCAGACCCATGCGTATCAACAGGAACTTGAGCAACAGCTCGAAGCGGAGCAAAATGAAGCAGCGGCGGATACCATTCGCAAGCTCAAGTTTATGCATAAATTAGCCGCTGAACTGGAATTGATAGAAGACAAACTGAACGGCTAACAAGCCCGTTTATTCACTCGCCGAAACAGGAACTCTGAACAGATATGGCATTACTGCAGATTGCTGAACCCGGACAAAGCACCACCGCCCATGAACATCGCCTCGCCGCAGGCATCGACCTTGGTACCACCAACTCCTTAGTTGCCAGTGTCCGCAGTGGCACGCCCGGTGTATTAAATGACGCCGAAGGTCGTGCGATTTTACCGTCCGTGGTGAATTACAGTGGCGAACAGGTTGTCACCGGTTATGAGGCCTTGGCGCTTGCCGGCGAAACTAAACACGCCACCGAAGATACCATTATCTCGGTGAAGCGTTTTATCGGTCGCAGCATTGCCGACGTGCAGCGCAATTTCTCCAATTTACCCTATCGGATGAGCGAAACCGAAAATGGCGTGCCGGTTTTTCACACCGCTGCCGGAGATAAAAACGCCGTGGAAGTCTCAGCTGATATTTTGCGAAGCCTAGGCGAGCGCGCCGAAGCCACCCTTGGTGGACCTTTGAGCGGTGTCGTTATTACTGTGCCGGCCTATTTCGACGATGCCCAGCGCCAGAGCACCAAAGATGCCGCCCGCTTAGCTGGGCTGAATGTGCTGCGCTTGCTCAATGAGCCAACCGCAGCGGCCGTTGCCTATGGCCTTGATTCAGGCCGTGAAGGCTTGATTGCCGTTTACGATTTAGGTGGTGGCACCTTTGATATCTCGATTTTGCGCCTGCAAGGCGGCGTGTTTGAAGTACTGGCCACCGGTGGCGACAGTGCCCTTGGCGGCGACGACTTCGACCAAGCCTTAGTCAACCACTTTAAACAATTGTGGGACTTACCGGATGCGGTGGATGCGCGCACTGAGCGCCAGTTAATTAATGCTGCGAAAAAGCTTAAAGAAGAACTCACGGATCATCCGCAGGGCTCGGTGCATTTGACCTTGCAAGGTGCTGAGTGCCAAGCACAGCTCAGTCGTGAGCAGTTCGAACAACTGATTGAGCCATTACTGCGCAAAACCATTAGTGCGTGCCGACGCGCGCTGAAAGATGCCAGTGTCGATGCCTCTGAGGTGTTGGATGTGGTCATGGTCGGCGGGTCAACTCGCGTACCGCGGGTGCGCAGTGCCGTTGGCGAATTCTTCGGCCGCGAGCCGTTGACCTCGATTGACCCAGACCAAGTTGTCGCTATTGGCGCCGCGATTCAAGCCGATATCTTGGTGGGCAACAAGCCCGACTCTGATATGTTGTTGCTCGATGTGATTCCACTCAGCCTTGGCCTTGAGACCATGGGTGGCTTGGTTGAAAAAGTTATCCCGCGTAATACCACCATTCCAGTGGCCAAAGCGCAGGAGTTTACCACCTTTAAAGATGGGCAAACGGCGATGATGATTCATGTCCTGCAAGGCGAGCGCGAGCTAGTCGAGGACTGTCGTTCATTAGCGCGCTTTGTGCTGACCGACATTCCACCGATGGCTGCTGGCGCTGCGCACATTCGGGTCACTTTCCAAGTTGATGCGGATGGTTTGCTAAGCGTCACCGCAATGGAAAAATCGAGCGGCGTAAGCGCCTCAATCGAAGTGAAACCATCTTATGGCTTGGCCGATGAAGACGTCGCTGAGATGATTAAGAGCTCAATGACCAACGCCAAAGACGACATGGCCGCGCGCATGTTACGCGAGCAGCAAGTCGAAGCCGACCGCGTACTCGAAGCCTTACATAGTGCGTTAGCCGCAGATGGTGAGTTATTGAGTGAGAGCGAGCGCTCGGAGCTTGACGCTGCCATGCAGAAACTCGAAGATATGCGCCAAGGCTCGGATCCAAAAGCCATTGAAGCGGCCATCGAAGCCGTCGATAAAGCCAGCGACGCGTTTGCCGCGCGCCGTATGGATGCCTCAATTCGCAAAGCCTTATCCGGCCACAAGGTCGATGAGCTGTAACCGATAAGCGGAGAAATTGTATGCCACAAATCGTATTTTTGCCTCACGAAGAACTCTGCCCAGAAGGTGCAGCAGTTGAGGCCCAAGATGGCGAGACCGTGCTCGACGTTGCCTTGCGCAACGGCATTGGTATCGAACACGCCTGTGAAAAAGTCTGCGCTTGCACCACCTGCCACGTGCATATCCGTGAAGGTTACGATTCACTGCCAGAAATGAGCGAAAACGAAGACGACATGCTCGATAAAGCCTGGGGCTTAGATCCCGATTCACGCTTGAGCTGTCAGTCGATTGTTAGCGGTGAAGACTTGGTTGTGGAAATTCCGAAATACACGATTAACCACGCCAAAGAAAACCACTGATGTGAGTTTGAGAAAAAGGCGCCGGTTGGCGCCTTTTTTGATGGGGTTAATTCAGCTTATCGGCAAAGGTTTTCTTAAACTTCGCCAGTTTCGGGTGAATCACCGCCTGGCAATACGGATTCTGTGGATTGCGGGCGACATAATTCTCGTGCGCATCCTCCGCCGGCCAAAACGTTTGCGCCGGCTCAATCGCCGTCACAATCGGCTGATCCCAAGTCTGCTCGTGGGTCATCTCAGCAATAATTTGCTCCGCCAGCTCACGCTGCTCATCGTTATGATAAAAAATCACGCCACGATACTGCGGGCCAATGTCATTGCCTTGCCGGTTCAACTGAGTCGGATCGTGCAGGGTAAAAAAGATTTCATAAATTTCGCGCACACTGATCACCTCAGGGTCAAAATTTAACTGCACCACCTCAACATGCCCCGTTTGCCCCGAGCATACCTGCTCATAGCTCGGCTGCGGCACCGTGCCACCACTATAACCCGATTGCGCACTGACAATCCCACGCACCTGCCGAAACGCCGCCTCAATACACCAAAAGCAACCGCCCCCGAGGGTAATTTGCTGCATACATTCAACTCCTACACGCCACAGCCTTAATCACTGAAACCTTTATACGTCATAAATAGACGTCTAAACATCTATATAGCACAAATACGACCGATCACAAACCAAAAGATCACCTACAAAAAAATGAGGGGCAGCCCCTCCTTCAGTTTTTCCTACATTTGTGTAAAAACGGACCTGCAGCCCGCATTCCTGTGCTCGAAAATGGAGGGGCTGCCCCTCTTGTTTTTGGGGGGTGCTTTTGTTTTGGGTGGGGGTAGCGTATAATCCGCGCGACTTAATTTTGACTAAGCTAAAAGCGGAGATTCTCATGGCTTTAGAACGTACACTTTCAATCATCAAACCTGATGCGGTTGGCAAAAATGTGATCGGTGGTATCTACAACCGTTTCGAAACTGCGGGCTTCCGTATTGTTGCAGCAAAAATGATGCACTTGAGCACCGAGCAAGCAGAAGGCTTCTACGCTGAGCACAGCGAGCGCCCATTCTTCCGCGCTTTAGTCGACTTCATGACTTCTGGCCCAATCATGGTGCAAGTACTTGAAGCTGAAGACGCAGTGAAGCGTCACCGTGACATCATGGGTGCCACTAACCCAGCTGATGCACTGGCAGGAACTTTACGCGCAGACTATGCTGAAACCATCGACGAAAATGCTGTCCATGGCTCTGACTCAGCAACTTCAGCAGCACGTGAAATTGCTTATTTCTTCAGCGACGAAGAAATCTGCCCACGTACTCGCTAAGCTGACACCAGCATAGCACTAGCGTTAACAAACCCGCGGTGCGTGAGGCCATGCTTCCGCCGCGGGTTTTTGATCAAAAAAACGAGTTTGGTTATGAATGCAGTCGACAAAAAAATTAATCTTCTTGATTTGAACCGCAAGCAATTGCGCGAATTCTTTCAAGAGCTTGGTGAAAAGCCATTTCGCGCCGACCAGGTGATGAAGTGGATTTATCACTATTGTGTCGACGATTTCGAGCAGATGACCAACCTCAACAAAGCGCTGCGCGAAAAGCTCCAGCAAATCGCTGAAATCAAAGCGCCAGAAGTCCGCGTTCAGCAACAGTCGAGCGACGGCACCATCAAATTCGCGATGACCCTATTCGACGGGCAAGACGTGGAAACCGTGTGGATCCCAGAAGAAGGCCGCGCCACCTTATGTGTCAGCTCGCAAGTCGGCTGTGCGCTTGAGTGCACCTTCTGCTCAACTGCCCAACAGGGCTTTAACCGCAACTTGCGGGTCGCTGAAATCATTGGCCAAGTGTGGCGGGTGAGTAAGCTCCTTGGAGCTTTTGGTGAAACCGGCATCAAGCCTGTGACCAACGTCGTCATGATGGGGATGGGCGAGCCACTGCTCAACCTCAACAACGTGGTGCCCGCAATGGAGCTGATGCTTGATGACTGGGGCTTTGGCCTGTCAAAGCGGCGCGTCACCCTCTCAACCTCGGGCGTGGTGCCAGCGCTTTATAAGCTCAAAGAAGAAATCGATGTCGCTTTAGCGATTAGCTTGCACGCACCGAATAACGCATTGCGCGACGAGATTGTGCCGATTAATAAGAAATACAATATCGCCGAATTCCTGGAAGCAAGTCGCCACTACATCGACGGTTCGAAAGCCAACAAAGCCGTCACCATCGAATACGTCATGCTTGATCATGTCAACGACTCGATGGAGCAAGCCGAAGAGCTGGCGCGCGTGCTCAAAGGCACGCCAAGCAAGATCAACCTGATTCCATTTAACCCGTTCCCGGGCAATCAATACGGGCGCAGTAGTAATTCGCGCATTGATCGCTTCGCCAAAGTCTTACAAGGTCACGGCTACACAGTGATGGTCCGGAAGACCCGTGGTGACGATATTGACGCAGCCTGTGGTCAGCTCGTCGGTGATGTCATCGACCGCACCAAGCGCATCCTCAAGCGCCAACAAGCCCAGCGTGGCGGTGATGGCATCAGCGTTAAGGCCGTGTAAAGCAAAAACCAGCGCTTTCAGAACCTTAAACACTGGGGTAGTATAAGAGCCTAACCAGCAACAAGGGCCTCATCATGCGAACGTTTGCGACACTGATGCTGTGCGCGCTCCTCAGCCTTGGGCTCAGCGGCTGCGTCAGCCAGCGCACAGTGGATGGTAAAGACCAACCCGCACAACAATTCGATGCCAACGAAGCCGCGCGCACCCGCTTAGCGCTCGGTTTGCAATATTTACGTGCCGGCAACTTTACCCAAGCCCGCGCCAACCTTGAGCGAGCTCGAGATTTCGCGCCGCGGATGCCAGAAATCTACACCGGTTTAGCCTTTTATTTCCAGCAAGTGCAAGAATACGGCCAAGCCGAGCAAAACTATCGTTATGCGCTAAGACTCAAACCCGACGATGGCGACACCCTCAACAATCTCGGCGTCTTACTCTGCTCGCAAAGTCGTCCTGATGAGGCGGATGAACTCTTTAACAAAGCCATTGCCCAAACCAATTATGTGCGGGTCGCGGACACCTATGAGAATGCCGCGCTCTGTGCCGCGGATCATAACCGCTACAAGAGTGCTGAAAATTATTACAAGCTGGCGCTTAATCACAGCCCGAATAACGTCGAAATTTTAGAAAGCTACGCGCGGATGCTCCTAAAACTCAGACGTTTCAGTGATACCGAAGTCGTGCTCGCGCGCCGCGCCGCGCAGCCGCGCTTAACCGCAGAGTATTTATGGCTCGAAGTCCAACTGGCGGAAGTTCAACGCAAGCCCGCTAAGCGCGCTCAGTTTGCCGAATTATTACAGGCCCGGTTCCCAACTTCAGGCCAGGCCCAACAATTGAAAGATGAGAGTTATGAGTAATCGTAAAAAATCAGCTGATGCGAATGAACAGCAACTAACCAACAGTCCAGGCAGCATGATTCGTTCGGCGCGCCAAGAGGCGGGGATGACCGAGCAAGAGTTAGCTGATCATCTGCGCTTGCGCTTAGCCGTTGTCAAAGGGATCGAACAAGATCAGTATGAAGGCTTGGCCAGCTCGACCTTCCTGCGAGGATATTTGCGAGCGATTGCTAGGGTACTGGAACTCGATGCCGAACAATTGTTGCGAGCTTATGAGAATATTCGCGGTGACACCGATGTCGAATCGAATGTGAAAATGCAAAGCTTCTCACAGCAGCACATTCGTGAGCGTAACGATAATCGACTGAAATGGGCCAGTTATATCATTATTGCAATCGTCCTTGGTGCCGCGATTATTTGGTGGATTCAAGAGAGTGATTTTCGCATAAATACAATCACTGGCTCGGATGATGCTCCGACTCAAGCTGAGTTTATTGCTAATCAAGATGAGTCAAAAATAGCAGTAAGTGTGCGGCCACGTTCTCAGTCACAGCCAGCTTTTGAACCAGGAAAAAGCTCTCCAACGGAAGCTGAAGTTCGCTCTCAAGTTATGGCAGATAGTGGAATCGATACAGCCGCAGAACCGGTTCAAGAACCGATAGCTGCGGAGCAACAACAATCCGATCTACAAGCCGAAGCAATAGCTGAAACCGAGTCAGAGCCGCAACCCGAGCCAGAGCCCGAGCCAGAGCCCGAGCCAGCGCCAACGCCAACCGAGCCCGCCAGTAGCCTCGATAGCCTGGTCATGACCTTCAGCGATGCGTGTTGGGTAAAAGTCGTCGATGCCACCGGTGAAGAGATTGCCATCGGCGTGAAAGCAAATGGCTATCGAATGCCATTACAAGGGCAGGCACCTTTTGCTATTATTCTATGTAAACCTGACGCGGTTGAAATGACGTATAATGGCGAGCCAGTCGATTTAAGTGGATATCGTCGCGGCCGCTCAGTCACCATGACTTTAGGTGGCGAGTAATAACGCGCTAGCGGCGAACAAATAGAATATAAGCCAAGAATATAGGTGAAGCGGTGTTAGACAATCCGATTAAGCGACGCCCATGTCGTAGAATTTATGTAGGTAATGTCCCCATCGGTGACGGCGCGCCCATTGCTGTGCAGTCCATGACCAATACCGAAACCACAGATGTCGCCGCCACAGTTGCACAAGTCAAAGCTATTGCCGCAGCCGGCGCCGATATTGTCCGGGTCAGTGTGCCGACCATGGATGCCGCAGAGGCCTTTAAACACATTAAAGCCCAAAGTCCAGTGCCGCTGGTTGCAGATATTCATTTCGATTATCGTATCGCGCTGAAAGTGGCCGAATATGGCGTCGATTGCCTGCGCATTAATCCAGGTAATATCGGTAACGAACAACGCATTCGAGCCGTGGTCGACGCTGCTCGCGATAAAAACATCCCCATTCGCATCGGCGTAAACGGCGGCTCACTCGAACGCGACTTACAAGAAAAATACGGCGAGCCAACTCCCGCGGCATTGGTTGAATCAGCGATGCGTCATGTGGATATCCTCGATCGGCTTGATTTCCAAAACTTCAAAGTCAGCGTGAAGGCCTCTGATGTCTTCCTTGCGGTCGAGAGCTATCGCTTACTCGCCAAACAAATCGAACAACCGCTGCACCTTGGCATCACTGAGGCCGGTGGCTTGCGTGGCGGCTCGGTCAAATCAGCCATTGGCCTTGGCATGCTATTAGCCGAAGGCATCGGCGATACCATCAGGGTTAGCCTGGCTGCCGACCCAGTCGAAGAAATCAAAGTTGGTTTTGATATTCTCAAATCACTGCGCATTCGCAGCCGCGGTATCAATTTTATCGCCTGCCCAAGCTGCTCCCGCCAAGAATTTGATGTGATTGGGACCGTTAACGCCCTTGAGCAGCGCCTCGAAGACATTACCACACCGATGGACGTGTCGATTATTGGTTGTGTCGTCAACGGCCCGGGCGAAGCACTGGTGTCGCAAGTTGGCCTTGCTGGGGCGAAAAATAAGAGTGGTTTTTACCTCGACGGCGAGCGTCAAAAAGAGCGCATCGATAACACCGATATCGTGGATCAGCTCGAAGCGAAAATCCGCGCCAAAGTAAAACAGCTAAATGCCGAGAAGATTCCTGTGAAGCAGGCGTAAGCTGCGGTATACTAGCGCGCTCAAAATTAAACCTAGCAATAGAATTGAACTGACGTGGCCAAAAATATTCAAGCAATTCGCGGAATGAACGACCTGTTGCCCAGCCAATCACCGGCTTGGCAATATGTTGAGGGCGTGCTGCGCCAAGTGGCAAGCGCCTATTCATACGAAGAAATTCGCATGCCGGTGCTCGAAAGCACCGACCTTTTCAAACGCTCAATCGGTGAAGTCACCGATATCGTCGAAAAAGAAATGTACACCTTCGACGATCGCAACGGTGATAGCCTGACGCTGCGCCCAGAAGGCACCGCAAGTTGTGTCCGTGCCGGCAACGAGCATGGCTTGCTCTACAACCAAACCCCACGGCTTTGGTATATGGGCCCGATGTTTCGTCACGAGCGTCCACAAAAAGGCCGGTATCGTCAGTTTCATCAGTTCGGTATTGAAGCCTTTGGCATGCCAGGGCCAGATATCGACGCCGAAATTATTCTATTGTCAGCTCGGCTTTGGAAAGCCTTTGGCATCGAAGACCAAGTAGAGCTGCAATTAAACTCGCTGGCCTCGAACGAAGCGCGTGCCAACTATCGTGATGCCTTGCGTGAGTTTTTGCGTGCCCACGAAGCCGAGCTCGATGAAGATTCGCAGCGCCGCCTTGATAGCAACGTGCTGCGCGTGCTCGATAGCAAGTCGCCGCAAACCCAAGCAATTCTTGCGAACGCGCCGCGCTTATCAGACTATTGGGATGACGAATCACGCGACCATTTCGAAGGTTTGTGCACCCGTCTTGATGCCGCTGGCATTCGTTATACCTTAAACGAGCGCTTGGTGCGCGGCTTAGATTATTACAACCGCACCGTGTTCGAGTGGGTCACCACTGAACTTGGCGCGCAAGGCACCGTGTGTGCCGGGGGCCGTTATGATGGCTTGGTTGAACAACTCGGCGGTAAACCAACGCCGGGGGTGGGCTTTGCCATGGGCATTGAGCGCTTAGTGTTATTGCTCGAAGCACAAGGTAAAATCCCATCCAGCCGCAGTACCGACCTCTATGTCATGGCCGGCAATGCGGAGGCGGAACTTATCGTTTTACGCGTTGCCGAACAGCTACGCGATGGCCAAATTGGGCTTAAAGTACAAGTGCACAGCGGCAGCCAAGCGCTGAAGAAAAAGCTCAACAAAGCTGATAAATCAGGGGCCGAATACGGATTAGTGGTGTTTATGGATGGGGGCATCGAGACTTACCAGCTGAAACACTTGCGCGATCGTGACCAAGCCGATCAAGAATTCACTCAAATTGATGCAGTTATCCGCGCGCTGTAAGCGTTGTAGGAACGGGCAAGTACGGAAGGAAAGACCATGGAAACAGAAGAACAACAAGTCGAACAGATTAAAGCCTGGTGGGCAGAGCATGGCCGCGGCATTATCGCTGGTTTAGTGATTGGTTTTGCCCTGTTTTACGGCTGGCAATATTACGACAACAGCGTCCGCGCTGGGCAAGAAGCACAAGCCGAGCAGTACGCTGCGATTATCGCTGAGCTCGAGCAAGATGCCGAGGCTGCAAGCGGCAGCGCGCAAACCTTTATTGCTGAAAATGGCGACGCCATTATGGGCCAACTTGCAGCATTTGAGCTGGCGCGTGCGGCCATTCAAAACGATGATTTAGCGCAAGCAGCTAGTCTTTATCAAGGCGTGCGTGAGCAGGCCGAAGGCTCAGTAAAAGGTGTTGCAGCAGTGCGTGAAGCGCGCGTGCGCCTAGCCCAACAAGACTTCAGCGGTGCCTTAGATGCGTTAACGGTCGCCAGCACAGTTGCAGGGTTTGAAGGCATGAGCCACGAGTTGCGCGGCGATGTGTTGCAAGCACAAGGCGACTTAGCCGGCGCACGCAGTGCCTATCAAGCCGCAATTGATACAGTCGAGTACCAGTCACAACTGGCCGAAATCAAACTGAAAAGCATCCCGGCGGATTCATGAAATTAACCAGTTTTGTACGCTACAGCCTAATCGCCGCCAGCTTGAGCCTCGTCTCAGGCTGCTCACTGCTTGGCTATAGCGACGATGAGAAAACCTATAAAGAGCTACAGCCGCTCACTACCAGCGTGCCAGCCAATATCTTGTGGCAAGGCGAAGTAGGGGATGGCGTCGGTAGTTTCTTTTCGCGCCTGCACCCAGTTAAAGTGAAGGACTATGTTATTGCCGCAGACCGTGCCGGCGAAGTCCGTGCAATGAACGCCGCAACCGGCGCATTGGTGTGGCAAATCGACGTGCGTGAACTGCTCGGTAGCGAAGGCGATGGCTGGATTTTCCCAAGCGAACCGTTTCGCATTGCCGGTGGTTTAAGCACTAACCCATCGCAAACTCAAGTGTACTTGGGCAGTGAGAATGGCACCTTATTGGCATTGAACGCCGAAGACGGTTCATTGTTCTGGCAAGCCAGCGTGGATGGCGAAGTCTTAACCGACCCTGTGGTCAGCGACGGTATCGTGGTATTGAACACTGGCTCTGGCACTATTGTTGCACTAAGCGAACAAACCGGCGAAGAAATTTGGACCCTTGGTACCGACGTACCTGCGCTGAGCCTACGTGGCACCGGCGCACCAGCTGTGACCAACGGCGGGGTATTATTTGGTACGGCCAACGGCAAGCTCAAAGTCGCCGTACTTGATAACGGTCAAGAAGCCTGGGAAGCCCGATTAGCCGTGCCGCAAGGGGCAACTGAATTGCAGCGTTTGGTCGATTCAGACGTGCAACCGATTATCTCAGGCACAGCCGCCTACTCAATTGCCTACAACGGCCAATTATCAGCGGTTGAATTACGCAGCGGTCGGATCTTATGGCAACGCGAGTACAGCTCTTATCGCGATATGAGCTACACCCTAGGGCGTCTGTATCTGACCGATAGCCAAGACAGCGTCTATGCCGTTGACGTTAACGGTGGGATCGAGCTCTGGTCAAATGACGATTTCCAAGGCCGCAGTGTGACTGAACCCGTGCGCTTTGGCGATTACATCGTGGTCGGCGATCGCTTTGGCTTTTTACACTTTTTAGCGGCAGGCTCGGGTGAAAACGTTGGCCGCTTAGAATTAGACAGCGAAATTTATACCGCTCCAATTGTCGCAGGCGATACCATGTATCTGCAATTGCGCGATGGCAGCGTGCTCGCGTTAGGGCTCTAAAAATATGTTACCAGTGGTCGCCCTTGTGGGCCGCCCCAATGTGGGCAAATCAACCTTATTCAATCGGTTAACCCGCACCCGCGACGCACTGGTTGCAGACTTTCCGGGGCTTACCCGCGACCGTAAATACGGTCAAGCCAACTATGATGGCTACCAATTTATCGTCATCGACACAGCCGGTGTGCATGGCGATGAAGAGGGCATCGATGCTGAAATGGCGGCGCAGTCATTGCGCGCGATTGATGAAGCGGATGTCGTCCTCTTTATGGTGGATGCCCGCGATGGCATCACCCCAGCCGACCAAGGCATCGCTCAGCACTTGCGGCGCATCAACAAAAAAGCTTACGTGGTCGCCAACAAAATCGATGGCATTGACGCCAATTCTGCCCAAGCAGATTTCTTTGAACTCGGTCTGGGGAATGTCTATGGCATTGCTGCAGCGCATGGTCGTGGCGTTGAACAGCTTCTGCAAAAGTGCTTTAACCCATTGCTTGAAGCGTATCCTGAGCTAAAAATCACCGAGCAAGAGCCTGAGCCACTGCGCGATGAAGATGGCGAGATAGTCTACGATGCCGAGGGTGAAATTGTTTATGCTGAGCCTGGTTCACCTGAGCTTGAGCATGACCAAATTGATTATGAGGCACTGCCCCTTAAATTGGCGATTATCGGGCGTCCGAACGTCGGTAAATCGACCTTAACCAACCGCATTCTCGGCGAGGAGCGGGTGGTGGTTTACGATATGCCCGGGACGACTCGGGATTCGGTGTATATTCCCATGCAGCGCGATGATCGTGAGTATATCCTCATTGACACGGCTGGGGTGCGGCGCCGTGGTCGGATTGACGAAACCGTCGAGAAGTTCTCGGTGATTAAGACTTTACAAGCAATTGAAGATGCCAACGTCGTGTTGTGTGTTCTCGATGCCCGCGAAACTATCTCGGATCAAGACCTTAACTTAATTGGCTTTGCCTTAAATGCCGGCCGTTCGATTGTGATTGCGGTAAATAAATGGGATGGCTTGAGCCAAGATCAGCGCGATGAAATCAAGCGCGAACTTGACCGCCGCTTGGGCTTTGTCGACTTCGCCCGGGTGCATTTTATCTCTGCGCTACATGGCTCAGGGGTCGGCAATCTGTTCGAATCGGTGCAAGAGGCCTATGCTTCAGCAACCCAGCGGGTTGGCACCTCTAAGCTCACCCGGATTATGGAAATGGCCACCGAAGAGCATCAACCACCTTTGGTTTCTGGGCGTCGCGTGAAATTAAAATATGCGCATGCCGGCGGCTACAACCCACCGCGGGTGATCATTCACGGCAACCAAGTGACCAAGTTGCCGAATTCCTATCAGCGCTATTTGATCAATTACTTCCGCAAAGCCCTTGGCGTTATGGGTACGCCCATTAAAGTCGAGTTCCGTGAGTCGGTGAACCCGTATGCCGGCAAGAAGAATCAGCTGACCCTATCGCAACAGCGCAAGCGCAAGCGTTTGATGAAGTTTATTAAGCGGAAGAAATAACAGCTAGTTCTGCTGCTTCACCTTAAGTAACTGACGGCGTTGCTTTTTATCCGGCTTTGCATCAGGGTGCGGGTTATAAGTGGCATTAAGCTTACGCAGTTGCGCCTCTTTCTCGCGTTTGGCGATGCTCGCTTGGGTTTCTCGATAGAGCTGTTGCGCCAGTGGCGCGCTCAAGCGGTTCTCGCTTAGGCCTAGTACCTCGACTTCCCAGATATCGTAACCGCGCGGGACTTTGATGACTTGTCCGACGCTGATGGTTTTTGCCGGCTTTACCTTTTGTCCATCGACACTGACCTTACCAGACTGCACTAGCTGCCTGGCAAGCGAACGAGTTTTGCAAAAGCGTGCGGCCCACAGCCATTTATCGATTCTTACCGTATCCGTCATAAGCGTTAGTCGTGGTCTAGCTCGAAGTCAGCGGCGGTAAAGACATAATCCGCATTGCAGTAATCACAGTGCATGCTGATTTGCCCATCCGTTGCCAGGATGTCTTTGATTTCAGTTGGCGTTACCGTCGCTAAAGCTTCGAGCGAGCGCTGCCGCGAACAGCCGCAGAAAAACTCCACCGGCTGCGCAGGGTAAAGCTCGAGTTGCTCTTCATGGTATAATCGCTGTAATACGGTAAGAGCGTCTACGCTAAATAACTCGTGCGCGGTCATGGTTGCGGTTAAATGTTCCAGATGCTCAAAATAGCTGCGGTCATGACCCGCTGCAGGCATCACTTGTAATAACATCCCCGCTGCATATTCGCCATCAGCGTGCAGCCAAACCCGAGTGTGCAGCTGCTCCGATTGAGTAAAGTAGTTTTCGATAATTTCAGCAATACTGCTGTAATCGGCACTGACCACGCCCTGGTACCGCTCACCTTGCTTCGGCGTTAGGGTAATAATCAGCATCGCTTTACCGAGCAGCTGTTTGAGCGAGTAGTCGTTGTCATCAAGTTCCGATCTTAACCGCGCGATACCGCGGAGCTTATGGTCATGCGAGCCATTCACCGAGATAAAATTAACCGGGCCATCGCCTTGTAACTGCAAATTAATATGGCCTTCAAATTTTAGGGTGGCGCTCAATAAGGTGGTGGCAGCCATCAACTCGCCGAGTAATTGTTGCACAGCCGCCGGATATTGATGCCCCTGCAACAACTGCTGATAACTGCTTTTCAACTGCACCAATTCACCGCGCACATCCTGCTCAGAAAAGGTGTAACGGTACAAACAATCGGTGGCTGGCGAGACAGAAGCTTGCATGCTGAGTTTCCTACATTCATGATGGAGTCATATTGGGGCAATATGATACCAAATTTACGGAATTATATCTGTTCAGTTGTGGTCGAAGTCGCTAGAATGAAATCAACAATGCGCGCTATTACAAAATTATAACGAAGATGCCTATGTCCAAATTAAATTTGGCAGTACTAGGGTCCCGTGCTTTGTGGGCTGTTACTGCCATCTTCGCAGCACTTGCGGTGTGGTTGCTGGCGCAACTGACCTGGCAGGTGCTCACCCCAACTCCAGAGCCTGTGGCTGGGC
Source organism: Pseudidiomarina taiwanensis (assembly GCF_003987435.1). Lineage (GTDB taxonomy): Bacteria > Pseudomonadota > Gammaproteobacteria > Enterobacterales > Alteromonadaceae > Pseudidiomarina > Pseudidiomarina taiwanensis. The sequence goes on along the minus strand of NZ_PIQG01000002.1, from coordinate 292,306 downwards.
CGCTTGCCGCTGCGAGTGTTAATCGGTCCACCCCGCTTAACCTAGCCGGGGTCACTCGCTTAAATCTATTTGGCGCCGCCCAGCAACGCAGTGGCAGTGTCACCTCTGCGCCGAAAACTACCTTGAATGTGCGTTTGCTTGGGGTATCCGCGAGTTCTGACCCGGCCCGCTCCGCCGCTATCATTGAACAGCGCGGCTCACAGCAAGTGTATATTATTGGTGAACAGTTACCTGGTTCGCGAGTCGAGTTAGTCGAAATCTTCGCCGATCGGGTCATTCTCGACAACAACGGCCGCCTCGAAACCCTCGAACTCGAAGGAATTGGTGAGCTGAGTGATGGTTTGCGCCTAAGCACTTCGCCCACCGCCGCGTCCGCCCAAACCAATGAGGGGCAGCCCCCCCGTGCGACATCGGCTGACCGCCCCCAAATCCAGCGGCAGCGTTTATCTGCCTCACAAGTACAGCGAGTTCGTTCGCTCGATGCCGAAGGGGTCTTACGGTACATTAAGATTCAGCCGGTAGCGGAATCAGGCGGATTGCGTGGCTATCGGTTAAGCCCGGGCTCTGACCCGGCGTTATTTGAAGCGGCAGGCTTTGAAAGCGGGGATATCGCGGTAGCGGTAAATGGTGCCAACTTGAGCGATATTTCGACCGCCATGCAGATGCAAGAAGATTTGAAGACCATGAATGAGGTCACCATTACCGTCGTGCGCGGTGATGACTACATCGATTTAAAACTCCAAGTGCCGGCGAGTGAATAAGATGACCGCCGTGAAGCGAATGGGAAAAGGAACCAGTATGCGTAAATCCACCCTATCCATAGCCGTATTAATGGGGCTTAGTCTGAGCAGTTTGAGCTTGCAGAGCTGGGCCCAAATGCGTGGCACGGATCAAGCCGAGCCAGTTGAATATGCCGCCAGTTTTAAGAACACCGATATCACTGAATTTATCCAACTGGTGGGTCGCAACCTCGGTAAAACCATGATTATCGACCCCGATGTGCGCGGCAAAATCGACGTCCGCAGCTACGATGTCATGAACGAACAGCAGTACTGGCAATTTTTCTTGAACGTGTTGGATGTGTACGGATTTGCCACTATCGAGATGGAGTCGGGCATCATCAAAGTTATGCGCGATAAAGATGCGCGCAACGGCGCGATCCCGGTGGTGGATAATAACGATTTAGGCGGTGACACCCTGGTCACGCGGGTCGTGCCAGTGCAAAACGTTAACGTCCGCGAGCTGGCGCCTTTGCTACGCTTGCTGAACGACCAAAGTGGTGGCGGCAACGTGGTCTCTTACGACCCATCCAACGTGATCATGCTCACCGGTCGCAGCGAGACCGTGCAGCGCCTCGTTGAAGTCATCGAGCGCGTCGACAAAGCCGGTAATCAAGACGCCGAAGTGGTGAAACTACAATATGCCTCAGCAGCAGAAGTGGTTCGCATCGCTAGTGCTTTGTACGAAAAAACCAACGATGGCACACCGCCGCTATTGATCCCAAAAATCGTCGCCGATGAGCGCACCAATAGTGTGGTGATTAGCGGTGAGCCGAAAGCGCGCGAGCGGGTGATGAAGTTAGTTCGCCAGCTGGACCAAGATTTACGCGCCGAGGGCAACACCCGCGTTTATTATTTGAAGTACGCCAAAGCTGATGAACTCGTTGACGTATTACAGGGCGTTTCCGAGTCACTTGCCGCCGAAATGGCAGGCGCCACAGCCGGTGGTGCGGTGCGTGCAGGTTCGCGTGGCAAAGAAATTTCGATTTCAGCACATACCGCCTCAAACTCAGTGGTGATTACCGCTCAGCCGGATATGTTGTCATCGCTTGAGAGTGTGATTCGTCAGCTGGATATCCGCCGTGCACAAGTGCACGTTGAAGCGATTATTGTCGAAGTGTTCGACTCTGATGGTATTGATTTTGGCTTACAGTGGATTTCTGAAGACGGCGGCTTAGTGCAGTGGAATAACGGCAACCAAGCTCCGATTGGGGCCGTCGCTGCTGGCGCCTATCAAGCGCGCGAGCAGCCAGGCACCACGACCACCACCATAGTTGATGGTAATGTGGTCACCACCACCACCCCTGATGTGCCTGGCAATACTGATTTATTGGCGCAGGTACTGGGCAACGTCAACGGCATGATGGTCGGTGTGGTGAAAAACGACTGGGGCGCAATTTTACAAGCCGTGTCGAGCACCACCAATTCGAACGTCTTGGCCACACCAAGCATTACCACAGTCGACAACGAAGAAGCCTCATTCCTGGTCGGTCAAGAAGTGCCGACTTTGACGGGCTCGACCGCGGGTGATAACAATAGTAACCCATTCCAGACCGTGAATCGCCAAGAGATCGGGATCAAACTGAGGGTGACCCCACAAATCAACGAGGGTAATTCGGTCCAACTGTTTATCGAGCAAGAAGTTTCTAGTATCGGCGGCGCAACAGCGGTGGATATCACCATCAACAAGCGTGAATTGAAAACCACAGTCATGGCCGAAGATGGCGAGACCATCGTGCTTGGCGGTTTGATTGATGAAGACGTGCAAGAGAGCGTCTCGAAGGTGCCGTTATTGGGCGATATTCCGTTGTTAGGACAGCTCTTTACCTCGACTTCAACAACTAAACAAAAGCGTAATTTGATGGTCTTTATCCGGCCGACCATTTTGCGTGATTCGGCTGGCGCAATGGAAGTTAGCTCGCGCAAATACAACTTTATCCGCGCCGAGCAAATTCGTGCCAACGAAGATGGCATCGAACTCATGCCATTCACCGAGCAACCGGTGGTGCCGGAGTGGGATGGTGAGTTGACTTTGCCGCCGGGGTTTGAGGATTACCTGCGGGATAACAAAGGAGGGGCAGCCCCTTCAAAAAGAGGGGCAGCCCCTACCCAAAAATCGGAGGATGGCGGCAATGACTAACGTTGCTGAAGTCGCAGCGGAAATCAGTCCACGCCGCTTGCCCTTTGGCTTTGCGAAGCGTTTTGGGGTGGTTGTCGCGACCCCGCAGGAGGGAGGGGCAGCCCCTACCTCAGAGGGGGGGCAGCCCCTAGCAAAAGAGGGGCAGCCCCTCTTTATCGTGCACACTCGGGGTGTCCCATCACCGCAAGCTTTATTAGAAGTTCGGCGCATCCTCGATGCTCCATTTCGCGTACAGCAACATGAGCCAGAAGCGTTCGAAGCGATCTTGACCGCGGCCTATCAGCGCGACTCGTCTGAGGCGAAACAGCTGATGGAAGATATTGGCTCAGCAGACTTAACGACATTGGCCGATGAATTGCCGCAAACGGAAGACTTGCTCGAAAGTGAAGACGACGCGCCGATTATTAAATTGATTAATGCCATGCTGTCCGAGGCTATCAAAGAGGGCGCTTCGGACATCCATATCGAAACCTTTGAGAAAGAATTGCGGGTACGTTTCCGTATTGATGGCGTGTTGCGTGAGGTGATTCGGCCGAATCGCAAGCTTAGCTCGCTACTGGTATCGCGGATCAAGGTTATGGCGCAGCTCGATATCGCCGAAAAACGCGTCCCACAAGACGGACGCATCAGCCTCTTAATCGCCGGTCGTGCGGTTGATGTGCGGGTCTCGACCATGCCCTCAAGCCACGGCGAGCGGGTGGTTTTGCGTTTGTTGGACAAAAATAACGCGCGTTTGAACCTCGAGCAGCTCGGTATGACCGAGGCGAACCGCAAAGTTTTCGCACAACTGATTAAAAAACCGCACGGTATCATTTTGGTGACCGGGCCGACCGGATCGGGTAAATCGACCACTCTTTATGCGGGCTTGATGGAGATTAATTCGCGTGACCGTAATATTCTGACCGTCGAAGATCCGATCGAATATAACATCGAAGGCATCGGCCAAACCCAGGTAAATCCGAAGGTGGATATGACCTTTGCGCGAGGGTTGCGAGCTATTTTACGACAAGATCCGGACGTGGTCATGGTCGGTGAAATCCGCGATGTTGAAACCGCGCAAATCGGTGTGCAGGCCTCATTAACCGGCCATTTGGTCTTATCGACCTTGCACACCAACACCGCCTCGGGTGCGATCACGCGCTTGGAAGATATGGGTGTCGAACCGTTTTTACTGTCGTCATCTTTGTTGGCAGTTCTAGCTCAGCGGCTGGTTCGAACGCTCTGTGAAGACTGTCGCGAGCCCTATGAAGCAAGCGCCGACGAGCTTAAATATTTCGCCCACTTACCACGCCGAGTTCGTGAAAATGTCCAGCTTTATCAAGCACGTGGATGCGAACACTGTAATGGTTCAGGCTATCGAGGCCGAACTGGGATCCATGAGTTGCTGGTGGTTGATGAGACCGTCCGCGACTTTATCCATAATGGCCACGGCGAACAGGCGATTGAGAAGTATATCCGCAAGTATTCCCCGAGTATCCGCGATGACGGTCTTGCCAAAGTCGCCGTCGGCGTGACCACGCTCGAAGAAGTGCTTCGTGTGACCCGCGAGGAATAAGAATGGCGGCGTACGCATATCAAGCACTTGACGCAAAGGGTCGCAAGAAATCCGGTATTTTAGAGGCAGACACTGAACGTCAAGTGCGTCAGCAACTGCGCGAAAAATCATTGATCCCGATTTCGGTTGAAGAGGCTGAAACGGGTAATCGCATACAAAAAAAAGAGGGGCTGCCCCTCTTGAAAAAGGGGCAGCCCCTCTTGCGCAGAAGGGCTGCCCGTATTAGCTCAGGTGACCTTGCGCTGATCAGTCGGCAAATGGCGAGCTTAGTTGGTGGGGGGCTGCCCCTCGAACAGGTGTTGCAGGCGGTGGCTGAACAAACCGAGAAGCCGCGCTTACAAGGCTTGGTGATGGCCGTGCGCTCAAAAGTCGTCGAGGGCTACTCCTTGGCTGAATCGATGGCCGAGTATCCTTATGTTTTTGATAAACTTTTCACCTCGATGGTGGCGGCAGGTGAACGTTCCGGGCATTTAGATGAAGTGCTTGAGCGTTTGGCGGACTATACCGAGCAGCGCAATAAGTTGCGTGGACAGCTGATGCAGGCATTGGCGTATCCAGCGATCTTAACCATGGTCGCCGTCGCCGTTATCGTGTTTTTGCTGGTGTCAGTGGTGCCGGGTATCGTCGAGCAGTTTGTTCAGCTTGATGCCAGCTTGCCAACCACAACCACTGTCTTACTTTCGATTTCTGGATTTTTACAAGCAGCGTGGTTGTATATCTTGCTGGCGCTAGTGAGTGCTTACGTTGGATTGAAATTCGCGTTGCGACGTCCGACGTTTCGCGACCGTTATGACGGCTGGCTATTGCGTTTGCCATTGGTCGGAAAAGTGATTCGAGGCGTCAATACCTCTCGCTTCAGCCGCACCTTAAGCATTCTCACCGCATCGGCCGTGCCGCTACTCGAGGGCCTAACCATTACCGGACGCATTATCAGTAATCGCGCTATGCAGATTGCCTTGAAAGAAGCCGCTGATCGCGTTCGCGAAGGTGCATCATTACGAGCGGCTCTGGCTCAAAGTAAATTGTTCCCGCCAATGATGCTGCATATGATCGCCGCCGGCGAGCGTAGCGGGGAACTCGAGGACATGCTCGGGCGCGCGGCAGATAATCAGGACCGCGATTTCGAACAAACCATGAATATTGCACTCAAAGTGTTTGAGCCGCTGTTGATCGTGACCATGGCGGGTGCAGTTTTATTTATTATTTTAGCGATTATTCAGCCGATTATGGCGCTTAACCAAGCCATCGGCTTGTAGTATTGGAGGAGTTTATGCAGATAAAAGCAGAGCAACAGCGTGGATTTTCATTGCTCGAAATCATGGTCGTTTTGGCTATTTTGGGCATCCTCGCGGCGCTTATCGTACCGAACGTGATTGGCGCAAATGAGCAGGCCGAACGGCAGAAAGCGAAGACAGATATTGTCCAACTTGAGAGTGCGTTAGCGCAGTATCGCCTTGATAATGGGATGTTTCCGACCACCGAGCAGGGCTTGCAAGCCTTGGTGGCTGAGCCAACCATTGACCCAGCGCCGCGCAACTATCGTCGCAATGGCTATATCCGCCGCTTACCACAAGATCCGTACGGTAGTGACTATCTCATGCTGAATCCAGGCGAGTATAGCGACATCGATATTTTCTCAGCTGGCCCAGATCGTCAGCCGGGCACCGACGATGATATCGGCAACTGGAATTTAGACGATTCACCTAGCGCTGACTGATGCAACGCACGCGCGGCTTTACACTTATCGAAGTGTTGGTGGTGATCGCCATTATCGGTGCGATCATCTCCACAGTCGCGTTCGTCATACCTGATCGCAGCGACGAAGATCGGGCCGAGTTTGCAGTCACGCTACAACAGCAAATCTTGTACGCCTCCGAGCTAGCTCTGGTGCATCAGCAGATTATTGGGCTGTATGTCAGCGACCCTGCTGCGCAAAATCGCACAGGGGGCAGCCCCTCCGATCCAAGCAGGGGCAGCCCCTATTTGTTTTTGGTTTGGTCGGCCGAAAATGGTTACTGGTCTAAGAGTACAGATCGCGGTTTGCAGCCACGCCGTTTACCCGCTGGAACGAATATTTTACTTGAAAGTGATGATTTTGAATTGCTCCAGCAAGAAGACCTAATTCTTGAAGATTTATTAGTCTACGAACCAGTTGATAAATCAGAGGATGATGATGAAAAGTTGACGAGTGGTGAAAATTCGAACAGCGAAGAGGGAGGGGCTGCCCCTCCTTTTGAGGGGCTGCCCCAGCTCATCATTTACGGCAATGGCGAATTACCAAACTTTCATGTAACGCTGAAATCGCGCGACGATTTCGACGCGACGCAATGGGTGATATACGCTAATGATGGATTCAACGCTGAGTTAGCGACCGCCGCCGCATATGCAGAGATTGATCCGGATTATCAGCCATGAATAAGCGCGCAAGTGGCTTCACTCTAATCGAAGTTTTAGCGGCCATGGCGATTTTTGCCTTGATCGCAGTCGCCGCCATTGCCGCCGCAACCCAGCATGTCGACAGCCTCAGGTACATGGAGCAAAAGACCTTTGCGCGAATGGCCGCAAGTAACGCTATCAGTCGGATTTCTTTGAGCTATCCTCCGCAAGATGGTGCGTCGGGCCTCGAAACAATCGGTGACATCGAATGGCGTTGGCGTTCAGAAGTGGTTGAAACTGCGACAGAAAATGTCTTTTTTGTCACAGTGCGGGTAAGCGAAGAATCAGACCGAACAGAAGCCGAAGTCCTCTTTGAACTGAGCCGCTATATGGGCCCTGAGGGAGGCGCTCAGTGAGTTTTCGTTCGCGCCAATCATCAGGTTTTACCCTGGTTGAAATTCTCGTAGCGGTGGCCGTTTTTGCGCTGCTGGGGGTGGCAAGCTCAGTCACGGTTCAACAGATGATCAGAACTAAAGAGCAATCATCTGAAAAACTTCAACAATTACAAGAGCTTCAGCGAGCAATGCTGATCATGGAGCAGGATATTCGAGGGATGGTGAAGCGAACCAATCCGACTGGTCGGCTGCTGTTTGTAGATGTTGAGCAAATTGCGTTTATTCGCAATGGTTGGCTGAACCCTGGCGCTGCGTTGCCCCGCAGTCAATTACAGCCTGTGATCTACACACTACGAGACAACCAATTGATTCGGCAGCACTTTTACTTTCCTGATGTGAGCCTTAGTGCCGAGCCACAAGAACGCATTTTATTAGATAAAGTAAGTGAAATGCGCATGCGTTTTTATCTTAAACCTGAGCCAAATGCGGACGCGCAAGTGCGCCAACGCGGAGGTGCATGGGTTGAGTCGTGGAACTTCCCAAATGCGCTTCCGCATGCAATTGAATTGACGCTCGAGACCGAAACTTGGGGACGAATTGAGCGCGTGTTTTTAATAAATGGCGGAGAATTAAAAGAAAAATCGATCTTGGTTGGGCCTGATCCGAATAATCCGGGCACCAATCAAGGAGGGGCAGCCCCTCCTCAAACGGAGGGTGGAAGCTAATGAATATACCACTTCGTTTGTTTAATCAGCGCGGTGTCGCGCTCATTATGGTGTTGTTCGTCGTTGCCCTAGTCGCCGTTGTCGCGCTTAGCTTAACCAAGGCGTTGCAGCCGAGTGTGGTGCGCACGGCCAATATGCAACTTGGCGAGCAGGCTTATTGGTATGCGGTGAGTGCGGAAGAGGTCGTGCGCGAGCTGTTACAGTCCGAGCTAAATGACAATGATATGGTCGCCAATCGCAGCCAATTATGGGCGGCTAGCTCTGAAAACTCTCAACCACTGCCCGTTCCTGGCGGTTTAATTGAAGGGACGATTCATGACCTACGTGCTTGTTTTAACTTGAATAGTTTGCGCGTACCAGAGACCGATGCGGGGAATAATCCGACCGAAGGGTTGTTAGTTCGACGCAAAGCACAGCTGCGAATGTTGTTGCTGGCGGCTGATGATCGCATCGACCCCTATGCCGCGGACACAGTGGTGGATTCGCTCGCCGACTGGCTGGATCCGGACGAGCGTATAAGCGGGACCTACGGTGCCGAGGATGCGGACTACGAATCGCAGCAGTTTCCGCATCAAGCCGCTAACACATATTTGAGTGAAGTCAGTGAGTTACGTCTAGTTCGAGGAGTGACGCCACTGATTTACCGCGCCCTTGAACCCTATGTTTGTGCGTGGCCACATGATGCGAATATGGCGATTAATGTGAATACCTTAGCAGAAGGGGCTGCCCCTCTTTTGCACGCTGTTTCGCTCGGTTCGCTGTCACTAGATGACGCGAAGCGATTTCTTGAAAATCGTGATATGAATGGCTTCGAAAGCGAGGAGCAAATGCGCACAGATCGCATATTAACTCAGGCTGCAGCAAAGCCAATTCAAGCTAATTTTGGCGGGGGAGCTCGCCCTACCAGCGCTGCATTAGCAGGTTTAGGCGGCGCACTTGATGATTTAACCGTAAAAAGCGAGTATTTTGAGTTAAGAGCTGAAATAACTGTCGGAGATTTGCGCATTAGAGGCCGTTCGGTTGTCGAAATTACGCCCGAACAAACTCGTGTGCTGTACCGAAGTTTAGGAGATTAATATGGAACAGCTGTTTATTAGACTGCCTTCAAGCCCAGATGGAAAGGTCCATTGGCTTGTTTGGAGTCCTGCGCAGCGCGAACTGATTGCGTCAGGAGAGCTGCCAAATGCAGCAGCACTCTCGCAGTTAACTGATAAATCAGCACAGCGCGAGACGACAGTATTTGTCGCAGGGGAGTCCGTGCGGATGCTTGCCGCAGTGCTGCCACCAAGTTCACAACGGATGTGGGCGCAGCTGATCCCGAATGCGTTAGAGGATGAATTAGCAGCAGAAATTGAATCGCAGCATTTTGCTTGGCCGGCGAACTTCAAAGCAAAAGGTGCGGAGCAGCCGTTGCCTGTTGCGACAATATCGCACGAAGCGATGCGCCGATATCAGGCATGGCTCGCGGATGCAGGAATTAGCACCGATTGCTGGTATCCGGATTTTTATATGCTGCCAGCCCCGGCCGCAACCAATGAAGTCAGCTTGATGGAGCTGGGGTCCAGTATCATTGTGCGAACCGGTCAGCACAGCGGATTCTGCCTAGATTTGTCGATCGTCAATAGCTTGGGTTTGGCTGCGTTTTTACCGAATTTCGTAGACGATAAAGCTGACGGTGAGCAAAAGGCTGACAAGGGGCTGCCCCTCCCGTCACTCCCCTCAGTGCGCGTCATCACCTACGGCCTACACAACATAAATACAGAAGAGCAAGAGGGGCAGCCCCTCTCGTTGCAGTGGCATGCCGCAGATATCGAAGTGCCACTGAGTGTGGTCGCGAACAGCACGCATCGAAATGGCGCTATCAACTTGTTGCAACAAGGGTATCGGGTCGCGAAAAAGCGTAAAAATGGAACCAGCCTGTTACCTTGGAAACCGACTGCGATTGCGGCTGGTCTGGCACTTTTGTTTGCATACGCAGGGCAAGTACTCACTTACATTGAACTCGGCCAGCAGAGAGAAAAAATCAGTCAGGCAATCGAACAAACCTACCGCACTGCGGTGCCGGGTAATAGTCCGATTGTGAATGTGCGGGTGCAGTTGCAGCGCAAAATCGATGAACTTGGTGGGGACGCAGTTGGAGGTGAGAGTCAGGCTTTGAAAATGCTCGCCGATTTACAAACCGCTTTCGCCCAAGCACCTGATTTACAACTCGAACTTTTACGATTCGAAAACGGGCAGTTACGTCTTCAGGCGCGCGCTTCAAGTTTCTCTAGTATTGAAAATTTTCGAAATAAAGCCGAGCAAACAACGGCTTATTCAGTTGAGCAAGGACCTGTAACGAACCAAGATAATGGCGTCAGTGGCACACTCATCGTGCGCGCGGGAGGGCAGTAACATGGCGATCGAAATGCTTAAAACCCGCATCAATAGTGCGATTGAACCACATTGGAGCAAACTGGAGCAGCGCGAGCGCGTGCTGGTTTCGAGTTTAGCGGGCGTGGTTGTGATCGCGCTTTTATACCTCATTTTTTGGCGACCCATTGCGGTAGGCATTGAGGAGCGCGCGGAGCAAATTACAGCGCAAGAGCAGCTGTTACAATTGGTGCGAGAGCAAGCCGGTCAATTGCAGGCACTGCAACAGCAGGGTGGGCGGCAACCAGCGGCGGCTAGCTCGGGCAGTTTAAGCCAGCGGGTGACGCAGGCTGCAAGTAGCGCAGCAATTGAGATCACGCGCATTCAACCGCAGGGTGATGATTTGCTAGTGGCAATGAATGAGGTAGATTTTAACCAGTTAATCAACATGTTAGCTGACCTCCAAGCGCGCCACGGGGTAACCGTTGTAGCACTCGATATTGCAACTGCGGGCATCCCGGGGCAAGTGCGTGTGCGTAAATTGCAGGTGCGTGGCTGATGCGTTGGTTGTTGTGGTTAATTCCGCTTTATCTTATCGGATTAGTCGCGTTTGCCCCCGCTCAATTGTTAGTGTGGGGACAGCATTGGTTTGCACCAAATCAGGGGGGGCAGCCCCTTGTAAGCAATGTCTCCGGCACAATTTGGTCGGGGCAGGCTGGGACCGTCGCTATCCCTTTGCCGACGGGGGCTACACTCGAATTACGCAATGTAAACTGGAGGGGCAGCCCCTCTGATCTTGTGCGAGGCCGAATTTCGCTAGAAATCGATATTCCTCAAGCACTTAATGTGTTTTATGGTGACCTTCAGCTAGTTCTCGAAGGGGAGGGGCTGCCCCTCCTCAAAGGGCAGCTGCAGGGCGACATTGACTCCACCTTAAAGTCGGTAAATGCTCCCATGCTGGTACAGGTCGACGGGCAGTGGCAGCTGGCAATTAAAGATTATGCCCTGAGCGATCTTAATAACCCGCGATGGTGTGACAGGCTCCAGGCGGATTTGCTGACAAGCAATATGGTGATTAATCTAAATCAGAATTGGCGTGAGTTAGGTGATTATCAAGCGCAGGCGTCGTGCAATGCGCAACAGGGAATCGATTTAAAGATTCCTAACAATAATATTCTTGGACTACAATTAGATGCGCAACTAACTGGAGCTAGGCAGCTACCGCGAGGTCAGGTAAGCGGGAGTTTCTTACCGACACTTGAGGCGCCAAGAGAAGTCACAGATTTATTGCCGTTGGTGGGCCAACCCGACGTTAATGGCCGCTATCGCTTCGCGTTTTCCTGGTGATTATCGAAGCTATTTTATTATAAAAACAAGGAGTTCATCCAATGGAGCAAGTCTTAAATTGGATTGTTGAAAACCAAGAAATGTTACTTTCATACACGGTCAAGTTTATCGTCGCGATCTTAATTTTGATCGTCGGTAAAATTGTCGCAAACAGTGTCGCTAAGCTCATGGGCAAAGGGATGCAGAAGCGCGAGATGGATGGGGCGGTTGTCAGCTTTTTGACCGCTATCATTCGCACCGTTATCTTCATTGCCGCTATTCTCATGGCGTTGTCGCAAGTCGGCGTTCAAACCACGTCATTCGTTGCCATCTTAGGTGCAGCAGGCTTGGCAATTGGTCTGTCGTTGCAAGGCTCATTATCGAATATCGCCAGTGGCGTATTGATCATCATGTTCCGGCCGTTCCGCGCTGGCGAGTATGTTGACGCTGGTGGAGTATCGGGAACCGTGCAAGAAGTGAACATCTTCCAAACCATCTTAAAAACGCCTGATAACAAAGTGGTTTTTGTTCCAAATGCGCAAATCACCGGCTCGCCTATCACTAACTATAGCCGCGAAGATACGCGCCGTGTTGATCTTCTGATTGGTGTGTCGTACGACGCCGATTTGCATAAAACCAAAGAGGTCTTAACCGGTGTCTTAGAGGCCGAAAGTCGCCTTCTGAAAGACCCAGCGTGGAACATTCAGGTTCATGCTTTGAACAATAGTTCAGTCGATTTCATCGTTCGCCCTTGGGTGAAAAGTGAAGACTATTGGGGCGTTTACTGGGACTTGATGCGCGAGATCAAACTTGCGCTCGACAAGAACGGTATCGGTATCCCTTACCCACAAATGGACGTGCATTTGCACAAAGATTAAGAGGGGCAGCCCCTCATCTCGACAAGGGGCTGCCCCTCCTCAACAGAGGGGCTGCCCCTTTTATTTTGTCGTCACTTTCTCATCACCTTCAGAGTCAGAAGCTCTCAGCTTAGCCCCAGTTTTCACCTGCATCACCTCGCGGAATTTATCCGAACCGTATACCGACTGAAGCCGCTGTGCAGTGCGGATCATTGTTCGTCCCGCATCCCATTCAGCGCTGCGAAAGTCCGACTCAGCAACGAGTTTGCGGTAGATACGACGGCGCTCATCTTCGTCTTCACCGAGCAGTAAAAAGCACGAGTGTGGGGTAAGAATCGTCGATGGACGCCCCCTGGCATTGTGTTGATATGAGCTCCAGAACCATTGGTCGGGTCGTTTTACGAGGCCCGCAGTTACGGGGTTTAGCTCGATATAGCGATAGAGCATGATGACGTATTCGCGCTCGTCCACCAGTGAGGAGAAGTAGCGCTTTTCATATAGGCTGCCGGTGCGTTGATATTTTTGGTTGAAATAGCGGCTGTACGTCGCCGTCGCACATTGCATGAATAAACCAATTGTCTTCGGTTCAAGCGGTGTCACGAATAGGTGGATGTGATTGGGCATGAAGCACCATGCATGGATAAGTATCTGATACTTTTCCGCAAATCGTTTTATAAGCCCTGCAAGCATGACGCCATCGGCATGTTCAAAAAAAATCTTTTGGCGATTGTTACCACGTTGCGTGATATGCATTCCAATCCCTGGATATTCGGCTCGCTTCAAATTTGGCATGTGCACCTCCTTGTGCAGATATTGCGCTTCTTTGAAGTGTAGCAGACTGGTTAAAAGAGGAGGGGCAGCCCCTTCTGATCAGAGGGGCTGCCCCTCCTAGGTTAAACGACACAAACCTGTTACAACCGTTTACAAATCACTATGAAAATCATAAGTAAAGACTCTATTGCGGAATCTGGAGTAAGAGTAGAGTAGCGCCTAGTCCAGCAAGGGTTGCTGAACTGACTTATTTTTAAGGGAAAACCGGATGAAATTGATGAAATTATCAGTGCTTGCTATCGCTGTGATGGCCGTAACTATCGCCCCTAGCCAAGCAAATGAAACTGCTCCAGACTTCGACTACATCAGCGCATCGTACGAAAGTACTGATTTTGCTGGCGAGAAGGTGAATGGATTCGGTCTTGAATTATCGCGTTCGATCAACGCTGATTGGTTCATGATGGCTGGCTTGAACTACGGCTCAGAGAGCAACGTAGCGGGAACAAGCATTGATTTTGACTTCACCAACATCAGCGTTGGTGCAGCGTACAAATTCCATCAAACTGAAACAACTGCATTTTATGCAGGCTTAGGCCTTGTTTATCTTGACGCAAGCGCCTCAGGTTTTGGTGAGACAATCAGTGATAGCGATACGGGCTATGGCTTAACTTTAGGTGTCCGCCATCGCTTTACGCCGGCATTTGAATTTGACGGACAAGTCCAGCACGTAGACGTCGCCGGTGATAGTGACCAGCAATTCAGCCTTACCGGTAAATATTTCTTCCAAACTGACTGGAGTGCACGCTTAAACTACACGTTTGTAGACAGCGATAACTCAAGTTTCGGTATCGGTGTTTCTTACCATTTTTAAAACTATGTAAGTAAATCTCGGAAGAGGGGCTGCCCCTCTTTTGGGGAGGGGCTGCCCCTTATCAATCGCGAAAGGGGCTGCCCCTCTTCTCTAAACCCCGGCAGAATGCTACTATCCCCCTACAACCCTTATAAAACAAGAACACGAGACGAAGCAAAAGGACGGGCTGCCCCTCATGAACTCACAGCAACAAACAAAGCAGCGCCACATCGAGGCGCCGTATCTGAACCTTGATTACAGCTATCAGCGCCTCAGTGACGAGGAGCTGCAAGCGTATGCGAAAAAGAAGCTGCCGAAAAACTATGAAGAACTCAAACAGCAGCTCATCAAGGGTGAGTACCAGAATAAAACCGAAAGCCGAACCGTCAGCCACGTCCTCTGCAGAAGCAGACACAACGTCGTTAGAGCCGCTAACGGCAAGAACCGCTTTAACGAAATCGTCAGAACCCTAAGAAGCGGAAACTGGAAAGGCGCAACCGGCAAGGCCATAAAAGACGTCGTCAATATCGGAGTCGGTGGCAGTGACCTTGGCCCTATGATGGGCAGTTTCGCACTTAAAGAATTTGCCGACGATAGCAGTTTGCATACGCTTAACACCCATTTCGTCAGCTCAATGGACGGCGGCCAGCTCTACGCCGTACTACCCATCGTCGACCCCGAGACCACGCTGTTCATCATTGCCAGTAAAAGCTTCACCACCAGCGACACCCTGGCCAACGTCGACACCGTCAAAGCCTGGGTCCAAGATAGCACCAACATTACCGAGCAAGACTGGATCAAACACCACGTGATTGGCGTTAGTTCGAACCTCGAAAAAATGAACGAGTTCGGCATCCCAGCGAAAAATCAGCTTAGCTTTGCTGATTCAGTCGGCGGGCGCTTTAGCCTCTGGAGCGCGATTGGCTTGCCCATCGCACTCACCGTTGGCACCCATCAGTTCGCCAAGATGCTCGAAGGCGCCAAAGCCATGGATGACCATTTCGCTCAAAGCAACGATCCAACGACTAACATCCCGCTCAACTTGGCGCTCACCGGTATCCATGCCCGGGAAGAAGAGGGCATCAATAACGTCGCCGTGCTGCCATACGATGGCCGCTTACGATACCTACCCAGTTATCTACAGCAGCTCGATATGGAGAGCAACGGCAAGCAAGCCGACCACGCCAATCAGGCCATCAACACTCCAACCGGCCCGATTATCTGGGGCGGTTTTGGCCCGAACGGTCAGCATGCGTTCTTCCAGCATTTGCACCAAGGCCATGACAAATTTACTGCCGACTTTATCGCCGTATTGCACCGCGAAGCGCCCGGCTTCCAAAAGCAAACCCAGCGCCAACTTAGAGAGCAGCAGCGCTTAGCCGTGGCCAACTGCCTCGCCCATCGCCAATTGATGTGGCAGGGCAGTCAGCCAGAATCCGACAGTCCGCGCGATGTCTACCCCGGCAATCACACCAGCAACTTGCTCTACGTCGACGAGCTCACCCCACAGAGCTTCGGCGCGCTCATCGCAGCGTACGAGCACAAAGTGTTCATCCAAGGCATCATTTGGGGCATCAACAGCTTTGATCAGCCAGGTGTAGAAAAAGGCAAAAAAGTCGCTGTCGATATTCTCAAAACCATCGACGCACAAGCCGATGCCAAAGCAAACCGTACATACGACAAAGCCCAGGCCGAGAAACAGTTCGACGCCAGTACCGATGCCATCATTAAGCGCATGTAGGCCGCCGAAAAATGAGCACAAATGAGAAAAAATCAATTTGGTACGTGGTCCGCAGCAAGCCCAGACAAGAGCAACGGGCCAAGCTCAACCTCGAGAACCAAGGTATCAAGACATGCCTACCCATGCTCGATATCGAAAAAATCAAGCGAGGCAAAAAGACCCTAGCGACTGAGCCGTTATTCCCAGGCTATTTATTTATCGAAGTCGACGATTTCACCGCCAGCTTCCATAAAGTAAGAAACACCTTTGGGGTCAGCAAAATACTCATGTTTGGCGAGCGCCCAGCCACGCTAAGCCATGCCCAAATCGAGGCCATGAGCGAGCTAAACGAAGCAAAAGAGAAGGCGCAAAAGTACGCCTTGCCGCAAAGCGGCGAAGAAGTCGAAATCACCGAAGGACCATTTAAAGGCTTCCTTGCCAAGGTGGTTAAACTCGATGGCGAAGAGCGCTGTATTGTCTTAATTAACTGGTTGAGTCAGGATGTAAAAGCTCAATTAAATTTCAATGAGATTCGAATTAATAGATAACGAATAATTAGTAATACCAAGATTAAATCTATTTGACTCATTAGAATCGTTAGGTATACTGCTAAGTCATTGATGGAAAATCCGAGGGATCGAGGATGAATAAACAAAAAACTTTTGTGGCTGCAGCGATTACGGCAGCACTTTCGGCTGCCCCTATGCAAGTTTTGGCCGAGAGTAATGTTATAGAACCACAAAACTCTTCTTCAGAGAGTGAAGCTAAGGGTGGATTGTTGCAGGGTAGCACCCCTGCCGCTTTAGGCATTGTTGCAGCAGCAACTATTATGGTTCTTGACGCCTCGGACGACGATACTCCAATTATTACGGAACCTGAGCCAGAACCTGAGCCAGAACCTGAGCCAGAACCTGAGCCAGAACCTGAGCCAGAACCAGAACCTGAGCCAGAACCAGAACCTGAGCCAGAACCTGAGCCAGAACCTGAGCCAGAACCTGAGCCAGAACCAGAACCTGAGCCAGAACCAGAACCTGAGCCAGAACCTGAGCCAGAACCTGAGCCAGAACCAGAACCTGAGCCAGAACCAGAACCTGAGCCAGAACCTGAGCCAGAACCTGAGCCAGAACCTGAGCCAGAACCAGAACCTGAGCCAGAACCAGAACCTGAGCCAGAACCTGAGCCAGAACCTGAGCCAGAACCAGAACCTGAGCCAGAACCAGAACCTGAGCCAGAACCTGAGCCAGAACCTGAGCCAGAACCTGAGCCAGAACCAGAACCTGAGCCAGAACCTGAGCCACCGGGTCCGGGTACAGATACCACGACTACGACAGGAACGACTCCAGGTACGAGTACTACAACGAGTACGGCTCCTGATCCTGAGCCGGGTACAGATACCACGACTACGACAGGAACGACTCCAGGTACGAGTACTACAACGAGTACGGCTCCTGATCCTGAGCCGGGTACAGATACCACGACTACGACAGGAACGACTACAAGTACTAATACGACGACTGCGACGAGTACAACTACCAGTACCAGTACCAGTACAAGTACGACAACATCTACCTCTATATTCTAAGTTGTTTCTGTATGAAAAAAGCCCGGCGATAGCCGGGTTTTTTTGTTGGTTTTTTAAAAGTGACTTTGTTATAATAAAGTCATAATTATAAATACACGGATTAGTAGTTATTCAATGATAGCCCGCCTATACAAAATTGCTATTTTAGTATTGCTAGTTAACGTGCTAGCAGGATGTAGCCAGCGCGTTAATGCCATTGCGGAAATGGGTCGAGCGTTCTTTACCGAACCTGAGCCAATCCTATTATCCCTTGATGAGATAAGAGCACTTGATTATGCAGCTCTCTACGTGCAACTTGACAATAGTCCGCGTATTTTAGCCGTACTTAACCAAGCTAGCGAAAACCAGCTAACGTGGCGTATTGGCTCGCGAGATTTTTTATACAGCCAAAATGGCCGTATCGTTGGAACGGAAAGCTTAACGGATTTTCCACAACAAACTTCGGCTAGAGGACAAGACCCCCTCTCATGTTTCCGCAAATATTTGCAGCCGAATAGCGCAATAATTTGTCCAGACCAATGGCGACGCAAGGTTACACTGCAACAGGCCGATGGGAGCAATGCGGTGTTGCAACGAGTGTGGATAAAATCAACCATTATGCGCACAGAGAAAGTCGAATCAATTACACTTTTGAGTGGCATTACCGTTCCTGCGTTTCGTATAATCGAAACCGGCGAATGGAATGTCGATAGCACCACAAAAAAGCCAATATTGTTTGAGAATATTTTTTGGCAACACGCAACAAATGGGCGAATTGTTAAGACCCAGCAATTTATTTCCCCTGCGCATGGTTATCTTTTGACCGAAGAGGTTGTGCCATTCATAGGCGACTTTAGTGTAGAGAGTGATGAATCATGATGATGCTTTCTCGCCTTATCTGCACAATTTTACTGCTCCTGGCTGCGCTATCGATAGGTATCTCTGCGCACGCTCAAACGTCTACAAAAACTTCGCAAGTATTGGTTGTAGAAGTTGCCTCAGATGACTCTAAGCTAAACAGAGTCCAACTTCAGTTCAGTCAATCGGTCTCACTCGCACAAGTCTACGCCAAGCTGCGCGAGCAAGGATATTCGCTTGATCAAATCGATTGGTCGCGGATGCGATTAGTGAATGCCGAGCAACAAGCTTCAGTGGAACAGCAACGCAAGCAACTGTTGAACCAACTTTATGCGTATTACGGGTTATTACGGCAGCAAGGCTCAAAACAAGCCGATTTAGTGCGCCGTGTTGCCGAGCAAGTGGCGCAGTGGCCGCTTATTGGCGCCTTACCCATTGGCGCCGAGCAACTTGGGTTGATCGAAGCAAACACCTATAACAACCCGCAGCGCCTATCCGAGCGCTTCGCAGTTAGCGAGCAACAAAGCCTCTATCAAGCCTACAGCAACCCGATTTTACAAGCAGGTTCAGCTAACACCAGCGGTCGCTATCAACTTATTCTTCCGACACTTGCTAGCACTCGCAGCCGACATCCGGTGCTCGGTGCTCTATGGGTGCCGTTTCAATTGCGCTACCAACCTGACCTAAGTGTGTATGCACAAATGCGTCAGCAAAACTTGGCGAGTCGCATCGACCCATTAGCCGACAGCGAGCAAATTGCCGAAATTAAACTAAACGGCGAACAACAATTGCACCCACTGTTAAGCATCTCTCAACAGGGCAAGCCCTTAAGCTATGGCTCGTTACTCGTAGTGTTGTTTAAGAAAACTGAATTACCTACAGAATATAAGCACATTAACCAAGCGTTAACTGATCTAGCCATGTATTTCTCGCCGCTAGCCGATTGGCAAGGCATTGGGCCGACCGATACCATTGCCACCGATCAGCAACCACTTTTAGACGATGAGACTAAACCAGTAAGCTGGTTCGAAGGCGTCACCGAGCGTAAGCAAGGCTGGCGGCCAAGTACTAGCGATTTTGGCAATGTTGGCTTGATGCAAACACCAACCGCGCGCATGTCGGCACCAGGGGAGTTTAATTTCACCTATTACGATAGCGATGAATATCGGCGCATGGCTCTGAATTTGCAGTTATTCCCCTGGCTTGAAACAACCATCCGCTACAATGACATTCGAACCCGTCGTTATAGCCAATTCGAGGGTTTTAGTGGAGATCAAACACTAAAAGACAGGGGTATCGACGTAAAACTTCGACTTTGGCAAGAATCAAAATGGTTACCCGAAATTAGCGCGGGGATTCGAGATGCTGCCGGCACCGGGTTGTTCTCGGGAGAATACATCGTTGCCTCGAAAAACTTTGGTCAGCTTGATATCAGCGCTGGAATGGGGTGGGGATACCTAGGCAAAAACGCTAATGCAACGAACCCTCTCTGTGAAATAAAAGACTCGTTTTGTGTTCGTCCTGGCGGAACATCAGGACGAGGCGGTTTATTCGAAACCGGCAAATGGTTTCATGGCCAAAGTGCTTGGTTTGGCGGTGTAGAGTACCAATTTGAACAATGGCCTGTACGCTTTAAGTTAGAGTACGACCCTAATAACTACCAAAATGAGATTGCTCGCGTGCCGATTAAACAAGATTCACGCTTTAACATCGGCCTAGAATACGAATTTGATCAAGTCGTGAGTGCCAAAGTAAGCTTTGAACGCGGCAATACGCTGATGTTTGGTGCAAGTTTCCGCAGTAATTTTGATGTTATTGATTTCCCTAAAATCGATCAGGATATTAACCGTCCTGCGATTAACCCAAGTCAAATTACCAGCGAGCAGATACGCTATGGCAAGCTGCAGCAACAGCTGATGTTTAAATTAGAAGATGCCCTTGCTAATGAAGCGGGTTTCCGACTTGATGAAGTCTGGCTTAGTGAGGATGGCAAACTCGTTACCTTTATCGGTAATAGTTTTCGCTATCGCAACCACAAAATCATGCTGCAACGCGTGGCGCAAATAGCCGTCAGCGAGTTACCCAACGAAGTGCAGCAGTTGCACCTAGTTGAGCAAACTAACACCATGCTCACCGCCGAGACTGAATTTGATCTGAATATTGT
Organism: Pseudidiomarina taiwanensis; assembly: GCF_003987435.1. Taxonomy (GTDB): domain Bacteria; phylum Pseudomonadota; class Gammaproteobacteria; order Enterobacterales; family Alteromonadaceae; genus Pseudidiomarina; species Pseudidiomarina taiwanensis. The sequence continues at coordinate 271,877 of NZ_PIQG01000002.1, read as the reverse complement.
TCGCCGCGCATTATCGCGGTTTGAACCACAGCTGAGTTTAAGCGATAGCTATGTGCGCACCGAGATATCACCACGTGCCGATGGCGACCAGCAACTGTTCCGTACCGAACACCAACTGGCGTGGCCAAAACTGAGTATCAAGCCATTTTTAGAGCAAAGCTTTGGCGGCCCTGAAGATTTTTATATGTACAATATTGGCTTAGATGCAAATGCCACTTTTGCACTGAGTCCAAATAGCTTTATCTCGGGAACTTTAGCCACCAGCTTGGTCAATAATTACGACGAGTTTAACTTTTTACGAAGCCCCAGTAATTTGCCACCGGTGAGGACGCGGGTGCGTGAGTACGTTGCCTCATCCGATATTTGGCTGCGTGACCTAGTGGGTGTGTATCAGCAACAGTTAAGTAAAAATATTTATGCGCAAGTTCATGCAGGCTATTTTGAGCTGATGTTTGCCGGGGTTGGCACCGAGTTTTTATATCGGCCACTTGATCAAGACTGGAGTATTGGTTTTGACATTAATTACGCTAAACAACGCGACCCATATGACCGCTTGGGTTTAATTGATTATGACGTTTGGACCGGTCATGCCAGCCTATATTACCAACCACGTAAATGGCTGCCAAATAGTTTGGTCCAGCTGCATGTAGGCCAATTCTTAGCAGGCGATCGTGGCGCGCAACTAACTTTCGAGCATAAATTTAAAAGTGGTATTATTGCAGGGGCATTTGCGGCAAAAACCAACGTGTCAGCGCAAGAGTTTGGTGAAGGAAGTTTTAACAAAGGCTTCTTTATCAGTATCCCGTTCGATCTGCTGCAACTGCGCCATTCGCGCGGGCGCGGAACCATTGGCTGGATACCCATTACCCGCGATGGCGGGCAAATGCTGATTCGTGAGCATCGATTAATTGGTTTTACCGATGACCGCAGCCGGTTCTATACCGACTAGCTATAATCGTCGTAGCAATAGTTAAAAGTAAAATTTTCATCGGCTTTCGGGTGCCGCAACCCGAGGGCGGTAGCGTGTCTAATTTAAGTGTATAACGATAGGATCAGAAAATGAAAAAAATGGCGCTTCGTACCTTATTTTTTCTGAGCACAGCATTGCTGCTGCAAAGTGTAGCTTTGGCGCAAGTCTCGCCGGCGCAAATCGAACAGTTCAAAAAACTACCGAGAGCACAGCAAGAGCTATTGGCTCGCCAATATGGTTTTGATTTGTCGTTGTTACAAGGGTCAAGCCAAAGTGATGCACTTGCACCTCAAGAGGGGCAGCCCCTTGTAAGTGAACGCCCTAGCATGAATGAAATGAGCCCATATAGCCAAGGGCAAGCTACATCCAAAGAAGACGACCGAATTAAACCCTTCGGTTATGAACTTTTTGCCGGGCAACCGCAAAGTTTCGATACCACAAGTTTTGGTCCAGTACCGAATGATTACCAGTTAGCGCCGGGTGATTCATTGGTTATTAACTACTTTGGCAAAGAGTCGAAACAAGTTGAAGCAATTATAAACCGTGAAGGGCAAATTGTGGTCGACGATTTACCGCCATTAAATGTGGTAGGGTTGACTTTTGCTGAAGCACAACAACTGATCCGTAACGAAGTAAGCGAGCGAAACATTGGCCTTGAAGCCAGCGTGAGTATGGGCGAGCTGCGTAGTATGTTTATCTACGTAACGGGCGAATCGTATAAGCCTGGTGCTTATCGAGTAAATGCACTTACTACTGCTATGCAAGTCTTATTTTTAAGTGGTGGCGTGACTGATATCGCATCACTTCGCAATGTGCAAATTAAGCGGGCGGGTAAGACCATTTCTGAACTTGACCTGTATGACTTTTTAATTGCGGGCAAAGCCGATGGTGACCAAGTACTGCGTGATGGTGACGTGGTATTTATCCCAGCACGCAAAAGTTTAGTGCAAGTTAAAGGAGAAGTACTTCGTCCGGGATATTATGAGTTAAAAGGCAACGAGACCATCGCCGATGCCATCGCACTCGCTGGGGGGAAGTTACCCTCAGCATTTAATGCACAAATTTTAGTTGAGCGTATTCGTGATGATCGCCGCCGGGCAAAAACCATCACCTCGGCGCAAGTAAACACGGTACAAGCGCTGAATGGCGACAAGATTAGTGTGCAGGCGGTAACAGAGGATATTAGTGATGGCGTGCTCTTGATTGGTGCGGCAAGCCGGACAGGCTACTACCAGTATCAAAACGACTTAAAGGTAACGGATATTATCACCAGTGCCGATGCCGATTTACTGCCTAATACTGACTTAAATTATGCCTTGATTGTGCGCGGTGGACGTAATAACACCATCGAGTCGATTTACCAAATTAACCTGCAAAAAGCTCTTTCAGGTGATAGCGAGAACAACCTCACACTCGAGCAAGGCGATACTCTAGTGCTGTTCTCTCGGTTTGAAAAGAAAACTGAAGAGCGACTTAACTATCGAGCCGAAATCTCATCTGAGAGAGACGCCTCAGAAGCGTCTCCTAAAAGCAGAAGTGTGACAAATTCAAGCTTGGTAGTAGGCATATATCGACAATTAGGTTTGACAATTTCAGAAGACGAATTAGCTCAGTATGCTGAATATTCACGGCTACGGTTACTTGCCCCTATTTTTAACCAGTTATTGGCGCAGCAAAATAGTGATAGCCAATCAGGCTGGGTGACAGTGCGTGGTGATGTGCACAAGCCGGGCGTGTATCCGCTAGCTAAGAATATAGATGCTAATGACATCATTCAAGCAGCGGGTGGTTTAAAAGATTCGGCTTTTACCTCGCGCAGTGAGATCACCCGAGAAGTCGTTTCATCCGATAGTATTACTATCCAAACCTTCGATTTTAAACCCAATGGCACAAGTGCACCGCAGTTACAAAGTCGCGATGTAATTAACGTACTGCGCACGCCAGAGTGGGATGCAAATGTGCGGGTAACCCTTGAAGGCGAAGTGCGCTTCCCGGGAACTTACACCGTTCGGCGAGGTGAGACCTTGTCGAGCGTGATTGAACGAGCCGGTGGCTTGACCCAATATGCCTTTGCTCGTGGGGCGGTATTTACTCGCGAAGAATTGAAAGAGCTCGAGCAACAGCGGATGCAGCAACTAGCGCAAGACCTGCGCCGTGAAGTGTCGAGTAATATGATAACGGATGCGGTAAATACAGTTAGTTACACTGAATTCAACCAGCTGGTAAACGACTTAATCGAAGTTGAACCAGTTGGGCGACTGGTGATTGATCTGCCATACATATTAACCGGTAGCTTAGATGCTGACATTCAATTAAAAGATGGTGATCGGCTAGTGGTGCCTAGCCGTCGTGAGACCGTTAATGTCATTGGCGAGGTGCAACTGGCAAGTGCCCATGTGTTTGACGGGGCACTTACAGTAACCGATTATATTCGTAGAGCCGGAGGTTTGCGCCAAAAAGCCGATGAAGAGCGCATATTTGTGGTGAAAGCAAATGGTGCGGTCGCGGTCGACGGCAACCGCTCGTGGTTTGGCTTCGCTAATCAACAGCGGCTTGAGCCAGGTGATACCATAGTGGTGCCACTTGATACTAGCTTTAAAGACAACTGGACCCTGTGGCGCGATGCAACCCAGATTCTGTATCAAACAGGTGTAGCGATTGCTGCGGTAGCGACATTGTAAGGTGGCGAGATGAATAACAAAGGGTTAGCACATATGAATCAAGACTTAACGCCATTTCAGCCTCAAGATGATGAAATAGACTTGCGTGAGCTATTCGCCACACTTTGGCGCGGTAAGTGGACGATTATTGCCATAACGTTCGTATTTGCAGTGGGCTCAGTGATTTATTCATTAAGTTTACCCAATATCTATAAGGCCGAAGCGCTACTTGCGCCTACAGAAGAAAGTAGTGGTGGTGGTTTATCCGCTATTGCAGGGCAATTTGGTGGTCTTGCAGGGCTTGCAGGAATAAACCTTGGAGGCGGTGAGGCGAATAAAACCACCATCGCACTCGAGCTTCTGCAATCGCGAGTGTTTTTAACTGAGTTTGTCGAAAAGCATCAATTATTACCGCAAATTATGGCGGTGAAATCTTGGAGCCCAGAGACAGGGATTGTGTTTGATGAAGAGATTTATGATGTTAAAACCGATACTTGGGTGCGTGAGGTGAGTCCACCGCAGCAGCAGAAGCAGAAGCCTTCGAGTTGGGTGTACGTTGGTAGAATTAAAGAAATGCTGACAGCTTCTCAAGAAAAAGATACAGGGTTAGTGACCTTAAGTGTTGAACACCAGTCGCCAGATTTCGCTCAGCAACTAGTCGAATTATTGGTTGAAGAAATAAATATAACGATGCGTGAACGGGATGTGGTCGATGCGCAAAATAGCTTGAGCTATTTGAACAACGAGTTAAAAAATACTAACCTAAGTAATATGCAGCAGGTGTTTTACCAGTTGATCGAGAAGCAAACACAAACGTTGATGCTGACGAATGTTCGACCTGAATATATTTTTGAGACAATCGATCCCGCGGTTGTACCAGAGGAGAAATCTAGTCCTAAACGTTCACTGATTTGTATTTTAGGAACCATGCTTGGTGGCATGCTTGGGATTGGACTTGTGTTGGTTCGACAGGCGTTTAAGTCTGAGGCTAGTGATAAAGCAAATCAACGCCCAGGTCAGTACCCTACTTGAAACCCAACAAGAAGTATTGCGCTTAGCCCGAGATGTTGAAGTCAGCCAAGAAATTTACGTACAGCTGTTGAACCGCATGCAAGAGCTGAATGTTCTAAAAGCCGGTACAGTGGGGAATGTACGCATTTTGGACGAAGCCGTCACCAACCCCATCCCAGTCGCACCGAAAAAAGCATTGATTGTGGTGTTAGCCACCATGCTCGGTGGCATGGCGAGCGTAGGTTATGTATTTGTGATGGCCGCCTTTAACCGTGGGGTAGAGCCGGCCGAGCAAATCGAAGAACTCGGTATTAACGTGTATGCGTCAGTACCCGAGTCGCCATTGCAGCAATCGATGAACGAAAAATCGACTAAGTCGCTATTGCGTATGGCACGCAACCCCAATATTGAAGTGAAACTACCATTTTTGGCCATCGAAGACCCAGCTGATCTTGCGATTGAAGCCCTGCGTGGCTTACGAACCAGTTTGCACTTCGCCATGCTCGAAGCACAAAACAAAACCATTATGGTTTCAGGCCCTGCACCAGCTGTAGGTAAGAGCTTCGTAACTGCAAACTTTGCCGCTGTGCTTGCCCAAGCAGGACAGAAAGTAGTGGTGGTTGATGGCGATATTCGCCGTGGTTATATGCATATTCAGTTAGGCGGAAATAACAAATACGGCTTGTCTGATTTCTTAGCCGATAAAAATGCTGAGAACAATGAAGACGGTGTAAACAAACTTATTCAGCAGACCAAAGTTACGAACCTCGACTTTATTCCGCGAGGCACCGCAGCGCCGAACCCATCGGAGCTATTAATGCAATCGAAGATGTCAGCGCTTTTAGATGAGTTAAACAAGCATTACGATTATGTACTCATCGATACCCCGCCTATTCTTGCGGTAACTGACGCAGCGATTGTAGGTCGTTATGCCGGTACGTCACTATTAGTCGCACGCTTTGGGCAGACCCCAGCAAAAGAAGTTGAAGCCACGGTGAAGTGCTTTGCGCAGAATGGAGTGGATGTTCGCGGAGTGATTTTGAATGGTGTTCAGCGCCGGGCGAGTGGGTATTACGGGTATGGCTATGGGTATCATTATGGCTATTCTTACAAATCGGAGCAGTAAAAAATGGATTTAAATAATATCAAGATTGCAGTTATTGGGCTAGGCTACGTTGGATTACCCTTAGCTGTCGAGTTCGGTAAAAAATACCCAACCATCGGCTTCGACATCAATCAAAAACGCGTCAAAGAACTCAAAGGTGGTCACGACCACACTCTCGAAGTCGAATCAGAAGAACTGGCAAAGGCCGATAAGCTTAGCTACAGTGCAGACGTACAAGATCTGCAAGCGGTCAACATTTATATCGTTACCGTGCCAACGCCCATCAACAAATTCAAGCAACCCGACCTAACACCCCTCATAAAGGCATCGGAAACCATCGGCAAAACCCTGACAAAGAGCGACATTGTCATTTACGAATCCACCGTCTACCCAGGTGCAACCGAAGAAGACTGTGTGCCAGTACTTGAGAAGGTATCAGGCTTAAAATTTAATGAGGACTTCTATTGTGGTTATAGCCCAGAGCGGATAAATCCAGGTGACAAAGAACATCGTGTGACCACCATTTTAAAAGTCACCTCAGGTTCAACACCAGAAGTTGCCGATTTTGTTGACAGTCTCTATGGGTCTATCATTACTGCGGGTACCCATAAAGCTGAAAGCATTAAAGTCGCCGAAGCCGCCAAAGTTATTGAAAACACCCAGCGTGATGTGAACATAGCCTTAATTAACGAACTAGCGATGATCTTCAATCGCATGGGCATCGATACTGAAGCCGTTTTGAGAGCCGCTGGCACCAAATGGAACTTCTTACCGTTCCGCCCAGGCCTTGTTGGCGGCCATTGCATTGGCGTCGACCCGTACTACCTGACCCACAAAGCTGAGTCGATAGGCTACCACCCAGAAATGATTCTTGCAGGCCGTCGCATCAACGACAATATGAGTCGCTACGTAGCGTCAGAGTTCGTCAAAGCCTTGTTGCAAAAGGGCATCACGGTAAAAGGTGCCCGCGTACTTATTATGGGTTTAACGTTCAAAGAGAACTGTCCTGACATCCGCAATACCAAAGTGGTAGATATCATTACCGAACTGAAAGACTACGGTATCGAAGTGGATGTATACGATCCTTGGGTCGACACCGAAGAGGCGCAACACGAATACAGTGTAACGCCTGTTGCGGAACTAACAGAAGGTTCTTACGACGGCGTTGTTGTGGCCGTAGCGCACAACAAGTTCAAACAAATGGGCATTAATGGCATAAAAGCACTCGCGAAGAGTGAGCATGTGATTTATGACCTAAAATACATAGTTGATGCTGGCATTGTCGATATCCGACTCTAGAGGGCGTCAAATGACACCTTTTATTCCATAAAGCATTCAAGTGAAACCATATAAGATTTATATGACTAAATACGATGAAATAAAGACTCAAATAAAGTCATCGCCAAAAGTATGGCTTGTCACCGGCGTAGCAGGCTTTATTGGCTCTAATTTGCTCGAAACCTTATTGAAACTCGACCAGCACGTGATCGGCCTTGATAACTTCTCTACCGGCTTTCAGCACAACCTAGATGAAGTGCAAGGCAGCGTTACCGAAGCCCAATGGCAGCGCTTCCAGTTCGTTGAAGGTGACATTTGTGACCTAGATACCTGCAAAGCCGTGATGAAACATGCGAAAGCCGGTGATGTTAACTATGTCTTGCACCAAGCTGCGTTGGGTTCTGTTCCCCGCTCAATTGATGACCCTATCAACACCAATAAAAGCAATATCGATGGTTTTTTGAATATGCTTGTTGCTGCTAAAGAGGCTGATGTAGATAGTTTTACCTACGCAGCGAGCAGTTCGACTTATGGTGACCACCCAGCGCTGCCTAAAGTTGAAAACAATATTGGTAACCCATTATCGCCCTATGCAGTCACCAAGTATGTGAATGAGCTTTATGCGAGTGTTTTTGCGCGGGTTTATGGCTTTATAACTATTGGTCTGCGTTACTTTAATGTTTTTGGTCCTCGTCAGAATCCAGATGGTGCTTATGCAGCGGTTATTCCGAAGTGGACAGCAGCTATGATCAAAGGTGAGCCGGTATTTATTAACGGTGATGGCGAAACTAGCCGAGACTTTTCATTTGTTGCAAATGCAGTGCAGCTCAATATTCTAGCTGCGACCGCTGGTGACGAAGCTAAAGACGAAATTTACAACATGGCTTTGGGTGACCGCACTACACTGAATGAACTATTTGTAGGTATTAAAGAAGCACTTAAAGAAAATGATGTTCATTATAACCAAGAACCTGTTTATAGAGATTTTCGACCTGGTGATGTACGCCATTCGCAGGCTGATATTTCTAAAGCAAAAAATATGCTTGGTTTTGCACCGACACATCGTATTGTTCAAGGTATTTATGAAGCCATGCCGTGGTACGTCAAAAATATAACCTAATCAAGTCATTAGTAACGGATAACTATGAAGATTTTAATTACAGGTGGTGCAGGGTTTATTGGCTCTGCGGTTATACGCCATATTATTTACAATACAACTGACTCGGTAGTAAACGTCGATAAATTGACCTACGCCGGAAATCTTGAAAGCCTGAAGGCTGTTGCAAACTCTGAGCGTTACGTGTTTGAACGAGTGGATATCTGCGATTCTGCAGCACTCGAACGGATATTCACCGAACACCAACCTGATGCAGTTATGCACCTCGCAGCAGAGAGTCATGTAGATCGCTCGATTGATGGCCCCGCAGCATTTATAGAAACGAACATTATCGGTACCTACACGTTGCTTGAAGTCGCGCGTAAATACTGGGTGCAACTCGGTGAAAATAGGAAAGCTAACTTCCGTTTTCATCATATTTCTACAGATGAAGTCTACGGCGACCTTGATGACACTGATGCTCTTTTTACTGAAACCACAGCATACGCACCGAGCTCTCCTTATTCTGCGAGCAAAGCGAGTTCTGACCATTTGGTAAGAGCATGGCAGCGTACCTACGGCTTACCGACTTTGGTGACTAACTGTTCAAATAACTATGGTCCATATCACTTCCCAGAGAAACTAATTCCGTTAATGATACTTAACGCGCTTGATGGCAAATCGTTGCCGGTTTATGGCAAGGGCGACCAAGTACGCGATTGGTTATTTGTTGAAGACCACGCGCGAGCGCTTTACAAGGTGATTACCGAAGGTAAAGTTGGGGAAACCTATAATATTGGTGGTCATAACGAGAAGCAGAATATTGAAGTAGTAAGCACTATCTGTCGCTTATTAGAAGAACTAGTGCCTAATAAACCAAGCGGCGTGAGCAACTATGAAGATCTCATTACCTACGTCATAGACCGCCCTGGGCATGATCAGCGCTATGCCATTGATGCCACAAAGATCAAAGATGAATTAAATTGGACGCCAGAAGAGACGTTTGAAACGGGAATTCGTAAGACCGTTGAATGGTACATAGCAAATCAAGAGTGGTGCCAGCATGTACAAGACGGTAGTTATCAACGAGAACGTCTAGGGGAAATTATATGAAAGGCATATTATTGGCTAGCGGAACTGGCTCAAGATTGTAGCCATTAACCTTTGGTGCATCTAAACAAATGTCATCATTTTATGATAAACCAATGATTTATTATCCGATTTCGGTACTTATGTTAGCAGGAATCTGAGACATACCAATTACATCGTTGCCGACCACTTGCTCCATTTTCTTAGCGTTTATTGGGCACTGGGGGGGAGTTTGGGGTTCATTTTTCATGCTTATCTATCAACAGGGTTGCTCCAGAAATCCGCGGATAAATCTGATGGATCGATTATATTGTGATATCACGTATCAACTCCGAATGAATTTGAGGAAGTTCAATTCGATGACAATGAAAGGGCTTTCTGCATCGAAGAAGAACCATGCAAGTCTAAATCTAATTTTGCGCTTATAGATTTGTATTCGATGTCTGATGTCGCAGTAGATTTAAGCATGCATTCAATCATTTATCGTAATTGTTTTGGGGTCGAATTGCCCGAAATAAGTAGATGACAACTATGGATACTAAAAGCTCTGAGCAAGACCTCATGACTCTGACCAATACAGCCGAAGTTAACTATCAAACCACAGAATACTACTATCCTTCTGACGAACATACAATCAAGCGGAACGATGAAACCATTAGAGTAAAGTGACCGACATTAGACTATCAAATCAAGCTTTCTGTTAAGGATAAGCTCGGAGTTACTTTTGAAGAAGCACCATATTTCGGAGAAAATTAATGACTATTCAATTATTTACCCCTAACTTTAGAGTCGACGAGTGCCTGCTCGAAATAAAAGAATGTTTAGAGAAGGGTTGGACAGGTTTAGGTTTTAAAACTAATGAGATAGAGGAGCGATGGAAAGACTACTCGGGTTTTGAGCATGCGCACTTTTTGTCCTCTGCCACGGCAGGTTTGCATCTAGCGTTAGATATATACAAAAGAGAGTATCATTGGAATGATGGTGACGAAGTTATTTCTTCTCCGTTTACATTTGTATCTACCAATCACGCAATTAAGTACTGTAATTTGACTCCGGTGTTTGCCGATATTGATGAATATCTCTGTTTAGACCCAGAGAGTGTCCGTAGTCGAATCACCGAGAAGACACGAGCGGTCATTTTTGTTGGAATTGGCGGAAACGTCGGACGTTACGAAGATATCAGAAAATTGTGCCACGAGCATAATCTTATACTAATTCTAGATGCAGCTCATATGGCCGGTACTAGGCTCAACACAAAGCATATTGGGCTCGATGCTGACGTTTCGGTATTTAGCTTCCAAGCGGTGAAAAACTTACCTACAGCTGATTCCGGTATGATTTGTTTTAAAGAGCAAAAATTTGACTCGCAAGCTCGTATTCTATCTTGGTTGGGAATTGATAAAGACACGTTTGCTCGTTCGTCTAATCAAGGAGCTTATAAATGGCGTTACGACGTCAAGGAAGTTGGTTACAAATACCACGGTAACTCAATAATGGCAAGTCTAGCGCTTGTTGGATTGAAATACCTTGATCAAGATAATGGCTATCGCAGGACGATTGCAAATTGGTATACAGAACTTCTCGAAAATGTCGACGGAATTTCTATAGTTAAAATGGCTCCAAACAGCGAATGTTCTCAACATTTATTTCAAGTTAGAGTGAATAATAGGGATATGGTTCTCGAGAAGATGAATGCAAGCGATATATTCCCCGGCGTTCATTACGCAGACAATACTCTCTATGATCCATATCGTCAATCTTCAAAGCTGTGCCCGCAGGCGCGAATTGCTAGCGATGAGGTTGTGTCGTTACCAATGCATATGGGGTTGGTGAGGGACGACGTTGAATATGTTGCTCAGGTACTAATTCAAGCCGTGTCGTCAGAATTATAGGAACATTGGAAATAAGAGAAGCGATGAAATCAAAAAAAAGTAATTCTAATGTGTTAGTTATTGTAATTAACTACAACCAACTCGATTATACTTTAAATTGTATTCAATCAATATTGAAATCCAATTTTGAGTCAATAAACATTTGTTTAGTTGACAACGGATCCGATGTAAAGGTTAAAGATGGACTTAGGGCAAGACTACCAGAAGACTCTCGATTAGATGTGCATTTTTTAGAACGCAATCTTGGTTATGTTGGAGGTATCAATTATGCCCTCAGTTGCAGTGATGAAGAATTAATAGATTACTATTTAATAATTAATAATGACACTCTACTGGATAAAGAGGCTATTTCCAACTTGGTGGAGTGTGCTAAAAGGCATAATGATAAAGCAATCGTTTCAGGAAAAGTTTATAACTTTGGCAGTGATAACACTCTTCAGTATATTGGACAGGAAAAAGATCCTAAAGATGGATTAAACCAAGTTTCTATTATTTCGAATCGGAATGAGCCCGATTTAGGTCAATACGATGAAGAGCGTGAAATGGGAATGTTAGATGACATATTTTGGCTTTTTCCATCATCTTTATATCGGTCGATCGGAGGGTATTCAGATTATTTTTTTCTGTATGGAGAACAAAATGATTATGCTTTCCGTGCCTTGAAAGAAGGTTATAAGCTTATCTATACTCCAACCGCAAAAGTTCATCACAAAGGTGGTGCTTCTACGTGCGGCGGAGACAAGTCTTCCCCGAAAATCGAGTACTGGGGAACTATGGCGACGTTAAAGTTAGCAGTAATTCACTTGCCACCAAATAAAGCTAAAAAATTCTGCAGAAATTGGATATATAGAAAATTTATTAAGACTTTATTCCTTGCATTCTTAGGGCGAATTAAATGGATGAATTTAGTTGCTGTCTATAAAGCCCAAAATGACTTTAAACATTGGAATAAAGTCAGATATGTAGATAACGGATATAATCCTTTCTCGTAGTCTTTAACTTGCCTTGTAGAGTATCTAGGAAAACATTTAAAACAATGGGAATGATAAGAAGCCATATTAAGAAGGTAATGCCGAAAGTGCATGAGGGATTATATTTTCCTTTCATGTTATTCACTTCTATAATATTTAGCTTACGGAGATTTTTTTTCGGAACAGAAAATGCCCTCAACTATTTAAAAACGATAGACTCCCGTAGTATAAGGCTAATATTAATACTACATGGGGCTAGCATTGGAAAACGAACTGAAATAAAGGCGGGAGTTGTATTTCATAACTGTAAAAACTTTAAAAACCTCACTATTGGTGATGATTGCCATATAGGGAGAGAATGCTTTTTTGATTTAAGAGATAGAGTAATCATCGGAAACAAAGTCGTAATTTCTATGTATACTAGGTTTGTGACTCATATAGACATGAGTCAGTCCAGCTTGAGTATTCTTTATCCAGCTGATCAGGAGTCAATCTTGATTGAAGATAATGTCTACATTGGTATAGGCAGTACGGTTTTGAAAGGTGTTAGAGTTGGGCACAGTTCGTTAATCGCTGCTGATAGCTTGTTGAATAGATCTATCCCCCCAAGAGTAATGGCTGCTGGCAACCCAGCATTGATAATAAAAGAAATTCGATAAGTGAAGAGTATACTACATAATTCGTAGTGCTTTAAATACCAAGTAATACAGATTTCAAAAGCTGTAAAAAGTGAGCCGAGAATACGGTCATCCTCTCAGTTGCAAGATTTGTGGAAGGTTTTGTCGGCCTATTTAAGTGTAAGGTTGCAGCTTTTGTATTGGTCATTGTTCTTCCCACTCGGGACAGCTAACTTGAATTAACATGACGCAAATATTTGGAGCTAAAATGAAAGGAATAGTATTAGCAGGTGGTTCAGGCACGCGTCTTTACCCTATTACTCGTGGAGTTTCTAAACAATTACTACCTGTTTATGATAAACCGATGATTTATTATCCATTATCGGTGCTGATGTTGGCTGGTATACAAGAGATTTTAATCATCACTTCCCCCGAAGACCAAGAGGGTTTTGTGCGCTTGTTAGGGGATGGCTCCCAATGGGGACTAAGTCTTAACTATGCGACTCAGCAGAGTCCAGATGGTTTGGCTCAAGCTTTTATAATTGGCGAGAGGTTCATTGGAAATGATTCCGTTTGCCTAGTTTTAGGTGACAATATTTACTACGGACAAGGTTTAAGCAAGATGTTACAGACAGCAGTTCAGAGAAGTTCTGGTGCTACTGTCTTCGGTTATCAGGTAAACGATCCCGAGCGCTTTGGGGTTGTGGAATTTGATGACAAGCGTAAAGTTATTTCAATCGAAGAGAAGCCAAAGCAGCCAAAATCAAACTATGCCGTAACAGGGCTTTATTTTTACGACAACGATGTGATAGAAATTGCAAAAAGTGTAAAACCCTCAGCGCGAGGAGAATTAGAAATCACTTCAGTAAACCAAGCCTATTTAGAGCGTGGAGACCTTAATGTTGAATTGCTCGGGAGAGGTTTTGCGTGGTTGGATACTGGGACGTTTGATTCTTTACACGAGGCAGCAAGCTTCATTGAAACGCTAGAAAAAAGGCAAGGATTGAAAATTGCTTGTTTGGAGGAAATATCTTTTCGTATGGGTTTTATCGACGTTGAAAAGTTAGCGCACTTAGCTGAAAGTCTGAAAAAAAATAGTTATGGGGTGTATCTTCAAAAACTTGTACATTCGGTCAAATAAATATCGATATGAAAATTATAGAAACAAGAATTGAAGACGTGAAAATCATCGAGCCAAAGATATTTTGTGATGAACGCGGATTTTTCATGGAGACATGGAACGAGAGAGTTTTTCGTGAGGCGGGCATTAGTAGTGTTTTCGTGCAGGATAACCATAGCCGTTCTGTAAGAAATACATTGCGAGGTCTACATTATCAAATAAAACAACCGCAAGGGAAATTGGTACGCGTCTCAAAGGGGGAAGTTTTTGATGTAGCTGTGGACCTTCGTGAATACTCACCAACTTTTGGCCAATGGGTCGGGGAATATCTCTCAAGTGAAAACCATCGAATGTTATGGGTGCCACCAGGGTTCGCTCATGGTTTCTTGGTCGTAAGTGATACCGCTGACTTTCAGTATAAATGTACCAATATTTATGCGCCTGAATATGAGCGTTCGATTAACTGGAATGACCAAGAACTCGCTATCGAATGGCCGCTGGGTGATGCAACGAAACCTTTAGTGTCTCTAAAAGACCAACAGGCAGATTCTTTTAGTAATGCTGATAAATATACCAAGGGAGATATCTCTTTATGAGCTTGGTGCAGTGGGTTGATTTCCAGACTCTTGGAGATGAGCGAGGAGGCTTGGTTGCAGTTGAAATAGGTCTAGATAAAGCTGTTCCTTTCGATATAAAACGCGTTTATTACATCTACCGTACGGAATCAGGTGTCAGTAGAGGTTATCATGCACACAAAAAATTAAAGCAGATAGCTATCTGTTTAGCGGGAAAATGTCGCATGGTTTTGGATAACGGTAAACATCGAGAAGAAGTATGGTTAGATTCACCTACAAAAGGTCTCATGATCCAGGACATGGTTTGGCGGGAAATGCATGATTTCAGTGAAAATTGCGTTTTGCTTGTTCTAGCCAGCGAACATTATGACGAATTGGACTACGTCCGCAACTATGATGAATTCATGAGTCTGGTGAGCCAATGATTTACATACATCCTCTAGCAGACGTAGCCGAATGTTCTATTGGTGATTGTACCAATGTTTGGCAGTTTGTCGTAATTTTAAAGGGCGCTGTTATAGGTAGAAATTGTAATATTTGCGCTCAGACGTTGATCGAGGGCGATGTACAAATTGGTGATCGAGTTACTGTGAAGTCTGGTGTTCAATTGTGGGATGGGACCCTGATTGAAGATGATGTTTTTATAGGGCCTAATGTATCATTTACCAATGATAGATATCCTCGATCAAAACAATATCCCGAAATGTTTTCGGGTGTAAGAGTCTGCAAGAAAGCAAGTATCGGTGCAAATGCGACTATTCTTCCCGGTATAACGATTGGAAGTGAAGCAATGGTAGGAGCCGGAGCAGTGGTTACACGGGACGTTCCGCCTAAAGCAGTGGTTATTGGCAACCCAGCCCGCATTGTAAGGTATATATAAGCATGATTCCATTTTTAGATCTGAAGAAAGTTAATGCTCAATATCGCGACGAACTAGTTTCCGCTGCAACACGAGTCATCGACTCAGGCTGGTACATACAAGGTAATGAAGTTAAGGCTTTCGAGAAAGAATTCGCTGCGTACTGTGGTACTAAGCATTGTATTGGTGTTGCGAACGGATTAGACGCTTTAACGATTACTTTGAGAGCTTGGAAAGAGCTCGGCAAATTAAAAGACGGCGATGAGGTAATTGTTCCAGCGAATACTTATATCGCAAGTATATTGGCGATCACAGAGAATCGTTTGAAGCCAGTCCTAGTCGAGCCGGATGAAAACACGTTTAATTTGTGTCCGGGAAAAACTGCTGCCGCAATAACGCCGCATACAAAAGCGATTTTGGCAGTTCACTTATACGGTCAGATATGCCCGATGCCAGAAATTATGAATCTCGCGCAACAATATGAATTGCTCGTTTTAGAAGATGCGGCGCAAGCTCACGGAGCAAGTATCGGTGGTCGAAAAGCTGGAAGCTGGGGCCATGCCGCCGGCTTTAGTTTCTATCCTGGAAAGAATCTTGGTGCATTAGGTGATGCAGGAGTTGTAACTACTAACGATTCTGAACTGTCTGAAACGATTCGAGCACTCGGTAACTATGGCAGTCACAAGAAATATGAAAACTTATACCAAGGTGTCAATAGTCGGTTAGACGAAATTCAGGCAGCTATGCTTCGAGTTAAGCTAAAGAGATTAGATGTTGAAATTAGCCATCGGCGTAATTTGGCGAATTATTATCTGTCAAATATCCCAAGTGATTTAGTGGGTGTACCTTTTTTGATAAACCAAGAAAGTCATGTATGGCATCTTTTCACTATTCGATATGAACATCGGCCTGAGTTGCAAGAGTATTTGAGATCTAAAGGAATTGAAACAATAATTCACTATCCAAAGCCACCGCACTTGCAGCAAGCATATAATAATTTTAATAAGCTTAGTTTTCCGATTACTGAGTCGATACATAAAACAATTTTAAGTCTGCCGTTAAGTCCGGTTCTATCGGAAGAAGAATGCTCAAAAGTTATAAGGGTTTTATGCGATGGAGTAGCGCATGTGAACGATAAAAATTGACATTATGAAGAGGCATATACCCAAAAGTATAAAACGCTTACTGAAACCACTTCAGGCATATTGCTTATACAAGTTAGATAAGTACAGCCAAGATAGAAGCTTACTGCGTGTTCAGAAGGATTTAATGCTTGGAAAAAAAATTAAAGTTGTTTTCTTAGTAATTCATAGAAGCGTTTGGAAAGTTGACACTGTGTTTCGTAGAATGCAGAACGATGACTTGTTTGATCCCGAAATATTAGTATGCCCAAATATTAAAGCTAGCTCTACTGAACTAGAGGCTGAATTGGAGAGCACCTATAATTTCTTTGAATCTAAGAATTATAAGGTTTCAAAATCGAGAAAGGCAAATGGCGAGTGGCTTAGACTTGATGAGTTAGCTCCACACATAATTTTTTTTACTAATCCATATAAATTAACTTTGACAGAGTATTACGAAAGCGCTTTTAAAAACTATTTAAGTTGTTATGTCCCGTATTATTTTATGGCTACAGAGCACGCAGGGAAATTAAGCGATCTACTAAACACTCGTATGCTCAACGCTATGTGGAGAATATATTGGCCACATAAGTATGTTTATGATGAATACGCTAAGTGGTCCACTTGCAAAGGAAAGAACGGGCGTTTGTCAGGATACCCAGCTGTAGAGCGGCTCTATGACCATCCCCGAACGCACCGAGAACTAGAAAGATCAGTTTGGAGGAAAGTCGGTGATACGAAAAAACGTATTATATACGCTCCTCATCATAGCATCGAGAACTCGGCAAAGAGCCTATCTTCGTTCCTGATTTTCGGGAAATTACTTAGAGATATTTCAGCGCGATATAAGAACGAGATTCAGTGGGCATTTAAACCACACCCACTGCTAAAAGAGAAGCTTTATAACCATCCAGATTGGGGTCAAAGAAAAACAGAAGAATACTATTCGTATTGGGAAAATAATGATAACTCGCAAGTGGAACTTGGAGAGTATGAAAAACTTTTCATTGAGTCAGACGCGCTCATTCATGATTGTAGCTCTTTTATTGTAGAGTATGCCTTTCTAGAAAAGCCTGCTTTGTTTCTAAAGAAAACGGAATTATCGGAGGATAACTTCCTCAACGAGTTCGGTAAGATTGCATTTAAGAGCCACCAGATAGCTGAAAGCGAAGAAGAAGTTATTTCCTTCATTTTAGAACTATTAGAACCAACCCAAATAAGCCGAAAATTTTGTCAAAAAGATTTTGATAGTTACACATCTGAATTCTACTCCAATAACAGTCCCTCGCGAGAAATTATAAATGACATCAAGTCTGCACTAGCTAATAGGAAGGCAATAAATTATGAATGAGCTAGACCTTGGTGATCCATTTGATGTTGAAGGTTATTTAACATCAATTTCGGGAAGCTATGATGCTATGGCTAATATTGATAAAAGCATACTTGAAGCTCTATGTAAAAAAGTTGATGTAGTTAAAAAGGTGTACGCCTTTTACAGCAAAGACTTAAAGAGGAAACAATCAGACCTAGAAATTTCTTTGAAGTACTATCTAATATTGCTTAACGTTTTAAAAACTAAAGCTTGGGAAGAATCAGACTTTAAGTACTTAAACTCCTATCTAAAGTTATTAGATTTAATTAAGTTGAAAGGTGCGATTGGTGAAGAAGAACATGAGCTACTCCTAGCTCAGGCTAGAGAAGCAATCAATGACTGGATTGATTAATAGGTGAAATATAATGAATGTGCTTCCTCTAACCCTAATTTTTGTTGATACAGTACCGGCTCGAATATATTTATCATTGCTTTTAAAAAATGGCTTTAAGCCGAATAAGATTATTCGTCTTGTTCAAGCTCCTCGAGGAAGGAAAGGACAGATTCTTTCCCGTTTGTTGGGTAGGCGCTTCGCTCGATATAGCATTTCAATAATTAAAAAAACCAAAGACGTTTTGAGCAGTGAATCTGAGCTCAACGATATGAGGCGTACTCTTCTTTCTGATTTCGGGTTAACAAATGCAGATTTGAGAGATTGCTTTCGCAGTTATGAAAAAAATGAATTAGAAGATATCTATTGTAAAGATATAAATGACGGATTTTTAAAGCAAAAATTGCAGAATGAAGATAATAGAACTTTTTTGTTTTCCGGTGGTGGTATCTTATCAGCACAGATATTAGCAATTCCCGGTGCTAAATTCATCCATATTCATCCAGGGATAGTCCCAGATATTCGGGGTGCAGATTGTTTCTTTTGGTCTTACCTGGTCAGACGTCGTTTAGGTTACAGTATATTTTATATGAATGAGGGTATTGATACCGGAGATATTCTCTTTACTAAAGAGTTTAGTGTACCTTCCCTCAAACTAAAGCGTAATACCTTGAACTCAAGTCAGATAAAGAATCTTATCCTAACTTATTATGATCCCTGTTTAAGGATTATGACTCTCATTGAAATGCTTAGTACCATATCGATGCAGGGATCGATTAACAGTAATAAACTCTCGTCTTTGCCATCAATAAAGCAAGATAATAACCAAGGCCGGATGTACTTTTTTATGCATGAGCTATTGATAGATAAAGTTATTGAGAAATTAATTGGCGTTCAATCAGAGTGATTTTACGATTTTTTGGTTTTAAGATTTTCACCTTATAGCAAATGATTCAACAAATATCATACATATGTGATTATTGCGCCCGGCAGCTTTTTACGTCGTGCACTTGGAAGGATTCTAGATGAAAATTATTGCAATTGCGTTGTCAGCTGGAGCCCCCCATAAAGGAACAGAGCCATCATCATCAAAGAGAGTTGTATTTAATGATACAGTATTTAACTGGCAAAAGAGAGCTGTTAATGCAACCTCGTTAACATTAGTTAGCGGATATGGTCATAGGTCTGGGGATTTTAAAAGTATTTGTGAAAACTTGGTGGTAAACGATTTGTGGGAGACATCAGGAAGCGCTTACTCAGCGGCTCTCGGTTTATTGAGTCAAAAGGTTCAGACACCGGAAGATTGTACTGTATTTATATATTATGGCGACACTTTATTCAGAAGCTCAATAGTGGAGGCGCTAAAGGATTCACACTCGGATATTTCAATAGCTTGGGATAGTTCACAGATTAAGGCCGCAAGTTCAAAAACGACTAAAAAACCGGAGCTGGTGTTTGTTCAAGGCAATAAACTACAACGGGCTGGAGAGTTGCCTCGCTACTTAGCAAATGGAACTTTTGTAGGTCTTGTTTGCCTTAAAGGCAAAGCTTTGAATCAGCTAATCGAGTTGTTGAAAGATGGTCACCAAACCTATAAAGAAGCAACGGTTGCAGACTTAGTAGAATTTATGCGCTCTATCGGTTTTGGTGTTGATGCGATAGATATTAAAGGTGATTGGGCAGAAGTAGGAGAGGATCTCGATTTAGTCCGCTTCGTGTTAGGGACCAAAGCTGAAACATTATCTCGTTTGCGGCAGATTGTTACGAAAAGTCAAATCGAGGATCAAGTTTCTTTTGATGTGTCTCAATGGGAGTGTGAAAAGTCGTCATTAATTTCGGGTATTCGAGATAAGTTTAAAAATCATTCGTTAATTGTCCGCTCAAGTGCTCGTAGCGAGGACTCATTCACTCATTCAAATGCAGGTGCGTATACCAGTATTTTGAGTGTTGATCCTAATAATGGCCTCGAAACAGCTATAGAAGCAGTTATCGCTTCGTATCAGAATCAGCAACCAGACGACCAAGTATTGGTGCAACCGATGTTGAGTGGAGTAATTCGAAGTGGTGTTGCATTTACTCGCACGCTTGAGCAGGGTGCGCCTTACTATGTAGTAAACTATGACGAGACAGGTTCAACTGACGGTATTACCGCAGGAAACAATAACGAGCACAAGACACTTATCGTACGCCGTGGAGCCAGCCCTGCTCAAATTGCAAATCCTGAGTTATTGCCTTTGCTTGAAGCGATTAAAGAGATTGAAGACTTGCTTAGTTTTGATTCTCTAGACATTGAGTTTGCTATGACTAAAGGTAATCTTGTTCATATTTTGCAGGTACGCCCCATAACTGTCAGAAAGTCAGATATTGAAGCAAGTAGTCGTGCATGCTTAGGTGTTTTAAAACACGCTGAAGATTTATGGTATAAGTTGTCAAAACCTGCCCACCATATTGCTGGTCAAATACCTTTGTATGGTGTCATGCCGGATTGGAACCCAGCTGAGATCATCGGCACGAATCCGGGTAAGCTTGCCGAAAGCCTCTATAAATATTTGATTATGGATGAAACTTGGGCGACGCAACGTGCCGAGTACGGATACAGGGATGTCCGTCCGCAACCTCTATTGGTCTCATTTGCGGGGAAGCCTTTCGTGGACGTTAGAGCAAGCTTCAACTCATTTTTGCCCGTTAATTTAAATGACCACGAGGCAGAAACTTTAGTCTCCTTTTATCTCAATTATCTGAAACTAAATCCAAAACTCCATGACAAAGTAGAGTTTGATGTATTGCCTACATGTGTGGGCCCGAGTTTTCATCGTTGGGAGCACCGCTTAGTAAACGAAGGTGGCTTGACCGAACAATTGGTAGATAGATTAAGACATGGTTTGCTCAATGTATCGCGCCACGCGATTGAGCATACTCATGAATACTTATTAAAAGTTCAAAAATTGCAAGAGCGCATTGAAAGCCGCCGCTCTATTGAAATTCAAAGACAGCAGAAAATGCAGGTAACTATTCGCAATATACGTATACTGCTAGATGAATGTCGCCTGTTTGGTACCTTACCTTTTGCTCATCTTGCTCGCAGTGGTTTTGTTGCCGCCACTTTGTTGAAAGAAGGGGTTAAAGAGGGTTGGTTGACTCAAGCTGCCATGGATTCATTTATGGCTAGTGTCAGAACGGTATCACACGAATTAACCGATGACGCTAAGGCCACAGCAACTGGGGTTATGAGCTGGACTGACTTTGTGGCAAGATACGGGCATTTGCGTCCAGGGACATACGATATTACGTCTCCGGCGTATTTTGATGACCCCGAAAAGTTCCTTCGCCCAATTGTTAATGCAGCATTAAAAGCGGATAGTGATCACCAAACCGATGATTACGGTTGTTGGACAAAAGAGCGAACCGTATTCTTTGAAAATCTTCGCTCTCTCGGACTCGAATACTCCGACAAAAGGTTTGAACAGTTTTTCCGCGATGCTATCGAAGGGCGAGAGAAGGCCAAATTCATTTTCAGCCGAAATCTTTCTGAAGCATTAGATATGTTACGTGATATTTCCTCTGAATTTGATTTAACAGTTGAAGACTGCGCTAATCTGTCCATTCATG
Source organism: Pseudidiomarina taiwanensis (assembly GCF_003987435.1). Taxonomy (GTDB): domain Bacteria; phylum Pseudomonadota; class Gammaproteobacteria; order Enterobacterales; family Alteromonadaceae; genus Pseudidiomarina; species Pseudidiomarina taiwanensis. The sequence continues at coordinate 250,201 of NZ_PIQG01000002.1, read as the reverse complement.
ACCTGCTCGGGCTATCTGAGTCAACGCTAAGCAAGCGTGAACAAGTTGAGCATTTAAAGGCAGAGGCGGGAAAAAATGCTGTTCAACGTAAACTCGCGTCATTATGTGAGTTGCCCCCATTACTCACCGGTATAGATGACTTTTATTCTTTTGAGCTTAGTGCAGGAGTACCAAATTTTATTGGTTCAACACGAGTTATAGCAGAATGTATGCATTTACACGGGACAGAACAGCATGATGTGAACGTTCAAGATAAGGTCGTGCTTATTCCTCAAGCAGACCCGGGCTATGATTGGTTGTTCGGACAAGGAATTGCTGGGTTGATTACGATGTATGGAGGCGCTAATTCCCACATGGCTATTCGTTCTGCTGAATTTGGTTTACCAGCGGCTATTGGCATCGGTGAACAATTGTTCAAACAGCTCTCTCAAGCTCAAGAGATAGAACTCGATCCCGCAAACAGTGTAATGCGAGCTTTGCGTTAATGACTAAAGCTACCAAAAAGCTTATCGCAATAAGTCAACGGTACGATAAAGTCGCCGGAAGAGAAGAGTGGCGCGATGCGCTCGATACGAAGTGGACTGAGCTGCTAGAACAAATCGGTTTCTTACCAATTGTTCTACCTAGCCATTTAACTGATGTTTCAGGTTTTCTGGCTGAAATTGGTATAGACGGCTTAATTTTAAGTGGCGGTAATGATATTGGTTCGGCGCCTTTCCGCGACGCCATTGAAAAGGAGGCGCTTTTATACGCAGACCGTCATGATCTTCCTGTGTTAGGTGTTTGTCGAGGGATGCAATTCTTATTTCATGTTTCAGGTGGCCTTCTTCGAGATTGTTCGGGACATGTTGCGACAATACATATACTGAATGGGCAATGGGCGCGCGAGCACAATTTTGATGAAGTTAATTCTTATCATAATCAAGCGATATTGCGGGTTGATTGTCCAAACACTTTTGAAGTGTTGGCGACCACCGAAGATAATATCGTAGAGGCGTTTCGTCATAAGGAAAAAAGGTGGCTCGGTATTATGTGGCACCCCGAGCGTGAAAACCCTTTTAAGGCAAGCGACCTAGCACTTATTAAAGCTCACTTTCAGAATGAAAATTTTCAAGACAAGGATTTGAAATCAAATGGGTAGTAACTCAATTAGAGTCATTATACTCGCAGCTGGTCAGGGCACGCGCTTACGACCGTACACGAATGATAAGCCGAAATGTATGGTTGAGCTATGTGGTAAATCGCTAGTGGACTATCAGTTGGATGCTTTTAAAGTTGCAGGAGTTACCGATATCACTCTTGTCGCGGGCTATCAAGAAGATAAGCTTGTACGTAAAGGAGTTAAAAAAATTTTGAATCCAGATTATGCGATAACCAATATGGTAAGCACGCTGATGTGTGCTAAAAAGCTTTTTGACGGGAGTTCTGATGTGTTAATTACCTATGGTGATATCGTTTATGAACAACGGATTCTCGATGCTATCCTTGCAGCCAAAGCTGATATTTGTTTAACCATCGACAAGGAGTGGAAGCGCTTGTGGTCATTACGCATGGAGAATCCACTTGATGACGCAGAAACCCTGAAGTTAGAAGGTGATCTCATCAAAGAACTTGGTAAAAAGGCAAATTCCTATGATGAGATTCAAGGACAATATATGGGCTTAATTAAAGTTTCTGCTGATAAAGCAAGAGAGCTCGTTAAAACATGGGAAGGCATGGATCGTAACGCAGATTACGATGGTAAAGATTTCAACAATATGTACCTCACTAGCTTTTTACAACACCTTATCAATCTGGGTTGGCCGGTCAAAGCGGTTTCAGTTGAGAGTGGTTGGCTAGAGATAGACACTGTAGAGGACCTTAACTTTTTTAATGAAACGTTAAAAGAGGGTATGTTCGATTTATTCAACTGCGGTGCCTGAGCGCCAAGGTACCAATAACAATGTCTTTAAGAAAAAAAGCCGTCCATGGCATGTCTTGGACGCTGTTAGATACACTTGTCAATCAGGCAGGAATGTTTTTTGTTCTCGCTTATATGGCAAGAATATTGGGCCCTGAAAGTTTCGGCTTAGTCGGTATGCTCGCTATCTTCGTAGCAGTAGCTCAAAGTCTTATCAACAGCGGTTTTTCACAAGCTTTGATTCAGAGAAGCAAATACGCTACTAGCCAAGACTTCTCGACAGTATTCTTTATAAACCTCTCGATAAGTACCGTACTTTATGGTTCTTTATTTCTTTTTGCACCGGTAATTGCTGAGTTTTACAGCGAATCAAGACTCATTGAGATATCGAGAATCTTATTTCTCGTCCTGATTATAAATGCTTTTAGCGTTGTTGCCATTGCTAAGCTATCGATAAAAATAGACTTTAAAAGTATTACGATAGCGAATTCGATTTCGACTATTTTGGGAGCTACAATAGGAATAGCTCTTGCAATAAATGGATTTGAGCATTGGTCGTTGGTTTGGATGAACATTGTAAAGTCTTCAGTTAACGTTGCTGCCCTTTGGTGGCGGTGTAAATGGATACCTAAGTTTGAATTCTCTATCGAGTCCTCGCGTCAACTCTTTGGTTTTGGTTCTAAACTACTCGTTGCAGGGTTGGTAGCTCAAATAGTAAACAATCTATATGTGTTGTTAACTGGGCGCTACTTTAACGCAACTCAAGTAGGCTATTTAACGCAATCAACACAGCTTGCTCAGCGAGCTTCTGGGGTTATAAGTAGCGTCTTACAGCGTGTGACTTATCCGATAATGACTTCGGTAAGTGATGATAGAGAGAGAATGGTAAGAATCTACAAGCAGTTACTAGAAGTAACAATGTTGATTACACTTCCTGCAATGTTTGGTCTCGCTGCTATAGCTGAACCTTTCGTTTTGATTGTATTAGGAGAGGAATGGCGCGCGATAGTGCCAGTTGTAATGATTCTGTGTTTCGCTCGTGTGATGACGCCGATAAGTAGCATAAACTTGAATATATTAAATGCGATTGGTAGGTCGGATTTGTTCTTGAAAGTTGATCTATTTAAATTGCCGATAACTTTCGCAGCAGTTTTAATATCCGCGCCTTTCGGTATTAATGCTATAGCATGGGCCGTATTGATTACTTATGCGATTAGTTTTTTTATTAATGCTTATTACCCAGGTAAATTGTTCGGATTCGGAGCGCTATCTCAGTTGAAGGTTGCTTGGAAGATTTTTTTATCAGCATTGGTAATGTTCTTTTTCGTATGTCTTATTGATTACCAAAGTCTTATTATTGAGTTGGCTTTAAAAATAACAATCGGTATACTTATCTATATTGCTATGCTTTTAATTTTGAAAGTAGAAACGTTTATATCTTACACTAAGCGCTTAATGGCAAGATTTTGAGCCATAGGCTGATATTTTTGGACTGATGTTTCCGATAAGAGTACAGCCATTATCGAGAAAGTGATGGAAATCGAAGTCGCTAATAAGGTTGATAGTGTACAAAAAATAAAGTCTAGCTCATAAGAAGTGCATTTACACTCAGGTGTTCTGCTGCACTCAGATAATGGCGCCCCGATTAAATCACAAACCATGCGTATCAACTTGGTGTTACAATATCACACATTCGGCTGTGTGTAAGCAACGACAATCCGTTTTCAGGATCCCTGTTCAAAACGTGTAAATATCGTCCTGAATGGCCTTCTCAGGGCTTTAAAAGTCAAGAAGAGGCTCGTTTGAACGGGTACTTAAAAGTTCACGCGCTGGTGTAACTACTAGCATAAGCACAGTAAATTACGCTTCGTAATCCCACATCACCAGTCATACTGGACAAGATGAAGTCATATTAGCTAAACACAAACAGCGCTTGGAAAAAGCAAAGACAACTAACCCAAGTTGCTGGGGAAAACGAGACGTTCGCAACTGAGAACCTGTCGGCCCGACAACATTAAACCCGGAAAAACCGTCGGTTAAGCCGGACCAAAAACAGGCCGCTTGGATAATAAAATAGTTTCAACTATCTTGAAAAACAACTTAATTAAGGCTTCATTACATTTTGGACGCTTATCAGTACACTTAGTGAACTCACGGGTTGTATTTGTGAAAATTCAAAAGGAACTCCTCTGCGCTCAAGACTATAAATCAGGAAATCGATAAATTGCCGTTCTATAAATCAAAAATTAGTATACTCATTCTCACCTTCAATCAGGCTCAGTTCATCGAAAGAGCGCTGGAAAGCGTTGTCGAGCAGCAGTCAGATAATTACAACCTTGAAATTATACTAACTGACGATGGGTCGTCAGATGGTACCGTTGATGTTATTGAAAACTTTATCAAAACCTCGCCAGTTTCGATAAAGTTTTTGGCCAAGAGGCATGAGGGAGTAACAGCGATAGCAAAAAATTTTTTGATGATGCTCAATCTTGCCGATGGGGACTTTATTGCATTCCTATCCGGTGATGACTATTTCTCGCAGAACCGATTTTCTCGACAGTTGGAAAAATTTGCGACTAACCCAAAGCTCAAAATCAGTTACTCGGACGGCGTTAATTGTGTATCCGGTGATCTTGGCACGCGTTGCCATTCAGCAGAAACGATCGATCTTATGAGGTGCGGTGATGCAAAGAAAGTCCTCAGGTATTTGACATCCCCAGCCCCTGTTCTATTCATCCAGGGGGTACTAGCTAGGGCGGATTTTCTGAAGAAAATCCAACCGTTTGATGTAGATTTAATTGCTGATGACTGGGTGTTTAGTATAAAGGTTTTTAATGAGTTGGTCACGCACGGAGGTGAGTTCGACTTTGATCCAAATGTATCCTTCATTCGAAATATTCACGACGATAATACATCTAGAAATCTGATCGTCCACTATGAACGTGTTCGTCAAGTTGCGGAGCGCTACTGTTTAGCGCCAAGAAAAATAAAATCTAAGTTTATCGGTAACGCAATTATCCAAGCTTTAAAAAAAAGAAATAGCGAAACACTTTTAGTTTTTTTTAAAAAATCATTATTATATCCTGAATCTTATATATATGTTTTACTTATTTTTCTTTATTCAATAGGAACCAAGATTAGAATTCTGATATCTAATAAGTATAACATTGATAGTAATGGCCACCCATAAGGGCACAATATATTTAAAAGGGGAGCTACAGGTCTTTTCCGACAAGAGTCATTTGTCAGATAAATGAATAATTAAAGACGACTGCTATTTTGAGCAAATTGATATTATCGTTGGCGATTAAAAAATTATGCACTTTTTGATTTAAACTTAATAAAAAATAAAATATATTTGGCTACTCTGACCTAACCTTCATATTGCTTTAAAAAGACCATATCTAATTTAGTGTTTTTGAGTGAACAAGATCGAGTTTGAGCCGCTAAATAGATTGAACATATGGTTCCAAATTATAATTATAGTCTCGGCGCTTTACTCGTAACGAATAACTTGTAGTTAACTTACATACAAGTCGTTTATTCTAGACTTACCAAATTCGAGCAGTTACAGAAGATTAATTAGAGTGAGGGCACAGCAGTAGTAATGGAATGCCGTGCAGGGGTGACTATGGAACTATTGGACTTTGCTCTTGCGATATTTGAGGGCGATTGGGCTGGTAGTAATTCTAATCATAACTTTATTGTAGGTACAATAAGGGTAAGTATCAAACAAGGGGCTTTGCTATTTTATCGAAGACATAAAAGTCTCATACTATTGTGAATGATATGCCAGAAATATTATTAATTCTGAAAATCTTTGAGTCTTTTAAAAGAATCAATGAAAGAAATATTGACCGTATCTATGAAGGCGTCATATTTCAAAATAATATTTTCATAGAACATTTAACATTAACAATAGATGTAATTCGAATAAAACTCTTTGGCACAACAGTTCTAAAGCTGTAATTCATGGGTATAAAATATTATTCTCTCAGCTACACATACGTTTATTGCATTGCTTCTGTTGTATTTCTGTTTTTTGTGGGTTTTGGTATCGCGCTAGGTACGTCTCCCAAGGGTATGTGCTTTAAGCAATAAGAGATTTGTTAGTCTGATAATGTATGTGAGGTTTTTCAATGATTACTATTTATAGTGTGGTAGGTAGAATTCTAAATGCCTTTCACCGCCTTTGGTCTTTTTTTATCAAGCAATACAAGCTTTCAAAATTTCAAAAAGTTGGAGCAAATGTTTGGATTGGGCAAGGGTGTCACTTTACGGAAGACACCATTTTTATTGGAGATAATGTAAGCATCGGACGCAATTGCTGTTTTCAAAGTAAACATGGGCGCATTTTGATTGGTAATGATGTTATGTTCGGTCCGCGAGTTCATATTCACGGTGGAAATCATCAGTACAAGGTGATTGGAATTAAATTAAGGGACTATCGTAAAGACAAGAATCATGATGATGGTGTTGTTAATATCGATTCAGATACTTGGATAGGTGCAGGCTCAATTATTTTGGCAAATGTATCAATAGGCAAGGGGGCGATTGTTGGCGCAGGTTCAGTTGTTACCAAATCGGTACCGCCTTATGCGATAGTCGCTGGAAATCCAGCCAAAGTTATAAAATTTAGGTTTAATCAAGAAGAAATTAGAGAACATGAAAGGATAATTGGCTATACAAGGCTATAGTGTCAAACTTTTTACTATTGATTTTGAATTCAATAATCAATCGATTTGAGGATTTGTAATGTTTTCAAATAAAAGTATTTTTATTTCCGGTGGCACAGGGTCCTTTGGTAATGCCGTCCTACGAAGATTCATAGAGCTAGATTTTAGAGAGATCCGTATTTTTAGTCGTGATGAAAAAAAGCAAGATGATATGCGTAAAATGTATAATCATCGCAAGCTTAAGTTCTATATCGGTGACGTCCGCGACTATCAAAGTGTATTGAATGCAACACGCGGGGTCGATTTTATCTATCATGCCGCTGCCTTAAAACAGGTTCCCTCATGTGAATTCCATCCAATGGAAGCAGTCAAAACAAATGTTCTTGGTACCGAGAACGTATTAGAGGCAGCTATTCAGAACGGCGTTAAACGTGTTGTCTGTCTAAGTACTGATAAAGCAGTTTATCCTATCAACGCAATGGGAATATCGAAAGCCATGATGGAAAAAGTGATGGTAGCCAAGTCGCGCAATGTTGACGATACGAAGACCATTATTTGTGGCACGCGTTATGGGAATGTTATGGCTTCTCGCGGCTCGGTTATTCCTTTGTTTGTGGATCAGATTCGTGCTGGAAAGCCTTTAACGATCACCGACCCAAATATGACGCGTTTCATGATGACACTTGATGATGCTGTTGATTTGGTTCTCTACGCATTTGAGCATGGCACTAACGGCGATATTTTCGTGCAAAAAGCGCCTGCCGCGACAATCGAAACACTTGCCAAGGCTGTTTTATCGGTTGCTGGCAAAGAAGAACATCCAATTGAAGTGCTAGGTACTCGCCATGGCGAAAAATTATTTGAAGCACTGCTTTCACGTGAAGAAATGGTCTGTGCAGAAGACATGGGAAATTATTATCGAGTTCCACCTGATCTACGTGATCTAAATTATTCAAAGTACGTTGAGCAAGGCGATACGCGTATTGATCTTGTCGAAGACTACAATTCGCACAATACAGAGCGATTGGATGTTGAAGGTATGGAGAAGTTATTAATGAAGCTTGATTTTATGCGTGCATTCGCAAAAGGCGAATACATCAACCCTGAAGGCTAAACGGAGTTTTCATGAAGCTTTTAATTACAGGTGCGAATGGCTTTGTCGGCAAGAACCTAACCGTCCATTTGGATGAGATGAGTGATGTCGACTATGTAACCTTCACCCGCCAAAACACTTTGGATGATCTTCCTGCGCTTTTAGAAGGTGTTGATTGTGTTGTGCATTTGGCAGGGGTTAATCGACCCGAAACTGAAGATGAGTTTGCGAAAGGAAATGCCGATTTAACTCAGGCTTTAATTTCGAAGGTTGAATCAGTAAAGGAGAGCACAGGCCGTGCGATTCCGATTATCTATTTATCTTCTATTCAAGCAGAACGTGATAATCCATACGGTAATAGTAAGTTAAATGCAGAGAAAGCGGTGACCGAATACGGTGCTCGTAATGATGTCGTCGTGCGTGTTTATAGACTGACTAACGTGTTCGGTAAGTGGTGCAGACCCAATTATAACTCAATGGTAGCGACCTTCTGCCACAACATCTGTCGTGATCTCCCCATACAAATCAATGACGAGAGTGCGGAAGTCAAACTGGTGTATGTAGACGATGTTTGTGCCGAGTTAGTTCGCATAGCGCGCCAAATGAGCGCAAATCAGGCTTCTAAAGAAGTTAAGTATGGTGAAGTAGAGCCTCTCTATACCGCCACTGTTGGTGAAATTGCTCAAGCACTTTCCGATTTCAAGGCAAGCCGTACTAGCCTTGTGACAGAACGAGTAGGGGACGGCTTTACCCGAAAACTCTATTCAACCTACGTTAGCTATTTGCCCACTGAGAGCTTCTCGTACAAAGTGCCTCAATATGGTGACGAGCGGGGCGTATTTGTCGAAATGCTGAAAACTAAAGACTCTGGACAGTTTTCGTTTTTCACAGCACATCCTGGCATCACGCGTGGCGGTCATTATCACCATACCAAAAATGAAAAGTTCCTAGTAATAAAAGGTAAGGCACGCTTCTGTTTTCGCCACATGGCCACAGATGAGTTTTATGAATTGTTCACTGATGGTGACACACTAGAAATTGTCGAAACCGCACCAGGCTGGAGTCATGATATTACCAACGTGGGTGACGATGAAATGATCGTGATGCTCTGGGCCAATGAGATATTTGATCGCGAAAACCCTGATACTTATGCAGCGCCTGTGCAGCCTCCAGAACTTAAACAGTAAGAATCTAGTCAAGAGTAATTCGGCATGAAAAAGCTAAAGGTAATGACGATTTTAGGGACACGCCCTGAAATTATCCGTTTATCGCGCGTAATGGCCGCGTTAGACCAAGTTGTTGAGCATAAAATAGTGCATACGGGCCAAAATTATGATTATGAGTTAAACGAAGTATTTTTCGAAGAGCTTGGCGTACGTCAGCCTGACCATTTTTTGAATGTTGACACTTCAAGCTTAGGTAAAAGTCTTGGTGATATCTTAATTAAGACCGAGCAGGTGATCCTTGAAGAAAAACCAGATGCAGTATTGGTATTAGGCGATACCAATAGCGCAGTAGCCACAATGATGGCCAAGCGAATGAAGGTGCCTACCTATCATATGGAAGCCGGTAACCGTAGCTTCGACGCAAACGTACCTGAAGAGATCAACCGTAAGTTGGTTGACCACCTCGCTGACTTTAATTTGGTTTACACCGAGCACGCGCGTCGTCATTTGCTTAGCGAAGGTTTGTCACATCGCTTTATTTATTTAACTGGCTCGCCAATGCGTGAGGTCTTAGAGCATGTGCTGCCTTCGATTGAAGCCTCAAATGTGCTTGAACAGTTAAATCTAGAAGCCAAAAAGTTCTTTATTGTCAGTGTTCATCGCGAAGAGAATGTCGACAGCAAAGAGAACCTGCATAAAGTTGTGGCCGCCTTAAATGCCCTACATGATGAATATGGTTATCCAGTTGTTGTTTCGACGCATCCACGGACGCGCAACCGACTCGAGAAAATCGGACTTGCAGACTCAAGTGAAGGTATTCGCTTTTTGAAACCGTTCGGCTTCTTCGATTACAACAAGCTTCAAATGGAAGCATTTTGTGCCATTTCTGACAGTGGAACTATCAGCGAAGAATCATCAATCCTGAACTTCCCAGCAGTTACCATGCGTCGTTCAATTGAACGCCCCGAGGCTCTAGATACAGGCGCTATTGCGCTTACAGGACTTGATGTTGACACCCTTATCGAAGGGGTTCGACTTGCAGTCGCGCAACGTGACGTATTTTCTGGCACAGAACGTGAAGTTCCAGAAGAGTATAAGGTTCGGAATACATCTGAGCGAGTAGTGCGTCTGATCACTGGTACGGCTAAGTTAACGCCACATTGGAAGAATATGGATAGTTTTTCTAGGTATGATTGGTAGTAAAATGGAAAAAAGTCGATTTATCTACATTGGAGCTTTTCGGTTACCAGACCGGAATGCTGCTGCACACAGAGTATTAAACATCGGAAAAGCTATTCGAGAACTTGGTGGGGAAGTTAGCTACATACATGAGGGGCGTCTAGTTAAAATTGCTGATGTAGAGAGGGTTGAAAATAGCGAGCCAGAGGCAAAGAGTTCTTTTCAGAAGGCCTCGATATTATTCCGCGATTTTATATGCGGTTTAAAACATGTCTTACATCGAAATTGCACGCATATTATCGTTTATAATTTACCGGTAGTATTCTATGTTCCTATCTTTTTAGTAGCAAAATTTAGCAGGGTAAAAGTCATAGCAGATTGCACAGAATGGTATGACAGCTTGGGAGATAGTGTTGTTAAAAAACTGATGAAACAGATAGATGTCAGTTGTAGAATGCGGGTCTTAAATAAGTTTGCATATCGTGTGATAAGTATAAGCTCTTTACTAAATAAGTATTATCAGCGAAATTCGATATTAATTCCGCCATTAATTGATATACAAGACTCTAAGTGGCTCCTAGCCATGGAAAGTAGCCCTCCGAACGGAGTTGCTAAAAAAAAGATTAATCTTTTTTACGGTGGAGATATGGGTGAAGGAAAAGATTCGCTATTTGATATCTTGTACTTCTTGGCAAATGAACCTTCTTCTATAAAGAGTTCGGTGAATATTATTATAGCAGGAGATATAACTCCTAAAGTAAAGAGTGAAATTCAACAATATGCTTACTCTTTATCGATAGTATTTGTTGGGCGCATCCAACATACAGCGGTTTTAGAATATCTTTCTCATTGCGATTATCTAGTATTCTTCCGCAAATCTACAAGAGCAAATAATGCTGGGTTCCCAACTAAGTTTACAGAAGCTTTTACGATGGGTGTAAATATCATAACTAATTCAACTAGTGATATTGGAAACTTTGCAGGATTTGAGAACGTAACGCTTGTAGATAAACCAAGTCAAATGTCTAATCTTGATTTATCTATTAAAGACAAAAAGAATAGAATTTCCGAGCTTAATGATTACTTTGATTATAGGAATTATTTAGCCGAGATAGAGCGACTCATATAGAGTAAAAAGTTGAGAATATGACTTTAAATAATCGATGCAACTCTAAAAAAATTCTCCTTACGTTTCGTGAAGGAGCTGATGGGAGCGGCCCTTTCAATAGTCATAAGAGAATTTTGATTTCTCAATTAGCAAGTGAATTCCAATTTGAATCGCTAGTGATTCCAAAGGGGAAGCTTGGAGTTTTCAACTTCAGGTTGATAAAAACTCTATACACTAGAATAAAAGAAGAACGACCCGACCTTGTGCATTTTAGTGGTCTTCAATTAGAGGGATTCTACGTTTCATTAGCCTGTTATATATGCGGAGTTAAAAGCGTTTGCGCAGTTAGAGGAAGTAGTTTAGAAGCTAATGACATAGGGATTACAAAAAAAATTGTATTAGCTATTTATGAATTTGCATCATTATTGTTTAGCAACATGATTTATGCCAATAGCCGTTATGTATCTAATTGGGGCAGATTTAATTGGTTTAAACATAAGTTTAAAGGAGTTATCTATAATCTTCCGCCAAGCGATCGTTTGCGAGATAACTTTTTAGACAAACAGAAATTTAGATCTTTAATAAGAAAGCAACTTAAAATATCTGATGAAGCATTAGTATTTATCTACACCGGCAGGGTGACTAAAGATAAAGGTGCCGATATTCTTTTTAAACTAATAGAATCAAAAGTCTTTAGTGAAAATGTTCACCTCCTGATTTTAGGCTCGGGACCGGAGTATTCACGGATCTTGGAATTGAGTATTAAAAGTGATGTGACATGTAATGTACACATGTTCGAATATATAGAAGATGTAATACCTTACCTCTTATCTGCAGATGTCTTCATAAGCTGCAGTAAACATGAAACACTCGGTAACTCGATAATTGAGGCCGGATTTTGTGAATTACCCGTGATAGCGAAAAGAACAGGTGGTATTCCAGAAATTGTTATTGATGAAGAAAGTGGTTTACTTGTCGGTACTGATAGTTATAAAGACTATCGGGGTGCAATAACTCGGTTGGCTGAATCTAAAAATCTTCGATTAGTTTTTGGGAACAATGCTCGTAAACACGTTATGAAAGTGTTCGATCATGCTCGAATCATAGAAGAGTTAAGACAAATTTACAGTAAATGCTAGGATGTTAAATTAAAAATGAGACTTAAAATTGCTCGGCTCACTGTGTTTGATATCCTGTTGATAGTTATTGTTTTTTTTGCTGTTTTGCCACTTATTTACCCTAAGCTTATTTCCATGATCGGAAACTACGTTATTTGGTATGTCCTCTTTGCGTCAGCCTGGGTACTGATCACCTTCTCGACACGACCTGCCTACTTCTTATTTCCGACCAAGTTTCGACTGGTGGTTTTTATAGTTATAGCACTAATCATATTAGTACCCTTCCTTGCACAAAACATTGTTTTAATGCGACGTTTTATATCGCTTTCCTCAATCTTAATGTTCTTTCTCTTTTACGATTTCAATAAAAGCACTTCTAGACAACACATTACAAAGTATATTCTTTTACTCATTATTCCTTTTGTTTTATTAACATCAATAGAAACGTTGATAGCGTTGGAAAGGAATGCATTTATCAGTCGCGCAATCAAGTCTTCCGGCGAAAGGACTTTGGACATATTGAGTCAGGGGATTGGCGGGTATGATTTCATATATTCCCTAGTCATTGTTGTGCCTCTCTTAATCAGTCGAACTCTAGAAGTGGGATTTATCAGAAAGCCGTTTAAGGGTCTTCTCTGCATAACGCTTCTTACCTTAATGACTGCTGTTATTTTAAAGTCTAACTACTTCACCGCTCTTGTAATGATGATTGTTGGTGTAATCATTATTGCCTTTAAGCACGTACAAACATCTAAGTTAAAATCAATTTATATACCGTTGTTATTTTTTAGTTCAGTGGTTGGTATAACTACTTTTTCTGGAATAACACTTTGGGCACCGGAGATACTGGGTGTTATTGAAACGATTTTTGGAAGTAGTTTAACAGGCGAGCGACTGACGATTCTCATTGAATACCTTGCTTATGGGAATGATCTTAGTGCCATCACAACGAGAGAGGGGGTCCTTCTTCAGGGCGTTGTTAATTCCTTTAGCTACTTCCCATTCGGTTTGATTTTTAGTCAGGAGAGCGACAGGTTCTATCAAATAATTACTCACCACTCTTTTATCTTTGATACATTGAGTATTCTGGGGTGGCTCGGTGGTTTGTTTATCTACTGCATATTTTTACCGCTGATCTCTCGGTTAAGAAGAGGGCAGAAGTTTGAGGCCTTATCGGTTTTGGTACCTTTTATAATAGTATCAATTAACAATAATTTGAGCTATCTCATTGGGTTTACTACCTTTTTCGTTGTTTTATACATACTGGATACCAAAACTTTAAATAATGAATAGTTATGACATATTAATTTTAGCAAACTCACCCTTTACGGTAATAAACTTTCGTACGGAACTCATAGAGGAGTTAATTTCTTTGGGCCACAGAGTCACGGTGCTTTGTCCATCAGAATGTAGCCTTATTTCTGAAACAAATTCTTTGGCGAGCTTCAAAAAAATGGGTGTCATGCATATACCGTTGAAGATAGAGCGTACGTCGGATTCATTGTTTGGAGAGCTTCGTTGTATCATGTCCATTTCAAATACGGTTAGGAAGCTTAAGCCCTATGCTATTTTGAACTTTACCATCAAAGCAAATCTTTATGGCTCAATAGCTGCGCTATTTTCGCGAAAGACAAAGGTATTCTCGAATATTACAGGTTTAGGTCATGCACTCGCTGGCGTAACTGAAATTTGGAGTCTTAAGGGGAATTTTTTTAAGTCTTTATACAGGCTTGCATTAATTAGGAATGAGAAGGTTTTTTTTCAAAATCGAGACGATTTACAGTTTTTTAGCGAGAATAAGTTGTTATCACAATCTAAGGCTGTATTGATCAATGGCTCTGGCGTTTGCACACAAAAGTTTAAAACTGGCCGTAAAAAAAATTGTGTGCCGCCTATTCGGTTTTTGTTTGTAGGACGTTTATTGAGGACTAAAGGCATTCTTGAGTATCTAGAAGCAGCGGTTCAAATTAGTAAGAGTAGAGAGCTGATTGAGTTTTGGGTCGTGGGAGGAGCAGATGATAATCCCGCTAACGTAGAGAAAAGTCGATTGGAATGCTACGAGAAAGTTAATACGATTAAGTTTTTAGGCCACCGCAATGATATGAAACAGGTCTATGAGCAATGCAATGTTTTTGTTTTACCTTCCTACAGGGAAGGTACACCAAAATCAGCTTTGGAAGCAATGTCAATGAGTATGCCTATTATTACTACCGATGCGCCAGGATGCCGAGAGACGGTGGAGGTGGGAGCTAATGGATATCTTATTCCGACCAAAGATGTAGCGGAACTGGTTAATGCGATGATGAACTTTGTAGAAGAACCAACACTAATAGATAAAATGGGTGCCGAGAGCAGACAAATGGCGATACGTAAATTCGACGTGAAGCTGATTAATGAAAAAATCATTTCGACGATAATGCAATAGCGCATTGTAGCGTAAAAACTAATAGTCTAATTTTCGTCAATTAGTGATTAAAGTTTAATTTCGTTGGTTAATAGATTGGAAGTGTTTGATTTGAAAGTTGGAGTTTCGGGGGTAACAGGGTTTATTGGCAATGAAATTTATAAGCGCCTCCAAAAAAAGGGGTTAAAACTTACGCCATTTACGCGATATTCGAGTCCTAGTCCGAACTCATCGCATCACTTTTTAGACCTAGAGAGAGTTACTTGTTTAAGTTTTTCGGTTCCAGAGCTTGATGTGTTTGTGCATTGCGCAGGAATGGCACATAAGACGCCATCAGAGAAACGCTTCCCTCTATCAATGTTCATAAGGGTTAATACCAATGGGACGCTAACTTTGGCAGAGCGTTTAGCTGCGCATGGGGCAAAGAGATTTGTGTATATTAGCAGCGCCAATATCAACCATCGTGAAAACAAGTTAATCATCAAGTACCGTGATGGCTGCAAAATTAATCCAATAGATTATGATTTAACCTCAAAAGCATTAACCGAAGAAGGGCTACGCGAAATTGCTGCTCGCACCGGCATGGAGGTCACTATCATTCGACCGCCGTTGGTGTATGGTCCGGGAGTCAAAGCAAACTTTGCTGCAATGATGCGTCTTGCGCAACGCAATTTACCCTTGCCACTGGCATCGGTTCGGAATAAGCGCAGTATGGTTGCTTTGGATAATCTGGTCGATTTAATCGTCACCTGTGTTAGCCACCCAAATGCAGGTAATCAGACATTTATGGTCAGTGATGACGCCGATGTATCCACTCCTGAATTGTTGTCGGCAATGACCCGTGCATACGGCAAGAAGCCTCGATTACTTCCATGCCCACCAGGGTTACTTTCCTTCGCTGCGCGAGTATTGGGCAAAAGAGCAATCGCTGAGCGTCTTTTAGGTTCGCTACAGGTGGATATAAAACATACCCAACAGGTTTTAGGCTGGACGCCACGCGTCAAGCTGGAAGATGTACTCAAGGAGATGGTTCGTGATTCGCTTGTTTGATTTCTTTTTTTCGCTACTAGGATTAATTGTAGGCTTTCCCATACTAGTTATTTTGTTTGTCATCGGTTTATTTGACACCGGGTCACCCTTATTTCGTCAAGAGAGGGTGGGGCGTCATGGGCGTCCGTTTACTTTGGTGAAATTTCGGACCATGCGCGTCGATACCGCATCGGTCGCTTCGCACTTAGCTAGTTCGGCATCCATTACTAAGTTTGGCCATTTTTTACGACGTACTAAACTTGATGAATTACCTCAGCTGTGGAACGTTTTGAAAGGTGAAATGAGTTTAGTAGGCCCGCGTCCATGTCTGTTCAATCAAGAAGAGCTTATTGAAGAGCGCCGCTCGCGTGGTGTGCTAGAGGCTCGTCCGGGTATTACCGGGCTGGCGCAAGTGAGTGAAATTGATATGTCTATTCCTGTTTTACTGGCTGAAACTGATGCGAAAATGGTGAGGAATTTAACGGTTAAAGCCTATTTTAAATATATTTTTATGACTGTATTTGGAGCGGGGCAAGGTGATCGTGTTAGCAAATAAACGTCTCGACTTTTGTGATCGGTTAAAAAGGGCGCCATTCGGCGCCCTTTTCACACTTGTTACACTGTTTTAACAAGGCTACAATGCTTGCAGAGAATCAATACAACAGACCCACGGACTAACTCACACGGAAGCAATCAGTGAACGCATTACTTAAAATCTTACAGTTGCCGCGCACGGCGAAGCGTTTTGTGAGTCTTTTTGCCGATGCAGGCGCCATGCTCGTTGCTTTGGTCAGTGCATACTTACTAAGTAATGGCGCGGTGATGCCGATACACCCGGGAATCTTCCTGCTTATTTTCGGGCTATTAGTGATCGGCTCGACTGCTGTTTTCGTGAAACTCGGCCTTTATCGCGCAGTGGTGCGATATGTAAGTGTGCGTGCTTTGGCTTTGGTGGTGTTGGGTGTATTTGTCTCGACGCTTTGGCTATGGGCATTAACGCGTCTGTTCTCAGTCGATATGCCACTTAGTGGCATCGTCAACTACGGCTTATTCGCCTTGCTTATCATTGGCGGTAGCCGCTTAGCCATGCGGGAAATGTATCAACGTATGGTTAGCCGTCAGAAAGTCCGGGTGATGATTTATGGCGCCGGCTCTGCAGGGCGACAACTCGCACAAGCGTTAATCAATGGCGAGCAATATCAGCCGGTGGTCTTTGTGGACGATGATGCAACCCTGCAAAGCTCAACCATTCTAGGTATTCCTGTTATTTCACCAGAGCAAGTTGCGGATGCGATCGAAAACAAACACGTCGAACGTATTCTGTTAGCGCTGCCATCGGCATCACGCGCTGTGCGTAAACAAATTCTAGAAAGCCTTGAACCGCTGAATGTCAAAGTGCAAACCGTGCCTGGCATGGCCGATATGGTTGAAGGCGATGTCGCCATCGATGCATTGCAAGATGTGCAAATCGAGGATTTACTCGGGCGCGACCCGGTTGCCCCCAATCCAAAACTGATGGCCCAGCATATTCAAGGTAAAGTGGTGTTGGTGACCGGGGCTGGTGGTTCGATTGGCTCCGAGTTGTGTCGCCAGATTATCCAGCAAAAACCAAAAACCTTGGTGTTGTACGAACTCAGTGAGTTTGGTTTATATAGCATCGATAACGAGTTGCGCCGTTTAGCCAAACGTCATGGCATCGAGTGCGACATCCATCCGATTATTGGCACTGTGCAGCGCCGCAACCGTATCGAAGCGGTGATGCAAACCTTTAAAGTACAAACTGTCTATCACGCGGCGGCCTACAAACATGTGCCGCTGGTTGAATTTAATATGGTCGAAGGGGTACGCAACAACGTCTTTGGCACCTGGCATACCGCAGAAGCGGCAGTCAAAGCAGGAGTTGAGCAGTTTGTACTCATTTCAACCGATAAAGCCGTGCGCCCCACCAATGTGATGGGTACGACCAAGCGCTTATCTGAACTGGTGTTGCAATCACTGGCTGAGCGTTCGCCGTCTACACGTTTTTGTATGGTTCGTTTTGGTAACGTGCTTGGCTCGTCAGGCTCAGTGGTACCGTTATTCAAGCAGCAAATTGAAGCGGGCGGTCCGGTCACTGTCACCCACCCAGAGATTACCCGTTATTTTATGACTATTCCTGAGGCCGCGCAGTTGGTGATTCAAGCCGGCACCATGGGTTCATCCGGTGACGTGTTTGTGCTTGATATGGGCGAGCCGGTGAAAATTATCGACCTTGCTAAGAAAATGATTCATTTATCGGGCCTAGAAGTACGTGACGAGAATAACCCCCACGGCGATATCGAAATATCATACAGCGGTCTGCGCCCAGGTGAAAAACTCTACGAAGAGCTATTGATTGGCGACAACGTAGTCGATTGCGACCACGAACGCATCTGCCGCGCCATCGAAGACTTCCTGCCCTGGGACGAGACCGCCAAGCTTCTCGAAGAACTCGACGATGCTTGCCAAAACTTCCGCATCGAAAGGTTGCGTGAGCTGTTATTAAGCGCACCTTGCGGCTATGCCCCAACCGAGAGCGAGGTGAATGATTTGTTGTGGAAGAATGGGGCGCGGAGTAGCTAGGTGGTGACGCTACTCAGCCTCGCCCGCTTTATCGGGCTGATCCCGAATCCTGATACCATGGATGTCACTGAGCGGCGGTAGATCGCTCCTTATACCTCCTCTCTACATCATGCCCCAATCCGCAGTAGCCATAGCAACGCTCCTGCCGCATAATATAAAAAACATCGGAAGAACGATATAAGTCAGGGGAAAGTCACAATGCCTAAATCCACGTCTCAAAACCCTGCTTTACACGCTGCTTTACTAGAGATGTTGGTCGATCTTGATACCTTATGCCGAAGTCATAAGCTGAATTATCAGTTGGCAGCTGGCACCTTGCTTGGTGCGATTCGTGAGCAGCAATTAATTGGATGGGATAAAGATGCTGATATTTGTTTACCGCGGGCAGACTTTGATCGTTTTATGCGAGTGGCTGAGCAGAGCTTACCCAAGCGATACTTTCTACAACACTGGCTAAGTGAAGAGAGTTATTTTTCATTGGTGACCAAGCTGCGTCTGCGCGGCACTCGGCGGATTTCAGAGAATGTGCCAGAGCAACTGCCAAACCCGACGACTCATGAGGGGATTGCAGTGGATGTTTTCCCATTTGATGCGGTGCAACCGAATAGTTTGCTTGGCAGGTTCCATATGTGGCTTTGCGCCAACTTCAAACTACTTGTACTGTTGCGTCTTGTTGGAGCGCAAAAGCGTTTATTTAAAAATAGACGTCCACTCTGGCAACAATCAATTGCTTGGCTTGCTTATCATATTCTCCGAGTGGTTCCTAAAAGTACCTTCATGAAGCTTTATTATCGGCTAGTCACTTTCTATTCACGCAAGAAAAAACCAACCGGTTATGTTGCTTGTTTGGTATCCATGCCTCGAGCCGCTAAACAACGTTTACCTCGGATTCGACCGCTGAACTCGATTACTGACACTGTTACAGCCGATCTTTATGATTTCGATTTCCCTGTACCACACAATTACCATCAGGTGTTGAGTAACCTTTATGGTGACTACATGCAACCGCCACCACCAGCCGAGCGTCACTTAGGTATGCACGTAGAATTTGGTATACCAGAGAGCTGACTCTCCCGCCATTGTCGCACCGATAAAATACGGCGGCGCCCCTTTTCATCATAAACCCCTACCCCAACCCAAGGCTGTACCACCGAAGTCTGGCACGAGCCCAAATGCAGGCATAGCGCGTCTTTTTTATTGCTTATCTGTATATGCTCTGAGTATTTATTAAAGTTACGGCGCGCCGGCAAGCTCTCCATCGCTTCACACAATAGCGCAGCGTGCTCTGCAGGTCGTGACGACTGTAGATTTCTCTGTGCACTTTTAAGCGCCTCATCATTTGCCACCCGTCCAGTCTGTATAAACGTTTCATAGGTTTTGAACATCTGCTTGCGTGCCTGTTCAGTGCCGCCAATTAATTGCGCGATATCAAACAAACCAATGCGGATCTTGTCGCAACTTAATTGGTCACAGAGCGCCTCAAGTTCTTCAAGATAAGCTTGTTGGTCCGCTTGCGAAATGCCATTAATGTTTTCGATTACACCACTGGTATAGGTTAGCGTAAATTCAACTCCTGCGGTGTGGAGCTCTGCCAATGGTGCGGCATATTCACGTAGGTATTCAAGCCAAAATGTCTCTGCTAAATTAGGTTTTGGACTAGCAGGCGCGTCGGGATGTTTATAGCCGCCAAACGGTACGCTAAATTTAATCGGCTCTTGAGTGGCGATAGCCGCAGCCAGTTTACGATAAATATCATCGCTTAGGTCTTTTGCCACAGCACTGCGCCGATAGGGGCGTCTGACGATTAATTTGTATAACGTGTCTAGCTGGGTAAACTCGAGCGGACTCTCTTGCCAATAGCGGGGTTGTGCCTGGCTGTATTCGAACGCATTTAGATTTGGCATAACTCCTTGCCAAAGCGCTGCTTTATTGCGAATTTCCACCAAACAACGAAAGGTGCTTGGGAAGTCTTGAGCGAAGTCATTGGCAAGGAAACGGACCAAAGCCTCGAAGTAAAACTGTGGGTCGTCGTAACGAAAGCGTTGTCGATAGCCGCTAGGGTTTAACAACTTGTACATAAACTTGCGCCCACCAAAGCGTAAATATCGCACCAATAATGTTAAGGGCTCGGGAATTTGATGGGCTTCGCCCAAGTTCGGTTGACCTGGCGCAAACTTAAATTGTACCGCATGGCTATGAAGGCTAAGCAGGTCATCATCGCGACTGCTTAGATGTTTCGTGCTGGTGAAGTCGATATCCATAATTGGTAGTTGCTGCCAATAGGTGATGGAACCGTCGAGTCGTTGCTGCAGATTATTTTGGCGCTCTTGATGGTTTAGCGTCGAGCACAACTCGGGGTCGGCAAGAATTATGTTTTTGGGCGTTGCATCCCGAAATGGAATACAGCAAAGCTGGTTCCACTGCTGCTCAAGTTTTGCGAGCTCTTGGGTAGCGGGTGCTTTGATATCTAATAACTGACAGATACTTCCCAGCAGTTGCCCTACTTGTTGTTGAAATGGGTAAGGCTCTTGGGTGAGAGTATTCTTGTGCTGTTCAAGAACAGCTTGGATTGCCTGCAGGCGTTCGTTGCAACGCTGCATAAGACAGGCTTTAATCTCGCTATATTTGGGTTGCTGCAATTGCCGTAGCAAGTCATAAAGACGGATGCCACGCACGGCCTCAACCACTAATTCTCGCCCTTTACAACGAACTAGAGCGGGGGTGTAGTTTGGCAAGTGCTTTTGGAGCAACCTAAGTACAGCGGCTTCGTGACGGGCGGCTTGTTCTGACTCACATTGTTTAAAGTAGTAAGAGCCGTCCATTTGGTCGGCGTTGGCATCGCTGCGTTTATCTTTATTGAGATTATGCTCAAAATAATCGAGTACTTGCTCATTCACTTGTGGGCGCAAAGCGAGCAAGTCGGCATAGGTATCGATATCAGTTGCTGCAAACTCAGGAACCTCAATCACTTCCACAGGCTCTTGCTGCCGCGCTAAAACTTGCCATTGCTTCTGTTGACTCGGGGCCGACATTAGCTCGTGGATCGTTTGTGGTGCTGGCCAGAATACGGCGTGAGCCATGGTGTGGGTTGGCACCTCGGTTGAATCGAACGCGTGAACTTTGTTCGCTGCTACTGTTACTGTAACCTCGGTTGGCGTTTGCTCGTCGTCGCGCAGTTTAGTGCAAGCAATTGTGCTGCGAGTTAATGGTTGGGCAACGGTTTTGTCTAAAAACTCTCTGCTATAGAGGGTATCCGCAAAGAGTACCCATGTTGGTCGCTGAGGCAATTGCCGGAAACTGTGCTGTAAGGTTTGCATCATGCTTCGCTTGGTAAAATCTGTGTGTGGCGCAAGACACTTGAGCTGTGGATGACGATGAGTTACGGTCGCACTAAGCAGAGGAGCAGCACAGCCTGTCGCGATGTAAATGTGGTTAGGTTCAACTCCAAGCTCTACTAAGTGGTCCAGCAGCAGCATCAAGCTACCGCGACTATCCCAGATAGGAACTAATGCTTTGTGTTGAAATTGTTGTACGATTGCTGTTGGAGCGGTTGCACGAAATCGCTGCGAATTACCTGCAGCTAGTATCAAAATCTGACTAACGACTGCCATGATTTGCTATATTGGTTTTGTTTAACAATATTAACGCAGATATTTCCATTATGTTCAATAAATTAGTGCTTAAATTTTTATGGAATAACTAAAGTGATAACATTGGTATCGTTTGGTTTAAGCACTTCTGTTAGTTTGGCTTTGCGGGCTGTGACTTTGCCTTTAATGAGCTGGCTCGTGGCGCCTGAATTATTGGCTCAATTTGCTTTGTGGCAACTCGCATTGGGGTTTGGGGTGCTGCTAGCAGGGCAGGGCTTGGGGCATGCTTTGGTGCGAGATTTTCATGAATTATCTGTGCCGGAGCAGCAACAACTACTTGCCCAATTATTTATTGTTGCACTCGTTTTAGGTGGGCTTATTGCAGTTGTAATGTTTGCGCTCACCGCGCCGATGGTTAGCATCTTTAGTGGGTTTAGCCCGCCCTCAGCGATCTGGTTCATGCTGCCTATATTAATGATAATGCAGTGGGGCACGAGCTTTTTACGGTTAAGCCAGTTAGCGCGAGCTTTTGCTTTGATGCAAATTGGTGGTCGGGTGGTTTGGTTGCTGTTGCTGCTTGCGATGTGGTGGTTTAGCAACGGTCAAGGATTGCGCTCTGCTCAGCAATTGCTGACATTATGGTTTGTTGCGGAGCTGCTTAATACTGCTGTGTTATTGTGGTTAATTCGAACTCAGTTGAGCCAGGCGTTTGCGCTGCGCCGCGATTGGTTTGCTGCGGTATGGCGGCAGCGATTTGGTGCGATGTTGACCTATGCACGACCCTTGCTACTGTCTGAGGGGTTGTATTGGGCAATGGGCGCTTTGGGTGCGGTGCTGTTAACTGCTTGGCACGGTCTCAGTTCGATGGCGATATATGCTATGGCAGTGGCTGTTGGCAGTGTTGGTAGTATGGCTGGTCAGGTATTTAATACGGTGTGGTTACCTGAGGTTTACAAATCTTATCAGAGTTCTGGTGAGTTACCTTGGTTACCTCGTCGGGCATTGCAACTAACACTGCTGGCGCTGTGCTTTGTTGTGGTTGCGGCACTCGCAAGTGTAGTGTTGTGGTGGGTGTTACCGGCAAGTTATGAACAAGTGCCATATCTTGTTGCAGCGACTGCTTTGAAGCCGATTCTCATGGCGCTACAGCGTGTTTCCGCAATTGGGATTGAGTTGCGCCGCGTGACTTGGGTGAGCCCTTTGGCTATGGTTTCTGGGTTGGCGCTGCAATTGTTTTTCGCATGGTGGCTGATCCCTGTTTATGCCGCAGCTGGTGCGATTGTTAGTCTGCTGCTTGGGGCACTGGTATTTTGGACAGTTAAGACGGTTATGGCGTCGATCTTATGGCAACCGATTGGCGCTAGCAAGATCATTTCATTGGTATGGTTCGCTGCTGGGTTGGCGTGCTTTGTTGCTTTGAGTTCGGTGTGAACCCTGGAAAAGCAATCTAGGAGGGGCAGCCCCTCCTTAAATTTCTCGTACAAACATGGAGGTTACTTTGCAAATTCTTCACCACGGCGCCGGGGATGGCGTGACGGGCTCTTGCCATGAGTTCTTTGTTACCGATCGTGATTCGCTGCTGATCGATTGCGGACTGTTTCAGGGGGCGGAGGTTGCTTTTGCGGGGTCTGGTTCGGGTTCGAGGGATTCGGCGGGGCAGGAGATTGAGTTCGCGCTGGATGCGGTGCGTGGGTTAGTGCTTACTCACTGTCATATCGACCACTGTGGGCGCTTACCTTGGTTGTTTATGGCCGGATTTCGGGCGCCGATTTACTGTACTGAGGCGACTGCGGCATTGCTACCTTTGGTAATTGAAGATGCTATGAAGGTCGGTATGGGGGCGGGCGCTGAGGCGGTAGCGGCGATGTTGCGCTTGCTGCATGAGTGGCTGCGACCGGTCGGCTATGATGAGTGGGTTGAGGTTTCGCTGGAGGCTGAGCCGTTGCAGATGCGCTTGCGTGAGGCCGGGCATATTCTTGGCTCGGCTTACGTCGAGTTTGATGTTGCCGATGGTCGACGGGTGGTGTTTAGCGGCGATATTGGCTGCAGGGGTACGCCGCTTTTAAACGACCCGGCGCCGCTTGAGCGGGCCGATGTGCTGGTGCTTGAGAGTACCTATGGCGACCGCCTGCATGAATCCCGTGCTGACCGCGCCGAGCGCTTGCGCTTGGTGGTGGAGCGGGCGTTTGCCAATGGTGGCACTGTACTTGTTCCGGCCTTTAGCATTGGTCGCACCCAAGAGCTACTGTATGAATTGGAGGATTTGATTCATCGCTATGCCGCGCAAGACGAGCGCTGGCGCAAGATGACGGTGATTCTGGATTCGCCTTTGGCATCGCGCTATACCGCCATGTATCGGCGCTTGAAGCCACTTTGGGATGCGCAGTCGCGGGCGCGCCTTGGCGATGACCGCCATCCGCTGAATTTTGAGCGTCTGCTGGTGGTCGAGAGCCATGCTGAGCATGAGCGTATTTTGGATTACCTAGCGGCTTCGGGTGACCCTTGTATTGTGCTTGCTGCTTCGGGCATGTGTACTGGCGGGCGGATCGTGAATTACTTGCGCGCGATGCTCCCGGACGAGCGCACGGATGTGGTTTTTGTCGGCTACCAAGCTGCCGGCACCCCTGGCCGCGATATTCAGCGTTATGGGCCCGATGGTGGCTACGTTATCTTGGACGGCGAGCGCGTGGATATCCGTGCTGGAGTGTATACCTTAGGCGGCTACTCTGCTCATGCTGACCAAGCTGAGCTATTGGATTTTATCGGCAGCGCCGCTGGCGCCGTTGGCGAAGTGCGCTTGGTACATGGGACGGAACAAGCACAAGCCGCTTTAGCTGCGAAAATTCGCTCGCGCTTTGATATTCGTGTTAAATTTGCTAGTAATAGATAAACATTTGTGACGGAGCTCAAGATGTCGGCAGCGAATTCACCCGTATATCAAATTCACCAGTTACATGATAACCCTTACGTTTTTGTTATTGATGACTTTTTCACTGCAGCCGAAGCGGAAAATTTGGTTCAAATCGCTCGTGATAAAATGCAGCGGGCGCGAGTAAGTGACGATAATGCCGGTTCGATCAGTGACGGTCGCACCAATAGCGTGCACTGGGTGAGTCACGATTGTAACCAGCTTAGCCTGCAATTAGCGGAACGTGTTGCGCAGGCTATCGATAAGCCGCTCTCACATGCTGAGTCGTTTCAAGTGATTCATTATGGCCCTGAGCAACAGTATCGTGCCCATTTTGATTCGTATGATATGTCCACCGAGCGCGGTCAACGTTGTACCGCTCGCGGAGGGCAACGCTTATGGACCGCTCTGGGTTATTTAAATGATGTGAGCGCCGGTGGCGAGACTGAATTCCCCAAGCTAGGTATTAAAGTTGCACCAAAATTTGGGCGTTTGCTTATTTTTAGTAATGTAGTCTTTGGAAGCACCGACGTGCACCCGCAAAGTTTACATGCCGGATGCCCGGTAGCAGCCGGTGAAAAATGGGCGTTTAACCTTTGGTTTCACGAGCGCGAATTTAGCTAAACGGGGCGGGCGCCCCAGTGTGGGTAGAGGCGGCGGACGAGGCGGTTGAGTGCGCGTTCGATAAATCCGGCGCGGTGCGGCTCGCTGTCCTTTTCGGCCAACGGCGCGGCGACCATACCGGCCCCGACTGTGGCGTTGCTTACGGGGTCGATTAGGATAAACGCGCCCATCGCCTTATTTTTCTTGTAACGGTCAAATACGACCGGCTCAAGCATATGCATATCAACCGTGCCGATTTCATTCAGGCCAAGCTCGCCCGCCGGCTGCTCAATTTGGCTATTCACGTCGACCCGATTCTTCACCGTCTCGCAATAGCCCCGCGTGACTTTACAGCCCATCTTCACTAGGTATTCTCGCCCGGGAGTTAGGGCTTGTTGATGCAGCCAGACCATTTTCGCGCGCAATCGCGAGCTGGTATTCGGCAATGCATCTTTCTCCGCAATCACATCACCACGGCTGATATCAATTTCGTCGTTCAAGGTAAGCGTCACCGCCTGCGGAGCCGCCGCGTACTCAAGTTCACCGTCATAGGTGACGATGCTTTTCACGGTACTGATTTGCCCGCTCGGTAAGGTGCGAATGGTATCGCCAACGCGCACGCTGCCCGATACGATCGTCCCCGCGTAGCCGCGGAAATTCGCATCCGGACGGTTCACATATTGCACCGGAAAGCGGAAGTTGCCGTCGCGTTGACGCTGAATGGGTAGCGTCTCGAGGTACGACAGCAAGGTGCGCCCGCGGAACCAAGGTGTATTCGTACTTTTGTGGACGACATTGTCGCCTTTTAGCGCTGATATCGGCACAAAATGGATGTCCGGAATATCGAGATGACCGGCAAGTTTAAGATAGTCGCTCTGGATAGCTTTATAAGCGGCTTGTGAGAAATCGACCAAATCCATTTTGTTCACCGCCACGATGACATGCTTAATGCCAAGTAAGCTAACGATGTAACTATGCCGACGCGTTTGTTGCAGCACGCCCTTGTCCGCATCGATGAGGATAATCGCGAGATCGCTAGTGCTGGCGCCGGTCGCCATATTGCGGGTGTACTGCTCATGGCCTGGGGTGTCAGCGATGATAAATTTGCGCTTCTCGGTGCTGAAATAGCGGTACGCCACATCGATGGTGATGCCTTGTTCACGCTCGCTTTGCAGGCCGTCGACTAGGTGTGCGAGATCGACCTCACCGGCGGCATTTTTGTGTAGCGCATTGAGTTGGTCGGTGTAGACTTTTTGGCTGTCATGCAGCAACCGTCCAATCAGGGTGCTCTTGCCGTCATCGACGCTACCGCAGGTAATAAATCGGAGCAATTCCATCAGAAATATCCCTCCCGCTTCTTCGCTTCCATCGAGGCGGCGCTGTCGTGGTCGATCATGCGACCCTCGCGCTCGGAGGTTGTAGCGCTGAGCATTTCTTCAATTATGGCCGCGACTGTGGTTGCCTCTGATTCAATCGCAGCGGTCAGTGGGTAGCATCCTAGTGTGCGAAATCGCACCATTTTCACCTGCGCTTGTTCGTTTTTTTCGAGGGGTAATCGCTCATCATCGACCATAATGAGTTGGCCGTTACGCTTTACAACCGGGCGCGGTTTGGCGAAATAGAGCTCGGGGATGGCGATGTTTTCTTGTTCGATGTACTGCCAAATATCAAGTTCGGTCCAGTTGCTAAGCGGAAACACGCGGATGCTCTCGCCCTTGTGGATGCGACCATTGTAGAGGTTCCATAGCTCTGGGCGCTGATTTTTCGGGTCCCATCTATGGTGTTGGTCGCGAAAACTATAAACCCGCTCTTTTGCTCGTGACTTTTCCTCATCGCGCCGTGCACCGCCAAATGCGGCGTCAAACTGATAATGATCAAGCGCCTGCTTGAGCGCTTGAGTCTTCATGATATCCGTGTGCACTGCGCTGCCACTGCTGATCGGATTGATGCCTTGCTCGAGGCCTTGCTGATTGGTGTGGGTGAGCAGCTCAAGTTGCAACTGCTCAGCGAGATTATCGCGAAAGGCAATCATCTCTTTGAATTTCCAGGTGGTATCGATA
This sequence comes from Pseudidiomarina taiwanensis, assembly GCF_003987435.1. Classification (GTDB taxonomy): domain Bacteria; phylum Pseudomonadota; class Gammaproteobacteria; order Enterobacterales; family Alteromonadaceae; genus Pseudidiomarina; species Pseudidiomarina taiwanensis. Next base: position 222,766 of record NZ_PIQG01000002.1, on the reverse strand, counting down.
TGCAGCAAAGGGAAGGGAATGCGTCCCGGTGCGAATGCCTTGCGTGCCAGATGCAACAATACCGAGCTGTCCTTGCCGATCGAGTAAAGCATCACCGGCTTCGCAAATTCAGCGGCGACTTCACGGAAAATGTGAATGGCTTCGGCTTCAAGTTGTTGTAGGTGATTGCTGCTCATGGTTGTTCTATGTTTTCTCTTGGGCTCTGCTATCGGGCGACAAAATGGGGGTTGAGTAATGACTCGCTCTGATTATACCGCAGCGGTTGGCCATTGAGCTGCTCAACGCTGCCGCCAGCTGCGCTTACGATAGCATGGGCGGCGGCGGTATCCCACTCGGATGTGGGGCCAAGCCTTGGGTAGAGGTCGGCGGCGCTCTCGGCAATTAAGCATAATTTGAGTGAGCTACCCATTTCGACGAGTTCATAGGGGCGTTTTAGGTTGGTTAGGTAGTCGCTCAATTCTGGCGAAGGATGCGAACGCGAACCCACCACCCGCAACTTTTCAGGGTTCGTTTGGCGCGCCTGAATGGCCTCTTGATTTTTGTAGCTACCCACCCCGAAAGCCCCGCTGTATATGGTTTTCAGCGCCGGTGCGTAGACACACCCCAGGAGGGGCAGCCCCTTGTGGATAAGTGCGATATTCACGGTAAATTCGCCGTTGCGCTTGATGAACTCTTTGGTGCCGTCGAGCGGGTCGATAAGCCAGTAGCTTTCCCAGTTTTGGCGTTGTTGCCATGAGATGTGCTCAGATTCTTCTGATAATTGTGGCAGCTCGGCGTGCTCATGCCTAAGGCTTTGTAGTGCCTCGGTGATGTGCCGATGCGCGGCAAGGTCGGCTTGGGTGAGGGGACTGTCGTCGGCTTTGCTTTGCGTCGCGATGCGCGCTTGGAAGTCTGGCGCATTGTATATTTGCATGATCTTTTCGCCGGCTTGGGTGGCGATATGGCTGACGTCTGCGAGCAGATTTTCGTTCACTGACATGGGCTTAGCTGGCCTTTTTCAACTAGGTACTGGATGATTTTTGCGACAGCTTGCGCTGGCGTTAGTTTTGCTGTGTCGATGTGAATTTCTGGCTCTTGCGGCGCTTCATAGGGAGCGTCTAAGCCGGTGAAGTTTTTGATTTCGCCTTGTTGTGCCTTTTTGTATAGGCCTTTGGGGTCGCGTTCGATACAGGTTTGAAGGGGCGTATCGACGAAGACTTCGACGTAGTTTGGTGTAAGCTTTTGCCGAATCGCGGCGCGATCTTTTGCGTACGGGCTAATCAGAGCGGCGATAACGATTAATCCGGCGTCTGTGAGAATTTTGCAGAGCTCTCCGGTGCGGCGTAGGTTCTCGTGGCGATCGTGCTCGGTAAAACCAAGATCGCTGTTAAGGCCCTGGCGCAGGATATCGCCATCTAGCAGGTAGCAGTTTTGCTGGCGCTGCTGCAATTCTGCTTGTAGCGCCTTGGCGATGGTGGTTTTGCCCGAGCCGGATAGCCCGGTGAGCCAAATGGTTGGGGCGCTGTTATTTTCCATATTTGCCTGTGACCATGCTGCGAATAAGGTTTCGGCGCCAGATGATACTGAATATGACGGCGGCTGCAATATGGATGAGCACAGCGACGAACAGTGTGTCAGCCATCCAACTGTGGATAACTTCGAGGGTCTGGTTGCCCCAGAAATAATCGACCTCTTGCATTAAGAAGCCGGTGACGCCGAGGCTTGCAACAAGTATGAGTAGCAATAGAATCATCCAGCCTGCTGCCGGGTTGTGGCCAGATTCTGGTGGCTGTTTGAACTCGCGCAGATGGGCAATGACTGCGCCTGGACCGCGGACAAAGCTGCTGAAGCGGGCGTTGGTGCTACCGATAACGCCCCAGACGACGCGGGTTAAAACGAGTGCGACGGCGCAGTAGCCGATAATTTGGTGGCTATCGTTGCCGGGTTCGAGGATGAAGTAATTAAGCGTGAAGGCGAGCACCAGTGCCCAATGAATAATGCGAACCAGTGGGTCCCAGACGCTGCTGCTCGCGTTCATAGCTTATTCTTTTTCTTCTTTAACAACCGAACCGTCGACTGGATTAAAGTAGATTTCTACTTTTTCGCCGGCTGGATTAAAGCCATAGATTTCATAGCATTGACCGTCGGTTACTTTAAACTCGCTAATTTGATAGCCATCGCTCAGTAACTGTTGTTGAAATGCGGTTTGATCGAGCCACTCGCTCATCGGTGCGTCGGTGCACACAGTTGTCGATTGCGCCCCACACCCAACTAAGAGCATGACGCCCGCTACACTTGCTGAAAGCTTCAATACATTCATGGTGATCTCCCTCACTGTTGTTAGATATGTTCACTTTACTTGCGCCACCGCGCATGTTCAAGAAAAAGGGGCAGCCCCTCAAAAAAGGAGGGGCTGCCCCTGCCTTTTTAGAGCTTTTTCAACGCAAAAGTGTTGTGGCAGGCATTGCAAGTATTGAGGAGTTGCAGGCTCTGTTGGCGCACACTAGTGGCGTCCTGGGTAGTAGCCATTTCGCGCCATTGCTGCATCACCCCGCGATTCATCGCGCGAAATGCTTCTGGGAGTTCGCTGTCCATATTGGCAGGGCGTCCGTTTTTATTGGCTTGTAGAAAGCTGCGAATGAGTGTTCGAACTTGCTCCGTGTCGTTATGTTCGGTGGCTGCAGATACCTTGGTGTAGGTTTCTAGCATCGCCCGCATGCGGTATTTGATGTAATCATGCGTGTCGGCGCTTACCTCGATTAGCATGCTTGGCTGAGGACTCGCCGCCCACGCTTTGTCACCCAAAACAAGAGGGGCAGCCCCTCCACTCAGAGCCACCAAAAGCCCAGCTAAAAGTAAGGGGCTGCCCCTCCTGTTTTTAACGATAGTCACCATGTTAAACCTCTAAAATATAAAGCTATTTACTTTCAAAGAAGCAGGGGCTGCCCCCTTTTTTGGCAGGGGCTGCCCCCTCTACGCTGACCTCGAATGTCCTTAACTTTAAGCATCTTAACTTGGCTTACTTTAGAAAGTCTTAAATTAAATTAGGACATTATGACGCAGTTTGCATTGTTACCTTTGTTCTAGATCAACAAACAAACCTGAAGATTTTTTAAATCATTACCTATAGTTACTGAGATAAGTGACGCAATTTTTGCGGGCAGAGGGGCTCGATATAGATGAATTGGCATTTGGATAGTGAGGCGTTGCGTGCTGCTGTGGAGCAATCGTTTAACTCGGTAGTGGTAACGGATGCCGGGCATAACGGTCGTGATCACAAAATAGTGTTTGCCAACCCCGCCTTTTGTCGCATGACGGGCTACTCGCAGGCGGAATTACTTGGGCAAAACCCGCGTCTGATGCGGTCATGATCACTGATAAAAACGGGCGAGCATAGCTCTGATTTCTACCAGCGCCTCTGGCAGACTATTATGGCGGGCAATAGTTACCAAGCTGTGTTTATCAATCGGCGTAAAGACGGGCGACTTATCCATTGTGATCAGACCATTACCCCGCTACTGGATGAGCATGGCGAGATTGAGCATTTTGTCTGTATTTTTCGTGATATCACCAGCCGCGAAGTTGAAACGCAGCGCTATAAAGATATGGTTAAATTGGATATTTTGACTAGTACCTTGCGCCGAGGCGCAGCAGTGATTCGGTGATCCGTTGGGGTGGTGAGGAGTTCTTGGTGTTGTTTCATGATTGCTCTTTGGCGGACGCTGCTCATATTAGCGAGAAGCTCCGCGAAGCTATTGCCGCTCTTCGGTTTGAGAAAATACCGCAGGTAACGGTTTCACTTGGGGTGGCCCAACTACGGCCTAGTGAGACCCTCAACGAGGTGATCGAGCGGGCCGACCAGGCGCTTTATGAGGCCAAGCATAATGGCCGCAACCAAGTGAAAGTGTCAGAGTAGTTCTAGAAAGGCGACCAAGGCTTGGCGCTCATCAGGGTTTATTTCAAAGCGATTTAAAAGCTCGCTAGTCTGCGGGTAGGGCAGCATCAGCGGTAGGTTTTGCGGCCGTTTCGGACGGGGCCCACCCATGCTATACATGCGCACAATTCCATCGAGTTGAGTGAATAAGCCATTGTGCATCCAAGGCTTTGTTTTGTGCAGATGTCTTAAGCTAGGGGTGCGAAATTTGCCCATGTCCTCAACTTTTTGAGTTATTTCAAATAAACCCAGATCTTCAAAACGGCGCCCGTAATAATGTAGCCCCATATTGTGATGGCGCTGATCTGAGAGCAATGCCCCACCATGACATTGAATGCACCCGGCTTTGGTGCGATACAAATGTAAGCCATGCAGTTCTTGGTCGGTAAGTGTTTGTCGCGCGGTGGTGTAATCTTTTGCCGCAACGGCATGTAAGAATGCATCTAAACGATTGTTCGGATCATTGTACGCGCTGAGCGACATTTGGAAGCTGGCGAGGGCGATGGCAATCTCATCCCAGCTTAAGTCTTGTTGATACTTTGCGCTGGCGCGCCGCGCTGCTTCGTGTGGGTCAAGGTCCATTTCAAGCGGATCGTGGAGCGGGTGCGCGGCCTGATCGATAAGGGTTGGGCTGCGGCTATCCCAGAAAAAGCTCTGCCAGAGGTGGGCGTCGAGCAGGGTGGGTGAGTTGCGTTTGCCGATACGGCCATCGACTCCGGGGCTATTACGCCGCGTGTCAGCAAAAGCATGCTCAGCGATATGGCAACTGGCGCAACTGACGGTATTATCGCGCGATAAAATCGGGTCGTGGAACAATTGTGCGCCTAAGGCCACAAGTTTGGGCGGCTGCGCAGGTGGTGCGGGTAAAGGTGCGAGATCTTCGCTCGCCCCCGGATGCATTGTCGGCCACTGCGGTTGCGGTTTCAAATACGCCTGCCAGAGCTCTTCTCCCACTAGCTCCTCGAACCACAAAAGAGGGGGCAGCCCCTTGTTTTGAGAAGGGGCTGCCCCTCCCCCTTGTGCTAGCCCCGGCACCTCTGCAAGCCTTGTATATAGCGACTCGAGAAAAGGGGCAGCCCCCTCTGGTTTTTTCGCGGCGTGAGCCATTGGCGCGACTAAAACCGCGACTAAGACTAAGCCCAACAGGGCGATTAACGGACTGCTCAAAATCAAGGTTTGTCCGAAAAGTTGTAACAAGCGATTATTGCCACGCATAGCTTACTCCAAACCAAAAGGCGCGACCGGTTTCGATGCCGGCCTGATTTGCGCCGATAGCGTAGGTGCGAGCATCAAGTAAATTGCTGATTTCCATAGTAAAGCGCAGTGCGTGTGCGGCGTTAATTTGCCAGTTGTACTGCGCTGAAAGGTCGAATAAGGTGCGAGCCCGACGGGTGACTTGTTCGTACACGGGGTAATTCAATGCGCTGATATCGCAGTCGCTACAAATTACATCACCGCGCGAGATTTCGCGTAATAAGCCGGTGTTTTCGGCGCTTTCATACTCGCCAACATAACGGGCATTAAGGCTAGTTGACCAGCTATCACTCCAAAAGCTTCTCAGCGCGATTGTAGCTGTGAGCGGGCGTGAGAAGTCGCTTTGCAGACGCGTGAGGTCGTCTAGGCTGACCAGTTGGTAGTTGAGCATACCGTTAGCGCCGGGGCGGGCGAAAAAGACAATTTCGTCTTCTGGTGTGTTGTCGACGCTGGCATCGTACGATTCTGCGTCTGTTTCGTTGCGGGTGTAGCTGGTGTGGGCCCAGATACCATGGTCGCCAAACTGCTTTTGATACGACAAGGTCAGGCGTTGATGCTGACCACTGCCGCCATTGGTTTGGAAAATTTCGGTCAAGCCATCGCGTTCGATACTATCACCGCGACTCAGTTGATCGCGCTGCCAGCGCTGCACGGCTTTGATGCTAAATACGCCGCCCCCTAGATATTGCTTCCAGGCGATGCTGGCTTCGTCGCTGTAGGGTGTGCGCACATCGTCAAAGCGATAGCGAAACCGCTGGGCCGTGGCTGAGGTGGTCCAATCTTGCACCACACCGGCACTTAAAGGCCGATATTGAGTGATGTAGCTGCGTTGCTGTTCGCGAATTTTATAGGTTAAAAGATTCGCCGCGTAGTAGCGGTTGGCGCCGATAATTAAGCGCTTATTGCTGCCAAAATCGCGACCTATTTGTAGCCGCGGAGCGATGTTAAATTGCTCGAGAAAATTATCGTAATCGGCGCGTAAACCTAGGTTAAACTGCCAATCTTGATAGCGAATGTCGTGCTCTAAATAGGCGCTCGCTTCGGTTAAATCGACTAGGATGTTTTCCAGTGGATAAACACGGCGGTATTGGAAGGCTTGGCCGCGCGTGAGCAAGTTTTGTTGGTAGGCGGCAACGTGCTCGGGGTTACTAAAGTCAATGGCGCCGCCGAGTTGTGCGGCAAGCTCTGCCAGGCTAATGGCGAAGCTTTGTTCAATACAATCAAGGGTTTGGCCGCGGCAGTCGATGTTGGCATCGCGGTATGGGCTGTTGTACACCAAGCCGGTTTCGCGGCGGAAGCGACGGAGTTCGGTGTAATCACTTTGTACGCCAAATTCGAGTTGGTGCTCTGCTCGCCCCCATTGCCATGGGTTGGGCTGCAGGCGCAGCTCGAAGCTCACGGCTTCTTGTTCTTTATCGATGTCACCGTAGCCGCCTTCCACGCTGAAGGGGATTTCGCCAATATTTAAGCCCCAATCTTTACCTGGCGCGCGATACCAGGGCAGGTAACTGTTGGGTGCGCGGCGGCTGTTTTCTGAGAAGCTATAGTTTACTTGTGTCTCAAGCTTAAACTTATCGAACTGTTTACTGGCTCGGGCGCTGGCTGTGGAGCCGCCGCCATCGATATCGAAATTTGAGCGGGCTACGTCGGTTAATAAGTATTGGCCCTGATAGGGCGAGTGGCTGGCGCTTATGGTCACTTCATCGAACCACCAATTAAAACTGGTGAAATGTACAGCGCTGCTGACTGACTCGCGTTTGGTTAATTCTGGCTGGCGCAGCGAGAGTTCGGTGATGGTTGATGTAGTGCGGCTCAAGCTGAAATTAAGGGCGTAATCTTCGCCGATTGGGGTTGCACCACTTAAATTCACCGTGCGTTTGGAAAACTCGGGTTGTTGTAGGGTCTCGTCTAACTCATTTTGTGCTTCATCGGTGCCGTTGTAGCGGCGTTCGTCGATGATTTCATAACGATTCCACGCCGAGTCACTCGCGCGGACGGTTAGGCTGAAACGCGGTTCACTGACGCGATTGCTACGCGCTTTTACATCAACCACGCCTCCTGAAAAGCCGCCAAAGCGAGCTGGGATATTGCTATCGTACACGCTCACGCTTTCAACCAATTCGGCGTTGATAAAGGTCGCTTGTGGATGCCCTTGCACATCGTTTATTTGTGCGGGGGAGCGCTCGGATGCTGCCGGGTCAAGGCGTGAATTGTTCTTCACGCCGTTAAAGTAAAAGCCGGTTTGCCAGGGCTGTGCTCCTGAGATCGAAAATAGCTGAGCACGGATCTCCGCCTGCAGTGATGCCGTAACCGAACTCTCACTGCCTTGGATGCCCGGCAAGATTGTGAGCATATCACTAATGTTGCCATTACCCAGGGGCTGCCCCTCGATAAACTCCCGGCTCAAGTCGTACTCCCCATGCACACTCATACTCTCCGGCGCATATTTGCGCCCCAACACAATAATCCGCTCCATCACCTCAAAAGAGGGGGCAGCCCCCTCCACTCCAGAAGGGGCAGCCCCTTCTTTTTCAGCCGATGTAAGCCTTTTTTCAGGAGGGGCTGCCCCCCCCTTTGGGTTCAGTTCTACCGCGGGCTGCAGAGGCGTTGCCCCCGCAAAAAGGGTAGGGGCTGCCCCCCCTATTTTAAGAGGGGCTGCCCCCTCTGTTTCAGGAGGGGCTGCCCCTGCTAGGCTAGCCAAGAGGAGTGAGGTCGTCAGCATCGGCTACTCCATCGTTGTCGGCGTCGTTGTCGGTTGGGATGTCGTTGTCAGCAAGTTGTGATTCGCTGGCATTAACGGCTAAGAAGTTGGCGAGGCCATCGGCATCGGTGTCGACGGTCGCTATCGGGCTGCGCGGAAAGTCATCTTGTAAGGCTTGGCGTTCGCTTAGCAAGGCCGTTAAGGCAATTTGCTCAGCCACTCCAAGTGGCGCGCTCGCAAGCACGTTGGTCGCACCTTCATAGGCGCGGGCATCCGCCAATAGCTCAACATAGCGCTCGGCTTGGTCTACTTGATCAAGGGCCGCAAGCTGTACATAAGTTGCGGACAACTGCTCAACTAAACCACTGACTAACGCATCAGCGCTGGCCATCCAAGCAGGGTACTGCGCTGCTAAATAGAAACCGCTACGTAGTTGCTGCAGTATGCTGGCACGGTCGAAAATTGAATCATCAGTATAATCCAAGCTAGCGACAATTTCTAAGCTATCAAGCAGCCACTCAAAGCGCTCTAATGCTGTTAATTCAACTGCCGAATCGATCCGCTCGATGCTCCGTTGTAGCACTGCCAACGCCGCATCGACAGCCGCGGCATCCACCGTCCTTTGCGCCACCATCGCCAACGCGACGGCGCGTTCGTACTCCGCCACATCCACCGCGGCGACCTGTCCCGCAACCGCATCAAGCCAGTCCGCTCGTTGTTGCAACAGTGCCTGTGCCTCGACATTAAAACCAAGCATTTGCCACGCCGCTGCCGCATCTAAACCCGCTAACATCACATCGGCAAGGCTCACAGCTCCATTAATCTCGGCAAAATGGTCCACCGCCATGCGCTCGCACACTGCCGCGGCTTCTGTTGCATCCAAGCTTGCCACTGCGTCGAAGAGTTCGACATATTTCAAGCAGCCACGGGTGCCGGTCATGTATAAGGTGCTCGAGCCATTCTCATTCCAATAGGCACTGCTGGCGAGCACCTCCAGCCCTGCTTGTAAGGCCAGGGCGGCTTCGTCTTCATAGCCAAGTAACAAGAGCTGAGCGCCTAAATACGGGCTGGCTGCGGTATTGCGACTCAAGCGTGTTTGCAAGTCGCGTAAATCTCCCGCATAGCGTTCACGCAGCAGATCAATCGCGGTATTCACTGAGCCCCCGCGCAACACTATACCCAGGGCTTCGGCATCAGCGATGGCATTCTCTGCTCGCGCATAGTCGCTGTCCGCTACCGGAATTAAAGCCAGCGCCACATTCTCGGTCGCAGTTGGGTAGAGCAGAGCAAAATATGCTGCGGCATCGACCAATGGGAATTGATAATCTAAGCGCGAGGTCTCGGCATAGGGTTTGGCTGGTCGCGCATAATCGTAGGTCACCTCGCTGTAATAACTCAAGGTTTCGGCTAACTGCTCGCGGGCGCGCTCGAGTTCGCCGATTAAGAAATAATATTCAACGGCTTGCACCGCATATAAAGGTGCGAGTCGAAATGCGCGTTGGCCGGCAAAGTCACCGCGGCTAAGAACTTGGTAGCCTGTCGCAGCGACAACTGCAGCAAATCGCTCAATCGCCGCCAGTGCAGTTAAGCGATCATTTTCAAGCCCACTGCTCTGATACACCTCAAGCGCATCACGCACTTGGTTGCGATATGCGGTAATCAAGCGCCCATAGGCGGTGCTATATTCTTGCTCAATTCCGCCTAAAACATCCGTGTACAACTGCAGCTGTTGAATGGTTTGTTCAGCGCCCGAGCTGTCACCGGCTGCGACTTGGTCATTTAGCAGGCCGAGCAAAAAGCTTGCATCACTCGAGCTTAAGTTCTCAATGCCGTTATCGGCAATAAAGGTTGCATACAGTTGCAGCGCCTCCGCACGAGTCGTGGCGGCGCGCGCCAAAGAGTCGGTACTTTCATACACATCAGCAATATCGCGCAATGCGTTGGCTCGCGCTTGTTGGCCATTTAGATGTGTAACAAAAATATCCTCAACCTGGCTGTCTAACGCCGCTTTGGCAAAGCCGACTGCCAGTGCTGTGTATGCCGTGGAGGTTTGCACGTCGTCATTAATGGGTTCTAGCCGCTCGAGTGCTCGGCGCAAATGCGATTTATCCGAGCGGTAGTAATAAGCCGCTTTATCCGCGTTGGTGACATAAGCTGGGCGTAATTCAACTGAGAAATCATTACTATCCTGGCCATCATCAAGGCGCACCATAAACGAGCTAAAGGGTAGGCTTAAATCATCAAGGCGATATTCAAATTCGCCGTTACTGGCTAACTCTAATACCCCATTAGCCGGTGCTTCGATAACACTAAATACTACCGGGTCGCCTTCCACATCTTCGGCAATCAGTTGCCCCTGCATCACCTCAGCCGCGGATACTTGTACTTCATTTGAACGCAAACGTGGCGCGTCATTTACCGGCGTCACTTCAATTTGAATCGAGTAGCGAGTGGTGCCTGCTTCAATTAGAGCACTATCTAGCCCGTTAAAGTCAGTTGCCGGGGTGTAATCAAATTGTCCCGCGCCGACACTCATCTGGCCGTTGCTTGGAGCACTGATAATAATCGGCGTGCCACTAAAGGGCAGCGCCTGCTGTAGCCGCGTGTCCTCGGCAACTGAGGCTTGAACGACCAATGTTTCAATGTCTTCACTGCCGCTGCCACCGCAGCCAACTAAACTAAGCGATAGGGCGATAAATGCCGCACTTCGAATTGCTCTCATTGGGTTTCCTCCAAGCTGAATTGGAGTTAATCTTAATGATAATGATTCGCATTTGCAACCATACGCTTTTTAAGGTTACTTTTCATTGAGGCACAGATAAAAAAAAGCCCCGCTAGGCGGGGCTTTCACTCGTTAAACACACTTTAAAATTTATACATCGCCATAAAGTGCAGACGTGTCATATCGCCATCTACGCCATTATCGAGCTCGCGTGTGGCTTGCGATAACTCAACTCCAAACGTTAACGCTTTATCTGGTGAGTACATGTAGTTCACGCCAATACGCTGAGTGCTCTCGGTGGTGCCGGTGCCAATTAAGGCCGTGTCGTTATCAGCCCAGCCGCGGCTGTAGGTAAAGCTTGAGCGTGAGGTTTCGCTCCAAACATGCCGGTAGGCAAGGGTTACGCCCATCACATCGATTGCTTCAAGCTCACCATTGGCGTCGATCACGGCATCATTAAAGGTATTCAAGCCAAGATAACGACCAAGACCTGAGCCCATGGTAAATGAGGCGCGAATGTCGTCATCACCAAGCATGTATTTGGCTGATAGCGAGACCCCGTAAGCGCCCGTGGTTTCATCGCTGCTATCGCCATCCACGTCATACGCCAACTGGCGCAAAATACCGGCAACGCTGTAGCTTAAATCACCTGATTTGCCAGTATATTTGGCGGTAAAGTCAGGCATCACGCCATCGCTTGAGGTGATCCGTGCGCCGCCGCCATTCGGGCTGACGGTGGTTTCTGGGTTTTCGATCGAGAAGCTCCAGCCGCCATCACTGTATTTAATCAATGGTTGGCGGTTGAACGCGACGCCATCGGTGGTGCCGATAAAGTCCACTGCCTCAGGCAAGGTGCTTAGGTTCATAAAGTTTGACCAAGCCTGACCGACGGTCCAGTTGCCGTATTTAATATAAGCCTGGCGGATTCGTGGGGCATATGAGCTACTAACCCGCTCGTTGCCATCAGGCATGGTGAGAAAGTCAATTTCAACGTGTGCAGCGACGCTCTCGCCGTTACTTAATTCTTGAGTGACATCCATAAATAACCGCGATTGCCGCGCATGGAAATCAGAGATCGCATCATCCCCCGTACCGCCCACTGGGGTAAGGCTGGGGATGTAAAATTGGCGACCAAGGTTACCACTTGCTGGGGCTGAACCATCGCTGTAGTCGCTCATGAAGGCGTCAAGTTTCACATAGCCGCCGAAGCTAAATTCAGGTTCGGCTGCTTGTGCTGCCGAGGTGAAGGCAAGACTGCCGACAACTGCGCTGGCAATCAGTGATTTCTGATAGCGTTTTAACATCTTGCTGTTCTCCATTATTTTGGATCGTTATTATGATTTTGCTCTAAAAGCATCGGACGCTTGCACAGAATTATCAATCTAGACTATGGTCTAATGGCGTTGCAGCCCGCATTATCACAAGGTAGTGGGCATAAAATTAAAGGCATCAGGAGGTTGTATGCAGCACGAAATTCACCCGGTTCCAGAGCAAGCCAAGGCGCGCGCGCATGTGAACAACGAGCAGTATTTGGCGATGTACGAGCACAGTGTTCGTGACCCAGAGAGTTTTTGGGCGGAACATGGACAACGGATCAGTTGGTTTAGTCCTTATACGCAAGTGAAACAAACCAGCTTCGCGCCGGGTAACGTGTCGATTCAATGGTTTGCAGATGGCACCCTAAATGCTTGCTATAACTGTGTTGACCGTCACCTCGCAGAACGCGCGGACAAAACTGCAATTATCTGGGAGGGGGATGACCCTTCGGTGAGTGAAGAGATTACCTATCGTCAGCTTCATCAAGAAGTCTCGCGCTTCGCCAATGGTTTAAAAAAGCTTGGGGTGGAGAAGGGTGATCGGGTGGCGATTTATATGCCGATGGTACCCGAAGCAGCCTACGCCATGCTTGCCTGCGCTCGTATTGGTGCCGTCCACACGGTCATTTTTGGTGGCTTCTCACCGAATGCGATTGCTGATCGAGTCAATGATTGCGGCGTAAAAGTCATTATTACCGCCGATGAAGGTCGCCGTGGCGGCAAGACCACAGCATTGAAAGCGAATGTCGATGAAGCCCTTGTCAATGACCGTTGCCCAACGGTTGAGCATGTGGTGGTGAAGAAAGTCACCGGTGGCGAGGTGGCGTTTACTGAGAGCCGCGATGTCTGGTGGGAGCAGTTGATCAAAGATGTCAGCAATGAGTGCCAGCCGACGGTGATGAATGCCGAAGACCCGCTGTTTATTCTTTACACTTCGGGTTCAACGGGTAAGCCGAAGGGCGTCTTACACACCACAGGTGGCTATATGGTGTGGGCGTCGATGACCCATGAATATGTCTTTGATTACCACGAAGATGACGTGTACTGGTGCGCCGCCGATGTGGGTTGGATTACCGGCCATAGTTATATTGTCTATGGGCCGCTTGCAAATGGGGCAACCACGCTTATTTTTGAAGGTTTGCCGACTTACCCAGGCGTAGGCCGGATTGGTGATGTCATTGATAAACACCAGGTCAATATTTTGTATACCGCCCCGACTGCGATTCGCGCCTTAATGGCCAAGGGCACAGCTGCGGCTGAGACCTCCAAGCGGACCTCGCTACGGACCATGGGTTCGGTGGGTGAGCCGATTAACCCTGAAGCCTGGGAGTGGTATTACAAAGTGATGGGCGATAGCCGTTGTCCGATCGTCGATACTTGGTGGCAAACTGAGACCGGCGGCATCATGATCACGCCTCTGCCGGGTGCGACGGCTCTTAAACCTGGTTCGGCGACGCGACCTTTCTTCGGTATCCAACCGGCGCTGGTCGATGCTGAGGGTAATGAGCTTGAGGGGGCTACTGAGGGCAATTTGATCATCAAAGATTCCTGGCCAGGCCAAGCCCGTACCCTGTGGGGCGACCATGACCGATTCGAGCAGACTTATTTCTCTGCGTACAAAAACAACTACTTTACCGGTGACGGCGCCCGTCGCGATGAGGATAGTTATTACTGGATTACCGGTCGGGTTGATGATGTTTTGAACGTTTCTGGACACCGTTTGGGCACGGCTGAAATCGAGAGTGTGTTGGTTGAGCATCCAGCTATTTCAGAAGCGGCGGTGGTGGGTTATCCGCATGATCTGAAAGGTCAGGGCATTTATGTTTATATTATTGCCATGGCCGGTACCGAGGTGAGTGACGAGCTTACCACTGAGGTGCGTAATTGGGTGCGCTCTGAGTTAAGTCCAATTGCAACACCTGATTTTATCCACTGGGCACCGGATCTACCGAAAACTCGCTCAGGTAAGATTATGCGGCGGATTTTGCGCAAAATTGCAGCCAATGAGTTTGAAAACTTGGGGGATACCTCTACGCTTGCCGATCCGACTGTGGTAGATTCATTAATCGAGCATCGATTAAACAAATGAATCTATGGCAAAGTTTTTAATCGCGGATGATCACCCGCTGTTTCGCGAGGCACTGCAAGGTGCCCTCGCGAACCACTATCCAGACTTGAGTTTACGTGAGACGGGCGACCTTGATTCGACCTTGGCCGCGCTTGCGTCGGATGACGATCTTGATTTGCTGCTGCTCGACCTGCACATGCCGGGCAGCGGCGACTTTTATGGTTTAATTCGCATTCGTGAAGACTTTCCGTTATTACCTATTGCAGTTATTTCTGGCTCAGACGACAGCCAAGTGATCGCCAAGTGCATCGGTTTTGGTGCCCTTGGATTTATTCCCAAATCGTTACCTTCGGCGCAAATTGCCGAAGCGATTGATGTGATTATGCAAGGCGATACCTGGGTGCCAGAAGCGGTGCGTGGGCGGCTCGATGAACTTAGCGCAGAGGACCAAGAGTTGGCAAGAAAAGTTGCCGATTTGACTCCGCAACAGTACCGCGTCTTGTACCTACTTCATGAAGGTTTGTTGAACAAACAAATCGCTTATCAGCTGAATATTACCGAGGCCACAGTGAAGGCCCACATTACCGCGATCTTCCGTAAGCTTGGGGTATACAGCCGCACTCAGGCGGTTCTTTTGGCCGAACGTTTACAACTAGAAGAACCTACTAATTCTTAACATCAGCTATTGCATTTTTGATGTCAGACCAGTTCCCTTAAACCTTTCGTAACATTTTTTCGTACTAAGGCCTACAAATCGGCTTGTTTCCTTGCTAAGTTAACACTGCACTGATTTGTGCATATGCAATCATAATAATTATACAACTTTAAAGGAAGAACCTATGAACAAGGTCTCAGTATTGGCCTTGGCCGTTGCCTCATCGTTAGCGGCGGGTGGTGCAGTTGCGCAGCAACTCACGCCTGTTACTGATGTGGGCCCGATTCTCGATCGGACGGTTCAAGCACAAGAAAAAGTTGCAAAAACTCATTTGCAACAAGAGTTTCCTACGTATTATATCGTGCAGCTTGAAGCTCCTGCTGCAGCAGTCTATCACGGTGGTATTAATGGTCTTAAAGCGACTTCTGCCGCTGCTCAAGGGAAAGATAAATTCGACGCGGATGCCGAGGCGACTAAAACCTACCAAGACTTCCTGCTCCAACAACAACGCGCTGTTGTAAGCGTGATGCAAAGCAAGTTTAAAGGGCTTGAGGTTGCGCAAAACCTAACTCTGACTATGAACGGTATGGTTATTAAAGTACCGGGCAAAGACGACATTAAAGAACAACTCGCAGGCATTCCGGGTGTAAAACGCGTTTATGAAAACGAAATGGTTTACGCCAACATGGATGCTTCAAATGACTTAATCAACAGTCCAGCCGTTTGGCAGGCACTTGGCGGTCAATCCAGCGCCGGTGCTGGCATCAAGGTGGCGGTTATCGATGGCGGGATTACCCCAGACCATCCGATGTTTGCCGCTAATGGCCATACGCCGTTAGCCGAGCGACCGGTCACCGATGACTATTGTGCTGAAGTGCCTGACTTCTGTAACGATAAACTTATTGTTGCGCGTTACGCTGAGCCAACCTTTACCGTGAACGAAAACGAGTACATGAGCCCGAAAGATTACGGCGGCCACGGCACGCACGTAGCGGGGACTGCAGTTGGTAACCCGGTAACGACAGATATCGGTGGCGTTGCAGTCAATTTCTCAGGGGTTGCACCAGGCGCTTATCTGATGGCGTATAAAGGTTTGTTCCGCACCCCGGCAGGACAAGGCAGTGGTTCAAACGCGATGCTCGTACCAATGCTTGAGTACGCTCTTGCTGACGGCGCAGACGTGATCAACAACTCATGGGGTGGTGGCGCTGGATCAGCCCCAGAAGATAGCGTTTACAAGCCCATTTTCGAAGCGATTAACGCTGCCGGCGTATTGACCGTTACCTCTGCCGGTAACAGTGGTCCGGGAGCACAAACGATTGGTTGCCCGAGCTGTATCGAAGATGGTTTGACCGTTGCCAATACGACTCATGGTCGTGAATTTGTTAACTACATTTCTGTGTCTGGGTTGACAGGTATTCGAGCTCTCGAAGCTGCGAATACCTTAGTAGAAGAGACGATCACTGGTGAAGTTAACGCTGCAATTGTAGTCGATGCCGAGAATGCTGAGGCATGTGAAGCTTTTCCGGAAGGCAGTTTCACGGGGCAGTGGGCGTTGATTTCGCGTGGTACCTGTACCTTTGAAGCAAAAGCGAACAATGCTGAAGCAGCTGGCGCTGAGGGTATTATCGTCTACAGTGATGATCGCCCAGCAACCTACATGGGGATGGGGGAATCAACATTACCAGGGTTGATGATCAGCAAAGCGGATGGTTTGTCTATTTTAGACGCTTGGGCACCTGGCGACACAGCCACGGTTACTCCAGCTCAGCCTTATACCGATCCAAACAATGCTGATATCGTAGCGAATAGTAGTTCGCGCGGACCTAACGGTAATCCGGATTTCTTGAAGCCGAATATCGCCGCACCCGGGACGAACATCCTCTCTGCTGCCACTGATGGCGGTGTTGCGCTGTTAAGTGGTACTTCAATGGCAGCACCTCATGTTACAGGTGCAGCAGCATTGATGAAGCAACATCACGGTGTTGATTCGCAAGCACTGAAGTCAATCTTAATGACGTCAACTGTTGGCGGTTTAGTTAAGACGGATGGTGTTACGCCGAGTGACCCATTCGATGTGGGTGCAGGTCGACTTGACCTTGCGCGAGCTGCAAACGTTGCAGTGGTAGTCGATGACCCGTCATTTGCTACTGCATCATGTGCGATAAGCTGTACCTTTGATCGTACCATTACCGATATTTCTGGTGCTGCGACGAATTGGACTGCTAGCGTGACTATGCGTGATCCGAATGTCACGGCAGAACTTTCTGCAACTGATATTACTGTCGCTGCAGACGGTTCGGTTGAGCTTAACTTGACGATCGATACAAGTTTTGCTGATGTTGGCTGGACTTTTGGTGAAGTTTTATTGGAAAGCAATGGCAGTGCGACGGATGTGCGTATGCCGATCGCTGTTTATGCGAGCAAAGCAGACAACCCAGCGATTGCATCAGTGGATCAAACTGCTGGAGTTGCTGAAATCGGTTCACCGTATACTATGACTGCGAAGGTTGCTTTGGGTGATAGTGAAGAACCGGTTAGCTTAACGGTTGCGATTCCTGATGGAGCAGTGCTTGATGAAGATTCAATTGTGGTAAGCACAACTCGCTCTTCGCCTGCCGATTACACTCTAACTGAAGATGGCAAAACCCTCTCATGGACCGGTACCCAAACTAATGCTGCAAATGAAACAGCATTTGAATCAGGTGCAACGGGTCCACTCCCAGCTGGATTTAGCTTATTTGCCGCAGGTGCTGGCACTTCGCTATGTGCCGCAGGTTGTGATGAGCAAGTGTATACCTTCCCAGTAGGTAACTGGGGTGGCGTCGTAGTGGATGGAGTCGTCTACGACACTGTTACCTTACCAATGAATGGTTTGGTGGGTGTCGGTTCACAAAGTGGTGCGATGGCGAACAGCTGGTTCAATGATTCTATTCCTAACGAGGCACCACCAAATGGCATTTGGGCGCCGTTCTGGACGGATCTTGAAATTGGTGGCGAAGCCAATAGTGAAATCCGTTATGGCGTCTATAACTTCGGTTCCGAAGCATTACCTGATTTCTGGTTCATCTGGGAGTTCAATAATGCTCGGGTATGGGGAGATGACTCAGGTGAACGTTATTCCTTTGCTTACTGGTTCCGCCTCGGCACTGACGAAGTTTACCTAAACTACATCGCCTTGGGTGCAGCACCGGAATTCCTGACTGTAGGGGTTGAGAGTAGTGATGGAACCTTTGGGGTACAGCAGTACTTCGATGGTGAAGGAACCTATCCGACAGCTGGCACTTTATATCGTGTTGAAGCGAACAAAGGTGAACGAGCAGAGACTCTAATAGAGTATGATGTAACGGTTCCATACCTTTCTGATGCTGAAGCACTGAGTGCAGGCACGCCGAAAAATGTTGCACTGGAAGTGGATATGAATCCGATTCTAGACGCAGCTGGCCGTGACTTGCTCACGCTCATGACGGCCGCAACTGGTGATCGCAGCTTCGCTGCAGGGTCGCTCCAGCGCATTATGCCAGATGGTGCGATGAGCCTAGAGTTCGTCACCGAGCCAGAAGCAGCGCAGGGTACTCTGAGTGAAGAAGCAGGTATGGTGACCTTTACTCCAGCTGCTGACTACACTGGTGAGGTCGTGTTCAGCTATCGTGGTGTGGACGAAGCAGGCAACGCTACTGCCACTGAAACAGTAACCATTAATGTTACTAACAGTGCGCCAGAGGTAAGCCTGAGTGCCTCAGCGACAACTGTGAACCCTGGTAACACTGTTAACTTGACTGCAACTGCGACTGACGAAAACGGTGATATCATCAACATTACCTGGTCTGGGACTGGATTGGCGGGTTCTGGTGGCACGAGTAATACCTTTACTGCTCCAGAAGTTGGTCAACAAACAACCTTTACTGTTGGTGTGACGGCAACAGACGGTGAACTTTCAGATACTGCTTCTGTTACGATCACTGTTCTACCTGTTAATAAGGGTGGCTCATTTGCAGCTTGGTTAGGCTTGTTGGCGTTACCACTGGTTTGGTTACGCCGTCGTAAAATGACGTTAAAACAAGTTTAAGTCGCTTAGCTACTTGACCAAAGTTAAAGCCCGCGCCAATCTAGTTGGGGCGGGTTTTTTATTGAAACATTAATTTTCAATGGAGATGAAAATGAAAGGATTAAATTTTTTAAAGGTGAGCATCGGTTTGCTTTTGCTCGCTGCTGTGGGGTGTAGCGAGGCTCCAACTGCCGCAGACGAACAAGTTAAGTCACAGGCTGACCCGACACTTACGGCAGAGAAGCAGGGGTTAACGGTTGCTGAGCAAGTAGAAAAGCTCTCGCAACTTGATAAAGAGATTCGCTCTATGGCGGGGACCGCTGTGGCGCAGTCGGCGCAACAGTGCCGAGTCGTTGCGGTGGGCAGTCGCCCTTGTGGCGGGCCGGAATATTATTTGGCTTATTCGGTCAGTAGTGTAGATGAGACGCAACTACTCGCTTTAGTTACTGAGTATAGCGAAATGCGCCAAGGTTTTGATGCACAGCAAGGTATTGTCGGCACGTGTGAGGTGATTCCCGAGCCGAAATTGGTGTTTATTGATGGTTATTGTCGGGCTTTACCCGCTGCAACTTACTAAATGTTTAACGACGCTGCTGGATATATTTCAGTAGCGCCTTTAATGCTGCTGGGCGCACCGGTTTTGGCATAAAGTGCAAGCCCTGCTGGCGCGCTTGTTGCCTTACGCTATCATCGCGCATCGCGGTGATCAGCGCAGCGGCGACATTATCCCCCCAGATGGTGCGCAATTCGCGCGCCAAACTTAAACCATCGAGTGGGTCGTCACTTAACTGATAATCTAGCAATAAGCCATCTGGCCGTTCGGTCGAGCGCGCATAGGCAATGGCATCGGCACTGGTTTTGAAGGTGGCGACGGTACAGCCCCATTTTTCTAATAACGCCCGCATTGCCGAGAGATTCTCGGGGTCATCATCGACACAAACTAAATGTAAACTATCGGCAGGGCCATGCTCGTCACTCTCGCGCACCACTTTCGGGATGACTTGGGCGGCGTTACCGAGCGGTACTTTCACTGAGAAGCAGCTACCCTGGCCATCGACACTGCGTAAGGTAAGTTCACAGCGCAGCTGCTCACTCATGCGTTTGGCGACGCTCAAGCCTAAGCCAACCCCTTCGACGCGGGTATTATTGCCGCGATAAAAGGCGTCAAATATGCGTCCTCGTTGCTGCGCGGTAATCCCCGGACCGGTATCCCAGACCTGGATGAGAATCGCTTCGCGGCGGGCACGCACCGCCAACAAAACTCGACCTTGGTCTTTATTGTATTTAATCGCATTGGATAAAAAGTTCTGCACAATCCGGCGTAAATAGGTCGGGTCGGTGTAGACCACAGCATCTTTATAACGCGCGCTAAATTTAATCTGCCGCTGCTGGGCTAGCATGCCGTATTCTTCGATCAGCGGCGCCAGAATACTTTGTAACTGTACGTGCTTGAAGGTCGGTTGCAATGCGCCTTGGTCCATTTTCGCAATCTGCAATAGGGTTGAAAGCAAATGCTCGGTTGAGGCGAGCGCCGTATCGAGTTTGCCCATTAATTGCAGGTTATGCTCGGTGAGTTGCTTTTCATCGACCGCAGATAAATAGAGCCGAGCGGCGTTGAGCGGCTGTAAGATATCGTGGCTAGCAAGGGCCAAGAACCGGGTTTTCGAGGCATTGGCATCTTCTGCTTCACGTTTTGCTTGCTTGAGCTCGACTTCGATAGCGCGGCGACGTTCAATTTCTTCCGTGAGCTCATTGTTGATCTCACGAATCTTGCGCTGGCGGGTGCTGATCCGCTGTTCGAGGTCAATATTTGCTTCCTCGAGGGCTTGTGCCGTTTCAACGTGTTCGGTGATATCGGTAAAACTCGTTACAAAACCGCCGTCAGGCAGAGGGTTCCCGACCATTTCGATCACCAGGCCATCGCCGCGGCGGCGAATAAAGCGGTGCGGCGAGCCCACTTGCATGTAATGCAAACGTTTACTGACTAACTCGTCAATTTCGCCTGGTCCACATTCACCGCGCTCGGCATTGTAACGAATCAAAGTAGCAATCGGCTGGCCCGGCTTGACCATGCCCTCGGGGTATTCGAATAAATCTAAATAGCGCTTATTCCAGGCGACTAAGCGCAACTCGGAATCAATCACGCTGATGCCTTGGGCAAGATTTTCGAGCGAGCTAAACAAAATCGATTGCTGGGTTTGCAGCGCTTGCGTGGTGTCATCAAAGAAATGCACGATTTCTTCTAAGTGCAAGCGCCGATCACGCAGGGCAGCCTCGATTAACGAGCGCGCAGTCGCCGCCCCAAGCACACCACTGAGGGCCCGTTCAACGTAATTAATCAGGTTGCGACTGGCAACATCATCCATATTGGTGTCGTGGATGGGTTGTTCGGGCTCAGCGCGATTGAAGTATTCGAGCAATTGTTGTGAGCGCTGCGGCCCCAAAAAAGTGCGCAATAGCAACACCATATCGGCATTGGTTGCTTGGTGATGCTTACCGATGCTGTATTCTTTGAGGCTGATCCGTGGCTGGACAAAGGCGGTGGCTTGGATCCGATCGATCAAGCGTGGCTGGGCCAAGAAACTAAAGATAATGTAGGCTAGGCTATTCACCACTAGGCTGATCAGGGTCCCGCGGGTAATGATGCTGGTGTCACTCAGTTCATGGGGTAAATACATAGGCACTGCAACGGCGAACAACCAAGCAACAAGACCTGCACCTAGGCCAATATAAACTCCACGGGCATGGCCCCGACGCCAGTATAAGCCACCGATAATTGCAGGGAGCAGTTGCAACACCACTGAAAACGCCAACAAACCGATACTGACCAGCCCGGTATTAGCGGCCCAGAAGTAATAGCAGAGGTAGCTTAACAGCAGGGTTAAGGCGATGGCGATACGGCGAATAAGCAGCAATTGTTGCTGGAAATTTTCGCTTTCAGCCGGTTGATTATTGGCAATAAATTGATGCGGTAGCGCAAGTCGGCGGCGACGCTGCAAAATAAACGGCATGATGACGTCGTTAGTTAGCATGGTACTTAAGGTCACCGAGGCAATGACTACCATTGCCGTGGCGGCCGAGAATCCGCCGATAAAAATTAGTAGTGCAAGTGCGGTTTGGTTTTCCAGCATCGGCAATTGCAGCGCATAAGTGGTGCTATCGACACTACTGCCAAGCAATGCATTGCCGGTAATGGCAATGGGAATAATCGCCAATGAGGTCAGGATTAAATATAAAGGGAAGCCCCAGCGCGCGGTTTTGAGGTGCTTCACGTCAACGTTATCAACCACTGCGACGTGGAATTGCCGTGGCAAACACAAAATAACTCCGGCAGCCATAAAGGTTTGCACAATAAAGTCGAACTTGCTCCAAGCCTGCCATGACCATTCTTCAGCGGGCAGGGTTTTGATGTGCTCAATCATGCTTACAGCAGAGTTTTGACTAAATAAGCCATAAGCGAACCAAGCGGCGACCAGCAGCGCAATCATTTTCACTGCGGATTCAAAGGCAATGGCTAATATCATGCCGCTACGGTATTCGGTGACTTCGACATGGCGAGTTCCAAACAGCATGGCGAACACGGCCATTAAGGCGGCGGCGACCAGTTCATTGATTGAAAAAGCACTCAAAGCCGAACCCTCGGTACTGAGCACAGTAAAGGTCATACCGACGGCTTTAAGTTGCAGGGCGATATAAGGGATGGTCGCAAGCGCTGCGATTAACGTCACAAAAAGGGCAAGGCGCTGGCGTTTGCCATAACGGCTGGCAATAAAATCGGCAATGGAGGTGATGTTCTGCTGCTTACTGACACTAACCAGTTTTTCCAGCACTTTAATGCCGAATACAAACAATAAAATAGGGCCCAGCAGGATAGGGAAAAACGCCCAGCCATAGTCGGCCGCATTTCCCACCGCACCATAATAAGTCCACGAGGTACAGTAAATCGCTAACGCCATACTATAAACAGTGGCATTACGGCTGAGTTTATTGGCAGCGGTACCGGTGCGATCGCCGTAGTGGGCGATCACAAATAAACAAAACACGTAGGCAAGCGCTGAACTAACCAATAATACTGTCATTCTATTCGTCCTAGACTTCGCTGTATCTGCTCACAGTATCCCCTAGCAGAATTCAGGGTCAAGCAGACCTTAGACCAATGTCTTATTTCGCAGTTGTAGATTGCCGACTAGATTGCTAAGTGAACCAATACAACCATAACAATAGAACAACTTGGAGGGCGTATGGCTTTCAAAAGCGAAGACCTCGCAAAAGCCTACTGGCGTGAAAACATATCACTGGTGCTAAAGCTTTTAGCCGTGTGGTTTGTGGTGTCGTACGGTTTTGGCATTTTACTGGTTGACGTACTCAACCAATTCCAATTCTTTGGCTTTAAACTGGGCTTTTGGTTTGCTCAGCAAGGGTCAATTATTACTTTCGTGGTGCTGATTTTTGTCTATGTGAAGCGCATGGCAGCCCTCGACAGTAAATACGAAGTTCACGAAGAGTAAGGGGCCGAAAGATGGATATTCAAACTCTCACGTTTATTATTGTTGGCCTGACCTTTGCGCTCTATATCGGTATCGCGATTTGGTCGCGGGCTGGCTCAACTAACGACTTTTATGTTGCCAGTGGTGGCGTGCATCCAGTTGTTAACGGAATGGCCACTGCAGCGGACTGGATGTCAGCCGCATCGTTTATTTCGATGGCGGGTATCATCGCTTTCGCCGGCTATTCAGGTAGTGTGTACTTGATGGGTTGGACCGGTGGTTACGTCCTCTTAGCCATGTGTTTGGCGCCGTACTTACGTAAGTTTGGTAAGTTTACTGTGCCGGACTTCATTGGTGACCGTTACTACTCACAGACCGCTCGTACCATTGCGGTTATTTGTGCGATCTTGATCAGCTTTACCTACATTGCCGGGCAAATGCGCGGCGTTGGGGTCGTTTTCTCGCGCTTCTTAGAAGTCGACATCGCAACCGGGGTATTTATCGGTGCTGTGATCGTGTTCTTCTACACCGTGCTCGGTGGTATGAAAGGAATCACCTACACCCAGGTTGCTCAATATGTGGTCCTGGCGTTCGCTTACTTAGTGCCAGCGATCTTCATCTCGATTTACATGACTGGTCACATCCTGCCACAAACCGGCTTTGGTGCGACCATCGCTGATGGGGTGGCGGGCTCAGGCGAGTATCTGCTGCAACGACTCGATGGCCTGTCAACTGAGCTTGGCCTGGCGGCCTATACGGACGGGACCAAATCAACCATCGATATGTTTGCGATTACCGCAGCCTTGATGGTGGGTACCGCTGGTTTGCCACACGTAATTGTGCGTTTCTTTACCGTGCCTAAGGTATCTGATGCGCGTCTGTCTGCCGGTTGGGCGTTAGTGTTCATCTCAGTGGTTTACTTAACTGCGCCTTCAATTGCATCGTTCGCGAAAGTGAACTTGATCAACACCGTCAATGGTGAAGACCTGCAAGGGGTTGAGTATGAGTCGGCACCAAGCTGGATTAAGAACTGGGAAAAAACCGGTTTGATCAGCTGGGAAGACAAAAACGAAGACGGCAAGATGTTCTACTCAGGTGATGAGCGTAACGAGATGACCGTTGACCGCGACATCATGGTGCTTGCGAACCCGGAAATTGCTGATTTACCAGCTTGGGTTGTGGCCTTAGTAGCAGCCGGTGGTGTAGCTGCGGCATTGTCAACTTCAGCGGGTTTGCTCTTGGTTATTTCGACCTCGGTCTCTCATGACTTGTTGAAACGAACCTTTGCCCCGAATATTTCGGACAAGCAGGAATTGATGTGGGCGCGGGTTGCAGCTGCTGTTGCAGTGGCGATTTCGACCTACTTTGGGATTAATCCGCCCGGCTTCGTGGCGCAGGTGGTGGCCTTTGCCTTCGGCTTAGCCGCGGCAAGCTTCTTCCCTGCGATTATCTTGGGTATCTTCCACAAGAAGATGAACAAGCAAGGTGCGATTGCGGGTATGGTCGTAGGTATCGTCTTCACTCTGGCGTACATCATCTACTTTAAGTTCGTCAACCCAGCAGCGAATACTGCGGACAACTGGTTGTTCGGTATTTCGCCGGAAGGGATTGGTACTTTGGGTATGGTGATCAACTTCATCGTCGCGTATGTTGTTCATAAGATGACGGGAAGTGCACCGGAGGAGATTCAAGAATTGGTTGAATCGATTCGTTATCCTCGCGGCTCCGGAGCAGCGACTCACGATTAAGTGATTGTGACAAAGCCCGGCCTGGCCGGGCTTTTTTTGGTTATTAGTTATTGGTTATTGGTTACTGGCTACTGGTTAATGGTTAATGGTTATTGTTTTAACTAATAACTAATAACTAATAACCAATAACCAATAACCAATAACTATTAACGCCTTTAGGATCTTCTATGCAGCCGGAATTTGATGATGTAAAACGCTTCTTACTCAACTGCCCCCCATTCGATGTGCTCAACGACGAGACCTTGAATGCTTGCGTGCAGCAGTTAAAAGCGATTTATCTGAACGAACAGACGGTAGAAACTCTGTTTAAACAGCATAGCCCTGCTTTATATATTGTCCGCTCTGGTGGTTATGATTTGTTACTGCCAAACGGTCATTTGATTGAGCATCTTGAGGCGTATGATTTGTTCGGCTACCCGTCGATGTTGAGTGGGCGGGAGGTGAAGAACAAGTTATCGGTGGTACATGATGGCATTGTTTATATTGTGCCCGAGCGGGTGTTCCACCAGTTGCGGCGCGAGTCGAATGCCTTTGAGCAGTATTTTATTCGGGCTCATGAACGGCGCTTGCTCGAAGAAACTGCGGGCAGTGGCGTGTTGCAAGCGGGGCAGGCGAGTCGGCGGCGTGAGCCGATTGCGAATAACCAACTGGATTTACGCATTGCTGAGGTGATTCAAAAAGCGCCGATTAGTTTACCTTCGACGGCCAGTATTCAAGAGGCGGCGCAGGCCATGCGTGAGCACAAGGTGAGCTCGGTGATGGTGGTGGATGATGAGCGGATGGTGGGGATTTTAACTGACCGCGACTTACGCAACCGCGTGGTTGCCGAGGGGCTGCCTTTTACGCTTAATATCAATGCAGTGATGACCCAGGCTCCGCGCTCTGTTTATGGCAAGCAAACCTTGATCGACGCGCTAGCGGTGATGACGCAATATAATGTGCACCATTTACCTGTGCTTGATGACGACGATAAACCACTGGGGATGCTGACTAATACCGACTTGATGCGGCAGCAACGCAGTGAACCGGTGATGCTTATCAGTGCCTTAAACAAAGCCGATAGCCTCGAAGCATTGGTCGCTGAGGCAGCTCAAATTCCTGTATATATGCGTACCTTTGCTGCAAGTGCTGGGCATGGCAGTGCGGTCGGACGCTTGTTGGCGTCGCTTACGGATACCATGACGCGGCGCCTGATTGAGCTTTATGAGCGCGAACATGGGGTGGCACCGGCTCGTTATGCGTGGCTCGCATTTGGTTCACAAGGGCGCGAAGACCAAACCTTAAGTTCAGACCAAGATAATGGACTGTTATTAGCCGATAATCTAACCGAAGAGCAATTACAGTGGTTCGCGGGCCTAGCAGAATTTGTCTGCCAGGGGCTATATCAGTGCGGCATCCCGCTTTGTCCTGGCAATATTATGGCGAGCAATCCAGATTGTCGGCATCCACTTGATGGTTGGCTGGCGCGGTTTAGAGAATGGACACGGAGCCCGACCCCGAAGGCCTTGATGTATTGCCAAATTTTCTTTGATAGCCGCATGGTGATGGGTAATAAGCAGCTTTATAACAACTATCGCGAGCAGGTCGCGAAACTTGGACAAAGTGAGTTCTTTTTAGGGAACTTGGCGCGCTTGCAAAATAACGTGAGTGTGCCGCTGGGCTTGTTTAATCGCTTCCGCGGCACCGAGTCTGGTAAAGATAGCGATTTGATTGATATCAAGCGCTACGGTATTGCCGTGATTAACGATATTGTGCGCACTTATTCCCTACATGCGGGTCTCACTGCGCCGCAAACCCTGCAGCGTTTGCAGTTATTGCAACAAAGTCGGTTGTTATCGCCGCGCGATAATCAAGCCCTAGGTGAAGCTTGGCAGTTTTTAACTCAGCTCCGGTTGCAACATCAACTCGAAGTATGGGGCACGGATGCGGCCAAAAACGCATTGGACCCAGATGATTTAAGCACTCTGACCCGGCGCCAATTAAAATCAGCGTTTCGGGTGATTCGTGATTCGCAGCAAGGGGTCGCACTTAAGTTTGGTCGCGGAGGCGCGTGATGTTCACCGCGGTCGAGCACTGGTGGCAGCGCCAACAGCAACTGCAAAAACCTTGGCAGCAACAGCGCTATATTGCTTTTGATGCTGAGATGAGTGGCTTAGAGGTGAAGCAAGACCAGCTGTTAAGTATGGGCTGGCTGACCATGCGGCCGCCAGTGATTGATTATGGCAGTGCCCATTATCATCTGTTCAGTCATGCTGAGCTGGATTTAAAGCAATCACCAGTGGTGCACGGACTGTTAAGCGCAGATTTTGAAAACAGCTCTGATTTACGCAGCTCGCTTGAGGCCCTCGCCAGCGAACTTGAAGGAGCGATATTGCTGTGCCACAACATCACCCTTGATTGGAACTTTTTACGGCGTGCAGCCAAGCCGTTTGGGATTCGCTTTAAGCCGCTAGCCTTGATCGATACCTTGCGTTTTGAGTATCGCCGCATGCAGCGTCAACAACACCATATTGAACGGGGCAGTTTAAGTTTGCAGGCCTGTCGTAAACGCTATGGCTTACCGGATTATAATTCGCATCACGCCTTAAGTGATGCCTTAGCATGTGCAGAACTCTTCTTGGCTCAGGCCTACCGATATGGCGCCACAGAGCACACCACAACACGCAGCTTGGCGCAGGTTTCACGACGCTGATTTTCGACTAGGCAGCAGCGCAGGCAAGTGTTAACCTGATGTTGATTTTATAAGTATAAAAACAACAGGGATTTGACCATGGTCCGTCTGCTCACAGCTGGCCTTGCTTTGGCTAGTCTATTCTTCGCTCATTCAAGTTTCGCCCAACGCCCAGAACTGCCGCTTGAAGCATTCGCCAAGCCGGGCCAATTTAGCAATATTAAAATCTCACCTGACGGTCGCTATTTGGCCGCGACGAGGCGTAATGACGAGGGTTATGTTGGCTTAACCATTTTGAATCGCGAGCAGATGGAAGTTTCAGCGATTATCGAGGGCGGCGATGGCCAGTCGATCTTGCAATTTTGGTGGGCCAATGATGAACGGCTGATTCTGACCATGGCGCGTGAGCAAGGTGCGCTAGAGCAACCGATTCCTACGGGTGAGATTTATGGGATTGATGCGGATGGCAGTCAGCGTTTTATTTTGACCGGTCCTCGTGCTCGTGATCGCCAGCTCTCGATTGCTTCACTGGTCGATATGATGCCGGAAGAGGAAGATTGGGTGCTGATTCAAACGCGGCCGTTCTTAGAAGAAGAGCCGTTTATTGACCTGTATCGCATGAATGTTGAAAGTGGGCGTAAAATTCGCCGTGGTCGGATTCCACTGCGCGCTTATCAGGGCGGTAGTGTTGGGGTGCTGACTGATGCTGATAGCGAACCGCGTTTAGCATTTGGGATGAACCCAGAAAAGCCCGACCAAGTACAATTTTTGGTACGCGACAAGGGCGATGACGACTGGCGCGAATTACTTACTCAAGTTGCCGATGAGCCAGGCTTTACGCCGCTCGCCTTCAGTGCAGATCCGAATATCTTGATCGGTCAGAGTGATGAGAACTCGAGTACCTCTGGTTTGGCGACGCTGGATATTCGTACTGGCAAGACCGAGACCTTAGCACTGCATCCGAAAGTCGACTTAGCGCCGATTATGAATACTGGAGGTGGAATGAGCCGCGAGGTGGTGGGCGCATTTTATGAATGGGACGGTGTCAATGCGGTGTTTTTTGATGACGTCAACGATGTTCAATTTAGCCGCACGCTGGAAGCCTTTATCAAAATATTCCCCAACCAGCAGGTGCAGTTAACTTCGAGTACCGAAGATAATCGCTTGCATGTATTGCGGGTGAGCGGAGCGAATACGCCAGCGACATTTTATATCTATGATAACGAAGCGCGGCGACTTGCGCCTTTGGCGGAAAGTCGGCCTTGGCTGAAAAAAGCAGCGCTAGCACAAACTCAAACCTATTTTTATGACACCAATGATGGCGTTACGATTGAAGCCATGCTGACCTTGCCACCAAACGGCAAGGCTGAGCAATTGCCGTTGATTTTGTTGCCACATGGCGGACCCCATGGTGTCCGCGATAGTATTTTAAACATGGATATGGACGCCAAAGTGCTAGCACAAGCAGGCTATGCGGTGTTGCAACCCAACTTCCGTGGCTCCGGCGGCTATGGCCGTGATTTCCAAAGTGCGGGTTACAAGCAGTGGGGCACCCGGATGATCGACGATATGCTCAATGGTATCGATGCCTTGGTGGCCGATGGTACAGTCAATCCTGAGCAAGTTTGTATCTACGGTGCGTCATATGGGGGTTATGCCGCAGCAATGGCAAGTATCCGTGCGCCTGAGCGTTTTAAGTGCGCGATTGGCTTTGTTGGGGTTTATGACCTTGATTTGCTATTTACTACCGGCGACATTCCGGAATCGGGTTTTGGTCAGAATTATTTACAGCGCGTCTTGCCTGATGAAGCGGTCGAGCGTGCGCAGCAATCGCCCGCGTTACGCGCTGAAGAAATGACAGTGCCGATTTTGTTGATTCATGGTGGACAAGATAATCGTGCCCCCATTATCCACGCAGAGCGCTTGCGGCAAGGCTTAGAGCAGCATAACAAAGTGTTTGAGTGGATGGTCAAAGAAAACGAAGGACATGGTTTTTATCGACCTGAGCACAATATTGAGCGCTGGCAGAAGATGCTGGCGTTTATCGAAAAGCATCTTAATTCATAAAATTTTCGCGAAAATTTCAAATTTGTTTAAGAAAACAGCAAAATTAATTGCAGAAATACCCAAGAAACCGCGTATTTACGCTTGCTGATGCGGTTTTTTTTTATTAGTATCGGTAGACGTCGATTGCTATTTAGGCACTTTGGGGTCTCTATAGCTTTCGTGTTATGCATGCGATAACGCCGTTGCATGCGTGTTTTTATCCTAGTCAATCACACTCTGTGATCCAGGGAGAGTACTATGCATACTAATAATAAATTAGCTAAGTCGATCCGCTTAGCATTAATGTTCGGCGGCGCTTCTCTAGCGATGTCGGGTGCTGCGTTCGCGCAGGATCAGGCAGATGACGAAGAAGCTGCTGAAGAAGCGCAAGAGCGCATCACGGTAACAGGTTCACGCATCAAGCGTACTGACCTTGAAGGCGCGGTTCCAGTAACGGTTATCGACCGTGAAGCAATCGACCTTTCAGGTGACATCTCTGTTGCTGACGTTATTCGTAACACCACTTTCAACACGACTGGTTCATTCCGTCCACAGTCTGGTAGCTCTGCACAGGGTGTATCTCAAGTAGACCTTCGTGGTTTGGGTGCATCACGTTCATTGGTACTTGTTGATGGTCGTCGTTTGACTATGTCTCCATCAACTGGTTCAAGCCAAGATTTGAACTCAATCCCACTCGGTGCGGTTGAGCGTATCGAAATCTTGTCTGACGGTGCATCAGCTGTTTACGGTTCAGATGCAATCGGTGGTGTAATCAACGTTATTACCCGTAAAGACTACAATGGTGCACAAATTCAATTAGGTATGGGTGAAGTTTCTGTACCTCGTGAAGGCGGTGACCGTGAGAACGGTAGCGTATTGTTCGGTTCATCAGACGGCACTACTTCATTGCTTGGTGGTGTATCTTGGAACAAGCGTGACATCGTATTCGAAAACGCGTACCCATGGGTTGGCCCTGGTGCGTCGATTTACGGTAACAACTGGTTCCCAATTTCAGCGACTTTCGCGTTTGATGGTATCCCGGGTTCTTGTAACGAAGAAAACTTCTACCTACAAGGCAGCATCTGTCGATACAACTTCAACGCAACTAACGCGAACGAAGCTTCTTCTGCGAACGAGTCATTGTTTATTAAAGGCCGTCACCAAATTAACGCTGACTGGACTTTCTACAGCAACGCTAGCATCAACGAAACTGAATCATTCGGTCGTTATGCTCCAGCCCCAGACTCAAACTACTGGTATGGTTCTAGCTTGATCACTCCTGCTGACAGCTACAACAACCCAACCAACCCAAATGCCTGGATTTACGATAGTGTAAATAACCCGAATGCAATCGCATACGATCCAGCAATTGGTCCAAACGAACCAGTAACAATCTGGCACCGTTTCGCAGCTATGGGTAACCGTGATACCACCGTAACCAACAAAAACAAAGATTTGTTGCTTGGTTTCGAAGGTATGATCGGCGACTTGGAAGTTGACTTCGGTTATCGTCGTGTTCGTAACAACACAACTGAAATTGGTAACGGTTATCTTGCAGCAAACACTGCATGGTCTAACGTGAACAACTTCAACCCAGGTTATTGTGGCGATGGTTCTTTCGACCCAGTAAACTGCCGTTTCGGTTATGACCTTCAGTTCCCAAGCCAGAACCCAGATGAAGTTCTTGCGGCGGGTGTTGTAACTACTTCACGTATCTCTGATTTCAACATCGACGAGTACTACGCAAACACTTCATTCGACGTTATGGAAACTGACGCCGGTATGATTCAAGGCTTCTTCGGATTCGAGCACCGCACCGAAGATTACAGTGACCAATATGACTCTCAGTCAGAAGCTGGTCTTGTAGGTGGTTCTGCTGGTAACTCAGTGGGTGGTGGTCGTCAAGTTAACGCCGCGTTCTTCGAATTCTTGGTTCCAGTAACTTATGATTTCGAATTGAACTTCGCAGGCCGTTACGACCGTTACTCAGACTTCGGTGGCAACTTCTCACCTAAAGTAAGTGCGAAATGGTCAATCACTGACGATATCATTTGGCGCGCATCTTATGGTGAAGGTTTCCGTGCTCCGACTCTGGACATCTTGACTCAGAAGACTTCGTTCTCTGCAGACTCTGTAAACGACGCTCAGTCGTGTGCAGTTCTTGCTGGTGACCCAACGTTGGCATGTCAGATTTCTGCGTTCTACGTAGCTAACCCTGACCTTGGCGCAGAGCAGTCAACTCAGTTCGCAACTGGTCTTGCGATGAACGTGACTGACGACATCAGCTTCGCTGTTGACTACTACAACATCGAAATTGAAGATCGTATCCGTGCATTCGACTCACAAACTCTGATCAACCGTACGTTGGCAGGCGACCCAATCCCAGCTGGTTTGAGCGTTACTCGTAACTCTCAAGGCGTTATTACTGAAATCATCGCTGGTTTCGGTAACGAAGGTACGCTTGAAACTTCAGGTCTTGATGTAAACGTTCGTGCGAATTGGGATTTCGGTGATATGGGTGCGTTGGTTAACAACTTGCAAGTATCTCATATCTTAGATTACTCAATCGACGGTGGTCGTAACATCGTTCGTGACTTAGGTGTTCCACGTCAACGTGCAACATTCTCTAACACGTACACTATCAGCGACTTCACCGTTGCTTATAACCTCAACATGATCGGTGACCAGTATACTAATACTGCAGCGGATCCAAATGGTGTTGACGGTGTAAGCCGTACTGGTCATATCGGTACCTGGATTACTCACGATATCCAAGTATCTTACGATACTCCGTGGGATAACAAATTCACTATCGGTGTGCAGAACGCGTTCGAGAAGCTTCCTCAGTTAGTAGGCTTCGGTGGTCGTGACTACAACTACGGCTTGTACAACGGTTGGGGTCGTTACACCTACATCCGTTTCCAACAGAACTTCTAAGTTGGAACAAGTCATAGTTTGACGAATATAAGCGGGGCTTCGGCCCCGCTTTTTTTTGTTTGATCCGTGTTAATCAGCAACCATAAAAAAAAGCCACCTAGACAGGCGGCTTTTCGGTAAAGACTAGATTAAGAGAGAAATTACGCGCTCATTTTGCGAGCTGTCACAGCCCAAGCAAACTTATCACCATCAACTTCCATCCGATCTGCTGTTGCGACAAAACCGGCTTGTTCTAGTTTTTTAATGAGTCGACTTTGAATCGTTTTTGCAGATAGGGCTGCCTGTTCTTGATCGATGAGACGTTGCTTATGTTCCGCCAGCAAGTGGTAATGCATATTTAGGAATTGCTGTGCTTGTTCTACTTGTCCTTGATTGAGTAAATCGAGCGTGCGAGCAACCCGTGCAACGATATCGCGGATCCAAACTTGTTGTTGTGTTTGGCTATAGCGCTCAAGTAACACATCCATAGTCCACTTAATGGCATTGACTAGGATTCGGTTGTGGCTGAACTCGTTCCACTTTTCTTGACCGAGTTGAGGAATCGCTTGTTTGGCAAGATTGATGAGTAAGTCAGCCTGCAAAAATAGGGGCGTATTATCTAACACGTCCTCAATAATCGCGATACCTTGCTTGCTATCTTTGAGCAAGCCACTGGTTGAATCGTGGACAAGAGCAGCGACTACTCCACCGGGTTTAACGACGTCAGAGAACTTTGCTATGGCTTTATCAAGGTCACTATATTCGATTGCAAATTGACTCACGATAGCGTCTATTGAGTCATTTGCGTGGGCAAGTTCCTCGACTGGCATTTCGCTGTGAAAACGCACTTGTTTGAGTGCGCTCGAGAGAGGGTGGTTTGCTGGGACATTTTTAGTTGGATCAATTGCTGCGGCATCAGCGCCCTCAACATTGAACTGCTTGTTGTTGGCTTGACTGTATTGCACCGCAAGAGCCGCAATGGCTCCGTTACCACAGCCCACGTCTAATACGGTTGCATCAGTTGGTAGTTCCGCGAGAATACTCTCCCAGAATTGTTTAACAGAGTTAGCATAGCCTTGATTCGCTTCGCCTTCAGCGAAACTATTAAGGGCACCTGAAGTGCCCCAATAATGTGTCCAATGTTTCATGAATAATGAGCCCATTTTATAAGGTGGTTATCAACATTGTGAGCGTAACCACCTCGGCTCTTAGCGTCAACTTATGTTCGAAATTTTTGACTCAATCTGGCGTTCCCGGCAGGAGTCGAACCTGCGACCTGCCCCTTAGGAGGGGGCTGCTCTATCCAGCTGAGCTACGGGAACGCCGCGGCGCTTAGTATAACCTTATTTAGCACCAATGTGCTGGCCGAAGAAGTCTTCTAAGGCGTTATATAAGTCGTATAAATTTTCTTCTAATTGAAAGCCGTGGCCTTCTTCGCGGACCATGCTTTTGTACTTAATTCCCGCGTCGTCGAGGGCTTCAGTAAGGGCGTAGTATTGGTCCATTGGCACGCGAACATCGTTTTCACCGTGGACAATAAACAAAGGCACTTTGATTTTATCGACGTTGTTCGCTGGCGAGTTTGCACGCAGCACCGCGACGTCTTCACCGAGTACGCGGTCAAGGTATTTACGACCACTGCGGCGGCTGACGATATCACCTTCTTCTTTCATCACTTCTAATGAGTAAACGCCAACGTAGCCGACCGAACATTGATATAGGTCGGGTTCACGGATTACAGCCATTAAGCTAGAGTAGCCGCCATAGCTGCCGCCATATACGCAGATGCGGTCAGGGTCTGAAAAACCTTGCTCAATGGCCCAAAGGGTTGCATCGGTGACGTCATCTTGCATTTCACGTCCCCACTTTTGATAGCCTGATTCTTCAAACTCCTGGCCGTAACCACCCGAGCCACGGAAGTTAATTTGCAATACCGCGTAACCACGATTGGCAAAGAACTGGTTTTCGCGGCTAAAGCTCCAAGTATCACGTGGACCGTGCGGACCACCATGAATATTGACAATAGTTGGCAGTGCCGTGCCGTCTTGATAGCCATTTGGTAACGTCAGGTAACCGTGTAGCATCAGGCCATCACGGGCCTCCACCTCGATCGGGCGGACTTCGCCCATTTGGCTTGGATCAAGCTTTGGCTTAGGCGAGGCGATATAGGCCGCAGCCAATGTTTCAGTATCAAATAAGTAATATTCGCCTGGATTGGTTGCGGACCAGACATGGACGACTGCCGTTTTGCGATCGGAAGTTAAGCTGGTTAAGTCGACCACTTGACCTGGGAATGCTTGCTCAAGGCTTTGCAGCAATTTGGCTGAAGCGCTATCGTCTGTGTAGATGCGACGAACCGTGTTCGGCATTGCCTGAAAGCCAACAGTATCGCCATCAAGACCAGACACTACACCCGTAACATCGGCAATCGGGTCGCTCGCAATTTTCTCCATCTCACCGGTTTCAGTATCGAACTGGAATACTTCGGTGCGCGGAGAATCGTGTGATGACATTAAGTAGGCATAGCGGTTGTCCGCTGAAAAACCACCGAAACCAGCGCGCCGAGCATCAAACCCCTCGAGTTGCAGTTCCTTCCACTCATCACTGCCTGGACTGCGATAATAAAGCCATGAGGTGCCTTTGCCGAACTCATCTGAACGCTCTTCTTCGTAGGCAACCGCAGCACGCAGACGTCCAGTATTATCAGAAATGAGGCCGTTCGCTTTTGGCGGCTGTTCGCCAACAAAGTAGGTACGACTATCATAAATATTAAGTAAATGAGCCTTCGCTTCGCCTTGATCTGCAAAGTGACGTTTTTCTATCAAGATATGCTCAGGGTCGTCCGGCAAGCGGTTTAAGACACGATAACCAGAGCGCTCAACGCGAAAAATCTCACGGCGATTGCTGCCGTCGGCATTGGCGGCGTACAAACTTGGCCGGCCACCTTGATTATCGAGGTAACCCACGAATTTAGCACCGGTAAAGACAATACGCTCATCGTTCGCCCAGAAGATGCCTTCAAAGCGAATGGAGTCCCCAAACGCGAAGTTACTGACGACTTTCTTTTCCTGGCGGTCGTAAATAATGATGCTATCGCGGGTCCCCTCACTGGCTTTGATTGCAAGGTATTGACCTGTCGGTGAAATCCACACGCCGTTATAGGTCGAACGCTCAAAGAAATGTTCGACTGGAATAAGATTTTCAGCAGCCTGTGCCGCGGGCAAGGTGATAAATGTAAAGCTAGAGACCGTGAGCGCAAAAGCAGTCAGCGTGCGGACAAATAAAGACATAGTGATTCCTACATTATGGTGTCATTTCCTGACGCAAACCATAACATAAATCACGCTTTTGATAACAGTGTATTAACGTTAAGAAACAAAAAAACCGGCCAGAGGCCGGTCTTTTTGAATTCAGCTATTTTTTATAGTGCTTTAATTTTTGCACTTAAACGGCTCTTATGACGTGCCGCTTTGTTTTTGCCAATCAAACCACGGGTTGCGTAGCGATCAAGAACTGGCTGTAAGCTTGCAAAAGCTTCTTGTGCATTTGTTTTGTCGCCAGCTTCAATAGCGGCATCAACTTTCTTCAAAAGGGTACGCATCATCGAGCGACGGCTCGCGTTGTGGCGACGGTTTTTCTCAGCTTGTACCGCACGCTTTTTCGCAGACTTAATATTAGCCAAGGTGAACTCCTAAAATTCGTTATCAGACGGCAATAGTAATAGGGCGGGGAATATGCCAGCTCTTGCAGTTAAAGTCAAGTGTGTAAAGCGTTGATCGTTGTTCCTTATTCGTGCGCTTTGCTGTTCGTTGTTCGTGCGCTCCGCTGTTCGTTATTCGTGCGCTGCGCTGTTCGTACGTGCTTCGCACTGTTCGTTCTAACGAATAACGACCAACGAACAACGACCAACGACCAACGAATAACGACCAACGAATAACGAATAACGAATAACGCTCTTGTTCCAGTATAAGCTATGCTGTCAGGGACTATTGAACAAAGGAGTGTTCGAGAATGGCAAGAGCGTTAATAGTGACTGAGGTTGCGATGGATTTGTGTAGCGAGATATATAACCTCACGCGAGATTTCCCAGACTGTGAAAAGTTTGGGTTAAGAAGTCAGATGCGTAGGTGTGCGGTCAGTATTCCGAGTAATATCGAGGAGGGTGCTCACCGCGGGAGTCGAAAAGATTTTCTGCGTTTTTTATATATCGCCCGAGGCTCGCTTGCTGAACTTAGAACTCAATTACGAATTGCTGTGCGACTTGGTTATATTAGATCGGGTGAAAATGAATTATTATCACGTACTTATCAATTGCTGAATGCGTTGATTCGTTCACTTAAGTGATTAGTTCGTTGTTCGTGCGCTTTGTTGTTCGAACGCTGCGCTGTTCGTACGCTGGGCTGTTCGTACGCTGCGCTGTTCGTGTGCTGCGCTGTTCGTACGTGCTTCGCACTGTTAGTGCGCTGCGCTGTTCGTGCGCTTCGCACTGTTCGTTAACGAACAACGAATAACGAACAACGAATAACGACCAACGAACAACGAATAACGAACAACGAACAACGAATAACGAATAACGAACAACGAGGTTCCCTTGTCAAAATCACTCGCTAAATCCGGCATCATCGTTAGCGCAATGACCTTCATCTCCCGCGTGCTTGGGTTGGTGCGCGATGTCGTGATTGCTAATTTGATGGGGGCTGGGGCGGCGGCGGATGTGTTCTTTTTTGCCAATAAGATTCCCAACTTTTTGCGTCGGCTGTTTGCTGAGGGGGCTTTTGCGCAGGCGTTTGTGCCGGTTTTGACGGAATATAAGCAGGGACAGCCCCTGGCTGAGCAGCGACTTTTTATCGCCCGGATTGCCGGAACGCTTGGTACCTTGGTAACGATTATTACTTTGCTTGGAGTGATTGGTTCGCCGGTGCTGGCGGCGTTGTTCGGTACGGGCTGGTTTATGGATTGGTATACTGGGGGGCCGCAGGCGGAGAAGTTTGTGCTGGCGGCTGATTTACTCAAGATTACCTTCCCTTATTTGTGGTTTATTACTTTCACAGCGCTGGCTGGGGCGATTTTGAATACGCTGGGCAAGTTTGCGGTGGCGGCGTTTACTCCGGTATTTTTGAATGTTGCGATTATTGTTGCGGCATTGTGGCTGGGTCCTCAACTCGAACGGCCCGAATATGCCCTAGCCTGGGGTGTGTTTTTCGGTGGACTGATTCAGTTTCTCTTTCAAATTCCGTTTTTACGGCGCGCTGGACTGTTGGTGCGGCCGCGTTGGGGCTGGCGCGATAAGGGCGTGACCAAGGTTCGTACTCTGATGATTCCAGCGCTGTTTGGGGTCTCGGTTAGTCAGATCAATTTGTTACTTGATACCTTTATTGCCAGTTTCTTGGTGAGCGGCTCGATTAGTTGGCTGTATTACTCTGACCGGCTGCTGGAATTCCCGCTAGGACTGTTTGGGATTGCAATTGCGACGGTCATTTTGCCTGCGCTATCGAGTCGTCATGTCGACAACAGTACGGAAGCTTTTAGTCAAACCCTCGATTGGGGCATCCGCACTGTGGTGTTGCTGGGGCTACCGGCAATGGCAGGTTTGATTATCCTGGCTGAGCCCATGTTGATGGTGCTGTTTATGCGCGGGGAGTTTACCGCGACCGATGCGCAACTGGCGTCGTATAGTTTATTCGCCTACGGCAGTGGTTTGCTCAGTTTTATGCTGGTTAAAGTGCTTGCGACCGGCTTCTATTCGCGTCAAGACACCAAGCGTCCGGTGCGCTATGGCATTATCGCTATGTTCAGTAATATGGTCTTTAACGTGATTTTCGCCATCCCATTCGGCTACGTCGGCCTCGCTATCGCCACCTCACTTTCTGCCGCCTTGAATGCCGGGCTGCTTGGCTACAATCTCTGGCGCGATGGGGTCTTAAAACGCTACCCAGGCACCTTAACTCACCTTTTTAAAGTCACTCTTGCGGTCCTCGCGATGGTTGCGCTAGTGCTTTATCTCAATCCAACCCGCGACTGGTGGCTGGCGGCGGATCTCAGCGCACGGATCTGGCAGTTAGCGTTGTTGATTGGCGCGGGTGGTTTTGTCTATTTGGCTGGGTTATTTATTCTGCGAGTCCGAGTTCGTTAGGTAGGAGTTATTGGTTATTAGTTATTGGTTATTAGTTATTAGTTATTAGTTAAACCAACAACCAACAACCATCAACCAATAATCATCAACCAATAACCATCAACCAATAACCATCAACCAATAACCAATAACCAATAACCAATAACCAATAACCATCAACCAATAACCATCAACCAATAACCAATAACCAATAACCAATAACCATCAACCAATAACCAATAACCAATAACCAATAACCAATAACCAATAACCAATAACCAATAACCAACGAAACCTAGTCCCTCCCACGCTTGCCTGCTATAATCGCCGCTTTATTCACCCCAGATCAACGACGGACTTACAAGTCACTGATGCAGTTAATTCGCGGAATCCACAATATTCGACCTGAGCACCATGGGTGCGTGCTGACCATTGGTAATTTCGATGGCGTACACTTGGGGCATCAGGCGGTGCTGGCGCAGGTGAAGGCGCAGGCGCGCGAGCGCGGGGTGCCGGCGACTGTGATGACCTTTGAGCCGCAACCGCAAGAGTTGTTTCAGCCTGATAAGGCGCCGGCGCGTTTAACTAATTTGCGTGAGAAGCACAGTGCGCTGCGGGCGCTTGGGATTGATCGGCATATTGTGTTGGAGTTTAATCCTAAGTTTGCGAGTTATCCCGCGGATGAATTTATCGAGCAAGTCTTGGTCGAGCGACTGGGTGTGCAATTCTTAGTGGTGGGCGATGATTTTCGCTTTGGTCGCGGTCGTGCAGGTGATTTTGCGATGCTGACCGAGGCTGGACAGCGACATGGTTTTGCGGTGGTGGATACTCATAGTTATCGACAACAGCAACAGCGGGTATCAAGTACGGCGATTCGCGCAGCCTTGGCAGCCGGAGATTTTGCTTTAGCAGAGACGATGTTGGGGCGGCCTTTTGCCTTTTCAGGGCGGGTGACGCATGGCGAGAAGAAAGGCCGGACGATTGGTTTCCCAACTGCGAATTTGGCGCTTAAACGCTTGCATTCGCCGTTGCAAGGGGTGTTCAGTGCGGCTGTGACTATCGCTGATGGGCGAGTTTTTGACGCGGTGGTGAACATTGGCCGGCGCCCGACACTTAATGGCCGACGGGTTCAACTCGAAGCGCACTTGTTTGATTTTGCCGGTGATTTATATGGGCAACAGCTACAGGTACAGCCGCGCCACTTTATTCGTGCGGAACAAAAATTTGCAAGTTTTACTGAATTACAACGCCAGATTGTGCTCGATGCTGAGCGTGCAAAAGCATTGCTGGCAGAGTAACCAAGGCTTACACTAAGCCAAACCGAAAGTGGATGGAAAAAAGACTAATGACCGATTACAAACACACGCTGAATCTCCCAGAGACGGAATTCCCGATGCGCGGCAACTTGGCGCAACGCGAGCCGACCATGCTTGAGCAATGGTATGCGGATGACGTGTATGGAAAAATTCGTGCGGCCAAGGCAGATAAACCAAGCTTTATTTTGCACGATGGTCCTCCGTATGCGAACGGTCAAATCCACATTGGTCATGCGGTGAATAAAATTCTTAAAGATATGATCGTCAAGGCAAAGACCTTGAGCGATTTCAATGCGCCTTATGTGCCGGGCTGGGACTGTCACGGTTTGCCGATCGAACTGCAAGTTGAAAAGAAATTTGGTAAGCCGGGTAAGAAATTGACTGTAGCTGAGTTTCGTCAGCACTGCCGCGATTATGCTATGCAGCAAGTTGAAGCCCAGCGTGAAGATTTTAAACGGTTAGGTGTGTTTGGTGATTGGGACCGTCCTTACCTGACCATGAATCCAAAGCAAGAAGCCGATAGTTTGCGGGCGCTTGGCAAAATCATTGCCAATGGTCATTTGCAACAGGGCTTTAAACCGGTGCATTGGTGTACCGATTGTGGCTCGGCTCTTGCCGAAGCTGAAGTGGAATATAAAGACAAGCACTCGCCTGCAATTGATGTCAGTTTCTTGGTCGCTGATCCTGAGCAGGTGGTGGATTTATTTGATCACCCAGAAGCGCATAATGGCTCGGGTGAGATGGCGGTGGTGATTTGGACCACGACGCCGTGGACTGTTCCTGCGAACCGCGCGATTGCGCTACATCCAGAATTGGAATACGCCTTGGTCCAGATTGAGGCCGATGGCGAGCGCCCAGCTCAGCGTTTTATCTTGGCTGATGAACTGGTGAGTTCAGCGATGTCACGTTGGGGCATTGAGCATTATCACAAACTTGGCTTTGCTAAAGGTGCCAAGCTTGAAAACGTATTGGTCAAGCATCCGCTTTATGATCATCAAGTGCCATTGATTTTGGGTCAGCACGTGACCACTGAGTCAGGTACGGGCTGCGTCCATACTGCCCCGGGCCATGGTGTTGATGACTTTTTAGTGGGCCAGCACTATGGCCTTGAAGTCTATAACCCGGTCGGTGATAACGGCGTCTACAAAGACGATACGCCGTTATTTGCTGGCCAACATGTGATGAAAGCCAATGCCAATATCGTTGATGCCTTAAATGAGGCCGGGCGTTTGGTGCATCACGAAGCCTACGAGCATAGCTATCCGCATTGCTGGCGTCATAAAACTCCGATTATTTTCCGTGCCACACCGCAATGGTTTATCAGTATGGATAAACAAGGTTTGCGGAGCGATACTTTGGCGCAAATTAAGCAAGTTCGGTGGGTACCTGAGTGGGGTCAAAGTCGGATTGAAAGCATGGTCGACGGCCGTCCAGACTGGTGTATCTCACGCCAGCGCACTTGGGGTAACCCGATTGCGGTATTTGTCCATCGCGATACCGATGAACTGCACCCGCGCACGCTCGAGCTGATTGAGCAAGTCGCGCAGCGTATTGAAGTCGGTGGCATCCAAGCTTGGTTCGATTTAGATGCAGAAGAATTACTCGGTGATGAAGCCAACCATTATCGCAAGATAACCGATACCCTTGATGTCTGGTTCGACTCTGGAGTCACCCATGAGGCGGTCTTGAATCATACCCCAGGTTTGTCGTGGCCGGCTGATTTATACCTTGAAGGCTCCGACCAACATCGCGGTTGGTTCCAATCTTCATTGCTGACTGGCGTTGCCATGTATCAACAGGCGCCATACCGGCAAGTACTGACCCACGGCTTTACCGTCGATGGGCAAGGTCGCAAGATGTCGAAGTCGATCGGCAACGTGGTGGCACCACAAGAAGTCATGAACAAACTTGGTGGCGACATTCTGCGTTTGTGGGTGGCGGCGACTGACTACTCAGCTGAAATGACGGTCTCTGATGAAATTTTGAAGCGTGCCGCGGATAGTTATCGCCGGCTGCGCAATACCGCGCGCTTCTTGTTAGCAAATATTAATGAATTTAACCCAGCAGAGCACGCTGTTGCTGGCGCTGATATGGTTGAAATCGACCGCTGGATTGTGGCGCGTGCGGTGAGCTTACAAGCGGAGCTGTTAGAGGCGTTTGATAACTACCAATTCCATGTGGTGGTGCAAAAGTTGATGCACTTCTGCTCTATCGAGTTGGGTAGTTTCTATCTTGATGTGATTAAAGATCGCCAATACACCGCCAAGCGTGACAGTAATGCCCGTCGCTCTTGTCAGACGGCTTTGTATCATATTGCCGAAATGCTGGTGCGTTGGTTAACCCCGATTTGTAGCTTTACCGCACAGGAAGTTTGGACTGCGTTACCGGCACAGCAAGCCGATGGTAGCCAGCGCAGCCAGTATGTGTTTACCGAAAGTTGGTACCAAGCGGCGAACGAGATTGCGGTCGATGCACAGACCAATGCCTTCTGGCAGCAGTTATTAGAAGTCCGTGATCAGGTGAATCGTGCGCTTGAACAAGCGCGTCGTGACGAGGTGATCGGTGGTTCGTTGCAGGCCGTGGCGCAGCTTTATGTTGATGCCGAATTACATGCAAGCTTAGCCCGCTTAGATGATGAGTTACGCTTTGCCTTATTGGTATCAAAAGTAGAACTTGCGCCGCTTACTGATGCGCCCACAGATGCGGTGCAAACCGAGCTGGCTGGTCTTAAGGTTGCGGTCGTGAAATCGAGTGCTGAAAAGTGCGAGCGCTGCTGGCATCACCGCGAAGAAGTCGGACAAATTGCTGAGCACCCAACTTTGTGTCAGCGTTGTGTGACCAATATTGATGGAGCAGGAGAGGAGCGCCGTTTTGCCTAAACCAGTGGCTTTTGCGAAACACAAAAGTGGCCTGCAGTATTTGTGGCTGGCTTTGGTCTTAGTAGTGTTAGACCAAGTGACTAAGCTTTATGTGATCGACAACTTCATGTTGTTTGAGAGCATCGAAGTGATGCCGTACCTGAACTTCACTTATGTTCACAATTACGGTGCGGCGTTTAGCTTTTTGAGCGATCAAGGGGGCTGGCAGCGTTGGTTGTTTACCTTCTTTGCGATTGCGGTCAGTATTGTGTTACTGGTGTGGTTGCGCCGCAATCCGGTCAGTTTGTGGCGACAAAACTTGTCATTTGCG
Organism: Pseudidiomarina taiwanensis; assembly: GCF_003987435.1. GTDB lineage: Bacteria > Pseudomonadota > Gammaproteobacteria > Enterobacterales > Alteromonadaceae > Pseudidiomarina > Pseudidiomarina taiwanensis. The sequence continues at coordinate 179,604 of NZ_PIQG01000002.1, read as the reverse complement.
TTGATTCTTTCTGGTGCGCTTGGCAATGTGATTGACCGCATTCAGTATGGCTACGTGATCGATTTCATTGACGTTTACGTTGACGATTGGCATTGGCCAGCTTTTAACGTCGCCGATATGGCGATTACCATTGGCGCCATTCTTATGTTGCTCGAAGCCTTTTTCGAGCCGGATCAAAGTAAACAAGAGGAACATGCATGATCAATCGCTTAGCGATCGAACATGGACGTGAGGTGATTTTACACTTCACCATTAAATTAACCGATAACTCGGTAGCGGACAGCACTAAGATGAGCCAAAAGCCCGCTAAGTTTCGAATGGGCGATGGTAATCTGACGGCAAATTTTGAGGCTTGTCTGGTGGGGATGAAAGCGGGCGAATCACGTTCGTTTGAGCTGCCTCCGGAAGATGCCTTTGGGCAGCCGAATCCGGATAATATTTATCAGGTTGACCGGACTAAATTTGGCTTTGATGAAAGTCTTGAGATTGGTCAGATCTTTACTTTTCCGCAACCGGATGGAACTGAATTGCCGGGAATTGTCCGCGCTAAAAATGAGCAGTTTGTGACCATTGACTTTAATCATCCTTTAGCTGGGCAAACAGTGATATTTGAAGTCGATATTTTGGAAGTGAACCCTTAGGAGCGAATGAGGTAGGTATGGAGATTTTATTAGCAAATCCGCGCGGTTTTTGTGCTGGAGTCGATCGTGCCATTACCATTGTACAGCGGGCTTTAGAAATCTTTGAGCCACCGATTTATGTTCGCCATGAAGTGGTTCACAACAAATACGTGGTTGATTCGCTGCGGCAAAAAGGTGCGGTGTTTGTTGATGAACTGAATGAAGTTCCAGACCACAGCATTGTGATTTTCAGTGCTCATGGCGTCTCGCAAGCGGTGCGGCAAGAAGCCAAAGGGCGCGGCTTGAAAGTTTTTGACGCCACCTGTCCACTGGTGACCAAAGTTCATATGGAAGTGACGCGGGCGAGCCGGAAAGGGCATGAATGTGTTTTGATTGGTCACGCTGGCCACCCTGAGGTTGAGGGTACCATGGGCCAATATTCTAATCCTGAGGGTGGTATTTATCTGGTTGAATCAACAGCAGATGTTGAGCGGCTTGAGGTAAAAGACCCTAGTAGCTTGCATTACATGAGCCAAACCACGCTCTCGGTTGATGATACTGCCGAGGTGATTGATGCCTTACGTGCGAAGTTCCCAACTATTGAGGGGCCGCGCAAAGATGATATCTGTTACGCCACGCAGAATCGTCAAGATGCGGTGCGTGAGCTGGCAGAGCAGGTTCAGTTATTGCTTGTAGTTGGGGCTCGCAATAGTTCAAATTCAAATCGCCTGCGTGAGCTGGCCGAAAAAATGGGGACGCCTGCCCACCTTATCGATGATGAGGAAAGTATCGAAGATAGCTGGCTTGAAGGCATTGAGCGTATCGGTGTTACCGCGGGTGCATCGGCGCCTGAGGTCCTGGTGCAAAACGTTATCGGGCGACTGCAGAACTTGCGCGCAGGGCAGGTTGTTGAAGTTGATGGCCGCGCTGAAAATATTACCTTCTCGATTCCACCCGAATTACGGGTTAAAGAAGTCTCCTAAGCTATCGAACGCGTTCACCAGCACCCTGCCGGTGAGCGCTGGTCATTCTGATTGAGCGTCATCGTAGCGCAAGCCGTATCGACTGTTTGTGAGCCTTTTGCGCTTGCCGTCAGGGTGTAAGTCTCTGCCGCCACATTGGTCACGCTAAAATCGTAAAATTCACTGGGCACTGTGCCCCCTAGTTGGTCGAGCATGGCGTAGCTGGTGTTGCGCAAGCGGTACTCTTCTTGGGCCATCTGCAAACTCAATAATTGACTGACGGCATCGGCCCGTCTTGCTTCACGCACATAATCCACATAAATTGGATAGGCGGTAGCACTGATGATGCCGATGATGGCGATGACAATCATCAATTCAATAAGAGTCACCCCTCTTAACGCTTTTTTAACTTGCATTTATATTCCTTGTTGTAAATCATTGGGTATATCGAATTACATAAGCAGTACGCTATTTTTAGGCCAAAGGCAATGCGTGGATTACGTCTTTTAAATCAAAAGGTTCGCAAACCGCTACATGGCGGTCTGACGCTACTTGAATTGCTCATTACGCTGGCGATCTTAAGCATAGTCCTCGGTGCAGGCGTGCCAACCATGCTTGACCTTGCTCGTGAGACGCGTTTGCGGGGCGCGGCGCAAGAGACCTACGGCTTGCTCCAATACGCTCGTTCGGATGCACTGCGGGCGGGAGAAGATCGTTTTGTGGTGTGGAGTGTTGCCGATGGTCAGTGGTGCGCCGTTGTTGCGACCACCAACAATTGTAATTGTTTTACCGATGACTGCAGCATCGATAGCGTATTGCGGCAACAACAGGGCAGTGACTTCGCGGACATTAATTTGCCCGAAGCGAATTTTGCGGCAGGAGCATACACCCGTTTTGATGGTTTACGTGGGCTTGCCAATGGCAATGCGGGTTCGGTGCGTTATCAATTAGCGATTAACGGTGGCCCAGAACTTCGGGTTGTGGTCAGTGCGTTGGGGCGTCTACGTTATTGCCGAGTGGGTGACATAAGCGGATATCCAGAATGTTAACGGTACAGTTGAGTAAACAGCGCGGTCTCTCCTTAGTCGAGCTAATGATTACAGTTGGGCTGGGGCTAGTGCTTATGGCGGCCTTAACATCGGTGTTCTCGAATACTCTTGGGGTGAACTCGCGCAGTTTAACCTTTAGTCAGTTGCAGGAGGAAACCACTGCGGTGATGGAGCTTATGGTGAGCGATATCCGGCGGACCGGGTATCATGCGGGCGCGGCCAACATCATTATCGCCCCAGATAATACCGTTACCGCCTTTAGTGATAGCGTGGTGATATCCGCATTTTCTGACGAAGCAGGCTCGAGTTGTATCTTGTTTAAATACGACATCAACGGCAATGGAGTCGATGATGGGAACAGTGAAGCATTTGGCTATCGCTTAGCGACGGGGCAAATTGAACGGCGTCAGAGCAGTGCCAGTTGTACCGAAGGCGGCTGGCAAGATCTAACCAGTACCGCGATGGTGAATGTCAGTGCGCTGACCTTTACCCTCACTGAGCAAATAAGCGCTGATATGACTGAACAACGGGTTAACATTGTCTTGGTCGCACAAGCGGCAACCGACCCAACTCTGCAACGAACTTTAACAACCGATGTGGTGCTTCGAAATGCGTTCTAGTAAAGGGTACGCCACCCTCACACTGACCGTTTTGCTGTTGGCGGTGATTATTTTGGTCACCCTTTATACCGCGCGTTTTAAAATGCAAGAGCAGCGGATCATGCGCAATCATCAAGCGGCCCAAGAGGCGAATTTGATCGCCGATGCTGCGCTTGAGCAAACCATTATGATTATCGATGATGACCGTACTGATTTAAATCGAACCTTTACCGCCACGATTGCCGGAGCAAGTTATACCGCGACTCTTGCGGCAACTCGCTACGAAGATACGCCTCACGGTGACGTCGATATCGTTGATATTACAATTCAAGCGCAATCAGCTGATGACCGCGGTCGCCGCCAAGTGCAGCAGCAAGTGGCGGTGTTACCTTTGCTGCGCAGTGCCCCGGATACTCCAGTAGCGATTCGCGGCAGTATGAATGTGTCCGGTAGTTTTGAAGTAGTGGCAAATCCCAACGGCGGTGGTGATGGCGTGCCGCTATCAATTTGGACCAGTGGCGATGTTGATATCAACGGCAACGGCACCACCTGCGGCCAACAAGAGTTCGCCGAGGGTAACTGTGCCAGTTTACCGTTTAGTGAGCGTGGTGATCATGGGGTTGATATTTTAGACAACGATCCGAACTTTCCGAGTGATTTACTTGAATACTTATTCGGTGTTCCGGAAGCCGAGTGGGAGAGCCTGCGATATATGGCCCCTGTGCAGTACGATAATTGCGACAGCTTGGACTTATATTCAATCGGGCTTATTTGGGTGAATGGCTCGTGTACCATCAATACGGCGCAAGTTGGCAGCGAAGCAAACCCGGTTGCCTTAATTGTGCAGGATGGAAATGTCACCATGAACGGCAGTATTACTGTTTATGGGATGGTGTTCGCCTTTACCACCCCCGGCGAGACCACAAGTTATGCTTTAAAAATGAATGGTGAGGCCCGGGTCGAGGGTGCGGTGATGGCCAATCGTGACCCTGACTTATCCAATGGTAATTTGACCGTGCGCTACAACGAGAGTGTGTTGACTCATATCGTTACCAATGATGCATTTCGAAGAATCTACCGAGTAGGAGGAAGCTGGCATGACTTTTAACCTCGCTCGGCAATCTCAGCAACGGGGATTTACCTTCGTTGAACTCCTGGTAGTGTTGACCATTATTGCGGTCGGCGTTGCCGGCATGGTGACCTTACAACGCACCTTCATTCAGAGCTCAATGCGGGCGGCAGAGCGCAATGTTGCGCTGGAAATTGCGCAAGCGCAACTCGAGACATTGAGGTTTACTCCCTACGATGCACTTGCCGGTGGTAGTGCTGAAGTCACCCGCGATGATAAAACCTATAATTTAACTTGGACCATCAGTGCGCGTTATTTTAATACAGTATGGCTGTCACCCGGTGACACGGGTTTGCCTGAGCCTTTGCCGACCCAACCCGATGCCAAGGCTGCGAGTATCAGCGTTAGTTGGCAGGAGCGTGGCGGTTCTGAGCAACGCTTAACTCTCGACGGCTGGCTCGGACGCGTGACCATGCGCGATAGTGGTTTGGTGGTCACTGAACCACCGCCACGCAATAAACCTCAAGTTACTTATACGCCGGGTGCTGCGCCCGCAGTTATTGGGGTCAAACTGACGGAAGATGGCGCGGCGACGACTTTTTGGTGAAAGAAACTACCCGACCGACACCGCAAGTCGACCGCTCGGGAGAACGCTTGTTGGTTCGTTTTGATACCGTTACTTATGATGAACGAACCAAAACCCAGCGCGCGGAAGACTTTATTACGGTGAATTGTAAGTGCCGTATGGCCGGCTCTGGACAAGGGTATACCCCCGCTGGACTGACGCTACATGATGGGCGCTTGATCCTTGACCCAGACGGAAATCAGTTGGTGGAGAAAGTTTATGGGGTGCCGGCGGATAGCAATCAACCCGGCCTTTGTACCCAATGTTGCCGCGACCACCATGATAATCAGGACATGGTCAACGAAGGTCGGGTGTACTTAAAAGATAACAATCGAACGTCGCGTGGTCATCACCGTCATTACGGCCCGAGCTTATTTGGATTAGTGACTGCTGAGGTGAGAGCAGGTGGCAGTGAATACTACGAATCGTGTCGGATGCGTCGCGTCGATGGCTACTATCAGATGTATCCTGATTGGCAACTTGAAGCTTTGACCGTGGCTTCAGCTGAATACTTGATTAACAGTGATGGTGCACAGGCTTATACCGATTATGTCCGGGCTGTGGTAAAAGCCTTGGTGACCGGTGGCACTATGCCGCAACCTCTGGAGGGTCGCGATTTAGATGTGGTGCCGGGTGCGTATCAGCTGATTGGTCGAGCCATTTATCTTGATGATATGAGTGCAGAACATTTGGCCGAAGTACGCGCTGCGATTAATAACAACGAAGCCGATTGGATCGCTAAAGTGCCGTTTTATGAGGTGAATGTGACCTTGCTCGCTGATTGGGAGGCGGATAACCCGAGTATTGCCAGTATTACCAATGAAACCATTGAAACCATTGTTGATCCTGAAAACGATTACTACGGAACATATTCGCGAGGGCGGGTGGATGCTGAGACCGATGGGAGTTCAGTGATGACGCTCAGGGCAATTGAGGGTAATGCCTCAGTTTTAGGGGGCTTTATCAAGCAACCCATGATTAGTTTGCAAGAATTCACTGACTCGGTCACCGTAAACGTACAAACCCAACCCGAGGGTTCGACCACGCTCTATTCAATTACCGGTGAGGTTAATTGTTTGTTGTTGCAAAATGGCGCGTATCGTTCTTGTACTCAGCGTTATTACAACAGTGTCTCGATTACCACCAGTGATTTGAATGTAAGCTGTACTTATTCGAAGCAGGGCAATGCCGATACGGGCTCGTATTCATGCCCGGGGATTGCCGCCGGCAGTACCCTCACCATTAACTTCAGTAGTGATGCGGGTGGGGTGTTCCAGCCGAGTTCTGTCACGGTGTCAAATATCCAGCAAAATGAACACCATAATGTGCTGATGACCGTCGACTAATGTGGTAGGATGAGCGCCATCTGAGCTGACAGAAGGCGCCCAATGAGCTGCCCCTATGAGTACGGTTGTTGATGCACGCGAGTTAACCTCAATCCGCGCAGGTCGAGTCTTGTTTGAAGCCTTGAGTTTCAAGCTTGAGGCCGGTGCGGTGCTCTACGTGGCTGGGCCAAATGGCGCCGGTAAATCAACTTTGTTGCGAATTCTTGCTGGGCTACTGCGACCTCTTGAAGGCGATGTGCAGTTGTTTGGCCAAGCACTCCGCCATGATCCTGAACACTGGCAGCGGCAAACCCTCTTTATCGGTCATAAGCCGGCTGTTAAACCCGCCCTAACTGCAATCGAAAATATTCAACTGCAAGCGCAACTTGATGGTATCCAACTCGACGATCCATGGGCGTTGCTTGAGCAAGTCGGCTTACTCGGTCTAGAAGACATTCCCGCACAGCAACTCTCAGCCGGGCAACAACGCCGCATTGCACTGGCGCGGCTGTGGTATAGCTCGGCAAAACTCTGGATCCTCGATGAGCCGTTTACCGCCTTGGACCAAGTGGGGATCGAGCTGCTGCAACAGCGTTTTGCAGCCCATCAAGCCAACCAAGGTAGTTTGATTTTGACCTCCCACCAAGCCCTGACTTGGCGACCTAAGACCTTGCAAGTGCTTGAACTTGGAGAAGTGGCTTATGAATAACGCCAGTACTTGGCAACTGCTGAAAACGGTGATGCTGCGCGATGCCAAAGTCGCCTTGCGCAAACGCAGTGATATTCTTAATCCACTGGTATTTTTGTTGATTGTGGTCAGCCTGTTTCCGCTGGCCGTTGGGCCGGGGCCTGACATCTTGGGACGGATTGCCGCAGGCGTTATTTGGGTTGCTGCGTTATTATCGGCGCTGCTTGGTTCAGAGCGGCTGTTCCGAGATGATTATTTGGATGGTAGCCTCGAACAATTACTACTGGTGCCGGCGCCATTAAGTGCCTTGGCGTTAGCAAAAGTTGCCGTGCACTGGCTGTTTGCCGGCTTACCACTGGTGATCTTAAGCCCGGTGTTAGCGTTATTACTAAAGCTACCGTTCGAGGGCTGGGGAACGCTGGCTTTGAGTTTATTGCTCGGAACGCCAATTTTAAGTGCGCTGACCGCTATTGGTGCGGCTTTGACCGTGAGCCTTGGCCGCGGTGGAGCCTTGGTCAGCCTACTGATTTTACCGTTATTTATTCCACTGCTGATTTTTGCGACGGCAGCAGTTGAAGCAGCGTTATTAGGTATGCCGGTCAGCGGACAATTAGCATGGTTAGCCGCGTTGATGGTGTTAACAGTTACGTTATCACCGCTCGCAATCGCGGCCTCAATACGAGTGAGTGTGAATTAACATGTGGCGATGGTTACACCCCTATGCAAAGGGCGAGGCAAGTTATCGATTATTGGGCAAGATGCTGCCATGGTTTTCGGTATTGGCGGTTATTGGTGTTGTAGTTGGGGTCGGTTGGGGCCTCGCCTTCGCACCACCGGATTACCAACAAGGTGATAGCTATCGCATCATTTTCATTCATGTTCCGGCTGCGCTTTATAGTATGGGCTCGTTTACCGGTATGGCGATTGTCGCCTTAATTGCGCTGGTGTGGCAGATCCGCACCGCAGAGTGGTCGATCAATGCCATCGCGCCAGTTGGAGCAGTGATGACCGCGATTTCATTATTTACCGGTGCGGTTTGGGGTAAACCCATGTGGGGGACCTGGTGGGAGTGGGATGCACGGCTTACTTCGCAACTTATTTTGTTGTTCCTCTATATCGGGGTGATTGCGCTTTACCATGCCTTCGAAGATAAGCGCACGGGCGCTAAAGCTGCGGCGATTTTATCTTTGGTTGGGGTGGTCAACGTACCGATTATTCATTACTCGGTTTACTGGTGGAACACGCTGCATCAGACCTCAACCATCACCAAGTTTGCTAAGCCCTCGATGCCAATGAGCATGGCGACGCCGCTTTACATTGCTTTATTCGGTTTTGCGATGTTAACCGCTGCACTGATTTGCTGGCGTTTGCGTAATGAAATATTGAAGCAAGAACTGCATCGCCCGTGGGTTCAACAAGAGCTGCTCGGCGATAACGCGGCGCAAACAGAAGGACAATAAGATGGCATTTGAATCCTGGCATGATTTTATCGCGATGGGTGGCTATGGCTTTTATGTCTGGCTATCTTTTGCGGGAACTTTTTTTGCCCTCGCGGGTTTAATGATACACACCATGCTGGTTCGCAAAAACTTGCGTAAATTGTGCGCACAAGAGGCGGCTCGGCAACAACGATTAGCACGACGCAAACAACAACGGAGTAGTAAGGCATGATCCCTCGTCGTAAAAAGCGTTTAGGATGGACGCTAGGCCTGGTATTTGGAGTTGCCGCAAGTCTTGGTTTAATTTTGTACGCTATGAGTGAGCAAGTTGATTTGTTCTATACCCCGAGCCAGGTTCACGATGGCTTAGGTGCGGATAAAGTCAAACCCGTGGTGGGCCAGCGCTTACGCATCGGTGGCATGGTGGTGGAAGGCAGCGTGCAGCGCAATCCACAGACTCTCGAAGTCAGCTTCCGGGTTACCGATACTGGCCCTGAAGTGACCATTCTGTATCAAGGGATCTTGCCTGACTTATTTCGTGAGGGGCAAGGTATTGTTGCCCAAGGCGTAATGATTGAGCCTTTAGTACTTGAGGCAACTGAAGTCCTCGCTAAGCACGATGAAGAATACATGCCGCCAGAGTTGGCTGAGCAAATGAAAGGTATTAAGCACGTTAATCCGAATAGTAACGAGGCTTATAACCAAGACGGAGGCTCGCCATGATTGCTGAAATAGGGCAAATGGCGCTGGCGTTAGCGCTGACCTTCTCGATTCTACTGGCCATTTACCCGCTTTGGGGCGCCTACAAAGGCCATAGCGGTGCCATGCTATTGGCGCGGCCACTCGCCTACGGACAATTTTTCTTTACCCTCGTTGCCTACATTATGCTGACCTGGGCGTTTATCGTTCACGATTTCAGCGTTTATTATGTGGCGGCTAACTCGAATACCAAATTGCCGCTCATCTATCGCATCACTGCGGTGTGGGGCTCCCATGAAGGGTCGTTCTTACTGTGGATGTTGATGCAGGCGGGTTGGATCGCTGCGGTGGCGATGTTCTCGAAGCGGATGCCAGTAACCATGATGGCACGAGTATTAGCGATTCTTGGGCTGATTAGTATCGGCTTTTACTCGTTTATGCTGTCGGTCTCCAATCCATTTGACCGTGCCTTACCACTGATTCCGGTTGATGGCCGTGATTTGAATCCGCTCTTGCAAGACCCCGGGATGATTATTCACCCGCCGTTATTGTATATGGGCTATGTCGGCTTCTCGGTGGCCTTTGCCTTTGCAATTGCAGCTTTGTTGGCCGGAAAGCTCGATGCCTCCTGGGCCCGTTGGTCACGTCCGTGGGCTACAGCGGCATGGATTTTCCTTACCCTTGGGATTGCGATTGGCAGTTGGTGGGCTTACTACGAGCTTGGCTGGGGCGGCTGGTGGTTCTGGGATCCAGTCGAAAATGCCAGCTTTATGCCATGGCTCGTGGGCACTGCGCTGATTCACTCGTTGGCGGTGACCGAAAAACGCGGAACCTTTAAAGCCTGGACGGTCCTGTTGGCAATTTCTGCCTTCAGCTTGAGCTTACTTGGGACTTTCTTGGTCCGCTCTGGGGTCATTGTTTCAGTGCATGCGTTTGCAACGGATCCTGCGCGTGGGCTGTTTATCCTTGCCTTACTCGTGATTGTGATTGGCAGCTCCTTATTGCTGTTCGCCTTGCGCGCCGGGGCAGTCAGTTCGCAAACCCGCTATGACTTTGCTTCGCGTGAAGTCTTGCTGCTGGGGAATAACATTCTATTGATGGCGGCCATGGTGGTGGTGCTGCTGGGCACCTTATTGCCGCTCGTCCATAAAGAGTTAGGGCTGGGCTCAATTTCCATTGGGGTGCCGTTTTTCAACCAGATGTACACCTATCTGATTGTGCCTTTTGTGCTGCTGATGGGGCTTGGCCCGCTGTTCCGCTGGCGCCGCCAGCAACTCGCGCCGCTGCGTGGCTCGCTCGCCTTGGCTTTGATTTTGGCCTTGGGTTTGGGCTATGCCATTCCTTTGGTTCTTGCAGACCAAGTTCATGCTATGACGGTACTTGGTCTGGTCTTAGCCTTGTGGATTGTGCTGACTCTGGTAACTGAGTTGAAGCAGCGTATTGAACAGCGCGGCGAAGGGCTTGCGAGCTTGACTAAGTTGGGCCGCAGTCACTGGGGCATGGTGCTCGGTCATCTTGGTTTCGCGATTACTTTAGTGGGCATTGCGGCAGTGAGCCAATATGAAGTTGAGCGTGATGTGCGCTTGGCCCCGGGTGATGAAGTCACGGTACAGGGCTATCGCTTTAAATTCGCTGAATTAAGCCAATATCAAGGGCCTAATTTTATCGCCGACCATGCCGAGTTCGAAGTGTATAAAGGTGAGCGGCAAATTTCGTACCTGATTACCGAGAAACGTTTTTATACCGTGCAGAAGACCAGTATGACTGAGGTCGGTCTTGATGCGGGCTTTACTCGCGACTTGTATGTTGCGCTTGGCGAGCCGCTTGAAGATGGTAATGCTTGGGCGGTGCGGATATATGTGAAGCCGTTTGTCCGCTGGATTTGGCTTGGCGCAATTATTATGTCCCTCGGTGGTGCATTGGCTATGACCGATAAGCGCTATCGTTCGCAATCGCGCTTGTTGCGCAAGCGGCGCAGCAGTGCTGGCGCGGAAGCGGAGGTGAGCCATGGTTGAGCAAACAACTGAACGTTCGCCATGGCGCTGGTTGGTGTTGGGCTTACCCCTAGCGGCTTTTGTGCTGATGGTAGGCTTTTTATTAAAAGCGCTGTTTTCAGACCCGACTGAACTGAGCTCTGCGTTAGTTGGAAAGCCCGTGCCTGAGTTTCAGTTGCCTGATATTTATCAGCCAGAGAAAATCTATTCAGAGCAGGTGCTCAAAGGGCAACCGCTGTTATTAAATGTGTGGGCAACATGGTGCCCAACTTGTCGTGCTGAGCATGAGTATTTAAACCAACTCGCGGCTGCTGGGGTGGCGATTGTCGGTTTAAATTATAAAGATGACTCACGCGCGAAAGCCGTCAACTGGCTCAATACCCTAGGTGACCCCTATGTGTTGAACTTGTTCGATGCCCAAGGTGATGTTGCTATTGAATTTGGTGTGTATGGCGCTCCTGAGACCTTCATGATTGATCATCATGGTCAGATTCGCTATCGCCACGTTGGCGATGTGAATGAGCGCGTTTGGGCCAATGTATTGGAGCCGATTTATCAGCAGTTGTTCGCCGATTATCAAGCTGAGCAACAAGGGGGCGGGGCATGATACGGAAGTTCTTCACAGCCACCTTTTTTAGTCTTGCGGTAGTGCTGTTGCACGCCCCTGTTGGGGTGGCGCATGCGGTCAATCTGCAGGCCTATCAATTTGATGATCCTGAGCGCGAAGCTTTGTTTCGCGACCTTATTGATGAGCTGCGTTGCCCAAAATGTCAGAACCAAGCGTTGTCGGACTCTGATGCACCTTTGGCAAAAGACTTGCGCGATAAAACCTATGAAATGGTCAAAGCCGGCGCAAGCAAGCAAGAGGTGATTGATTTTATGGTCGCTCGCTATGGCGATTTTGCCCACTATCAGCCGCCTATGAAAGCCAGTACCAGTATTCTCTGGTGGGGCCCTGCGTTATTTGTAGTCCTTGGCGTGACCGCCATCAGCTGGCGTGTCATGCAGTTGCGGCGACGCCGTGAACTTGAGGGCGATGAGCAATTATCGGCCGCTGAACAAGCGCAACTTGAACGTTTACAACAGGAGCTTGCGAAACAGCGTGGAACCGATACGGAGCGTGCAGAATGATTTGGTTATATGCGTTTTTAACCGGTTTAATTGGCGCGGCATTCTTATTGGTGCTGGGGCGTCGGCAACACGAGCAGCAACGGACGCGTTTGCAAGTTAACCAAGAGCTCTATGAGCAGCGCAAGCTGGAAATCGAGCAAGAACAGAAGGATGGCTTGCTGACCGAAAATGCTGCACGGCGTGCTTTGCTTGAACTTGATAAGCGATTCATCAGTGAAAACAGTGAAGTCGAGCAATTCGATGATCGTAAAGTGGGCAAGGTTATTTACTTGCCTGCAGCGCTGATATTAATCACCACCGTGGTGCTGTATGCCTTATTTGGTGGCTGGAAACTGCAGCAACAGGCGGATGAAGCGTTGGCTAAGTTGCCGGAACTTGGCCGTAAGGTGATGTCGGATGATGCTGCGGCAACGACCCCGGCAGAATTGAGTCAGTTTGCTTTAGGGTTGCGCCAAAAACTAATGCAGGCTCCCAATGACCCGGTGCCTTGGCTTATTTATGGCCGGGTGATGACGGTGATGCAGCAACCGGAGCAAGCCATTGAGGCGTATGAAAAGTCATTGGCACTGAATCCTGAGCGTAGCGCGACCATCGTCAGTTATGCCGAGCTATTGGTCAACCTAGGCACCGACGAGCACATTGCCCGAGCGGGACAACTGTTAGCGCAGTTGCTGCAACGCGAACCCAATAACTTAGAGGCGCTAAGTTTAATTGGTTTGGTGGCCTATCAACGCGGCGATTACGCCCAAGCCATTAGCGCTTGGCAGCTCCTTACTGAACAAGTGGCCGACGATAGTGCACGTACGCAAGCGCTGCAAGCGGCGATTGCTGATGCACAAGGGCGTCTCGCACAACAGCAGTTGCAACTGACGGTGGTGGTTGAACTGGCGCCAGAATTAGCAACGCAGGTGCCAGATAACGCGACTTTATTTGTTTATGTGCGCGCGGTGGATGGTGTGCCAATGCCAGCTGCGGTGGTGCGGCAAGCTGTGACTGAGTTCCCGGTCACGGTGACTTTATCGAGTGCCGATGCCATGTTGCCCGATTATAATCTAACCAATTTAAACCAATGGCAGGTGCAAGCACGTATCTCATTGGATGAACAAATTGATCGCGAGCCGGGTGATATTGATGCAAGCCCGGTTGTGGTGGCGGCGCAAAGCCAGACAGTCGAGTTAGTGATTGACTCCCTGGTGAGCGAGTAAAACGGAGTAACTGCGTGTTTAAAAAATTAACCCTGATGGTGTTAGCAATCGTTTTAAGTGGTTGTGCGAGTGTTCCTGAGGATGACGCGTGGGCTGACCCGCGCGACCCGTTTGAGGACTTTAACCGCGATATGTGGGCGTTTAACGAAAAGCTCGATGAGCACGTGTTATTGCCTGCTGCCGAAGCCTATGAAAATGTACCTGAACCGGTTCGTGAGGGGCTTCGCAATGTAAGTGACAACCTTGAAGAACCTGCCTCGCTGTTAAATAACGCTTTGCAGGGCAAAGTGACAGACGCTGGCGTCAGTTTCTGGCGTTTTGTGATCAATAGCACGGTTGGCGTGGTAGGGATTTTTGATGTGGCGACGCCGCTTGGATTAGAGCGTCGCAGAGAGACCTTCGGCGAAACCTTAGCGAGCTACGGCGTCCCAGAAGGACCGTATTTGATGTTACCTGGATACGGGCCAACGGTCGTAATTGATCGTGGCGCTGACTTGTATGACCGTACCTACTTCCCGCGTTCTGAACTTGATTTTTCAGCACGCGCTGCGCGAACTGGAGTGAAAGCGCTTGATACCCGTTTGCAGCTGCGTCAGCAAGAACAGCTGATGCAAAACTCGCTCGACCCATATAGTTTTGTTAAAGAGGCTTATTTCCAATATTGGCGCAACAAAGTGTATGATGGCAATCCACCGGTTGAGCCAGACCCGCTGGAAGAAGAATTGGACGATGATTTTTACGACCAATTCTAAGCGGGCTAGGTGAAATTAAGGAAAGCAGTTAAGGAAAACGGAAAAAGGTTTGAGAGATGGTTAAAAAAGTAGTGATCCCTGTTGCAGGTCTTGGCACACGTATGCTGCCAGCCACCAAAGCGATTCCCAAAGAGATGTTGCCTTTGGTTGATAAACCACTGATTCAATTAATTGTTGAAGAATGTGTGGCAGCAGGATTAACAGATATTATTTTGGTGACCCATTCCAGCAAAGGTGCGATTGAAAACCACTTTGACAGTAACTTCGAATTAGAAGCAACCTTAGCGGCGCGTGGCAAAGACCAATTGCTTGCGCAAGTGCAGAGCTTGTGCCCGCAAGGTGTCACCATCATGCCAGTGCGTCAAGCCCATGCGAAAGGGCTCGGTCATGCGGTGCTTTGTGCCCGTCCACTGGTGGGTGACGAGCCGTTTGCCGTGGTATTGCCAGATGTGCTGGTTGATGCTGCCAGCTGTGATTTGAGTCGCGATAACTTGGCTGAGATGATCGCAACGTTCAACGCGACCGGTGCTGCGCAAGTGATGGTGGAAAAGGTTCCGAAGGAACTCGTCAATCAATACGGTGTGGCCGATATCAATGGGGTTGAGCTTGCCCCCGGACAATCGGCAGCGATTACCCAGTTAGTTGAAAAACCACCTGTTGCCGAAGCGCCATCTGATCTTGCTGTGGTTGGACGTTACGTGTTCCCGGCGGAATTATGGCCGCTACTGGAGCAAACTCCGGTCGGAGCCGGGAATGAAATCCAATTGACGGACGCGATGGCGATGTTACTGCAGCAACAACAAGTGGATGCCTATTACATGAAAGGTAAGAGCCACGACTGCGGCAATAAACTGGGCTATGTCAAAGCCATCATTGAACACGCGCTCCGCGACCAAGCTTTGGCCGAACCATTGCAACAATGGCTCAGTAAGGCTATTTAGCAATAATGACTGCCCGTCGAGGAGCTGGATAGCCCTCGATGGTGCGGCTGTTGTCGTTTGGATCGAGAAAATCCGCCAACGATTGCCCTTCCATCCAAGCCGTCGCGCGTTGCTCGGCCAACTCGGTTACGCCTTCATCAACGCATTCAACTTGTTTAAAACCGACCCGTCGGAGCCAATGCATCAAGGCTTTGCTGCTTGGGATAAACCAGACATTTCGCATTTTGCCGTAGGTTTGTCCCGGCACTAATACATCCTGTTCGCCGCCTTCAATGACAATGGTTTCAAGCACCAGCTGCCCACCTGGACGGAGCAACTGTTTCAATTGACTGAGGAAATCAATCGGCGAGCGGCGGTGATATAACACCCCCATGCTAAATACAGTATCGAAACACTGGAGTGGGCCAAGATCATCGATGCCAAGTGGGAAAAAGTGCGCACGTTGCTGCAACTCTTTTGGCATGAAGTGTTTGACCGCGAGAAATTGCGCCATAAACAACTGACCGGGGTCGATGCCCCAGACGTGCTCCGCGCCTTGCTCCAACATCCGCCATAGATGGTAACCACTGCCACAACCTATATCCGCCACATGTTGGCCGCTCAGATCGCCGATATGCGGGGCCACCCGTTGCCATTTGAAATCAGAGCGCCACTCGGTATCGATATGCACCCCGTGGAGGTCAAACGGTCCTTTGCGCCATGGCATCAACTGCTTCAATAAGCCCTCGATGCGGGCTTGTTGACCTGGCTGAATTTGGTTATTCGTGACGGTTACGGTATCACCGAGTGAGATCTCTGTCGGCGTTATCAGAGGGAGTTGTTCGACGCTTTTAAGCCAGGCTTTAAGTTCGCCATGCTGTTGCGTTTTGAGCCAGTTTTCGAGTTGTGGCGCAAGGCTGACCAGCCACTCTGGAAATGGGCTTTGTGCGACCGCGCTGAGGTCATCTTGAAAAGCTGAAAATTGCACGAGCGATCCTTTTATCATTGCGGCTTTTGCGCCAACATAGCGGCGAAATTATAGCACTGAAACCAAATAGCGAATTCACTAAAGCCAATCGTTTGTAGTCGCTGTCGATGGGTTTCGAGGGTATCGATTTTCATGATGTTTTCGATAGCGGCGCGCTTTTGGCTAATTTCCAACTCGCTGTAACCATTGGCACGCTTAAATTCATGATGCAAATCGATCAGGGTTTCGTTCATTGCTGTTGATGGGTGTTTGAACTTTTCTGCAATGATCAGCACGCCACCGGGCTTTAGACCCGCATAAATGCGCTCAAGTAGGTGTTGACGTTGCTCTGGTGGAATAAACTGCAAGGTGAAATTCATCACGATGACCGATGCGGAATCAAATTCTGATGCCTGGATATCTTCGCATTTTAATTGCACCGGGATGCTACTCCGAAACCCTTCAATATGACGTTCGGCCCGTTCGATCATGGCTTGCGAGTTATCGATTGCGATAATCTTTACCGCTGCTGGCGCATCTGACTCGAGTCCTTGGCGCATGGCTAACGTCGCCGCACCGAGCGAGCAGCCAAGATCATATAGATTGCTATCGGGCTGGGCGTAATGGCGGGTGAGTTGCTTAATGCCGTGCAGAATACTCTGATAGCCCGGGACCGAGCGATTAATCATATCGGGAAACACTTCGACGACGCGTTCGTCAAAAACGAAGTCGCTCACTTGCGCTAAGGGCTCTGCGTAAATTGCATCGCGCGGTGTTGTCATAGTCTTATGTCCATCTCAGATCATAGCGGAATAGCGCTATTCTAGCTGAACCGGGCCGCGCATGCGATATTGATAATAAAAGCCGCTCGACTACTGACAAATTAGCCTATTTCGCTATAATGTTGCGCTTTACAAACTGTAACTTCAAAGCGGTAAGGAAAGGGCATGCGAAGCCATTATTGCGGACAACTTGATCAAGCGACAGTCGCCACACACGTCACTTTGAGTGGATGGGTGCATAAACGCCGAGACCTCGGTGGCTTAATTTTTATCGATATGCGCGACCGCACTGGGATTGTGCAAGTAGTGTTTGACCCAGACCAAGCCGAGTTGTTTGAAACTGCGAACAAGTTACGCCAAGAATTCTGTATTCAATTACGCGGCGAAGTGCGTGCCCGTCCGGAAAGCCAAGTGAATGCCAATATGGCCACTGGTGCGGTTGAAGTAATAGCGACTGAACTCACGATTCTAAACCGTTCTGCACCGCTGCCGATTGACTACAACCAGCAAGTGAGCGAAGAGCAACGCTTGCGTTATCGTTATATCGATTTGCGTCGCCCCAACATGAGTCATAATTTGCAGTTTCGTGCGAAAGTGACGTCTGCTGTGCGCCGCTTCCTTGATGATGCCGGTTTCTTAGATATCGAAACGCCCATGTTGACCCGTGCCACACCTGAGGGTGCGCGGGATTACTTGGTTCCGAGCCGTACGCATAAAGGCAAATTCTTCGCGCTCCCGCAATCGCCGCAATTATTTAAACAGTTACTGATGATGTCGGGTTTTGACCGCTATTATCAAATCGTGAAGTGTTTCCGAGATGAAGACTTACGTGCGGACCGCCAGCCAGAATTTACCCAAATCGATATCGAAACCTCGTTTATGAGCGCCGATCAGGTGATGGAAATCACCGAGACTATGGTGCGCGGGTTGTTCCAGCAGTTGCTTAATATCGATTTAGGCGACTTCCCACGGATGAGTTGGCACGAGGCGATGCGCCGCTTTGGTAGTGATAAGCCAGACTTGCGCAATCCGCTAGAGTTAGTCGATGTCGCTGACTTACTGACCGAGGTTGAGTTTAAAGTATTTGCTGGCCCTGCCAATGATCCAAAAGGGCGGGTCGCGGCGCTGAAAGTGCCGGGGCAGGCGGCAGCGATCACCCGTAAAATGATTGATGAATATACTCAGTTCGTGGGTATCTATGGCGCCAAAGGTTTGGCTTGGCTGAAAGTGAACGACCTCGAGGCCGGCCGTGACGGGATTCAATCACCGGTGCTGAAATTTATTCCTGATGACGCACTCAATGGAATTCTTGAACGCACTGCGGCGAAAACTGGCGATATCATTTTCTTTGGTGCGGATTCGGCAACTGTGGTTGCCGAAGCGCTTGGTGCGCTGCGCTTGAAGCTTGGTGAGGCGTTTGGTTTGGTCGCTGACGAGTGGCGGCCATTGTGGGTGGTCGACTTCCCAATGTTTGAAGAGCATGACGGCCAGTTGCACGCGATTCACCATCCGTTCACAGCTCCAGTTGGCGTGACCCCAGAGCAACTCAAAGCTGAGCCGAGCGCGGCACTCTCGAATGCGTATGATATGGTGCTTAACGGCGTAGAAGTCGGTGGCGGCTCGGTGCGGATCCATGATAATGCGATGCAGCAAGCGGTGTTTGAAATCTTGGGGATCGATGCTGCTGAAGCCCAAGAGAAGTTTGGGTTCTTACTCGATGCGCTGCAATATGGTGCGCCACCGCACGCGGGTCTCGCATTCGGGTTAGATCGGTTGGTGATGTTGATGGTAGGCGCCAGTTCGATTCGTGATGTGATCGCCTTCCCGAAAACCACCACAGCTGCTTGTGTGCTGACCGATGCGCCGGGTGTTGCCAATGCTGAAGCATTGCAGGAATTGAATGTAGCGGTTACCTTATCAGAACAGGACTCTAACGCTGATTAGCTAAGGTAACATTGCGGCATCGATGGCCATTATTCTCGGGATTGACCCAGGCTCGCGACTGACAGGGTATGGCGTCATAGAACAGCAAGGGCGGCAACTTCGCTATTTAGGCAGTGGGTGTATTAATGCTGTGGGCAGCCCCCGTGCGCCGTTGGATTTGGCCGCCAAGTTGCGGATTATTCACGATGGCATCCGCGAGTTGATCGAACAGTATCAACCCGATGAGTTTGCCATTGAACAGGTCTTTATGGCGCGCAACCCAGACTCGGCATTAAAGCTTGGGCAAGCGCGCGGGGCCGCAATTGTCGCCGCGGCGCGCGCGAACCTACCCGTGCACGAGTATGCGGCGCGCCTGATCAAGCAAGCGGTAGTCGGTACTGGCGCTGCCGATAAACGCCAAATACAGCATATGGTGACAACTTTATTAAAGCTAAATGTCACCCCGCAAGCGGACGCTGCGGATGCACTTGCCGTGGCAATGTGTCATGCTCATCTAAATTACACCAAACTTGTGACAGCGGGGAGACGCCGATGATCGGACGCTTACGTGGCACCCTTATCAGTAAACAACCACCTGAGATTGTGCTTGACGTGAATGGGGTGGGCTATGAAGTGCAAATGCCGATGTCGTGCCTGTTTAACTTACCTGATGTGGGTGCTGAGGTGACTTTGATCACCCATTTTGTAGTGCGCGAAGATGCACAGTTGTTGTATGGTTTTAATACTCATGCAGAGCGGCATTTATTCCGGCAATTGATCAAAGCGCAAGGGGTTGGACCGAAACTTGCGTTGACTATTATGTCGGGAATGACAGCGCATCAATTTGTGCAAGCTGTGAGTCGCGATGATGTTGCAGCACTGGTGAAGTTGCCAGGCGTTGGTAAAAAAACTGCCGAGCGACTGGTGGTTGAAATGCGGGATAAATTGCAGAACTGGACCTCAGATACCCCGGCAACGGATGCCATGCCGATTGATATGAATGATCTTGAGCCGACGGTGAGTGCTGCCCGACCTCGAGATGACGCGCTTGATGCGTTACTGGCACTCGGTTACAAGCCAGCGCAAGCAGAAAAAGCGATTGCCAATGCCAGTAAGCAAGCACCTGAGGCAAGCAGTGAGGAATTGATTCGTGCGGCCTTGCGGTCGATGCATTGATTGCGGAAACCGCGTGGAAAAAATGAGCGAAGCTGATGATAGAACCTGATCGAATAAACCAACCGAGTGCGCAAGCCGAAGATGAAGTCATCGATCGTGCGATTCGGCCCCGTAAACTGACCGACTACACGGGCCAAAAACATGTTGTGGAGCAAATGGAAATCTTTATCCAAGCGGCTCGACAACGTTCTGAGGCGCTTGACCATCTGCTTATCTTTGGTCCTCCTGGGCTTGGTAAAACCACCCTTGCCAGTATTGTTGCGAACGAACTTGAGGTAAATATTCGGCAAACCTCAGGTCCAGTACTGGAAAAAGCCGGTGATCTTGCGGCATTGTTAACCAACCTTGAAGCCCATGATGTGTTGTTCATTGATGAAATTCATCGCCTGAGCCCAGTGGTTGAGGAAATTCTTTATCCAGCTATGGAAGATTATCAACTGGATATTATGATCGGTGAAGGGCCTGCTGCGCGTTCAATTAAACTCGATTTACCCCCGTTTACACTGATTGGCGCAACGACCCGAGCGGGAGCCCTCACTTCGCCCTTGCGTGACCGCTTTGGGATTGTACAGCGACTTGAATTTTATAGCGTTGAAGAACTGCAGAGTATTATCCAGCGCTCGGCGAATTTCTTAAATTTACAACTTGACCAAGCCGGCGCACTGGAAATTGCGCGGCGTTCGCGTGGTACCCCGCGGATCGCCAACCGCTTACTCCGCCGTGTTCGTGATTTCGCCGAGGTGCGTAATGGTGGGGTGATTGACGCTACGACTGCTGCAGCTGCACTGGCCATGGTCGATGTCGATGAAGCCGGTTTTGATTACATGGATCGGAAGCTACTGCTGGCGATCATCGAAAAATTTATGGGCGGACCCGTCGGGCTGGATAATCTTGCTGCTGCAATCGGTGAAGAAAAAGACACGATTGAAGATGTGCTTGAGCCGTATTTAATTCAGCAAGGTTTTTTACAGCGCACACCGCGCGGGCGGATTGCGACCCCGCATGCCTATCGGCACTTTGGTTTACCCGGCGTAGACAGCGAATAGATAAAAAAAACCCGCTCAAAGAGCGGGTTAAAAACAGAACAACAAGGAAGTTAAATCCAGGGAACAATAACAAGAATAAGCGACAACCGGTCAGTTCATTCTTGAATTGAGGGTATTATAGATAGGTCAGACCAGCTTTCAACCTAAAAAAATTGTTTTTCACATTAGAAAAACTAATTGATAAAAATATGTAAAGGTTAAAAATTAACCTAAAAAAAATTGGTCAGACCAAAATAGACCAATAAAAACAAGGAATTATTAATTTTCTCGGCAACTTGTTGAATAAAAAATTCTCTGAACAAAAAATAATCAGGTCTAAAATGAAAATACCACAAAATGTCTTTTATTGGCCGTTGCGGGTCTACTATGAAGATACCGACGCCGGTGGCATTGTGTATTACGCTAATTATTTAAAGTTTCTCGAGCGAGCGCGAACTGAGTGGCTGCGGTCGCTCGGGGTTGAGCAGGATGGCTGGCTCGAGCAAGGGATTGGCTTTGTGGTGCGACATGTGGAGCTCGATTTGCGACAGCCTGCGCGATTTAATGCTGAACTGCGCGTTGCGGTTGCGGTCGAACAATTGAAACGGGCCTCGGTGGTGTTCAGTCAGTGGATTGAAAACGCAGAAGGTGAGATGATTTGTCGGGCAACGGTCAAGGCCGCCTGCGTCGATTTTAACCAACCGGCAGGTGGGGTGAAACCGATCCCCATGCCAGCAGCAATAGTAGAGGAACTCAAGCGTGCAACAAGCTGATATGTCGATCACTGCGTTAATACTCGAAGCGAGTTTTGTAGTTCAGTTAGTGATGTTAATGCTCTTGGCATTCTCAGTGATTGGCTGGATGATTATTTTTCAGCGCCGCAAAATTATCCAACAAGCAGGCCAACAAACACTCCAGTTCGAAGACCGCTTCTGGTCTGGAGTTGATCTTGCGCGGCTTTATCAAGAGGTCGCCGCTCGGGCTAATAATGCCAGTGGTATCGAAAAAATATTTCATGCCGGTTTTAAAGAATTCGCGCGCTTGCATGGTCGTCCCGGATTAGCTCAGCAGCAGGTATTGGAAGCTTCGTATCGCGCTATGCGAGTGGTGCACTCACGCCAACTCGACAAGCTTGAGCAAAATCTTTCTTGGCTGGCCACCATAGGTTCGATTAGCCCATACGTCGGCTTATTTGGCACCGTGTGGGGAATCATGAACGCATTTATAGGGCTTGGCGCGGTTCAGCAAGCCACCCTGGCTATGGTTGCACCGGGCATTGCCGAGGCATTGATCGCGACAGCCATGGGCCTGTTTGCCGCGATTCCTGCGGTTATTGCCTACAATCGGTTTGCCCATCAGGTGGAAAAAGTCGACAACCAGTATCAGAACTTTATGGATGAGTTACTTGCTATTTTGCAGCGTCAAAGTAGTAAAGAAGCGAAAGAGCAGAAGGCTGAAAGCGCATGATGATGGGAATCCAACGCCGGCGACGTAAGCCGGTTTCGGAAATTAATGTCGTACCTTACATCGATGTCATGCTGGTCTTGTTGATCATCTTTATGGTCACCGCACCACTGATTAGCCAAGGGGTTAAAGTGGACTTGCCGAAGGCTTCGGCTGAACCGCTATCGCCAGAGTCGAAGCCGCCTGTTGTTGCCAGTGTGGATCGCGATGGTCGCTATTATTTAAGTACTTATGAGCGCCCTAACCAACCACTGAGTGCACAAGATTTGGCGGTGCGGATCGCGGCAGAGCTACAACTTGACCCTGAGCGTCCGATTGTGGTGAAAGGGGATGGTGCGGTATCGTATAATCAGGTGGTACAACTGATGGTATTGTTACAGCGCGCGGGTGTGCCGCAGGTGGGGCTGATGACCGATAGTTCAGCGGTAACGGAGCAGGATTAAGCATGCCTAAGCTACACTTTAAATGGTCGCGCGAGATTACGGTTCCGCTAGGGTTATCGCTAGCGCTACACGTGGTGTTGGTGACCGTGTTGTTGGCAGGCTTAAACTTTTCTTCATTGACCAAGCCGAAACAAGTCTTACAGGTGAGTTTAAACAACCCTGAGGCACCACTCGACGAAATGCCACAAGACAGTGAAGTGGTCGAAGCGGTTACCTTTGACCAAGCGCAAGTTGATGCGCAGATCGCAGCAATCCAGCAGGCTGAAGCCGAGCGCAAGGCTGCTGAGGAACGCCGCATAAGAGAACTTGAACGGCGCGCCGAAGAAGCCAAGCGCCAGCGTGAAGCGGAGCAACGCAAGCAACGTGAACTGGCAGCGCAGCAAGAAGCTGAGCGCAAGCGTTTGGCGCAAGAGCAAGCAGCAGCAAAAGCAGAGCGAGAGCGTATCGAGCGTGAAAAACGCGAAGCAGAAGCGGCTGCTAAAGCTGCGGAAGAAAAGCGCAAGCGGGAAGAAGAAGCCGCCCGTAAAGCGGCAGAAGAGCGCGAGCGCTTAGAACGTGAGCGTCAACAGCGGGAACGTGAAGCGCGCGAGAAAGCTGAGCGTGAACGCCAGTTGCAAGAACGCCTGGCACAAGAAGCTGCAGCTCGTCGGACTGCGCGGATGCAACAGATTCAATCAGAGCTGGATCGCTATACCGTTCTGATTCAACAGACGATTCAGCGCAACTTCAATCGTGATGAATCGATGCGTGGTAAACAGTGTGAGCTGACCATTAGTTTATCACCGAGCGGCTTTGTGAAGTCAGTGACCACTGGCAGTGGTGATACTGCTGTATGTAATGCTGCGCAAACTGCAGTATTGCGAGCGGGCACTTTACCGGTCTCAGAAGATCGCGAAGTTTATGAGCAAATGAGCGTGATAAAGCTGACATTTGCTCCAGAATTTTAAATGTTTGAGAAGATGTAACTATGACAAAAAGACTCTGGATAATTGTACTAACCGCGAGTTTAACCCTGGCGCTGGCGCAGCAAACCGCGAAAGCTGCGCTTGAGATCGTCATTACCGGTGGTATGGACAGTGCACGTCCAATTGCGGTGGTGCCGTTCCGCTGGTTAGGCGACGGTGAGGCACCAGAAGGGCTCACGCAAGTCATTTCTGCCGACTTGATGCGTAGCGGGAAGTTTAATCCAATTCCCGTGCAGGCTATGCCGCAGCGTCCTTCAAACTCGAGCGAAATCGATTATGCACGCTGGGCAAGCCTCGGAGTTGAGGCGGTGTTGGTAGGGACGATAGAACCCTATTCACTCGACCGCTACACGGTTTCATTTGAGATTATTGATGTGTTGCGTGGGCAAATCACCGGTGGCACTCAGGTACTCCGGAATGGCCAGTTAGTGACTGCCCAAGATCATATTCTCGATGCCCGGACCAGTGTGATTGGGGGCGATCAGTTCCGTCAGTACGCGCATCGCATTTCAGATGTTTTTTACGAAACCTTAACGGGGCAGCGGGGTGCATTTATGACCCGAATTGCTTATGTTACGGTGAATTACGAGCAAGAAAAGCCATACGAGCTGGTGGTGGCCGATTATGACGGCTATAACGAGCAAGTTTTGTTGCGTTCTCCGGAGCCATTGATGTCACCTTCATGGTCGCCAGATGGGAATAAACTGGCCTATGTGAGTTTTGAAAACGGCCGGCCGGAAATTTTCAGTCAAGACATTTACACCAAACGGCGCGATAAGCTGACATCGTTTGAAGGCATTAACAGCAGCCCAGTATGGTCGCCGGATGGGAAAAAGCTGGCCATGGTGCTGTCAAAAGATGGTAATCCTGAGATTTATTTGATGGAGGTTGCGAACAAGCGTTTGCAACGGGTGACTAATCATCATGCGATTGATACCGAGCCAAGTTGGTCACCGGACGGTAAAGCGCTGATTTTTACGTCAGAAAGGGGTGGCAGACCGCAGCTATATAGCGTAAATTTAGATTCAGGTCAGGTTCGACGGTTAACCTTTCAGGGTGAACAAAACCTTGGTGGGACCTATACCCCAGATGGCCAACAAGTGGTGATGGTAAATCGAACCCAAGGGAACTACCATATTGCCAAGCAAGATTATCCGAACGGAGCCTTGCAGGTGTTAACTCAAACAGCGCTCGATGAGTCGCCTAGTTTGGCGCCAAATGGCAGTATGGTGATTTATAGTACCACCCATAACAACCAGCAGGTGCTAGCGCTGGTATCGGTCGATGGTCGCTTCAAGGCGCGCTTGCCAGCTCGGCAGGGCGAGGTGAAGTCACCAGCTTGGTCACCGTTTTTACGCTAGTAAGATGAATTCATAATTTGTTTTAATCGTTACAATTAAGGAACGCGGACATGAACGCACAAAAATTATTGAAAACGCTGTTGATCGCTTTTCCAATGTTGACCTTGGCAGCTTGTACGTCAAGTGATGACGCTTCGCAAGCAACTGGTCAGCAAACCAATCAACAGGTTGAAGACAGCACGCAAGGCAGCGGCGTTGAAATCGACGCAGTTGAGCGGACCAAAACTCCTGAAGAAATTCGTCAAGAGCAGTTTGCTGAACTTCGCCAAGAAAACATGGTGTTCTTCGCGTTTGACGATTCACGCATTACTTCTGAGTATGCACAAGTGCTCGCAGCACATGCTGAATTCTTGGTGCAAAACCCAACTGTGACCGTAACTATCGAAGGTCACTGTGACGAGCGTGGTACACCTGAGTACAACATCGCTTTGGGTGAGCGTCGCGCTAAAGCCGTTGCACAATACTTGCAAAACTTAGGCGTAAGCAGCTCACAAATCACCACTGTCTCATTTGGTGAAGAAAAACCAATGGTGCGTGGCTCAAACGCCGATGCATACGCGAAAAATCGTCGCGGCGTATTGGTTTACTAATCTAGCCTTATGCAAACTAGAACACTTCTCCTAAGTGCTCTTATGCTCACCGGTGCTGCCTATGCGCAGGCACCGGTTGAGCGTCTGGGCGGTAGCTCAAGCACTTCGCAACTCACTCTCGAACAACGGCTTAGTCAGCTAGAGCGGGTGATGGATGCCCGTAATAAAGCGCAAATGGCGTTGTTAGAGCAACTGACTGCGTTGCAGGACGAAGTTGCGCTGTTGCGTGGGAAAACCGAAGAGCATGCTTATCAGCTTGAGCAAGTGATGTTACGGCAGCGTGAGATCTATCAAGAGATCGATCGTCGCTTAGCGGCGACACCGACCCCAGCCGTCACTGTCCCGGTGGACAATGCGGGTATGGTCAGTGCCGGCACTACAAGCCCGACATATTCGGCTGATCTAAACGAGAATGACGCTTACGACCAAGCGATTAAGTTGGTTTTGGAAGATAAGCGTTATGATGCCGCAATCCCGGCTTTTCGCCAGTTTATTGAGCGTTTCCCGAACTCGACTTATGCACCGAATGCGCATTATTGGCTCGGTCAGTTGTTGTTTGCGGACGGTCAATTTGATGAGGCCAAGCAAGAGTTTGCCATGGTAATGGAGCAGTATCCTGACAGCAACAAGCGCGCAGATAGCATCTTGAAGCTTGGGATTATTGCGCAAGAGCAGAAGCAACCTCAATCAGCCCGTGCGTTTTATCAGCAAGTGTTGAGCGAATATGGCGATAGCACCGAAGCCAGTTTAGCGCAAAAGCGCCTTGCTGAACTCTAAGTGTTCGCAAATTGAGCAATCGGGTCAAATAAGCAAAAATACAGTTGCAACGCGGCGCTTTTTCAGTAAACTATGCCGCCGTTGCAACACATCCTTGTAACGCGAAGAGATTGGGTCGTTAGCTCAGTTGGTAGAGCAGTTGACTTTTAATCAATTGGTCGCAGGTTCGAATCCTGCACGACCCACCACTTTTCTTCGAGCACTTCCACGATCATGGGTCGTTAGCTCAGTTGGTAGAGCAGTTGACTTTTAATCAATTGGTCGCAGGTTCGAATCCTGCACGACCCACCACGATCTTCTTAGCCTGTTTCAGCGTATTCAAATGCTCTATAATAGATGCATTCACTAGCGAGTAACTGAGCCATAGCGATGAACACAACTGCAGAGATTCAAGCACGTTTGGTTGGGCAGTACGATTTTGAATTTCCAGCTAAACCTAAGCCGTTAAATGATGCCGAAAAGGTAGCGTATAAAGACCGGATCAAAGCACTGCTGAAAGCCAAAAATGCCGTGTTGGTGGCGCATTACTATACCGACCCTGAAATTCAGGCGTTGGCTGAAGAGACCGGCGGTTGTGTTGCCGACTCACTAGAAATGGCGCGTTTTGGGGCGCAGCATGAGGCCGAGACGCTAATTGTCGCCGGGGTGAAGTTCATGGGCGAAACCGCAAAAATATTAACCCCTAACAAGCGCGTGCTGATGCCGACTCTTGAAGCAACCTGTTCCTTGGACCTCGGTTGTCCTGCCGATGAATTTGCGGCATTTTGTGACCAACATCCTGATCGCACCGTCGTTGTGTATGCGAATACCTCTGCAGCGGTGAAAGCGCGCGCCGATTGGGTGGTGACGTCGAGTATTGCGCTTGAACTTGTTGACCACTTAGATGCGCAAGGTGAAAAGATTCTATGGGGACCGGATAAGCACCTCGGTGCCTATATTGCCAAACAGACTGGCGCCGATATGCTGATGTGGCAGGGCGCTTGTATCGTCCACGATGAGTTTAAAACCAAAGCTCTTGAAGACCTCAAAGCGGTCTATCCAGAAGCGGCTATTTTGGTCCACCCCGAGTCACCCGCGGCTATTGTGGACTTAGCAGATGCGGTGGGGTCAACCTCGCAACTGTTAAAAGCATCGCAGACTCTACCGAATAAAACCTTTATTGTCGCCACCGACCGCGGCATCTTCTATAAGATGCAACAAGCCTCGCCGGATAAGCACTTTATTGAAGCGCCAACGGCGGGTAATGGAGCAACCTGTCGCAGCTGTGCGCATTGCCCGTGGATGGCAATGAATGGCTTAGTCGCGATTGCAGATGCGCTTGAGCATGGTGGTAAAGCCCATGAGATTTTTGTCGACCCTGAGCTGGCTCAGCGAGCGCTGAAACCTCTTGATCGGATGCTGAACTTTAAAGCCTAGTCCGCTTCCGCCGAGCTGTTCGCCGAGTAGCCACCGCTTTGATAGGTCGCGTAACGAAGTTGATAGCCGCTGCTGCGCAGGCGGCTATTATCGAGCCGTTTGCTGCCGCGCGGTCCAATCACCTGAGTCTCTGCTAAACCCTCAACCGCAAGCCCATTGAGTTGTGCTAAGTAACGATAAAAATCAGCTTGTTGTACGGGCTGGTTATCGCTGACTATATACAGTGGATAGGCGGGTGGATGCTGAACCAAGTGCGTAATAAAGCCTGCTACATCATCGGCATGAATGCGATTGGTCCAAGCTGGAGTGAGGGTCACGCGACCCTGTTCAAGCAAGCGGCGCGCCATTTCACGCCCCGGTCCGTAAATACCCGAGCAGCGCAAAATCGTGCAGCTTTGCGGAATACTGGCGATCACTTGCTCGGCTTGCAAAAGCGCTTGTCCCGTTGCTGAATTTGGCACTGCGGGACTGCTCTCATCAAGCCAGCGGCCATCATCTACGCCATAAACTGAAGTGCTTGAAACATAAAAAACCTGTGGCTTGTGCTGATCTGTTGCGTGGCTTAACAGGTGTTGCAGATGACGACAAGGCACCACATAGCCCTGATGGTAGCGTTCGCCAGGGTCGTCTTCAGGTTGTCGCGCAGGGGTTAGGGTAATGACAATATAGTCGGGCTCTAGGGCAAGCGCTTGGCGCAGATCCACCTCATTGCAGGCATCCCCTGCAATAAGCTCAACGCCAGCGACTAGGGGCTTATTGTCGGGTTGGCGACATAGTCCCCAACAGGAAAAGCCCGCAGCACTTAAACGTGCAGCGGTGCGTTGGGCAATATCGCCGTAGCCAATAAATAAGACCCGTTTTTGCATGTTTTAGTAGCCTGCCGCATGTCCGTCTTTACGGCTTTCAGAGGCACCGTAGTAGACTTCTTCTTCATGGTTACGCCAGATGGCTTGATAGCCACCAAACGGTCCAACGGCTTCGCGCAGGGTGTGTCCCATCTTGATGAGTTCGCGTCGAGTTTCAGCCGAGAAGCCATTTTCGAGGCTGATGTAGCCGCCATCTGTCATCGCTTCACCCGTTGGCTGACTTGAACCCGTATGTAAGATCCGCGGGGCGTCCCCGGCTTCTTGTAAGTTCATACCAAAATCAATCATGTTGATCAGGATTTGGGCATGCATTTGCGGCTGTGTTGCACCGCCCATAACACCATAGCTCATCAACGGCTTGCCATCTTTGGTGACAAACGCCGGAATAATGGTATGGAAAGGTCGTTTACCCGGTTCAAAGACGTTGTTATGGTTAGGGTCGAGGGCAAAGAGTTCGCCGCGATTTTGCAACACAAAACCAAGTCCTGTTGGCGTCACACCTGAGCCCATACCACGGAAGTTACTTTGAATCAGTGACACCATAGTGCCATCTTTATCGGCGGTGGTGAGATAAATGGTATCGCCTTCAGTTGGCGGGTTGCCTGGCTCATAAGAACGTCCAGCGCGCTCCATATTGATGAGTTTTGCGCGCTCTTTGGCATACTCTTTATCGAGCAAGCCGGTTACCGGTACATCGTTAAAGTCAGGGTCTGAGTAATATTTCGCGCGGTCTTCGAAGGCTAGTTTTTTCGCTTCGACGAACAGGTGAATATACTCCGCGCTATCAAAACCCATGCTGGCGATATCGTAGTTTTCGAGAATATTTAGAATTTGCTGAGCGGCGATACCCTGAGTATTAGGTGGCAGTTCCCATAAATCGTAACCACGATAGTTGGTCGATACAGGGTCAACCCAGGTCGATGTATGGCTGGCTAAATCTTCGTAAGATAAGAAGCCGCCATGCTCTTGGACAAAGTCGGCCATGGTGCGCGCGATATCACCTTTATAGAAGGCATCACGGCCTTGCTCGGCAAGCGTGCGATAGGTATTGGCCAAATCAGGGTTACGGAAGCGTTCGCCTTTTTTCGGCATCTCGCCGTCTGGCATAAAGACTTCGCTAAAGCCGGGTTGTTTGTTTAAGAAACGGCCGCTACGCTCAAGATAGTAGGCAATCAGCTCGGTGACTGGAAAGCCTTGCTCAGCATATTCAATAGCTGGGGCAAGTACTTGTTCCATTGGTAACTGGCCAAATTTTTCATGTAATTCGAACCAGCCATCTACAGCGCCGGGTACTGAAATAGGCAATACGCCATAGGCTGGGATTTTGTCGTGACCGTTTTCAAGGAAATAGTCTAGCGTAAGATTCTTCGGTGACCGTCCCGAGGCATTGAGGCCATACAGTCGCTCAGTTTTCGCATCCCAAACAATGGCAAATAAATCGCCGCCGATACCATTTCCGGTGGGTTCTACCAGACCGAGCACGGCGTTGGCGGCAATCGCGGCATCGACTGCGTTGCCGCCTGCTTGCATGATATCGAGTGCAACTTGTGTGGCGAGAGGTTGGCTGGTGGCCGCCATGGCATTCGGCGCCATCGCTTCAGAACGGGTGGCGAAGTGGTGGCCAGTGATGCGGTCGGCGCTATGAGCAACGCTGCTAACGGTGGCGCTAAAGCAAGTCGCGAGAGTAAGTGTCGCGGCAATGATGGTTGTTTTCATGGGGACATCCTTTGCTGAATCTGAATCAGGTCTATAGTTTTTAGCATAAATAGCGGCAAAAAGATCGCTCGGGTAACGCAAAGAATTGTGCTTTGGTCGAACTTAAAGTGGCATGCGTAATTCGATGGCGCCGATATCAGTGCTTGTGCTAGCTTAAGTTATCTGTCGTTTAAGCTGGGTAACATCTCAAAATGAAGATAATAAACCGTATTTTTTATCTGCTTTACTGTTGCGCTCTTGCTGGCTTACTTAGCGGCTGTAGTGATTCGCTTGACTATGAAGCTGATGCAAATGCAGCGGGCCACACCGCCGCCACTCCTGCCACGATTAAAGCCAATCAAGCGCTGCTAGCACAGCGGCCATTTGCCGACCGCAGCGACTTTACCTTAGCTCGCAAAGGCTTACTCGCGCAAGAATCTGATTTACGCATTTTCGATAAGCAGGGCAGCGTAATTTGGGATATGAATGCCTATGATTTCATTGATGCCGAGGGCGAAAATGCGCCTGCTAGTGTTAATCCAAGCCTCTGGCGACAAGCTGCTTTGAACAACATTCATGGCTTGTTTGAGGTGACCTCGGGCGTTTATCAACTGCGAGGCTATGATTTAGCCAATATGACGATTATTGAGGGCGAAACAGGCTGGATTATTGTTGACCCTTTGACCGTAACAGAAACTGCCAGTCGGGCATTTTTATTTGCTCAGGCGCAGTTAGGAAAACAACCCGTCAAAGCGATTATTTTCACCCATAGCCACATTGACCACTTCGGCGGTGTGGAGGGCATTTTACAACATTTATCTGCGCAAGAGTTGGCGGAACTTAGGGTGATTGCACCCGCTGGATTTGATCATGAGGCGACCAGTGAAAATATTATTGCTGGCGCTGCAATGGGGCGCAGAGCGGGGTATATGTACGGTAAAGAACTTATGGTTGACCCAAGAGCTCATATTGGCAACGGCTTGGGCAAGCAACCCGCATTTGGGTCTTTTAGCTATCAACGTCCGACTGAGTTAATTGATGAGCACAATACTGAGCAAACCATTGCTGGTGTGCCTTTTATCTTTCAATTGGTTTCAGGCTCGGAAGCACCAAGCGAGTTCACCTTTTACCTACCCGAGCATAAAGCATTTTGTGGCGCTGAATTAGTGAGTCGTAATCTGCATAATCTCTATACCTTGCGCGGTGCCAAAGTACGAGATGCGCTGCTTTGGTCGCGCTATATCGATGAGGCACGCCAACGCTTTAGCGCTGCTGAAGTTTACTTTGCAAGCCATCACTGGCCGCTGTGGGGGCAAGCGCAGATCAATGAGTTTTTGGAGCAACAGCGCGATACCTACAAGTTTATTCATGATCAAACGGTGCGAATGATCAATCATGGCTACACTGCGAACGAAATAGCCAATACCATAGAACTGCCGGAAACGCTGATGCAGGCATTCCACAATCAGGGTTACTACGGCACCATTCAACATAATGCTAAAGCGGTCTATCAGTTTTATTTGGGCTGGTACAACGCCAACCCCGCCCAGTTACACCCACTGCCAGAGACTGATGTGGCCAAGCGCTATATCGAAATGATGGGGGGAATCGATGCTGTAGTAATTGCTGCAACCGCTCAATTTGAACAGGCCAACCAAACTGATGTGAATGCCGCAAATGCAACCTACAGATGGTTAGCTGAATTGCTCAACCATGCGGTTTATGCTGATCCGAGCCACGCCCCAGCGAAGGCCTTGTTAGCCAAGGTTTATGATCAGCTTGGTTACCAGGCGGAAGCAGCGCCTTGGCGTGGGGTCTATTTGAGTGCCGCCAACGAACTACGTAATGGCAAGCCGAGTGTTGGTATCGAACCGAGGGCGATGAAAGATATTTTGCTAGATACTGACGTCGAAAACTTCTTCACGTCGATGGCGGTGCGCTTGAATGCTGAGAAAGCAGCTGATGAAGAGTTACGTATCAAGGTGAGTTTGACTGATTTGAACGAGCATTATTTGCTGACAGTAAAAAACTCCGTGCTCCATCATCGACAAGTTGATGCTGATACGCTGGCTGATGCCGAGATAGCCGTCACCTTGCCGCTTTTGGTCGATATTTTAGTTGGTGATGCGGGAGTCAGTGACACTTTATTCAGTGAAGAGTTGGAAATCACCGGCAGTGAACTCGATGTATTGACATTTTTGGGGCTGCTCGATAAGCCTGATGGCTTATTTAATATTGTGACGCCGTAGGGTTTTTATTAAATTTGCTTGCGCCAGGAGATACAAAAAAACCGCCCAATGGGCGGTTTTCGGTGTGTACTAGCGGGTCGGGATTCACTCAGGCCATCCATGGCCTTCGCCCTCTGGGCAGCGCGTTGCGCTGTGCCAAACGGCTATCCTGCCGTTTGGTCGAACCGAAGGGTTCTTATCAAATCCGCTCGCACCAACAGATACAAAAAAAGCCGCCCTAGGGCGGCTTTTTTTGTATCTGGCGGAGAGAGAGGGATTCGAACCCTCGATACGCTATTAACGTATACACACTTTCCAGGCGTGCTCCTTCAGCCACTCGGACACCTCTCCGTAAGAGGGGCGTATACTAGTGCAAAGGCAAAATTCAGTCAATGCGGGGGCTTTGAAATAGCGGAATTTGTTGCGGTGGCGGGGATTCACTCGGGCCATCCATGGCCCTCGCCCTGCGGGCAGCGCGTTGCGCTGTGCAAAACGGCTATCCTGCCGTTTTGTCGAATCCTCGATACGCTATTAACGTATACACACTTTCCAGGCGTGCTCCTGCAGCCACTCGGACACCTCTCCTGAAATCGCTCGGCATCTCATGGAAATTGGTGCGGGAAGTCAACTTGCGACCATGGTCGAATGGGTAAAGTTTGTGGCGCGAGCTAGAGTAGCGATATTGAATGAAAAGCAAGGAAGGTGGAGCATGCGGTATCCTCATGAATATGAATCGTCGTTACAGAATCGCGAGCGGTTTTGGTTGCAGCAGGCGCAGCAATTACATTGGTTTAAAGCCCCAACCTCGGCCTGTCAGCTGCAAGCAAATGGTACTGCAAACTGGTTTGCTGATGGTGAGTTGAACCTCGCTTATTTGGCACTTGATTATCATGTGGATAATGGCCGTGGTGAGCAGACCGCACTTATTTATGACTCGCCAGTTAGCGGTCAAAAGCAAACCTATACCTACCGTCAGTTGAAAGAAGAGGTTGCACGCTTTGCCGGGCTGCTGAAGAAACAGCATGTGAAGAAGGGCGATCGGGTGGTGATTTATATGCCGATGATCCCGCAAGCCGCGATTGCGATGCTTGCCTGTGCTCGGCTCGGTGCCATTCACTCGGTCGTATTTGGTGGTTTCGCCCCGCATGAACTTGCGGTGCGCATTGACGATGCTAAGCCAAAGCTCATTATTACGGCTTCGTGTGGTATTGAAGTGAGCAAAGTGATCCCGTACAAACCGCTTGTTGATGAAGCGCTGAAACAAGCACGGCATGAGACCGACAATGTGATTGTTTGGCAACGCCCTGAAGTAATTGCTGAGTTACAGGCGCCGCGGGATCTCGATTGGGCAGCGGCGCTAGGTGATGTGACTCCTGCCGAATGCACTACCATGACTGCCACTGATCCACTTTATATCCTGTATACCTCGGGAACTACCGGCACCCCGAAAGGGGTGGTGCGTGATACCGGTGGCTACGCCGTTGCATTGAACTATTCGATGGGCTTGGTCTACGGAATTCAACCCGGTGAAGTGATGTTTACCGCGAGTGATGTGGGTTGGGTGGTGGGCCACTCTTATATTGTTTATGGCCCTTTGATTCGTGGTGCAACAACCATTTTATTCGAAGGTAAACCGGTCAGAACACCCGATGCCAGTGCATTTTGGCGAATTTGTGCGGATTACCAAGTGAGCGTGCTGTTTAGCGCACCGACCGCATTTCGGGCCATTAAAAAAGAAGATCCAACTGCTAAATTGATGGCAGGGCATGATCTATCTCAGCTCAAGCGTATCTATATGGCCGGTGAGCGTCTTGATCCACCCACCTTAGAGTGGACGCAGGCGGTAACGGGTAAGCCAGTTTATGACCATTGGTGGCAGACCGAAACGGGTTGGGCGATTGCTGCGAACCCAGTTGGACTGACTGAGTATCCGATTAAACCCGGTAGTGCGACCCTGCCCGTACCTGGCTATGACGTCCAAATTTTGAATCCAGAGGGCGAACCGGTTGAGCCCAATCAACAAGGTGCGGTGGCGATTAAATTGCCCCTACCGCCGGGTTGCTTGACGACTATCTGGGGTAATCAAGAGCGCTTTGAAAAGGGCTATTTGACTGAATACCCGGGATATTACAGCAGCGGTGATGGCGGCTATAAAGACGATGATGGCTATGTGTTTATTATGGGCCGTACCGATGATGTAATTAATGTCGCTGGACATCGTTTATCGACCGGGGAAATGGAAGAAATTCTAGCGATGGATGAGGCTGTTGCTGAGTGTGCCGTGATTGGCATTCAAGATGAGCTGCGTGGTCAGGTTCCGCTTGGTTTGGTGATCACCAAAGATGGTACCACGGTCAGTGATGAGGATTTAGCAGCACGACTGGTACAGCGCGTGCGCAATGACATTGGTGCAGTTGCCTGTTTGCGTGAAGTGTTAGTGGTCCCACGGTTACCGAAAACACGTTCGGGCAAGATTTTACGGCGGGTATTACGGCAATTGGCCGATGGCGAGCAAGTGGTGGTGCCATCGACTATTGATGACCCAAGCTGTATTGATGAATTGGCGAGCCGCCTAAGCGAGCGCTAGAGCTCGTCGGCGGCGTCGTTATCAGGGCGCTTTTGTGCCACTTTTTTGTTGGCTGGCTTACTGACTTTGCGAGCCACAGGTGGCGCAGCTTCACTGTCCCAACTGCGAATATGCAAATCACGCTGCGGGAAAGGAATTTCGATATCATACTCTTGCAGTGAGGTGTGAATTTCCCACAAAAACGCGGCTTGCACGGCGCCGGGACGATTGACTGCTTCGGGCCTTAGCCACACGACTAATTCGAATATCAAGGCACTGTCACCAAATTCAACCAGCCACACTTGTGGTGGTCGATGGCTAGCATCGGTTAAGGTATGTGGAACGCGTTGCGCAGCTTCTAGTACGGCTTTGCGGACCAGTTCTTTGTCGGTGCCATAGGCAACCCCAAACGGCACTTTAATGCGTCGATAGGTATCGCGCATGGTCCAGTTGGTGACGCGCCCGCTGACAAACTCAGAGTTTGGCACCACAATATCGATATTATCGTTGGTGGTAATGATGGTGCTACGGATGCTGATTTCTTTAACTTCACCCGTAACCCCTGATTCCAACTCAACGAAGTCGCCCACTTTCAGGGTTTTGTCGAACAGCAGGATAATCCCTGAGGTGAAATTACTGATCAGGTTTTGTAGACCAAAACCGATACCGATACCGAGTGCACTGGCAAAAATGGCAAACTTAGTCAGGTCAATGCCGATACTGGCAACTGCCATTAAAAAGCCCACCAACATAATGATGTAATGACTGATGCGTTTTAATGCGTAGGCGGAGGACGTCGAAATATTGTTCTTGTATTGTGAGAAGCGTTGAATCGCTTTTTGAACGAGTCGTGAGACAATATAACTGACCACTAGAATGACGAGAAAGCGCAGCACATCGGCATAGGTAAGTGCGGTTTCTCCTAAGGTGAACCATTCACTACCGAGCCAACTAAAACTATCTTTGATTGCTTGCCAAATTGATTCCATATGGGCTACGCCTTGTGCTCAGTTAAATTTTTGTCACAGCAATAATGACGTGTAATGCCACCACGGTAAAGGTCAGTTTGCTACGCAACTCGAGATACCAAGGGTGCGCTTGATAATGGCGACGTTCATAGTTGAGCCAAAAAAGATGCAGTAATGCCAGGCCTGCGGTGACGGCGACATAGCTCCACCATTCTCCCGCTGCCACTAAGGCCCAGGCGATGACCGGCGGAACCATACACCAACCCAGTCTACGGTTGTTATCTGCAGCATCGCTTTGCATCACTAAGCCCCACTGAATGCCGGCGATAAAACTAATAATAATAGCGCTGTAATAGATAAACCAAGTGACTGCTATCCGGCCATAAATATCGAGCAAGGCTGCACAGGCAAGCAGCAGAAATGGCAGCAATCCGGCGAAGCCGAGCCGAGTCGCAAAACTTTGTTGGGCAGTGGTCATCATGCTAAGAATCCTGTTGCAATGAGATACCAAGTATAGCCGATATAGCCGAGCAGCAAGAGCGCACCATGCACCCGGTTAATTCGGTTCGCACGGCCGATGCGGAAGCCAAAAACCGCAAGCAGGAAGGTGAAGCCAACCATGGCGACCCAGTCACGCGAGATAACCAGCGGCTCCAACTCAATCGCATGAATGCTTCCGGCTAAACCTACTACGGCTAGGGTATTAAATAAGTTCGAACCGATCACATTACCTAGCGCCATGTCGTGTTCTTGTTTTTTCACAGCCGCAAGTGCTGAGGCGAGTTCAGGCAGCGATGTCCCGATTGCCACTACGGTGAGGCCAATGACTAAATCACTGACGCCTAAGCTACTGGCAATGTGAATCGCGCCCCAGACTAAAATACGTGAGCTTATGATCAGCAGGATAATCCCAACGACCAGCCAAATCAGTGCGGTTTTAAGGGGCATCTGATGCGCTTTGAGTTCTTCTTCAAACTCACCAGAGAGCTCATCAGCTTCGCCGCGCATGCCTTCAAAAATACTCCAGCCCATGTAAGCAAAAAATACCAACAGCATGACGACGGCTTCAAGACGCGTGATGATGCCATCGTAAAGAGGCCACAGCATCGCTAAGGTGATGGCCAATAGAATAGGCATTTCGCGCTTGAGTACTTGGCTGGCGACAGCAATTGGTGCAAGCAGGGCGGTTAAGCCGATAATCAGTGCGATGTTGGTAATGTTTGAGCCAAATGCATTTCCCAGAGCAAGACCGGGATTACCTTGTGCTGAGGCAAAAGCGGAGACGACCAGCTCGGGTGCACTGGTACCGAAGCCGATTACCACCATACCGATCAGCAAACTGGGGATCCCCAAATGCTGAGCGGTGGCAGCAGCCCCGTCGACGAAGCGGTCGGCACTCCAGACCAAAATCAGCAATCCGACAACAACCGCAGTAATCGCTAACAACATAATGACTCACTTAAACCGATTTAATGAGCGGATATTGTAACGATAAATTGCTTTACTTGGGAAACAATTCAGGGTTTTACTACACTGTATTAGGATTCGTGGATAAGCAGGATAAGCTATGACGGCACAAGCACCCGACTTTATGATCGCGGCATGGGATTTTAATCAGACCCCAGCAGTTGCATTAACTGAACCGCAACCTCCCCAGGCTGGCCATTGGTATCACTTACATCGTGCCGAGCGCGGATTAGCGGAGTGGCTGCTTAATGCGGGCGTGCCAGAACCACTGAGTGAGGCAATGCTTGCCGAAGACACTCGGCCTCGGTTTGAGCGGACCCATAGCGGCTTTATGCTGATTTTGCGCGGGGTGAATTTGACTGAAGGTAGTCGCCCTGAAGATATGGTGAGCTTGCGCATTTTATTCCATGACGGGGTGTTATATTCGTTTCGAAAACGAGCGATTAAGTCAATTTCATTGATTCGTGAGCGCTTGGCGCAACACGATGGACCGATTTCCAACCAGGATTTATTGGTCACCATTATCGCCGAAATGAACAATCGCCTAGAAGAGTTATTAGACCAAATCGAAGCGCAAATGGAGCAGTTAGAGGATGACAATACGGGCTCGACCTCTGCGCGGCAAAGTCAATTGACCAAATTACATCGCCGCATGCTGCGGCTGACGCGATTTGTGCGTCCGCAAGTTACTGCACTCGAGCGTCTCATCAGTGACGCCGACAAATGGTTTGGCGAAGATGAGAAACAGTGGCTACAAAATGAGCGTGATACTGCGCATCGGATTCTTGAACAGCTTGATATGTTGTTAGAGCAGGTGTGGATGTTGCGCGAACATCTACAACAGGAAGTTGCGGAAAAAATGAATCGCAATACCTATTGGCTCTCGATGATCGCCGGAATTTTCTTACCAGTCAGTTTTTTAACCGGTTTGTTTGGGATTAATATTGGCGGCATGCCGGGTGTCGATCATGCCGATGCCTTTTGGATCTTCTGCGGTATTTTAGCAGTGATTACTGTGATCGAATTCTTACTGCTGCGGCGGCTGCGGTTCTGGTAGCTGGTCCAAACTGAATTCTGGGTGTCCGGTTGCAAAACCGGGCAGCTCACAATGGTCGGCAGCGAATACTACCAGGTGATCAAACTCTGGGCGCAGGCCAATTTCAGTACCAACCTCAAGCTGCTCATGGGATGGACTCAAGGTGAGAATTTCAACTTCAGAACTTAAGGCAATGG
The DNA here is from genome assembly GCF_003987435.1 of Pseudidiomarina taiwanensis. Lineage (GTDB taxonomy): Bacteria > Pseudomonadota > Gammaproteobacteria > Enterobacterales > Alteromonadaceae > Pseudidiomarina > Pseudidiomarina taiwanensis. Next base: position 140,615 of record NZ_PIQG01000002.1, on the reverse strand, counting down.
TATAGAGGTTGTGGGCACCACGAAAACCACGCGACTTGATCACGCCACGCAGGCGACTGCTCGGGTCGACCACCAAATCATCCGGCCGTACGAGGAAACTCACAATCGTGCCTGCCGGAATCGGTTCCAGGGCTGGATGTTCGAGCATGCCAAGTGGCGAGGCTAATTGATTGGCTGCAGTGACCGTTCCTTGCAGCAATACGCCATGCCCTATGAAGTCAGCGACCAACTGGTGGCGCGGCTGATGGTAGAGCTGGTATGGCGTATCCCATTGTAATAATTCACCCTGATACATCACCCCAGCACGGTCGGCGAGCGCAAACGCTTCCTGTTGGTCATGCGTGACCAAGAGTGCGGTGATGCCCTCTTGCTTGAGTAATTGTCTCACTTCGAGAGCAAGGGTCTCGCGCAGTTCCGCATCAAGGCTGGAGAAAGGTTCGTCGAGCAACAGCAGTTGCGGACGCGGAGCTAACGCGCGGGCCAATGCGATGCGTTGCTGTTGGCCACCTGAAAGCTCGTGAGGATAACGTTGCTGATAGCCGGGTAGGCCAATACGTTGTAGCAGTTCGGCAACACGTTGTTCGCGTTCGGCAGTGCTGGCGCGGCGCATGCCAAAACTGATGTTGTCCGCCACATTCAGGTGCGGGAACAGCGCAAAATCTTGGAATACCATCCCCACCCCACGTTGCTCTGGAGGGGTGCTGCGGCTGACGCTTGAGGCCCAGTCGTCACCGATCTTAATACGCCCTTGCTGCAAGGCTTGGAAGCCCGCAATTGCGCGTAACAGAGTGGTTTTGCCGCAGCCACTTGGACCGAGCAAACAGCCGATCTCACCATTCTCAAGGGTGAGCGAAACGCCCCGAACAATTGGGTTTTGGGCGATTGTGACGGCAACCTGATCAAGCTCTAGGCGTGACAAATTCCTGCTCCTTATGGGGTTGATGCTGCGATTTTACCATGGCCCGCGATAATAAAATAACCGGAATAAGGCCGACTAGGACCATCATCAAGGCGGGTGGCCCGGCATCAGCGAGACGCTCGTCGCCCGCCATTTCATAGGCACGCACTGCCAGAGTATTAAAGTCAAATGGGCGTAACACCAGAGTCGCGGGGAGTTCTTTCAGAACGTCGACCCCAACTAATATAAGTGCCGTGAGTACGCTTGGGCGCAACAGCGGAATATGAATACGACGCAAAATTTGCAGCGGCCGATAGCCCTGAATTTGCGCGGCTTCATCCATACTTGGACGAATCTCACTCAAGCCCGCTTGAATGGTTTGCAGCGACACACTTAAAAAACGGACCGTGTAAGCAAACAATAAACTAAATAGCGTCCCGGTCAGCAGTAATCCTGGGTTGTAATTGAACCAACGTTCACTGGCTGCAATCAGCAGATGGTCTACTTGCGTGAGGGGTAGCAACAATCCTACCGCGATGACAAGGCCGGGAATGGCATAGCCTAGCCCCGCAAATTGCACACTGATGCGAACTGCCGCAGTCGGGAGTTGGCGCCGCCCGTAGGCTAACCAGAGGGCAATACTCACTACGATCAATGCCGCGATAAATGCTAGCGCGAAGCTATTCCAGGTAATTTCCCAAAAGCTTGCTTGGGTCCAAATTTCGGCACGTTCTATGGACCACGCGGCCAGTTGCAGGGCCGGCAAAATAAAGCCAAGAGCCAGCGGCAACCAACAGACGATTGCGGCTAACCAAGCTTTACCGCCGCGCAGTTGGAACGCCTCAGCGGGGCGTTGACGAGCCTGATCATAGCGGGCTTGGCGCCGTGACCAGCGCTCGATCAGAATCAAAGCAATCACCGCCAATAACAACATCCCGGCTAATTGAATCGCGCCATTTAAGTCGCCAAGACCATACCAGGTGCGGAAAATTCCAGTAGTAAAGGTGGTCACACCGAAATACTGCACCGTACCGTAATCGGCAAGGGTTTCCATTAGCGCTAAAGTGGCTCCGGTAACAATCGCAGGGCGGGCAAGTGGTAACGCCAAGCGGAAGAAGCACTGCCATGGGGTAAGCCCAAGACTGCGACCAGCTTCTAGGGTGGTGGCGGATTGTTGTAAAAAGGCCGCGCGACTAATCAAATAGACATAGGGGTAGAGCACCAAGCTCAACATTAATATGGCGCCACCGAGGCTACGAATTTGCGGGAACCAATAATCACCGTAACCCCATCCGCTCAGGTCACGAATTAGGCTTTGTACTGGGCCTGCGAAGTCGAGCATGCCGGTATAGGTGTAAGCTGTGATATATGCGGGCATTGCTAACGGTAGCAGCAAGGCCCAACTTAACAGTTGCTGCCCCGGAAAGCGGCAACTGGTAGTGAGCCAGGCAGTGGTTACCCCGATGCTTATTACCCCCGTGGCGACACCGAACATAAGCAGCAGGCTATGACTGATGTATTCAGGAATAACGGTTTGCCAAAGATGGCTAAGGGTGGCGTGGTCGCCGCTGAGGCTATCGCCTAGGGTCACACCCAAGACAACGAAAAGCGGCACGCCGATAAGCAGTGCCGCGATGATTAAACTGGCTTGACGCCCTCTTTGCATTAACGCCAGCCTGCGCGGTTCATTAATTTAACCGCTTCAGCGTTGTTCTCACCGAGCACGACCATTGGCAATTCATCCATTTTAAAGGTGCCCCAGTTTTGCAGGCGTTCGCTCCAAGTGACTGAACTCACTGCAGGATATTCATTGTTGGTTGCGGCATACCACTGCTGAGCATCACTCGATAACAAGAAGCGAATAAGTTGCTCTGCGGCGGCTTTATTTTTGGCGTGCTTGGTCAGGCCGATACCCGATACATTAATATGGGTGCCTTGCTCATCTTGATTGGGCCAGAAAATTTTCACTTTACTTGCAGCCTCACGCTCAGCTGGGTCATCTGAGCCCTCCATAATACCGAGGTAATAGGTGTTCGCAACGGCAAGGTCGCAAACACCGGCTGCAACAGCTTTGATCTGGTCGCGGTCGCCACCGACTGGAGGTTTTGCGAGGTTAGCCACTAATCCTTGCGCCCAAGTTTCGGTTTTTTCTTGACCCCAATGGGCAATTAATGCGGCAGTAAGCGACTGGTTGTAAATATTATCTGACGAACGAATACAAACATTTTTATGCCAGTGGCTGTCCGTTAAGCTTTCATAGCCAGTTAAGGTGCTTGGATCGACCCGATCTGCTGCATAAAAAATAGGCCGCGCGCGTAAACTTAAACCGACCCAGCTATTATCTACACCAACCAAGTTACTCGGCACTTGCTCAGTAACGGTTGCCGAAAGCGGTTGAAATACACCCGCAGTTGCGGCGCGATGAAGGTTGCCGGCATCAACTGTCAGGAATAAGTCGGCAGGAGTGTTACGGCCTTCGTTTTGTAAACGCATCAATAACGCATCGCCATTACCTGTCAACAAATTGACTTCAATACCGGTTTGCTCGGTAAAGCGCTCGAGTAGGGGTTTAATTAGATTTTCTTTGCGCGCTGAGTAGACATTTACTTCGCTCGCTTGAGCCTGATAGGCACTCAATCCGAGTGTGGCAACGGCGCTGATAGCGATGATGGTTGAACGCAAAATAGTGTGCATAACGACTACCTCTAACCTGTTTGCAGGGATTATATTAAAAAAATAATTAGAATGATATTGATTCTCATTTGGGAGTGGGTATACTTTAGTGCAAATGCGAATCATTATCAATTGTAATTTATACTGCTTTACAGGTCGGCTCCGGTTACGTTAGGGTAAAAATCTTGCCCGTGTAACCGGAGCTTTTTTATGTCAAACCTCTCTGCGCTCGCACTTATCGGGGTTCTCTCGATTATTTGTCAATTACTTGCTTGGCGCCTCAAAATACCTGCCATTTTACCTTTGTTAGTAACTGGGATTGTGATTGGCCCATGGTTTGGCTGGCTTAATCCTGATGCGGTATTTGGTGATATTTTATTCCCCATTGTATCGTTAGCGGTGGCTATCATCCTGTTTGAGGGAAGCTTGACGCTTAAACGCGAAGAAATTAAAGGCCATGGTCGCATGGTCAGTCGTTTGGTCAGTGTCGGGATGCTCATTACATGGTTGAGTATTGCCGTTGCCGCGCATTATTTAATGGGGTTTGGTTGGGAACTCGCCGCTTTATTTGGGGCCTTAGTTGTGGTGACCGGGCCAACCGTGATCATGCCGATGATTCGCTCGGTGCGACCGAGTGCCAAACTTGCCAACATTTTGCGCTGGGAAGGGATTATCATTGACCCGATTGGGGCGTTGCTGGCCGTGCTGGTTTATGAATTTATCGTTGCGAGTCAGGGCGCTGGTATTAGCCATGCAGTACAAGCCTTTTTAACCACTGTGTTGGTAGGTTTTGCGTTAGGTTTTGCCGCTGCAAAATTTACTGCACTGGCGCTGAGTCGAGGCTGGTTTCCGCACTATTTGCGGAATGTTGCGACACTCGCAGTCGTACTCGGGGTGTTTGCGCTTTCAAATAGTCTGCAACATGAATCAGGTCTACTTACTGTGACCGTGATGGGCATGGTCATGGCTAACATTCGTGGGCTCGATCTAGACGATATTCTGGAGTTTAAAGAAACCCTGAGTGTTCTTCTTATCTCGGGTTTATTCATTATTTTAGCTGCACGCCTTCAAACTGATGCCTTTAGTTCTCTCGGCATGTCCGCCATTTGGTTGTTGCTGCTGATCATTTTTGTGGTGCGTCCCTTGGCGGTGTGGATATCGGCGCGTGGGACAGAGCTTAACTTCAAAGAAAAGGTCTTACTTTCTTGGATTGCACCGCGCGGTATTGTCGCAGCGGCAGTTTCGGCCTTGTTTGCGCTCAAAATGCAGCAAGCGGGGTGGGATGGCATTGATGCGCTGGTGCCGTTGGTATTCTTGGTGATTGTCAGTACTGTGGTGCTGCAGAGTTTAACGGCGAAACCGTTGGCGCAGTTACTTGGGTTACGCGAGCCCCCAGCCCACGGGTTTTTGATCTTTGGCGCGAACAAGACCGCACAATTGATCGCCAAGGCTCTGCGTGAACGCGAGGTTCCGGTGTTATTGGCGGATACCAACTGGGAACATATCAAACAAGCGCGGATGGAGAATATTCCCGTTTATTTCGGTAACCCGAGCTCTGAACATGCTGAAAACCACATGGATCTAACTGGCATTGGCAATCTGTTGCTGTTATCCCCATACCGTCAGTTAAACCCCGTTGTGGCGCTGCATTTTATGGACTGGTTTGAGACCAAGCGGATTTTCGGCTTGGCGACAGGAGATCTCGATGCACCGGCTCGCAAGCAATTGTCTGAAAGTTATCTCGAGCGCCTCAACCTGTTCGGCAAAGGAGTCACGTTCGCGAAGTTGTCGAGCTTGGTGGCGCAAGGTGGCATGCCGAAAGTGACGCAGCTAACCGAATCATTCACATATGAGGATTATAAAAGTCGTTATGGTAGTCGGGCGTTACCCATGTTCGCTTTTGATGAGCGGGGTAAGTGTTCGGTCTTTACGGATACTGGCAAGATAGAACCGGCGCCAGGCTGGGAGATTCTTGCCCTGATTCAACCTGAGCCAGAGCAGAGCGCTGATCAGGCCCCGCAAGAATCGGGAAAAGATAAAAAATAGTTAGAAAATAAACAATTACCGAATTGTTTTAAATTTGTATTGATGCGTGGAAGGTTTGTGTTAAGATGATGTTCAGGATTTAGTTAATCGCTTCATAGGGGACGTGAGCGGTTAGCTGGAACATGGATGTTCAAACCCTCTCTAGGTTACTTCTCAAAGCGCACGCTTCCACGTATCATATGCCGCTGAATGAATAAAAGCTGAGGATTCGATTGTGCCAATGTCGCACTTCCGTGGTTTTGCAAAACTATTCTCAAAACATGCATCAAAATATAAAACCTCACTTGCGCTAACTGCAGTTATGTTCGTTGCAGTCTTAGCAGGTTGTGAGCCAACGGTGTCAGAAGTTGAAAATCGTCGAGCCTTGCAGCAAGTACAAAAGCTAGACCTGCTGCAGTTACCAAATACCCAGTGGTCACTCAGTAGTGAATCCATTCAATTAAGTTTTTGTCGCAACCGCTATAATGAATCGTTACAAGCCGAACGCGGTGACCTTAATCGCTGGCGCTTAGTCGGTGATGTCAGTGCGTTTCCAGACTATCGGCAAGAAGGACTCGAGTTGTTAGGTGAACTTGCCAACGATTATGATGTGCTGCTGTGGCAGCAGTGGGGAACTTTTAGTTCGGGCCTTTATCGCGTGGCTTATCGACGTGGCGGTAGCGCCCCAAATATTTTCAACATTATGGCTCGAATCGGCCGTGATGAGCGCGTTTGTTACAGCCAGTTAGATCAAAATTAGGAGTGACGACGGGATGACGACGGCATTCACTATTGGCTTGCAAGACAAATTAATCGAGGCCTTCGCGCCAAGCTTTATTGAGCTCGTGAATGAGAGTGATCAGCATGGTACCGCTAGTGCTGATTCGCATTTTAAGGTGACGCTGGTCAGTACAGTATTTGAGGGCGAGCGGGCGCTTCAGCGCCACCGTCGGGTGCATAAGTTACTCGCGAATGAGCTTGATGCCGGGCCAATTCACGCACTTGCTTTGCATTTATATACCCCGACAGAGTGGCAACAAGCTGGGCAAGTTCCGAGCTCACCGCAATGCTTAGGTGGCAGTAAGCTTGATTCACCACAAAACTAATCAGATCTGTTGTACCGTAAGACTAAGCTAAACTAGCGATCATTCCGCACCATTTTACGATTGAAAAGGCAGAAACATGGTCATCCATCCCAAGATTCGTGGTTTTATTTGTACTAATGCTCATCCGCTCGGATGTGCTGCACATGTGCAACAACAAATCGATTTTATCCAACAACAACCGCGCTTAGAGCAAGTTCCACAGCGCGTTTTAGTGATTGGTTGCTCAACCGGTTATGGCTTGGCTTCACGGATCACTGCGGCGTTTGGAGCTGGCGCCAAAACCCTGGGTGTTTGCTTTGAAAAAGAGCCAACTGAAAAGCGCACAGGCACCGCGGGTTGGTACAACACCGCAGCTTTTCATGATGCGGCTAAAGCGCAGGGTTTATATGCTAAAACCATTAATGGCGATGCCTTTTCGGACGAAATCAAAGCCCAAGTCGTCGAGGCCATCAAAGCTGATCTCGGGCAAGTCGATTTGGTCGTCTATTCATTGGCGTCACCGAAGCGGAAGGATCCTAAAAGCGGTGAGGTGTATAGTTCAACACTGAAACCGGTCGGGCAGGCCTATACCACCAAAACCTATGATACCGATCGCGACGAGGTGAAAGAGATTAGCCTTGAACCAGCAACTGAAGATGAAATCGCCAATACGGTTAAAGTAATGGGCGGCGAAGATTGGGAGCTTTGGTTAGCGGCGTTGGCAGAAGCGGGTGTGTTGGCAGCGGGCTGCAAAACTACTGCGTATACCTATATTGGGAAAGAATTGACTTGGCCGATTTATGGGCACGCTACGATTGGCAAGGCAAAAGAAGATCTCGACCGAGCTGCTGCGGCATTGCGTAGTAACTACGCTGAGTTGCAACTGGAGGCTTATGTTTCGTCGTTAAAAGCCTTGGTCACGCAAGCGAGTTCGGCTATTCCTGTGATGCCATTGTACATTTCGCTGATCTACGGGGTGATGAAGCAAGAAGGCACCCATGAAGGGTGTATCGAGCAAATTTATCGCTTGTTCACTGAGGGGTTGTACGCAGCTTCACCAACTCTCGACGAAGCTCATCGCCTACGTATGGATGGTTTTGAAACCAATGATGCGACCCAGGCTAAAGTGAAAGCACTGTGGGATAAGGTCACCCAAGAGAACTTCCATCAACTGGCCGATTATGAAGGTTACCATGCTGACTTTCTCAAGCTATTTGGGTTTGGCATCGACGGCGTCGATTATGATGCAGATGTTGATCCAGTTGTGAGTTGGTCTTAGTAACTAAACTTAGTTCGATAAGAAATCGTAAAAACCTCGCTACGGCGAGGTTTTTTATACTGCTATTTTTTCGTCACAGAAGGTAGTAACCACAAGGACAAAAGTGTTAAAATCGTCGCCCGAGTAAAGTACGAGTACGAAATTTTGCTGCAGTGCTGGTCGCAAAATGTTTGTCGAAAAGCATTGTAAGCTTTTGATTTTTCAGGATTTCAGTGAGTTCACTGATTAAGATTAATCTTCCCTAACGAGTAGTGCAAACGCGTATGATTACGATCAAGAAAGGGCTGGATATTCCGATTTCCGGAGCACCCCAGCAAGCTATCGAAGATGGTCAAGCCATCAACACCGTTGCCGTACTGGGTGAAGAGTATGTTGGTATGCGTCCGACTATGCATGTGAAAGCAGGCGATCGGGTGAAAAAAGGCCAAGTACTTTTCGAAGATAAGAAAAACCCAGGGGTTAAATTCACCGCACCTGCCAGTGGCGTTGTTAAAGACGTATTACGTGGCGCCAAACGGGTTTTGCAAGCGGTCGTCATTGAAAAAGACGGCAACGAGCAAGAAACGTTTGCTAGTTACGACAGCGCTGAGCTAGGCAAACTCGAGCGTGCCAAAATTGTTGAGCAATTAAACGATGCTGGTCAGTGGGTTGCGCTGCGGACTCGGCCCTTCAGTCGTTCGCCTCAATTAGATGCGACACCGGCGGCTATTTTTGTCAACGCAATGGACACTAACCCTCTTGCAGCCGACCCAAGCGTGATTATCGCTGAGCAACAACAAGCATTTGTTGATGGCTTAAAAGTCTTGGGTCAACTGACCGAAGGGACTGTCTTTGTGGTCAAAGATGCGGCTGCGGAGGTGAATACGGGTGATGCTAAGGTTCAGTTAGAAAGCTTTAGCGGCCCACATCCAGCCGGCTTGGTCGGTACTCACATCCACTTCTTGTCGCCAGTAAGCGCGAGCAAGCAAGTATGGCATATCGGCTACCAGGACGTGATTGCATTCGGCAAGCTCTTCACTACGGGTGAAATTTATAGCCCGCGGGTGGTGGCGTTAGCAGGTCCAGGGGTGGAAAAACCACGTTTACTGCGTACCGAAATGGGCGCTAACTTGGTTGAATTAACTGCTGGCGAACTCAAACAAGGCAAACAGCGGATCGTAAGTGGTTCAGTCTTGAATGGACACCGTGTTGACGATGCGCATCAGTGGCTTGGCCGCTTCCACACGCAAGTAAGCGTGCTCCTTGAAGGGGATTTCAAGGAGTTTTTTGGTTGGATCAAACCGGGTGTGAACCAGCACTCAGTTACGCGTGCGTTTGCAGGCCACTTGAGCCCGAAGAAGACGTACGATATGACCACCTCAACCAATGGATCTGACCGTGCCATGGTGCCAATTGGCAACTATGAGCGCGTCATGCCGTTGGATATTCTGCCAACTATTTTGTTACGCGACATCTTGTCGGGCGATTCAGAGCAAGCTCAGAAGCTTGGTCTATTGGAGCTTGACGAGGAAGATCTTGCGCTTTGTACCTATGTTTGCCCGGGCAAGTATGAGTACGGCCCTGTGCTGCGCGAGATGTTGACGATGATCGAGAAAGAGGGCTAAGCCATGAGTTTGAAGAATTATCTCGAGCGTATCGAGCCCGACTTTGAAAAAGGCGGTAAATATGAAAAGTGGTATGCGCTTTACGAAGCGGTCGCCACTATTTTGTATACCCCAGGTAAAGTCACGCAAAAAATGACCCATGTTCGCGACAATGTTGATTTGAAGCGGATCATGATTTTGGTATGGATGATGACCTTCCCAGCCATGTTCTGGGGCATGTACAACATTGGTAACCAAGCTTCTATTGCCTTAGCTGGTGGTTTCCAGTTGGCTGATATTTGGCAAGTCGGCTTGTTCCAAGCTCTCGGCGGTGACCTTGCCAACGCAGGTTGGGCCGGGAAAATGTTCTACGGTGCATGTTTCTTCCTACCGGTTTACGCGACCACCTTTATCGTCGGTGGTTTCTGGGAAGTGCTGTTCGCTTCAATTCGTAAACACGAAGTCAACGAAGGTTTCTTTGTCACTTCAGTGTTGTTCTCGTTAACTCTACCTGCAACCATTCCATTGTGGCAGGTTGCCTTGGGGATCACCTTCGGGGTTGTTATCGGGAAAGAAATTTTTGGCGGAACCGGCCGTAACTTCTTAAACCCAGCGCTAACAGGTCGTGCCTTCTTATACTTCGCTTTCCCAGCTCAGATTTCTGGGGACCGAGTGTGGACTGCAGTAGATGGCTATTCAGGTGCAACCTTGCTTGGTCAAGCCGCTACGGGTACCGATTACTTCGCGAATACTGAACTGTGGTGGAACGCTTTCCTTGGCAACATCCAAGGTTCAATGGGAGAAGTCTCGACCTTGATGATCCTCATCGGCGGTCTGGCACTTATTTATTTCCGCATCGCCTCATGGCGCATCGTCAGTGGTGTGTTCATTGGCATGGTCGCAATCTCTGCGCTGTTTAACTTCATCGGTAGTGATACCAACACTATGTTCCAGATGCCTTGGTACTGGCACTTGGTCGTAGGTGGTTTTGCATTCGGGATGATGTTTATGGCAACCGACCCGGTATCGGCGTCGTTTACGAATAAAGGCAAGTTCTATTACGGCTTCTTGATTGGTGCCATGACTGTCTTGATTCGGGTTGTGAACCCAGCTTATCCAGAGGGCATTATGTTAGCAATTCTATTTGCCAACGTATTTGCACCGCTGTTTGACCACTTTGTCGTGCAAGCGAATATTAAGCGGAGGTTGGCACGCAATGGCTAAGAATAACGAAACTCTTGGCAAAACTCTGACGGTCGTTATCGGCGTATGTTTGGTCTGTGCCATCATCGTTGCCGGTGCCGCAGTTGGGTTAAAGCCAATTCAAAAGAAAAATGCTGCACTAGATATGCAGCGTAACGTGCTCGACGCAGCGGGCTTGTTGGAACCGACCACGGATGTTGTTGCAGTCTTCAACGACCGCGTTGAAACCCGTTTGGTTAGCCTCGAAACACTCGAGTTTGTGGCAGATGTTGATGGTGCAAACCCAACCGAGTACGACCCAATTTCAACGGCGAAGAAACCGGCTTTTTCAACCAAGTTGGAAAAGAAAAATGACGTTGCCGGAATTGGTTCGCGCGAAGATGTCACCAAAGTTTATTTCATCAATGATGACCAAGGTCAGCTTGAAACTGTGGTGATGTTCATCCGTGGCTACGGACTGTGGGGCACCATGTACGGCTTGTTGGCGCTTGAGTCAGACATGAATACCATTCGTGGTATCAACTTTTACGAGCACTCAGAAACGCCTGGTCTCGGTGGCGAAATCCAGAACCCGCAGTGGGTTGAAAGCTGGCAAGGCAAGCAAATCTATGGTGAGCAATTGGTTGACGTAAAAATTAGCGTCACCAAAAACGCGGTCGACGCGGCTCATGACATCGATGCTTTGTCAGGTGCGACATTAACCAGTAACGGGGTAGAGAATACCTTCCAATATTGGTTCAGCGCTGCAGCATACGGTCCGTTACTGGATAAAATTCGGCAAGGGGAGCTAACTTCTAATGGCTAGTGCAAAAGAGATGAAAGAGGTTCTGTTTGGACCGATTTTTGCGAATAACCCGATTGCACTTCAGATCCTAGGGATTTGTTCTGCACTTGCGGTGACCTCGAAAATGGAAAACACCGTGGTCATGTGTTTGGCCTTGACCTTCGTAACGGCGTTTTCAAACTTATTTATTTCGATCATTCGTAACCATATTCCGTCAAGCGTACGGATTATTGTGCAAATGACCATTATCGCTAGCTTGGTAATCGTCGTAGACCAAATTTTGCGCGCTTATGCTTATAGCATTGCAAAAGAGCTCTCGGTATTCGTTGGTTTGATTATTACTAACTGTATCGTAATGGGTCGTGCTGAGGCGTTTGCGATGAAGAGCTCGCCGGGCTTGTCATTCCTTGATGGTATCGGTAATGGTTTAGGCTACTCAGTGGTACTTTTGGTCGTTGGCTTTATTCGTGAGTTATTTGGCTCAGGTAGCTTATTTGGTTATCAGATCCTATCGCTTGCTTCAGAAGGTGGTTGGTATCAACCAATCGGTCTCTTGGTATTACCACCAAGTGCCTTCTTTATTATCGGCGGCTTTATTTGGGTACTTCGTACTTTCCGCCCAGAGCAAGTTGAGCCGAAGGAGTAAGTCATGGAAGCCTATATCAGCTTATTAATTAAATCGATTTTCGTTGAGAACTTAGCACTCTCGTTCTTCTTGGGGATGTGTACTTTCTTGGCGGTATCGAAGAAAGTCACGACAGCATTTGGTTTGGGTGTTGCAGTTATCGTAGTACTGGGTATCTCGGTACCAGTGAATAACATTGTCTATCACAATATCCTTGCTCCGGGCGCATTGGCTTGGGCTGGATTCCCTGATGCTGACTTGAGTTTCTTGCGTTTCTTAACCTTTATCGGTGTGATTGCAGCACTGGTACAGATTCTTGAGATGACGCTCGATAAATATGTTCCAGCCTTGTACAACGCTTTGGGTATTTTCCTACCGTTAATTACCGTGAACTGTGCCATCTTCGGTGGTGTTGCATTCATGGTTGAGCGTGATTACACCTTCACTGAGAGTGTGGTCTACGGTATCGGTAGCGGCATCGGTTGGGCACTCGCAATTGTGGCGCTCGCGGCAGTGCGTGAAAAGCTCAAATATGCAGATGTTCCCGACGGTTTACGTGGTCTTGGTGTCACGTTTATGTCAGTTGGTTTGATTGGCTTGGGCTTTATGTCGTTTTCGGGCGTATCCCTGTAAGTGACGCAAAGTACACAACGGAATAACGAGAGGTAAAAGTCGATGCAAGGACAAGAGTTAGTACTCATTGGTCTCGGCGTAGGCATGTTTATCTTGATCGTATTGATTTTGGTTGCGGTCATCATGTTCGCAAAATCGAAATTAGTACCTCAGGGTGATGTGACAATTTTAATTAATGATGACGAAGACAAGAAAATCACCGCGCAACCGGGCACTAAGTTGCTTGGAGCGTTAGCAAATGCCGGTATCTTTGTATCGTCAGCTTGTGGTGGCGGTGGCTCATGCGGTCAGTGCCGAGTGGTGATCAAAGAGGGTGGCGGTGAAATTCTGCCGACTGAGCGTGACCACATTAACCGTAAAGAAGCGCGTGAAGGTTGCCGTTTATCATGTCAGGTAAACGTTAAACAAGACATGAAAATCGAGCTGCCAGAAGAGGTATTTGGGATCCGCAAATGGGATTGTACGGTGAAATCGAACAATAACGTTGCGACCTTTATCAAAGAGTTTGTGGTTCAGCTTCCAGAAGGTGAAGAAGTACCATTCCGTGCCGGTGGTTACATTCAGATTGAGGCGCCACCTCATCACGTGAAATACAAAGACTTTGAAATGGAAGATAAATTCCGCAGCGATTGGGAGCGATTTGGCTTCCTTGACGTGGAATCAAAAGTTGATGAAGAAGTCATTCGTGCATACTCAATGGCGAACTACCCTGATGAAAAAGGCATCATCATGTTGAACGTGCGTTGTGCGACACCTCCGCCGAACAATTTGAGCCTGCCAGCGGGTAAAATGTCGTCTTATATCTTCAGCTTGAAGCCAGGCGATAAAGTGACGATTTCTGGACCGTTTGGTGAGTTCTTCGCCAAAGATACGGATGCTGAAATGGTATTCGTTGGTGGTGGTGCAGGAATGGCGCCGATGCGCTCGCATATCTTCGATCAGCTCCGTCGTCTTAAGACAGATCGGAAGATCACCTTCTGGTACGGTGCGCGTTCGAAGAAAGAAATGTTCTACGTTGAAGATTTCGACATGTTGCAACGTGAGAATGATAACTTCGAATGGCATGTGGCACTCTCTGATCCGCAGCCAGAAGATAATTGGGAAGGTTACACTGGGTTTATTCACAACGTGCTTTATGAGAACTACCTGAAAGACCATGAAGCGCCGGAAGATTGTGAATTCTACATGTGTGGACCACCCATGATGAACGCCGCGGTGATCAATATGTTGAAAGACCTTGGTGTTGAAGACGAAAATATCATGTTGGATGACTTTGGTGGATAAAACCCAATGAAACAACACTTCACGTTGTTTGGTAAAATTTGGCTAGCCCTAATGGGGCTAGCCTTTTTCGTATCCTGTACGCATAGTCCGAGCCAGCAAGTTGTGAGTGGTGAGACGATGGGGACGACCTACACCATTCGCTATGTCACTGCGAATCCGCAGCATGCGCCAGAGCATGTGAAAGAGCGCGTGGACGGATTGTTGGCACAAATCAACAGTCAGATGTCGACTTATGACCCAGACTCTGAATTGTCACGTTTTAATCGGTTGCGCTCAACTGAACCTGTGGTCATTTCACGTTCACTTGAGTTCGTTGTGCGCCGTGCGCTCGGGGTCGCGGTGGAAACCGAAGGTTTGTTGGATGTAACAGTTGGACCGTTAGTCAATTTATGGGGGTTCGGCCCCAATGGCCGGCCAGAACGTGTCCCTACCGAAGCGGAGATTGCAACCGCACGGGCACACTCTGGCTATCAATTGCTTACGGTTGAAAACCATCAACTCAGTAAGGCTCACCCTGAGGTTTATGTCGATTTATCTACCATAGCCAAGGGCTATGCAGTTGACCGGGTTGCTGGTTTACTCGAGCAAATGGAAATCTATAACTATTTGGTCGAGATAGGTGGCGAGATGCGCACCAAAGGGATGAAGCCAGGCAGCGAGCCATGGAAAATCGCGATTGAAAAGCCAACGGTTGAACAACGCGCAATTCAAATGGTCGTATTACCAGGTGACGCGGGGATTGCGACTTCCGGTGATTATCGGAATTATTTTGAAAGTGCAGGTCAGCGCTACTCGCATATTATTGACCCTCGCACCGCAAAGCCGATTCAGCATAACCTTGCTTCGGTGACGGTCATCGCTGATACTTGTATCGATGCCGATGCGTACGCAACCGCACTGACGGTCATGGGGACTGAAAAGGCGTTAGCTTTTGCTGAAGAAAAGCAGCTTGCGGTGTTGTTAATCGCGTATGAAGATGGCGCTTTTGTCGAATATGTAAGTTCAGCGTTTTTGCCTTATACCCAGTATGTAGCAGGCTCGGATAGCACGCAGTAGGAGGTATCCGATGGAACTATTCTTAGCAGTTTTTGCAGTCTTTTTAGTCGTTGTACTCGCCATGTCTGTTGGCTTCATTATGCAGGGCAAACGAATAAAAGGCAGTTGCGGCGGCATCTCGGCATTAGGCCTTGATAAAGCCTGTGATTGTGATGATCCGTGCGATGAGAAGAAGGCGCGTATGGCAAAAGAACAGGAATGGCAACGTAATCGTATTGATGGTTAGGAAAGCTTGATGGTTACTCCGCTGCACATTCGTCCGAAACAAGAAGAAATCTATCTCGATTGTAATGCCACTACTCCGGTGCTCGAGGATATTGCGGCAACCGTCACCCATGTCATGGAGGCGGTATTTGGTAACCCGAGTAGTACTCACACCACTGGTTTGCAAGCGCGTTATATTCTCGAAAGCACGCGGCAACTCGGGCGCCAATTAGTTGGCGCTCAGCAAGGCCATTTACTGTTCACGAGCGGTGCTACAGAGGGCATCCAGACCGCGGTGTTGTCGGCTTTAAGCCATGCTAAATCGCAGCCAAACAGTGGTCGTTGGTTGTTGTATGGAGCGACCGAACATAAAGCCGTCCCACAGGCGCTTGCGCACTGGCAACAGGTGCTTGGTTGTGAGACCGAGCTGAAAGCAATTCCAGTCGATGCAAATGGTTTGTTGGACCAGCAATTTATTGCTGACCACGTTGCTGATGCAGCGATGATCTGCACCATGGCGGTGAACAATGAGACCGGCGTAAAACAAGACCTTAGTGCCCTTGAGTGCGTTATCCGTGAGCATAACCCAACCGTGCCATGGCTGGTCGATTGTGTGCAGGTGTTAGGCAAACAAGCACTTGATCTAAATGCTACCAGCATTGACTATGCGCCTTTTTCAGGCCACAAGCTCTATGCCCCCAAAGGAATCGGTTTCTTGTATGTGCGCGAGGGAGCACCTTATACGCCGCTGTTAATCGGCGGTGGGCAGGAGAGCGGATTGCGCTCGGGAACCGAAAATTTACCCGGTATTGCCGCGTTACATCGGTTGTTTGAGCTGTTGTTAGCACCGCAGGAAGGCGGGTTTCACGATCCGAGCACGCTTGAGCAGTTTCGGCAGCAATTATTGCAGGCATTACAACGTGCTTTTCCAAGCCTTGAATTAAACCACTCACTTGAGCACTCGGTACCAACCACCTTGAACTTTTCGGTGCGCGGACTTTCATCCCGCGACATCATGGATGTATTTGACGCAGCGAATATTCGGGTGAGCTCTGGTTCGGCGTGTAGCTCCGGGGTAAGCCGTAGTTTTGTCCTCGATGCCATGGGTGCACCTGATTGGCGCTCGCAGTCAGCCATTCGCTTATCGTTTGGGCCAGCGACTCAGGCTGAGACCATTGCTCAAGCCTGTCAGCGTATTGAAGAAGCGGCACGGGCATTGCGGCAATCATGCTTGCTGCTGGTGGATACCCAAGAGGATATCGATTCTGAACTCGATGGTGTGGTGCAGTTACGCTTTGATCAGCAGTGCTGCTATTTGATTATTGATAAGGCTGCCCGAGAATTAGTGGTTATCGATCCTGTGCCGGAGTTGGCTGAACGAATTCAACGCTTGGTGCAATGTCAGCATTATCATGTACAAGCCATTCTTAGCACTCAGCCCAGTACGGAGGGGAGTGCGCGAGCCATGCTCGCAGCAGTGCTTGATACCGAGCTTGGCGATGCTGTCGGTTGGCCGCTTGCCCTGAATCAATCGTTGCAGATAGGTTCAGCAAGTATTCGGCGAATGGGAACACGCTTACCCGTATACGAATTAAGCCAAGCCTCACGCAAATTCGTCTTTGTCGGTGAGGAGCCTGAATTACACACTTTGGAGAGTTGGGTCAGCGAGGACAGTTTAATTCTTGCGGCGCGCGATCCGCAGTTTGAGGTGGCATGGCAATTACTTGAGTTGCGTGGCGAGTCATTGCCGTGTGAGTTGATTGATGTCAGCTTAGAGCAACAGCAAGAATGGTTGCGCCGACCCGATACCCTCGTAATAGATGTGCGCGAACAGCAAGAACATCAATTGAATCCACTGCCACTGGCGAACGAAGTGAAAAATGTCCCGCTACCGCGTTTGGCACAGTTTATCGCTGATCATCGCAGCACCTATCAAGAGCGGCCGATTGTTTGTATTTGTCGTTCTGGACAACGCAGTGCAGTGGCGGCACGTGCATTAAATCGCAATGGCTTTTGCCAAGTCAGCCACTTACTCGGTGGCACCGCCTTGTTACAAGGTTAATCAGCACTCCAGGTTAACTTAGCGACATAGCCAGCTTTACCCACGAGAAAACAGCTGGTGCCATTGCAACTCGCGTTCCAAATATTACTGTCACTGAGTACTTGCCAAGTTTCATAGCCGCTGTCCAAGATGGCGGCGCCATTTGGATTCGTTACTAAAACCTCATTATTGGGGAGTACAGTGAGACTGTAGAGCGCACCAGCAATAGGTGCTTGTGGCAGCTCACGGAATTCACCGTTTTGATATTCAAGCAGGCGTGGTTCGCGCTGTGGGTTTTCCAGATCGCCCCCAGCAAGTAACCAATGGCGCTCCGAGAATGGCCAGATACTCGCAATACCAGCCCCAGGGCCTGCCACCATGGGGGTATCGACCGCTTTGAAACGGATACCACGCTCCCGTTTAATGAGAACTCGTGCGGTGGTTGCATTTGCTGTTGCCATTGCCCACACCCCGTCGTTATAGCGGGTGCAGGCGCCGCTAGCAGCGAGACCGCCTTCACCGCCAAGGGGCTGGCTATCAACCGCATTACGGCTAGGCAGCCAGTTACGGCCATCGGCACTGCGCACCATATCCCAGCGGCCATCGATACTGTCGCCATAAATCCATGCTTCGCCCTTGGCTGAAACAGCTAAACAATTGAGAAATTGTTCGCCGCGACCACGGTAGCTTAGCACCCAGTTTTGACCGCCATCGTTGGTGTAATAAATGCGGGAGTCGCCGTCTTTACCGATACTCAAAGCGTACGCATGATCACTATCAAGCGCCTCGATATCGCGTAATTGTAATGGGCTTGGCCCGGTTTTCCCGACTTCCCAGGTGACACCGCCATCGATACTGCGCGCCACCATACTATCGGCACCGCTTAACCAAATGACATCACGACTTGGGGTGCTTACCCCAAACCATTGCACCTGGTTGGGAAGGTTTAACGGGGTTAATTCATAGGCCAGCGCCTCAGCGCTCGCGCTTACGGCCAGTAATGCAGTTGCGGTAAACCAAGCTGTCGCCATACCTTATTCCTTTCCTAAAACATGCAATCTAAAGCTTACACTTTCATTCGCTGTAAACGCAGTGCATTGATGACTACCGAGATTGAACTCAATGCCATAGCCGCTCCGGCAAGCCAAGGAGCAAGCAGGCCACTGGCTGCGATTGGGATCCCTAAGCTATTGTATGCAAAAGCCCAAAACAAGTTTTGTTTTATATTACGGTTGGTTTTTCGACTTAGATTAAAAACGCGCGGTAAGGCGTTTAGATCATCACGCAAAAGGGCTACGTCTGCTGTTTCAAGTGCGACGCCACTGCCTTTCCCCATGGCGATGCCAAGATCTGCCGTGGCCAGTGCTGGAGCATCGTTAATGCCATCGCCGACCATAGCAACTTGATGCCCCTGCTGCTGTAATTCTGCAATCACACTGGCTTTTTGTTTAGGCATGACTTCGGCAAAAAAGTCTGTCATACCGAGTTCCGCGGCGACGGCTGCAACAGTGGCGTGGTTATCGCCACTGAGCAAGACTAATCGATAATGTTGACCGAGTTGAGTCAAAATCGAGGTGGCTTCATCACGTAGCGTATCGCTAAGCGCGAAAAGCCCCAAAAGCTCTTGTTCTCTGGCTAGCAACACCACAGTTTTACCGACCTGCTCGAGTTGCTGGATTTGCTCTTGCCAAGCGCTTGAGAGTGTCGCGAATTGACGAATAAATTTCGCACTACCAAGCCGCACGTGTTGCTCGCCATACATGGCACTCACACCTTGACCACTGTGATTCTGATAGTCAGATAAACTGAGTTGCACACGGGGCTTATCGGCGAGGCCGTTGACCAAGGCTTGAGCGAGCGGATGGTCCGAATGTGACTCAAGCGCATAGGCGAGAGCATGCACTTCACTTGCTTCCATTTTGGCAGCAATTTCGAGGTCGGTGAGAGTCGGCTCACCGCGAGTTACGGTGCCGGTTTTATCAAATACAATGGTGTCAACTTGGTAGGCTTGTTCGAGCGCTCGACTGTGCTTGAACAACACGCCTAATTGCGCGGCGCGACCGGACCCGGCCATGATTGAGGTGGGTGTGGCTAGCCCTAAAGCACACGGGCAAGCGATGACTAAAACGGCAATGCTTGCTTTAAGCGCCGCTTCTAGCACGCTGGGCGCGAGATAGAACCACCATAACAGAAAAGTTGCGCTAGCGATGGCGATAACACAAGGGACAAAAACGCCTGCGACACGGTCTGCGAGACGCTGAATCGGTGCTTTTGAGCTTTGTGCTTGGCGCACCGTATGAATAATCTGAGCGAGTAACGTGTCTTGGCCACGGGCGGTCACTTCAGCATACAGCGCGCCGGACTGATTTAGGGTACCGGCAAACAGCTGGCTGCCTGCGGTTTTATCAACAGGCATGCTTTCACCAGTAAGCATGGCTTCATTCACACTACTGTTGCCCTGCGTGACTCTGGCATCCGTAGGTATTTGCGCTCCCGGTTTAATCAAAATCGTATCGCCGTGTTCAAGCGATTCAATCGCGACAGCTTCGAATTCACCCGCATCATTTTGTTTGAGGGCGCGATTGGGTTGCAGTTTCAAAAGCTCACGAATTGCCGCTGAGGAACGTCCTTTGGCCCTTGCCTCAAACCATTTACCGAGCACAATAAGGGTAATGAGCATGGCGCTGGTTTCGAAATAGAGGCCATGATCGGCGACATCAGCGAAAAAACCTAAATAAACGCTGTAGCCATACGCAGCACTGGTCCCGAGTGCAACCAATACATCCATATTACTGGTGCCGCTGCGCAGCGCTAAATAGGCCCCCCGGTAGAACTGCCAGCCAACGCCAAATTGTACGGGGGTGGCGAGCAACAACTGGAACCAAGGGCTGAGCAGGAGTTCGGGTACAGGCACAGCTTGCGTCAAACTAAAGTGCGAGAACATAGTGTAGAGTAATGGCAGTGACAGCACTGCTGCTACAATGAACTTGCGAAACTGTTGGGTTTGGTAGACTTCATGAGCCTGGTCGTACTCGCTTAAATCACTGTTTGGCTCGATCTCGCTCGCCCCAAAGCCAACTTTGGTCACGGCATGTATCAGCGGTTTAGCAGCGAGGTCATGCCCCGTTACAGTCGCCATTTCAGTGGCGAAATTCACCTCGACCTCAGTCACATTGGGGAGCTCACGCAGGGCTTTATCAATGCGCTTGGCACAGCCGGCGCAGCTCATGCCAACAAGCTGAAGTTGCAGTTGTTCGGATGCTGTCGTAGTCGCCATGCTTTACCTCCTTACTTGGAGTTATTGGGCATCAAGTGACTCTCCATTTACCTCGATACTCGCGTCACTCATTAGATAAAGATAGAGCGGCATAAGTTCACTTGCCGTTTTCAGGCGCATCGGGTCTTCGCCCGGATAGGCACGAGCACGCATACTAGTGCGTGTTGCGCCGGGATTAATCACATTTACGCGAATCGAACTGTCTTCATACTCATCGGCCATGACTTGGGCGAGCCCTTCGGTCGCAAACTTGCTCACCGCATAAGGCCCCCAAAAGGCACGACCACGGCGGCCGACTCCTGATGAGGTGAAAATAATACTGGCATGCGGTGCTTTTTTCAGCGCTGGCATCAGTGCTTGAGTCAGGAGGAACTGTGCGGTGACATTGACCTGCATTAAATCATTCCAACTATCACTGTCGATGGTTTCAAATGGTGATAGCACACCAAGTAGGCTGGCGTTATTGAGCAAACCATCGAGTTTGCCAAACTGTTCGATAATAGTGGCGTTCAAGCCCTGATAATGGGTTTTGGTGGCCCCTTTCATATCCAACGGGACGATCGCAGGCTCTGGACCTCCGGCCGCCATGATTTCGTCATATACGGCTTCGAGCTTACGCGTGGTGCGACCCAGTAAAATTACGGTCGCTCCTGCTTGGGCATAATGTAGGGCTGCAACCCGGCCAATGCCGTCGCCGGCCCCGGTCACCAAAATAGTTTTGCCACTAAGATCGATATTTTTTGAGTCGTAATTATGCATGCTTGTCATTTTATGAGTACACTTGTGCTGAGTGAAACTTACATCAAACAAAAATTTAGCCACAGTGTAATGGTTTTCGCACGGATTCTCAGTAGGAATAAAGAATTTTTAGAAAACACTTCCAACTTGCTGGTGAGGCGTGTATAAATTTTTGTTAAGGTGAGTCTTGTCGTACCAGTTAAAAATAGCGATGATAGGCAAGATAAGACTAAGGCATCTGTAGGTGCCCAGAATATAACAACACGAACAAGGATTGGGGAAACCTCATGAAAAAACTCGCGATTGTATCAGCGGTCAGCGGTGCGCTCTTGTTAGCGGGCTGTGGCGGTGGCGGTGATGAAGCGCCAACCACTGTGATCGAAACTCAAGTGAACGCGGCACGCGTTCAGTTCGACCCAAGTAACGGGGTCGTTCCGGTCCCTTCAAATATTCTTTTGAGTGGTAGCACTGACGGTACCCTCAATATTCCAGTTGCCGATCCAACCGACGAAAGTAACCCACAAGTTGCGTTGAACGGTCTTGACGGCTGGGGCACGCACTCAACCATGGTGTTCAACTTCTCATTACCACTTGATGCCAGCGGCAATCCAGTGGGTATCGATGCCGCAACGCTAGAAGCACCGGGTTCAATCCGGATGTTTGAAGCGGTTATGGGTGGTACAGCTGTGAGCCCAGAGTGTGCCGCAGCAAGCCCCGCGGCGACTTGTGCAGTAGTCGGCGAGTTAACCCACGGGGTTGATTTCACTGTTGCAGCGGTTAGTTCAAGCAGTGTTGCGGTGATTCCACTGCGCCCATTGAAAGCGAAAACAGGTTATAAAGTCGTCCTGACGTCGAATATCGAAGATGATCTCGGTCGTGCCGTTAAAGCTTCACAAACTTATGGTTTGATGCAGCGTGATGCCGATGTATACCCAGTTTCGGGTGACGCATCAGCACTTGGTTTGCAGCGTCTGATCAATAGCCACGAAGATGCGTTAGCCGCGTTTGGCGTGAGCAAAGACAGCATCATTTATGTGTCAAGCTACACGACGCAGTCAATCAGTGACGTATTCACCCCAATTAAGGGTTTGATGGCGCAGCAGTTTATGGCTAGCGGTCAGCCATCATTGGCGTTGCAAGACACTACACTATCAGTCGCGGATGCCTTGGTAAACGCCGGTGCGCTTGAAGTAGATCCAACCAATCCTGCCTATTTAGCGGCAAGCACTGCCAGCTTGTATCAAGGTTTAGTCAGTCTGCCTTACTTCTCGCCACTGCCGAGCGAGAGTAATCCAACCGCGCCATTAACAGGCAATTGGAAAGCAGCGTGTGATAGCCCAGCGTCTATTCTAGGTGGTGTCCAAGCGGGCTTGATCGACCCGGTTGCAGCGGGAATCCCAGCCGAAGCGCTCACTAATCCTGCGCTATTGCTGCCACCAAATAACTGTTTTGACTTCCCAGGTGTTGACGAAGAGCGTCACCTGACTAAATACAACCCAGTGCCTGCGGTACAGGGTATGGTCGACGTTCCAGTAGTGGTTGCGGTTCCTGATGAAGCAGCGGTGAACCAAATTCGTGCGCTGCAAGGTCTTGACCCAATTAATATGCCTGCTAGTGGCTGGCCTGTGGTGATTTTCCAGCACGGTATTACCGGCAAAAAAACCAACGCATTTGGTATTGCTGGCACCTTGTCGCTAGCTGGTTTTGCAACCGTTGCAATTGACCATCCGCTCCACGGCGACCGTGGCTTTGGCGCAATCAACGCCAGCACAGGTAGCCCAACGGCTTACATGAACTTGGCAAGCCTATTGACTGCCCGTGATAACTTACGTCAGTCAGTGTCTGATTTGCTTGGTCTGCGGTTGAGCTTGAATAACAACCAAGGTGCACCGCTTGACGGGTCGAACGTCTTTTATGTCGGTCACTCACTGGGCGCGATTGCAGGAACAGTGTTCACCGCGGTTGCTAATGATGCGCAAGACATGGTGAGTGAGAATGTAGGTTTCGCGCCAAACTTCTCAGTTCGTGCGACGTCGTTAATGGCACCGGGTGGCAGTATTGCGAACTTCTTGTTAGCATCTCCATCATTCGGTCCAGTGGTGAAATCACAACTGCTATTCTCAGCTGAGCCTGAGTTTGCCAGTGCTGCACTTGCTGCTGCCGAAGCTCAGGGTATCGCACCGACTTCACCGCAATTCCAGAGCGTTTTGATTGCTGTTTACGACCAATTCTGGGCCGGTCTATCTGCGGCTGAGCAAGCTGAAGTGAATGGCTTGTTTGAGCAATTTGCATTCGCTGCACAAAGTGTTGTTGACTCGGGTGACCCGCTCAACTACGTCGCTGAAGTCGCGGCTGACGAGAGTCCAATCCATCTGATCGAAGTAGTTGGTAGCGATACTGTGTTGCCTGACCAAGTCATTCCAAATGCAGTCGCAGGCAAACCGCTGGCAGGCACTGAGCCAATGATAGCGTTACTTGGTCTAGATGCGATTACTCAAACTGTGATCAGCCAAGATGGTATGCCGGTATCGGGTGTAGCGCGCTTCACTGAAGGTGACCACGGCTCAATCGTTGACCCATCAGCTTCAGTTGCGGCAACCATGGAAATGCAAATGCAAGCGGCTGGCTGGTTCAGCACAGGTGCAACTGTGATTCCAGTGAGTAACCCAAGCGTTCTATTGGGCGGCGTTACTCCAGGCTAATCTATATCGAGCACTTGCTCTATATGAAAAGGTCGCCTCAAGGCGACCTTTTTTATTGTGTTCTGCCATCGAATTAAGAAAATGATATGCTAACGCATTATGGTCCAGCGAGAGCGATTGGAGTAATTAAATGGATTGGTTATTGGATGTGGCAGCCTTTGCGTTAAAAGGAATGATCGTGGTGTTTGCGTTTGTCATTGTGATTGGCAGTATCGCTAATCTTGCTCAACGTAAACGCCATAGTCGCGGTGAGCTTGAGATTGAGCGCTTGTCAGATGATCTGCGCGAAGGAGCAGAGCAACTGCAATTGGAAATGCTGGACAAAAAACAACGCAAGAAATTTGTTAAAGCGCAGAAAAAAGCGCAAAAACAACAACAAGCAGAAGAACGCAAACGGCTGTTCGTGATTGATTTTAATGGCTCCATGGATGCCCATGAAGTTGATCAATTGAAGCGTGAAGTGAATGCCATTATTGCGGTCGCAGAGGCAGGCGAAGAAGTGCTGGTCCGTCTGGAAAGTGGCGGAGGTGTGGTGCATGGTTATGGGCTTGGCGCAGCGCAGTTACAACGCTTAAAAGATGCCAAGCTTAAGCTCACTGTGAGCGTAGATAAAGTGGCTGCGAGTGGTGGCTATTTGATGGCGTGTGTGGCGGACAAGCTCTATGCTGCGCCGTTTGCGATTATTGGTTCTATCGGAGTACTCGCGCAACTGCCAAACTTCCATCGTTGGCTGCAAAAGCATGAGGTTGATTTTGAGCAGGTTACTGCCGGTGAGTATAAACGTACCTTAACCATGTTTGGCGAGAACACCGATGCCGGACGAGACAAATTTAAGCAAGATTTAGAAAAAATTCATCAGCAGTTTAAAGCGCATGTGCAGCAGTATCGGCCAGATATCGATATTGATAAAGTTGCTACAGGGGAGTATTGGACTGCTCAGGAGGCGATCGAATACGGTCTCGTCGACAGTTTGGTGACGAGTGATGCCTGGCTACTTGAGCAGAGCAAAACCCATGATGTGTTCTTGATTCGCTATGCACCGAAGAAGAATTTAGGCGAGCGGCTAGGGCGCAACACAGGCAAATTGTTCCAAACCGTGAAAAATACCGTAGTAAAGCAAGAGCCTTTTTAAACCAAGCATTCAGATGCGAGAGGAAGAGCGGACATGAGCGATGAATTCGAGTTGTTTCGTCGTGAAATGATGGGCGTGACGCCATTAAGTGGGGAAGAAGTCGCGGATATTCGCACGGCCTTTGAACCAACGTTAGCACAACAGCAACGGCGTGCGGCTGCTGAGCGGCAAGAGCAAGAAGATGCCAACTTCTTAAGCCGTGAGTATGTTGACTTAGTTGAGCCGGACGAGTTATTGAGTTTTCGTCGTGATGGCGTTCAGCATGGCGTTTATAAGCGCTTGCGGCTGGGCCAATACAGCCTCGAAGCGAGTTTGAATTTGCACCATCACACCCTCGAGGAGGCTCGTCGGGCGCTTTATCAGTTTGTCCAAGATTGTCATCGCAGCGGAGTTCGGTCAGGTTTGGTGATTCATGGTATGGGTAAGAACTCTAAGCCTCATCCGGCGCTGATTAAAAGTTATGTCAACAAGTGGCTGCGTGAACTTGAGCCAGTGATGGCGTTTCATAGTGCGCAACGCGCGCATGGTGGCCGCGGTGCGCTCTATGTGATGTTTCGTAAAAATGCGGAACAGAAACAACTTAACCGAGAACGGCATCAGCGTCGCTAACTGCGACGCTGTTCCAATTGTGATTCGACATCGCGAGCTGCAATATCTGCGTTCGGATCATTGAATACCGCAACATCCAAATCCCCTTCACTTTTCGCAATAATCACGCTCACCATGGCATCGCCGGTAACGTTGACTGCAGTACGGGTCATATCCAACAAGCGGTCGACCCCAATAATCAAACCAATCCCTTCAACAGGCAGGCCAACTTGGCCAAGCACCATAGCCAGCATGATTAAGCCCACGCCAGGTACACCTGCGGTGCCAACTGAGGCAAGGGTAGCAGTCAACACCACCATCAAGTAGTCCGCCATAGATAAATCAACCAGGTAGACTTGAGCGATAAAGACAGTCGCAACCCCTTGCATAATCGCGGTGCCATCCATGTTAATAGTGGCACCGAGAGGCACGGTAAAGGAACCGACTCGGTTGTGTACGCCAAGGCGCTTGGTGACGGTTTCTAGCGTCACCGGCATGGTGGCGTTACTGCTGGAGGTGGAGAAACCGAAGATCTGTACTTCGCGCATTTTGCGCAAGAACAAGCGAGGACTGAGGCCCGTCATGCCCTTCAGAATAATTGAGTACGACACTAAGCCATGCAGAATCAAGACCACGAATACCAGTAAGAAATACTGACCTAGGTTGATGATGGTATCGAACTCGGTTTCGGTGAAAAGTTTCGCCATCAAGGCAAACACCCCATAAGGTGCGATGTTCATCAAGATCACCACCAGCTTCATAATGACGGTGTTGAAATCTTCGAACATGTTCTTCAAGCGGTCGCCGGCAGGACCGACTAACGCCATCGCAATCCCAAACAGCAGCGCGAACACGATGATTTGTAGCATATTGCCATCGGCCATCGCGTTGAACGGGTTTTTCGGGAACAAATCAATAATCACCTGAGCCAAACTTGGCGCTGCTTTGGCCTCATAGACCGCGTCTGTGGCAAGTTCTAGACCAACGCCTGGTTGCACCAAGGTCGCAGCGAAAATCGCAAAGCTAATGGCGATAGCGGTGGTAATCAGATATAAGCCGACTGCCTTGCCACCGAGGCGGCCGAGTTTGCTCGGGTCGCTCAATGAACAGGTCCCGACGACCAGGGAGACAAATACCAAGGGCACTACAATCATTTGTAGCGAAGCAATAAAAATTTGGCCGATGACGTGGAATAAACCTTTAGTGAGGTAACCATCGACGAGCGTGTTGTCGGGGAATGCTAATTTAAGCAGTACGCCAACTGCGATACCGGCGAGCATCCCGATGACGATGCGAGTGGTCAGGCTCAATTTATTGTCATTATTCTGCATTGTTTATCCTGCTATATTGCAATTATGAGACGGGCTTTAGCCTATCAGATAATCGGCTTTGACCCTAGTCAGGAAATGAAAAAGCCACCGCAGGGGTGGCTTTATTCAACGAATCAAAGAGTCTTTAGCCAACGTATTGTGGCATAAACCCGTTGGTCCAGATAATGGCAGAAGTCACCATAAGTACGACCAACATAATTAATCCAGCAGTGACGACTGAACTGGCGTAGATAAAGCCGCGCTCTTCTGGGATATGCATCAAAATCGGTACACCAGTGTAGAGCAAGTACACCGAGTAGGCGATACCGGCGAGGAATACCATAGTGATGAACCAAAGTTCAGGGTATAAAGCGCCGACACCTGACATGATTGCAGGTGTTGCAGTGTAAGCGGCCAACTCAAATGATTGGGTGAAGGTTGGCTTGGCGCCAAATGTTTTGGCCATCCAGTGAATCAGGTAACCGAGCGCAAAGCAGCCGACGATAATACCGAGGTACATGGCAACGGCCATCATAGTTGCACTTTCAGCGGTTAAAAAGGTGGTATCACGGGCGCCAATGTTCCAACCAATGTGAACTGATGCGTAATATGCGATAGCACATGGGATCAGGGCAATCAGGAGAATGTGGCTGAGCGCATAGGGCATGGATTCATGCCGCTCGTCGATTGTTTTCCATTCTTTGAGCGGGTGAGCGTATAGCCCCCAAATATGATTCAAAATCATGACAGACCTCAACTTCGTTTCGTTGTTCTAAAGTTTTATTGTTATTATTAGCGTTATGAACCGATTATTTTTTTCGGCTTAACTTCTATATTGGTCGGATTTTATCGAGAGTCAAGCAGTTTTCTGATTAACTTTTAAGCGGTACCGAATGTCCTATAAAGAATTACTTACACCTATCCACGCGTTCCTCGGTTGTAAAACACCGCAGGCATGGATCGAGCTGGCCCGTCGTCCTGAGCATTTGCCCACGCTATTGATTGACCATGCAAACTGTGAATTGAAAGCGGCACAGTCGGCGATGCTGTTGATTCGACGTTATGCGGTGGATGATGAAAGCGGTAAAGCCTTACTCGCGTGGCTGAAACCCTATGAGGATTTCACCTACCGGCAAATTGGTGATTGGCACCAACTGGCGGAGCAAAATAGGCTCACCAAGGCGATGTTGCCGCGCACCGAAAGCAGCGAACAAAGCGAGTTAATCGAAAAGATGGTGCTGCTGATTAAAGAAGAGTTACATCACTTTTTTCAAGTACTAGAGATTCTCGAAGCGCGCGGCATCGACTATCAGCACCTGACTTCAAGCCGTTATGCCCGCGGGCTGTTTCGTGAAGTTCGCACCCATGAACCCGCGACCTTAGTGGATAAGTTGATTTGTGGGGCATTTATCGAGGCCCGTTCGTGTGAGCGCTTTGCGGCTTTAGCGGCGGTGGTCGATGACGATTTAAGTCGCTTCTACACGTCGTTGTTACGCTCAGAGGCGCGTCACTACCAAGATTATTTAAGCTTAGCGCAAAACTACGCGAGTGCTGATGAGATTGCACAGCGGGTGGCTGATTTTCGCGCCTGTGAAGCAGGCTTGATTGAAGCGGAAGATAGCCAATTAAGATTCCACAGTGGGGTCCCCGCGAGCGCACTCACGAGCACCGAGGCGGCTGCTTAATGGTTTGCGGTCGGCAGCGGTTGACTGAGTAATTCGTAGCCGTTTTCGTCCACCCGCAACATACTCCCTTGCTGGTACCAATCGCCAAGCACAATACGAGTCCCGTAGTGCTCTTGATGGATGGCGGGACGGTGCGTGTGGCCGTGGATCATAAGCGTGATTTGATGCTCGGCAAAGCAAGACTTCACACTGCTTTGATTCACATCCATGATGGCCAGTTGCGCGCTGGTGAGGGGTTGCTGAGTTTTTGAGGCAGCCCGCAGTTTAGTGGCAATCCGCATCCGCAAGCGCAGCGGTAAACTCAATAGCAACTTAATCAGCCAGCGCTGGCGAATGATGCGCCGAAAGCGTTGATAACTGACGTCATCAGTGCAAAGGCTATCGCCATGGAGTAACAGGGTGGGTTGGCCGCAGAGCTCTAGTTTGTGTGGTTCGGGTAACACGGTAATGCCGGTATCGGCAGCAAATCGGTGACCGATTAAAAAGTCACGATTGCCTGCCATAAAAAACACCTCAACCCTGCGCGTAACTAGTTTAGCAAGAGTTTGGCGCAGGGCATTGGCAAATGGACTCTGATCATCATCCCCAAGCCAAGCATCGACCAAGTCGCCAAGAATATAGAGCTGTTCGCCAGCTTTTAATTGCTGGCAAAAGCGTTCGAACAGCTCGGTTATATCCGGGCGACTGGGGCTCAGATGCAGGTCTGAGATAAACCAGGTTGCCATCAGTCGTCGCTTAGTCGATGACGACTGCAGACTCAATTACAACATCTTCGTAAGGCACGTCTTGATGGAAGCTCCGTGAAGTGGTGCGCACCGCTTCAATTTTTTGCACCACATCCATACCTTCGCTGACTTCGCCAAAGACACAATAGCCCCAGCCGCCAACGCTTTCATTTTTGAAGTTGAGAAAATCATTATTAGCGACGTTAATGAAAAATTGAGCTGTCGCTGAATGAGGGTCTTGAGTACGCGCCATAGCGATGGTGCCGACATTATTGGCCAGCCCATTGTTGGCTTCGTTTTTGATTGGGGCGCGGGTTTCTTTTTGAACGAACTCTTGGTCCATGCCACCGCCTTGAATCATAAAGCCTTTAATCACCCGATGAAAAAGCGTGCCATTGTAGAAGCCGTCTTTTACATACTGAACAAAGTTAGCAACGGTTTCGGGGGCTTTATCAGCGAAAAGGTTAAGGGTGATATCGCCATGGTTGGTGGTTAATTTAACGTGCATTTTCTCACTCCGTTTAAAAAGGCGCTCGACACGGCTCGAGCTTAATTAAAAGCAAACTCAAAATAGTTTAGCACTGTTTGTGACAAGGCTACACCATGCGGTATCATATGACCCTTATTTTTGGTCTCCGCAGCGACATTTGATAGGAACTTTCGATGCTAACCTTGTTTAATACCCTGACGCGCAAAAAAGAAGTGTTTAAGCCCATTACCGCAGGGACCGTCAAACTGTATGTTTGCGGGGTGACCATTTATGACTACTGTCACATCGGCCACGCGCGGACTTATGTCTCGTTCGATGTGGTGGTGCGTTACTTGCGTGCGCTCGGCTATCAGGTCACCTATGTCCGCAACATTACCGATGTGGATGACAAGATTATTCGCCGTGCCAATGAAAATAATGAATCTATTGATGCGGTCACCGAACGCTTTACCCGTGCTATGCATGATGATTTCGCTGCGTTGAATTTACTTGAACCGGATATTGAACCGACGGTGACCGGGCATATGGATGACATCATCCAGATGATTCAAGACTTGCTCGATAAAGGTCATGCTTATGTGGCCGATGACGGTGATGTTTTGTTTGCGGTTAAAACCTTCTCTAATTATGGTGCTTTGAGTCGCCAAGATTTAGAGCAGTTGCAGGCCGGCGCTCGCGTTGAAGTGACTCAGAGTAAAAAAGATCCACTCGATTTCGTTCTCTGGAAACGCGCTAAAGCAGGCGAGCCGAGCTGGGCATCACCTTGGGGCGAGGGCCGTCCGGGTTGGCATATTGAATGTTCAGCGATGAACAAACGCCACCTCGGCGCCCATTTCGATATCCACGGTGGCGGTTCGGATTTGATCTTCCCGCACCATGAAAACGAGGTGGCGCAGAGTTGCTGTGCCAATCACGGTCAATATGTCAATTATTGGATGCACAGCGGTATGGTCCAAGTCGACGAAGTGAAAATGTCTAAATCACTTGGTAACTTTTTCACCATTCGTGATGTGCTGGCACAGTACGATGCTGAAACCGTGCGTTACTTTCTGCTCTCGAGCCATTATCGCTCGCAATTGAATTACACCACGGACAATTTAGAGCAGGCTCATGCTGCGCTGGAACGACTCTACACTGCCTTGCGTGGAGTAGAGGCTGTGAACGTCGATCTGGAGCAGATCGCAACTGAACAGCAGCAAGCGTTTCATGCGGCGATGCAGGATGATTTTAACGTTCCTGAAGCCTTGGCGGTATTATTTGATTTAGCCCGCCAAGTGAACCGTGCTGAGCAGCCGCAAGATAAACAAAAACTTGCCGCAGTTCTGAAACATCTTGCCGCTATGCTCGGTTTGCTCGAGCAAGAGCCTGAAGCCTTTTTGCAAGGTGGTCGCGCGGATGCCGACGATGTGGCACAGATTGAAGCCTTGATTACCGAGCGCAATGAAGCGCGCGCAGCCAAAGATTGGGCTCGAGCTGATGCGGCTCGTGATCAACTCACTGCGCTTGGCATTGAATTAGAAGATACTGCCGAGGGGACGCGCTGGCGTCGTCGTGGCTAAGGAGACCTATAGATGGCATTCCCACAAGTAGAGATTTTTGCAAGTTACTCAGAGGCATTGGCACAAGATTTTGATGCGGTGGTGTTACTCGGTGACTTTAATCAGCACATTCCGGCAGAATTTAGCGACAGCGTGAAGCAAGCACGACAATTTGACCAACGGCTTGGCCAACACCCGATTCTGGTTGCTGCCGATGTTGCTGGTGGGCGCTTGATTTGCGCGCCAACGGGCGATTTGAGCAATGATTATGCGGATGCTAGAAGTATAAGTTCAGCCGCCGCAGATGCCGCAAAATTGTGCAGTGCTGCAGGCGTAAAGGCGCCGTTGCTGGTCGTTTTTGGGGTTCCTGAGCAAGCGCAATTTAGCCAAGCCGAGGCGTTGGCGTATTGGGGCTTTTGCCAGGCCGTATATCAACCACTTGAAGCACGCGAAGCGTATGGTGAAGAGGAATTAGAACCTATCACTCGGATTGGTTTGATTGCAGCAGTTGATGCGCAGTGGCTTACAGCAGTTGAAGCCGGCAAGCGCGTTGCCCGCGACTTGGCGGGCACCGAGCCGGAGCGGATGGCGCCGAAGCAGTTTGCAGAGTATTGTCAGCAAGTCTTTGCCGGCACGCCAGTGCAAGTGACCGTGATTGACGATATCCCCACCTTACAGCGTGACTATCCTTTGTTGATGTCGGTGGCACGCGCGTCGCTTGGGGTTGAGCGCCATTGGCCCTGTGTTATTCGGCTTGAATACACTACTCCAACAGCCGCGCAAACCTTGCTCATGGCAGGTAAAGGAATCGTCTACGACACCGGTGGTGCAGACCTCAAAACCGGCGGCCATATGGCTGGGATGAGTCGTGATAAAGGTGGTGCTGCAGGTGTTGCCGGCTTTGTTAAAACCGTCGCAGCAATGGCACCAAAGGATATCAATGTGATCGCGGAACTCGGTTGTGTGCGTAATAGTATCGGTGCTGATGCTTTTGTAGCGGACGAGATCATCACTGCGCACAGCGGCGTTCGGGTTCGTATCGGTAATACCGATGCAGAAGGGCGTCTGGTGTTGGCTGATTTATTGTCGCATCTCCGTGAGCGCGCGCTCAGCAGCGTTAAGCCACAATTGTTTAGCGTGGCGACTTTAACCGGTCATGCGGCACTTGCCAAAGGGCCATACACGGCTTTGGTCCCCAACGCTGTGGCTCGCTCTGCGAGATTAGCTGAAGGTTTATTCGAAGCGGGTGAACAAGCAGGCGATCCGGCTGAAATCAGTTGGTTGCGGCGCGAAGATTATGCCATGGTGAAAGCACGTACCCGTGCTGATGATGTCCTCTCGAGTAATAACGGACCGTCAGCGACGACCGTTCGCGGGCATCAGTTCCCTGCTGCGTTTTTATCGATTGCAGCAGGCCTTGAACAACACGGTGTGGGGAGCAACACCCCCTTACCTTACATTCATGTTGATATCGCTGGCAGTGGTGTTGAGGGCGGTGACTGGCAACATGGAAAACCGACAGCAGCGCCAGTGGGCTGCTTG
Organism: Pseudidiomarina taiwanensis; assembly: GCF_003987435.1. Lineage (GTDB taxonomy): Bacteria > Pseudomonadota > Gammaproteobacteria > Enterobacterales > Alteromonadaceae > Pseudidiomarina > Pseudidiomarina taiwanensis. Next base: position 107,515 of record NZ_PIQG01000002.1, on the reverse strand, counting down.
GCGGATTATTATTTACAACGCTAGAGTAGTGCGACCGAGCGCTGCTCGGCATTGATCAACGACAGAGGATTTGAAGATGAGCAAAATGCGAACAGCGCTAGTCTTGACCTTAGCCATGATTACCGGAACGGCCTTATTGGCGCCTGCAGCGCAGGCACAAGCGACCATGGCAGATGTTGAAGTGAAAGCTCAACAACTCTCCGATAAGGTCTATATGGTCACTGGAGCCGGTGGCAACATTGGTCTGTTTGTGGGGGACGATGGCGTGGTCATGGTGGATGCCCAATATGCGGCCATTTCCGATAAAATTTTGGCAGCATTACGGGATATTACCCAACAGCCATTAAAACTGTTAGTGAATACCCACCATCATCGTGATCATGTTGATGGCAATGCTAATTTCGTTGCCGCCGGTGCCGTGGTCGTCGCTCATGAAAAAGTTGTGCCACGCGTCATGAATGATGAAAATTTTGACCCTGTTGGTGCCCCGACGATTACCTTCAGCGACAAGCTCAGCCTGCGCGTTGCTGGTGATATGTTGCAGTTACAACATTTTCCTACTGCGCATACCGACAATGATGCCGTGGTGTGGTTTGCCGATGAGAATGTGATCCACGCCGGTGACTTATTCTTCAAAGATCGTTTCCCGTTTATTGACCTCAACTCAGGCGGGACAGTGCAAGGCTATATCGATGCAATTGAGCACACCATGGCGATGCTAGCGGATGACACGCAAATTATTCCTGGCCACGGTAGCCTTGCCAACAAAGCCGATTGGCAGCGTTTGGTCTCAATGATTGTGATGACGCGCGAAGAAGTTCGCTTGATGATGTTAGACGGATTAACCGTTGAGCAGATGGTTGAGCAGGGCTTAGCTGAGCAATGGCAAGACTGGTCGTGGGGCTTTATCAACGAAGAGCGTTGGATCCGCACCTTGTATAACGATATGACCAGCTAATGGCTTGTTCCGATAATAACGCCGGCATTACGCCGGCGTTTCTATTTTAATCGCATCTAAATCTTGTTTGGTTTTACCGTGTGCAAGCGGTTTACGAGTGTTCGGGTCGATATGCACAAAAACAATATCGTCCGCCACACAAATGGTCTGCTTGGTTTGTTTGTTACGTACTACGCAGGTGAGGGTGATCGAGGTTTTACCGGCCGCTTTGACACCCAGTCCAAACTCCACCACGTCGCCTTGATAAGCCGACGATTCGAAGCTAATCGCACCAATGTGCTTGGTCACTAAACTTTTTGCATCAAGCTGACAAGCGGCGTAGATATATGCCTCTTCATCAATCCATTCGAGAATACGGCCCCCGAACAGAGAGCCAGCAAAGTTGAGATCGTTTGGCATGACCAAACGCCTTGATAAGAAATTCATCGGACAACTCCTTGCTGATTAATTACGCTAGCCTAGCATATTTAGCGTAAATGGCGATCAAAGAAGTCGGCAATCAATTGATAACGATGAATATTGGTTTCACGTCCGCGCAGTCCATGTTGCTTACCTGGGTAGGCCATCAACTCAAACGGTAACATCGCTTGTTGCAGGGCATAAGACAGCATTGCGGTATGACTGTAGAGAACGTTGTCATCGGCCATGCCGTGATATACCAGTAAAGGTCGCTTTAATTGGCTGGCATAGCTCATCACATTCGCAGCTCGGTACCCTTCAGGGTTGTCCTGCGGTGTGCCCATGTAGCGCTCGGTGTAATGGGTATCATACAAGGCCCAATCGGTGACAGGTGCACCGGCAACGGCAGCAGCAAAGACGTCGTCGGCCCGCAGAATCAAGTGCAAGGCCATATAACCACCATAACTGTGGCCGAATACGCCGATCCGTTCTGGATCAATATAGGGGAGCGAACGCAAATACTCGGCTCCCAAGCGCTGATCAGCAACTTCGAGCTGACTTAATTGGCGGTAAATGCCTTGTTCAAAACGATTGCCGCGATTGCCACTACCCCGGTTATCGAGTTGGAATACAACATAGCCTTGTTGGACGAGGTATTGGGTAAAGTAGCTCCCCCAGCGGTTCAGGACACGCTGGGCGCGCGGACCGCCATAGACTAAAACCACCGCGGGATAGCGCTTATTGTCGGCCAATACCTGTGGCGTGGTCATTTGATAATAAAGAGTCTGGCCATCGGCAGCTTGAAGCTCGCCAAACTGAGTTGTACCAAACTGATCGATATAGTCAGCTAACGGATGATCTGGGGTAATTTGATTCTCATGAATCCAGGTCAAGCGCTCGCCAGATGGACCATGCAAACTCACTTGCGGGGGCTGCTCGGTATTGGAAAAATAACTCACATAAGCTTGCGCTGAGCGACTGAAGCTAAATTGATGATAGCCATCCCGCTGGCTCAACCGGGTCGGTTGGCTTGGGGTTTTGGTGGCCAAGCTTGAGCGGTATAAATGGCGCTCGATTGCGCTGTCTTTGCGCCCGGAAAAATAGAACAGTCCAGCAGTTTCATCCACAGCTTCAAGTTGATCAACTTGCCATTCGCCACTGGTCAATTGCCGAATGAGGGTGCCATCGAGCCGATAGAGATACAGATGTTTGAAGCCTGAGCGCGCCGAAGCCCAGATAAAGTGTGGGCTATTGCTCAAGAAGTGTAAGTCATCGTGCAAGTTAATCCAGTACTCACTGGTTTCTTGTAAAATACGCTGATGTTCAGTGCTAGCGAGGTCATAGCGCCACAAGGTGAGCTCAGATTGGCTGCGATTTTGCCATTGATAAGTCAGGATATTTCGCTGCGGCACCCAATTTACCCGCGCCAAATAGCCATCCCCGTAACGCTGCTCGAGTTCCAACCAGTTGATGGTGCGGTCGCTCAGATTCAATACGCCAAGATCAACCGCGGCATTTGCTTCACCAGCGGCGGGGTAGCGCTGTTTCACTAACTCGCTACGATCAGCATAGATATCGACGCGCGTTTTGACTCCAACCGGGCGCACATCGACCCGCGTGAGCGCAATATGTTGTTCATCACTGGCCCACCAGTAGCCAGTCATGCGCTTCATCTCTTCTTGCGCAACAAACTCGGCAACGCCATAACTGATTTTGCGGGAAGCCCCGGTGGTGAGTTGGATTTGCTTGTTTTGTTCGGTATCAAAAGCCCACAAATTTCCCGCTTCAATAAAGCTAATAAAGCGCCCTTGCGGCGAAAAACCGGCATCGGTCGCCTGCTGCTCGGCGCTGGTTAGCGTCTGTAGCGCTGGAACTTCAGAAGTTGGATTCAAGCGATATAAAAACAGTTGCCCCGCAATCGGGATCAATAACGCATCGCCCTTTGGTGACCAGCGATAATCGACGATACCGCTATTGCGGATCCGCAGGCGCTCACGCCGAGCTTGCTCCGCTGCCGACATGGCAGTGACATCGGTGACCAGTTCAGTGGCCGCCAACAGCAAACGATGTTGCTGAGCTTTTAAATCATACACCCATAAGTCGAGCACATCGGGCGCTTGCTCTGAGCCTTTCAGATAGGTGAGCAGCGTCTCATCCGGAGAAAATTTAAGTTGAGTTGGCGCTGCGGTGTCGAGCGCGGGGGCTGAGAAAATGCGTTCAATGGTGAGCGCTTGCGCTGGCTTGCTTTGCCCATGCGCCACTGAGCTGAAGATCAGCATGACAGCAAGCACGGTCGAGTAAAGCAGGCGGTTCGGTTGCATCACAGGCTCCAGAAACGTGATTCTCAGTAAACTGTATATAGCGTACCAAAATAAAACGCGGTCTCGCATGAGCTGCGATAGACCGCGTTATGTTTGCGCTTAATGTAGGCGAATTAACGCGCGTTAGAACGAGCCTCGGACGCCAATACTGAAATTGCGACCACGCAATGGTGCGTCTTCTTTCAGGAATGAGGTGTGCATCAGGCCTAACTCATCGGTAAGGTTTTCGCCTTTAGCGTAAACACTCAAGTTATAGTCACTGAAGGCCTGCGGGTACCAGTTGACTTGTGCGTGTAGCAGGCCAAAGCTATCCGTTGGTGTTTCATTGACGCTAATTTGATTTTGCTCGCCATGCCAGGTGTAACCAAATTTCGCCACCCACTGTTGCTGGCTGAACTCAAATTCAGTTCCGATCCGTTGTGCTGGAATGCGCGGTAAATCACCTGAGCCATCGCGCGCACGGGCACGAATGTAATCGCTGAAGACATTCACTTTCCAAGCTTCATTGAAGGCGTAGTCAGCGCTCATTTCGTAGCCGAATAACTCAACATCACGCTGTACGAAGGCGACGACAGCAAGGCCCTCGCTATGGTCGTGTGCTTCCTCTTCGTGTGCGTGCTCGTCATGTGCGTGCTCTTCTTCAGCGTGCTCGCTGTGAAGATCCATGTTGTTGACGCCTGTGTAGGCTTCAAAAATATAATCATCTACGCGGTTGTAGAACAGGTTGTACTGGAAGTGGAAGTTATCCTGCTCGATATGAAAACCGAGATCGAAGTTATTTGAAACTTCCATCTCAGGACGCATGTTCACTGCTTCAATGTGATACTCATGCTCGCCTTCCTCGTGCAGTTCATACGCCAAACCGATCTCGTAGGTTTGAGTCGCCAGGTGAGCGCCATTTGCATAGACTTCATTACCGGCTGGAGCCCGCTCTGCATGGCTATAGTTCACCGCGACTTGTAATTCTGGCAGCCACTGATACGTAAAGCCTAATGATGCTGAAATGGGCTCAAAGCTGAGCGAGTTTAAAGCGAGGTTGTTAAGTGTTGGAGCGCTCAAGTCAACTTGCTCATAGCGCAGACCCGTTTGCACATTGAGGTCGCCATAGCTGCGCTCGAGTAACCAGAATAAACCGTTACGGGTGCTGGTCGATGGCGGTGTGTAAGCTTCTTCACCAAACGCATTCAGCTCTTGGTCAAAGAAGTGGTAGCCAATTGCGCCATTCCACTCGCCGAGTGGCGCATGAGTCGCAATTAAACGTAATTCTTGTTGCTCATTTTGGAAGGTGCTCGCAGCTTCGATACCTTCAATTTCTTGATGCTGATAATCCGTAAAAGCGTAGCGTAACTCGAGCTTTTCGATACCATTAACAGGGTTCATCCAGCCGCCATGAATTTGCGTACGGTTTTGCCAAAGATCAGCAAATGGACCCGCTTCTTCTTCATGATGCTCTTCTTCGGCATGTTCTTCGCCTTCATGCTCATCGTGGTGATGATGACCATGGCCTGGGATCCCGTACTCTTGTTCCATGCGGCCAAAAGATACCCCAAAGTAGCCAGTATCAAAGATATAACTTAAGCCAACGGTTGCACCTTGTGCATTGATAAAGGAGTTCTCGACTTTATCGACCACTTCGCCCTCATCGTTGGTAAAGCTGGGAGTTGAATAGTCTTCACTGCTGCGGGCGAAAGCGTCTGCATGAAATACCATTGAGCCAACATCTGAGGAGAAACTCAGGCTTCCTTCACGCTGTTCGCTGGCAGTGTTCAAACCGAGATCAAAATGACCTTCTTGACCACCGATAAAGTCTTGCGCAATGCGATTATCGACCACGTTGACGACGCCACCGATGGCACCGCTGCCGTACAGTAGGGTCGCCGGACCGCGCAGAATTTCGACTTGCTGAGCGATGGATGTTTCAGTTGTTACGGCGTGGTCTGGGCTGGCGCGTGATACGTCAGCGGTATCTAGACCATTTTGAGTGATTTTGACGCGTGGGCCGTCAAGACCACGAATAATTGGGCTACCGACGACACCACCGAAGTGAGAGTTATTGATTCCGGGCTCTTGTGCCAATGTCTCACCAAGCGTGTGCGCATGACGCTCGGCCAGCTCATCACCTGAAATGACACTGATCGGTTGAGCTGAATCTAAAACAGTTCGGGCAAGTGGAGAGGCGGTAATTTGAATCACCTCAGTTGGTTTAACTGGGGTTGTTTCCTCTTGTTCGGTGGCAACGGCTTCGCTAACTTGTTGCGCACTGACCATGACCGGAGCAAATAGAGCGCTGGTAAGCGCAAGAGTAACCGCTGACTTTTTAAACTGCATGATTAACCTCGGTAAAGTAAATCAAATTAAACCCAAGCAAATGTAATAATATAACATTACATTTATTTTCTGGCTGCTGCAACAATTTTCCATCTACGCTAGCCCTGTCGGCCAAGTCTGGGCATAATATCCAGTAGGTAACTTCCTTAATTGCAAAGAAAAAAGGACTCAATCAATGAACTCTCCCATGGTTAAGGCGTGGCTGCTCGGTAGCGCTTGTTTAGCGTTGGTTGCGTGCACAGAGGCGCCATCGACTCAGACCGAGGCGGCCAGTGCAAAAGCTGAGGTGCTGCAAGCGCATCTTGAATTTTTGGCGAGCGATGCCTTAGAAGGGCGCGATACGGGTAGTGCAGGACACGAAATCGCATCACACTATATTGCTGCGCAATTCAAAGCACTTGGATTAGAGCCTGCCGGCGATGACGGTAGCTATTATCAACGTATTCCATTTCGGCGCGCGTATTTAGTCGAAAATTCCGCCAGCTTTCGTTTTGAAGATGCCAACGGGCAGACAGGGCGTTTAAATTATCCGAAACAGTTTCTAACTAGTCCCAGTGTCTATAGTGAACAGGATGAAGTTACCGCGCCGCTGGTATTTGTGGGGTATGGTCTAGTGTCTGAGCGGTTTGGTTTAGATGACTACGCTGGCTTAGATGTCGCGGGCAAGATTGTGGTGATGTTAACCGGTCGCCCTGAGGATTTGCCAAGTGAAGAAGGTGCGCACTTAAATAATAACAAGACGCGCTTCGCGGCTGAGCGCGGCGCAGTGGGCATTATTACCATTCATACGCCGGAGCGTGAGAAAGTTCGCCCGTATGAGGTGAGCATTATGTATCAACGTGCACCTCGGGTCACCTGGTTGCAACCCAATGGTGAACCAAACGTAACCTACCAAAGCATCGTTGCCAGTGCCTATGTCCATCATGAGGCGGCGACCACTTTATTTCGTTCAGCACCGCAGCAACTCGAGCAGATTTTTGCGCAACAAGAAGCCGGTGAAGAAATTCGTGGGTTTGACCTTGGTATGACTGCGAGTCTTGGACGCGCATCTCGCTTTGAAGAAATTTCAAGCCCGAATGTTGCCGCGATTCTGCCTGGAAGTGACCCGGCTTTAGCGGATGAATATGTGCTCTATACCGCACATTCGGACCATATCGGCATCACCGAAGATTTCAGCCAAGATGATCACATTAATAATGGTGCGATGGACAATGCATCAGGTGTTTCGGTAATGCTCGAAACCGCGCGCTTATTTGCTGAAGCGGAACAAAAGCCGCGCCGTTCGATTCTATTCGTGGCCGTGACTGCCGAGGAGCGGGGCTTGTTGGGGGCTGATTATTTTGCTCATTTTCCAACTGTACCGCTTGGCCAGATTGTCGGTAACGTCAATCTAGATATGCCGGTCTTGCTCTATAACTTTGCCGATGTCATTGCCTTCGGTTCGAATCACTCGACTATGGGAGCTGCGGTTGCGAAAGCTGCGGGCCAATTTGGGATTGAGCTAAGTGAAGATCCAATGCCTGAGCAAGCGATTTTCACTCGCTCTGATCACTATGCTTTTGTTAAAAAAGGTGTTCCAGCTGTCTTTCTGATGACGGGCTTTACTGCTCAGGATGAGGGTGAAGATGGCGGTGAGATTTGGGGTAAGTTCTTTGCCGAGCATTATCATCAACCGAGTGATAGCCCGGACTTACCGATTCGCTATGATGCGGGTGTGATGTTTACCAATATTAACTTTGCTATTGGGCAAGAAATTGCCAACGCGACCGAGCGGCCGCGCTGGCATAGCGACTCTTTTTTCGCTCAGCCGAACTAAATCGGTGAACCCGGCGGTAACGCTGCCGCTGGGTCGAGTGGCCATTCATCCCCGGCAAACCAACGCTCAAGTGCATGTAAAGCAAGTGAGCGTTGCGGCGAGCTCGGAGCGGCCAACCACAACCGTTGCTGTTGCTGCATAAAGTGCACGAATTGAGCTTGCAGAGCGTGTTGACGCTGCGCCGCTTTATGTTGGCGAGCGACGCTGGTCAGGGTCTCGAGCGCAATTTGCTGGCTTAACGAGCTGCTTGTTTGAGCTCGGGCTGGGGCAATCAGATTTTCCTCTAACGCCGCCAAAACGTCTGCCACTGAAGGTATCGTGGCGAGTTGCTCGTGCTGTTGTAATAACCGCTCTAAGCGCTGTTGGTTTAATAATAAGTCGAGGGTAAAGCGCACCAGACTGGCCGCCATCGCATGCGGATCAGTGATTAAGCCGGTGTTACCGCTAAAGTACTCGCGACTGCTTGGCTCACCATAAGCGAGCGGTAACAACAACTGCTGAACTTCTGTTGGAACCGTTAAGTTGGTTTGCGAGAGGCTCGTCATTAAGGCTTGTAACGCCTGCCGTTGCATGGTCGCGGGTACAATTTGCTGAGCCACTGCCGAACCATCATTAACGGCATACTGATAATCAACGCCGGCAATCAATTTCACCGCCGCTTCAGTTTGATAGCGGTGCAACAGATAAATCGGCACCCATAATGCTTGCAAGCGGCTGACGGGTTGTTGCTCGGCCAGATTAGCCAAACCAAATTGATCGATTGCGTGGCGTCTCACTTGCAACAGGCGAGTCAGTTCTGCTGCTGGGTTTTCGCCATTGTCCCACAAATGTGCAGTAGGATGTGCACCGCCTACAGGACGCGCGTCGCGATCCGAGATAAAGCTAAAGCCTAACGCTTTGTTTTCGGCAATCACTGCGCTTGGTTGCTGATCACTGTAACCATAGGCGATCACGCGCTTATCCCAGGCGCCAATGCCTTCCGCATACGCATTGGCAAGGCTTAAGTCCTGCGCATCAGCAGTTAATTGCACCAATGGGTGCGGATAATCCATCACTGAACTACGATTCTCGGTGCTCGCGGCGAAGTTGTGGGCGATACCAAGGGTATGGCCAATTTCATGGGCGGATAATTGGCGGATGCGCGCGAGCGCCATGGCTTCAATGTCGGCCAGCAGTTGCGCTTGCTCAGCCGTCGAATATTGTTCGGCAAAAGGAGCAAGTAAGCCTTGTGCAATCAACATATCTTGACGCACGCGGAGCGAGCCCAGGGTGACATGACCTTTGAGAATTTCACCTGTGCGCGGGTCAATAATGGACGAGCCATATGACCACCCCCGAGTGCTGCGATGGACCCATTGAATCACGTTATAGCGCACGTCCATGGGGTCGGCTCCAGCCGGAAGTTCACGGATTTCAAAGGCATCCTCATAGCCGAGTGCCGCAAATGCGTCGCGCCACCACATGCCGCCTTCATAAAGCGCAGTGCGAACGGGCTCTGGAACACCTGGATCAAGATAGTAAATGATCGGCTCAGAGCCGTCGAAACGATGACGCGGAATATATTGCACCTGCATGGATTGTCCAAGTGGGGCGGCGTAATCGAGAAAATCATGGGACCAAAAACCACTTTGCGGGTAGAATGCGCGCGGTTGATAGTTATCATCCGGCAAGCGAATAAATGAATGATGAAGATGCAAGGTGAGATGGTCTGGGTCGGCTGCAACCGAGCGTAAATAAGCCCCCGTTCCGGTTCCGGTGAAGGTTACTTTGGCTTCGAGTTCTGTGTTGTCTGGGAAAGCCTTGCTGCGCGCAGGAAAAACCATTGAACGCTCTGGTGCGACTTTAAATTGTCCTTGCTGCGTTTGTGCTAGCCGAGTGCTCACACCGTGAGTATCGCTGAGCAAAAATGGTGTGTAATCAATGAGCACGGCATTGCTATCGGCCGCGACCACGGTAAAGCCGGCAATTACGCTGTCGGCAAAGGCTTCATCGATGCTGGCGCGTTCCGCAGCATTGGCGGTTTGGGCGCGAAATTGGGTGTTTTCTTGTTGCAGTAAGACTTTATTCCCAGCAATGATGAAGCGAGCTAAGCGGGTTGCGCCTAATTGACCGCGATCAAGGCCAATATCATTTGAGCCTAACCCCCAAGGTAAACTGGTTTGAAAAATAAAGGTTTGGTTTTGGCGGGGGACTTCGAGATAAATTTTGTCTTGTTGCGGTGCATAGAAAAAGCGGAAATAGCCGCTATGCTCCTGCATTGCTTGGCTGAATTCGCCAATACTTGGGAGTTCATTGTTGGTCTCAGCCTCAGCCTTGGCTGGGGTGAGAGTGAGTGTTGCCAAGAGCAGGATCAGGCTGACCAGACTAGCTTTTACAGTGGCTTGCATTAGAATGCCTCATACAATCGGTTAAGTTGGATAAGATATGAATACAGCAGGTTATAGCAAATTCAAACTGGATAAGCGACTCGAGCAGGACACCCTGTTACTCGCAGAATTACCGCTGTGCCGATTGTTGCGGATGAATGATGCGCGCTATAACTGGTGCATTTTAGTGCCACGTGTAGATGGTTGTGTGGAATTGCTTGATTTAACCGATGCCGAGCGGCAACAGCTTTATCGCGAACTTGAATGGGTGTGTCACGTGTTAAAACATCAGCAGCCCGAGGATAAGCTCAATTTTGGGGCGCTTGGCAATGTGGTCCGCCAATTCCATTGGCATGTGCTGCTGCGCCATCAGGATGATCCGGCCTGGCCCGGTCCGGTGTGGGGGCATAGCCCGGCGCAGCCGTTATCAGCCACTGAACAGCAACAACAACGGCTATTTTGGCAACAGCAGTTCAGTCTAGTCGAGGATTTCAGCTAGTTCAGCTTTGAGTTGCGTGACCCATGTTTCAATGCGCTCTTCACTGAATTGATACTGACTATCTTCATCAAGTGCCAAGCCAACAAAGTAGGCTTGATCTGGGGTCAGTGCTTTTGAGGCATTGAATTCGTAGCCTTGGTTGGGCCAAAAGCCGATGCGAATGCATTCGCGGGTAGTGGGGTGGCTGGCGAGTTCATCGTGCAACATGCCAAGCGCATCTTGAAACCAGTCGGTGTAGCCTACTTGGTCGCCCATTCCGAATAGGGCGACGATTTTATTATTCAGTTGCAGCTGCTGGATATCGCTCCAATGGCTCTCCCAATCTTCTTGGATTTCACCGAAATCCCAAGTCGATAAACCAAAAATAATGACGGCATAATCCTCGCACGCCTGTAACGGAGTGTCCTTGATATTAAACAGCTCGACTTGTCCGGGGGCAAATTGCGCCTGAATTTTTTCCGCTGCAATCTCCGTAAAACAAGTGGTTGAGCCGTAAAATAAGCCGATTTTTACCGTCTCGCTGGTGCTCATAGAATCCTCATGGGTGCATCATTTTCGGGGCGAATGATAACAGAAATCTTTTCATCTGTGCTAAGCTACGCAGCCATTTATTGAACTGATCACAAGGATTTTCGATGTCTGCCGATCCCTCGTTTCAGCATTATGTTGCGCAACTTGAAGCGGTCTTTGACCAAGCCGTGCAATCGACCAGCGATGACGAACTGTTTGCCAGTGGCTATCTGCGCGGTCATTTTGATTTAGTTGTGGCCCAACTAGAGCTAGCCAATGATGCGCAAGTAGAGGCCCTCATGCCAGCTTTAGAAGCTGCAGTTACTGCTGCGAAACATGAGCTTAGCCCGGCTGACCAAGCTCATATCGCCGCTTTTATGGAGAAGCTTGCAGCCGTTGCGGTTTAAGCCGCTCGATAAGTTCGGCAGCAAGCGGCTGTGGCTCTGCACACCAATGACTGGCGATGATCTCAGCTGCTAATGGCGCAGCAGTGTAGCCCCGCGAGCCCAGCGCGCCAATGACCGCCAAACCAGGCTTGAGCTCACCAATAATCGGCAAATGGTCGCGGCTGGTGTTGCGCTCAGAGGCGCGTTGATGAACCACTTTAAGTTCGCTTGGCCATGTCATTGGGGCTAAATTGCTCTGTAACGTGGCAAGATTTTCTTGGTCATCCGCAACTTGAGTTTGTCTCGCCTTGCTTCGGTCATACTGGCGTGCGTAGGTTGCACCGACACAGTGTTGACCGTCTAGCACAGGGGTGAAATAGCCCTTGTAGCAAACCACCGATGGGCACTCTTGAGTGGCGGCGCTACTGTTTACGTAACTTACCTGACCACGGACATTTTGCAGCTCGATGCCAAATTGGGGCAGCCAATCCACTAAGTCTGCTCCTGTCGCTAGCACCACATAGTCTGCTTCATATGCACTGCCGTCAGCACAACGCACGTGCCAGCGCTTTTGTTGACCTGTGCTGATGTCTGTCACACTGGCATGCTGGCACTTTGTTGCTGGCGTCTGTAACTGTGCGACCGCAGGCGCAGGTGCGAGCCAGCCGCCTTGTGGATACCAAAGTGCGGTTTGCGCAGGTAGCTGCTGCCAATGCTGTTGCACTTGCTCTGGGCTCCATAATTGTACCGTTTCAGCTGCATAAACCTGGGCAATTTGCTCCGCGCGTGCCGCTCGCTCGGGAGTGAAGTTGAGTTGTAATACTCCGCTTTCATGCCAGTTATGATGCAATTTCTGCTGATAGTGCTGGCGCGCATAACCAAATGCGGCAACAAAAAACTGGGCCAGCGGGCTCCGCTGTACATGTAATAGGGGATAGACCGCGCCTTGAGCATTGCCTGAGGCGCCATCAGCACAGCCCCGTTGCAGCAGGCAGACTTTGATATTCCTACGCGTCAGTGCTTGCACTAAGCTTGCTGCGGCGATTCCACCACCAATGATAATGACCTCGTCGGGGGCGCTGGCTGTGCTTGCTGCCTGCAGTTGTCCGCATAACATCTCGCGCTTGCGGCCAAAGCCTTTAACTTTAGTCACCTCATAACCCGCTGCTTGGAGCCCACGGCGGACCGCGCCGGCGGCAGTAAACGTGGCGAAGGTGGCCTGCCCGCGACTACTTTGTGCCATGGCGTGATATAACTCCGGCTGCCACATTTGTGGGTTTTTATCCGGCGCGAAGCCATCAAGGAACCAGCAGTCCACGCTAGCCTGCGCTGTTGGCAACCAGTCCGGTAATTGCTCCAGCAAATCACCAAACCATAAATCGAGGGTAATACGGCCACCAGCGAACACGCGTCGGTGGCAGCCTGGTTCGGGACTGGGGTAGGCATCAAGCAATTCCGTGACCAAAGCTTGCAGTTCAGGGAAATGAGCCAGAGCTTGAGCAAGTTCAGCTCGCTGCAATGGGAATTTTTCAAACGAGATAAAATGTAAACGCGTCGTAGCAGGGGCAGAAGCGATGAAAGCTTGCCATGTCGCCAAAAAATTCAGCCCGGTACCAAATCCTGTTTCGGCAATAACAAAGCTGCCTGCCGGGTGTTCTTGCCAGCGCTGAGGCAGCTGATTTTGCGCTAAAAATACGTAACGGGTTTCCGCCAAGCCGCCATCATTGCTAAAATAGACGTCATCAAATTGGGTCGCAACGGGCAAACCAAGTTCATTGAATTGAATTTGTGCGGGCTCGGGACGCGTTTGCTTGTTTCCGCTCATGACAACCTACGTAATCAATCGTAATGGATAGAGAATGGAACTATTCTACCTAAATTTGCGTAAAAAAGCGGAAAGCAGACCACTTTTTAACTGAACTAGGCTACCATACAGCAGCGCTCAGCAAGACAGGATATTAGCATGAGAAGAGCAGTCATTACCGGACTCGGAATCGTTTCGAGTATCGGCTTAAATCAAGAAGAAGTTCTCGATTCACTCAAGCAGGGTAAGTCGGGGCTTGAGTACTCCCAAGAATTTGCCGATATGGGCTTGCGTTGCCAAGTGTGGGCGCCGGTGCGGCTGGACCCGAAAGACCATATCGATCGTAAAGCGTTGCGCTTTATGGGTGACTCGGCAGCGTATGCCTACATTGCCATGGCGCAAGCGATTGAAGATGCAGGCTTGAGCGAAGAAGAGGTCTCGAATCCACGAACCGGCTTAGTGGTTGGTTCAGGTGGCGCCTCCGGTGAGCAGCAAGTCGCCGCAGCGGATACCTTGCGTGAGAAAGGGGTGAAGCGAGTTGGGCCGTATATGGTTCCGCGTTGCATGGCGTCGACGACCTCCGCCTGTTTGGCCACGCCATTTAAAATCAAGGGTGTGAACTACTCCATTAGTTCTGCCTGTGCAACGTCGGCACACTGTATCGGTCATGCCTTAGAGCTGATTCAGTTTGGTAAACAAGATCGAGTTTTCGCTGGCGGTGGGGAAGAACTGCACTGGACTTTAGGAATGGAATTCGATGCCATGGGGGCGCTCAGCACGAAATATAACGATGAGCCAACCAAGGCCTCGCGCACATACGATGCAGATCGTGATGGATTTATTCCAGCTGGTGGTGGCGGTATTTTAGTGATTGAAGAGCTGGAAACTGCCTTAGCGCGTGGCGCGAAAATCTATGGTGAGATTGTTGGTTACGGTGCAACCTCTGACGGTTTCGATATGGTGGCACCATCTGGTGAGGGCGCAATTCGCTGTATGGAAATGGCGATGGCCACCGTCGATCAGCCGATTGATTACCTCAATACTCACGGTACCAGTACTCCAGTGGGTGATGTGAAAGAACTTGAAGCTGTGCGTGCGGTGTTCCCTGAGAAGCAACCTTTGATCAGTGCAACCAAAGCAATGACCGGACATGCGCTAGGTGCTGCGGGTGTGCATGAGGCGATTTATTCGATCTTGATGTTGAATCATGATTTTGTCGCACCGTCGATCAATATTGAGACCATTGACCCAGCCGCGGCGGATATGAATATTGTCCGTGAACCACAAGCTGCGAAGCTGACCACAGTGATGTCAAACAGCTTTGGTTTCGGTGGGACCAATGCAACCTTGATCATTCAGCGCTATCAAGGTGAGTGATCAAACCTCGATTGAGATGAAAAAGCGCCATTATGGCGCTTTTTTTTGTCTGCTCGAGAGGCTGTAGTACAATTCACTTCATTAACTCACGAAGCGAAGAACTCTGCAGCGTATGATTTCGATTTTGGCAGATGCCAACATGACTGGTTTGGCCGAGTTGCTCGACTGCTATCCCGAGCACTTCGAAGTGCAATGGTATCAGGGGCGCACGCCAACCGCGGCACAACTTGCGCAAGCAGAAGCCTTATTGATTCGCTCAGTTACCCAAGTCGATAGCGCGCTTTTGGCGCAAGCTCCGCGCTTGCGCTGGCTCGGTACGGCAACCATTGGCACCGACCATGTCGCTGCAGACGCCTTGCGCGAACGCGGTATCCTCTTTTACTCAACTCCAGGTGTCAATGCTGGCGCAGTCGGCGACTATGTGGCCAGTGTGGTCGCCGCTGAAGTCATGCGGCGCGGTGAATTACCCAACCCGTCAGGGCAGTTACGCGCAGCGATTATTGGTGCGGGTAATACGGGAACGGCTGCAGCGGCCCGCTTGCGGGCATTTGGCTATCAAGTTGAATGTTACGATCCGCCCCGTTATCAGCAGGGTGATTCGACTGTTCATCGTGACTGGCAGCGCGTTTTGAGCGCCGATGTGATCAGCTGTCACGTGCCGCTCACTCGCGCCGGCACTCATGCGACCCATCATTTAATTGACGCAGAAGCGTTAAGCCAATTGCACGCCAACGCACTGTTAATTAATGCCAGTCGCGGCTCAGTGGTGGCTGAGCAAGCGCTGTTAGAGCAGTTACAAAAAACTCCAGAGTTAACCGTTGCGCTCGATGTTTGGGAATATGAACCGCAACTGAATCGTGAGTTACTGGCGCTGGTGCAATATGCCACTGCGCATATTGCGGGCCACAGTGTCGCCGGTAAAGTAGGGGGTGCACTGCGTCTCATGCAGCAGCTGGTGCGAGATTTTAAGCTTGAGGTTGAGTTACCCGAGTTGGCATCGCAAGTTGCTCAGCGCCTACCACAGGCTGTTTATCAATATTCGGTAAAGGGCGAAAAACTCTCACTACAAACGCTAGCGTCGGCGCTGCTCTCGATTTATGATGTTCGCTATGATGATAAGCTATTACGAGGTTCAGACCTGAGCCCACAAGCTTTTGATCAACTGCGGAAAAGTTATCCAGCGCGGGCGGAATTAGCGAGCCTCGAGCTGATTGATTTGAATTCGACCGATTTGCAGCGGTGGCAACAGGTACAACAATTTTTACAGGTAGCAGGAAGATGATGACGCGGACAGTTAATGTTGCAGTGCTTGGCGCAACCGGCTTGGTTGGGCAACAGATGATGGAAATTCTCGCTGAGCGTGAGTTCCCAGTTGGGCAACTGTTTCCTTTGGCGAGTCAGCGCTCGGCTGGCTCCGAGGTCGAATTTCGCGGCGAGACGTTGACGGTTGAAGATGCTGAGAACTTTGACTGGAGCCAAGTTGAAATTGCGTTTTTTTCTGCCGGGGGGGCGATTTCACGTATTTATGCCCCACGTGCAGCGGAAGCCGGCTGTGTGGTGATTGATAACACCTCTGAGTTTCGCTATGAGCCAGAGGTGCCATTGGTGGTCCCAGAGGTCAACCCAGAAGCCCTTGCTGACTTCCGTAATCGCAATATTATCGCCAATCCAAACTGCTCGACGATTCAGATGCTGGTGGCGTTAAAGCCGATTCACGCAGCGGTCGGTATCGAGCGCATCAATGTCGCGACCTATCAATCGGTCTCGGGGGCGGGCAAAGAAGCGATGGATGAGCTGGCCAAACAAACTGCATCATTGCTCAACGGGCGAGGCGTAGAAGTGGAGCAGTTCCAGCGTCAAATCGCCTTCAACTGCATTCCGCAAATTGATGTCTTTTTGGATAACGACTACACCAAGGAAGAAATGAAAATGGTGTGGGAAACCCAAAAAATACTCGGCGATGATGAGGTTAGAGTGAACGCGACCGCGGTGCGGGTGCCGGTATTCTTTGGCCACGCTGAGGCGATTCACATCGAAACCCAGCAACCGCTGGATGCTGAAGAGGCAAAGCAGTTGCTGCGCGAGGCGCCGGGCGTTGTGTTACTTGAGGCACGCGAAGATTATCCAACGCAGGTCGACAATGCCGCTGGCCATGATGCGGTTTATGTTGGCCGAGTTCGGAATGATATTTCGCATGCACAAGGGCTTAACTTGTGGGTAGTCAGTGACAATATTCGCAAAGGCGCAGCGACTAATAGTATTCAAATCGCTGAACTTTTATTACGCGATTATCTGTGAGATAACAGAGCGCAACAACAATAAAAACGAGAATAAAAGGACTGCAAGCAGATGTTCAGGGTGGCGATAAAAACAGCAGGAATTTTCCTTGCGAGCGCAGTATGTTTGACTGCGTTAGTTGGAGCGCAGACTGCACATGGTCAATTGCGATTATTGCCGCAATTGACGATGCTGCAAAGCTCGGCGACGGTATCACGTTGGCAAGATGACCGCTTCGGTCCGATTGTTTCGAGCGATACACTCTGGACTATCGCCACCTATTATGGCCAAAAGCGCGGCTTAAGTGTTTATGCGATGATGGATTTAATCGTCGCCAATAATCCGCGGGTGTTTATTAATAATTCACCGGATCGGATGCTCGATGGGTATTACCTCGATATCCCGCAAATTAACTCAGGCCTGGACGAAACTGGCACCTATGTTGGTCGCGCAGCGCAGCAGGCCCAACAGCAGGCGCTTGCTGAGGACGTCGCTGCTGCGGATGAAAACTCTGAGGCAATCGTCACGGTAGACCCTCTCGCTGAAGAAGAAATGCAAGCGATGCGTGACCAACTGGCCGAATCGATCGCTTTAATTGAGAGCCTGCAACAGCAAAATAGTGAGCTCCAAGCTGATTTGGCGAGAGTAACCAGTGAACTTGAGGCGCTGCAAGAATCTGTCGATGTGGAGCGGCAGGCTGAAATCGAATTACAACGCATGGCCGCTGAAGTCACCGAAGATGCCCGTGCAGAGCTAACCGCACAGCAAGCGGCAGAGCCAGAACTGCAGCCAGAACTACAGCCAGAGCCGGAAGTGACAGCTGAGCCAGAAGTAGCGGCGCAGCCAGAGCCTGAACCTGAACTTGAATCTAAACCTGAATCTGAACCAGAGGTAACGGTTCAGGCTGAAGTAGTGGAAGCAGCGGAACCTCAAACTCAACCCGCTGTGGTTGAGACGCCAGTGCGTGCAGCGAGCGTGCCGAAGCAAACCAGTCCTGATTTTTTCCAATGGCTAATGCAGCCGCCGCAACTTTGGCTTGCAATCGCTGTGCCGGTCATTCTGATTTTGGTCATTTGGTATGTTTGGTACGTGCGTCGCCTGAGCAAAGAAGAGCATGGAACCTATCATGATGTGCAGAATAAGCGGCGTGATGAGGATACTAATGTCGATGCTACAGCTGAGCCACAGGTTGAAGCTGATGCTGAGCTTGATACGGCCATTGATGAAGCGAACGGTTCGGGAGCGGCTATTGCAGCGACCAGTGAAACCTTTGTCGAAGAAGAGCCAGAGCAAGAGGCAGAGCATGAGCCAGAGCAAGAGCCAGTTTCAGATGAAGAGCAAAGTTTGGATTTTGAACTCGCGCAGTTCGAGCCAGAACAGCAAGAAACGGATACTGCGGCGGCAGATGCTATAGCAGTAGACAGTCTCGAAGAGGAACCTGCGGAAGCAGAAGTTGAAATAGCAGAACTTGAGGATACGCCAGCAACAGCCGATGAATCGGACGAGCTAGCTGTCGCTGAAGACGACCCTCTGCTCGCGGATCTTGATGATATTGACTGGTCTGAAGCATCACTTGAACTTGAGCCGCAGCCTGACACTGAGACTGAAATCGAGACAGAAGTCGAGAGCAGTACTGAAATTGAGTTAGATGACTCTGACGAAGAGTTCGTTCCCATTGAAAAGTTACTCGAAGAAGCCGAGGCAGAAGCGAGCGATGAAGCAGAAGATCTCTATCGGGCTGAAGATGTCAGTGATGTCTTAGGCGAAGTCGAGCAAACCGATGATGAGCCAGAGCCCGCTGCTCCAGCCGATAAAGATGTGCTGGCCAAACTTGACCTTGTGCATGCCTACATCGAGATGGGTGAGAGCGACGAAGCCTTGGAAATGCTCCGTAAGATCGGTGTGACTGATGATGCTGAGGTCGACCGTGAAGTTGCTGAATTAATCCAACAGCTTGAGGGTAGAAGCGGACGATGACAGAGCGCATTGCGCTGGGCGTTGAGTATGATGGTCAGCGTTATTATGGTTGGCAACGTCAGCAAGAAGTCATAAGCGTTCAGCAAGTGTTAGAACAAGCACTGGCCAAAGTTGCTGATCATCCCATTGAATTAACCTGCGCCGGTCGCACCGATGCGGGCGTGCATGCAACCGGACAGGTGGTGCATTTTGATACCACAGCCAAGCGCAATATGGCGGCTTGGACACTCGGTGTGAATAGTCAATTGCCAAATGATGTGGCTGTGCGTTGGGCCAAGCCGGTACCGGCAGATTTTAATGCGCGATTCAGCGCGACAGGACGCCGCTATCGCTATCTGATTGCCAATACCAAATTGCGTCCGGGGATCCATTCGCATGGCGTCAGTCACTATCATTTCGAGCTTGATGCGGAGCGGATGCAAGTTGCTGGGCAAGCACTGCTCGGTGAGCAAGACTTTAGTTCATTTCGGGCCGCACAGTGCCAATCGAATTCGCCCAATCGCAACGTCACCCACCTACAGGTCAAACGCCAAGGCGATTTTATTATTGTGGATATTGCCGCCAATGCTTTTTTGCATCATATGGTCCGCAATATTGTCGGCAGTTTGCTTGAGGTCGGGCGTGGTGCACGGCCAACTGAGTGGATTGCCGAGTTACTGCATGCGCGCGATCGAACTTTGGCGGCAGCAACCGCTAAACCCCATGGCTTATATTTAGTCGCAGTAGACTATCCGGCTGAACTTGAACTACCGCAAACTCGTCTCGGGCCACTTTGGATAGGTGATTGAGGTCAGTCATTCGACCACTTTTTACTGCAATACTCCTGCTTTGTGTGCTTTAATATGGCCTTATTAAACCCTAAATCGGACGGATTTTAATGAGCTGGATTGAGCGAATTCTTGCTAAGCCGAAAAGTGGCAAACGTCGGAACATCCCTGAGGGAGTGTGGGCGAAGTGTACTCAATGTGATGCGATTCTATATGGCGCAGATCTCGAGCGTAGCTTGAATGTGTGCCCCAAATGTGACCACCACATGCGAATTACTGCGCGGCGACGGCTCGAGACATTCCTTGATACGGGTACTGGGGTCGAGATCGGAGCTGAACTTGAGCCGCAAGATGTCCTGAAATTCAAAGACTCGAAAAAATATAAAGAGCGCATCGCGGCGGCGCAAAAGGCGACTGGCGAAAAAGATGCGTTGATCGCTCAGCAAGGGCGCTTAAAGGGTATGCCGATTGTTGCGGTGGCCTTTGAGTTTAACTTTATGGGTGGCTCAATGGCGTCAGTAGTGGGTGCTCGCTTTGTCAAAGCCGCTGAAGTGTGTTTGCAAGAGCGTATTCCATTAGTGTGTTTTTCTGCCTCTGGTGGCGCGCGCATGCAAGAAGCGCTGTTGTCTTTAATGCAGATGGCGAAGACCTCTGCTATTTTGGCGCGCATGAGCGAAGAAGGGATTCCATTTATCTCGGTTTTAACTGACCCGACTATGGGCGGTGTTTCTGCCAGTTTAGCGATGTTGGGCGATTTAAATATCGCTGAGCCCAAAGCACTCATCGGTTTTGCCGGTCCACGAGTCATTGAGCAAACCGTGCGTGAAACGCTCCCAGAAGGGTTCCAACGCGCTGAGTTTTTGGTCGATCATGGTGCCGTCGATATGATTGTCGATCGCCGTCAGATGCGCAATAAAATTGCCGCTTTACTGGCTAAGTTCCAACACCTTCCGGCGCTCGCTGACGAAGTAAATGACTGAGTCTGTGCCCGCAGCGCCAACGACTGCAGCCGGGCTCGACGCCTGGCTAAGTTATCTTGAGGCAATCCACCCCCAACAAATTGAGCTTGGTTTAACTCGGGTTGCCCAAGTTGCCGCACGTTTACTTGAACGGCCACAGGCGCAAGTTTATACCGTTGCAGGGACCAATGGTAAAGGGAGCACGGTGCGCATGCTAGAGAGCATTCTCAGTGCTCAAGGTTATCGCACTGGGGTCTATATCTCGCCGCATATTGAACGGTATAACGAGCGCGTAAGAATTGCTGGGGAGCAGCTTGATGATGCCGCACATGTTGCTGCATTTGCTGCGGTGGAAGCGGCAAGAGGCGATATCTCGCTGACTTATTTTGAATTTGGGACACTTGCCGCGCTGTGGCTGTTACAGCAGCAACAGCTCGATGCATGGATTCTTGAAGTTGGCTTAGGGGGGCGCCTAGATGCGGTCAATATTATTGACCCTGATGTGGCGATTATCACCAGCATTGGCATTGACCATATACAGTTCCTCGGTAATGATCGAGGCCTGATAGCCACTGAGAAAGCCGGTATTTTTCGACCTAATAAAGTCGCAATTATCGGTGAACCGGATTTTCCTGTTGCTGTGTTACAGCAGCTTCGCGCAAATGGGATCGAGCCGCGTTGCGTTGGGCATGAGTTTAACTACCAGCGCAGTAACCATGACACCTGGACTTTTGTTGGCCAAGACACGCGCTTATCCGAGTTACCCTTACCCCAACTACCGCTGCCGAATGCTGCGACCACCTTAGCCGCGCTAGAAGCCGGTCAGCTTGCTGTCAGTGCCGAAGCGATTGCAACTGGGTTGAGCCAAGCGCGGGAACCAGGGCGCTTGCAGCGGGTGCACATTGACGGCGTCGAAGTGCTCCTTGATGTGGCCCATAATCCGCACGCAGCAAACTTTCTCGCGGAACAACTCAAACATGACTCCCGAGCTCAACAAGCCGGGGTTTATGCGGTCGTCGGGATGTTGCATGATAAAGACATCGCCGGAACCTTGGCTGAACTTACTGAGCAGATTGATCGTTGGTTTTTAGGATCTTTGACTGGAGCGCGCGCGGCCACGGCAGAGCAACTGGCTGCGGCTTTACCAGCAGCGCAGAATTTCGTCTGTTGTGACAGTGTTAAAGCTGCTTTTGCGCAAGCCTGTCAAGCCGCCAAGAAGCAAACTCAGATGCCTCTGGTATTGGTGTTTGGCTCGTTTTACACTGTAGCGCAAATTCCTTTGGAGAAGTGATCTATGGCGACTGCATTACAAAATCGAATTGTCGGAAGCGTCATTCTGATTGCCTTGGCGGTGATTATTCTGCCTGAGCTACTTGATGGTAAGCCGCAACAACAGCGTGAGCAGTTCGAGACGATGCCGTTGCAGCCTGAGGTTGAGGTGACCGCGCAAGAGGTCAAGACCATTCCTGCCGAGGAGGAGTTTACGCCCGTACAGACTCCTGCCGAGACGGTCGAGGTGACGGCAGTGAATGCGCCCACAGTGAGTGCATCAGCTGCTGAACAGCTCCCGCCACCGGATCGTGAACCAACAGATGTGAGTCTAGCTGAACCGGGCTGGACCATTCAGCTTGGAGTATTCAGTAACCCCGAATCAGTCGAGCGTTTGATCGCAACACTCACGGCAAAAGGCTATCCAGCCTATAGTGAGAAAATTCAGCGCAACGGCCGTGAACTCACCAAACTCATGGTAGGACCGGGGCTAGTGCAAAGCGAATTAGAGGCGCAATTACCGGCGTTGAAAAAGCTCACACAATTAAATGGTGAAGTGATTCGGTTTGAGCCTTAAGTAAAAAATTAGGCGAAATCAGCGTATATTTCTGCTACACTTCGCGCGTTTTTAAGCAGCCAATGGATCTTTCCTTATGGTCTGGATCGATTATGCAATTCTAGTGGTGATTGGGTTATCTACCCTGATCAGTCTCACGCGCGGATTTGTCCGCGAAGCGATGTCTTTGGCAATCTGGATTGTCGCGTTTTTTATCGCTAGCTGGTACTACGTCGACCTCGCAGTTTTCTTTACCGGCATCCAAGACGAGCTTATTCGCAACGCGGCGGCGATTGCTGCGCTCTTCATCGTTACCTTAATCGTCGGTGCCATCATCAATTTCATTGTTGGCAAACTGGTTGAATCGACCGGATTGACTGGAACAGACCGTGTGCTCGGCGCAGTATTCGGCGCACTTCGCGGTGTTTTGATTGTTAGCGCGGTGCTGTTCTTTATGGATTCATTTACCGGTTTAGCGAGCAGCGAGTGGTGGCAAAACTCCACGCTCATCCCGCATTTTGGCATTTTTATTCAGTGGTTCTTCGAATATCTCGAGAACTCTTCAAGCTTTCTTCCGAAGCAAGTTTAACGAGGGTTAACTGACATGTGTGGTGTAGTAGGTATAGTAGGTAAAGGGCCAGTCAATCAGGCGCTTTACGATGGATTAACCATGCTTCAGCATCGCGGCCAGGATGCCGCCGGTATTATGACCGTGGATGGTCAAACCTTGCGCTTACGGAAAGCCAATGGCTTGGTTCGCGATGTTTTCCACACTCGCCATATGCACCGTTTAACCGGTGATATTGGGATTGGCCATGTGCGCTATCCTACGGCCGGCAGTTCAAGCTCAGCTGAAGCACAGCCGTTTTATGTGAATTCTCCATTTGGTATTGCGATGGCCCATAACGGCAACTTAACCAATGCCGGTGAATTGCAGCAGCAACTGTTTGAGCAAGCGCGTCGGCATATTAACACCACCTCTGACTCAGAGATTTTACTCAATGTTTTCGCCCACGAGCTCTATCAGCAAAAGTGTTGGAGCCTGACCGCAGAAGATGTATTTGCCACCATCAGTCGTGTCCATCGCCAAATTAAAGGTGGTTATGCAGTGGTGGCTATGGTCATCGGGCAAGGCTTAGTTGCGTTTCGTGACCCACATGGCATTCGTCCGCTCGTGCTCGGTGAGCGCGACAGTGAATTAGGCAAGGAATATATTGTTGCTTCGGAGAGCGTCGCGATTGATGGAACTGGGTTCCGTTATGTCCGCGACGTGGAGCCGGGTGAAGCCCTTTATATCACTAATGATGGCCAATTGTTTTCGCGCCAATGTGCAGATAATCCCAAACATGTGCCATGCATTTTTGAATATGTTTACTTTGCGCGCCCGGACTCATTTATAGACAAAATTTCTGTTTATGCGTCACGGGTCAATATGGGACGCAAATTGGGTGAAAAGCTCAAGCGCGAGTACGCTGATCTTGATATCGATGTGGTCATTCCGATCCCTGAAACAAGTTGCGATATCGCCCTTGAGATTGCCAGTGTGTTAGATAAACCTTATCGGCAGGGCTTCGTCAAAAACCGCTATATCGGGCGTACTTTCATTATGCCAGGGCAAACCTTGCGGCGTAAATCAGTACGGCGAAAGCTGAATGCCATAAGCGCGGAATTTGCCGGTAAGAATGTCCTGTTGGTTGATGACAGTATTGTCCGTGGCACCACCTCTGAGCAGATCATTGAAATGGCCCGTGAAGCCGGAGCCAAGAAGGTTTATTTCGCCTCAGCAGCCCCGGAAATCAGATTCCCGAACGTCTATGGGATTGATATGCCAAGTGCGAAAGAGTTAATTGGACACGGGCGAGAAGTGGATGAGATCAATGAACTCATCAAGGCCGATGGTTTGATCTATCAAGACTTGAGCGATCTGATTGCCGCGGTGCAGCAAGAAAATCCAGCGATCGAGCAATTCGAAACCTCGGTCTTCAACGGTGAATATATTACCGGTGACATCGACACCGACTATCTTGATCGACTTGATGCTTCCCGCAATGATCTTGCCAAGAGCGCAGCCGCTGGTAGTGAAGACGCAAACCTAGAATTACATAACGAAGCGGACGATTAAGTCCGCTTCATCTTGTTGCCAGCTCAGCCTTCGAGTTGGAATGGATAGACGCTACCAAGCTTGAGAATTTGCGTCAGTTCGTCAAGTGCAGTTTGAGTTTCAGTGAGCAACTGTGGGTCGGCTAGATCAGCAACCGCCAGCTCATCGCGGTAATGTTTGTCGACCCATTGATTGAGGCGCTCAAACAAGCTATCACTCATCAATACCGCAGGATTCACTGCTGCCAACTCATCTTCATTTAAGGCAACCCGCAAGCGCAGACACGCCGGACCGCCGCCATTGCGCATGCTTTGTTTTACATCGAAATAATGGACTTGACGGATAGGGGTATCGCGGGTGATGAGTTCAGCTAAGTAGGCGGCAACGCGCTCATTTTCTTGGCACTCGGTAGGCGCGATAATGGCCATCTGACCCTCGCCGAGAGAAATCAGCTGAGTATTAAATAAGTAGGTCGCAACAGCATCTGCAACCGATACTTCATGGTCTTTTACTTCAATAAAATGCAGCGGATGATCGCCGAATTTACGCTGAATTTCGGCGAGTTTCGCGTCCGTATCGAGAAACGCTTGTTGATGATAGAAGAGCACGTTTTGGTTACCGACAGCGATCACATCATTGTGAAATACACCTTGGTCAATCACTGCGGGATTTTGCTGAATATAAACCGTTTGGTCTGGATCAAGCCCGTGCAATCGTGCAATTGCGGCTGAGGCTTCGAACGTTTGCCGCGCAGGAAAACGTTGTGGAGCTGGCTTACTGCCATCAAATGCATAGCGACCAAAGGTGAAGATCTCGACGCCGGCATGACCATAATCATTACAAAGACGGGTATGATTAGCCGCCCCTTCATCGCCAAAATGCTCATTATCAGGCAAATGTTCGTGATGCTTGAAGTAACGCTCATTGCTAAACATGGCCTGCAAAATACGACCACTGGTGCGTGGCTCAAGCGAGCGATGGAATTTATTGGTGAGGTTGGCTGGAGTAAAATGGACTCGACCATCAGCGGTATCGGCACCAGGTGAGACGGTCGCCGCATTAGCGGTCCACATGCTCGAGGCGCTGCAGACGGCTTGAAAAATTTCTGGAGCATCCGCGGCTGCACGTTGTAGCACGTCCGCATCCGTTCCGGTAAAGCCGAGTCGGCGTAAGGCTGCAATATCAGGACGTTGGTGCGGCGCAAAGACACCTTGGACCATGCCGAGGTCATGCAAAGCCTTCATTTTTTCCAAGCCTTGCTTCGCCGCTGAGCGTGGGCTAGAGGTGGCTCTTGCATTCGATAAACTGGCAACATTACCGTAAGAAAGGCCTGCGTAATTGTGGGTTGGCCCGACGAGTCCGTCGAAGTTTACTTCTACATTGCGCATGATGAGCTTCCTTGATTTGGCTTGCATAGGTTAATTTTGCCGCTATTATACGCACAGTTTAAGCCACTTGTAACTCGCAAATGATCAACTAAATCAAGGGCTGCGGGGCAATTTGAATAGATATTGCTTGGTATCGCATGGTTATGAATTTTGATCTCAGTGGTTGTGTCGCGCTTATAGAACAGATATATCTAAAAAAAGAAACCTGTACTTCCATAGGTTATCAGGATACTAGAGAGCTTCATGAGCAAATCACTCGTTATTGTCGAGTCGCCTGCTAAGGCGAAGACTATAAATAAATATTTAGGCAACGATTTTATTGTGAAATCGAGTGTCGGCCATGTTCGAGATTTACCGACTCGGACCGTGGAAAGTGTTAAAGCTAAGCCCGCAGCTGAAGTTCGTAAGATGTCAGATGAGGCGAAAGCTGCCTATAAGAAACAGCGCGAATTTGAAAAGCTGGTGGCGCGTATGGGTATTGATCCCACCCACAACTGGGAAGCCCACTACGAAGTTCTGCCCGGTAAAGAAAAAGTGGTGGCAGAATTACAAAAGCTTGCCAGCAAAGCTGACAAAGTCTATCTCGCAACGGATTTGGACCGCGAAGGAGAAGCTATCGCGTGGCATTTGCGCGAGCTTATTGGCGGCCCGAACGAGCGCTTCCAGCGTGTCGTCTTTAACGAGATTACCAAAAATGCAATTCAGGATGCCTTCTCACACCCCGCGCAGGTTAACCTTGACCGAGTAAATGCTCAGCAAACTCGGCGCTTCCTTGATCGGGTGGTGGGCTTTATGGTGTCGCCACTGCTGTGGAAGAAAATTGCCCGTGGCTTATCCGCAGGTCGAGTGCAATCAGTTGCAGTGCGCTTGGTTGTTGAACGTGAGCGCGAGATTAAGGCCTTTGTTCCAGAAGAATATTGGGATATCTATGCCGATTTACGGGCGGCCAAAGCTGAATCACTGCGGATGCAGGTCCAGCGTTATCTTGGCAAACCCTTTAAAGCGGTGGACCAAGAAGCCGCCGAACGCACGGTTGCAGCGCTCAAACAAGCTAATTATGTCGTCCGTGAACGCGAAGATAAGCCGACCAGTAGCCGTCCATCCGCACCTTTTATTACCTCAACTTTGCAGCAAGCAGCGAGCACTCGGCTCGGGTTTGGGGTAAAGAAAACCATGATGCTGGCGCAGCGCTTATACGAAGCGGGTCATATCACCTATATGCGTACTGACTCGACCAATTTGAGCCAAGAAGCGCTCTATCATTGTCGCGAGTTTATTGAAAAGCAATACGGCGCGGATTATTTGCCGGCTAAGCCGAACTTTTATGGCTCGAAGCAAAACGCGCAAGAGGCGCACGAGGCGATTCGTCCGTCTAACGTGTCGGTACGGTCTGAGCAACTAAAAGATATGGAGCGTGATGCGCAGCGTCTATACGAACTCATTTGGCGCCAATTTGTTGCTTGTCAGATGACCCCAGCGCAATACGATGCAACAACCTTGACGGTTGCTGCGGGTGATTATGAGTTAAAAGCGCGTGGGCGAGTTCTGCGTTTCCCTGGCTGGACCAAAGTGCAACCGCCAGCGAGTGCGAAAAAGAGCGAAGAGACGACCTTGCCTGATGTCCAACCTGGGCAAGTATTGGATTTGCTTGAGCTTGATCCGCAACAGCATTTTACCAAGCCACCGGCTCGATTTAGCGAAGCGTCATTGGTTAAAGAGCTAGAAAAACGTGGAATCGGACGTCCTTCGACCTACGCCGCGATTATTTCAACGATTCAAGATCGCGGCTATGTACGCGTTGAGAATCGCCGCTTTTTCGCAGAAAAAATGGGTGAAATTGTCAATGACCGCTTAGTCGAGAATTTCTCGCGCCTGCTGAACTTCAACTTCACTGCCGAAATGGAGCAGGCCCTCGATGATATTGCAGCAGGCAAGAGGAACTGGAAAGAAACCCTCGATCAGTTCTATCTCGAGTTTAGTAAAAAACTTGAACAAGCCGAGCTCCCTCCGGAAGAGGGGGGTATGCGTGGCAATAAGATGGTGTTAACGGATATCGACTGTCCAAGCTGTGGCCGCAAGATGGGGATTCGAACCGCCAGCACCGGGGTGTTCTTAGGCTGTTCGGGCTATGAATTGCCGCCCAAAGAGCGCTGCACGCAAACCATGAACTTGCTGCCGGGTGAAGAGGCGATTGCGGTAAGCGATGATGAAGAAGCTGAAACCACTGCGTTGCGGGCGAAGAAACGCTGTCCAAAATGTGGTACCGCGATGGACAGCTATTTGATCGACCAGCACCGCAAATTGCATGTCTGCGGGAACAATCCGAGCTGTTCGGGGCAGTTGCTCGAGCAGGGCGAATTCCGCATCAAAGGTTACGATGGTCCGGTCCTTGAATGTGATCGCTGTGGTAGCGACATGCAGCTCAAAACTGGACGTTTCGGGAAGTATTTCGACTGTACCAACAGCGAATGTAAAAACACCCGTAAATTGCTTAAAAATGGTCAGCCAGCGCCACCGAAAGAAGACCCTGTGCCACTGCCAGAGTTACCATGTGAGCAATCGGATGCTTACTTCGTGCTGCGTGATGGCGCCTCGGGTATTTTCTTATCGGCCAATACCTTCCCGAAATCACGGGAGACTCGGGCGGTAAAAGTTGCCGAATTGAAGCGCTTTAAAGATCGTATTCCAGCGAAGTTTCATTATCTTGCCGAGGCTCCCGTAGCTGATGCTGAGGGTAACGAGGCAATTGTCCGCTATAGTCGCAAGCAGAAAGAGCAGTATGTGGTGACTGAGCAGGACGGTAAGCAAACCGGTTGGCAAGCGTATTATCGCGATGGTGAGTGGCAACAGGTCGAAGCACCAAAGAAAAAAGCCAAGCCGAAAGCCAAGGCTAAGTCGAAAGCAAAAACTAAAGCGAAGAAATAATTTACAGCACAAGACGTTTTTGCGCTCTTGTTGAGTTGATCTCAGTGCACTAGATTGAAAGGGTATTTCACGGATGGAATACCGGGTGTACAAGGAGGTCACATGGTTCTTAAACCAACTCAAGGGCTTACCCAGGTCCTCGTCGGCGTCAGCTCAGGGCTTTTCCTGAGCTTGATGTCGGCACCACTGCAAGCACAGCAATGCGCGCCCTTTGCTATTGCGGCAGCTTGGCAAACACTCGCAGCGAGTACGCCAACTCCGCTTTCTGAGTCTAAGCCAGCGGTCAGTGCTGAACTCAACCAAGGTTTATTGCAACCCCAAGTCGAGCAGCTTATTCGAGCTCATCTCGAGGTCGATTGGATCGATTGGCAAATCTCACCCCATCACCGCTGGCCCGCTGATATGCGGCTTGATGCACCGAGTTGGGGTGAGCTACTGCAGCGACTCCTGAAACCCTACGGGATTCAACTTACCATTTACGCCAATCGCAGTGCGCGGCTTAGCTATCGCGGAGCGCAAAGCTGATGCGCCCCCACTTCATTTTGTTCGCAACTGCGACCACTTTACTGTTCAGTTGCAGTAGTCAACCGCAAGCGGATTCAACCCCACCAACTGAACTGCAGCAGCAATTAGCTAAAGCGCAGCAACAAGCGTTGGCGCTGCGGGGCGAACCTCAGACTGTGGCTTATGAAGATGAGTTTTGGGTACCGAGTTTATCACCTGATGAATTGTCACAACCTGCTTGGTTTCATCGCCCTGTCACTGTAGCGGTTACAGAGATAGGTTTTACCGCGTTAGTGCACGAGACATTTGCCGCCCATGAGATCCGCGTTGACTTTATTGACCGCCCTGAATTAGAGCGGCCAATTTCATTGCAATACCATGGCTCGCTCGGTGGTTTACTGGCTGAGCTGAAGCGACAAACTGGGTTTCATCTTGAATTCGGTCGTGATTTTATTAGCTGGAGTAAATATCAACTCCGTAGTTTCGATGTCGCTTTCCTAAATGGTTCGACCCAGTACTTTTTGGGGAATAAAAATCAGCAACAGCGGACTCAAGGGAATACCGAGCGGAGTGCTTTCACCCAAACTAGCGACCAATTCCTAAACTTTAGCAATGATGAACTCTCGGTCTGGCGCGACCTCGAGGCTGGCCTAAAATTATTGCTATCAGCACATGGCACGGTGCAATTGAATCAAAGTTCAACCTCTGTCCTAGTGCGCGATACACCGCAACGAATGGAACGCGTCGCACGCTATCTCGCCGAGCAAAATGAGCGACTACTGCGTCAAGTTGCAATCGATGTGCAAATCATCGAGGTAACCTTTCACCAGAACGAGCAGTTCAGCATTGATTGGCAGGCGTTGCTCGAGACCGCCAGTGGCTCTGGCCAATTGGCACTCTCTTCTGCCAGTTTTACCAGTGGCGGAGTGCTCGGTAGCCAATTAAGTTGGACTCAACAAAGCGGGCGCGCCGCAGGGAGCCAAGTATTTTTCGAGGCTTTGCAAGAGCAGGGAAGGGTAAATAGTCGTAAGCAGCCGCGCTTACTGAGCCTTAATAACCAGATCGCTAAATTAGTGCTCGAAGATAACGCCACCTATTTAGCCGCAGCTGGCAGTGTCGCAACTGCAAATGTTGGGACCTCGACCACATTAGAGCCAGGGGTTGTGACGACGGGTTTTGAGCTGTATTTGCTCCCCAGTATTCAGCAAGACCAGGTGATTTTGCAGCTCTCCAGTGAAATTTCCGATTTACAAGCAATCGATGAGGTTCGCTCCGGTGAGCAATTAATTCAAACGCCACATACACAGCGCAAAAAGTTCTTTATGAAGGCGCGGGTGGGAGATGGCGAAACGCTACTGTTGTCTGGCTTACAACAACATCGGGAAACCACTCAGGAACAAGAATCTTGGTTGAGCTTGTTGTTAGGTGGGCGGAATCAACAATCGCAACAACAAACCGAGACTTTGCTGTTGATTACCCCACGAATTATTGAGGGCTAGCCGATGCGTCAACACGCTCCAACTTGGCACTGGATTGAACAATGCTGGCGGGTACAGGCCGCTAACGCCAGGGCACTGCGACAGGTGCTGGAGGAAGCACGGCAATTGGGCTTTAACCATTATCACAGTATTCGGGTAAAAGGCGGCTATTGGGTAAGTTGTATTGAGGCTGAGCGCGGTAAGCGTTATGCAGACCGCTTAGCTCTTATCGTGGAGCGGTTTAAAGCTCATGAACGGGCACAGATTCTGATTTCGAGTTCAGATCGATTGTTTTGGGTCAGGTGGAACCAAGGCCAATTATGTGGCGCCATTCAACTGGGTCGCACTGCTCAGGACCTCGCTCAATTGCAAACTTTGTGGCAACTCGATGGCAATCAGACAGCGGCACTGCCTTTGCAACTTATCGAGGCGCCAGAGCATCCTCTAGCGAAACAATTAGAGGCTGCAGGAATCGCATTTGAGGCGCAACAAACACCACTTGGAGATACGCTCAAGGGCTGTCGCCGTTATCGTTTTAAGCCGCTGCCAGGAGTGAGCTTTTGGCGGCCTTGGCAACTTTTGGTGTGTGCACTCGTGCTGGTTGGCTTGGGCCTCTGGCTAAGTTTTGATTTACAGCAAGAAGCCGCTGCGCAAGCGGCGCCACTCACTGCTGAGGTGGCTGAATTAAGACCGGCTGGTTTGGGTATGGCGCTGGCATCGCAGCTTGCTGCTGCACTTGAAGAATTACAAAGCGTGAGTGGTTGGCGTCTGACGAAGGTCCAGTTGCAGAGTGATGGCAAGCTCAGTGCAAATTATCAAGCTGATTTTGCGACTTTAGCTGAATTGCAATTGCAGCTCGACGCGGTTTGGCAAGTCAGCTCGAGTCGGGGCAGTGCGCTAGTGGAGCAGGTCTTGGTGAATGATATCGTTGCGCCGCTAAGACTCGCAGATACATGGCCTTGGCCACAGCAAACCGATGCTGCCTCGCAATTACCTAGGTCGGCGAACTTATTGCTCACCCAGCAGCATCCGCTGACCACTGAACATTGGTGGCAGCATCAGGACCTCCAACTCGAGCTAACGGAACATAGCTGGAGTGAATTGTTACAGCTAACTCACTTGAGCGGAGCTTGGCGGCTCTTGAGTTTTCATTATGACGTCGGCGCCAACCCCGCTGTCACCATGAATTTGCGCTATTACCAGGCGCGCTAAGTTAGGGAGAACCCATCGTATGATCACCGCACTGGTGTTGTTATTAGGAACTGAATTGGTGAGTGTCGCACCACCAAGCGCCAACCATAGCGAGCAGCTTAAAGCGATTCGTACCGAAGAGTTGCGCGAGCGCCGAGCACAATTGCAAGCGCAGCAGGCTCAGTATGCGCTGCAAGTCGCGCAAGCTAAACATGCGATGGCACAACTGCAACATGCGCCAGTTGCAGCGAATCCGCTGGCAACATTGCAGTGGCAAGGACTGATTGAAACCGCAGATAAAGCATTAGCGGTGGTGGTTTGGCAGCAACAATTATTGCAGTTACCGTTAGCGTTTGAACATCCCTCTGGGTTATATCTTTGGCGTGAGGATGATGCAGTTTACGCGCGTTACGATGGCCAGCAAAAAATGCTCAGTCGGTTGGGGGAATTAAGATGAAAACAGTCGGTTTAGAGCAATGGCATTGGCAGCAACTGGCGGAACCTATGTTGCCTTACTGCCTGGCAATTTCTGAGGCTGATGAGCAAGATGTTGCAGCCTTAGTCACCAAAGATGGGGTGTTAGTAGTGTCGCCTTCGGCTTGGCATTATCGAGCACTGGAATTAAATAACATTTGTGTACTGATGGAACGCTCTGGGGCGCACATCAAAGCGCAGCTTTGCTCTCCTGCTCATGAAATTCGCAAGTTATTGCATGACGCGGTGGCCAGTCAGGAAGTTCAACGCCGCAGCTTGGTCACCGAGCAACAACGTAGTCGAGCGCATCAGGCCTTAGAAGACTTGGTTCAACAAGCATTGGTCTATGCGGCTTCGGATATTCATTTGCTGTTTGAGCCGCAACAAGCGACCGTCGCATTTCGGGTGCATGGAGCTTTGGTACAACGAACTGAGCGACCACGCGAACTGATGAGTGCTGCTATCGCCGCGGCCTTAAATACGCGTTCAGACGATTTTCACGAGCTTTACTCTGAGCAAAGTTTATCTAGTGCCAGTATTCGCTTAACTGTCATTGTTCGTGAGCGACCGCTGGCACTGCGCCTGCGCGTCCAGAAGTCACCGACGCGATTAGGCTTTGCGGTAACCATGCGGATTCAAAATGAACAGGCCGAAGTGTTAACTCTGGCTCAGTTAGGTTTTGAACCAGCTGTTTGTCGCGCGGTTGCGAGTTGGTTGCAGCAAAAAAGCGGACTGATTTTAGTGATTGGCGCAACTGGGCAGGGGAAAACCACCACCCTAGCAGGATTAAATCTACAGCTATCGAGTGCGCAAAAGGCAATTTCGCTTGAAGACCCGATCGAAATTGTACAGCCACAGATCGAGCAAAAGCCAGTGCTTGCTGAGCATCCTGAGTTGAATTTTGCCAACATGGTGAAAGTTGCCTTGCGCGAGGATCCTGATCTTATCTCGATTAGCGAGATTCGCGACGAAAAGACTGCGCAGGCGGCCTACTCAGCGGCGTTGACTGGGCATATTGTGACGGCAACCTTGCACGCGCATGATTGCGCTGGGGCGGCACAGCGGTTACTTGATCTTGGTTTGAGTGCGGCAAATTTAGCCCAACCAGGAGTGCTGCGAGGCATTATTGCGCAGCGGCTGGTGAGCATTCGCTGTCCGCATTGTCTGGGTAATAATCCTGTTTGTGACCACTGTCACGGTGTTGGCGCAAGTGGTCGACGGTTAGTTTATGAATGGATTGATTGCGACCAGGCTTTTGCACAAGCCTTTCGTGAGGGACAGCTCGCACGTTATTTCCAGCAATTAGTCGAGCAAGGCTGGCAGTCAATTGAAACCCAGCTCAAGGCCAGTGAGGCAAATCATGAAGCAACTGAGTAAGGCACGGCAACTTGAGCTGTTAGAGGATTTTGCCCTCGCTTTGCAAGATGGCTTGAGTCCATTACAAGCGACAGCACAACTTGCACGTCATGCACAAACCCAAAACCTGCGCGGGGAACGTCAATTTGCACAGCAGGTCGCCAGCGCACTACAACGCGGTGAGCCGCTCGCAGCAGCTCTCACGCCGTTTATTAATGCTGACTTATTAATGTTAGTCGATGTCGGTGAGCGCAGCGGTCAGTTACCGCAACTGCTCGCCCGTTATGGCGCCGCGCAGCTGCAACGTAGCCAAGCTCTGCAGCAGTTTATTCGGCCCCTGCTATATCCCGCGATTATGTTATTTATTGCCGTGCTAGCCGTGTTTTTTATCGGCCAAACCGTGTTACCCAAATTAGCAACTAATCTTCCGATCAGCGCTTGGCCAGAATTAGCTCAAGCCCTGTATTGGCTGAGCCAACCATTACTGGTCACGGCAGTGTTGCTGGCGTTATTACTGCTATTGATTTGGGTGTGTGGTGTCCCAAGTGGCGCGCTGCAACGCCTTAGCAGTTACCAATGGCTGGTAAACTATGGCGCCTTTCGAGTGCAACGTTATTTTATCGCGGTTGAGTTACTGCAAACATTAACCGTGCTATTGGCCGCGCAAGTGAATCTCAATCGGGCGGTTAACGCGATGCAAATTCGAGCTGGAGGGCTCCTTGCGCGCGCCTGTCGGTTGATTCAAAGCCGTCTTAACAACGGTGAAAAGGAGCTAGCGCAATTATTGAATGTTGGCTTACTGGCGCCCCGAATGTTGTTCCGCCTAGCCAATGCGAGTCGCAGTGCAACGGAGCAGGCGACTCTGGCCCGCGTTGCGGGGTATGCGGCAAATGATGCGGTAGCGAGTTTAGCGCGCTTGCGGCAAGGCTTACAAAGTTTCTGTTATCTCATGATCTTTAGTTGTCTTGGGGTAGCAGTCGGTGGCATGGGGACTATGCTCATGCAATTAACTCAGCAGACTCAATTGGTCTGATGTGAATCAAAAGGAAAGTAAGATGAAACAAGTAAAGGGATTTACCTTCATTGAAGTGCTCACAGTGTTATCGATCATTGCGATCGCCACAATTGGCTCCTTAACGGTCCGAGATTGGGCGTTGGGCAATGCTCGAGTGAGTGAGGCGAAAAGCCAAATTATCACCATTCAGTCAGGTTCAGCATTGTGGCGCCCGCGCGACGGTACCTATAGCGGCATTAGCTTAGCGTCAATGTCGGGTATTGCTGCAGTACCACAAAATTGGGGCGATGGTGTGGGTCTCAACCCTTGGGGGGGTGATGTCAATGTTGAGGTTGATGGCTCCGACCCCACCCGTTACGTCGTCACCCTTGATGGCATTGATGAGAATGCTGAAGGCGCGCGTCTGGCTCGTGATTTCGCTGACTACGCTCTCGATGCAAGTTACAGTGCCGGCGCCTTGGTCGTGCGCTTCCAAGGATGAAACGACAAGCGGGTGGATTGCTGCTGGAGTTGATTTTTGCGTTGCTGATACTGAGCACGGTTAGCGGAGGCTTTTGGTACTGGTCACAGAGTTTATCTACAGCAGCTGTGGTAGAAGGGAGTTTGATGCTGGCGCAACGTCAGCATCAAATTGCGCAGCAGAGATGGCAAGCCTATCAAGAGAGGCAGCAAAGATGGCGACAAAGCGCGACCATAAAGTAACTGGATTTGTTCTACTTGAGTTGATCGTGGCGCTCACCTTGATTGGGGTTGGCTTGATGTTCTTAGGCCAATGGTATGCTCAACAGCAACAATTGAGCACCCGTCAAACGTGGGTCTACGACACGGAATTATTGATATCTGCGTTGCAAACACAGTGGCAGCAAACTCACAAAGTACCGAGTGATTTGAGTCAACTAAGCCATCCGGATGGCAGCTCCGGATTTGTTGAGCCGTGGCAACAAACTTGGCAAGTGTTACCGCAGGCAGAGCATCTACAGTTACAAATTGCTGCGCCAAATCATGCAGAGGCGCGCTGGTTCGCAAGTCAGTTGCCAGGTGCTCGGGCCGTACAAGAGCAAGTTTTTATCGAAGTGTTAGAGCCAGATTATAGCCAAGTCGCGAATGCCGAACGGTTTTTACATCGGCAGCCACAGCCGCAGCAGCCAGAGTTAAACGAGATGCAGGTTGATTTGCAGATGAACGGTCATGCGCTAACGAATGTGAGTCAATTGCAAGCTACTTCAGCGAGTGTGACTATGGTGCAAAGTGATTTGGTCCAAACCAGCGACTTTAGCGCAACGCATGCCCGCATTGAGCATCTCGAGGTAGACTCCTTGATCAGCCCAGAAGGGAGTTTGCTGCAATTGAAGCAGCAGCTGGACCTGCTCCAGGCTCTTTGGAACAGTTGCGTTGCTCAAGGGCGTTGTGGTTAAGTTTGGTCGCTACAAAGGACAAGCTGTGGTTGAGGCGTTACTCGCGTTACCTTTGCTGTTGTTTATCAGTTTCGCGGTGCTCCAAATCCTGTGGCTGATTTGGGCGCAACAAATGCTGCAAGTGGCAAGTGCGCAAGCGGCGCGCTCTGCTGCATTACAACAAGGGCAAGTAGCGGTCGCCGAGGCGGAATTAGCCGCGGCGATGTTAGGAGTTGAGCCCCAAGCGCTGGCGTCGATGCGCAGCGGTGCCACGGTCGAACTCGGTCGCGCTTATTTACAGCAGCGTTTGTGGGTGAAACAAATTGCGGCTTTGAAAATTATGGAGTTTGGTGAAGCTGAACGGCAGTTGGCAGTCACTAAGGATAAGCAACGCGTCATCCCATGGTCACATTTGCCTCTACGTTATCAGCTTTCGACTCAACCTGAGCTTGAACAGCGAGCACGAACTTTAACTTTGCGGATCCGCTGGTGCCAGCCCTTACGGCTTCCCCTCATTGGTACATTTTTTAGCTGGGTGGCAGCGCAATCAAAGCATCCGGCTCAGCGTTTTTGTCGAGCCCGTCAACAGCTTGTTGGGATACCTTTATGGGGTTTGCAGCACCAAGTGAGTAGCCCAATGTTGAGCGATCGCTTGGTGCTTCCAGAATGACTTAGGCGATTGGATTATGCCAGGTGTCGCAGGCCTGCAGGGTATTTTGCATAAGCGTAGCTACCGTCATTGGACCAACGCCGCCCGGGACAGGGGTGATAAACGCAGCGCGCTCAGCTGCGATAGCATATTCAACATCGCCGCAGAGGCTGCCATCAGCGCGGCGATTGATGCCAACATCGATGACAATTGCACCTGGCTTGATCCAGTCACCTGGGACGAAATTCGGTTTACCCACTGCGACCACTACTAAATCCGCTTGGCGAACATGATGTTCAAGATCATGGGTAAAGCGGTGACAGACGGTGGTGGTTGCCCCAGCGAGCAAGAGTTCAAGCGCCATTGGGCGGCCGACGATATTTGAAGCGCCGACGACGACTGCATGCAAACCATGGAGATCAACCCCAGTCGTCTCGAGCAAGGTAATCACGCCCCGTGGAGTACAAGGTCGTAATGCAGGGTTACGTTGAGCTAAGCGGCCCATATTAAAAGGGTGGAAGCCATCGACATCTTTAAACGGGTTAATCCGCTCTAAAATAGCTTGAGAATCGAGCCCTTCAGGTAGCGGTAGCTGGACTAAAATGCCATCCACTTCAGGGTCTTGATTAAGTTTATCGATGAGTTGTTCAAGTTCAGCTTGGGAGGTGGTGGCGGGAAGGTCAAAGGCTTTTGAGGTAATTCCAACCTCTTCGCAGGCACGGCGTTTACTGCCAACATACACCTGCGAGGCGGGGTCGCGGCCCACTAGCACGACCGCTAGACCTGGAGCCCGATAACCCTGACTTACGCGTGCGGCGACGCGTTCGCGGACTTGATCACGCACTTGTTGAGCCACTTTTTTCCCATCGATAGTTTGCGCCGACATGAATGTTTCCCTAACAGCAAGAAGATGAAGCTTTGAAGAAGATGCTATTTTCTCATGTTTTTCGGTCAGGTGAAACTGTTACGCGCGAGCACAGAGAAACCGACTATGACTGCAGTTGGATTTGAATTGCTGTAAAATTGGGCAGTCGCACGCGAATTAGAAAAAAATGTTTGACGCTTCATAGCGCAATGGGTATTATTCGCCCCCGTTGTCAGGCCGCGTCCTGCACGGGTTTACACGAAATGTCGGCGAGTAGCGCAGCTTGGTAGCGCACTTGTTTTGGGTACAAGGGGTCGCTGGTTCGAATCCAGTCTCGCCGACCATTTTCGCGTTGGATGACATGCGCCCGTAGCTCAGCTGGATAGAGCAACGGCCTTCTAAGCCGTCGGTCGCAGGTTCGAATCCTGCCGGGTGCGCCATTTATGCCCTGGCACAAATTGTCTCTTTTGTTGTGGTGGCTGTAGCTCAGTTGGTAGAGCCCCGGATTGTGATTCCGGTGGTCGTGGGTTCGAATCCCATCAGCCACCCCATTTCAAAAAAATCCTAAGATTCTGTGGCGGCGAGTAGCGCAGCTTGGTAGCGCACTTGTTTTGGGTACAAGGGGTCGCTGGTTCGAATCCAGTCTCGCCGACCATCTTTTCACGTTTTGTTACTTTTCTTCGTTTTGCAAAACAGTATTACTCTGTTCATACTAACATTCTGATAACAATGCAGGATGTTTAATATGCGCTCGTCTTTTATTTTTAGCTTGATGTTTGCCATGACGCTCTTACTCACCCCGACAGTGATTATGGCTGATGAAATGGAATGTACCTCGGATGAATGTTCTGAGGCGATGGCTGAGCTGGTGCGGTTCTCGCTTAATGGTAGCCCTGATGCACAAGTTATTGTGGCGCTTGCTTATGCGACCGGGGACGGCGTTCCTTTGAACCACACCTTAGCGCGTCAGCATCTAAAACGCGCCTTGCGCAATCAAGACCTGCGTGCCTGGCATATCTACTCTCGTTGGCTGCGCGATGGCTTTATCTTTGAACAAGATCTGAATGCCGCCACCGAAGCATTAAATCGTGCTGCTGACCGTGGCTTTTTAACTGCTTTGCATGAACGGGCGATCCGTAATTTCAGCGAAACAGCCACGGATAACTCTGCCACAGTGGCGGACTTAGAGCGCGCTGCAGAAGAGCTTTACAAGCCGTCAATGTATTTGCTTGCGCAACTCAAAGCAGCCGGTCTTGGCACTCCTCAAGATATTGAACGAGCGGCTGAGCTGTATGCTTTTCTGGCTCGCTCGAATTATCGCGAGAGTGAGCAGCGTTTAGAAGGTCTGGTCGGCAGTGCAGCTTTAGCTGAGCAAAAGCAGACCTTATCGATGCGCGTTGTAAATGAAATCGCTGAGCGTTACCAAATTGAAAATGAACAGGCGATGGAAGTCATTACGGTGAGCGCGGCGCGAATCGAAACACAGGATTATGTGATCGACTTAGCGGCCCAACTCGATAAATTGCGCGTCTTTGATGGCCGCGGTTCGACCGGCTCGAATATTCGTGGCCAAGTATGCGGTCGGGGCACGGCCAGTTGCCGCGTAATTTATGATGCGGCTGCAGGCACCGTCTCCTTCGCTGATACTGCCGGTGGTGTGATCAACGGCGGGTTTTAAACCAACTGAGCACAAAAAATAGCGGTGGACTCTCGACTACCGCTTATCCTCTCGCTATAATGCGGCGTCATTTTGAGGGGTCCCGACCATTGAGGGCTCAAGGCCATTAGTGAAGCCGAGGTAAAAAAGTAATGCAGGTTTCTGTAGAGACAACCCAAGGATTAGAGCGCCGCGCGACGATTACTGTGCCGGCTGAAGTTATCGATAATGAAGTTAAGCGTCTATTAAAAGACGAGTATCGTAATCGCCGCATCAACGGTTTCCGCAAGGGCAAAGTGCCACCGAACGTATTACAAAAGCTGTTCGGCAAAGAAGCGCGTGCGCGCGCCGCGTCAAACTTGATGCAGAGCAAATATTTTGAAGCCATGATGCAGGAAAAAATTAACCCAGTTGGGGCACCTAGCATCGAGCCAAAAGTCAATGAAGCAGGCCAAGATTTAGAGTTCGTCGCAACTTTTGAAGTCTATCCAGAAGTCACTGTACAAGCGCTCGATAAAATCACTATCGAGAAGCCAGAAGTTGAAGTCACCGACAAAGATGTCGATAACATGATGGAAACTTTGCGTAAGCAACATGGCGAGTGGAAAGAAGTGAAGCGTAAGTCTAAAAAAGGTGAGCGCATCACAATCGATTTCGTTGGTTCGATTGACGGCGAAGAATTCGAAGGTGGGAAGGCGTCTGATTACGCTCTCGAACTCGGCTCTGGCAACATGATTCCAGGCTTCGAAGACCAGATCATCGGCATGAAGACAGGTGAAGAGAAGACGATTGAAGTCACTTTCCCAGAAGACTACCATGCAGAAAACCTTAAAGGTAAAGCCGCGCAATTCGTGATTACTGCGAAGAAAGTTGAAGAGCGCAAGTTACCGGAGTTAAACGACGAGTTCGTGGCTCAGTTTGGGGTAACTGAAGGTGGTGTTGAAGCGCTTAAAGCTGAAGTTCGTAAGAACATGGAACGTGAACTGAAAAACTCGGTTTCAGGTAAAATCAAAGAGCAAGTCTTGAAAGGCTTGGTTGAGCACAACGAAGTTGATTTACCAAAAGCCATGATTGATCAGGAAATCGATGCGTTGCGTAAGCAAACAATGCAGCGTTTCGGCGGCGCACAAGGCGCGCAAATGCCAGAATTGCCAGCAAACTTATTTGAAGAGCAGGCGAAAGAGCGCGTTAAGGTTGGTTTGTTGCTCGGCGAAGTGATTCGTGGCAACGAACTTAAAGTTGACGAAGCGAAAGTTGATGAAATGATTGCAACTCAAGCGTCTGCTTATGAAGATCCAGCCGAAGTGGTTGCGTACTACAAGGCGAATGAGCAGTTAATGCAACAAGTTCGCAACGCTGCGCTCGAAGAACAAGCGATTGATTTCATTTTGGAAAAAGCCAAAGTTAAGGCGAAAAAGACGTCATTTGACGCGCTGATGAATCCAAAGAAATAATCCTTCCGTCATTGACGGAGTCAAGGACAACTTGCTTTAATGGCTCGTAACTGTACGGGCCATTTTTATTTCAGGAGTTTGTATTTATGTCGGAGTCTACTCAGTCACCTATGGCTGCCCTTGTCCCGATGGTGATCGAGCAAACCTCGCGGGGCGAGCGTTCGTTCGATATCTATTCGCGTTTGTTAAAAGAGCGCGTTATTTTCTGCTGTGGTCAAATTGAAGAACATATGGCGAATTTGATCGTCGCACAGTTACTCTTCTTAGAGTCTGATAACCCTGATAAAGATATCTACCTGTATATCAACTCGCCTGGTGGTG
Organism: Pseudidiomarina taiwanensis; assembly: GCF_003987435.1. Classification (GTDB taxonomy): domain Bacteria; phylum Pseudomonadota; class Gammaproteobacteria; order Enterobacterales; family Alteromonadaceae; genus Pseudidiomarina; species Pseudidiomarina taiwanensis. The sequence goes on along the minus strand of NZ_PIQG01000002.1, from coordinate 66,174 downwards.
TGGTCACTGCTGGGATGGCGATTTACGATACCATGAAATTTATCAAACCGGCGGTGAGCACGGTTTGTATGGGGCAAGCGGCCAGTATGGGCGCGTTCTTGTTAGCTGGCGGTGAAAAAGGCAAACGCTACTGTTTACCTAATTCTCGGGTGATGATCCACCAACCGCTCGGTGGCTTCCAAGGGCAAGCCTCAGATTTTGAAATTCACGCCCGTCAGATTCTCGACATTAAAGAGAAGATGAACCGGATGTTAGCGGAAAACACCGGGCGTGATTACGAGCAAGTTGCGAAAGATACCGACCGTGACTACTTCATGAGCGCCGAAGATGCAGTGGAGTATGGTGTCGTTGATGCAATTTTAAGTAAACGAGCTGGAGCATAAGATGTCAGATACCCCACAAGATACAGGTGATAAACCTTTGTTGTGTACATTTTGTGGTAAGAGTCAGCAGGAGGTTAAAAAACTGATTGCTGGGCCTTCTGTCTATATTTGCGATGAGTGTGTCGAACTGTGTAATGATATTTTGGCGGAAGAAATTCAAAGTATCGCCCCCAGTGAAGGGCCTCAGCAATTACCGACACCGCGCGAAATTAGAGAGCATCTTGATGGCTACGTGATCGGTCAAGAGTTGGCAAAAAAGGTTCTCGCCGTTGCGGTTTATAACCATTACAAGCGATTACAGAATGCCAGCCGAAAAGGCTCAGATAGCGACGAAAATGTTGAGCTGGGTAAGAGTAATATTTTGCTGATTGGCCCGACCGGCTCAGGTAAAACCTATCTGGCGGAAACTCTGGCGCGCTACTTAGATGTTCCATTTACGATGGCCGATGCGACCACCTTAACTGAGGCGGGCTATGTCGGTGAAGATGTTGAAAACATCATTCAAAAGCTACTGCAAAAGTGCGACTACGATGTTGAGAAAGCTGAGCGTGGTATTGTCTACATTGATGAGATCGATAAGATTTCGCGCAAGTCAGATAATCCATCTATTACCCGTGATGTATCGGGAGAAGGCGTGCAGCAAGCTCTGTTAAAACTGGTTGAAGGCACCATTGCAGCGGTTCCCCCGCAAGGTGGACGTAAGCATCCGCAACAAGAGTTCGTTCAGGTCGATACCTCAAAGATCTTGTTTATTTGTGGCGGCGCTTTTGCCGGCTTAGATAAAGTCATCGAACAGCGCACCAGTGTTGGCACTGGGATGGGGTTCGGGGCTGAAGTAAAGAGCAAAAAGCCACAAAGTGAAGGCGAGACGCTTGCTAAAGTTGAGCCTGAAGACTTGGTCAAGTTTGGTTTGATTCCAGAATTTATCGGCCGTTTGCCGGTGCTTGCGACCTTAACTGAGTTAGACGAGGATGCCTTAGTTGAGATTTTACGCTCACCTAAAAACGCACTGACCAAGCAGTATGCTGCGCTCTTTGCGATGGAAGATGTGGAGTTAGAGTTCCGTGATGATGCGCTCCGCGCTATCGCTCGCAAAGCGATGGCACGCAAAACTGGGGCGCGTGGACTTCGCTCAATTGTCGAAGGGGTGTTGCTCGATACCATGTATGAGTTACCGTCTCTTGATGATGTCAGCAAAGTGGTGATTGATGAATCCGTTGTGCAGGGTGAATCACAACCGATTATGCTGTTCGAAGAGAAAGAGAAACACGCTTCGGGTGAATAACACCGCTATTTAGCATGAAAAATGTGCAAAAAGGGCCTTTTTGGCCCTTTTTTTATGCAAAACATTGAACTTTCGCTGGTGGACCACATATTAACAGGTAAGATAGGTTTAACGACCCCATGGATTCAGTCGGAGATAAATTATGAGCGAACAGCAGGCCACTCGCCTGAGTATTCCGGTTTTACCACTACGCGATGTTGTGGTTTATCCACATATGGTGATTCCCCTTTTTGTTGGGCGGGAAAAGTCGATTCGCTGCCTCGAAGCAGCAATGGAAGCTGATAAGCAAATCTTCTTGTCTGCGCAAATGGATGCCTCGGTGGATGAGCCGGAGCAAAAAGATATTCATACCACCGGCACCATCGCGACCATTTTGCAGTTGCTTAAATTGCCTGATGGGACTGTCAAAGTGCTGGTTGAAGGGGTGCAACGCGCCCAGCTTGATGAGTTTGAACAAACCGATGACTTTTTCCGTGCGCAGGTCACGCCGCTGCATTCAGAGCGGATGGATGACAAAGAAGAAGAGGTCATGATTCGCTCGGCGGTGAATCAATTTGAGGGTTACGTCAAACTAAATAAAAAGATCCCGCCAGAAGTTCTGACCTCATTGTCGGGGATCGATGAAGCGGATCGGTTAGCGGATACCATGGCTGCGCATATGCCATTGAAGCTGAACGACAAGCAAAAAGTGCTTGAGTTGATTGATGTGCGTGAGCGACTTGAATATTTAATGGCGCTCATGGAAGGTGAAATCGATCTGCTTCAGGTCGAGAAGCGCATTCGCACTCGCGTTAAAAAGCAAATGGAGAAAAGTCAGCGCGAGTACTATTTGAATGAGCAAATGAAAGCGATTCAAAAAGAACTTGGTGATATGGAAGATGGCCAAGATGAATTCGAAACACTCGAAAACAAAATCGCCGAAGCCAAGATGCCAGAAGAGGCAGAGCAGAAAACTCGGGCTGAACTACAGAAACTGAAAATGATGTCGCCGATGTCAGCTGAAGCAACAGTCGTGCGTGGCTACATTGATTGGATGGTCTCGGTGCCATGGAAAAAGCGTTCACGGATTAAAAAGGATTTGGCCTTAGCTGAGCAGATCTTGGATGCTGACCATTACGGTTTAGAAAAAGTTAAAGAGCGGATCCTCGAATATCTTGCGGTACAACAGCGCACTAGCAAAGTTCGTGGCGCTATTTTGTGTCTCGTTGGACCGCCAGGAGTGGGCAAAACCTCACTGGGACAGTCGATTGCCAAGGCGACTGGGCGTAAATATATTCGCATGGCCCTCGGTGGGGTGCGGGATGAGGCTGAAATTCGGGGACATCGCCGTACTTATATCGGCTCAATGCCGGGCAAATTAATTCAGAAAATGGCTAAAGTTGGGGTGCGCAATCCGCTGTTTTTATTAGATGAAATCGACAAGATGGCATCTGATATGCGGGGTGACCCGGCGTCAGCTTTGCTCGAGGTCTTAGACCCAGAGCAAAATATCAACTTTAACGACCACTATCTTGAGGTCGATTATGATCTGTCAGATGTAATGTTCGTTGCGACCTCGAATAGTATGAATATTCCTGGGCCGCTGCTCGACCGGATGGAAGTGATTCGGTTGTCGGGTTATACCGAAGAAGAAAAGCTGAACATTGCGAAACGCCATTTATTGCCAAAACAAATTGAGCGTAACGGTTTGAAAGCTAAAGAAGTGAATATTACTGATGATGCAATTGTCGGAATTATTCGCTATTACACCCGCGAAGCTGGGGTGCGTAACCTTGAGCGCGAAATCTCACGGCTGTGTCGTAAAGCAGTGAAGAAAATCGTCCTCGATAAGCGCGTCAAGCATGTTGAAATCAATCAAAAGAACTTGAGTGATTTCCTTGGCGTGCAGCGGTTTGATTACGGCAAAGCAGAAGAGACGAATCAAGTTGGGCAGGTGACAGGTCTCGCCTGGACCGAAGTCGGCGGCGATTTGCTGACTATTGAAGCGACCAATGTGCCGGGTAAAGGCAAAGTGACCTCTACCGGTTCATTAGGCGAAGTGATGCAAGAGTCGATTCAAACCGCGTTAACCGTAGTCCGCAGCCGCGCCGAAAAACTTGGAATTGAACCCGATTTTTACGAGAAGCGCGATTTGCACGTCCACGTGCCAGAAGGCGCCACGCCTAAAGACGGCCCAAGTGCCGGTATTGCGATGGTGACAGCCATGGTCTCGAGCCTTAGTGGTATTCCTGTGCGTGCCGATGTAGCGATGACGGGTGAGATCACGCTGCGCGGTGAAGTACTCGCCATTGGTGGCTTGAAAGAGAAGCTGCTGGCAGCTCACCGAGGCGGTATTAAGCATGTCCTGATTCCGAAAGATAATGAGCGTGATTTGAAAGAAATCAGCTCTGAAGTCATCGGTGATCTCGATATTCGCCCAGTTAAATGGATTGATGAAGTGCTGCAAGTCGCCCTTGAGCACGGAGTGAGTGATTAAAAAACAACCAAAAAACGAAAGAATGCGGGGTTCAGACGGCTAAAATCGCTACAGACCGCATTCTTTCGTGAAAAAAATTAAGAAAAAGGGTTCTCAACTGAAATTGTTGTGGTAGCCTAGAGTCAAAGTGATTGGTCAGAACAAACCTAACTAAACGTTTTGGCTCCACACTTTAGCGTTAGGGTAACGTATAGCAGTCGCTCGCTAACGCCGAAGCAAACAAACCTTACAGTGGGGCGTTTGCATTAAACTTCGCTGGCCCATGCATATGGAACCATGCAAATTTGATAATAATAATCTAAGGGGATGATACTGTGAATAAGTCTCAGTTAGTTGACAAAATTGCAGATGGAGCAGAAATTTCGAAGGCTGCTGCTGGTCGTGCTTTAGACTCTTTCATCGATGCAGTAACAGATGCATTGAAGAGTGGTGAGCAAGTAGCACTTGTCGGTTTCGGTACGTTCAGTGTTCGTGAGCGTTCTGCTCGCACTGGTCGTAACCCACAAACTGGCCAAACAATTCAAATCGCTGCAGCTAAAGTTCCAGCATTCAAAGCTGGTAAAGCACTTAAAGACGCAGTGAACTAATACCCGCGGAGCGGTAGTTCAGCTGGTTAGAATACCGGCCTGTCACGCCGGGGGTCGCGGGTTCGAATCCCGTCCGTTCCGCCAACTAACAAAGTTATAACCCGAAGCTTCGCTTCGGGTTATTTTTTTGGCGAGAACAAGGTATACTCTTGGCCAGTTTTTTTGCTTATTTTGAGGTTTAATCGAGCATGTTGGACAGTATTCGAGAGCGGTCCCAAAGTTTTGTGGTGAAAGCCATTCTGGTTTTTCTCGCTTTGACCTTCGCATTGTTCGGGATTGGCAGCTATGTCACCAATCAACCCGAGCCTGCGGTTGCTTTGGTCAACGGTGAAGAGGTGAGCCGAGTTCAGTTTGATCGGGCAGTTGAGAATGAACGATTGCGCCAAGAGCAGCAGTTTGGTGACTTTTACGCCACCCTCGCTGCTGACCCATCGTTTAATCAACGTTTGCGGCAACAAGTATTAGATAGTCTAGTGAATCAAAAGCTGTTGGAGCAATTTGCCCGTGACAGTGGCATTCGGATGTCGAATGAACAAGTTAAACAGGCGATCCGTGACTATCCTGCATTCCAAGTAGCGGGTCAGTTCGATAACGATACCTATCGTTTGGTATTGGCACAGAATGGTTTGAGTGTCGACCAATTTGCGGAAAATCTTCGTGCTGATTTGGCGCGCAGCACCGCGCTTGAAGGAATTCTAGAAAGCGAATTCGTGCTTGCCAACGAAGTCGAGCAAATTCAGGCTTTGTTGAATCAAACGCGTTCTGGTGGCTATGTCACCTTTAAGCTTGATGATTACAAAGGCCAAGTCGAATTAACTGAAGAAGAGATCAACAGCTGGTATTTGGCGAATCAAAACCGTTTTGTCGTGCCAGAGCAAGTAAAGGCTGAGTTTGTTGAAATCGACGCTGGCGCGTTAGCGGAAGCCGTGGAAGTTGATGAAGCGAGGATTCGTGAATGGTACGACAACAACCGTGGCAACTACGAAACTGCGAGCCAATCACGTTTCTCACATATTCTGTTTGAAGGTGACGATGCCGAGGCTCGGGCGCGAGACGTGCAGCAGCAACTTGCTGCGGGTGCTGATTTTGCTACGCTTGCTGCACAGTACTCGGATGATACTTTCTCAGCAGAGCAGGGCGGTGATCTTGACTTTATCGAGCAGGGCACTATGGATCCTGACTTTGAAGAAGCGGCATTCGCACTGACTGAGATTGGTCAGGTTAGTGATATCGTCGAAACGACCTTTGGTTTTCATTTGATTCAGTTAACCGATCGCATTGCCGGTGAAGTGACCCCGTTTGAAGAAGTTCGTGACAGTATCATGAGCGATATGATCGATCGTGAAGTGAAACAGCAATACTACGAGCTTCAACAACAGGTTGCTGAACAGGCGTTTGAAATCCCAGACACTTTTGCGCCGATTGCTGAAGATACTGACCTAGTGGTGCGCAGTGCCGATTGGTTTAGCCGCAACTCTGCGCCGACTGCGTTGAATCACCCTGCGGTGCTTGCGCAAGTATTTGATCAAGATTTTATTGCGGAAGGTTTGAACAGCGATCTTATTGAAGTGAGTGATACCCAGTCGATTGTAGTGCGTGTCACAGACTATCAAGCCGAGACGGTGAAGCCACTTGCTGAGGTTCAGGCTCAGGTTGAGCAGGCATTGTTGCAAGAAAAGGCCCAGCAGCTTGCGGAACAAGCCGCTGCAGACGCAGCGAGTGCGGTGCTCGCCGGTGAAACAGTCGAGTTAACTGAGATTACTGCGGCGACGCGGCAAAATGCGGATTATCCGGCAGCGGTATTGCGTACTCTATTTGATTTGAATGCGCCGATGAGTGACCTAAGCACAACCGAAGTCACTAACCTTGGTAACGGTGATGTTGCCTTGGTGGTACTCAGTGAGGTTGCTGCTGGAACAGCTGACGAATCGGTTACTCCGCAGCTACGTGAGCAGTTAAGCGGCAGCCAATCGCAGCAAGTTTATGCAGCCCTGTTAGCGAGTTTACGAGCGCAGGCGGATATCGAGTTACAACTTGGTCGTGAAGCTGAGTAACATGGTTTAAGAAGCGCAATAAGAAGTGCAATAAAAGGCCGCTATAGTTGCGGCCTTTTTTATATCTGCTAGTTGTTGTTACGCGGATATAGCTCTGGGATATCACTTGCTTTCGGTTCAGGTTGTTGTTGCCGAAATGCTTTGAGAGCACGTAATAAAGCGCGCCCTTCTTGCCAAGCGTTCGGCTTGGTACCGTATTGACAAGCAAGTAAGTAATCGAGCTGAGTTGCAACTGGACTATCGGCAAAAAACTCACGCAAGCCGCTCAAATTAAGGTGACCGGTCTGGAATTGGCGTTCGGTCCAAGTGCGCATAGCCGCCAAGGTTTCTCGTGCTTGATTGGCGCTGGCAGCTTGTTGTAGCTGTCGCCAGGCTTTGCCAGCTGACGATGGCGGAATGGACGCTTGAGTCGTGCTCGCACCTGCCACAGCGATCTGCTCAGTGCGCTTCCGCCGGAGGAATAATGTCCAGCCAAGCGTCAACAACCACAAGCTTGCAAAAGCGAGCGTTAGGATAAACCACAGGTGTTGCGGCGTCGTTGCCTCAGACGTATCGGTTCCCGCTGGTGGTGTTGACGGGATCATGTCAGTCGCTGTTGATGTAGCCGGTTGCTGTTGTTCTGGTTGTGCCGGCAACTCAGGTTGCAGCGAGGTCGCAGGGGTTACGGTGAAGCTAAAGCTCTCACTAGCGGTAACTGATCCTTTATCGATTGCCGTGTTGAACCAAGGCAAACGCACTTCGGGGATGCTGAGCGGGCCGGTTTGACGCGGGATAATGGTGATATCAACGGTTTTTTGGGCAATCACTTGGCCATTACGCAACATACTCGATGATTGCGGTTGCTCAGGGTAAATACTTACGCCGTCTAGGTCAGGTAAGCGGACCGTGGGCAGTTGCTCTGGTTTGATGCCAAGTCCAGTTAAGCGATAACGCAGGGTAAGGGGTTGCCCTTGTTCAATTTGGCTCGGGACAGCGGCATTTTCCGAGACTATTTCAGCGGATAAGGTGACTAACTCTGCCGGAACCCAATCTCCTTGCCAGTTTGCTGGGATAGGCTTAACTTCAAGCGGAATATCTTGCGTTGCCGTAGTGACTGCTTCAGTGGCAAAACTGGAGAAAATAGCAGTGCTGTCATCACCACTAATTTGTCCCGAGAAGACTGGCCCGCGAATCATCACTTGACCCGAGCGCTGTGGGGTTATTAAGTAACTACGCTGAAAGATTTGGAAGCGTTTGCCGTCGATGATCTCGTAGCTTTCCTCATCCTTACCCAGCTGCACGATATCAGCATCGGCGAGCTGTGGGGCGATGATATTGCCACTTTGCAAATTCGTTGCGAGATATAAGCGCGCGACTAAGGTCACTTGTTGCTGTACGTAGACGCTGTCATCACTCAAGCTAACTTTAATAAAGGCATCACGGTTTTGTTGCGTTTGCTCAGCCTCAGATAATGGCAATACCTTCACTTCAATCGGATCAGAGCTCACCCCGGCTAAGCTTAGTGCGGGGATACGATAATATCCCGGTTGTTGTGGTGCGCGGACGCTGACGAGGAAATTAGTGGTGCGGTTAAATTGGTTATTGACCATCGAGGTACGACGGTTTGTGCGCACATTCAAGACCTCGAATGAATCGCCCAGCCATTGATCGGGATTAAAATTGTCGTTTGCAACATCATCATCGATAGTCACGGTAATAATAAGGCTATCCCCAATTAACACCGGGTTTTTATCGATACTGGTAATCAACTCACTGGCCGCATGACTTATCCCCACGCCGAGGGCTAGCAGCAGTAGTCCGATTTTCATAACAGTTTGACTCAGCTTTACCACTCTTTCTCTACTCCTTTGGGTAGCCGGTTTTGTTGCTGACGGCGTTGCGCCTCTCGCAACATTTTATTGCGTAACAAAATCGCAGGATCATCTTGGATGCGATTGAGCCATTGTTCCATTTGTTGTCGCTGTTCTTCGGTCAAGGCTTCAGCGTTTGCATCAGGCATGCTCTCTTGTGGTTGCTCTGCCTCAGTTTCTTCAGCGGCAGTTTCAGCTTCCTGTTGTTGTTCAGTTTGTTGCTGTTGTTGCTGCTGTTGGTCGCCTTGCTGCTCATCACTTTGCTGCTGTTCATCTTGTTGGCTTTGTTCTGAACTTTGTTGCTGTTGCTGACCATTCTGATCGTCACTCGACTCGCCTTGTTGTTGCTCTTGCTGGGCTTGTTGTTCGGCTAGGCGCTGTTCTGCAAGTGCTTTATTCTCTTCTGCTTCAAGCCAATTAGGGCGCTGCCGCAGCGCCTCGTCATAAGCCATGATAGCTTCTTGATAGCGCTCTAACTGAAATAATGCATTGCCTTGATTATAGAAACCTACCGCATCAACACGTTGCGAAAAGTCCACTAAAGCGGCTTCATAGTTTCCCGCTCGATATGCCGCAGTGCCGCGTTGCCAGGCATCTTCACTGATCCCTTGGGCGCGTTCAAAAGCACCGCGCTGCAAGGCTTGGTCGGCCTGCTGATAGGGCGTTTGCCAGAGTTGCTCAGTCCAGTTAAGCGGTTCGTCTTGTTGGGCAAAACTAGGTGGACTCACTATCAGAGAGCTCAATACCAACACAAAGCCACTTAGAATATGCGGGAGGCGACGTTTTTGCGCAAACAGCAAAGCCAGGATTAAAACGGGTAATAACAGCCATGCACCGCGGTCCGCCCATTGGTCACCGGCTTCATTATCGGTTTTTTCACCATCCGCCTGTAGTGGGCTGAGCTGGGTTAAGCGTTCCAGGTCAAGCGCATCGTTTCGCAGTTGGACAAAGTTGCCAGCGCTTGTGGTGGCGATTGTTTCAAGTAAATTAAGCGAGTAGGTCGGAATCACGACTTGGTTGTTACGGTCGCGCAAATAACTGCCATCACTTAGCTCAATTGGCGCTCCGGCTGGCGTACCAACGGCCATGATCGATACGCGATGCTCAGTCTGCCGCAAAAAGTCAATGATCAGGCGTTGATCGAGACTGTCGATACCATCAGTGAGCCAGATGATATCGCCGGCTAGATATCCCGCATCGCTCAGTAAGCGGTCGGCAAGTCGAATTGCGGCCTCAGGATTGCTGCCACGGATGGGCATAATCTCAGGGCTTAAGGCACGAATCAAATTGGTTAAGTTTTTACTATCGGTACTGAGCGGGCTAATGATGTGAGCATCACCGGCATATGCTATTAAGCCAATTTCACCATCGAGATAGTCCTGGACCAGATCTATTGCTTTGAAGCGTTGTTGGGTAAGGCGATTGGGGCTAATATCGGTCGCTCGCATCGACAGTGACATGTCCATCACCACTACGGTTCCAGCTTTCAGTTGGTACACAGGTTGTGGCAAGCGCTCCCAACTTGGCCCTGCCAAGGCGAGGGTTGCGAGCGTCATGGCAAGGAATAAGCTCAGCGGTGCCCAAGCACGCTGAGAGCTTTGACTTTGCTGTTGTAATAAATGTAATAAATGTGGTGCGATGGCACCTTGCCAACCGCCTTGGTTACGCTTAACGCGCCAAAACTGCCAGGCGAGCACAGCCAGTGGTAATAATCCCAGTAACCACCACGGACGGATAAAATGAAATTCACTCATCGCCGCCTCCTTAACCCGAACCAACTCATCCAAAGCAACGCCAGCAGCCAAGCACAAGCGAGTGGCCAATGAAACAGACTCACCTGTGGCCGCTGCATTTGCTCATCCCCGGCAATGGGTTCGTATTCATCAAGTAATTGATAGATTTCTGCCAGTTCAGTGGTGCTGCGCGCGCGGAAGTAGCGACCGCCAGTGGCCTCGGCAAATCCTTGTAGCATGGCTTCGTCCAGATCCCGGCTAGGGTTAATTCGGCGTTGACCGAAAAAACCATCGACAATAACTTCTTCGGCACCGACGCCGATCGCATAGATTTTGACATCGTTGTATTGTGCCAATTGCAATGCTTGCTCCGGCGAGACGGCACCCGCAGTGTTTTGCCCATCGGTCAATAGAATCACAATGTTATTCGTATCTTCGTGCTGTTGGAAGCGTTTGACTGCTAGCGCCACGGCATCGCCGATAGCGGTTCGCTCGCCAATCAATCGTAGCGACGACTCATCGAGAAGTTGTTTTACGGTCTCTCGATCATAGGTCATGGGCGCTTGTACATAAGCCGTATCGGCAAACAGAATTAGCCCGAGCCGATCACCGTTGCGACGCTCAATAAAGTCACTGAGAACAGCTTTAACCATGGTCAAACGATCGACTTTATTACCATTGAGTTCCATATCGGCAATCTCCATACTGCCCGATAAATCAACGGCGAGCATCATTTCACGCGCCTCGTTGCGGGTTGCTATGGGTTCACCAAACCAAGTGGGCTGCATCGCAGCAAGCACTAGGCTCGTCCAAATGAGTAGCGCGAGGAGTAAGCTGATGCGACTATCGGCTGCCTTAAGCGACTGCTCCGCATGCGCTGGCACAGTGGCCACGCGTAAGCGTTGGAGTTGAGCTTGAAACGGTTTGCGCAGCCACCAAAGGAGCAGCGGAACAGGCCAAATCAAGCCCAGCCAGGGCCAGTTAAATTCATACATGGCCGGCCCCCTGTAGCTGTTTTACTTTATTCGGTAAGCTTAAGTGTAGCCAATAACGTGCGAACTTTTGATATTCAGCGACGGTCGAGGGGTCAGTGCTAGCAACATAGCTCTCACGCACCGCGGTACGCAATAATGCTTGCCATTGTTGCTGTTGCTTACTCGACAGAGGAGTCAGTAAAAAGTTAACCCAATCATCCCCACTCAATTCACTGATGCTTTGGCGGGGTAAATAGCCGAGACAGGCCTGTTTAATGAGCAGTGTGACCTGCTGACAATTGGGTTGAGGTTGGCGTAACTGCTTGAGCATATGATTACGGACTCGGCGGCTACGCAAGTAGCGATGCAACCAAATTACGAGAACGCTGAGGCTGAGCGTCAGTAGCGCAACCAGCGCATACCAGCCTGGTGCCAGTGGCCACCAGCTCGCCGCAGGCGCGGCAACAATATCATGTAGCTCAGTCGGAACCTGATCTAGCCTCATTGCATTACCTCAGCCCATTGTTGCTCAAGGGGGCGACTAGCGTCCACTTGCCGTAACTGCAAACCGAGCTCGCGAAATTGCTCATGGAGTTGCTGCTGGCGGGTGTTTGCCGCGGTCTGATAGGCTTTTAACGCAGCCCGGCTGGAGAGCGCTAAATCATGCTGTTGGTCATACACCGCTAACTCAGGACGAGGCTGGCTAAAGGGCAGCTGCTGTTCAAACGGATCGAACACTTGAATCGGTCTGACCTGGCAGTGTCGCTGCAGCAATTGGAGCGCACGTTTAGCCTCGTCATCAAAATGTAGCCAGTCGCTGACCAGATAGACAATGGTGCCTGGCTTGGCAACATGCAGAGTTCGTTGCAGTAAGGCGGCTAACACCGGATGCGCTGAGGCGTGTTGGTTCTGCCAATTCGCTACAGAATGGTTAATCCCTTCGTGTTGCACGCGCACCAGTTGTTGTAACAGTTTTAAGACGCCGTGTTGCCGCGCCATAGGTTTCAGTTCAGCGTGATCTTCGATAGCACCGAGTAAGCCTCCGATACGATCACCTTGATGACTCGCGACCCAAGCAATGGCACTGGCGAGATGACAGGCTTGTACTGATTTTAATAGCAGGGTTGAGCCAAACTGCATCGATTGACCCAAGTCGACCACTACCATAACCGGACGCTCTCGCTCCTCGCGGTAAAGCTTGGTATGGGGAGAGCCAGTGCGGGCCGTGACGCGCCAATCAATCGCGCGAATATCATCACCGGGTTGGTAGTGACGAACTTCGTCAAATTCCATCCCGCGCCCTTTATGTTTGCTAAGGAGAACGCCCGTTGGTGTTTGCCTTTGTTGACGTTGTTGTTTAATAAATGCGCCGACTTTGCTGCGATAGTACATCAGCTCGGCTAACTCAACATGAGTGCCGTTACTATGCCAATGTTTCAGCCATTGCTCGATTGTTGTACTCATCGCTTGTGGTTACCGCTCTATGTTCCTAAGGCGCAGGAACAAGACTGCTAAGGGTGGCGAGAACTTGGTCGGCATCGACCCCATCTGCCTCAGCTTGATAGCTGAGTATAATGCGATGACGCAGAACATTTTGATACACCGCCTGAATATCATCAGGAGTGACAAAATCGCGGTTGTCGAGCCAGGCTTTTGCGCGAGCACAACGGTCAAGTGCAATGGTTGCCCGTGGACTTGCGCCATAATGGATCCAACGCCCGAGGTCTTCGCTATAGGCCGCTGCATTGCGGGTCGCTATAACCAGCTCGACCAAGTAGTTTTCGACCTCTTCGTTCATGTAAATATTGAGGACTTCTTTGCGTGCCGCAAAAATATCTTTTTGCTGCAGCGGTGATGGCATTTTCGCTTGTTGTCCGGCGATATCCTCGCCACGCGTTAAGCGTAAAATATCGCGCTCAGTGGCGGCCTCAGGATAGGTTAATTTCAAGTGCATCAAAAAGCGGTCAAGCTGAGCTTCGGGCAACGGATAGGTTCCTTCTTGCTCTAACGGGTTTTGGGTTGCCAAAACCAGGAACATATCTGGCAGCGAATACGAGGTTTGCCCGACCGTAATTTGTCGCTCTGCCATCGCCTCGAGTAGAGCGGACTGAACTTTTGCTGGGGCACGGTTGATTTCATCTGCGAGCACAATATTGTGAAACAGTGGACCTTGTTGAAACACAAAAGAGCCGTCCTCGGGGCGATAAATGTCGGTTCCAGTTAAATCGGCTGGCAGCAGATCAGGAGTGAACTGGATACGGTGAAAATCACCCTCTAGGCCGTTCGCAAGAGCATTCACTGCGCGAGTTTTTGCAAGCCCAGGTGGGCCTTCTACGAGTAAGTGCCCATCTGCCAGCACGGCGATTAACAACCCTTCGATAAAGCGCTCTTGTCCAAGAACTTGGTTATTAAGATAGTTACGTAAGGCTTGAAAGTGTTCTGCGCTCATGAGGATCCTCTGTTGATTCACTGCAAACAGGCTATACTGACGGTCAACCTATCGACTCCGCATACTGTAAGACCTCACTGTACCGAAAACAACGGTTTAATTCTCGAGCGAATGCGGCTAAAATTTGTAACTTTATGTGAGGTCTGACCAGATCAAACCCTAACACCAGCATTGGAGATAAGACTATGGGGACGGCGACACAAAATTTAACCACCCGCCAAGGTGATCGCATCGCGATTGTGGCAGGCTTGCGCACGCCATTTGCCAAGCAGGCGACATATTATCATGGTGTGCCTGCACTTGACCTCGGTAAGATGGTCGTGCAAGAACTGCTGAATCGCACCCAACTTGATCCAAACGAAGTTGAACAGCTGGTGTTTGGGCAAGTGATTCAAATGCCGAAGGCACCGAATATTGCGCGTGAAATTGTGCTCGGTACCGAGCTTCCGGTCAGCACTGATGCATACAGTGTTTCGCGTGCTTGTGCGACCAGCTTCCAAGCGACCGCCAATGTGCTGGAGAGTATGCTAGCGGGTAATATTTCAGTCGGAATTGCCGGCGGGGCAGATAGCTCATCGGTGTTACCCATTACGGTCTCACGTAAACTCGGCCATGCCTTGGTCGACCTCAATAAAGCACGCACTTTAGGTCAGCGTCTTGCCATTTTAAAGCGCTTACGCTTCAAAGACCTGATGCCAGTGCCGCCGGCGATTGCTGAATACAGCACGGGCTTAACGATGGGCGATACTGCGGAGCAAATGGCGAAAAGTCATGGTATTACGCGGGCCGCACAAGATGAGCTGGCGCATCGTTCTCATACTTTAGCGCATCAAGCGTGGGAGCAGGGCAAACTAAGTGCTGAAGTGATGACTGCTTACGCCGAGCCGTATAAAGATTTTCTGGACCGTGACAATACCATCCGAGAAGCAAGTGACCTTGCTGGCTATGCCCGCCTTAAGCCAGTGTTTGACCGCAAACACGGTAGTGTGACTGCAGCCAATAGTACTCCGCTGACTGATGGGGCTGCTGCGGTGCTATTGATGACCGAGAGCAAAGCGAAAGCACTCGGCTATGAAGTATTAGGCTATATTCGCAGTTATGCTTTCAGCGCCATTGATGTTTGGGAAGATATGTTGATGGGGCCCTCGTATGCCACCCCAATCGCACTTGATCGCGCTGGGATGAAACTGAGTGATTTAGATTTAATCGATATGCATGAGGCATTCGCTGCGCAGTCGCTGGCCAATGTAAAAATGTTTGCCAGTAAGACTTTTGCGCAAGAAAAGCTTGGGCGCAGTGAGGCCATTGGTGAAATTGATATGGATAAATTCAACGTCCTCGGTGGTTCAATTGCCTACGGCCATCCATTTGCGGCTACTGGCGCGCGGATGTTGACGCAAGTATTACATGAACTTAAACGCCGCGGCGGCGGCACCGCCTTAACTACGGCTTGTGCAGCGGGTGGCCTTGGTGCAGCAATGATTGTGGAGAGCGAATAATGACGACGACAACGCAACAGCCAGCATTTCGCTTAGAGATGCGTGATGACCATATCGCCCTAATTCGCATTGATGTACCGGGCGATTCGATGAATACCCTCAAAGCCAGTTTTGCCGATGAAGTGACCGCTGTGCTTGAAAACCTAGAACAGGCAAAAGATCTCAAAGGGGTGGTCGTCATCAGCGATAAACCCGGTTCATTTGTCGCGGGTGCGGATATCAGCATGATTGATGGTTTAAGCAATGCGGCTGATACCGAGAGTTTGGCGCGTCAAGGGCAAGCGATGTTTGATCGGATCGAACAGCTCAAAGTACCTGTGGTGGCTGCCATTGATGGTGTCTGTTTGGGCGGTGGGTTAGAACTCGCACTCGCTTGTCATTACCGGATTGCAACGGACTCGAGCAAAACTGTATTGGGCTTACCCGAAGTTCAGCTGGGCTTGCTTCCTGGTTCAGGTGGGACCCAACGACTCCCGCGGGTGATTGGGATGCAAAAAGCTTTGCCGTTGATCTTAACCGGTAAACAGCTGCGCCCTAAACAAGCGAAAAAGCTTGGGATTGTCGATGACATTGTCCCCGCAAGCATTTTATTGGAAGCGGCGATTGAGCTCGCTAAAACCAGCAAGCCACGGATTAAAAAGGTCAAACATTCATTTGTGAATAAAATCCTCGAAGGCACCGGTTTTGGCCGCGGTATCATCGTCAAGAAAGCGCGCGAACAAGCGCAAGCAAAAGCACAGGGCAATTATCCTGCTCTCGACAAAATTATCGATACCATTGCCTTTGGTGTTGAGCATGGCATTGAGCAAGGTTTAGCGTACGAAGCAAAACAATTTGCTGAGCTGGCGATGACGCCGCAATCAAAGCAACTCCGCGGCATCTTTTTTGCCACCACTGAAATGAAAAAAGAGACGGGTGCGGGTGATGTGAAACCTGCCAAAGTGAATAAAGTCGGTGTTTTAGGGGGTGGTTTAATGGGCGGTGGGATTGCCTTCGTGACCGCTGCCAAAGCAGGTATCCCGGCACGCATCAAGGATATCAATCCGACCGGTATTAGCCATGCGCTGCGTTATAGTTATGAGTTGCTGAATAAGAAAGTGAAGCGCAAGCACATGCGCCGCAGCGAACTTGAACGCACCATGCTCAAGTTAAGCGGTACCCTTGATTACAGCGGCTTTAAAAATGCTGATGTGGTGATTGAGGCGGTGTTTGAGGACTTGAACTTGAAGCAGCAAATGGTGGCAGATATTGAGCGTGAAGCGCCGAATGCAATTTTTGCGACCAACACGTCAAGCTTGCCAATTACCCAAATTGCGGCGCAGGCCAAACATCCGGAGCGGGTGGTCGGGCTGCATTATTTCTCACCCGTTGATAAAATGCCGCTTGCTGAAATCATTACTCATCCAGGGACCTCGGCCGAGACCATTGCAACCACGGTCGCATTGGCGAAGCGGCAAGGGAAAACTCCAATTGTAGTGAAAGATGGCGCCGGTTTTTACGTGAACCGGATTCTCGCTCCTTACATGAATGAAGCTGCTCGTATGGTGCTTGCTGGCGAGCCGATTGAAAATGTTGATCGCGCATTGGTTAAGTGCGGCTTCCCAGTCGGTCCGATTAAACTGATGGATGAGGTAGGTATTGACGTTGCCGCTAAGGTTGCGCCGATCATGGAAAATGAGCTTGGTGAGCGCTTTGCTGCACCTGCGGCATTCAGTAAGTTGCTTGATGATGAGCGTAAAGGCAAAAAGAATAAAAAAGGATTTTACGACTATAAGGGTAAGAAACCGGGCAAAGCGGTTGATGAAAGTGTTTACCGTTTGCTTGATATTCAACCTAAGGGACAGATGGCTGCCACTGAGGTGGCGGATCGAGCGGTGCTGTTGATGTTGAATGAAGCTGCTTACTGTCTGGCTGAAGGAATTATCCGCAGCCCACGCGATGGCGATATCGGTGCTATTTTTGGTATCGGCTTCCCACCATTCCGCGGTGGTCCGTTCCGCTATATGGATAGTCTTGGCATTGCCGAAGTGGTCAAGCGTTTGCAAGGCTATGAGCAACAATTTGGTGAGCGCTTTAAACCCGCACCATTATTGCTCGAAATGGCTGAGCAACAGCAGTTGTTTTACCCGAACTAATTGAACGAATGAGGTTATTGTGATTATTGCGTTGTGTTGTTTGTTGTCTGCGCTAACACTTTATATTCAGGCGTTGCGAAACGCCATGGGAGCGAAGCGGTGGGGGGCTCTAGGCTTGCTTTTTGGGCCCTTCATGTTGCCCATGTTTGTCACCCATAAGCGACTTAAGCGATTGCAGTCGCAAGGTCGCAACGGGGTAATTTGGAACGTTCGTTAGTTCAGTAGGTATGATTTCGGCGCCTGCAAAGGCGTCGAAATATGTTCTAGAAACTTCTCACCGCTAAGGGGTTGGGCGTACAGATAACCTTGTGCGTACTCGCAGTTTAATCCGGCTAAAATCTGTGCCTGTTGATAATCCACAACGCCCTCTGCCACCACCGATAACCCTAAATTATGTGCCATCCCTACAATTGAGGCCACCATATTGCGGTCACGCTCAGCGCTGTGAATATCGTCAATAAACGCCTTATCGATTTTCAAGGTCTGAATCGGGAAGCGTTTTAAATAGGCAAGCGATGAATAGCCGGTGCCAAAATCATCAAGGGCAAGGTGAATACCGGTTTGATGTAATTCACTCATGATCTGAATCGCACGCTCCGGATTTTCCATGACCACACCTTCGGTAATTTCTAATTCTAAATAGTGCGGAGGTAAACCCTCTTCGGCAAGAATGGTCTTAATGCGCTGGGTTAAATCCGGTTGTAAGAATTGTCTTGCCGATAAGTTGACCGCAACCCGGCCTGTCACTTGGTCAGCCGCAATCCAGTTACGCATATCTCGACAAGTTTGACGCAAGACCCGTTCACCGACATCAATAATCAGTCCAGTTTCCTCGGCAAGCGGGATAAACTCGGCCGGACTAATCACCTCTGCTCCGGGAATATCGAGCCGAACGAGCGCCTCGAGACCGACATAACGATGATCTTTAAGTGAGACTTTAGCTTGGTAATGCACCTGCAAATAGTTGTGCTTCAGGGCATGGCGCAGCTGGCTCTCAACGTGCAGGCGACGCACCGCATTGCGGTTCATCGATTCGTTGAAAAAGTGATAGGCATTGCCGCCCCGACTTTTGGTGTGATACATGGCGGTATCAGCATTTTGCAGCAGTTCTTGCGAGGTCTCACCATCCGCAGGATAGACAACAATACCGATCGAGCCACTGATCACGACATCTTCTCCGCGAATATTAAAGGGGAGACGCAGGGTATCGAGGATCCGATTTGCGGCTTGGGTAATGGTATGAATATTCGTGGTATCTTCGAGCAATAGAGCGAACTCATCGCCACCGATACGATAAACAGTATCTTGGGCGCGGGCGACATCGCTAATGCGCTCGGCTGCTTGGAGCAAGAGGTGATCACCAACTTCGTGGCCTAACGAGTCATTAATCTTCTTAAAATCATCTAGGTCGAACACCAGCAAGGCATGGGCGATACGTTTTCGCACCAGGTTTGAGTGCGTCACTTGAAAATAGGAGCGGTTTGGCAGACCAGTCAGGGTATCGGTATTTGCTAAACGTCTGAGTTCACGTTCTTTATGTTTGCGGTCAGTGATATCAGAGAAGGTTGCAACATAATGAGAAATGGTGCCGCTATCATCGCGAATTGCATCGATGGTTAAATCCATTTGGTATTGCAGACCATCTTTGCGCAAATCTTCTATCTCGCTATGCCAAGTGCCATGCAAGGCTAGCATCGCTTTGACTTGTTCTAAGTAATCACGGTTGTAGAGTTTAAAGGTGAGCGGGCTACCAACGATTTCGTCACGTTGATAGCCAGTGATTCGAGTAAATGATTGGTTGGTTTCGACGACTCTGAATTGTTCATCGTAGATACACACCCCGTCAGAAATATTAGTTATCGAAGCAGCGAGCATTTTCAGTCGCTCTTCTGCGGCAACCAAAGGGGTAATATCTTTGAGGGTGCCGGTCATTCGCAGTGGCCGCTGTTGCTCGTCACGGGCGACTATCTTGCCTCGGTCTAACACCCAAACCCAACCTTTCGCGCCACGCACTCGGTAGGTGCTCTCGTAACTCTCACTCTGGTGGTAGAGATAGGCTTCAAGTTCGGTGCGGACCCGCTCGCGATCGTTAGGGTGAATCGCACCCAGCTGAGTTGGGGTCGGATGAACTGAATTTTTATGGCGAATTTGGTCAAGTGGAAACTCAGGGAAATCACGCCAACTGTTATGGCAATGGAGTTGCTCAGTGGTCATATCCCAGTCCCACAACAGATCACCGCTTCCCCATAGACTTAACTTGAGACGCTCTTCACTATCGCGTAATTGTTTGAGGGCCTTACGTTTGCTCCGCAGTGCCACCACGACAACATAAATGATTGCGAACGCAAGCATTAGATACAGTGCGATAGCCCAATAACTCAACCACAGTGGTCGGGCAACATCGAGAATGATGGCGCGTTCACCGAGCCAGAGTTGACCGTCAATTGATGCGCTCACACGAAATGAATGCTGACCAAACGGGAGATTAGTGTAGGTCGCACGGCGAAAACTTGCATCGGTAAAGATCCAATCTTGATCGACCCCCTCTAGTTTGTAGCGATAATACAGCTGACTGGCGTTGGGCGCGTAGGGTGCGCCAAATTCGATCGAGAAGGGCTTATCAATCTCAGGTAGGTAGAGGGTTTCGGTATTGTATAACTGAGGCCGATTACGCGCATCTAAAGCGGTCGCATCGATGGGTTGATTGGCGAGACGGAGGGTGATCAATTCGACTTGCCATTCATCGTAGCTAGGTTGGAATGCTTGCGCCGGCACGCTTAGTAAGCTTACCAGTAAGCAACTAACCGCCAATAAAAAGTGCTTCAAGTTCGGATACTCAAACTAGGGTCGATAGACTATGACTAAAGTTAATCAGGTTCTGCCACGGCTGTCAAAGCAGTCGGTTCACTTTTAAGGTATAAGCGCGATGTCGTCTGCAACACAGCAGTGTTAAAAAATTGCTGTAAATCCTTGGGTGTGAGGTGTTCTAGTGCCTCAGCAAGTTGGTTTAAACGAGCAAAATCAGTGTCAGCTTGAGTAATTGAGCTCCAGAAACGCTGTGCGCGCAAACGCAGATTAGTGTCCGGTTCAAGCAGTTGTAGGCGGATTGCCTGTTGTGCGGAGGCTAACTGGTCAGCGTCGAATTGCTGCAGGTGCAGCTGGAAATCAGCTAAGAAGTGTTCGACCGCTGTCGTTAATTGTTCGGTGTCAGTATTTGACGACTGCACGTAAAATAGCAAATGCGGACGTTGCTGAATGGGTAAATAACTGGTTCCAACTAAATAACCTAACTGTTTTTCCGTTCGTAACTGATGGAAAAATGCACTATTGACTAAATGGTTAAATAACAGGAAAAGTGCTTGCTCGCGCAGTTCGGTTTGTTCGCCTTGAATGGCTAAAATGAGCGCGCTATCCGGATGCGTTTGCCGCAACCCTTCGCATACTTTGAAGTCTTGTGCTTGTAATTCTGCTAAACCACGAGCGTCCAACTGCGCCAGTGGCGCAAGTTTAGCTGCTGCGGTGAGCTGCTGGATTTGCTCTAACACAGGGTGCAGTTCCTCGGTAATGATATCACCGCAGCTAAAGGATTCGATGGCTACTTCATTAAACAGTTGGCTGCGCCACTGCTGATAGTCGGCAAGATCGATCTCCGCCAGTTCTTCGGCGAGCTGGCAGACTGCAAAGGTGTTGGGTTGCACTAATACATTAAATTTTGAAAACAATAGATTAAGCGGACGACTGGCCAGTGCAGAGCGCCAATTTTGCGCTAGTTTTTGCCGTAAAACATGAAATCGGTGCGGACTAAAGGTGGCGTTTTGAAGGGTGATCAGTAGTTGCTGACTCAGCGTCGCAACGCCGCTGGATAGGCCCGATATATGTATCGTAATGCCTTGTTGTTGCGGATAAATATTGTAATGTAACCCAGCAACTTCAGCGTCATAACAGGACTCGCTAAGGTAGTCGAGGAGTAACTCGCACCATAATCGTGCTAGCGCAAAACTGCGCGCAGTGGCCGTGACTGCGGGTAAGCGAAAACTAAGGTATAGATGCGCGCGAGGAACTCTAAACTCTGCTTCTTGTAAGTGCCAATGGCGCAACTTCGAATTAATGACGGTCAGTTCCGGTACGCTTTGCACCCGCTTGACCGGATGCAGCGGACGCAACTGACCCGTGTATGGGTTAGCTTGCGGCAACCGTGCTTGGCTATCACTTGCGCTGATGGCGCGAAAACGGGCAAGACTGTCATTTGAGAGTGGCGAGAAGCTATATTCGGATCCATAAATGGGTTCAATCTGATCCGTTTCAACCTGCTTATGAATGACGGTTGTGCGCATATTATCAGGTGTCATCAATTGCAGTATCTGCCTGGCGAATGAATGGTTTAAGCCATCCATGCGGTAGTCCCCAAAGACCACATCCTCGAGTTTGTATTGCTGCAGGTTCACGGCTAATGCTGGTGCTAAATCTTTACTGCGGCTGCGCTCTTGATAGCGAAACGCCTGCGCAATCGTGTTTTGGCGTTCTTGGTAACGCCATTCTTCAATTGCCATTGCGTCAATCAGGCGAATGTAGGCGAGGACTTCAGCGATGATATCGTCAATGTGCGCAAGACCTTCGTCGGTTAACTGCATATTGATGTTGAAGTCTTTGAAGTTACTGCCACTGATTCCACCGCCTGCGGCGAGGGAGACAATCCACTGGCGCTCGCGCAGCAGCGAAAAAAGACTACCAGGCCCCTCGTAGCCGAGTATATGGGCAATAAAACTTGTTGTTTTATGCGCATAATCGGCATCAATACTTGGCAGCGCAAAGGAGATAATGAGCCGCTGCACGTCTTTTAAAGGGCGCATTTGAATGCGGGCTGCAAGCTGCTCGGGCAGGTACAATGGAACGTCAATAGCAGGTTTTACCCGCTCCGGCTGTCCGGGAATTTCTTCGCCATATTGCAGCGCGAGTTGTTGCAATTCAGCCAGCGAATGCGGACCCACTAAGACGAGGGTCATCCATTGTGCTTGGTAGTTGCTTTGGAAAAAATCTCGTAACTGCTGAGCCAAAGGGCGATCCGGTCGATCACTTAAAGTATTGCGATTGCCAACCGAGAACTTAGCAAAAGGGTGCGCTTGATTCACTGTCGATTTATGCACTTGATACAGTCGGCGTAGTTCGTCTTGACGCTTTAAATGAAATTCAGCGTCAATGGACTCGAGTTCTTTAGCAACCCAATCTGGATGCAATAACGGCTGATAAAAAAATCGGCAAAAGCGGTCAAGTGCTTGGCCAAAGTATTCTGGCAGAATGTGAAAGTAATAATTACTGAGTTCAGTGCCGGTCCAAGCGTTATGGCCACCGCCATGATTAGCAATAAAATTCTGGTAATCTTCAGCGGCTGGATAGCCTTCGGTTCCTAAGAACAACATGTGCTCTAGGAAGTGAGCTAAGCCTTGGGCGTCTTCGGGATCGTCAAAATGACCAGTGGCAACCGCCATAGCGGCGGCAGAGTGCTGCGCCTCGGGCGAGTGGACCAAGCAACAGCGCAGCCCATTAGCTAAGGTCAGCGCCTGATAATGGCACTGATCAGCTGGGCTTTGAATAATATCTGTTGCGTGGACAACACTGTCACCGCCGTGACTAGGGGACACCATGACGCTCCTTATCGTGTTGGAACGCTGGTTGACAGACGGCTTACTGTTCCAGCGGAATATCGAAGTTTTCAGGACGCTCGAAATCACCTTCGTAAGATACGAGCTGGTCATTCTCAAAGCGCAGGGTAATGTGTTGTGTATAACTTGCTGCGCCAGTTCCTGAGTTCATACTGAAAACATAATGCCATGTATCACTGTTAAACGCACTTGCAGCTACAGGCGCGCCTAAAACATATTCAACCTGTGCCTTATTCATCCCGACCCGAAGTTGGTCGACATCGCGCTGCTCAAGATAATTACCCTGCGGTACATCGATCCGGTACACCAACCCGTTGAATACTGAACAACCACTTAAAATTAAGCCACAACAGACGGCGACAACAATTCTCATATTTTGCATTGAACTCACTCAGTTAGCATTAGCAGTAGACATTTGTCTTAGCACTTAAGACTGCGATGATAGCCAATGCAGTCTCTCATGACTAGCCCATTGTCATGATTGACTGCATTAAATTAGGAGAGTTCAGTCACTATGTGCGAGTAATTCGGCTGCGTTTGCTTTGGCAGATTCCGTCACTTTATCGCCGCCGAGTAAGCGCGCTATTTCGAGCACCCGTTCAGCTTCTGTGAGGGCAATCATCGAGGTTTCGGTACTGCGCCCATCGGTCACTTTGGCCACTTGCAGTTGTTGATGCGCACATGCTGCGACTTGGGGCAGGTGAGTTACACAGATCACTTGGGCTTGTTGGCCAAGTTGACGCAGTAGTTTACCAACCGTCGCGGCAGTTGCACCACTTACTCCCACATCAACCTCGTCGAACATCAAAGTTGGAGTGGTTAATTGGTTCGCGGTGATGACTTGAATAGCCAAACTAATTCGCGACAGCTCACCACCGGACGCGGTTTTTGCGAGAGCCTGAAGAGGTTGGCCCGGATTGGCACTGACTAAAAACTGAATAGTATCGGTTCCCATTGCAGTTGCTGGCTGCTGTGCATGGTGTTCAACCTCAATCGCAAACTGACCATGAGGCATGCTTAACTGCTGCATACTAGCGGTGATCGCTTTGGCTAATTTAGCGGCGGCTTGTTGGCGTGATTTGCTCAGCTCAGCCGCAGCTTGTCGATAGGCTTGGTTGGCTTGCTGAATACTTTGCTCAAGCGCGGATAAATCGCTTTCTGTTGCACTAAGCTGCGCCAGCTCTTCGCTTAACTGCTGATGTTTTTGTGGCAACATCGCCGCTTCGACTTGGTGTTTTTTCGCAAGTTTAACCGCTTGACTGACACGCTGTTCAATTTGCGCAAGGGTCGCTGGATCGACGTCAAGATTGTCATAATAATGACGTAAATCACGACAGGCCTCATCGATTTGCACTTTCGCATCACTCAGTAGCTTTACCGTATCGGCAAGTTGCGGGTCATTATCCAGCTGGTTTTCCAGTCGACTGAGGGCCGCCTGAACGAGACCATGGGCGCTATTATGCTCAACCTCAAATAACACGTTGAGCGCAAACTCAGCATCTTCCTTTAAGCCAGCAGTATTAGCCGCTCGCTTAAATTCATGGTCGAGTTGCTCGAACTCACCTTCACTTAGGCCAAATTCATCGAGCTCTTGTACTTGGTACTCAAGTAACTCACGTCGGGCAGCAAATTCTTCTTGCTGCTGTTGCCACTGCTTCTGTTGTTGATGCAACTTACGCCAGTGCTGGTAGTGTTCAGTAACTTGCTGCAGTAATTGGCTGTGTCCAGCGTAAGCATCTAAGATGCGCTGTTGATACTCAGCTCGGTTCAGCAGTTGATGTTCATGTTGACCGTGAATATTGACTAAAAATGGCGCTAACTCACGTAATTGCGTGACCGTCGCAACCGCACCGTTAATCCAAGCTCGCGAGCGACCTTCTTGAGTGATCGTCCGCCGAATAATACAGGTATGAGGATGGTTTTCGTCACTCAGTTCTTGCTGTTCTAACCATTGTAAAGCAGGGCTCGTTGGGGTGAGTTCGAATTCAGCGATGACTTCAGCTTTGCTTTGCCCAGCGCGAACCAAGTCAGCGTCAGCGCGGTCGCCTAAACATAAACCTAAAGCATCGAGAGCGATGGATTTACCGGCTCCTGTTTCACCGGTGATCGCAGTCATTCCGGCACTAAAATCAGTATCCAAGTTTCGCACAACAGCGAGATTTCGAATTTGTAGATGAGTCAGCATGGCCACCTCAATAACTGATAATATATACAGTAGTTATACAGTATTTATACAGTAATGCAAGTGGCAATCGTGAGCCGACTTAAAATAGTCGGCTGCCCCAGCCCAGCTTGTTACGCAAGACGCGGTAATAGCAATAGTCGAGCGGATGGACTAATACGAGCTCATGGCTAAAGCGCTTGATGATGACTTCGTCCCCGGGTTCCACGTGCATGCGCAAATGGCCATCACAACTTAATTGGAGCGGTTCATTACTTGGTGCTGCGCGCAGTAAAACCTTACTACTCGATGGAAGCGTCAGTGGCCGACTGCTGAGTGTGTGGGGGAACATTGGAATAATACTGATGGCTTCGATACCCGGAGTTAAAATTGAGCCACCTGCGGAGAGTGCATAGGCGGTAGAGCCTGTGGGAGTACTGATAATTAAACCATCCGAGCGTTGGCTGTAAACAAACTGGTCGTCGACATAAACTTCAAACTCGATCATGTGGGCCACTTTGTCCGAGTGCAGTACGATCTCATTAATTGCACGTCCGGCGTTTTCATGGTGCCCGCCACGATAGATTTCTGCTTGTAATAAGAAGCGTCGTTCCAGTCGATATTGGCCGGCAAGGACATCGAGCAGTTGGCTCTCGACTTGGTCAGGATCAAGGTCCGTTAAAAACCCCAAGTTGCCGCGATTCACACCAATCACCGGTAGGTTCTGCTCCGATAGAATGCGGGCTGCACCCAGCATATTACCGTCCCCCCCGACGACTACTGCAAGGTCTGCGACTTCACCTAACTCTGCCAGTGGATAAGTGGGGCAACTTGAATGAGCGAGTTGCTCAGCAGTGCGCTCCTCGAGCACAACATGGTATCCTCTTTGCAGGAGCAACTGCTCGAGTTCAGCCAAGGTATTCTCGGTGGCGCTGTGGTTGACTTTACCAAGTAGCGCAATCCGCTTAAACGCAGGTAAGGTTGACGCAGTGATATTTTTTTTCATCCGAACTTGAATCCTATACGGCTGACCCCATCTATGCAGACAAGGTATAATACACTACCGACAGATTAGCGTGATTTGTTTGGTTTTCACAAGATAAGCTTAGAAGAGTTATTAGAATGAGTAGCAGCGATACCGAAAAGCAAAACCCCGAGACTCAAGATGTTGAGCAGGTCGAGAGCGAAGTAGAGCAAGTCGAGCAAGTCGAGACTGAAACTGTGGCAGAAAATCCAGAGCAGGATCTGCAACTGGAGCGTATTGCCGAACTCGAGCTCGCCCTCCAGCAAGCTGAGCAGGCGAGAGAAGATGCCAACGATCGCGCGGTTCGCGCCGTTGCTGAGATGGAAAATGTGCGGCGTCGAGCTGCCGCAGATGTCGAAAAAGCGCACAAATTTGCGTTAGAAAAGTTTGCCGGCGAGTTGTTGACAAGCGTTGACAACCTTGAGCGAGCACTCGAAATTGCCGGACAGAACGAAACGCTCGATGCGAACTTCCTAGAAGGGATTGAGCTGACCCATAAAACCTTATTAAGCACTCTAAATAAGTTTGCAGTAGAAGCAGTTGGTGAAGTGGGCGAGCCTTTCAACCCAGAATTGCATCAAGCGATGTCGATGCAGGCAAACCCTGAGTTAGAAAACAACACCATTATGGCAGTGATGCAAAAAGGCTACACCTTAAGTGGTCGATTGTTGCGACCAGCCATGGTCATGGTCGTTAAAAACTAACAACTATGCGTTTTAACCTAATGATTTTTGGAATCAATTAGGGAATATAAATTTGTAATTTGTAAGTCCTTGGTTATTATGAGTTTGATAGGTGCTAGGAAACGGACCCTGCGTTACGCCTATTAAAAACTATAACAATTGATTAATCAAGGGCTTACAATTATGAGAACCTCTTCTGAATTGAAGCTAAACCGGTTAGCACTGGCCATGGGCTGTGTGTTTGCTGGGAGTATCTTCACTGCTCAAGCGCAAGATGAGAGCCAAGATACGCAACCTGAGGCTGAAGAAGCCCAAGAGCGTATTCAGGTCCTCGGTTCGCGTATTCGCAGCGACGGTTTAGACCAAGCTGCTCCAGTCGAAGTTATCCTTGCTGATGAAGCTATCGGCCAAGGTATGGTGACGCTAGGTGACCTACTTCGCTCGTCAACTGTTGCAGCTGGTGCGAACCAGGTCACTGCAGCAGCCTCAACTGCTTTCGTAACTGCTGGTGGTACCGGTACTGAGACGCTCTCACTGCGTGGTCTTGGCGCAAACCGTACCTTGGTGCTATTGAATGGTCGTCGGATTGGTCCTGCGGGAACCCGTGGCCAGGTCTCAGCGTTCGATTTGAACATCATGCCACTTGCTGCAGTAGAACAGATTGAAATCCTTAAAGATGGTGCATCATCTTTGTATGGTTCTGACGCTGTTGCAGGGGTTGTCAACATCATCACTAAGAAAGGTGATGAGAGTAACTTTAACGTCAACTTAAGCCAGCCGACCGAGTCGGGCGGTGAAACATTGCGTGTAAATGGTACTTTTGGTCGTAGTTTCGATAACGGTTCATTCCGTTTAGTTGCGGACTATAACCGGGCCAACGAATTGGCAATGGGTGACCGTGACTTCTTTAACTGTGCGCAAAACTATGTGTTCGATACGACCACTGGTGAGCGTGCCGATATCGTTGATCCACGTACCGGTGACTACCATTGTAACGACTTACCATGGGGTCACGTGTGGATTTATGACTATGCCAACGGTATCACTGGCGATAGTAACGTACTTCCATCACGCGGCAGTAAGCTTGCTCAGTTCGACTACGACGGTAACTTAGGCCAGTACGTCCCGAGCTTTAACGATACGGCTAACGATCCATTTGATATGCGTACACCAGAAGGTTGGTATCCAGTTAGCTTTGACAAGCTCTCTGATGGTCTAACCAACGCTGACCACCCATTCCAAGATCTCGAGAGCTTGTCGCCGAAGCAGGAAATCGGCACCCTTTATGGTCAAGGTGAAATGTGGCTAAGCGATGACGTTACCCTTTATGGTGAAGTGTTATTGAACCGTCGTAAAACCACCACCAATGGTTATCGCCAGTTCTGGACATACATCTACAACGAAAACTTCTTCGCAGGTAGTTCGTTGAGTGAAGGCTGGACCGGTGCGCAATGGTTGAGCCCAACGCCAATTACTGACCACTCAGGTTCAGAAATCACAGTTGATTATCGTCGTTTCGTGATTGGTGCGGAAGGCTACATCGGTGATTGGTTCTGGGACGTTAACGTCCAAGACAGCCGCAGCGATGGTGACTATCAAACTAAGATTATCTATAACGACTCAATCCAAGATGGTTGGTTCGCAACGGGCTCATGTGTGGGCACGCAAACTTCAGTCCGTGGTGTCGATTGTATCGATATCCCATGGCTTGATCCGCAGTTCCTTGCTGGCAACATTTCGGATGATGTGCGCAACTTCTTGTTCGGTACTGAAACGGGTAACACGGTTTACAAGCAGCGGACTTTTGAAGGTGTGATCACCGGCGACTTGTTCGAAATGCCAGCGGGCGTTGTGGGAGCAGCGTTTGGTTTGCAATATCAGCAAGACGAAATCGTTGACACTCCCGGAGCGGAAACACTTCGTGCCAATACTTGGGGACAAACCTCTGCAGGTATCACCACAGGTAAATCGAACACGCGTGCAGTATTCGGTGAATTGCAAGTGCCATTATTGGCCGACATGCCATTCGCAGAGCGTTTAGATTTGACCGTATCAGCGCGTTATACCGACGTATCTTCGTACGGTAGCGATTCAACCTATAAAGCTGGCTTGAACTGGCTGGTATCTGATGGTTTCCGCGTGCGGGCGTCACAAGGTACTTCGTTCCGCTCACCAGCGTTGTACGAACTTTATCTGAACAACCAAACTAGCTTTATCGGTCAGCGTTCAATTGACCCATGTATCAACTGGGGCGCAAACCTAGCTGATCAGTCAATTACTCAACGCCTAGCCGATAACTGTGCGGCTGATGGTATCCCAGAGGATTACACTGGTGGTGCAATCTCAGCAACCGTCTTCACAGGTGGTGGTGCAGGTACGCTTGAAGCAGAAACTTCAACTGCGCGTACACTTGGTTTTGTCTACACGCCAGATTGGTCTGACCTTGGTGTGAGTGTGGATTACTTCGAAATCGAAATCGATGGGGAAGTAACCTTGCTCTCAGCTGCACAGATCGTTGGTCAGTGTTACAACTCTGAGAACTTCAGTACTGAGCCACTGTGTGATCAGTTCTTCCGTAACGCAACAGACCTTCGTATCGAAGAAGTTCGTGGTGGTTACTTGAACATCGCGAGCCAGATCAACCGTGGTATCGACTTCAATTTTAACTATCCGTTTAGCACGGACTTTGCTGAATTCGATATTACTTATGAGCACACCATGCAACTTGAAGCTTCAAGCCAATTGTTCGAGACCAGTGTGCCGATCGATCGTGTAGGTAACTTCGGAAGCCCAGAGCACGTAGGTAACTTCCGCGTTGCAATGCAAAAAGATGACTGGACGTTTAACTGGACCGCACGTTACGTGGGTGCAGTCAACAACGCGAACCGTCGTCTCAGCGGTGATAACATCACAACTTTCTACGGTGACGAGGTATACCTCACTATCGATAGTTCGCCGGTGATTTATCATGCCTTTGCAGCGACTAAAGAGTTCCGCGACGACGGTTTCGAGGTCACTCTTGGGGTTGCCAATGCGTTTGATAAAGAGCCACCAAAAACCAGTGGTGGTGTGGTATCACGCTTGGGTAACACGGCCTTCTACAGTCAGTATGACTGGTTAGGTCGTCGGGTGTTCTTGAACTTGTCATACACCTTCTAAGCGAACTGCTAAAACAAATGAAAATGCCGACAAGCTTGTCGGCATTTTTATTTTTGGCATACTGAACTCTAGCTAAGGTCTAGCGACTGAAATTTACGATAAAAATAAAAGAGCCAATTCATGCCCCGTATTATAGCCAAACCCGATACCTTGAATGACATCAATGGAAACTACCAACACGCGCCTTTGGTGAAACCTGTTTTTCTCAATTCTGTGCCTAAGTGTGGCACCCACTTAATTCGAAACATTTTTCGGATGTTCGTCCCAGTTGCGCAGCAATATCACGAGACGTTCGTGCAGCTGCCAAATCTACGTGAGCACATACAAGTGTTTAATCCGCTGCAGCCAAAGCTAAGTTGGGGGCACTTACTCTTCAGTGAT
The DNA here is from genome assembly GCF_003987435.1 of Pseudidiomarina taiwanensis. Lineage (GTDB taxonomy): Bacteria > Pseudomonadota > Gammaproteobacteria > Enterobacterales > Alteromonadaceae > Pseudidiomarina > Pseudidiomarina taiwanensis. Next base: position 35,681 of record NZ_PIQG01000002.1, on the reverse strand, counting down.
GAATCTGTGATGGCACTACATGATGCTGAACATATCGTGGTGGTGCGTGATCCCTATGATTGGGTGCTGGCGCGCGCTCGGTTCTTCTTATCAGACACCTTTCAAGGCAACATGGAAAACTTGAAAAGTGGGCGGGTGACCATTGAAGAAGTGCTGAATATGATGATTTTCGGAATCTACCAAAAAGCGCCGACCCTAAATGAGATCTTTACCCACAACGGCGTATCATGGCTTGGAACTGGGGCGAAGTTAGTTCGTTATGAAGATATGATCGCGCAGTTGAAACAGCTCGAAAGTGACGAGGCGGAAAATTATTTTGCTGATTTATTAGCGCCAGTGTTAGCGGGTCGCGGTTTGCCAGACGATTGGCGCGAGCGTGTTTTACTTGGCTCTGATCGTGAGCAAAGCGGCACATATCGGGATAACCTGCAAAACCTCGCGTTAGAGGTTCCAAATGAACTTCCGCAGCAACAAAAGCAATTGGTCGATTTTGCTGCGCCGGGGTTACGTAAAGTTTTAGGTTACGAAAAATAACAATAAAAAATTGATGTGGTGAACGACATGCAGAAGAAAAAGGTCCTGATCGTTGGTGGCGGCTCGGCTGGCTGGATGGCGGCAGCCTATTTGAATGGGGCCTTAAATCAGCGCGGTGAGCGCCCTCGAGTCGATATTCAATTACTGGAGTCGCCGGATACGCCGCGGATCTCAGTTGGTGAAGCGACGATTCCCTCGATGCGGCACTTGCTCTCAGTGGTTGGCGTAGATGAACTAGATTTCATGAAGTCGACAAATGCGAGTTTTAAACAGTCGATTCGTTACACCAATTGGGTGCATAACGACATGTCGTTTTATCACCATCCATTTTCGAGTATGCGCCGGCAACCACTCGACCGCGCGGGGATGGATTGGTTGATGTCGGATCAATCGATTCCATTTATGGAAACTTGCTCGGTACAACCTATTTTGTGCGAGTGGGGGCTGGCTCCAGTGATGCTGGGGAAATGGGATATGGGCGCGCCACTGAATTATGCCTACCATATGAATGCGCAAAAATTTGCTGATTATCTGCGCGACTTCTCAACCCCACGCGGGGTTGTTCATACCTTGGCGAATATGGTTGATGTGGTGATGCGTGATGATGGTCACATTGCTGCCGTTCGCACCGATAAAGGCGAGACCATAGAGGCCGACTTGTTTGTTGATTCAACGGGTTTCAGTGCTCAGCTGATTGAGCAACAAATCGGTGTGGGTTTCGAAGATTGCTCGCAATATTTGTTGTGTGACCGCGCGGTGACCATGCATCTGCCTTATGAGACTCATTTCCCTGGTATGGTCCGACCGTATACTACGGCAACCGCGCTATCAAATGGTTGGATTTGGGATATCCCACAAAACGACCGCCGTTCGATTGGTTATGTTCATTCAAGTGCCTTTATTGATAAAGAAGCCGCTGAACGTGAGATGCGCGCCTATCAAGGTGGCAACACCGATGACTTACCTGCACGTTTTGTTGATTTCAAAGTAGGGCGGCGCAAACAAATTTGGTCTAAAAATGTGATTGCGATTGGGTTGGCTGGGGGCTTTATCGAGCCGCTCGAATCAACCGGCCTATATCTAAGTGATTTAGGAGCAGTGTTACTTGCCGAGCATTTTCCTTGGCATGATGACGGAATGGAGCAACTTGCCTCGCGTTATAACCACATTATGTCGAATCGCTTTTATGAAATTCTTGATTTCATCAATATGCATTATTGTTTGACCAAGCGCACCGATACCGAGTTTTGGAAAACGGTGCAGTTGCGCGAACACATTACCGACCGCTTACAAGCGAAGTTTGATTTTTGGCGCTTCAAGCCGCCGACCCCACATGATTTCCAAGACCAGTGGTTTAGTGGCATGAGTCAAGCGCCGCAAGCAGCCGACTTATGTAGCCATGACCGTCGCCCAGCAGTTGATACGGGTGGTCTGTGGAACCATGAAAGTTACGAATGTATTTTGTTCGGGATGGAATTCTTGAAAGAAGAGAGTGAGCAGTGGTTTGGTCCGAACCGTCCCGCCACGCAAGTGCATCCAGCGATTATCCAACGCCTGCAAATGGCGCGGCAAAAGCTCCCACCACACCATATTTGGTTGAACCGGGTGTTGGGCATGCCGCAATATCCAATGGCTTATAAACCAGTTGGTTGGGGCTAAAAAAAATTTACTCATAAGGTTGTTTTCTGACTTTCGACCCCCATTAACTAGGCAATCCGTTAAATAACCCTGTTTGGGGTGTTGAAATTAAAATTTCATACCCCATATCAGAGATAACGAACCTGTTATTAGATTTGGAAGTTGGAGACGAATCATGGGTAAAATTATTGGTATCGATTTAGGTACAACCAATTCATGTGTTGCCGTACTTGATGGCGACAAAGCGCGTGTTATTGAAAACGCCGAGGGCGATCGCACAACTCCTTCAGTTGTGGCCTTCACTGACGATGGCGAAACTTTGGTCGGTCAACCTGCCAAGCGCCAAGCAGTCACGAATCCAAACAAAACTCTTTTCGCGATTAAGCGTCTGATTGGTCGTCGTTTTAAAGACGAAGAAGTTCAGCGCGATATCAGCATTATGCCGTACAAAATTGTCGAAGCGGACAATGGCGATGCTTGGGTCCAGATCAATGATGACCGTAAAGCGCCACCGCAAATTTCTGCAGAAATTCTGAAGAAGATGAAGAAAACTGCAGAAGACTACTTAGGTGAAAAAGTTACCGAAGCGGTTATTACTGTTCCTGCTTACTTTAACGATGCGCAGCGTCAGGCGACGAAAGACGCCGGTAAGATTGCGGGTCTTGAAGTGAAGCGTATTATCAACGAGCCAACAGCTGCAGCCCTTGCCTATGGCATGGATAAGAAGTCGGGCGATAACGTTGTAGCGGTATACGATTTAGGCGGGGGTACCTTCGATATTTCAATCATCGAAATTGATGAAGTTGAAGGCGAGCACACTTTTGAAGTTCTTGCGACCAATGGTGACACTCACCTCGGTGGTGAAGACTTTGATAACCGTATGATCAACTACCTTGTTGACCAGTTTAAAAATGACCAAGGCATCGACTTGCGCCAAGATCCATTGGCGATGCAGCGTCTGAAAGAAGCGGCTGAAAAAGCCAAGATTGAGTTGTCATCAGCGCAACAGACCGAAGTGAACTTGCCGTATATCACGGCAGATAACACTGGTCCGAAACACTTGGCGATTAAAGTTACGCGTTCAAAACTTGAGTCTTTGGTTGAAGATTTGATCATGAAATCGCTTGAGCCAGTGAAGCAGGCATTGAAAGATGCCGACTTGTCGGTCAGTGACATCAACGAAGTGATCATGGTCGGTGGTCAAACTCGGATGCCAAAAGTGCAGGCTGCAGTCACCGATTTCTTCGGTAAAGAGCCACGTCGTGACGTGAACCCAGATGAAGCGGTTGCTGTAGGTGCTGCGGTGCAAGCTGGGGTCTTGCAAGGTGATGTGAAAGACGTCCTGTTGCTTGACGTTACCCCACTGTCGCTGGGTATTGAAACCATGGGCGGCGTGATGACCAAACTGATTGAGAAGAACACCACGATTCCGACTAAGCAATCGCAAACCTTCTCAACTGCAGACGATAACCAAGCAGCAGTAACCGTGCATGTTATTCAAGGTGAGCGCAAACGTGCGGCAGACAACAAGTCGCTCGGCCAGTTTAACCTTGAGGGGATTCGTCCAGCGCCACGCGGTGTACCACAAATTGAAGTCACTTTTGACATCGATGCGGATGGTATCTTGCACGTGTCGGCAAAAGATAAAGACACCGGCAAAGAGCAACAAATTACCATTAAAGCGTCTTCAGGCTTAAGTGACGACGAAGTTGAAAAGATGGTCCGTGATGCCGAAGCGCATGCTGAGGAAGATCGTAAGTTTGAAGAACTCGTGCAAACCCGTAACCAAGCGGATGCGATTGTCCATGCAACGCGTAAGCAGCTAGATGAAGCGGGTGATGCGCTTGAAGCAAGTGATAAAGAAGCGATTGAAAGCGCCATCAAAGAGCTAGAAGAAGCTCTGAAAGGTAGCGACAAAGAAGCCATCGAAGCGAAGCAACAAGCTCTGATGGAAGCTTCAAGCAAGCTGATGGAAGCGGCGCAAGCAAAAGCAGCCCAGCAGGGAGCGGGTGCAGAAGGACAAGCGAACTCGAAAGCAGATGATGATGTGGTCGATGCTGAGTTCGAAGAAGTCAAAGACGACAAAAAATAAGCATTCGCCCACCGGGTGTCTGTAATCATCACGCACGGGGGTTGCCATAAGGTGGCCTCCGTGTGTTCGTATCAGAGAGACGAAGCGAGATTATGGCAAAAGCAGATTTTTATGAAGTATTAGGGGTGAGTCGCGACGCCGATGAGCGTGCGATTAAAAAGGCGTATAAACGTCTGGCAATGAAGTATCACCCCGATCGCACCAAGGGTGACAAAGAACTCGAAAACAAGTTTAAAGAGGTCAAGCTCGCCTATGAAGTGCTGATGGATCCGCAAAAGCGCGCTGCCTACGACCAGTATGGTCATGCGGCGTTTGAGCAGGGTCAAGGCGGCTTCGGTGGTGGTGCCGGTGCGGCGGACTTTTCTGATATTTTCGGCGATGTGTTTGGCGATATCTTTGGTGGCGGCGGGCGTCGCGGCGGTCGCGCACAAGCTCAACGCGGCGCAGATTTACGTTATAACCTTGAACTCTCGTTAGAAGAGGCCGTACGCGGTAAAGAAGTTGAGTTAAAAATTCCGAAATTAAGTACCTGTGACGATTGTGACGGCTCAGGCGCGGCTGAAGGAAGTAGCGCGGAGACGTGTTCGCATTGTCATGGTTCTGGGCATATTCAAATGCGTCAGGGCTTCTTTGCGGTACAACAGCCTTGCCCGCATTGTCGAGGTCGTGGCAAAGTCATTAAAAACCCATGCCGTACGTGTCATGGTGAAGGCCGTGTTGAGAAAACCAAAACCCTCTCAGTTAAAATTCCTGCGGGCGTTGATACCGGCGACCGAATTCGCTTAAGTGGCGAAGGTGAAGCGGGCGAAATGGGTGCTCCAGCGGGTGACTTGTATGTGCAAGTGCATGTTCGCGAGCACGCCATTTTCCAACGTGATGGCAATAACCTATACTGTGAAGTGCCACTCAGTTTTACCACTGCAGCATTAGGTGGCGAAATTGAGGTACCGACCCTTGATGGTAAATTGAAGCTGAAGATTCCGGCTGAAACGCAAACGGGTAAGTTGTTCCGGATGCGCGGTAAAGGGGTGCGCTCAGTGCGTAGCGGGACCGTTGGTGACTTAATTTGTAAGGTTGTGATTGAAACCCCAGTAAATTTATCGGAGCAACAGAAAGAGTTACTTCAGCAGTTGCAAGAATCAATGGGAACTGGTGCAGAAGCGGCAAAATATCGGCCGAAAGAGCAAGGGTTCTTTGATGGCGTGAAGAAATTCTTTGATGATTTGCGGGGGAATTAACGCTTAAGGAGCACAAAATGGACTGGTTAAAAACGCTCGTTACGGCGCTATTTGCGCTACTGGCAATGTCTTGTACGCAGTCGCCAACTGGGCGTAACCAGTTCATGATGTATTCTGATAGCGACATGAGTCGGCTTGGTGATAGCAGCTTTGCCGACCTCAAGCAGCAAGAAAAAATCAGTACCGATCGGGCACTGAATCAATACGTTCGCTGTGTCGCAGATGATTTAATCGCAGTGTTACCCGCCCCCTATGAGAGCAAAAGCTGGGACGTTGTGGTATTTGACAACCCAGCGGTCAATGCTTTCGCTTTACCCGGTGAGAACATCGGTGTTTACACTGGGCTGTTAAAAGTCACTGAAAACCCCGCGCAACTTGCTGCGGTCATTGGCCATGAGATTGCCCACGTGATTGCGCAACATGGTAATGAACGGATGTCGACACAAATGGCTGCGGGAATCGGCATGCAACTTGGCGGCGCAGTGCTGGCATCTGAGTATGATGAGAAAACTGCTGGGACAGTCATGGCCGTGTTAGGAGTCGGGGTGCAATTAGGGGTGTTATTACCTTATTCGCGTACGCACGAGTCTGAAGCCGACCAGCTTGGGGTCGACTACCTAGCTGCGGCCGGATATGACCCGCGAGAGGCAGCCAATCTGTGGCGTAATATGAGCGCGCAAGGCGGGGCGCAAGTGCCAGAGTTCTTGTCAACGCACCCCTCACCAAGCACGCGTATTCAAACCCTTGCTAATTATGCCCAAACCGTCATGCCAAGTTATCAACGTGCGCTCCAGCAAAATGGTGCGCCTAACTGCCGTAAACCCGGCTAATAGAGGTTGAAGCTGTGAAAATTGGAGTAATTGGTGCGACGGGGCGAATGGGACAAGCGGTGTTGCAGGTATTGGCGAACGAAACCGAACACACAGGCGTCCCGATTGCGCGCGCACATGCGACGGTGGTAACTGAGCTTGACGTGTTAGTTGATTTTTCATTACCGCAGGCCTTGGCCGACAATATGGCCCTGGCCAAACGGCTGCATTGCCCACTGCTGGTGTGCACGACGGGGCTTACTGAGCAGCAACGCCAAGGGCTGGTTGAATTGGGTCAGCAGCTACCGGTGTTGTACGCAGAAAATACCAGTATTGGAATCGCTTTGCTTGCCGATTTAGTCCAACAAGCTAGCCGCCTGTTGAGCGAGGCTGACGTTGATATTATCGATCTCCATCATAAGCATAAGCGCGATGCGCCATCAGGGACCGCTAAGCGGCTCGCAGCAGCGGTCGAGCAGGGGCGTGGTGAAAAAACTGAGATAGAGTATGCGGTGGTTCGAGCTGGCGATATTATCGGTGAACACACGGTACTATTTAACTTGCCAGGTGAACGCCTTGAGTTTACCCATAAAGTCTCTGAGCGAGCGGTTTTTGCCCGTGGCGCAGTGCGCGCTGCCAAATGGTTAAGTGAACAGGCTCAGGGCTTTTATCACATGGCCGATATGTTGCGCTAATAAGGCAAAATTTGGTAGACGAAAACGGCAACTTTTAGTACCATAGCGCCAATTTGCCAGAACCTTTTTGGCAAGCTGAAAACGCGCACGCCAGAGGCATCGTATTACGGTTGCTCACAAGCTGGTGCAAGGTAATCAACGGGGAAGTCAGTTTATGATGTACCCGTTTTTTTGTGTATGGAGGTTGACCTTGAGTATCCTAGCGAGCCATTCAGCAAGCAAAGCTATCTTAGCTCTTGCCGATGGTACAGTATTTTATGGCACCGCGGTCGGTGCAGGTGGAACGACCGTTGGCGAAATTGTTTTTAATACCGCCATGACAGGTTACCAAGAAATTCTCACCGACCCTTCCTACGCAGAACAAATCGTTACCCTCACTTATCCCCATATTGGCAATTACGGCACCACCCACGAAGACGAAGAATCGAATCGAGTCTGGGCCCGCGGCTTAGTCATTCGCGAAATGTCATTAAAGGCAAGCAACTTCCGCAGCGAGCAATCACTCAGTGACTATCTGCGGCAGCGTAATGTAATCGCCATTGCCGATATTGATACCCGCAAGTTAACGCGTATTTTGCGTGAAAAAGGGGCGCAGAATGCCTGTATCATGGCTGGCGATATCGATGTTGAACAAGCTCTTGAACAAGCGCGTGGATTCCCAGGTCTGAAAGGGATGGATTTAGCCAAAGAGGTGACGATTAAAACGCCTCTGGAGTGGACCACTTCAAGCTGGACTCTTGGCCAAGGCTATCAGCAACTTGAAGATGAGAAGTTTCATGTTGTCGCCTACGATTACGGTTGCAAGCGCAATATCTTGCGGATGCTGGTTGATCGCGGTTGCAAAATCACTTTGGTTCCGGCCCAGACGCCAGCAGCAGACGTGCTCGCGCTGAACCCAGATGGCGTGTTTTTATCCAATGGGCCAGGTGACCCAGAGCCGTGCGACTATGCAATTCAAGCAATCCAAGACATTATCGCTGCCGGGGTACCGATTTTCGGAATCTGTCTTGGCCATCAGTTGCTCGCGCTTGCGAGCGGTGCCAAGACGGTGAAAATGAAGTTTGGTCATCATGGTGCCAACCACCCAGTCCAAGATTTGCGCTCCGGACAGGTGATGATTACCAGCCAAAACCATGGTTTTGCGGTCGACGAAGAGAGTCTTCCAGCGCACCTTGAAGTCACCCATAAATCGTTATTCGATGGTAGCTTGCAAGGTATTGAGCGCACTGATGTTGCTGCGTTTAGTTTCCAAGGTCACCCTGAAGCGAGCCCGGGGCCAAACGATGCCGCACCGTTATTCGATCACTTCATCAAGCTAATGAGTCAGTAAATCATGCCAAAACGTACCGATATTCAAAGCATTCTAATTCTCGGCGCTGGCCCGATTGTGATCGGCCAAGCATGTGAGTTTGACTACTCTGGCGCGCAGGCATGTAAAGCACTGCGTGAAGAAGGCTATCGCGTGATTTTGGTCAACTCGAATCCAGCGACCATTATGACCGATCCAGAAATGGCTGATGTGACCTATATCGAGCCGATTCATTGGGAAGTGGTGGCTAAAATCATCGAAGTTGAACGTCCTGATGCGGTGTTGCCGACCATGGGCGGTCAGACTGCGCTTAACTGTGCGCTGGAGCTGGATAAGCACGGGGTTTTAGAAAAATACAATGTTGAAATGATTGGCGCGAACGCTGATGCAATTGATAAAGCAGAAGACCGCGATCGTTTCGATAAAGCAATGAAAGCGATTGGTTTAGAAACGCCCAATGCAGAAGTTGCCCACAGCATGGATGAAGCCTTCGATATCCTCGAGCGGATTGGCTTCCCTTGTATTATTCGACCGAGCTTCACCATGGGGGGAAGCGGTGGTGGGATCGCTTACAACCGCGAAGAATTCGAAGAGATTTGTCGTCGCGGTCTCGATTTATCGCCGACCAATGAGTTGCTGATCGATGAAAGCTTAATTGGTTGGAAAGAATACGAAATGGAAGTTGTCCGCGATAAAAAGGACAACTGTATTATTGTTTGTGCGATTGAAAACTTTGATCCTATGGGGATTCATACCGGTGATTCGATTACCGTTGCGCCGGCGCAAACACTGACAGACAAAGAGTATCAATTGATGCGTGATGCAGCCATGGCTGTGTTGCGTGAAATTGGCGTTGAGACGGGTGGATCGAACGTACAGTTCGGGATCGATCCAAAAACTGGACGCATGGTCATTATCGAGATGAACCCGCGGGTTTCTCGCTCGTCAGCGCTCGCATCAAAAGCGACCGGATTCCCAATTGCGAAAGTCGCCGCTAAATTGGCTGTAGGGTATACCCTCGACGAACTCGAAAATGAAATCACCGGCGGGGTGACTCCGGCTTCATTCGAGCCTGCGCTTGACTATGTTGTGACCAAAATCCCACGTTTTAACTTTGAAAAATTCGCCGGTTGTAACGACCGCTTAACCACCCAAATGAAGTCAGTGGGTGAGGTTATGGCGATTGGTCGCAACCAGCAAGAATCATTGCAAAAGGCCTTACGAGGACTAGAAATTGGGGTTGCTGGATTCGACCCAATGGTCGACGTCAATGACCCGATGGCGCGGGCGCAAGTGATTCGTGAGTTAAAAGAACCCGGTGCTGAGCGAATTTTCTACATTGCTGATGCGTTCCGCTTGGGCATGACAGTGCACGAGGTATTTGAGTTAACGCGTATCGATGAGTGGTACTTAATTCAAATCGAAGAAATCGTGTTACTTGAGGCTGAAATCATCAAACTCGGCATGGCCGGTTTGACGGCAGACGTGCTGCGTATTCTGAAGCGTAAAGGTTTTGCGGATAAACGCATTGCTGACTTACTTGATGTTGCGGAAGCTGAAGTTCGTCGCCGTCGCCACGAATTTAACATTGTTCCTGTGTACAAGCGGGTTGATACCTGTGCGGCGGAGTTCAAATCAGATACGGCCTACATGTATTCTTGCTACGACGAAGAGTGCGAAGCGGCCCCTTCGGATCGCAAAAAAATCATGGTGATTGGCGGTGGTCCAAATCGCATCGGGCAAGGGATTGAGTTTGACTACTGCTGTGTGCATGCTGCACTTGCATTGCGCGATGATGGTTATGAGACGATTATGGTGAACTGTAACCCTGAAACCGTCTCAACAGATTACGATACGTCAGATCGCTTATATTTCGAGCCGATTACGCTTGAAGATGTGCTCGAGATCGTCCGTGTCGAGCAGCCGACCGGAGTCATCGTTCAGTACGGTGGGCAAACCCCACTGAAACTCGCGCGTGAGCTGGAAGCAAATGGCGTGCCGATTATCGGTACGTCGCCGGATGCGATTGACCGTTCTGAGGACCGTGAGCGCTTCCAAGCGGCCGTAAATCGCCTCGGCTTGAAGCAACCTGAGAACGCCACGGTAACGCAAGTTGAAGATGCTCTGCGTGAAGCTGAGCGAATTGGTTACCCGCTCGTGGTGCGGCCATCGTATGTACTTGGTGGTCGAGCCATGGAAATTGTTTACGACGAAGCGGACTTACGTCGCTACTTAACTGACGCAGTCAAGGTTTCGAATTCAGCGCCCGTGCTGCTTGACCATTTCTTAGATAATGCCATCGAGGTCGATGTCGATGCCATCTGTGATGGTGAGACGGTGCTAATTGGTGGGATCATGCAGCACATTGAGCAAGCTGGGGTCCACTCAGGTGATTCGGCCTGTTCGTTACCGCCGTATTCATTGAGCGAATCAGTGCAACAGCGCTTGCGTGAGCAAATGCATAAACTTGCTTTCGAGCTGAATGTAAATGGCTTGATGAATGCTCAGTTCGCGATTCAGGAAGATGAAATCTATCTGATCGAAGTCAACCCTCGTGCTGCGCGAACGGTGCCGTTTGTATCGAAGGCAACGGGTTTACAGCTTGCTAAAATTGCCGCCCGAGTGATGGTGGGGCAGAGCTTGCGTGAGCAAGGCTTTACTGAAGAAGTCATCCCACCTTATTACTCAGTGAAAGAGGTGGTGATTCCATTTGCTAAATTCCAAGGCGTGGATCCGATTCGAGGTCCAGAAATGCGCTCAACAGGCGAAGTGATGGGCGTCGGCGACAGTTTTGAAGAGGCCTACGCGAAAGCAAATCTTGGCGCTGGTGAAGCCCTTGCGAAAGCAGGCAAAGCCTTGTTATCTGTGCGTGATGCGGATAAACCACGCTTACTTGAGCTCGCCAAAGCCATGGCCGACTTGGGCTTCCGGCTTGAAGCGACGGGTGGTACTGCAAAAATGCTGAATGATGCGGGACTCACCTGTTCGGTGGTGAATAAATTGCAAGAAGGCCGCCCGAATATCGTTGATGCGGTTAAGAATGGCGAGTACAGTTATATTATTAACACGGTTGAAGGGCGCCAGGCGATTGAGGACTCAGTCTACATTCGTCGCGAAGCACTCTTGAATAAAGTGATTTATACCACCACTTTAAATGCAGCCTTTGCGACCGTCCGTGCTTATGCGGCAGATGACCGTGCGCGGGTAAATTCATTGCAAGATTTGCATAAAAGGATTGCCAAGTCATGACCAAAATACCGATGACTACACGGGGTGCAGAATTGCTCCGTGCGGAACTCAAACAACTTAAAACGGAAGATCGGCCACGTATCATTCAGGCGATTGCCGAGGCGCGCGAACACGGTGATCTTAAGGAAAACGCAGAGTATCATGCCGCTCGCGAGCAGCAGGGGTTCTGCGAAGGACGGATTCAAGAAATTGAAGCCAAACTTGCAAATGCGCAGATCATCGATGTCACTAAAGTTCCGAATCAGGGCAAGGTGATTTTTGGTGCGACGGTGACCCTGTACAATGTTGGTGATGATAAAGAGGTCAGCTATCGCATCGTCGGTGACGATGAGGCGAACATTAAGCAAAACCTCATTAGCGTAAATTCACCGATTGCACGTGCACTTATCGGTAAAGAAGTTGACGACGCGGTAAGTGTTACAACACCAGGTGGCGTGGTTGAATACGAAGTCGTGAACGTCGAATACGTCTAGCTTAATCGTCTTTTGCTTGACCTTTTAACAGCGCGACCAATTCGCGCTGTTTTTGTTTCTTGGTCTGGCTACTCGAGCCTTGCTGATGATAGCTTTCGACGTCAGGGAACACTTCATCAAGCGAACACCCCAGCGCCTTGGCAAGCGCCTCTGCCACTGCCTTAGAGCGAGCTTTACGATTCGCAACCTTGGAAACAAGCGAGGGGCTTTTCCCGAGCACCTGGGCGATCATCGAGTAATCAAACCCTTTTTTCGCTAATTCCTTTTTGATTTTTTGATTGTCCATTAGGTATATTGCTAGGTACGATAGTGAATTCACAAGCGAGTTCACAAATACATTCAAAAATGAACTCACATGAACGCAAAACTGTGTCAAACGACACAAAGAGTACAATAATAATGCCAAACGACACCACTGAAAATAGACCACAGCGATCTTTTAAAAGCAAGCAAGAGCTGATGAGTGTAGACGAATGCATTGAAAAGCTTCGTTATTTATCAGGTTGTCAAAGTGATAGCGCGGTGGCCAGGTGGTTTGGTTGGAAAGATAATACCCTCGCCAATTGGCGCCGTCGGGCCAGTATTAGCTATGACACTTTGGTGCTCGGCCTGCTCAATCGCAGTGTGTCAGTCGATTGGTTCTTACTGCCATATCAGCCTTTGACTTATCCGAGCTTGAGTGAATACCAGCAATTACAAGATAGCCAACGTGGTTATGGTCATGCCGATAAAGTTGCCGAGACTTTGCAGGCATTAGAGCGGGTGCAGCCGCTATTCAATGAGTTTAACCTTGCTGCGACCGAACAGAATAAAGCTTTACTGGTTGAAACCTTGCTACTGCATCAACACGATGTGATACCGGTTTCGCTGGTGTTACGCCAAGTTGCGCGTGCGCTGGCTTCAGCACAGGCGCAATCTTAGCGTTTATAGGGCTGATCTAGCCGCGCGGAAGTTTAATTTTCTGCGCTTCACTTGCTTTGTAAAGCACAACAATTTTACCCACGACTTGAACTTGAGCCGCACCCGTGTGAGCGATGATGGTCGCAATGATCTGGGCGCGTAAGTCGCGTTCTGGTTCAGGAACTTTCACCTTAATTAACTCGTGATGCTCAAGGGCGAGCTCTATCTCCGCTAATACGCCTTCGGTCAGACCGTTTGCGCCTAATAGCACGACAGGTTTGAGTGAATGCGCTTGCGCTTTTAGAAACTGTTTTTGTTTATTGCTTAAAGTTGCGGCCGTTGCCATGTAATATTCTCATCCTAATACTTGAATTTCGTCTATTGTACCGCCATCTAGGTAACAGACGCTAGTAATGCAGGTTCATCATGGCTAAAAAACGTTCGGCGAGCAGTACTCGTTGGCTACAAGAACACTTTAATGATCACTATGTGCAAAAAGCGCAGAAGAAAGGTCTGCGCTCGCGGGCGGTCTTTAAGCTGGAAGAAATTCAAGCAAAGGACCGTATTTTAAAACCGGGCCAAACGGTGGTCGATCTCGGGGCTGCACCGGGAGGCTGGTCGCAATACGTGGTGGACACACTGCAAGGGCAGTGTGAGGTGATTGGCTGCGACATATTGCCTATGGACCCGATTGCCGGAGTCGACTTCTTGGAGGGTGACTTCCGTGAAGAGGCGGTATTAAATGCATTATTGAGCCGAATCGGCGGCAAAAACGTAGATGTAGTATTGTCAGATATGGCACCGAACATGAGCGGTAACGACAATGTCGACCAACCGCGCTCGATGTATTTGGTCGAGCTTGCACTGGATATGTGCCATCAAGTTTTAAAGCCCGGGGGAAGCTTTGTGGTCAAAGTATTCCACGGGCAAGGATTCGAAGAGTTTTTAAAGGATGTTCGCGCAGCATTTACCACGGTGAAAAGTCGCAAACCCGATTCGTCTCGCGCACGATCACGCGAGGTGTACTTGGTGGCGACAGGATACAAACTGTAGTAATCTGTAGGGCGAAATTTAACAGAGGTAGTCAGCTTTGAGCGATATGGCAAAAAATCTAATTTTATGGTTAGTCATAGCTGTGGTCCTGATGACGGTATTCAACAGCTTTAACCCCGGTACCACGGCGGCGAATCAGGTTTCGTATACCGAGTTCGTGCAGCAGATTAACAATGGCGGAATTCGCGAGGCGAAAATCGACGGGCGCAATATTACCGCGCAAACCCGTACGGGCGAATCAATCAAGACCATCATGCCGGTTTCATATGATCCGAAATTGCTTGATGATCTGATTGCCAATAACGCCGATGTGTTCGGTACGCCGGAAGAAGAGCCAAGCTTACTGACCCAAATTCTGATTAGCTGGTTCCCGATGCTGCTCTTGATTGGTGTGTGGATTTTCTTCATGCGCCAAATGCAAGGCGGTGGCGGTCGCGGTGCAATGACCTTTGGCAAAAGCAAAGCGCGGTTGATGGGTGAAGACCAAATCAAAACCACGTTTGCCGATGTCGCTGGTTGTGACGAAGCCAAAGAAGAAGTTGGCGAGTTAGTTGAGTACCTTAAAGATCCATCGCGCTTCCAGCGTCTCGGTGGACGCATCCCGACTGGGGTATTGATGGTGGGACCACCGGGTACCGGTAAAACCCTATTAGCCAAGGCGATTGCCGGTGAAGCTCGCGTTCCGTTTTTCTCTATTTCAGGTTCTGACTTTGTTGAAATGTTTGTCGGTGTCGGTGCATCACGCGTGCGCGACATGTTTGAACAAGCGAAAAAGTCAGCGCCGTGTATTATTTTTATCGACGAAATCGATGCGGTTGGACGTCAACGTGGCGCAGGTCTAGGCGGTGGTCACGACGAGCGTGAGCAAACCTTAAACCAGATGCTCGTTGAAATGGATGGTTTTGAAGGTCACGAGGGCATCATTGTGATTGCTGCGACCAACCGTCCTGATGTTCTTGACCCAGCGCTGTTGCGCCCAGGTCGATTCGACCGTCAAGTGGTCGTGGGCTTGCCAGATGTGCGCGGCCGTGAACAGATTTTGAAAGTCCACATGCGCAAAGTACCACTGGGTAGCGATGTTGAGCCATCAGTGATTGCACGTGGGACGCCGGGATTCTCTGGTGCTGACCTTGCCAATTTGGTGAACGAAGCCGCCTTGTTTGCGGCGCGTCGTAATAGTCGCACCGTCGGCATGGAAGAATTCGAGTTGGCCAAAGATAAAATCATGATGGGTGCTGAGCGGCGCTCGATGGTGATGACCAACGAAGAAAAAGAAATGACGGCTTATCACGAAGCAGGGCATGCGATTGTTGGGCGTATGGTGCCAGAGCACGACCCTGTGTATAAGGTCTCGATTATTCCGCGTGGACGCGCGCTTGGGGTGACCATGTACTTGCCTGAGCAGGATCGCGTCAGCCATTCGAAGCAGCACCTCGAGAGTATGATTTCAAGCCTATACGGTGGTCGTTTGGCTGAGCAAATCATCTATGGTGATGACAAGGTCACCACGGGTGCGTCAAATGATATTGAGCGCGCAACTCAGATTGCTCGTAAGATGGTCACCCAATGGGGCTTATCAGAGAAGATGGGGCCGCTGCTGTATGCTGAAGACGAAGGCGAAGTATTCCTTGGGCGCTCAGTAACACAGCACAAGCATATGTCTGATGAGACGGTGCGGGCGATCGACCAAGAGGTCAAACTATTAATCGATCGCAACTACGAGCGCGCCAAGCGTATACTCGAAGAAAACGTCGATATTCTTCACACCATGAAAGATGCGCTGATGAAGTACGAGACGATTGATGCGGATCAGATTGATGATTTGATGAATCGTCGCGAAGTTCGTGAACCGCGTGATTGGCGCAAGCCAGACTCGAACTCTGACGGCGGCAGTGCCAGCGCAAGTGCCGACGATTCAGTTCCGTCGGGCAAACCGGGCGACGCGCCGGCGAATTAAAGAAAAATCGCTGTAAGCCCCGTTTCGACGGGGCTTTTTTCATTGTAGCTAAGATTAAACCAGAAGGTTTTCTGCATGATTGAAGTGATGGGTATTCTCAATACCACGCCAGATTCGTTCTCTGATGGTGGCCATTACCAGCATAAAGACCAAGCATTAAAACATGCCGCGCAAATGATTGAAGCAGGTGCGCAATGGATCGATATTGGTGGAGAATCAACCCGCCCGGGTGCTCGGGCGGTGAGTTTAGCGGAAGAACTTGAGCGGGTGATTCCAGTGCTTGAGGCGCTGCGTGCTGAATTTCCCGTGAAGCTCTCGGTGGATACCAATAAACCTGAAGTAATGCAGGCGTCTATCGCAGCCGGCGCGAACATGATCAACGATGTTAAAGCGTTGCAGGCCGAAGGCGCGTTAGAGGCGGTCGCTGGCGCTGAGGATGTGCTGTTGTGCTTGATGCATATGCAAGGTGAACCACGCACGATGCAGGTCAATCCGGTTTATACCGAGGTTGTCACTGACGTGGCGGAGTTTTTGCAGGAGCGAGTTACTGCATGTGCAGAGTATGGTATCGACCGTAACCGGATTATTTTGGATCCAGGCTTTGGTTTTGGGAAACAGGTCGGGCATAATTACCAGTTATTAAAACAGCTACCGCAGATTGTTGAGCTTGGCTTCCCAGTGCTGGCCGGATTATCACGCAAATCTATGTTAGGTGCTGTGACGGGGCGCGAGGTCGACGAGCGGTTAGCAGCCAGTGTTGCAGCGGCCACTATCGCTGCGATGCATGGGGCAAAAATTATTCGAGTTCATGACGTGAAGGAAACGGTTGACGCGGTTAAAGTCGTGGAAGCCACTTTGCAAGGAGAGAAAGGTTGAGTCAACGTAAGTATTTTGGCACTGATGGAGTGCGTGGGCGCGTCGGGACCTTCCCGATCACCCCAGATTTCGCCGTGAAATTGGGCTGGGCTGCCGGAACAGTTTTATCGAAAGCAGGCAATCGCCGTGTTTTGATGGGCAAAGATACCCGCATCTCAGGATATATGCTCGAATCAGCTCTTGAAGCAGGATTACTCTCAGCTGGCGTGAGCGTCGAGTTCTTGGGGCCGATGCCGACCCCAGCAGTTGCATACTTAACCCGTAACTTCCGCGCTGCGGCAGGCATTGTTATTAGTGCTTCGCACAACCCATACTACGACAATGGTATCAAGTTCTTCTCGGATAGCGGCAGCAAATTGCCGGATGCTATTGAAGCCGAAATCGAACGTTTATTAGATGAACCCATCGCTTGTGTGCCGTCAGAGCAAATGGGGCGAGCCAGCCGAATTGATGATGCCCCAGGGCGTTACATCGAGTTTTGTAAGAGCGTATTCCCCGGTGAGTTATCCCTGCAAGGATTAAAAATTGTGGTGGACTGCGCGCATGGCGCGACCTACCACATTGCCCCCGATGTATTGCGTGAATTGGGCGCCGATATTTGGGAAATTGGCACCAGTCCAGATGGGACAAATATTAACGAAAAATGCGGTGCGACCCATCTTGATGCATTACAGCAAAAAGTGATCGATTGCGGTGCTGACCTTGGCTTTGCTCTAGATGGGGATGGTGATCGGGTGATGCTGGTAAGTGCCAGTGGTCGTATTATTGATGGCGATGATATCGTTTACTTGTTGGCGCGCACGGCCCAGCAAAACGGTTTACTACAAGGCGGCATCGTTGGCACCTTGATGAGTAATTTCGCGTTAGAGAAGTTTTTTAACGATCATCGAATTCCATTTATCCGAGCCAATGTTGGCGATCGCTACGTTATGGAAGAGCTGGTGAAACGCGATTGGAGCATCGGTGGGGAGAATTCAGGGCATATTATTAACCGCCAGTATCACTCCACCGGCGATGGCATTATCGCGGGCCTGCAAGTTCTGGCGGCGATGTTGCGCGAACAGAAGTCCCTGGACGAAATGCTCAAAGGCTTTGACAAATTCCCACAAGCATTGGTCAATGTGCGCTACAGTGGCGATTGCAATCCACTGGACGCAGCGAATGTCGCATCGGCCCAGGCTGAAGTGGAGCGCGCGCTTGGTAATAATGGCCGCGTACTGTTACGTAAGTCGGGTACTGAGCCATTGATTCGGGTCATGGTTGAAGGTAAGGACGCGAAGTTGGTTCACCGCTTTGCCGAAGATATCGCGGTTGAGGTTCGTGCTGCCGCAGATTAATTTGGTGGCTGTATATTTCTTAGCCGAATAAGCAACAACAATGCATTCCCTGCTTGTATCTTGAGGCGAGGTTATGTAATATCACGCCGCTCAAGATTGAGGGACGCAAGCGAGGCACTATGTTCGTTATAGGCAACTGGAAAATGAACGGTAATCGCGAGTTGGCCCAAGCGCTAACTGAAGCGCTACGGGAGCATGCGGATGAGCTCAATCAAGTGCAAGTAGGGGTGTGTCCTCCGGCAGTATTACTGGCGAGCCTGAACGAGGCAGCAGCCGAAACTGAATTGATGATCGGTGGGCAAGATGTCAACGAACATCAAAGCGGAGCTCACACGGGTGAACATAGTACCGAGCTGCTTAGCAATTTTGGTGCTGAATTCACCCTAATCGGCCATTCCGAACGGCGCCAGTTTTACGGCGATAGTATGGCGCGAGTTGCGGCGAAAGTTGCAGCAACCTTGGCGAACTCACAATTGACCGTGGTCTTGTGTGTTGGTGAAAGCGAAGCAGAACGGCAAGCCGAGCAAACCTTTGCGGTGATTACCGAGCAGCTTGAGACGGCCTTGCAGGGGCAAACAGGTGATTGCTTAGAGCGATTGATTATCGCCTATGAGCCGGTTTGGGCGATTGGTACTGGGTTAACAGCCAGTCCTGAGCAAGCACAGCAAGTGCATGAATTTATTCGGTCTTGGTTAGTCCAGAAGTTTGGTGCTGAGGCCGCTAACGTTGCACTCCTCTATGGTGGGAGTGTAAAACCTGAAAATGCCGAAGCTTTATTCGCGCAGCAGGATATAGATGGTGGTTTGATTGGCGGTGCCAGTTTGCAAGTCGACGCGTTTATCGCGATTGCAAAAGCCGCAGCAACCCGGAGCAAGTGATATGCAAGAATTTTTATTAGTGGCTTACTTGATCGTTGCGATCGTTTTAGTGGCCTTTATTATGATCCAACAGGGTAAAGGTGCCGATATGGGCGCGAGTTTTGGTGCCGGTGCATCGAACACTGTGTTTGGGTCGAGCGGTTCGGGTAACTTTTTAACTCGTACCACTGCAATTTTAGCGGTTATTTTCTTTGTTTTGAGCTTAATCCTTGGTAATCTTGCGTCCGGCAGCGGTGAGCAAGAGAGCGACTTCGAAAATCTCGAAGCGCCGGTCCCAGTGCTTGAGGAAGAAGTTCCAGCAACAAATAACAGCGATGTTCCGGTCGGCGGCTAGTTCGCTAGGAATATCAACCTCTTAAATGCCGAAGTGGTGGAATTGGTAGACACGCTATCTTGAGGGGGTAGTGCCTTCGGGTGTATGGGTTCGAGTCCCATCTTCGGCACCAATTTTGCAGCCGTCACGGTTGCTTTCCAAGCGTATTACCGTATAATACGCAACAGATTTCGGACGCGGGGTGGAGCAGTCTGGTAGCTCGTCGGGCTCATAACCCGAAGGTCGTAGGTTCAAATCCTGCCCCCGCAACCAATTCACAAAGGGTCCAGTGTGTTTTAAGCCCCGCCGCTGAACGGGGCTTTTTACTATGTGACCTGTGCTGCACCGAAGTGAGCTTCGGCTGAGCGGCCATAACACTGGGCGATTACGCCCTTTTTTTGTTTTAGGAGTTTGATTTTGGCGCGAATTGAACAGCGTTTATCTGACTTAATCGAACCAGCTGTTGCAGCGTTAGGGTTCGAATTATGGGGTGTCGAATTTGTCCGTGCAGGCAAACATTCGACCCTGCGAGTTTATATCGACAAAGACGACGGCATCAGTGTGGATGATTGTGCTGATGTGAGCCACCAGGTGAGCTCAATTTTAGATGTCGAAGACCCAATTAAAAGTGAATATTACTTAGAAGTTTCTTCACCAGGTATGGAGCGTCCGTTCTTTAAAGCGGAACAATTTGCGACATATCTTGGCGAAATTGCTGCGGTTGAATTAACCCTCGCGCAGCAAAATAAGCGTAAATTTAAAGGCGTGATCACCGCAGTAGAAGGTGATCAAATTCAGTTTGATATAGATGGTGAGCCGCTAACAGTCGCATTTTCGACGATTAAAAAGGCCCATCTTATTCCTCAGTTTGACTAAGGATTGCGTAGGCGAGGCAGAGCAATGGCAAAAGAGATTTTATTAGTTGCAGAAGCGGTATCGAACGAAAAAGACGTACCGCGCGAGAAAATTTTTGAGGCGCTTGAATCAGCGCTTGCGCATGCCACCAAGAAAAAATACGAAGGTGACATTGATGTACGGATCAGTATCGATCGCCACACGGGTGAGTTCGATACGTTCCGGCGTTGGTTGATTGTGGATGATTCAGAGCAACCGCTTGAGCATCCTTATCGCGAGATTAGTCTGGCTGCAGCGCAATACGAAAACCCAGAGCTGAATGCGGGTGATTACGTAGAAGAGCAAATCGAATCAATCGAATTCGATCGCATCACCACGCAAACTGCCAAGCAAGTCATCGTGCAGAAAGTTCGCGAAGCAGAGCGGGCTAAAGTTGTCGAAGAGTATGAAGACCAAGTCGGCAGTTTAGTGAGCGGAATTGTAAAACGCGCCAATCGTGAGCATGTGATCCTTGACCTTGGCAATAATGCTGAAGCGATGATTTATCGTGAAGAAATGCTCCCACGTGAATCAGTTCGTGCAGGCGACCGTGTGCGCGGTTTGTTGTATGAAGTTCGCCCAGAAGCACGCGGTGCGCAGCTGTTTGTCAGCCGCACCCACCCAGACTTCTTGGTGGAGTTGTTCCGCATTGAGGTGCCAGAAATTGGCGAAGAGATGATCGAAATCCGTGGCGCTGCACGCGACCCAGGTTCACGTGCAAAAATCGCCGTGAAGAGCAACGACCGTCGTATCGACCCAGTGGGTGCGTGTGTTGGTATGCGTGGTGCGCGGGTTCAAGCCGTGTCAGGTGAATTAGGTGGCGAGCGGGTTGATATCGTGCTGTGGGATGATAACCCAGCGCAATTCGTTATCAACGCGATGGCGCCGGCTGAAGTCGCTTCGATTGTAGTCGATGAAGACGCGCATACGATGGATATCGCGGTAGAAGAGGGCAACCTTGCGCAAGCGATTGGTAAAGCTGGCCAGAACGTCCGTCTTGCGAGCCAATTAACCGGTTGGCAGCTGAACGTGATGTCAGTCGATGAGTTCACAGAGAAGAACGAAGCTGAAGCACAGCGTGTGCTTGACTTGTTCACCTCAAACCTTGATATCGACGAAGACTTTGCCTCGGTATTGGTAGACGAAGGTTTCTCAACTCTGGAAGAAATCGCCTACGTACCAATGGAAGAGCTATTGAATATCGACGGTATGGACGAAGATATCGTTGAAGAATTGCGCAACCGTGCACGGGGCGTATTAACGACTCGCGCATTGGCGAGCGAAGAGAATTTAGAAAATGCTGAGCCAGATGAAACACTATTGAATCTGGAAGGGCTTGATCGCCACCTCGCTTTTGTTTTGGCGAGTAAAGGCATCAAGACACTCGAAGACCTTGCTGAGCAGGGTATCGATGACTTGGCAGATATTGAAGAACTAAACGAGCAACGTGCGGGTGAACTTATCATGCAAGCACGTAACATTTGCTGGTTTGGTGACGAAGAAGCATAAGATCAACGGGGGTACGAGAGAATATGGAAGACGTAACGCTAGACAAGCTAGCTAAAGATATCGGTACGACAGTTGATCGCTTGGTACAGCAGTTCGCTGAGGCGGGCATGACCAAGCAAGCAGGCGATCCCGTCACCCAAGCCGAAAAACAAAAGCTATTGACTCATTTAAACAAAGCGCATGGTGGTTCAGGCCCAAGTGAGCCGAGCAAGATGACCTTAAAGCGCAAAGAAAAAAGCACGCTGAGCATTGGTGGCGGCGGTAGTCGCGGCAAGTCGGTGCAAGTGGAAGTACGCAAGAAGCGGACCTATGTAAAGCGTTCTGCACTTGAAGAGCAGCAGCGCGAAGAGCAGGAGCGGCTTGAGAAAGAGCGCGCTGAAGCGGAAGCGAAGCGCAAGGAAGAAGAAGCAAAAGCTGCGGCCGAAGCGAAGGCGGCAGCGGCGAAGAAAGCTGCCGAAGAAAAAGCTAAGCAAGAAGCTGCTCGCAAAGAAAAAGAGAAAGCTAAAGCGAAAGCTGAAGCTGAAAAACGTGCTGCGATGACGCCTGAAGAGCGCCAGAAGGCGGATGAAGCCAAAGCCGAAGCAGAGCGTTTGCGTAAAGCTCAAGAAGAGGAAGCCCGCAAAAAGGCCGAAGCTGAAGCTGAGCGTCAAGCGGAAGAAGCGCGGAAGTTAGCAGAAGAAAACGAAGCGCGTTGGCAAGAAGAAGAAGCCAAGCGGAAAGCGGCGGAACAAGAAGACGTGCACTTTACCACCTCGACTTATGCCCAAGCTGCAGAAGACGAGCAGGACGAGGGTGAAGAGCGTCGCAATCGTCGTAAGAGCAAGCGTCGTAAAGCGGACGAAGAGCGCGATGAAGCCCCACGGCGCGAAAAACGTCGTAAAGGCGGTAAACGTTCAAGCCTGCAACAAGCCTTTACCAAACCTGCATCACCGGTTGAACGCGAAGTGAAACTGGGTGAAACCATCACCGTTGGTGAATTAGCGAACCGCATGGCGGTGAAAGCAGGTGAAGTGATCAAGACCATGATGAAAATGGGTGAAATGGTTACGATTAACCAAGTTCTTGATCAAGAAACTGCAACGCTTGTGGTCGAAGAGATGGGACATAAAGCGGTTGTCGTAAGCGATAACGCGCTGGAGCAGGAAGTTCTCTCTGATCGTCACGATGATAGTGAACGCCTCGAGACCGACCGTGCCCCTGTGGTGACGGTTATGGGTCACGTTGACCATGGTAAAACCTCATTGCTTGATTACATCCGAAAAGCCAAAGTTGCCTCGGGCGAAGCAGGCGGGATTACTCAGCATATTGGTGCATATCACGTTGAGACCGGTCATGGCATGATCACCTTCCTTGATACTCCTGGTCACGCTGCGTTTACCTCAATGCGTGCTCGCGGTGCGAGTGCAACGGATATTGTTATCCTCGTGGTTGCCTCAGACGACGGCGTGATGCCGCAAACGCTTGAAGCAATTCAGCACGCGAAAGCAGCTGGCGTACCGATTGTTGTTGCTATCAACAAGATGGATAAGCCAGAAGCCGATCCTGATCGGGTCAAGAATGAACTTGCCCAGCGTGATGTGATCCCAGAAGACTGGGGTGGTGACGTGCAGTTCGTACCAGTGTCTGCGCATACAGGTCAGGGTATTGATAACCTACTTGAAGCGGTATTGCTGCAAGCTGAACTGCTTGATTTGAAAGCCGTCGCTTCGGGTATGGCCCACGGTATCGTGATTGAATCACGCTTGGATAAAGGCCGTGGTCCAGTTGCATCCATCTTGGTGCAAGAAGGAACCTTGCGCAAAGGCGATATCGTTCTGTGCGGTCTTGAATACGGTAAGATTCGAGCCATGCGTGACGAAAATGGTCATGAAGTTAACGAAGCTGGACCATCGATTCCAGTTGAGATCCTCGGCTTGTCAGGTGTTCCTGCTGCCGGTGATGAAGCGACGGTTGTTAAAGACGAGCGTAAAGCACGTGAAGTTGCCAACTATCGCCAAGGCAAATATCGCGAAGTGAAACTCGCTAAACAGCAAAAAGCGAAACTAGAAAACATGTTCGCGAATATGCAAGAAGGCGATGTGAAAGAACTGAACGTGGTCTTGAAGTCTGACGTTCAAGGTTCACTTGAGGCGATTGCCGATTCATTGACTAAATTGTCTACCGATGAAGTGAAAGTGAATATTATCGGTAGCGGTGTCGGCGGAATCACCGAGACAGACGTCAGCTTGGCGAGTGCTTCAAACGCGATTATTGTTGGCTTTAACGTTCGTGCGGATGCCGCAGCGAAACGCCAAGTTGAACAAGAAAGTGTCGACTTGCGTTACTACAGCGTTATTTACGACCTAATCGACGAAGTGAAGGCAGCAATGGGCGGTATGTTAGCGCCTGAATTCAAGCAAGAGATTATTGGTCTTGCCGAAGTTCGGGATGTCTTTAAATCGCCGAAAATTGGTGCTATCGCAGGTTGTATGGTGACCGAAGGTATCGTGAAGCGTTCAGCTCCGATTCGCGTTCTGCGTGATAACGTGGTGATCTTCGAAGGTGAGCTCGACTCACTGCGTCGTTTCAAAGATGACGTGCAAGAAGTTCGTAACGGTATGGAATGTGGTATCGGCGTGAAGAACTACAACGATGTTAAAGTCGGCGACCAAATCGAAGTGTTCGAGACGGTCGAAGTAGAGCGGAGTCTGTAACTTAGATGCGCAGAGACTTTAGTCGTACTGATCGCGTTGGACATCAGTTCCAACGCGAAATCGCAATGATTCTGCAGCGTGAGATCAAAGACCCGCGGGTGAGCATGGTCACGGTATCTGCCGTTGAAGTGTCCCGTGATCTTGCTTACGCCAAAGTATTTGTTACTTTCTTGCAAGATGATCCTGAGGCCGTAAAAGTCGGACTTAAAGTGTTAAACGATGCGGCTGGCTTTATCCGCTCGTTGCTTGGTAAGCGTGTGCGCGCTCGGGTGACACCTGAACTACGGTTCGTACATGATCCGTCCTTGAATGAAGGTATTCGGATGTCACGCCTAGTCGATGAAGCGATTCAACGTGATCATCGTCAGGATAATGATCAAGATTCGGATGAACAGGAGTCGTGAATGGGGCGTCGAAAGTCTGGCCGTAACGTCAACGGCGTGATTTTGCTCAACAAACCATTGCACATGAGTTCAAACGCCGCACTTCAAAAAGTGCGGCGTTTTTTCAATGCCAATAAAGCTGGGCACACCGGGGCACTTGATCCCCTTGCGACCGGCTTGTTGCCGCTCTGTTTTGGCGAAGCAACTAAGCTATCGCATTTTTCACTTGAGGCCGATAAAGGCTATCGCGTTACCGCGCACCTCGGCATTCGCACGACCACCAGTGATGCGGAAGGCGAGGTCGTTGCTGAACATGAGGTGGACATTGACGAGGCGCAAATTCGGGCACTGTTGCCGCAGTTTATGGGGAAGCAGTTGCAATCTCCCTCGATGTATTCTGCGCTAAAACACGAAGGTCGGCCGCTTTACGCCTATGCCCGTGAAGGCATTGAGGTCCCGCGGAAAACCCGCGAAATCGAAATTAAAGAGATCACGTTACTTGGTTATCAAGCCCCCTATCTTGAGCTTGATGTGCGCTGCAGTAAAGGAACCTATATTCGTACTTTGATCGATGACTTCGGCCAAGCACTCGGTTGTGGTGCGCATGTCAGTGCTCTGCATCGCACCTGGATTGAAGGGGTTGAGGGTGAAATGGTCAGCATCGAGCAATTACAACAACTCGCCCCCGAGCGCTTTGATGATGAGCGCGATTTAGCGATTGATTACAGCGCAATTGAGCAACAACTGCTGCCACATGATTGTATTATTCAGCAATTTCCAGTGGTTGATATTGATGCGGCAGGAGCCGCGCGGTTTCAAGCCGGTAACCCAGCTGACTATCTGTCCCATCAGCAGGACCATGATCAACACCATGAAGGGTTGCAGGAGGGCGCTTTAGTGCGCGCTAAACGCGACCAGGACCAAGCATTTTTAGGCGTCGGTTTTATTCGCGATGGCAAAGTTTGGCCGAAGCGCGTGTGTCTTGATGTCCCCCCGATTTGATTGCGCTAAAGCATTGCCTTTCAAGGTATAAGCCCGTATAATGCACGCCGATTGGGTTAGTGCTGAATTAGTGATTGGCACTAACATTATTCATCTATCAGGAGTAAGATATGTCACTAACTGCGGCACAAAAAGCTGAAATCGTTAAAGAGTTTGGTCAAAGCGAGAACGACACCGGTTCTACCGAAGTACAAATCGCATTGTTGACTGCGAACATCAACGAATTACAGAGCCACTTTAAAGAACACGCTAAAGACCACCACTCACGTCGTGGTTTGTTGCGCATGGTAAGTCAGCGTCGTAAATTGTTGGACTACCTTAAGCGTAAAGACAATCAGGGTTACGCAACTCTGATTCAGCGACTCGGTATTCGTCGCTAAGCACTGTTCAAGAAAAGGGGCCGCACGGCCCCTTTTTTGATGGATCGAAATGACACGATAAATGTAAGTAAAAGAGAAAGAGTAAAGGAAAATAAAACGTGAATCCGATTACAAAGAAATTTCAATATGGTCAACACACCGTCACTCTAGAAACAGGCGCGATGGCGCGTCAAGCGACTGGTGCTGTATTGGCCAGCATGGATGACACCACCGTATTAGTGACTGTTGTTGCAAAAAAAGAAGCAAAAGAAGGGCAAGACTTTTTCCCATTAACCGTTAACTACCAAGAACGGACCTATGCCGCGGGTAAAATTCCAGGTGGTTTCTTCAAGCGTGAAGGCCGCCCATCAGAAAATGAAACCTTAACCTCACGTCTGATCGACCGTCCAATTCGTCCATTATTCCCAGAAGGGTTTAAAAACGAAGTTCAAGTTATCGCGACCGTTGTAAGTGTTAACCCACAAGTTTCTCCTGACATCGTTGCCTTGATTGGTACCTCTGCAGCGCTTGCTATTTCAGGTGTGCCATTCTCAGGTCCAATTGGTGCGGCCCGTGTTGGTGTCATCAATGACGAGTATGTGCTGAACCCAACGATGGATGAATTAGCTGAATCAAAACTTGATTTAGTGGTTGCAGGAACCGATAACGCCGTATTGATGGTTGAATCAGAAGCGCAATTATTGTCTGAAGACGCCATGTTGGGCGCGGTCGTTTATGGTCACGAGCAAATGCAAACCGTGATCAATGCAATCAACGAATTCGTTGCCGAAGCGGGTAAACCAAAATGGGAATGGACTGCTCCTGCAACAAACGAAGAATTGTTGAACAAAATTAAAGCGCTAGCTGAAGAAGGTATCGGTGAAGCCTACCGTATCACTGAAAAAGCTGCGCGTTATGAGCAAATTGCTGCATTGCAAGCCGATGTGATTGCTAAATTAACCGCTGAAGATGAAACGCTCAGCGAGAAAGAAATCGGTGATTTATTCCACTCGCTCGAGAGTGATGTGGTGCGTGGTCGCATCATCGCCGGTGAGAAGCGTATTGATGGTCGTGACCCAGATATGGTTCGCGCCTTACACATTGCCACTGGCGTATTGCCACGTGTGCATGGCTCTGCTGTCTTTACCCGTGGTGAAACGCAAGCTTTGGTTGCTGCCACTTTAGGGACTGAGCGTGACGCGCAAAT
Organism: Pseudidiomarina taiwanensis; assembly: GCF_003987435.1. Taxonomy (GTDB): domain Bacteria; phylum Pseudomonadota; class Gammaproteobacteria; order Enterobacterales; family Alteromonadaceae; genus Pseudidiomarina; species Pseudidiomarina taiwanensis. The sequence goes on along the minus strand of NZ_PIQG01000002.1, from coordinate 8,283 downwards.
GGTTGATGACCTAACCGGTTCGACTAGCAACCGCTTTATGTTGCATTACAACTTCCCTCCATACTCAGTTGGTGAGACCGGTATGGTTGGCTCACCTAAGCGTCGTGAAATCGGTCATGGACGGTTAGCTAAGCGTGGTGTGCAAGCGGTTATGCCAAGCCAAGAAGAATTCCCGTACACCATTCGTGTGGTATCAGAAATCACTGAGTCAAACGGCTCAAGCTCAATGGCTTCGGTGTGTGGTACTTCATTGGCCTTGATGGACGCTGGCGTACCGTTGAAAGCATCGGTTGCAGGTATCGCAATGGGCTTGGTTAAAGAAGGCGACAAGTTTGTTGTACTTTCTGACATCCTTGGTGATGAAGATCATCTCGGTGATATGGACTTTAAAGTAGCCGGTACCGCAGAAGGCGTGACGGCACTGCAAATGGATATCAAGATTGACGGGATCACCCGTGAAATCATGGAAATCGCACTTGCTCAAGCCAAAGCAGCGCGCTTGCATATCCTTAATGTAATGGATGAGGCCATGTCTGGTGCACGTGAAGAGCTATCAAGCTACGCACCGCGTTATCACACCATGAAGATTAACCCAGACAAGATTCGTGACGTGATTGGTAAAGGTGGTGCGGTCATCCGTGAGCTAACCGAATCAACCAATACCAATATCGAAATCAACGATGATGGTACGGTTCGCATTGCAGCGACTGATCAAGCCTCTGCTGATGCAGCGATCGCACGAATTGAAGAAATTACTGCTGATGTCGAAGTTGGCCGTATTTATCAAGGTAAAGTTGCTCGTATCGTAGATTTCGGTGCGTTCGTGACTATCCTACCGGGTAAAGATGGCTTGGTGCACATTTCACAAATCGCTGAAGAGCGTGTAAATGACGTTAACGAATACCTTAAAGTTGGTGATGTTGTGCCGGTTAAGGTACTCGAAATTGACCGTCAGGGTCGCGTTCGCTTGAGCATGAAAGATGCGGCTGAAAAGCCAGCGGAAGCTGCTGAGCCAGCGGCAGAAGCCACTGATACTCCGGCAGAAAATGCTGAAACGGCGTCGAGTGAGAGCAAAGACGCAGAATAAGCTGGCAGCGCAAGCGCAGCTAATCTAAAAAAGGAGCGGTTACCGCTCCTTTTTTGTTTTTTTGCTAAGGGCTTTGCTATGATGCAAAGTAGAGTAACGAATAGAGGTATAGCGAGATGCGATTTAAACTAGCGCTGGTTGTTCTTGCCATGATGCTGTTAGGAGGGTGTGCGAGCCGTTCTGATGAGAGTGCCGATGCGCTGATTGTGGTTGAACCGCAAGAGCCTGATGTTCGTTATCAACTCGAAGTTGCACGAGCCAATGAAATGCTCAGTGCTCAGTTTGATCTTGAACCTGAGCAACTTGCCCAAGTACATTATCGCCGCGCCACCTTATTCGACGCAATGGGCTTAACGGCATTATCAAGGTTAGATTTGAACTACGCGCTAGAACTTAATCCGCGCTTGGCTGATGCCTATAATTATCTTGGTTTTCAGTATGCTCAAGCGGGGTATTTCGAGCGTGCGTACGAAACATTAGAAGCACTGCTGGAGCTTGATCCTGAGCACCCTTATGTCTATCTCAATCGAGGTTTAGTAGCCTACTATGATCAACGCTATGATTTGGCGGTGGATGACTTTGAGGCTTACTTTAAGCAACAGCCGGATGATCCATATCGTGCGCTTTGGCTTTATTTTGCGACACTTGAAGAGGACCCGAATAAAGCACGTCGTCAATTGGCGCAGCAACGGGTTGAGTTTGCCAATGAACAATGGGCTTGGTATTTAAGTGATTTGTTTTTGGGGGTTATCTCAGAGCAAGAGTTCCTAGAACGCTATGCCCAAGCGTTACTCGCTGAGGATGAGACCTTAGCGGAGCGCATGTGTGAAGTGTATTTTTACCTCGGTAAATTAAAAGCGATTCAAGGAAATCCTAAGCGCGCTGCCGTGTACTTTCGCTTGGCGCTGACAACCAATGTCTATATGTTTGTAGAACATCGGTTTGCCAAGCTTGAACTTGAGGCGCTCAGCCCTGACCGCGACGATAGTTTTGATAACTATTATTAAAGTTTAGTCGGCAAAATGCTCAGTATGTGGAGACAGTTCATCGGCTTTAGTGCACTCGCACTGCTGCTGTTGAGTTCAATACCGCACACGCAAGCCCAAGTACCTTATGATCCAATTTGTCAGCAAAGCCGGGTATGGGTCTGGCAACCTTATGAGTTGAGTCAAGCAGAGCAGGGCCAGCTCAACCGCACTTTAGCCGCTTGGCAACGGCATCCACTTCGACCATTTGTTGGCTGTTTGCAAACGCAGCGCTATCGAAGCGCAGATTTAAGCTGTACCCGTCAAGGCGAACGCTTTCGTCAACACTGCCAATTACCCTTACTCCCGTCCCAAATCAACGATCACCATATTCTATTTCACCGAACAACCACAGCTTTCAGTCAGAACCGTCATATTTCATTGCCGCTAGGCGCTGATGTGAGTTTATTGGCACACGAAATAGGTCATTGGCTTGGTTTTGTTGATGAATACCCATTGAGCGCAGAGATCGCTGAGCGCTATTGTCGTGAGGAGCAAGGCTTTCCTTCTTATAATTTAGTTTGGACCGCTGAGCAGGTAATGACTGAAGCGGAATTAAATGAGCTTCATCAACGCTTGCCGTGGCGGCACAAGATTGCTGATTTTCGGGTGCTTGGAAAACTTCGAAGCGATGGCCTTTGGCAGCTAGGAAGTACGCCAGAACACTCAATTGGATTATATGCCACGACCACTTGCGCTCACGCCGAAGGCTTTACTTGGCGTCCTGTCTCACGGTTTACCGCGATGCAATATCACGACACTAATGTATGGCCAGCACTCTACCTTGAATTAGCAAAGCACATCCAATAAGCATAATTTTATTTTAAAAAATGTTGATTTATGTGTTTTCAGAAGTTAACGTATTTCCGTGAAATTAATTTAGGATGATTATCATGCAACATGGACGTGTGTTGAGCTCTGCGCTCGCCGCCTTATTCTTTACGACATCTGCTTATTCGTTATCGACGCCACCACCCTGGGCGGCGCTGGGTGGTAGTGTTCTTGATCAACAAAACGGCTACATTTCAACACTCCAGCATGACGAAAGCGTGGGTGCTTTACCAGGCTCTGCGGGTGTTTCGGGAGGTGCGGCAACCTACACCATTCCTATTGAGCTTCCCCCGGGGCGCGCCAATATGGAGCCAAAGGTTCAGTTGAGCTACTCATCTCGAAGTGGTGGAGGGGTCGTTGGAGTCGGTTGGCAATTGGTGGCAGGCTCAAGTATTCATCGCTGTACGGCAACCCCTGCCCAAGATGGTGGTTTTCGTTCGGTACGCTTAGATGTAGAAGATAAGTTATGTTTCGATGGGAAGCGGTTAATTGCGGTATCTGGAAGCTATGGAAGCGCTGGTACGATTTATCGAACAGAGTTAGACCAATTCGCTGAAATCACTCAGATCGGCGCGCTAGGTGCCAATACCTCCTTCGTCGTCAAACATAAGAATAATCGCACCGCATATTATGGCAGCTCTCCTTCGAGTCGCCAGGCTCCAGCGGGAGCTACTGTTCCAAATCGATGGGCGATTAGTTATGAAATTGACCCTGCAAATAATTCGATAACTTACCACTACAGCGATCGAGGAAATGGTGACTATTTATTAGATGAAATTCGCTATACCGGGGTAGGAACGACAGATGGTGACCGCGTTGTTCAATTTAACTATGAGCAACGCCCCGATCCTTTTCGGTCGTATCTTGCAGGTGGTGTTTTAAGTGGTGCACATCGGCTACAAAGTATCGTTACGGCAGTCCAATCTGCGCAAGTAAGGCGCTATCAGTTTAGTTACGAGATCAGTCCGTATACGCAACGCTCAGTCTTAAGCTCAGCGACAGTTTGTGCGGCACAGAGCTGTTTACCCTTAACCGATTTTTCCTATTACACGCCGAATTTACAATGGGATGATAAAGACTCTAGCCTCGCCCAAAATCGAGCGGCACCGGTTGTGGGACAAACCTCGGACCATGATCAAGTTCGTCAGCGTGATTTGAATGGCGATGGACTGCCCGAGTTGATTCATCTTATTTCCTCTTATAACAGTCAGCAGCAGCTGACCGGGTATGATGTTGCCATATATACGAAAGCAACGAGTGGTCCGAATGCCGGTGAATACGTGTTGGTTTATGACGGTACGACGGCATCGAACGAGATCGTCAATGGGATCTATTTTTATGATTCAGGTGATTTGAATAGTGATGGCATCGCTGATTTTTTGATTGTTGACAGCAATGGACAGATTAATTTGCTGCAGTTTGACCAAAATTTTGTGGTGCAGCCTTTGATTGCGACCAACATTACCTTGCCAACGCTTGCTGCGACTTATCCTCACCTTATTTCCGGAAGTCTCGAAATCATTGATTTAAATGGTGATGGATATCAGGATGTTGTCTACACAGATACGGATAAATCAATTTACTTTCATCTGAATCAAGCCACAGGGCAGCCTCAATTTGAGGCGCGTCAGTTGCTCAGTGCATTGCAAAGTAGCTCAATTGCAAACAGTACGGTGTGGGAATCGGTCAATTACCAAGATATCGATGGTGATGGTGTCATGGATCTGGTTCGCACATGGCAAACGGGGATGACCAACACCATTGTCCGCGTCTCGTTCGGGGCGGTGACGGCGCAAGGGGACTATTTTATTACGCAAACACTGAGTGCATCGCAAACAGGTCTCCCTAGCAACGTCTTTTATAACCAATACACGTTTGCTGATTTAAACGGAGATGGGTTAAGTGATTTTATCGTTGCGGATAAAATCTCAGGTCAATATCACTGGGTGGTCTATGAAAATCGGGGCGATCGAAGTTTCCAAGTACCCACTCTTTTAGGCAGTGGCTTGGGGATTCATGAAGCCGAGCTATTTCGCCGAGATGGTCTTCCTTATCTTAAGGTGCAAGCCCTTTGGGGGGCTTTACGTATCGGTGATATGGATAGTGATGGTCGAGATGAGCTTGTAGTCGCAACTCACAGTGATGATGATGTATGTCTGATGTTTGGGGGGAACCCCAATCAAAGTGGAAGCTTTGAGCCATACAACACGACGGTATGTAATGATGCCTTACATGAGGATAAGGCAGAGCTCATTAGTCATCCAGGTATCGAAATTGCAATCGATTGGAGCCGTTATGACGTGCGTCGGTTCTATTGGAGTGTGCTCGACACTCGCGCCGATGCCCAGGGTATTGCGCTTGACCGAGTGATACCTGATGTTGTGTATGCGCCCTATTCATCTTTTGCGGTACGAAGTGGCGCCCGCAGCTCTGGTTTGAGTCTTAAGGATGTCGATAACAATGGGTTTACTGATTTTACCTATACGGTGTTAGCGCAACATTCTGAGTCTGCGGGATTTGGTCAGCATTTAATGGTGGGGGGCAGCCCTTATTATTATGCCTATATAAATGTTTCCCACACGAGTGCGAGTCCAGCGGTTGTGGGAGGGTATTACGAGCAGAAGAACCTCGCTGGATTAGGCGCTGATGACGGACGCTTAGTCGACACGCTCGAGCGGGTGGACAATGGTTTCGGTGAAGTATTTGAATGGCGTTATGCGCCGCTCTCTAAATCGCTGCCTGAGCGCGCCGGAGGTTTGCCATTTTATCGTATTCCGAATGACCGCTACGTTGCTGGCGACAGTCAAAATGAACACTTTTATTTCACCTCATCCATGTATGTTGTTTCTGAAAGTTTGCAAGATAATGGGATTGGAGGGTTGAATCAGACCGCATATAGTTATCAAGAGGCCGTTTATAATCGTCAAGGGCGCGGCTTTCAGGGCTTTCGGACGATTGTCGTGGATGACATTGCCCGCGGTCGGCGAGCGGTGACGGACTTCCATCAGATTTTTCCACTTGCTGGGCAAATTGAACACGTGCGGACGTGTTTGATAAGCGACCTTGATGAACTTTGTGAAACGGCGCCGCTACATGAAGAAATGTATACATATCGAACCCAACAGACGACTGCCCAGCCAACCTATTGGAGTTACCCTATTTCAGCGGTTAAGCGCCAGTATGCTCTTGAGGACCGTTTGGCACTCATAAGTGAGTCGATTACATCAATTGGGACCACACCAAGTGATGTTGATGCATACGGTAATGTGTTGCGCAAAAAAGTTGAACGCTTTAATGGTTATCAACGGGTCGAGCAGGTGATTGCGACCACATATGATTACAGTGACGTACAGGATTGGTGGATTCAAAAACCGACTCAAGTTCAAACAACGTCACAAACCTTAAGTCGAGATAGCGCAACAGCCGCGCCTGTTGCGGTCAGTGACGACCCTGTGCATTGGCAGATAAAACAGCTTGAATATGACATTGGTGGTCCGAGCTATCGCAAGCCAAACCGAGTGACATCTTCGGCCAGTCAATCCGGCGTATCGCAGACGCTGCAAACAGACTTTAATAGTTTTGGATTACCGACTAGCGTCACCAATACGGGCGCCAGCACGACAAATTCAGAGCAGGTGCGCAGCACCAGTATGAGTTACTCAGCGGATGGTTACTTTGTTACACAAACGACGAATGATAAAGGGCACATCCAAAGCTCTCACATTGCTCCCGCGCATGGCCAAGCAACACAGGTTACCGATGCGAATGGCGTTTCGACTCAAATGACGTACGATGCGTTTGGTCGACTGGTGCAAACGACCATTGCAGGACAAAAGCCGATTGAACAAGGGATGCAATGGTGCCAACTTAATTGCCCAGCCACAGCGGCGGTATACTATACCTTCAGCCAACAAGAGGGGAGTCCGACCACGCGAGCGTATTTTGATGCATTAAAACGCGAAATCATGGTTGAAACACAGGGTTTTGCGGGTGTTCCAATTTATCAACGTAAAACCTTTGATGGACTCGGTCGGTTAGCCTTTGAATCCATACCTTCTTTTTATGCCAATGTGACCGAGGGAACACATTATCGTCAATACGATGCTTTAGGGCGACTCACTGAGAAATGGGTCGATCGCGCCCAAGGTGGCACCATTGAGACCGTCTATACCTATAACCGGCATCAAGTCGATATTGATGTGGATGATGGCACCACGTTGGTGATGAGTCGCACGCTGGGTGCCGATGGTCAGCTGATTCGAACCACCGATGCGCAAGGTGGCGTGACGCGCTATGGCTATGATGCCCTGGGAAACCCCATTGCAATCGTGGATGCGAATGGCGAGGTCATTCAAGCACGCTACAACGGATTTTCCCAAAAACTGCAAGTTGATGATCCGAACATGGGGCTGAAAAGCTTCACTTATAATAGTTTTGGTGAAGTGGAGCAGGAGACTGATGCTAATGGGGATGTCATTAGTTACACCTTTGATGGGCTTGGCCGAGTCACCGAGCGTCGCGTTAATCAAGTCGTTGATGCAACGTTTACATTTGATAGTGGCAGCCATGCCATTGGCCAACTTGTGTTTGAATCAAGTGGCAGTTTTAGTAAGTCTTATCAATATGATGGGCTAGGGCGCCCCATTAGTTCAACCCGTGTTATCGACGGTGAAAGTTACGTACTGAATATGGCTTATGACAGCCACTATGGCCGCCTGAAATCGCTGAGCTATCCAAATGGACTGACCCTTGCCTACGACTATGATGATTTTGGGTATCAAACACAGACTAAGAATGCGGCCACCGGCTACATCTACGAGCAGGTTACAGCAACGGATGCATTTGGTCATGCCGTCACGACGCTGAAAAACAATGGGACGTTGACCGAAACGAAGAGTTATGACAGTACATCAGGTCAGCTCGATAGGATTGGCGTGGTCAGTCAGGCCGGAGTGAATGTGCATGATATCGCCTATACATATGGTAACTTTGGAAATCTCGCGCAACAGATTGTGACCTATGATAACGGGGCGAAGTCATCCATCGAGACGTACAGCTATGATGCGCTGCACCGTCTCACTCAAAGCACCCGTAGCTTTAATGGAATAAGTCACAGTGAGCCCGCTATTACTTACAGTTATGATGCGGTTGGGAACCTTACCAGTAAATCTGATTTCGCCTCACTTTATGTTTATGGCGATGCCAGTCGCAGTGATGCCAATGCGGGGCCCAATGCGGTTCGTAGCATTGTAAAACCCGATAGCAGCCTGGCCTTTTACAGTTATGATGCGAACGGCAATTTATTGCAAGGAGGCGGCAATACGCTTACCTACAATGCGT
>NZ_PIQG01000003.1 GCF_003987435.1 Pseudidiomarina taiwanensis | reverse complement strand
CGTCCGCCGCTCGTCAGCAAAGAAGCAAGCTTCTTCCTGTTACCGCTCGACTTGCATGTGTTAGGCCTGCCGCCAGCGTTCAATCTGAGCCATGATCAAACTCTTCAATTTAAAGTGTTTAATCGACCCATTGAATCAATGACTTAATAAATCTAAATTTGTTAAGCACTTTTCCAATCAGTCAGGTGTATCCCTTCGTTAAAAGAAGGATACTTGTTGCATCAAAAGATGCTTTCTCTGCCTGAATCCGGTAAGTGCCCACACAGTTTGCTTGGCTTGATAAATTGTTAAAGAACGTTCGCTCGCATCGAGCAGGCTGCGCATTCTACAGCCTATGCAGTTTGAGTCAAGCCTTTCGGCAAAATTTTTTTTCATCTCAAATTGCTTGTTTTGGCGCTTTCAGTGCATGCCGAAAGCGTGGGGCGCATTTTAGTGATTTAACTGCCCCCGTCAAGGGCCTTTTGGGGATTTTTTTATGTTTTTTTGCTGATAGCTGATTTTCCAGTCAGTTCGACTAAAAAGCATACAAAAAGCCCACCGAAGTGGGCTTTGATATCTAGATTACAGTGATAAAGCGCGGTTTATCTCTTAGGTCCGCCTTTTTTATAATTACCACCACCGGTGTCACCACCGCCGCCAGTGCCGCCACTGTTACCCGCACAACCGTAAGTTGTCAGATAGTCAGTCGCTGCTTTTGCTTGCACTAGACCATGACCGCAAGCATTATCACGCCCGGCAGCGCCAAGATCTTTGGCTGTCGCACTTGCGCCAAGTTGTGCCATCATTGTCGCACCATCAGTATCACTTACGCCAACCGCTGGGATTGATGAAATATAACCACCGAACGTACTTAAGAGAGGACCAGGTTCGTTGTTATAAATGATCGCACCAACACCGCCACCTGCTTCACAGGCTTGTACCTTCTCAGCGAACGATACGGTACCGCGCGAAATCAGACATATCTCTCCTGCAGCTGATGCACAGGCACTTACCCCTTCGCCACAATCAACTAATTTACCGGTTGCTGCAGTTCGAGCTGTTTCATCCATCGCACTCGCGTCATACGCCACACCGGCAACAGACACAACCGCATCATAAGACGCTGGAAACGAATGACGGGTATTACCATCGTTACCCGCAGCCGCAATACTCAATACACCAGCAGCGTTAAGATCTGTAAAGGCGCGTTCTTCAGTGCGGCTTGCTCTTGAACAACCCGGGCTCATATTAATAACGTTCGCACCTTCATCAGCACATTTGGTTGCAGCGGCGATTAGGCTTGAAGAATAACTCCAACTCGTAGCGCTAAATACCTTCACGATATGAAGATTGACATTGCCATTTGGCAATACGCCGACGACACCGTCGCCATTAGCGAGTACCGCGATGGTTCCTGCAACGTGAGTCCCGTGACCATTCTCGTCGGTATACCAGTTTCCGCTATCACTATTGAAGCGACCTGTTACGCTCGCGCTCTGAAGATCTGGATGACCTAAGTCATAACCTGAGTCGATGATACATACTTTGCGACTTCCCGCTGCGACATCTGAGACTTGGTCTGCTTGCACTTGCACGATACCGTATGGTGTACCTGGCTCGAATTCAGTACTCAGTAATTGACGTGGAGCATCTTCCTCTACATAAACAACATTTGGATTATTCTGTAAGCCTTTTAGCACCGCACTTGGAAGAGTTACAGCCATCGAATCGTAGCGCGCTAAATCAACATTCTTTTGACCACTCGATCGCTGTACCACGCTCAACTTGCGCTTTGCTTCCTGGTTTGAATTGGACAATCACTCGTTCTTGATCAGCAGGAGCTGCTTGGACAGCAGCCGACACCGCTAGAGAAAGCACAGTAACTGCAAATACGCCGCATTTTGTGGTTCGACTTGATGTGGTATTTAGCCTTATTCTTTTCTTCGATTTATTATTATGTTCTACTTATGATGATAGTTATATCTTCTAAGCGTTTGAACAATATCGAACTTTTTCTATCAAAGCGCAAGACGAAATTGTCTCTTTTTTGTGTAGACGCCACGCTTTACAATAGCCGTCCGCAATCTCAACGAATCGCAAGGCAGTTAGCATGCAACAGAACGTCTGTGACCAAGCGCACTATCAACAACAACTTGAAGAAAAGCAGCAGACCCTAGCTGCAATGATGCAAACCTTCTACACCGGTTCCATTGATGTCTTTAGCTCGCCAACTGAACATTATCGTATGCGCGCGGAATTCCGAGTATGGCATGACGGCGACGATATCTACCCGATTATGTTTGATCCCAACACTAGAGAAAAAATTAGGATCGACGCCTTCCCCGTCGCCACTAAATTAATCAATCTGCTGATGTCCCGATTGTTTCTGATAATTAAGGACAAGCCAGAATTGCGCCAAAAACTGTTCCAAATTGAGTTTTCAACCACGCTTAGCGGACAGGCTCTGATTTCTTTCATTTATCATCGGCAACTAGATGATAACTGGCGTGAAGCAGCAGAATTACTTCGCCAGCAGTTAGTCGATGAAACCGGTTGTGATGTCTTGCACCTAATTGGTCGCGCACGTAAACAAAAAATCTGTCTCACTCAAGATTGGATCGAGGAAACTCTCGATATCTCAGGCCGTAAGTATGTCTTTCAGCAAGTCGAAAATAGCTTTACTCAGCCGAACGCAAAGGTAAATCAACACATGATCGAGTGGGCGTTGCAAGCGACCAAAGCAGCCAAAGGTGATTTGCTCGAGCTATATTGTGGTAACGGTAACTTTAGCGTGCCGCTTGCGCAGAATTTCAATCGTGTCTTAGCCACTGAAATAAGCAAAACTTCAGTCCAGTCGGCACGCTACAATTGCGAAAAAAACCAGATTGATAATGTTACAGTCGTACGAATGTCCGCAGAAGATTTTAGTGCTGCATTAAAAGGTGAGCGTGAATCACGCCGGGCAAATGAGGCTGATATTCACAGTTTTGCTTGTGAAACAGTCCTCGTTGATCCACCACGCGCAGGGCTTGATCCATTTACGTTACAGATGGTCAGTGAATATCCAACCATTATATATATTTCGTGTAACCCCGAAACCTTGGTTGAGAACTTAAACGTGTTAAGCGCCACCCATAATATTGAGAAGCTTGCTCTGTTTGACCAGTTCCCCTACACCCACCACATGGAGGTAGGTGTTATTTTGAGACAGCGCTCACTGACTGAGAATCGCTAGCAGGAAGGTGACACGCACAGGCGCGGGTTAAGCGCACGTTCTTGACATGCCCAAGCACGATCAAACCGGCGCCAGCTAGGATCAAAATTGGCTCACCGACATGGCCGAAGATATCTTTGTACCAATAAAGTACTCCACCGAGTGCTAGTAGAAGTATGGGCGCGACTTGTCGATGATGACGAAAACCAGTCACCATAGCGATCGCACCAATCAGTAAGCTCACTGCTAGAATAACACGCTCAAATAGAGGAGCGCCGACAAAACTAAACCCTACCAACGCCAATACTGGCAATAGCACAGGCAAAAACAAGCAGTGCAACGCACAAATTGTCGTGACCCAGATACCAGTTTTGTCGAGTGATTTTTGCATAACTTATTCAGAATTTACTAAACTATAATGTTGTTATAATATAACATCACAGCCATTCAAGCAAGAGATGATGAATCCAGAAGAGTAAGTCAGGCACGCTCAATTGAGAATGGCATACAGGCCCTAATGTCGGTTTGCCCGGTTGCCAGCATGACCAAACGATCAAAGCCCAGCGCAACACCAGCACAGCTCGGTAAACCATACTCTAAAGCTCGAAGCAGGCGCTCATCCGCCTGCCTCTGAGGCAACTGATGGCGCTCACGATAGCTTTGATCCGCACTAAAACGACGGGCTTGTTCCGCTGCATCGGTAAGTTCGTAATAACCATTCGCAAGCTCCATAGCACCAACATAAACCTCAAACCTCTGGGCGAAGCGAGTATCGGTTGGACAAACAGCCGCTAATGCTGCTTGCGAAATTGGGAAATGATAAACAAAGGTCGCCCGGTCGGTCGGCAGTTGCGCTTCAATCACGCAGCTCATCGCAAGTTGCTGAAGCGTATCAAAATCTGTTTCGCGTTGGGCTAAATCGGCTACCTGTGGATATTCTTGTAGCTTCGCTTGTAATTGCTCGAGCCCATTGGCCGCGCAGATATCACAGCCTAGATAATCCTGAAATAAGTCACGATACGAAATTAAGTGACTCGGCTTGAGTTGCAGCAATTGTTGGAGGTAATCATCGACCTCATCCATCAGGTCGTGCATGCTAAAACCAACTCGATACCATTCGAGCAGAGTAAACTCAGGCTGATGCCGACGGCTTGGCGGCTCATTCCGAAAGGCTTTTCCTAATTGATAGATTGAGCCACTTCCAGCAGCAAGCAGACGCTTCATTGCGAACTCTGGGGAAGTTTGCAGCAACAACGGATGGCTATAGTGGCAGCTTAGGACTTCAAAGTTTTCCAGATGGGGATCGGTCACACCGCGCTGACCGAGGAGTGGTGTGTCAACTTCAAGCACTTCGCGTAAAGCAAAGAATTCACGGGTTGACCGCAATAGTGCAGCACGCTGACGGAGAAGCGGCAACGAAATAGTCGGCTGCCAAGTGTCAGAGTGCTGCGTCATATCGCGACTTACTTACCTACGCGAGAAACGTATTCACCTGAGCGGGTATCAACTTTGATGACTTCACCGATTTGCACGAACAATGGCACTTTCACCACTGCTCCAGTGCTCAAAGTTGCTGGCTTACCGCCAGTTCCAGCAGTATCCCCTTTCAAACCTGGATCCGTCTCAATGATTTCAAGTTCAACGAAGTTCGGTGGTGTCACTGCGATCGGGTTGCCGTTCCACAAGGTCAAGGTGCACTTGTCTTGCTCGACCAACCATTTTTCCATATCACCGACAGCCTTCGCATCTGCTGCAAGCTGCTCGAAAGTTTGGTCATCCATAAAGTGCCAGAACTCGCCATCGTTATAAAGATAGGTAAGTTCCACATCGATTACATCCGCACCTTCAACGGTTTCTCCCGATTTGAAAGTTTTCTCAACGACTTTGCCGCTAATCAACTTACGGATACGGACGCGGTTAAATGCTTGCCCTTTACCAGGCTTAACCATTTCATTTTCTAAAATATTGCAAGGCTCACCATCTTGCATGATTTTCAAGCCAGCTTTAAATTCATTGGTGCTAAAGTTCGCCATAGGGTCCTCATATGCGATCAAATTAAGCAATTTCGCGCGCAATAATAAACCAATTACGCGCGCTTTTCAGGTAAAATTATCGTGGTTTGATTAATTTTAACGGGACTCGATGATGGTTTTATCCGAAGCAGCTGGCGTCGATGTGAGAATCCGCCCAGATTGGCAACAACAACTTGCGAGTGCCATAAGCGACCCGGCAGAGCTGGCTCGTCTACTCCAACTTGATCTATCGGAAGTAAGTCATCACTTCGGTGCTCGGTCACTGTTTCCAATGCGCGTTCCGAAACATTTCGTAAACTTGATGGAACAGGGGAATCCAAATGACCCGCTACTGCTGCAAGTTTTACCCCATGCCGAAGAGTTTCATAAAGCTCCAGGCTACAGCAAAGATCCATTAGTCGAGCATGATGGTGCACAGCCCAGTTTACTGCACAAATATAAATCTCGAGTGCTGGTTATTTTCCGCGGTGGCTGTGCGATTAATTGTCGCTACTGTTTCCGCCGCCACTTTCCATACCAAGAACATCATTTCGGTGCAGCCGAACGCGCACAACTTATCCAGTATCTTGAACAACACCCTGAAATCAATGAAGTGATTTTAAGTGGTGGCGATCCACTGCTCGCAACTGACCCGCAATTAGCGCGGTTACTGGAGGCTCTCGAAAAGCTCCCGCAGCTTACCCGAATTCGTATTCACAGCCGTTTGCCGGTGGTGATTCCAGCTCGCCTTACAGCAGAGCTTGCGCAGCGCTTAGACCAAAGCCGCTTGCAGGCCATTTTAGTACTGCACACCAACCATCCCAACGAAATCGCTCCCCAATTGGTCAAAAGACTCAACGTTTGGCGCGAACATCAAATCACACTGTTAAACCAAAGTGTGCTGTTAAAGGGGATTAATGATCAGGCTTCAATCTTAATAGAATTAAGTGAAAAGCTTTTCGAAGCAGGTGTGTTGCCGTATTACTTACACCAACTTGATAAAGTAGATGGAGCGCATCATTTTGCCGTGAGTGATGCCGAAGCATTGGCCTTGGAAAATGCACTGCGGAGCGAGTTGCCCGGATTTTTAGTCCCTAAATTAGTGCGAGAAATTGCTGGAGAGGCGAGTAAAACGCCTCTCCAACTGATTTGACTTAGCGAATATTAGGGCGGATTCCAAAGCTCTTGTAGAACCACTCATCCAGTAACTTCTTTTCATAGTACAACTGGTCACGGCCGCTGCGGAGAGCTCGACGCATGCCTTGTTCAAAGCCAACGTCATTGAGCTTCACTTCTTCAGTTTTGACAACCTGCCCACTCGCGTCAGTATAAGTGTAGCTAAAGTGAATCCGCGGGAAATCGATTCGATCAACCACGCGCATCGCCTGCGCACCACCGACTCCGAAAGTTGGCTCAACTCGTCCGGTAATATCAAGTTCAGTTACGGTAATGTTGAGTTGATTCGATTCCGGTAATAGTTCGCCAAGTGCCGTAAAATGCTCACGTAAACCGGTGAAAATTTTCTCCTCAAAGCGCGACTGTAGCTCATTCACCGCTTCAATATCGCGATAGCTTTCAGGATCTTTAAAAGTGACTTGGGTTGTTGCTGCTAGCGCAGGAAAACTGAGTAACCCCGCCAGTAAGATAATGCTTTTGCTTGCCACGTTCATCATAGTGTTCACCTATTATTGCGGTATGTACTAATTAAGATGAACGGATAAGCAAAAGTGTGACAGCATTAAGCTTTTTTATCGCTCTCTAAGCGCACGGTTATCATGTCGTAATCTCGTAACGCTTCGATTTGCTGACGCATCGCGTCTTCAACTTCATCGATTTTTGCAACCGCACGGCAAATATTATCCGCCCGCCCTTCGATGGCCGCCGCACGCTTCTCGACTTCCGCTTCGATGGTTTGTGAAAACTCTTCCATGCGGCGCTCAAAGGCATCGGCATCGCCACCTGAGAGCATCATTTCTTTGCCCACCATGACCAACAAACTGCCAATCGACTGGGTCATGGTTTTCTCAACGGCTTGCTCGATGCGTTGCTCAAAGTCATCCCCGAGGAAGTCTTCGCCATCATGGTTGATATAGATGCCTTCTTGGCTCGCAAACTTGGCATTTATTTCAGTACGGATGGTTTCCAATTCAGTATTGAGAGCTGCAGTAATTTGGCTGCCCTCACCCATTAACTCGGTAAACGCCAAATTAATCCCGTCCGTTGCTAGATCGATTCCATCCATCACAATATTTTTTACTGCTGGAACCATGGCATGGATACGAGTTGAATAATCCTCAACCAGTGCCTGCTGCGCTGAAGTAAGATTTACTTTCTTACCGTCCACCCAAAGCGTCGATTGATCATTAATCTGATAAACCAGAACTTCATCTTGATAAAACTCGATGCTGTTCTCTGCAATTTTTAATCCACCCTGCAACTCAGCGTCACATGAATTGTGCGCATAGGCGCCCGAGCTTGCTAATAAAAGTGCTGATGCAATGACCGTTTTCATAATCTTTCCTTTTGTGTTTGTGAAATCGTAAACGATTGCTACAAACAATTAAGCAATTAGCGTGCCAATATATATTATCTCTATTTTTCAGATGGTTATAAAAGTCATTGGACTCTAGTATGTGTCCATATCCCCAACAAATTAGTGAGTTTGACGACTGCATATAAAAAAACCTCACCGAGCTCGCGCTCGATGAGGTTTCCTTTTAGCCTTGGACTGGGCTGCTTACATCATGCCGCCCATGCCACCCATGCCGCCCATATCTGGTGCAGCTGGAGCATCGTCTTTCGGCAATTCAGCAACCATCGCTTCGGTGGTGATCATCAGTGCACCAATTGATGCTGCAAACTGAATTGCTGAACGAGTTACTTTGGTTGGATCCAAGATACCCATTTCGAGCATGTCACCGTAGGTGTCAGTACCGGCGTTGTAACCGTAGGTACCTTCACCATTTTTCACGTTGTTTGCAACCACTGAGCCTTCGGCGCCAGCGTTAGTCGCGATTTGACGCAATGGTGCTTCCATCGCTCGTAGCGCAAGCTTGATCCCAACGTTCTGGTCTTCGTTGTCGCCACGCAAGTCAGCAAGTTTGCTTGCTGCACGAACCAAGGCAACACCACCACCAGGCACCACGCCTTCTTCGACTGCCGCACGAGTTGCGTGCAGAGCGTCTTCAACGCGTGCTTTCTTCTCTTTCATTTCAACTTCAGTTGCCGCACCTACTTTAATGACTGCAACACCGCCAGCAAGCTTAGCAAGGCGCTCTTGCAGTTTTTCACGGTCGTAATCTGAAGTCGTTTCTTCGATTTGCTGACGAATTTGCGTTACGCGACCTTCGATTGCAGCTTGGTCACCGTTACCGTCAACAATGGTGGTGTTATCTTTATTAATCACCACACGCTTCGCAGTACCTAGGTCTTCCAACTGCGCTTTATCGAGTTCCATACCGATTTCTTCTGAAATCACAGTACCGCCAGTTAACACCGCGATGTCTTGCAACATCGCTTTACGACGGTCACCGAAACCAGGCGCCTTCACTGCCGCAACTTTAACGATGCCACGCATATTGTTGACCACCAAAGTTGCAAGCGCTTCGCCTTCAACATCTTCAGCAATAATCAGTAATGGTTTGCCAGCTTTCGCGACGCCTTCGAGTACTGGAAGCAATTCGCGAATGTTTGATACTTTCTTATCCACCAATAAGATGAACGGGCTTTCTAGCTCAACGGTGCCGTTTTCTTGGTTGTTGATGAAGTATGGCGACAAGTAACCACGGTCGAATTGCATCCCTTCAACCACGTCAAGTTCGTCTTGCAGCGCCTGACCTTCTTCAACAGTGATGACGCCTTCTTGACCCACTTTCTCCATCGCCTTAGCGATGATTTCACCAATGGTGCTATCTGAGTTGGCTGAGATAGTCCCTACTTGTGTGATTGCAGTAGTGTTATCACATGGCTTAGAAAGCGCTTTAAGTTCTTCAACAGCAGCAAAAACTGCTTTGTCGATACCACGCTTTAAGTCCATCGGGTTCATACCCGCTGCAACTGCTTTCAAACCTTCGTTCACAATCGCTTGGGCAAGCACGGTTGCAGTCGTGGTCCCGTCACCGGCTTCATCATTTGCCTTTGACGCAACTTCTTTAACCATCTGCGCGCCCATGTTCTCGAACTTGTCTTCAAGCTCGATTTCTTTCGCAACTGACACGCCATCTTTAGTGATGACTGGCGCACCGAAAGACTTATCAAGTACCACGTTGCGGCCTTTCGGACCGAGCGTTACCTTAACCGCGTCAGCAAGAACGTTAACCCCTTTGAGCATGCGCTGACGTGCGCTGTTACCAAATTTTACTTCTTTTGCTGCCATAATTTTTTCCTCTTTTCAGATCTTTGCGTGCTATCACTTAACCTTCAACGATAGCGAGAATGTCTGACTCGCTCATGATGAGGTACTCATCACCATCGATTTTCTCAGTTTTCACGCCGTAGCTTTCGTTGAACAACACTTTGTCGCCAACTTTCACGTCGAGCGCTTTCACTTCGCCGTTATCTAAGATACGGCCATTACCGACAGCAACGACTTCACCGCGAGTGGACTTCTCGGCAGCTGAGCCGGTTAACACGATACCACCAGCAGATTTGGTTTCTGCTTCGTGGCGCTTGATGATCACACGATCATGTAAAGGACGAAGTTTCATCTTTGATAACTCCTAAACCTAAGTTGTGGGTTGATAACAATGCCCAATTTCTGGGCCGCTAAAAGAGTAGTGCCACAGTTATGGGGGGTATTTTGTCGAACTCAAGGGTTAGGACTAAAAATTTTTTTTGTTTTTCGTATACTGAGGATTCTAATTTGCCGAGGAGATATACCGATGCTTCATGACTACCGTCTCGTATTGTGTAGTTGTCCAGATAAAAATACTGCGAAAGCAATCGCGGAAAAAGTCTTGCGGGCGCGCGCTGCAGGCTGCGTCAACATATCCTCAGCAACAACATCCATGTACTGGTGGGACGGTCATTTGCACGCCGATGACGAAGTGATGTTAGCCATTAAGACCACCACCACAAAACTAGACGAGTTGTTCCATCTCGTGCAAGAATCACACCCCTATGATGTACCTGAGTTGGTTGCAGTACCGATTAGTGAAGGCAGTCCTGCTTATCTACAGTGGCTTGCTGACGTTACCACCGCAACGAATTCATCAAGTTAATAGTGGAGCAAACTGTGATCTCTCTGTTGCGTTACGTCCTGTTATGCACCGTGCTGGTGATGCTCCCTCGAGCCGAAGCACAAAGCTTTCAATTCCCTGACGCCGATCCGTTTGCGAATCAGACCCAGTTTTTACCGGTCGACCAAGCCTTCCAATTTGACTTTCGTCAAGAGGGCAAGACGCTCACCCTCACCTGGCAAATCGAACCTGATTATTACCTGTATCAACATCGTTTTATTGTCAAAAGCCCGGTGCAGTTGAGTGAGCAGCCGCAACTGCCTGCGGGTGAGGCTCACTTTGATGAGTTTTTTGGTGAAACCATCATTTACCGCGACAGTGTGAGCCTGACTTATACTTTAGCTGAGGCCAGTGCAGACCAAGAATTTGTGATCAGCTATCAAGGCTGCGCCGATGCCGGCTTGTGTTATCCGCCCACGGACAAGACCATTTATTTAAGCGCCGTCGCCAGCGACGGCGGAACTTCGATTAATTTTGAACAGCTAGTCGCCAATAGCCAAACTAGTTCAGCTCCAAGTTTATTTGACTTAAACCAGCAGCCACTGTGGCTGGCCTTAATTATTTTTATTGGCTTAGGTATTGGCCTCGCTTTTACTCCATGCGTGCTGCCAATGTATCCGATTATTTCAGCGATTATCTTTGGTCAACAACGCCAGCAAGCATTACCGACCCGAAGAGCACTGACCTTGTCGTTAAGCTATGTGCAAGGGATGGCCGTAACCTATTCCGCCCTTGGCGTGGTGGTCGCGCTCGCTGGCATGAAATATCAAGCCATGCTGCAACACCCAATTGTGCTGGGCATTCTTGCAGGGATTTTTGTGTTACTTGCGCTGAGTATGCTGGGCTTGTTCACGTTGCAACTACCCAGTAGCTGGCAACAGAAAATCTATGCGCTGAGCCAACAACAAAAGGGCGGAGCCCATGGTAGCGTATTTATTATGGGGGCTTTGTCTGGGCTCGTAGCATCACCATGCACCACTGCCCCCCTATCGGCGATCCTGCTATTTATTGCAGAATCAGGTGATGTGGTGGTCGGTGCCTCAGCACTCTATGCGTTGAGTATCGGAATGGGCATTCCACTGCTGCTGTTTGGCACCACCGGGGGCAAGCTCTTACCGCGCGCCGGTGCGTGGATGAACACGATTAAGCGCCTATTCGGCGTAGTCTTACTGGGCGTTGCCTTGATCTTTGTTGAGCGCTTGGTCAACGTGACGCTGGCCGACTGGCTCTACATCGGCTTTCTCGCGTTCGCCGGTGCCTACTTGAGCGCAACGAGCTTTTTTGATCTGACTCGTGCTGCTGCACGTCGCTTTAGTGCGGTGGTGCTCGTCATTATCACTGTACTTGGCTACAGTTGGTGGCCGCAGCCGAGCGGACAACACTATGCTTTTATTCAGGTCGACTCAGTCGCTAGCATTACCGCAGAACTACGCGAAGCTGAGGTGAATCAGCAAGTGGTCATGCTCGACCTCTACGCCGATTGGTGTGTCGCTTGCAAAGAGTTCGAACGTGAGACCTTTAGCAATCCACAAGTGCAAGAGGTGTTCGCTAACATGCGGGTACTGCAAGCAGATGTGACCGCAAATAACCCGGTTAATAATCAAATTTGGGAAACCTACCAAGTGATGGGCTTGCCCACCGTCATGTTCTTTCGTGCTGGAGAGGAAATAAGATCTGCTCGCCTGACCGGCTTTCTTGATGCAGAAGACTTTCTAGCGCATCTTGAGCGCCATCAAATAATCACAGTAGCTGTTGAGAAAAACTAGCTAAAATCGGTGATAAGACCAGTATTTTGCTGCTTAACTGGAATTTTTGTCTATAATACAAAATCACACGTTAAATTTGCCTTGAACTGACGGAAATTGTGCAGTCCAAGAAAAAACAGGCACAATCGACGAAGATCGCAGCAAAATGACAACAAAACCGATACATCAACGCATTTTAGTGCTTAATGGTCCAAATTTAAATTTGCTCGGCCAACGCGAACCTGAGATCTATGGTGCAGAAACGCTCACTCAGCTTGAGGCGTCGCTGCGGCATCAGGCCTCTGCACTCGACATCACCTTGGATTGTCGGCAGTCGAATGCCGAGCATGAGTTGGTGAATTGGATTCAAGAAGCAGCTAAATCAAAAGTCGATTTTATTTTGCTCAATGCCGCAGCACTCACGCACACGAGTGTTGCCCTTCGTGATGCCCTTAGTGGTGTAAAAATTCCATTTATCGAAGTTCATATTTCCAATGTGTATGCCCGCGAGCCATTCCGCCACCATTCTTATTTGTCTGACATTGCAGTTGGGGTGATTTGTGGTCTCGGAACCGCTGGTTACGGCTTTGCTCTGCAAGCCGCACATGATTATTTAACAAAACAGCAGCGCGCTGAAAATTGAGGTTAAGAAACAGCATGGATATCCGTAAAATTAAAAAACTGATTGAATTAGTCGAAGAATCTGGCATCGCTGAATTAGAAATTACTGAAGGCGAAGAGTCAGTTCGTATCCATCGCGGCGGTCAACCTACCGCAATGCCAATGCAATACCAGGTGCAAGCGCCCGTAGCTGCCCCGGCACCAGCGCCTGCAGCAGCTCCAGCCGCGCCAGCTGCAGCAGAACCAAGCGCACCAGAACTGAGCGGTCACGTGGTTCGTTCACCTATGGTTGGAACCTTCTACGCCGCTCCTGCACCAGGCGCTGCTGATTTCGTGACAGTCGGTTCACAGGTTAAAGCAGGTGAGACACTCTGTATCGTCGAAGCGATGAAAATGATGAACCAAATTGAAGCCGATAAGAGCGGAACGGTAAAAGAAATTTTGGTTGAAAATGGCGAGCCGGTCGAATTTGACCAACCACTTTTCATCATCGAATAGCCGCAGCCAGTAGGATACCATCATGTTAGATAAGGTAGTGATTGCCAATCGCGGTGAGATTGCATTACGTATCCTTCGAGCTTGTAAGGAGCTCGGGATAAAAACAGTTGCTGTGCACTCGACTGCGGATCGAAACCTCAAACACGTGCTCCTGGCTGACGAGTCGATTTGTATCGGCAATGCGCCAGCCACCGAAAGCTATTTAAACATTCCGCGCATTATCAGTGCCGCGGAGATTACCGACGCGGCTGCGATTCATCCAGGCTATGGGTTTCTGGCCGAAAATGCGGATTTCGCTGAACAGGTGGAAAACTCTGGCTTTACCTTTGTCGGTCCAACGGCGGATGTGATTCGGTTGATGGGGGACAAAGTCTCTGCAATTGAAGCCATGAAGAAGGCTGGGGTTCCGTGTGTACCCGGTTCTGGCGGACCCCTTGGAGATGATCCAGAGCAGAACAAAAAAATTGCCAAGCGCATCGGTTATCCGATCATCGTTAAAGCCGCCGGTGGTGGCGGTGGGCGCGGAATGCGCGTGGTTCGAAGCGAGCAAGAGCTCAATCAGGCCATTAGCACGACCAAAGCTGAAGCAGGTGCAGCCTTTGGTAACCCTATGGTTTACATGGAAAAATTCCTTGAAAATCCACGCCATATTGAAATTCAAGTACTGGCCGATGGACAAGGTAATGCGGTTTATCTAGGTGAACGTGACTGCTCAATGCAGCGCCGCCACCAGAAAGTCGTAGAAGAAGCGCCAGCTCCAGGAATTACTGCTGAAATGCGTAAGTATATCGGCGAACGCTGTGCTCGCGCGTGTGTTGAAATCGGCTATCGCGGTGCAGGAACCTTCGAGTTTTTATACGAGAACGGTGAATTTTACTTCATCGAGATGAACACTCGGATTCAGGTTGAGCACCCTGTGACAGAAATGGTGACTGGGATTGATTTGATTAAAGAACAGTTGCGCGTTGCAGCCGGCCGTCCACTGTCATTTTCGCAAGAAGACGTGGTGATTCGCGGGCACGCGATCGAATGCCGAATCAACGCTGAAGATCCAAACACATTTATTCCTTCGCCTGGGCTGATTACGCGTTTCCACCCACCAGGCGGTTTAGGTGTACGCTGGGATTCTCACGTTTATGCGGACTATAAAGTGCCGCCAAATTACGATTCGATGATCGGTAAATTGATCACCTACGGTGAAAACCGCGATGTGGCGATTGCACGGATGCGTAATGCTTTAAATGAATTGATCATCGAAGGCATCAAAACAAACGTGCCACTGCAAAAAGATATTATGGCCGATGAGAACTTCCAGCACGGTGGCACCAACATCCACTATCTTGAGAAAAAACTGGGGATGAATCACTAACTCATGCCTTGGATTCAACTCACTGTTGCCGCATCTGAGGCCCATGCACCGCAAGTCGGCGAGCTTTTAACTGAGCTCGGTGCGCTTGCGGTTACTTTTCGTGATGCGCAAGACAATCCTATTTTTGAGCCGCCCAAAGGCGAAGCCATTTTTTGGCATGAAACCTTAGTTACTGGGCTGTTTGATGCTGAAACGGATCTGCAACCTATCATCAAACACCTCGCACAGTCTGAATTTTTTGCTGACGATTTCAGTTATAAAACCGACGCCATTGAAGATAAGGACTGGGAGCGCGAATGGATGGATAACTTCCATCCCATTAAGTTTGGTGAACGGTTATGGGTGTGCCCGAGTTGGCGGGATATTCCTGACCCTAAGGCGGTCAACATCCTACTTGACCCAGGTATGGCGTTTGGTACCGGCACCCACCCCACCACAGCCTTGTGTCTGGCTTGGCTCGACCAGCAACCCCTCAATGGTAAAACCATCGTAGATTTCGGTTGTGGTTCGGGCATTTTGGCGATCGCTGCGCTGTTACTTGGTGCAGAACGAGCGATTGGTATCGATATTGACCAGCAAGCCCTGATCGCTAGTCGTGAAAATGCCGAGCGCAATGGTGTCGCGGATAAACTCGAGCTCTACTTGCCCGAGCAACAACCTGAGCTTAAAGCTGATATCGTGCTCGCCAACGTGCTCGCCGGACCACTCAAAGAGCTCGCCACAGTGATTGCGGGTTTCGTCGACCAGCAGGGCGAATTGGTCATGTCAGGGATCCTCAGTACCCAAACTGAAGCGGTAATGGCTGCTTACCAAACTGAATTTGAGTTTACTCCACCCCAGCAACAGGCTGAATGGATGATGCTGCATGGGCGCCGCAAAAGCCCTTAGCAGCGAATTTGTCAAGTCAGAAAAATGCAAAAAAGCCAGGTTTTAAGCAAAATCTGGCTTTTCATTTGAGTCTAAATTCCATAAAATTTCCGACCCTTAAGTTGAACAGTTTTTAACCGATGCGGATCGGACCTTATCAATTTGACAAGCCCGTAATCCTTGCGCCAATGGCCGGGGTAACTGATCTCCCGTTTCGACAACTATGTCGAAGCTTGGGAGCAGACCTAACGGTATCCGAGATGCTCTCGAGCAATCCCGATACCTGGCGCACTGAGAAGTCGCAAAAACGCATGGGGCATGCCGACGAACCGGGCATAAAAGCTGTTCAAATCGCTGGGTGTGAGCCTGAACTGATGGCGCTTGCAGCACAACATAATGTTGCCAACGGTGCTGAAATCATCGACATCAATATGGGCTGTCCGGCCAAAAAGGTGAATAAAAAAATGGCTGGGTCGGCACTTTTACAGTACCCCGACTTAGTTGCTGAAATTCTGGCAGCCGTGGTTGCAGCCGTAACGGTACCGGTAACGTTAAAGATCCGTACCGGCTGGGACCCAGAAAACCGCAATGGTGTAGCGATTGCAAAGCTTGCTGAGCAATCAGGAATCGCCTCTTTGGCAGTTCATGGTAGAACCCGAGCGTGTATGTACAAGGGTGAAGCCGAATACGACACCATCAAAGCGATCAAGCAAGCGGTTGCGATTCCTGTGGTGGCCAATGGGGACATTCGAACCCCTGAGCAAGCCCAGCAGGTGCTGGAATACACGGGCGCAGATGCAATCATGATTGGTCGCGGTGCCCAAGGTAATCCATGGCTGTTTAGAGAGATAAAATATTACCTTGAAAACGGGACCAAATTAGCGCCCCCAAGTAACGAAGAAGTGCGAGCAGTGGTGTTGCAACATGTCACCCGCTTACACGATTTCTACGGTGGCATTAAAGGGGTTCGGATTGCAAGGAAACATGTTGGTTGGTACCTCGAGGCACAGCAACCAGCACAAGATTTTCGCCGTCATTTTATGACGATCGAGTCTGCTTCAGAGCAACTTGACGCCCTGGCGGATTTTTTTACCACAGTAAACTAGAAGAGATAGAGCGCACCTATGTTTGATCAAAATACGAATCGTGACCGAGTTTCTCCATTCACTACTTTGGGCCAAAATGCTCAACCGAAACCACTGCGTGATTCAGTAAAACAAGCTATCCACTCGTTTTTGAAACAGCTTGATGGCCAAGACCCAGAAGAATTGTATGAATTGGTTCTGGCCGAAGTTGAAGCGCCACTGCTTGAAGAAGTAATGACCTATACTCGCGGCAATCAAACTCGAGCCGCAACTATGTTAGGTATCAACCGCGGCACTTTACGCAAAAAATTGAAAAAATATGGCATGAACTAAGCCACTGAAAAAGAGCACTGATGTGCTCTTTTTTTGTTTAACCTTTAGCCGTTATCGCAACCATCAAATTAGCTAAGTGGAAACTACAATGGAACATCGGGTCATCAAAACAGCTCTTCTCAGTGTCTCTGACAAAACCGGTATTGTTGAATTTGCGCAACAACTCGTCGCGCGTGGTATTCATATTTTGTCGACCGGCGGTACTGCAAAACTACTGCGCCAACATGATATCGCGGTAACGGATGTTTCTGAGCATACCGGGCAAGAAGAAATCATGGATGGTCGAGTTAAAACTCTGCACCCGAAAATCCATGGCGGTATCCTCGCTCGTCGTGACCAAGACCAAGCGGTAATGGCCGCGCAAGGAATTACTCCGATCGATATGGTCGTCGTAAACCTTTATCCATTTGCCGAAACGGTTGCGCGCCCCGATTGTAGCCATGAAGATGCCGTTGAAAATATCGATATCGGTGGTCCGACTATGGTTCGCGCGGCTGCAAAGAACCATCGTGATGTGACCATTATCGTCAACGCCGATGACTACCCTGCAGTATTAGCCGAAATGGCCGCTAATGAGGGTAGCCTCACCCTCGAAACTCGATTCGATCTCGCGATTAAAGCATTTGAGCACACCGCACAATACGATGGCATGATTGCGAATTATTTTGGCGCTAAGTTAGCCGGTGCCGAATCAAAGTTTCCACGCACGTTCAATGCTCAATTCCGCAAAAAACAAGACCTGCGTTATGGTGAAAACAGTCATCAGAGCGCTGCCTTTTATGCCGAGCACAAACCACTTGAAGCATCCGTTGCAACCGCAACACAGCTGCAAGGTAAAGAGTTATCGTTCAACAATATCGCTGATACCGATGCCGCGCTTGAGTGCGTAAAATCATTCACCCAGCCTGCCTGTGTGATCGTCAAACATGCCAATCCATGTGGCGTCGCAATCGGTGAGTCAATTACTGATGCCTATCAGCGTGCCTTTAAAACTGATCCAACCTCAGCCTTTGGTGGCATTATCGCCTTTAACCGCGAGTTAGACGCAGCCACCGCAAAAGCTATTGTTGAGCAACAGTTTGTCGAAGTCATTATTGCTCCAAGCGTGAGTGCTGATGCGCAAGCAATGGTTGCGACCAAACAAAATGTTCGCCTACTCGCGTGTGGTGAATGGCCAGTTGAACGCGCCGCCAGCTTAGATTTCAAACGGGTAAATGGTGGCTTGCTGGTACAAGATAGTGATCAAGGCGCGATTACCGCGGCCGATCTTAAAGTCGTCACTGCAGTGGCTCCGACAGAAGCGCAACTGGAAGATTTGCTGTTTTGCTGGAAGGTCGCTAAATTTGTTAAATCAAACGCCATCGTATACGCCAAAGACGGAATGACTATTGGTGTTGGAGCTGGGCAGATGAGCCGAGTCTATAGTGCAAAAATTGCCGGCATTAAGGCAGCGGACGAGAATCTCGAAGTGGCAGGTTCGGTGATGGCATCAGATGCCTTCTTCCCCTTCCGTGACGGCATAGATGCAGCAGCTGCGGCAGGTATCAAAGCCATTATTCAACCCGGTGGGTCAATTCGTGACGAAGAGATTATTCAAGCCGCGAATGAGCATGGCATTGCGATGGTCTTTACTGGAATGCGCCACTTCCGGCACTGATCAATAAAAGGGGTAGGCAAAATGAAAAGAGCTTTACTGATTTCTTTAATCTGTGCGACCAGCTTTGCCTTGCAAGGCTGCCAAGCCGAGCAGAACGCTGCGGCTGAGCAGTCGGTCAAAAGTGTTGCGAGTGTGATCGACAATACCAGCCGTAGCGAACGTAACAAACAACGCGATCAATATCGCAACCCGGTCGAAACACTCGAGTTCTTCGGTATCAAGCCCGATATGACGGTCGTCGAAATATCTCCTGGCGGTGGTTGGTATAGCGAAATACTTGGGGCTTATCTCGCGGACCAAGGCCAGCTTTACGCGGCACATTTCCCGGCCAATAGCGACCGTGAATTTTATCAACGCTCACGGGCTGCTTTCGCGGAGCGAATTGCCAGTGACAGTCACTTTAGCAACATTGTCTTGACTGAGTTCTCTCCTTCCGGTGAGGTCGCCATTGCGCCAGATGCGAGCGCGGATATGGTATTAACGTTCCGCAATTTGCATAACTGGTATATGGGCGGTGAAGAAGCCGCCATTCGCAGTGCGTTCCAGCAATTCTATGTTGCCCTTAAACCGGGTGGGGTATTGGGGGTCGTTGAGCACCGTTTACCCGAGCAGCGTCCGGATGCAGACATGCTAACTAGCGGCTATATGAAAGAAAGCCTTGCCATTCGTATTGCCGAAGAAGTGGGCTTTGAACTCGTCGCGAGCAGCGATATCAACGCTAACCCACTCGATACTGCCGATCATCCTCGTGGCGTTTGGACCTTACCACCATCGTTACGACTCGGAGATCAAGATCGGGAAAAATATCTTGCCATTGGCGAAAGTGATCGCTTCACGTTGAAATTTCAAAAGCCTGCAACGAAGGATTAAATTGAGATGAATGTATTGGTTATCGGTGGCGGCGGCCGTGAGCATGCCTTAGCGTGGAAAGCTGCGCAATCACCGCAAGTTGAGCATGTTTTTGTTGCCCCTGGGAACGCCGGAACAGCACATGAAGCAAAACTCACCAATGTCGCAATTGCGGCAGAGGACATTGATGCTTTATTAGCCTTTGCCCAAGAGCACCAAGTGGGCATGACAATTGTTGGTCCTGAGGCGCCCCTTGTTGCTGGTGTCGTCGATCGTTTTCGCGCAGCTGGACTTGCGATCTTTGGCCCAACCCAAGGTGCGGCCCAGTTAGAAGGCTCAAAGGCCTTTAGTAAGGACTTCCTGGCACGCCACCAGATCCCCACGGCAGCATATGGAACCTTTACCGAGATTGACGCGGCCAAAGCGTATGTCAGCGAACATGGTACCCCAATCGTCATTAAAGCAGACGGCTTAGCTGCGGGGAAAGGCGTTATTATTGCGCAAACCGAAGCCGAGGCTTTCGCCGCTATTGACGATATGTTGGCAGGGAACAAATTTGGTGATGCCGGGAGTCGGGTGGTCATTGAAGAATTTTTAGTAGGCGAAGAAGCCAGCTTTATCGTTATGGTAGACGGTAAAACAGCACTGCCCTTTGCCTCCAGCCAAGACCATAAAGCCCGTGATAATGGCGACAAGGGCCCGAATACTGGCGGTATGGGCGCTTACTCTCCTGCGCCTGTGGTGACTCCGAGTGTGCATGATTGGGTCATGCAACATGTGATTGAGCCGACGGTTGCGGGGATGGCTGCTGAAGGCCACCCCTACACTGGCTTTCTCTATGCTGGCTTAATGGTCGCACCCGATGGCACCGCTAAAGTGCTCGAATTCAACTGTCGCTTCGGTGACCCTGAAACACAACCGATTATGATGCGCTTACAATCTGACTTGGTGGAACTCTGCCAACTGGCCTGTGAGCAACGCCTAGCTGGACAGGATATTGCCTTTGATCCGCGCGCAACGGTTGGGGTGGTGATGGCCGCAGGCGGCTACCCCGAGAGTTATCGTAAAGGTGATGTGATCCACGGTTTAGACGCGATCAAAGATAGCGATATCAAAGTCTTCCATGCGGGCACTGCAGAAAACGAACAAGGTGAAGTGACGACGCAAGGCGGACGCGTATTGTGCGTAACGGCCTTGGGTGACAATGTCACCACGGCACAAGCCAGAGCTTATCAGGGCGTAGCCAAGATTAACTGGGACGATGTTTACTATCGAACTGATATTGCGCATCGCGCTATCAAGCGAGAGCAAGAAACTCAGTAACCTCCGACTTAAAATTAAAAGTCACCCACAAAAAAGGCGCCGCAAGGCGCCTTTTTAATCTTCCATGACCAAGTCGTCGTCATCGGCTCCGCTCATTTCGAAGCTTTCATCGTTCGGTCGACTGCGACCATACATGCTACCGACTTTAGGACGGTTAATCCGCGCTAAGTATTTGCTCCAGGCTTTCTCTAGTGGCGTTTCTGCCGCTTTCTGCCCCAGTGCTACCGCGAGCAGCGATTGCTCTTCAGCTGACTCAGGCTCAATTTCGCTATTCATCAGCGCTAACGCTAAGCTGCCATGTTTTAACAGCAAGTCACTCTCCCGAATTGAAAAGTCACCCGAGCGAGCAAACCCATAAGGATAGTTTTTGAAGTCGTTAAACGGCTTCCGAATAATTTGTTCGCGGTCAACTGTTGCCATGCTTAACCCATCCTTTAAACTAACAACCACGGAAATAGTAATTTTCAGGTCTTTATGAAAGACAAAGACGATATAGAGTGCAAATGAATTCTTGTCAATAAAATTTTTCTCTAACCTTAACTATGTCGATAAGTGAGAACCGTATGGTACGGATTTTTGCCTTACTCGGGGCATTTAACATGGCGGTGGGGATCGCCCTTGGCGCCTTTGCCGCCCACGCGCTGAAAACGCAACTTGAAGCGAATGCTCTGGCGGTCTTTCAAACCGGAGTGCAATATCAGATTTATCATGCACTGGGCTTACTTTTTGTCGCTGCACTCACCCATGCCTACCCGCAAGCAAAGGGCTTACGCAGTGGTGGAATCCTGCTCGCCGTTGGAATTTTATTGTTTTCGGGCAGTCTCTATCTGCTCGCGCTAACTGGGCAAAAATGGTTCGGTCCAATTACACCTCTCGGTGGAGCTGCCTTTATCCTCGGCTGGTTGCGGATTTTCTGGGCGATGCTGAAAGCTTTGTAACGATCAATTTCTACGATTAACGGTATTGCATTGGCAAATCCGAGGGCGTACGGTGAAAGTCCTTGTAGATTTTGAGGTTTTACTTATGCGCCCATTCCCCAAACTTTTAGCTGCAGCCGCGCTGGTCGGCTCCTTGTTAGCAACCAGCAGCCCTGCGTTTGCCGAGAAAATTGCTTTGGTCGGCGGCCGTTTAATTGACGGTACCGCGGAGTTACCGATACGCAATAGCGTGATTTTGATCAACGACGGCATCATCGAGCAAGTCGGTAATACTGACTCGCTCCCAGTACCTGAAGGCTACCGTGTTGTCTCAACTGAAGGTCATGATGTCATGCCGGGTTTATGGGAGAGTCATGCCCACATTATGCTGGTTGGACACGCCAATTATACCCATTGGCAAGAAGCCTATCGCGACCGCCAAGTGGATGAAATCATGCCGGCAGCACTGGTTCAATTATTACTCGCAGGCATTACCAGTGTCCGCGATTTAGGCGCACCTTTAGAGGACTCAGTAGCGATCAAAGAGCGCTTACGCAATGGCGAAATTCCTGGTCCTACTTTGTATACTTCGGGACCGTTTTTGCAAGCTGAAGTGGACGAGTGGCAACGCCATTATCGCTGGGAAGTTAAATCAATTGCGGATGCACAAGAGAAAGTGCAGCGGCTGCATGCGGCTGGGATGGAAATCGTTAAACTTATCGATCATGACGATATGGATCGGTCTGTCGCCCAAGCCATTGTCGACGAAGCACATCGGCTCGGCATGAAAGTGGTTGCCCATGCCCATAAACCCGACGAGATTCGCATTGGGGTAGAAATTGGCATCGATAACTTTGAGCATACTGGCCTGACAACGGCCCCTGGCTATCCGCAGGATGTCCTCGATACCTTGGTAGAGCGCACCGCAACAGGTATCTTCGACGGCCTGCTGTTTTGGACTCCGACGATGGAAGGGTTATTCACCTATCCCGATTTAGTCGCCAACCCAGAAGAGCTTGATGATGCGTGCTGGGAGCGCGGTCTCAAGCCCGACACCATTGCTGATATCAAGCAATCCATCGCCAAGCCCGGGCACTTAAGTTACTCTCAGCTAACGCCGTTACGCACACCAACCATTCGCAACAAGATCAATCAGTTGCGTGAGACCGGGGTGATGATGTTAGTCGGTACCGATTCTGGTATTCCGATGAAGTTTCATTGTCAGTCTACCTGGCAAGAAATGGCGGTATGGGTTCACGACATGGGCTTTGATGCACTCGAAACAATCCGTGCCGCAACCTATTGGCCAGCGGTGATGATGGGCGTGCAAGATCGTTACGGCTCAGTCACTCCCGGCAAAGTCGCAGATATTATCGCCGTCCGCGGAGATGTGCTGAAATATATGAATATCGTGCGCGATGTCGATATGGTGATGAAAGATGGCGTCATTTATAAATATGGTGGCGTTGTCGATGAAGCACTTTTGAGTGAATTCGAATAATAAAAAAGCCCGTCGCTATGACGGGCTTTTTGTTTACCAGATGAACCGAATCACTTTACATCAAAGCGATCTGCATCCATTACTTTGACCCAAGCGGCAACAAAGTCACGGATAAAGGTCTCGAGGTTATCGTCTTGCGCGTAGTATTCAGCATACGCACGCAAGATTGAGTTTGAACCAAACACTAAATCGACCCGCGATGCAGTATAGCGCTTCTCGTCGCTTGCTCTGTCCACGATAGCATAGCTATTGCGGCCTGTTGGCTCCCAGCGGTAACGCATGTCAGTAAGAGTGCTGAAGAAATCTTGACTCAACACACCCACGCGGTCCGTAAATACTCCGGCACTATCACCTTGATAATTCAAACCAAGCACACGCATACCACCGATTAACACCGTCATTTCTGGGGCAGTTAGACCCAGTAATTGCGCTTTATCAAGAAGCAGTTCTTCAGGTTTGACATCGTAATGCTTCTTCAAGTAGTTGCGGAAGCCATCATGAACCGGTTCAAGTACTTCAAATGACTCACCATCCGTTTGTTCTTGCGTCGCATCACCACGCCCCGGCGTAAATGGTACCGAAACCGGTACTCCCGCTGCCGCAGCGGCTTGCTCAAGAGCGACATTGCCGGCAAGGACAATAATATCAGCGATGCTGACACCTGTTTCTGCTGCAATCTTGGAGTAAACCCCAAGCACCTTATTGAGGCGCTCTGGCTCATTTGCTTCCCAGTTCACTTGTGGCTCAAGCCGAATCCGAGCGCCATTGGCGCCACCACGCATATCTGAACCACGATACGTGCGTGCGCTATCCCATGCCGTTGCCAGCATTTCTTGCGCGCTCAATCCAGCAGCTGCAATAGTTTGCTTAAGCTGTTCAACATCGTAGTCAGTGCGTCCTGACGGAGTTGGATCTTGCCAAATTAAATCTTCAGCCGGAACGTCTGGACCAAAGTAACGAGCTTTTGGACCCATATCACGGTGCGTCAATTTGAACCAAGCACGGGCGAATACCTCTGAGAAGTATTCCGGGTCATTATAGAAGCGCTCCGAAATCTTCCGATACTCTGGGTCTTTAATCATCGCCATGTCCGCATCGGTCATGATCGGGTTATAGCGAATCGATGGGTCTTCTACATCAACAGGTTTATCTTCTTCTTTGATATTGATCGGTTCCCACTGCCAAGCACCCGCTGGGCTCTTCTTGAGCTCCCAATCGTAGGTAAAGAGCAAATAGAAATAGCCGTTATCCCATTGCGTTGGGTTAGTGGTCCAAGCGCCTTCAATGCCACTGGTTACGGTATCACGACCGAATCCTTTGCCATTTTTACTCGCCCAGCCCATACCTTGCTGGTCGACATCAGCCGCTTCAGGATCAGGACCGAGGAGCTCCGCTTTACCATTACCGTGACATTTACCAACGGTGTGACCACCTGCAGTTAAAGCGACCGTCTCTTCATCATTCATCGCCATCCGCGCAAACGTTACACGGACATCATGGGCGGTTTTGAGCGGGTCAGGCTGACCATTTACGCCCTCTGGGTTGACATAAATAAGCCCCATTTGAACTGCTGCGAGTGGGTTTTCAAGACTTTCCCGATCACTCTCTTCGTAGCGTGTTGAATCTAACCACTCTTTCTCAGAGCCCCAATAAATATCTTTTTCAGGATGCCAGATATCTTCACGACCGAAGGCAAAGCCAAAGGTCTTTAAGCCCATCGATTCATAAGCCATATTGCCGGCTAAAATCATCAAGTCAGCCCAGCTAATTTTATTGCCATACTTTTTCTTAATGGGCCAAAGTAGACGTCGCGCTTTATCTAAGTTGACGTTATCCGGCCAAGAGTTAAGCGGAGCAAAACGCTGATTCCCGGTACCGCCGCCGCCACGCCCATCAGCGGTGCGATAACTGCCGGCAGCATGCCATGCCATCCGAATCATCAAGCCACCGTAGTGACCCCAATCCGCAGGCCACCAGCTTTGGCTGTCGGTCATTAAGTCTTTGAGATCTTTTTTTAGAGCTGCGACGTCAAGCTTTTCGAGCTCTTTGCGATAATTGAAATCTTCACCATAAGGCGAGGTTTTGCGATCGTGTTGATGCAAAATATCGAGGTTAAGACTATTCGGCCACCAGGCACGAACATCATTTTGTTGTGAGGTATTGGCCCCGTGCATAACTGGGCATTGTCCTTTATTTGTATCTGTCATCTCATATCTCCTTGGTTGAGTTGATGAGTTACAAGATAGACTATAACGGTGCGATTGCGAGGATAAAATCGATAATAAACGAATGCCGCCATTCAATTTATAGATTAGGAATGGGTGTATGATTGATTTTTTCGAGGGACCAATAAAAAACCGAGCCTAGGCTCGGTTTTTTGAAATTTGGAGCGGGAAACGAGATTCGAACTCGCGACCCCAACCTTGGCAAGGTTGTGCTCTACCAGCTGAGCTATTCCCGCTTAGAATCTGGTGGCGATGGGATGAAATTGGAGCGGGAAACGAGATTCGAACTCGCGACCCCAACCTTGGCAAGGTTGTGCTCTACCAGCTGAGCTATTCCCGCATATCATCGCTAGCACATCGCTAATAACGGAGGCGAATTTTACTGTATTCACGGCGCATTGCAACCGTTTTTAACCGACTTTATGACTGAATGTTGAAAAAGTGGGCACGATAATACGCTAGCTCATCAATAGATTCTCGAATATCTTCAAGTGCGGTGTGCATACCCTTCTTCGTTAACCCTGCAGCGACTGTTGGGGCCCAGTATTTCGCCAGCTGCTTGATGGTTGAGACGTCTAGGTTGCGATAGTGGAAAAAGGCTTCTAACTCCGGCATATGGCGCGCTAAAAACCGGCGATCTTGGCAAATACTGTTGCCGCACATCGGCGAGCTGTTAGGTGTACACCACTCGCGCAAAAAATCGAGAGTTTGTTGTTCGACTTGGGCCTCATCAAATGGACTCTGCTCAACCCGTTCAACTAAGCCCGAGCCAGTATGGGTTTGGACATTCCAAGCATCCATTTTCGCTAGCTCTTCCGCAGTTTGATGAACCGCAAATACGGGCCCTTCTGCCAAAATATTCAGTTGCTGGTCGGTCACAATCGTTGCGACTTCAATGATCACATGCTCATCAGGCTCAAGCCCGGTCATCTCGAGATCGATCCAAATTAAACGGTCAGCTGTGGCAGGCATTTGCTTCTCTTTTTAATTACAGGTTGCACGAAGTTTAGGCGAAATAAGCTTGAATAGTGTATCATTCGCCACTATTTATAAACCTAGTGTAACGCAAAACTAAAAGCCTGTGGCAAAACAACGACGATTAAACAAAGGTCAATTAAGACGCGTGCGCGCCAATCAGAAGAAGCGGATTGAGCAGGCCGAAGTGGATGCTGAGCTTGATAGCCTGACAGCAAGTCATGGTGAGTTCGGTATTGTCGTCAGTCGGTTTGGGCAACAAGCTATTATTGCCGATGCGAACGAACAGCTTCATCGCTGTCATATTCGTCGTACCATTGAGTCTCTGGTCTGCGGTGATGAAGTCATTTGGCATCGACTCACCGAACAAAATGATAATGTCAGCGGGGTTATCGAGGCCGTTCAGCCACGTCGTTCGCTACTAAGTCGCCCTGATTATTATGATGGGGTGAAACCGGTCGCGGCAAATATTGACCAGATCCTGATTGTGAGCAGTGTGTTGCCGGTGTTTTCGAGTCAAATCATCGACCGTTACCTGGTCGCCTGTGAAGACATTGAGATTACCCCGATCATTATATTGAATAAGGCCGATCTGCTCGCCACAATAGCGCCAGCAGAACGCGATGAGATCATTTCAGCACTGCAACGTTACGAAGCAATTGGCTATAAAGTGATCCAAGTCAGTGCGAAAGAGAATATTGGTATGTCGGCGCTGCGCCAGCAACTTGGTGGGCGCGTCTCGATTGTTGTGGGCCAATCTGGAGTGGGGAAATCGTCACTCGTGAATGTCCTGCTACCTGAAGTTGAGACCCAAGTGAACCAAGTTTCCGAAGGTTCTGGACTCGGTCAACATACCACCACGGTCGCCACGCGTTATACCTTACCGGAAGGTGGCGTCCTAATCGATTCGCCAGGTATTCGGGAGTTTGCGTTATGGCATCTCGAGCCAGAACGCGTCGCCTGGTGCTTCACAGATTTTCGCCCATATTTGGGGGGCTGCAAATTCCGAGACTGTAAACATCAGGGGGACCCTGGTTGTGCGGTTGAGGCAGCAGTAGAACAGGGTGAATTAGCGCCAGAACGGCTCGCTAATTTTCATCGAATTATTGAATCGATGGCACAACAAAAGCCATCAAGAGTAGTACCTCGAGGGGATAAATCGTGAATTTTGATCGACTCAAAATCCAACTTCAGTATGTGATGCCAAAGCATGCACTGTCACGACTTGTGGGCAAATTTGCGGCGGCGCGCGCGGGCGTTTTTACTCAGCTGTTTATCCGCTGGTTTATCCGCACCTATAAAATTGATATGAGCGAAGCCATTCACGAAAGTCCCAAGGCCTATCGTACTTTTAATGACTTCTTTACGCGTCAACTGAAACCCGAACTGCGCCCGCTGATTGCAGATGCAGAGCAAGCCTTTGCCCACCCGGTCGATGGTGCGGTGAGTCAGCTTGGCGAGATTAAAGAAGGTCGTATTTTCCAAGCCAAGGGGCATGATTACAGCCTGACCGAGTTACTAGGCGGCGATCCGCGTGATGCACATCCATTCCGCGATGGGCAATTTGCAACGATTTATCTTGCTCCGAAAGATTATCACCGAATTCACATGCCATGTGACGGTGTGTTGCGCCGGATGGTTTATATTCCCGGTGATTTATTCTCAGTTAATCCGCTTACCGCTGCCAACGTACCTAATTTATTTGCCCGTAACGAGCGGGTTGTTGCTATTTTTGAAAGCGAACAAGGTCCGTTTGCGATGGTGCTTGTCGGTGCGACTATCGTTGCCAGTATTGGCACCGTTTGGGCAGGGACTGTCACCCCACCCACTGGGCCTGATGTGCATCGTTGGGACTATCCAACTCAGGGAAGCCAGCGCATCGAGCTGAAAAAAGGTGACGAGATGGGACACTTCAAATTGGGTTCAACTGTCGTCATGACCTTTCCGAAAGATATGATTGAATTTGAACAAAGCCTAACCGCAGGTACGGTGACGCGAATGGGACAAGTTCTCGGGCATCGTCCTGAGTAATAAAAAAGGCGCCAATTGGCGCCTTTTTTATTCTCTTTAAAAGCATTTCCCTAATGAGGATGCTGCTCTTCTAGTTTTGCCAACTCACGTTCAAGTTGCTCTGGTGATGAAGTGTTCCGAGCCAGCAATGAATAGAGGCTTGGAATAACAAACACAGTCAACAAGGATGCCAACGCCACCCCGCAGAAGATAACCAGACCGATCACCATTCGGCTCTCTGCTCCAGGACCTGAACCAAGAATCAATGGCACGGCACTCATCAAGGTCGTGAATGACGTCATCATGATCGGCCGTAAGCGCTGCTCTGAGGCTTGCAAGATCGCCTGATCAAAACTGACCCCACGGTCACGCAACTGGTTGGCGAACTCAACAATAAGAATACCATTTTTGGCCGCCAAGCCGATGAGCATCACGATGCCGATTTGGCTGTAGATATTCAAGCTCAATCCAGCTGCGTACAAGCCAATCACGGCGCCTAAGAAGGCCATAGGCACCATCAACATGATCACCAGTGGATGAATAAAGCTCTCAAACTGTGCCGCCAATACCAAGTAAGCAATCACCAAGGCCAAGATAAAGACAAAGATGACTGAGCTACCACTTTCTTTATAGAGTTGCGATTCACCTTTGTAGTCAATCGAAACATCTTCAGGAAGTTTCTCGCGCACAATATTTTCAAGGTAGGTGAGCGCTTCACCGAGTGAATATCCCTCGGCTAAGTTCGCCTCGATGGTAATACTGCGCATCCGATTGTAGCGATTTAAACTACCTGAGGTTGCCCGCTCTTCCACCGTGACTAAATTCGACATAGGAATCAGTTCACCGGTAACATTTGAGCGCACATAGATATTATCGATACCCATCGGGCTTTGATAATCAGAACGCTCACCCTC
Source organism: Pseudidiomarina taiwanensis (assembly GCF_003987435.1). Lineage (GTDB taxonomy): Bacteria > Pseudomonadota > Gammaproteobacteria > Enterobacterales > Alteromonadaceae > Pseudidiomarina > Pseudidiomarina taiwanensis. The sequence goes on along the minus strand of NZ_PIQG01000003.1, from coordinate 243,749 downwards.
TAGGATGACATCGTACTCTTCACCGCGATCGAGATAGGTTGTCGCACGGCGCTGACCCAGCATAGTTTCGAGCGTACGACCAATATCACCCACTGATACCCCTAAATCTGCCGCGCGCTCCTGATTGATACGAATCAATAGTTGCGGCAGGGTTTCTTTATAATCCGTATCAATATTAACTAAATTCGGGTTGCGGCTGGCTTCCTCGACAATGATATCGCGGTACATGGCCAACTCTTCATAGGTATTCCCTTGAATGACAAATTGCAGCGGACGACTATTGCCACCGCTTATGCCGCTGCGCATAAAGGCAAACGCCTGCACGCCGGGCACTTGACTCAATTCAGCTGAAATTTCTTTCATTAATTCAAAGGTCGACCAGTCGCGTTGCTCAAACGGCACCGCCCCAACAATTGCAACCCCTGCAGAGCCACCCCATCCGGGCGTACGCACCAGTAATCGATCGATTTTGCCTTGCTCGGTATACGGCATCAGAATCGCCTCGATCTTGCGCATGTTCTCTGCATTTGATTCAAAGCTCGCCCCTTCTGCACTGCGCACCGAAACAAAGAAGGTGCCGCGATCTTCAGGTGGCACGAATTCTTGCGGGATGAGTTTAACTAAACCAAACGCTAAAAAGCCTGATGCAATCACCAATGCCGCGGCCAAACTTGGGTAGGCTAAGGTCTTGGCTAACGTGCGACGATAAGCGCGCTCAAGACCCGCAAACAAGCGATCGACGGTTTGCCCAAAACGACTACTGCGTTGCCGTTGCTTTAATATTTTAGAGCTTAGCATCGGTGACAACGTTAGCGCTGCAATACTCGAGAAAATCACCGCAGCCGCAATCGCGAGCGCAAACTCAGTAAACAATTGACCTATGTTGCCATCGAGGAATGCAAGTGGCACGAACACAGAGACCAACACTAAAGTGGTGGCGACAACTGCAAAACCGACCTCGCGCGCACCACGATAGGCTGCAAGTAAGGGCGGCTCGCCCTTTTCAATACGCCGATAAATATTCTCTAGCACCACGATGGAATCATCGACGACCAAACCAATCGCCAATACCAACGCTAACAACGTTAGCAAGTTGATCGAAAAACCTAACGCAAATAAAGCAATATATGAGGCAATCAGTGCGACGGGTACGGTCAGGGTTGGGATAATGGTCGCGCGGACATTCCCCAAGAATAGATAAATGACGATCACCACCAAGCCGATGGCAATTCCGAGGGTGTTATAAACCTCGTTAATTGAGCCTTTGATAAAGATGGATGAATCATAGCTTTGCACGATAAACATTGATTCGGGCAAGGTTTGCTCAATCAACGCGATTTCTTTGGCAACATTATCGACCACTTCCAAGGTGTTGGCCTTGGATTGCTTAATGATGCCGATACCAATCATATTGATACCGTTACCACGAAACTCAGTTTTATCGTTTTCGGCGGACATTTCTATCCGGGCAATGTCGCGCAAGCGCACTAATTGTTGCCCCTCACCACGTTTGATGGTGAGTAGCTCGAAATCTTCAGGAGTAAGGTATGAGCGGGCAACTCGAACCGAGAACTCACGGCTGACCGATTCAACTTCACCAGCTGGAAGTTCCACGTTCTCGGCACGTAAGCGGCTTTCTACATCACTGACGGTGATATTCCTTGCCGCCATGGCATCACGATCAAGCCAGACCCGCATGGCATAGCGGCGCCCACCACCGAGCTGAATCCGCGCAACGCCATCTACCACAGATAAACGATCGACAATATAGCGGTCGGCGTAATCCGTTAGCTCTAAAACGCCCATGGTTTCAGAACGAAGGTTATACCAAACAATGGTGCTCTCGTCGGAATTCGACTTCGAAACTTCAGGAGGATCCACTTGTTCTGGCAGGTTATCCAAAACGCGAGATACCCGATCGCGCACATCGTTTGCCGCAGCATCAATATCACGACTAAGCTGGAATTCAATACTGATATTCGAACGCCCGTTGCGGCTACTTGAATTGATGTTTTTAATCCCTTCAATACCACTGATGCGGTCTTCGATGACCTGAGTTATTTGGGTTTCAACGATTTCCGCAGACGCTCCAGGGTAGCTGGTTTCAATGGAAACAACAGGCGGATCGATGTCAGGGTATTCACGCAACGGCAACATGGTGAAGCAGACGATACCAAATACCAATAATAGAATATTAACGACCGAGGCAAAAACTGGACGCTTTACCGATACATCTGAGAGAAACATAATTTAACCCTCGCGCACGTTAACCGCTATGCCATCGCGCATCCGCACTATGCCATCGGTGACAATCGTATCACCCACTTCGATGCCAGAAATAATTTCAACCAAGCCAGGCTTACGTCGTCCCGTGACTACCTGAACTTGTTCTACGGTGTTATCAGCTTTGACACGATAGACATAATGGCGGTCTTCAATAGGGACAATGGCCTGCTCGGGCAGAATCATGGTCTGCTCGACACTGCGCAAAAGAGTAACTTTCAACAACATCCCCGGACGAATCCGTTGGTCATCATTGTTGATGGTTGCGCGCACTAAAATCGAACGGGTCGCTGGGTCAATGCGTGAATCAATCGAGCGAATCATGCCGGTAAAGACTTCACCAGGATAAGCTCCGCTGGTCGCAGAAATTTGCTGGCCAACTTGTAAACTTGCGAATTGCAGTTCTGGGACATTAAAGTCGAGCTTGATCGGGTTCAAGTCATCGAGCGTGGTAATTTGTTGACCCGGGCTAACCAGTGAGCCGACCGAGACATCACGAATTCCGAGTTGCCCTGCAAATGGCGCCCGAATTTGCTTCTCTGCTAACTGCGTTTGTGCCACTTCTAAACTCGCAAGGGTCTCTTTCACCACAACTTCTTGTGCTTCGAGCTGTTGTTGCGAGGCGGCATTTTGCGAACGTAGGTTGCGTAACCGCTGGGCCTGGCGTTGAGCCTCTTCAAGGCGAAACTCTAATTCTTCAACGCGAGCGCGTTCCTCACGCGTATCAAGCTCTAGCAACAATTGATTCGCCGCAACCGTATCCCCATCATCAAAATGAATCGCAGTGACCACATCTTGAGCTTGTGCGGTCACCACAATCGATTCGTTCGCTTTTGCGGTGCCGAGCGCTTCGATGATATCGCGGTATTCACGTAGTTGAACTTGCTCAGCCGCAACCGGAACTGCCATTTGCGGGCGTTCTGCTTGCCCAGCCGGCTGGTATAAAAACCACAAGTACAATGCGGCAGCAGAGAATACCACAAGAAAAATCGAAACTGGATTCATAAATTTGCGCATAGTGTTTTGCTTCCTTACTGCAATCGCAAAGAAAAATTTGGCTGATGTCATTGTAACGCAGCTCAGCGGGACCGGCGTCCCGCTTCAACGCTGTTAAAACGAGGTTTACCGCAAAAGCGGATCAGTTATTCGTTATGGTAGGCGGGGCTTAATTTGTGAACAGCTTCAATAAAAGCCGCGGCATGGTCAGGATCAACCTCAGGATGAATGCCGTGACCTAGGTTCATAACATGCCCAGTACCTTGTCCGTAACTAGCTAAAATACTGGCAACCTCAGCTTCAATTCGAGCCGGTGGTGCATAAAGAACACTTGGATCCATATTCCCTTGCAGGGCAACTTGTCCCTTCACCGCTGCCCGCGCATCGCCAAGATTAGTGGTCCAATCAACCCCAAGTGCATCACAGCCAGTCGCGGCCATATCCGGCAACCAAGCGCCGCCATTTTTGGTAAACAATGTAACCGGAACAGTGCGGCCATCTGCTTCACGGGTTAAGCCTTTGACGATTTTATCCATGTAGGCAAGCGAGAACTCACGGTAATCGCGCGGACTCAACACTCCACCCCAGGTATCGAAAATCATCACCGCTTGCGCGCCTGCGGCAATTTGCGCATTCAAATATGACGTGACCGACTGCGCCAGCTTATCCAGCAGCAGGTGCAGCGCTTGCGGTTCAGCAAACAGCATCTTCTTGATCACACTAAAATTCTTGGTACTCCCACCTTCAACCATGTAGGTCGCCAGTGTCCATGGACTACCAGAGAAGCCGATCAATGGAACTTTACCCCCAAGCTCACGGCGAATCGTACGAACTGCATCCATCACATAGCCAAGTTCTTGCTCCGGATCAGGTACCCCAAGCTTTTCAATTGCATCAAGTGTTCGCACCGGACGCTCGAAGCGAGGACCTTCACCCGCTTCGAAATAGAGACCAAGCCCCATGGCATCGGGAATCGTTAGAATATCGGAAAATAGAATGGCTGCATCGAGAGGGAAGCGACGAAGCGGTTGTAACGTCACTTCACAAGCCAACTCAGGGTTTTGACATAACGCCATAAAGTCGCCTGCTTGCTGGCGAACTTTGCGATACTCGGGTAGATAACGTCCAGCCTGGCGCATCATCCAAATTGGAGTCCGCTCAGTGGGTTGGCGCAGGAGTGCGCGCAAATAAAGATCGTTCTGCAAGTCAGGTTTTGCTTGGCTCATGGTTCTCTCTACATCATTATTTTGCGAAGCCGTATTTTAACAGCTTATGCGTACTTACGCTTGCTCAATTTTGGCTCGTGCGGCTTGAATTAGTCGATCCGCAATTGACCCGGGTTGCGGGGTTTCTGGCAGCTCATCAAAGCCGAACCAGTTGCCTTGCTCGAGCTCAAATGGATCAAGTCGTAATTCTCCGCTTTCCCACTCGGCAACGAACCCCAGCATCAACGAATGTGGAAAGGGCCAAGGTTGACTGCCGACATACTCAATGTTTTTGATTCGAATACCAGCCTCTTCGTGCACTTCGCGGGCGAGTCCTTGCTCGACGGTCTCACCGGCTTCAATAAAGCCAGCTAAGACAGAAAATAATCCTTCGCGATGACGCTTACCACGTGCCAGTAAAATTTTGTTTTGCTTGGTAATCGCAACGATAACGCACGGTGAAATACGAGGATAACAGCGATGCTGACAACGATTACACTGCATCGCCAATTCCCAATCAATCACCTCCATGCGACTCCCACAGCGACCACAGTAACGATGGGTTTGAATAAACTCGGTCACTTGTTTTGCGCGCGCAGCAAGAGCGAATAATTCCTCATCTTGCTGCTGAATAAGCAGTCGCACCGATTCGAATTGGCCAAGTTCAGTGAAATTAGGGTCATCAAGATCAGCGATAACTAAGTAGCAGTTGCGTTCACGCAAGCGCCCTAAATGGACCACAGTATAATCAGTAAGATCGGGCCAGCGCAGCAGCTCCAAAGCACCATGAGGTGGCATATTATTCTGATCAAGGAGCATATTGCCTGCCGAAATCACAAACCACCAAGCAGGCTCATCACGGGCCGGAGTTTGATAGGGTTTCAGCATAACTGGACTCCATTTTGGCTGAAAAAAGTTGACGCCTAAGGGCGGTTATCAGTATGTTGGAACATCATAACTGAGGAAGACTTATGTTAAAACGGCAACAAGCCGCTCAACAACGTTGGCAAGGACAAAATGCTGCGATCGACCGATGGTTGGACGAGCGCCAACAGCTACTGGTCAAGTACTGTCAGTTGGTCGTGACCGGTCATCAAGAGCGTGACGCGACCCCGCTGCCTGACGCACAGCTGATACGCGAGTTTTGTGAAATTATGGTCGATTATATTTCTGCCGGTCATTTTGAAATTTACGATCAGATTATCCAGCACTCTCATCGAGCACCGGCTATAACCCGACAAGTCGCCGACGATGTCTTTCCGCTGATTAGTGATACCACCGAAATCGCACTCGATTTCAATGACGCCTACAGTGAGGCGACAGACCAACAGCAACTCCCGAACTTTGATCGCGATCTTGCCGAACTCGGTGAGGCCCTCGAATTACGAATGGAGTTTGAGGATCGCTTACTCGCCACTCTCGAAGAACATGATTTGATGTCATAAAAAAAGCCAGCAGATGCTGGCTTTTTTTGTTTATGGCTTAGTCTTACTGACCACCTTCACTGCCGACTTCTACGTCTGCAGCAGGTGCCTCTTGTGGTTTGATGTCGAGTAATTCAACTTCAAAAATCAGTGTTGATGAAGGCGGAATTGCGCCTCCAGCGACTTCTCGGTCACCATATGCCAAATCAGCTGGAATGACGAAGCGATATTTCGAGCCAACACCCATTAACTGTACGCCTTCTGTCCAACCTTTAATGACACGGTTGAGCGGGAATACCGCAGATTGGCCACGCTGCAGTGAGCTATCGAATACTTCACCATTGATCAGTGTCCCTTCATAGTGCACTTCAACAATATCCGTTGCGACTGGCTTAGGTGCATCCGCAGGCGCTTCGCTTAATACTTCGTATTGCAACCCTGACTCGGTGACAACAACCCCTTCTTTCTGCGCATTTTCCGCGAGATAGGCTTCACCTTCTGCTTTCGCTTTACCACCAAGGGTCTCTTGCCGCATGCTGGTCGCTTCTTGCTGCATTTGAGTTAATAACTGATCGGCTTCTTCCTCAGAAATTTTTGCTTCCGCCTTAAGCGCGTCAACAAAACCCGCAATCACCATTTGCCGATCGATCTCATAACCGCCTTCTTCTTGCTGGTCTAAGTTATCGCCGACAAAACCACCAACCGAGGCGCCAAGTGCATAGGCCATTTTGGCTTTTTCGTCAGTGGGCGCTTCCGCCAGCACTGGATATGGCTCTGGTTTGCTACAGCCGAACAAAGCGACAGCGACAAGACTCAGGGCGATGGGCTTCACAGAATACTTCATTTAATGCTCCATTATTGAATTCAAATTCTAACTCAGGTCTAATTCTACGCGTCCCTTATACTACACACAAACAATGGGGTTTGCCTATGACTGTGCGCTCAGATGACGAGATCCTGATGCGACTCGCGAATTTAGAGAGCCAATTCGCTTTTCAAGAAGACACGATTGATGCGTTAAATCGAGTGATTGCTCAACAAGATGAGCAACTCAGATTACTCGAGCGGCGCTTGCAACTGATGGCAGAAAAGTTTCAACAATTACAAGAACAAAACGATTCTGACCCAGCTGATCCAGCCAGCGAGATTCCGCCTCACTATTGATCAATGGCCGCCGACCCCGTATAACATTCATTCAATGTTTACGGAGGACGCATGTCGAGCCAGCATCCGATTATCGCAGTCACCGGTTCTTCTGGAGCCGGAACCACGACCACCAGTCAGGCTTTACGCCATATCTTTCGCAGTCAGCGTCTTACCGCAGCCTTTGTTGAGGGCGATAGTTTCCATCGCTACTCACGTCCAGAAATGGAAGTTGCGATTCGCAAAGCACAGGAACAAGGGCGCGATATTAGCTATTTTGGTCCAGAAGCGAATGATTTTAATCGGTTAGAAGGCTTGTTTCGGCAATACAGCGAGACCGGATTAGGGCAAACGCGCCGTTACCTGCACAGCTTTGATGAAGCGGTTCCGTATAATCAAATGCCCGGTACTTTTACCCCATGGGAAGATTTGCCCGAAGCAACGGATTTGCTCTTTTATGAGGGCTTACACGGTGGCGTAGTTGGGCAGGATTACGATGTTGCCCAGTACGTCGATTTGCTGATCGGCATGGTTCCCATCGTTAACCTAGAATGGATTCAGAAACTGATGCGTGATACTTCAGAACGAGGCCACTCGCGTGAAGCCGTTACGCAAAGTATCGTTCGGAGCATGGAAGATTATATTCACCATATTGTGCCGCAGTTCTCGCGTACCCACATCAATTTCCAGCGAGTGCCAACGGTCGACACATCAAACCCCTTTAGCGCCAAAGATATTCCATCGCTTGATGAGAGTTTTGTGGTCATTCGTTTTCGTGGCTTAAAAGACGTCGATTTTCCTTACTACCTGCGGATGATTGACGGCTCTTTTATGTCACGCATGAATACCCTCGTCGTCCCAGGTGGCAAAATGGTGTTTGCAATGGAGCTGATTTTGGCGCCTTTGATTGAACAAATGATGGAGCACAAACGCCTCGGTCGTGAGGGCAGTTGGCTTAAACGTTAAGGCGTCACCCAGCTCAATTGATAGTGAGCGTGCGCATCTTGGGCTAGTTCTTTCACCAAGAAAGCCATCAATTCTGGGCTTTCTTGGACGACTCGATAAGGTGGATTGATAAACAGCATGCCGCAACCGTTCATGCCTTTGGCAGTCAGCCCTGAGCGCACCCAAAAATCAATCGCAAAAACATTCTCACCAGGTCCGACTAACGCTTTTACGGCGCGTTGAAATTCAACTACACCTTGTTCATTTTTGATTGGATACCAAACCACATAGCTGCCCGACTGCCAACGTTTGAGCGCAGCCGTGAGCGCTTTCTCGACTTGCTCGAATTCATTGGTTTGCTCAAATGGCGGATCAATTAAGACCATACCGCGTTTTTCTTTCGGGGGGAGATTCGCTTTCAGCTCTTGATAGCCATTAGCGGGTGTTTTCACTTGCACTTGTGGCACTGTTGCAAAGTTTTCTGCTAACGCCAATCCGTCTTGTGGATGTAACTCACACAAGATCAAGCGGTCGTCAGGACGCAACATTTGCGCACTAAACCAAGGCGAGCCAGGATAAAACTTTAACTCAGCTGAGCCGGCGTTCGCCTGTTCGACCAACTCCAGATAATGGCGCAGTGAGTTGGGAATATCTTGACGCTGATAGAGCCGTCCGATGCCATCAACCCACTCTTGGGTCTTTTGTGCCGGAGTATCGGTGACATCATAGAAGCCAACTCCGGCATGCGTATCGAGCACAAAAAATGGTTTGGGCTTTTGCTGTAGATGCTGAAGACTTAAACACAGTAAGGCGTGCTTCATCACATCGGCAAAATTACCCGCATGATACGAATGACGATAGTTCACCGTTTAAGCCGGCTCAATCCGAAAATCGTGGGTGAGCTCAACACTAGCCTCGAGCATTTTCGCAACGGAACAGTACTTATCCGCTGAGAGCTTAACCGCCCGCTCAACATGAGTTGGGTTCACATCGGTCCCGGTCACGATAAAATGTAGGTGAATCTTAGTGAAGACTGCGGGCGTTGCATCCGCGCGCTCGCCCGACACCTCACAGCGTACGCCAGTGACTTGCTGCCGCGTTTTCTCAAGAATACTCACTACATCAACCGATGAGCATCCGCCTGCAGCCGCCAGCACTAGCTCCATTGGGCTTGCAGCCGTCTGCTTCGAGCCATCCATGCTGACCTCATGTCCTGAACCAACGGTCGCCACAAACTCCATGTTTTGACGCCATTCAACATTTGCTTGCATTGCTGTTGCGGCCATATGAGGTCCTCTATTTTTATCGTTACCGGATTAGAATTTTAAGCCAGGTGATAGCTGTTCGGGAAGCGTATTATGTTCAGCTTCGACCGACGCCACCGGATAAGCACAGTAATCTGCTGCATAATAGGCACTGGCACGATGGTTACCACTGGCTCCAATACCACCAAATGGTGCGGCAGAACTGGCTCCGGTAATGGGCTTATTCCAATTCACAATACCAGCGCGGATGCGACTGAAGAAATAGCGATAGGTCTCTTCGCTATCTGACAACAACCCTGCAGAAAGACCAAAGCTGGTATTATTCGCTTCGTTGATCGCAGCATCTAGGTCATCATAGCGATACACCTTCAACAAGGGGCCGAAATGCTCGACATCAGGAAGCTTTTCAACCGCACTGACATCCAAGATACCCGGTGTGACATAGCCAAGGTCACGGTCTTTTTGGTGCATTTTCACCAGTGGCTTAGCACCTAAATGAATCAAATCATCTTGAGCTTTGATCATCTCGCTGGCCGCTTTGGCTGAGATCATGGCGCCCATGAAAGGCTGTGGCTCAGCGGCGTAATCGCCGACTTCGATGGCCTCAGTCACTTCAATTAAGCGCCGCAACAAGGCATCACCGGCTGAGGAGTTCTCGATAAATAGTCGACGCGCACAAGTGCAGCGCTGACCACTGGTCACGAACGCTGACTGAATGATGTTGTGAACGGCTGCATCGATATCGCTGACACCACGAACAATAAGCGGGTTATTGCCCCCCATTTCCAAGGCCAAAATTTTGTCAGGACGACCGGCGAATTGCTTATGCAACAAGTGTCCGGTGTTCGAAGAGCCGGTGAAGAACAAGCCATCAATTTGAGGGTGGCTTGACAGCGATTTGCCTGTCTCAACTAGGCCTTGCACTAGGTTCAGTACGCCGTGCGGCAAGCCTGCTTGCTCCCACAACTTCACGGTATACTCGGCAACCGCAGGAGTGAGCTCACTCGGTTTGAATACGACGGTGTTCCCTGCGAGCAGTGAGGGCACAATGTGGCCATTCGGCAAGTGCCCTGGAAAGTTATACGGGCCATAGACTGCAACCACACCATGTGGCTTGTGACGAATAAAGGCCTTGGCTCCTGGCATTGGGTTCTCGACCGTACCTGTGCGCTCTTGATACGCGCGCTCAGAGATCCCCACTTTGGCAATCATGGCGCCGACTTCACCTAAAGTTTCCCACATCGGCTTACCCGTTTCAGCAGCAATCAATGCGGCAAACTCTTGTTTATTTTGCTCAAGCAATTCAGCGAATTTTTGACAAAATGCAAGGCGCTCAGCAAAACTGCGGTCGGCCCAACTAAGGCTGGCATGTCGTGCTGCCATCACGGCTTCGTCAACTTGCATGTCAGTCGCTGCAGTCCCCTGCCAAACCACTTCATTCCTTGCTGGATCGATTGATTTAAAGCGCTCGCCTTCACCTGCAACCCATTGCCCGTTAATCCACAAATTCTGTTCTGCCATAATGCTCTCCTTTAATTCGTCTTATTCGCTGTTCGCTTGACTACAAGGCGACCGCACGCAGCCAATCACCGTTGCCAACGCGCAATGCCTCTGCCACGTCAGGCGCAATCACGACTTGCTCATCGTGCAGCTCAACATCCGCTTGCAACGCCCGGAAATCTGCAACGCGCGTGTTGCACAAAATATATCTGGTCGGCTGTTTAACCACCCCAATGTGGACTTGATACCGGCCGCTTTCTCGCACACTGCGAATATTCTCGATTTCAGCTTCAACAGTCGGCCCTGCATCAAAAATATCCACATACCCGCGGCAGCGGAAACCTTCGTGTTGCAGCATTTTCAACGCTGGGCGAGTATTCTCGTGAACCTGCCCAATTACCTTTTGAGCTGCCGCTGGTAATAAGCTGACATAAATCGGATGACGTGGCATCAGTTCGGCTACAAAAGTTTTCTCACCAATACCGGTTAGATAATCTGCTTGAGTAAAATCAAGCTTAAAAAAGTGCTGCTGTAACCAGCTCCAAAATGGTGAGTTCCCGTCTTCATCGGATACTCCACGCATTTCTGCTATCGCATATTGGCTGAAGCGCTCGCGAAACTCTGCCATAAACAGCATCCGAAAACGCGACAACACACGACCGTTCATATCACGTCGATAAGGGGCGCGCAGAAATAACGTACAGAGTTCACTGTAGCCAGTGTAATCGTTGCATAAGGTCAATGTTTGCTGGGCATTGTAAATATCGAGGCTGGCACTTTGATGCACTTCGTGGCCAAGCCGGTAATGATAAAAACTATCACTTAAGCCGACCGCTGCCTCGATACCACTACAACCGACAACCGCGCCGGTACGGGTCTCCTCCATGACGAATAAATAGCCTTCTTCGCCAGGTTCAGCAACATGAGGGCGAGCGAACGCTTCTTGTGCACGCGCAATGCGCTTTTGCAACAAGCCTTCGTCCACTGGCAAGGACGTAAAGCCATGACCAGACTCAACCGCACAATCATAAAGCGCCGAGTAATCACTCGGCGCAATTGGGCGCACCACAAACATAAAAGTTCTCCGTTGGTGACCGAATTAACCAACCAACTTGGCGATCGCACGCTCAAGGCCGTCTAGACCTGCGTCGATATCCGCCTCAGGAATGATCAACGATGGCGTAAAACGCAGCACGTTTAAGCCAGCCACGAGGCACATGGTACCCTCTTCAGCTGCCGCCATCATAAAGTCACGTGCACGTCCTTCATAAGCTTCACTCAATTCAGCACCAAGTAACATGCCTTGACCCCGAACTTCTTTAAAGACGTTATATTTGCTGTTGATATCAGCTAAGCGCTGCTTAAAGCGCTGCTCGCGCGCCTTCACTCCAGCGAGAACTTCTTCGCTACTGACAATATCGAACACCGCTTCGGCAACGGCACACGCAAGCGGGTTACCACCGTAGGTACTACCATGCGTGCCTGGCTTTAAGTGCGCAGCAATTTCTTTGGTGGTTAACATCGCACCGATTGGGAAGCCACCGCCGAGTGATTTGGCTGAGGCAAGAATATCTGGCGTTACGCCAAGTTGCTGATAAGCATAAAGGCTACCAGTACGACCAAAGCCGGTTTGTACTTCATCAAAGATCAACAGTGCATTGTATTTATCACACAATTCACGCACGCCTTTGACAAACTCGATATCTGGGCTAATTACACCACCTTCACCCTGTAGTGGCTCCATCATGATCGCGCAGGTCTGTTCAGACATCATGGCTTCAAGCGCGGCTAAATCGTTGTAGGCAACATGCTCAATCGCGCCAGGCTTTGGTCCAAACCCTTCTGAGTAGGCTGGTTGCCCACCAACTGTCACGGTAAAGAAGGTACGGCCATGGAAGCCCTTGGTAAAGGCGATAATTTGCTGCTTGTGCTCACCGTAGTTATCAAGCGCCCAACGGCGTGCTAATTTCAATGCTGCTTCGTTTGCTTCTGCGCCTGAGTTGGCGAAGTAAACTCGATCAGCGAAGGTGGCAGCGGTAAGTTTTGCCGCTAAGCGCAGTGCTGGCTCGTTGGTGTAAACGTTACTTAAGTGCCACAATTTTTGGCCTTGCTCGGTTAGCGCCTGCACCATAGCTGGGTGGCAGTGCCCCAAACAGTTCACGGCAATTCCGCCAGCGAAATCGATATACTCTTTGCCTTCTTGGTCCCACACGCGTGAGCCTTCGCCACGAACTGGAATCATTTGCGCTGGGTTGTAATTTGGAACCATCACCTCGTCGAAGGTTGCTCGGGTAACCTGCATTGAATCTGTCATATCTCGCCCTTTTTCAGTTTGTTTGGTTAGCGATGTGTGGCGTTATTATGCCAACAAATCACACGTTTGTCGTGGGGGATAGCGACTCGTTTACTGGGTTTTAGGCGCAGAATAATTAAGCTTGCACAGTGTCTGCATGAATATGCAATTGAGTTGGATTCTAGTGAATATTTACACTAAAAAATTTCTACTGTTGGCACGCTTTTAAAAAGTTTTGAAACAAGGCATGACCTGCTTCGGTCTGAATTGCCTCGGGGTGGTATTGAATGCCCCACATGGGTTCATCACGATGGCGTATCGCCATAATCTCGCGTTGTCCAGATTGGCTATGGGTCCATGCGTCAACGACTAACTCCACTGGGAGGCTTGCGGGGTCAATCACCAGTGAGTGATAGCGCGCAACCGTTAGAGGGTTTGGTAACCCTTCAAATAGGCCCTGCCCGGTATGCTCAAGCACGGAGGTTTTACCATGCATAACCTGCTCCGCACGGACAACTTTTGCGCCAAGAGCTTGACCGATGGCTTGGTGGCCAAGGCACACCCCTAAAATCGGGAGTCGGCCACGATAGGCGTCGATGATATTGAGCGTTTGTCCAGCTTCACTTGGTGTGCAGGGTCCAGGCGAGAGAATAATACCATGATAGCCTCGAGCAGCGATCGCTTCGGGTTCGATATAGTCATTACGGACCACCTCAACGCGCGCACCCAACTCCTGAAAGTAGCGCACCACATTATGAGTAAACGAGTCGTAGTTATCGACCATCAATAGCATAATCAGACATCATCCGTTGCGATAGTGATAAAACAAATGCGGCGACATCATACCTGACGTCGCCGCATTGGCAAAATGACAAAACTTTACAAGAATCTTGCTTTAGAAGCTGTACTGCATGCGGAAGCCAATCGCCATTGGATCTTCTTGCATAGCTGGCGTTTCAGCATCGATAAAGACAACATTCCCCATGAAGCGGATTTGGCTATTAAGGTAGTAGTTCACACCTAAAGTTAGGTTGTTTTGCTCACCACCAAAAATCGAACCGTCATTGAGTGACATGGTGCTGTAACGCACTGCAACTTCCCACGCGCCGCTCTCTGATGATGGCTTCACGCTTTTAAATACGCCATTTGAGTAACCGCGTTGCTCGCCGGTTAATACATAGCTTGCTTGAACGTGTGCACCATCAAAAGTGACATCACCATTTACGCTCGAATCCGCTGAAATACGTGAGTACTCACTTTCAATTGAGAACGAGCCTTGTTGCATCGCAACTTCAAGTCCACTACGAAGCACTGAGTCAATCGCATTCATGGTGCCGGTATCGATCAGGCGTACATCTGGGTCAACGCGCAATTCAGGACGGTCACGTAAACGTAAGTCACTCAAGTCACCCAAGCTTTCGTAGGCAACAGCGACACCAAAGTGTAATTGAGTGCCTTCATACTGCGGGTGGAAGACCAACCGCTGGGCAAAACCGAAGCTTTCGTCTTCGCCCGCTGAACCACCGTCACCAAGTGCGCGGCCAAATAGCATTGACTGTGAGGTGAGATCGTCAAAGGTACGGTCCCAACGCACACCCACTTTACGGTCCGTGTTAACGACGTTGCTTGGCGTTGCCCGCTCAATGAAGGTGATGTTGTTTGAGCTGGTCAAAGCGTTCAAACCAAATGGTACCCGCTGCTGACCAATCGTCAGTTTACCCTCAGCAAAGTTTGTGCGCAGATAAACATCTGTGGCATCGGCTTCACCACCTTCACCAAAGTCGTATTCAAGCACAAAGCTCCAATCGTCGCCTAGAGTTCCTTCCATACCCAGACGGCCACGACGCACATTGATGCCATCGCCGAATTCGGTTTGATCTTGGTCATAAAAGCCTGCATCTAGGTGCAGACGGCCGCGAGGTTCAACAGTCACCTCGGCAAATGCTGGTGCAGTGATAACCGCCGCCAACGCTGATAATGTCATTAATTTGGTCCGAAACATTGCTTCTGACTCCTCATTAAAATAAACAGGCACATAGCGATATACGGACGTTATTGTATTTCAGCTTTATGACAATTTCGTGACAAGATGAAATTTAGATGAATTTTTTATGGCGCTAGGGTTTCAGTTTTGTGTCAATTCGCTGCAATAAATTCTCGAATGACAGTGGCTTATCGCCTAAATAACCTTGGTATGTATCCGCTTTCATTTGTTTTAGAACGTCGTTTTAAATTTTAATTTGCTCACTAACAGGTCCACTTGCGGCCTCGGTGTGAGCAAAATAAAGGACCGTTTTACCGCTAAGCCAGGGCTGAATTACGAGCTTGATGCGTTCGCGTTGGGCAACATCAATACCTGCAAAAGGCTCATCCAACAAAACTAACCAACCCGGATGTAAGAGTGCTCTCGCCAGCATTAAGCGCCGCGCTTGCCCACCTGATAAATTACGGCTATCGACTTCAAGCCACATCCCTAATTGATCCGGATGTTGGCGAATACGTTCAGCGAGCTCAACGGCCTCGAGTACTCGCCACAATTCATCATCTGAGGCTGTGGCGTTCGCCATTCGCAAATTTTCTGCAACCGAAGCGCTGATGAGACTAGCGCCTTGTTGTAGTAAACTCACCTGACTAAACCAAGTGGGTAATGCGAGCAGTTCGAGGGGTTCAGAACCAACCTTCAACTGCCCATTTAAAGGTGGCGTGAGCCCTAATATGGTATTCAGTAAAGTTGACTTACCTCGCCCTGAGCGGCCAATAATGGCGTAGTGCTGTGCGGCTTTGAAACAGCAGGTGAAGTGCTCAAGTACAACGCGCTCGGGGTAACCTATCTGTAAGTCTTGGCAACTTATATCTTGTGGTGTTTGCTCAATCACCTGCGCGTCAGTGGGGCTGTAGCGACTCTCATTACCGTGCTGTAAGCGCCGCCGCAACCGTCGCCCAGCCGCCTTTACTTGACCATAACTAATCCCCACCTGAGGCAAAACCTGAATCACTTCAGTGAGACCAAGTACCGCAAGGGGCAACATGACTAACAGCGGCAATAACTCAACATTCGCCAACGGTAGGGTAAACATACTCACCGCGATCACAGCGAATAATATCAGCTGTAACCATAGTTGATTCAATTGCGCTTGTCGGGCTTGGTGTTGTTGCTGATACAGACGTTGCTTTTGCCAGTGCTCGCTGCGCTTTAATAAGGCCTGCTCGGAGCGCGGTAAAACTTGCCAGGCGCTCAGCTCAAGTAACCCGGCAACATGATCGAGTGCTTGGGTGCGAACCTGCTCTGTTGCGGTTTGCAGCCGTGCTGCATGACTGAAGCTTTGGCGCGGTAACCGTGCAGTGGATTGCCAAATAATGAGCGCAAAGCCCAGTAAAATAATAGCGCCCGCTAGGAGTGAGAAATACCCGACGAAAAGGCTGACCAGAATCACCGCCAAGACAGCTACCACGGGCGGTGCCATCAAGCGCAGAAACAGGCTATCAAGCGCATCAATATCTTGAGTAAACTGCTGTAGCACGTGCCCTAGACGAAACTCTAACGCATGTTGAGGACGTCTCTGGGTTAGGGTTTTGAACAACCGAGTGCGCCAAATCACCTGTAGTTTGAGCACAAAGTCGTGATTACTGACTCGCTCAAGGTATCGACTTAATGTTCGTGCGATTGCAAAGAACCGAATTCCACCACCCGGGACATAGATTTCGACCCCAACGATCACGGCGCAGGCGGCAATAAACCAGCCTGATAAACTCAGCAAGCCAATTGCCGATAAGCCCGTTAGCAACATCAGCACGAGCCCAACTATCCAACGCAATCGCTGGGAGTAGACACTCTCTATCCAAGGCTTTAAATCAGGATCGCGACGATAGCGTGACCACCACATCGGCAATCTCCTCTAGCTGGGGATTATGGCTAGCAAGGATGATCAGACACCCTCGTTTGGCTAAGGTCAAAAGACCTTCAATAATGATTTTGGCACTATCTGGATCGACTGCGGCGGTAGGTTCATCGAGCAAGACCATGGGAGTTGGCGCTAACACCACCCGCGCTAACGCAAGTCGCTGCGCTTCACCACCTGAAAGCAACTTTGCTTGCTCACCAACCGCCTGCTCAAGCCCATTCGGAAACTGCTCGACTAAAGACCAAAGACCCACTTGCCGTAGCGCCTGCTGTAGTGACTCACCACTGGCATCGGGCGCGATCAAGCGCAAGTTATCAGCAACGCTGCCATGAATCAAAAACGGCCGTTGCTGCAGAAAAGCAATCGGTGCCTGCTGGTACTTCGAGGGGTCAAACGTAAACGGCTGTGGCTCATTTGCCATGCTCAAATTACCCGCAAGAGCCTGCAGTAGAGTTGACTTGCCCGAACCCGACGGCCCCTTTAGGCACACAATTTGTCCCGCTTGCGCGCTAAAACTTGGCCATTCAACCATGGCTCCGTCTTGATACTGGTGAGTATAAGAGGCAACCTTCAAACCTAACTCACTGAGTTTGAATTGGAACTGAGGCTCTACGTCGGCTCGGGAGTGTTCCGACTCGATTGCAGTCGCTGCGTTGTCATCCCCTTCTTTACTTCGCAAGAGTTCAGCGGCAGCTAGCGCTCCAGCGCGGTCATGATAATGCTGCGCAAGTGTCCGCAGCGGCTGAAAGAATTCTGGCGCGAGCAGCAATATAGTTAAGCCCGACATCAAAGTAAGCTCGGTTGCCGGCCCCCAACTAAAAAAGCCTAAAAGCGAAAAGCCAACGTAAATGGCAACCGCTGCAATGGCGATGCTGGCAAAAAATTCGAGTACTGCGGAGGATAAAAACGCCACCTTCAAAGTCGCCATATTGAGCTTGCGATAGCGCTCTGAGCCGGTCTCTACGCGTGCTTCAGCACGGTCGGTTTGCGCAAAGATTTGTAACGTGGTGAGGTGGCGGACATGATCTAAAAATAGTCCAGACAATCTTTTAACTGATTCAAGATGACGTTGGCTGATTTGCTCTGCCCCCATCCCGACAATAGCCATAAAAATTGGAATCAGGGGGGCTGAAAGTAAGAGAAACGCGGCGGCAATCCAATCAAAGTAAAGCACAATGCCGAGAATCAGGAGCGGCTGCCACTTGGCATTCGCAATACTTGGTAAAAACCTTACAAAATACGGTCCAAGCTGCTGAATTGGCGTTAAGAATAAGTCCGCATCTTCGGCCAATACACCTTCTCGCTTGGCCTGCATGCGCCAGCGCTGCAACAGCACGCTGCGCGCTTTTTGCTCGAGTTCAAACTGTAACTGTGACGCATGTTGCTCAAAACGACCGAACAACCAATGCCGAAGCACTAAAGTGGCAAAAAGCACAGCGACAAGCAGCAGTTGGTGTTGCATCTCAAGTTTGCCCTCAATGGTGCCCGCAAGCAGTATGGCAAGCGCGGTCATTTGTATCACGATGACCGTCCCTTGCAGTTGTGCGAGACGTTTAAGAGTACTGAGTGCGTGCGGAAAAAAACGCGCCAGCTCATCAAGATACTGGCGCGCGATCTTTGTTTGCATGAAAACCTACTGCGTCTTAGTGGTAACCTACACCAGCTTTTACTTTGCCACGGAATACCCAATAGGTCCAAGCGGTATAGACCAATACGAATGGGATCACGAACAACAGTCCTAATAGCAAGAATAGTTGCGATTCATGCGCTGACGCGGCTTGATGGAAAGTATAATCCGGCGGCACGACGTATGGCCATTTGCTATATAGCATCGCCAAGTAGGTAAAGACGAACATCCCCATAGTGGCAACAAACGGTGAACCATCACGTTTACTGCGGACTGAGGTATAGACTCGAATCGCACAGAGCAACACTAGTACAGGTAGAATCCAAGCGATGCTTATCTCATCAAACCAACGAGATGAAACGTACTGGTCAACATACGGGGTATAGAGACCAATTGCGCCAAAGACGACAAGTACAGCCACGAGCAGCGGTGGAGTAATCTTGTATGCCCATGCTTGAGTTTTGCCCTCTGATTTCAGAATCAGCCAAGTCGCCCCAAGTAAGCCATAACCAGCGACCAAACCCAGTCCTGTTAAGACAGTGAACGGCGTCAACCAATCGAGTGCGCCGCCAACGTAGCGCATATTTTCGACTTCAAAGCCTTGAATATATGCACCAACGACTGCGCCTTGGGCAAAACTTGCAACGATTGAACCACCGGCAAACGCCCAGTTCCATAGGTACTTCGACGTTCTTGCTTTGAACCGGAATTCAAATGCAACACCACGGAAGATAAGTCCCGCGAGGAGCAAGAAAACTCCGATATAAAGCGCCGGTAAAAACACGGCATAAACCAATGGAAATGCTGCAAGCAAACCAGCTCCGCCTAGAATCAACCAGGTTTCATTGCCATCCCAAACAGGTGCCACGGAATTCATCATGATATCGCGCGACTCCTCATCCGGAGCGAATGGAAATAGAATACCTTGGCCGAGGTCAAAGCCATCCATGAGCACATACATGATCACGCCAAAGGCCATGATCGCTGCCCAAATATAAGTTAGATCAAATACGGGTTCAGACATGATGATTACTCCCATTCAATCGCTGAATTAGCAGCTGAAAGTGGCCGCTTGGCGCGTTGCAGTTCATCGTCAGTTACGGTCGTTTCAGACTTCTCAAGACCATCTCGAAGAACGCGCATCAAATAATATGAGCCCGCAGTAAACACCAAGGCATACACTACGATATAACCAATCAAGGTAAACAGCGCCATCCCACCTGTTAATGATGGCGTTAAACCTTCAGCATGAGTCATTTGCCCATAGACAAGATAAGGTGCGCGGCCAACTTCAGTCACAAACCATCCGGCCAGCACAGCTAAGAACGGCGAGAAAGACATAAAGCGCAGGCCATTTAAGAACCAGCGTTTTTTCGCATAGTTCTCATTGCGACGCAGGAATAAACCAACGACTGCAAAGACAACCATCAATAAGCCGATACCGACCATAATGCGGAACGCCCAAAAGACGATCGCAACCGGGGGTTGTTTATCTTGAGGAACGTCTTTAAGCCCAGGTACAACGCCTTCCGCATCGTGTCGAAGAATCCAACTCGCACCATTTGGAATCCCTATTTCGAAGTGGTTGGTCTGAGCTTCTTGATCGGGAATAGCGAATAGCAATAACGGAACATTACCACCCGTTTCCCAGTTACCTTCCATTGCTGCTACTTTTGTCGGTTGATGCTCGAGTGTATTCAGACCATGGATATCACCGATGACCACCTGAGCAGGTGTTGCAATCAGCAAGAACCAAAGGGTCATTGACAGCGCTTTTTTATGGGTTTCAACTTCACGACCCTGCATGATGTACCATGCACTCACGCCAGCTACCACGAAACTACCGGTCAGGAATGAAGCCAAGGCCATATGGAAGAAACGTGGCCAAAATGAAGCATTGAAAATAGCATCGGCCCAGCTCACCACATGATAGAAGCCATCGACCATTTCTACTCCAGCCGGGGTCTGCATCCAACTGTTAGCCGACAAAATCCAGAAGCTGGAAATGAAGGTTCCGGTTGCAACCATCACGGCAGAAGCAAAATGCACTCCGCGCGGGACTTTATTGCGACCAAACAACAGCACGCCCAAGAATGCGGCTTCGAGGAAGAAAGCTGTGACAACCTCATAGCTGAGCACCGGGCCTAAGAAGTTGGCACTGGTATGTGAGAAAACGCTCCAGTTAGTACCGAATTGGAAGGCCATAACGATACCGGACACAACTCCCATACCGAATACAACGGCAAAGACTTTCGCCCAAAACGTTGCGAGGCGCTCCCAAACTGGGTTGCGGGTGCGATAATTTAGGCCTTCTAACGTTGCGATAAAGCTCGCAAGACCAATCGTGAATACTGGAAAAATTGCGTGGAAGGACACCACAAACGCAAATTGGATTCGCGAGAGTAAAAGCGGGTCTAGTTCCATAGTGAACCCCCAAAAAGTGAACAAAAAAATACCTGCAATGAAAACATCGCAGGTAGTATAGACATGATTTTCTTATTTAGGGAAATCTAAATTAGAAAAATATTGATCTTGATCACTGGATTTTGGAGTGACGCTGTAACACCAAACTTACGGACGCGGTACAAACCCAATTGCATCGTAAACTTTTGCCAAGGTTGGGGCTGCGATTGCGCTGGCTTTGGCCGCACCTTTCGCCATCACCTCATTCAAAAAGTCCATATTTTCTCTATAGTTACGGTAGCGCTCTTGAATCGGCTCAAGCATCGCAACCACGGCATCGGCGGTGTCTTTCTTCAAGTGTCCGTACATCTTATCTTGGTACTCTGGCACCAGCTCCGCGATACTGCGACCTGTTGCCGCAGAGAGGATTGAGAGCAGGTTTGATACCCCTGCTTTTTCAGTCGGGTCAAAATAAATCCGCGCTTGCTCATCGGAATCTGTCACCGCGCGCTTGAGTTTTTTCTCAATTTTCTTGGGCTCTTCGAGCAGCCCGATAAAATTGTTCGGATTATCATCCGACTTCGACATTTTCTTAGTTGGATCTTGCAGGCTCATCACGCGTGCACCGACTTCCGGGATATGTGGCTCTGGAATGGTAAACACGTCGCCATAAATATTATTAAAGCGGGTGGCGACATCACGCGCCAATTCTAGATGCTGCTTTTGATCGTTGCCAACGGGCACTTCATTGGCTTGATACAGCAAGATATCCGCTGCCATCAAAGCAGGATAGGTAAACAACCCAGCATTAATATTGTTCGCGTGACGGTCCGACTTGTCTTTAAACTGCGTCATACGATTGAGTTCACCCATCTGCGTATAACAATTCAAAATCCACGCCAACTGAGCATGCTCTGGCACATGAGATTGCACAAATAAAGTGCTCTGCTCTGGATCAAGACCACACGCCATGTATAAAGCCAGACCATCTAACGTTGCTGAGCGCAATTGCGCAGGATCTTGACGTACTGTAATTGAATGCAAATCAACCAGCATAAAACGACAATCATGGGTGGTTTGCATCTTCACCCACTGCCGCAAAGCTCCGATGTAATTGCCAATTGATAATTGTCCAGATGGCTGACAGCCACTCAATACAATAGGTTTACTCATGTCACATTATCCTGCTGAAACACTGGCGAGTTCTGCTCGCATCGCTTGAATCACTTGTTGATAGTCGGGCTGGTTAAAAATGGCTGAACCGGCGACAAACATATCTGCACCGGCGGCGGCAACTTCAGCAATATTATCAACCTTAATACCACCATCGACTTCGAGACGAATAGAGCGACCGCTCCCATCAATACGTTCCCGCACTGCGCGTAACTTTTCGAGGGTCGATGGAATAAAGCTCTGTCCGCCAAAACCAGGATTTACTGACATCAAAAGAATGACATCGAGTTTATCCATAACATAATCAAGGTAATGCAGTGGCGTCGCTGGGTTAAACACTAAGCCCGCTTGGCAACCCGCATCTTTAATCATCTGCAATGAGCGATCGATGTGGGTTGAAGCCTCTGGATGGAAGGTAATGATGGATGCACCGGCATCGGCAAAATCGGCAATCATTCGATCAACGGGTTGCACCATAAGGTGCACATCAATCGGTGCGGTAATGCCATAATCGCGGAGCGCTTTACAGACCATCGGGCCGATCGTGAGGTTGGGCACGAAGTGATTGTCCATTACATCAAAATGAACAACATCAGCTCCGGCAGCCAGAACAGCCTCGACCTCTTCGCCAAGTCGAGCGAAATCAGCGGATAGAATCGAAGGAGCGATGAGATAATCTGCCATGGGCTTCTCCAAGCGTCGTCGCGCGGTGCTAAACAAAGCCGACATTGTAGCAAACCCACCCTTGCATGCCAGTAAAAATATCCCCACGCGCGTGCCGACGAACGATAATATCTGTGGCAGAGTGAGAGTTTTCCTGCTAAATTGTAAGCACTTGTTGAATTTAGGTAATCAGAAGGGTGTCATGATGAACCGCTATGCGATTTACACCGTGCTACTAGGGACCATATTGCTTGCCGCAATTATGGTGGATCCGGGCGCACGCGTGGCTGCGACCCACACCCAAAAATGCCAAGCTCTGCTTGAGACAAGCGAAGGGCAATTGGCACAACAACAATGTGAAGCCGAGCAACAAGTCACTTGGTCGACCTGGTTTACGGGTCAGAGTCGTTCGACTCAATTTCATTTCCTCGATCTTGTCGAGCTTGTCTTCGGCGAGCCGAGCCAGCAGCGCGATTTTAAACCATCCCCCACTCCACGGGGTTAAGCATGGCGTCTAAGCCCAATTTCTTTAGTGTGCTGGTGAGCGTCATTGCTGCCTTGTTTGGGGTCCAGTCAGAACAAAACCGCCAACGCGACTTCAGCAAAGGAAATCCCAAAGCTTACATCGCGGTTGGCATAGTTCTGATTGTGTTATTTGTGCTCAGCCTGGTACTTATTGTTCAAGCTGTACTACCAAATTAGTCAGGCATACCTTGAGCGAGCGTCATCCCTGAATCCCGGAATGACGCAATAGCGCATCAACCTTAGGCTCACGCCCGCGAAACGCCACAAACAATTCCATTGCGTCTTTTGAGCCACCTTGCTCAAGAATTTCATGCAAGAAATCTTGCCCGGTTTGGGGGTTAAAAATACCGTCTTCTTCAAACCGCGAAAACGCGTCTGCCGATAACACTTCTGCCCATTTATAACTGTAGTATCCCGCCGCATAGCCGCCGGCAAAAATATGCCCGAAACTATGTTGAAAACGATTATACGCAGGCGGTTTGCGTACTGCGACTTGTTCACGAACCTGGTCAAGCACACTCTGAACTTGTGCGGCCGAGCGGATACTCGGATCTGCATGGATTCTCAAATCAAACAAACTAAACTCTAATTGCCGTACCATTTGCATTGCAGATTGGAAGTTACGGGCCGCGAGCATTTTATCGAGTAAATCCTGTGGCAGTGGTTCACCACTTTCATAATGCCCCGAGATAAGCGCTAATGCTTCAGGTTCCCAACACCAGTTCTCGAGGAATTGAGACGGCAGCTCCACTGCGTCCCATGCCACCCCATTAATGCCCGAAACACCTGCGTATTCAATTTGAGTCAGCATGTGGTGCAAGCCATGTCCGAATTCATGGAATAACGTCACCACCTCATCGTGGGTAAATAGGGCAGGCTTATCACCGACTGGTCGGTTGAAGTTACAGGTTAAGTAGGCAACGGGGAGTTGGACATCCTGAGTAAGCGTCCGTCGCCGCGTTGCACATTCCGCCATCCACGCGCCGCCGCGCTTCCCTGTACGCGCATATAGGTCCAGATAGAAACTACCGCGCTGTTGCTGCTGTTGATCGTAAATCACAAAGTAGCGCACACTGTCATGCCAGCGACTCGGAGGAGTTTGCTCGGTGATAGTTAAACCAAATAAGCGCTCAACCACCGCAAATAATCCCTGCACAACTTTGTGTTCAGGAAAATAAGGACGCAACGCTTCATCAGAAATCGCATACTTTTGTTGTTTCAACTTTTCGCTGTAGTAAGCGATGTCCCAGGCTTCGAGTTCTTCCACATGACACTGCCGTTGTGCGAACTCGAGTACCTCTTGATAATCTGCTCGAGCTTGTGGCAAAGAACGTTCGGCAAGGTCCGTCAAAAAGGTTTCAACTTGTGCTGCTGAGTCTGCCATTTTAGTCGCCAAACTTAGGGCGGCATAATGCTCAAACCCAAGCAGTCGGGCGAGCTTCTGCCGCAACTCTAAGGTTTCCGCAATGATTGCTGAGTTATCGTATTGTCCGGCTTGTGGCCCTTGCTCTGAAGCACGCGTCGTAAACGCCTGATAAAGTTGGCGCCGTAAGTCGCTACTATCTGCGTACATCATGACGGGTAAGTAGCTGGGGATATCTAAGCCAAAGCGCCAGCCTTGCTGATCATGCTCCCGAGCACTTGCTGCAGCCGCTTCAACTGCGCTCTCGGGTAAGCCGCTTAACTCCGCTTCATCGGTAACGAGTAGATGCCAATTATCCGTTGCATCCAAAAGATTGTTACTAAATTGCGAACCGAGTTCAGCAAGCCGTGCTTGAATCTTGGCATATTCTTGCTTTTGCGCGTTTGGCAAAGCGACACCAGATAACTCAAAGTCGCGTAGAGTATCGGTCACAACCTTTTGTTGAGCCTCGCTCAGGTGCTCAAATTCTGCACTCTCCCGAATAGCCTTGTAACCTTGATAAAGCCCTTCATGTTGCCCCACGAAAGTTGCGTACTCAGATAATAACGGCAAGCACGCATCATGGGCTTCACGTAAGGCCGGATCACTCTTCACCGCATTCAGGTGAGAGACCGGCGACCAACTGCGCTCTAGCTCATCATCCACTTGCTCAAGTGGTGCAATAAAGTCTTGCCAGGTAAATTTTTGCGCAGCAATAACCTGCTCTATCATTTGTTTCGCTGCAACAATTCGTTGCTCGATTGCCGGCACGATATGCTCGGGCTTGATCTCAGAAAATGCAGGTAGGGTGTTATTCTGCAACAAAGGGTTTTGACTCATGCACCAACCTCTTGAATAATGAAGCGTGAATTTTATCAAACTTAATTATGGTCGTGGTCGAGAAATTTCAACCGCAGCCGTTGTTTTCCACGTCGTAGAGGCTTCTATGTTAACAACCCGACATGTTGTTGCGATACTTTTCTTTGCTGCCACTTTGGTAGGCTGCGCGCAAACCCCAGTCCAGCATTGGTTTCCTGAAAAAACTGAGAATGGCGAGCTGCTCACGCTCGGTCGACTCTACCAAACCGCAGATTTTTACCCGACTCCGCTCGCACCCATGCGCTGGTCAAGCGATGGCAGTGGCTACACAACTGTGGAAAAAACGCTTGGGGGCGAGGCTATCGTCCGCTATCACCCACAAACTCAAAAGCGCACTGTGCTCATCAGTGCCGATAATCTCACCCCAAAAGGTGAGAGTCGCGGGCTTGGCATCGCTGATTATCACTGGTCAGCGGATAGCTCTAAAGTTCTGATTTTCACCAATACCAAGCGTTCATGGCGGACCCATACGCTGGGTGATTATTGGGTCTATGACCGCAATACCGATACCCTGCTCAAACTCGGTGGCAATGCCGAACCCTCGACCTTGCAGTTCGCTAAGTTCGATCCACAAGGACAGCGCGTTGCTTATGTAATGAAGAACAACATTTACGTGCAAGATCTCGGTTCTGCACAAATTCAGCAATTGACCTTTGATGGCAACGATATCATCGTCAACGGGACCTTCGACTGGGTTAACGAAGAAGAGTTTTTCTTGCGTGACGGCTTTAGCTGGTCGCCTAATGGCAGTCAAATCGCTTATTGGCAGCTTGATACCGCCGGTACGCCGCTGTTCACCATGATTAATAATACGGATCAATTGTATCCAACCCTGAAACAATTTCCCTATCCTAAAGTGGGTGAAACCAATGCCTCGATGCGCATTGGAGTGCTCCCAGCCAGCGGTGGCGACACCACTTGGATGAAGCTGCCTGGCGATCCACGCCAACATTATTTGGTGCGGATGCAATGGGCCGCAAATAACGAGCAGTTGCTGATCCAACAAATGCCGCGCTCACAAGCGATAAACATCGCTTTCTTAGCGGATGTTGAGAATGGTGAAGTGCGTGAAGTAATTCGAGAAACCACGGACAGCTGGGCCGATTACAACGATGAAGTGAAGTTCTTTGGTCGCGGCGAAGCCTTTACTTGGTTAAGCGAAAGTTCAGGTTATCGGCATTTGTATCGCGTTGATAGTGCCAGTGGTCGTAGCCAAGCGATTACCCAAGGGAACTGGGATGTGATTGAAGTACTACAAATCGACCAAACCGATGGTTGGGTGTATTTCATCGCTTCACCCGAAACGCCACTTGAGCGCTACTTATTCCGCGCCAGCCTCGACGGCAGCGGTAAGCTCGAGCGACTTACCCCAGCGCAAGCAGGTAGTCATAGCTATCGCTTATCGGCAGGTGCTGAATATGCAGTGCACACCTACTCAAGTGTTACTTCGGTGCCAGTCACCGCGATGATCTCCCTACCTGACCACAAGGTGATTCGTGTCATCGAAGATAACCAACGGGTTCAAGATAATGTGGACGATCTTGCTCTGGCCGATTTTAATTTCTTCCAAGTCGAAGCAAGAGATGGGCTCAAGCTTGATGGCTTTTTAATGACGCCGCACGACTTTGACCCGACCCAAAGTTATCCGATTGTTTTCTATGTGTATGGCGAACCCTGGGGACAAACCGTCGCGAATACTTGGGGGGGTGAGCGCTTCATGTTCCATCAATACCTCACCCAGCAGGGTTATATTGTTGCCTCAATTGATAACCGCGGAACCAAGTCACCGCGTGGCTTCGAGTGGCGCCGTTCAATTTATAAAAACTTAGGCGACATTACCGTTCGAGACCAATACGATGCCTTGCAACAAATGCTCAAGCGCTGGTCATTTATTGATAGCGACCGCGTTGCCATTTGGGGCCACAGTGGCGGCGGTACCCAGACACTCAATGCACTGTTCCGCTACCCTGATGATTACCATGTGGGGATCGCTTTGGCGCCGGTGCCAGATTTAACCCTTTACGATACGATTTACCAAGAACGTTATTCTGGTCTATTGCCTGAATCAGCCAAGCGCTACCAAGAAACCTCGGCAATTACTCATGCCGAAAACCTTGAGGGCGAGCTGTTGTTAGTTCATGGTACAGCTGATGATAACGTCCATTTCCAAGGATCTGAACGACTGGTAAATGAACTGATTAAACACGGCAAGCAATTTGAATTTTTTGCCTATCCGAATCGCACCCATGGAATCTATGAAGGGGAAGGAACAACGCTACATTTGCGCACTATGATGGCCGATTTCTTACGCGAAAAATTACCGCCTAACCGGTAGTCTTAAGCGACCACATAGTCTAGGTAATCAAGCGATAATACCGTCATGCCGTGGCGTTTTAACCAAGCCTCGGCATGGCGGTAATCCGGCTCCAATTCTGCCACGCGCTGCCAAAATTTTGGACCATGATTAAACTCATCCAGATGCGCGACTTCATGCAGCACCACATAACGAACAACCCACTCTGGCGCCAGCCATAATTGCCAGGTAAATTTCAGTTCACCCGCTTTAGAGCAATGCCCCCACTTCGCTTTGAACTGACCTATACTCCAAGCTTTTGGGTACTGCGGCAGTTGCGATTGCTGGTCGAAAAACTCATTTAACCAAGCCATAGCGCGCTCCTTGTATGCCTGTCGCACACATTTAAAGATATATCCAGCAACATCTTTAACTCGATTTGGCACACTAATTTGCAGTTCAGTTGCAGTAAACCGCATGACTCCGCCGCGACCTCCATAATGAACCGTCACAACGACAGGCTGTCCGAGCCAGAGTACCGAGTTCTCAGTAAGCCAGTCTCTTGGGGTAAGACCTGCAAGTGCGCTTTGTTGACGGCTCAAATGACGCTCAATCCATGAACGCTTTTGTGCCACAAACTGTTCGATCTCAGCATCGCGCACAAACCAAGGTGCATGAACCTGCAACTGGCCATTTGCAACTTTTAAAGCAAGTGTTCGGCGACGCTTACTTCGATTAATTTGATAGATTAAGCCCATCTATATTTTCTTCCTTACAGTGGCCATGCAAGCGTTGCGTCAGCACACGATATAGGGGATCATAACGGCTTTATGTTTTGAATACACCCTTCGGGCAGTTTGGAGAATTCGAATGACAAGACATTACGACTACCTGGCAATTGGCGCAGGCAGTGGCGGCATCGCATCGGCCAATCGTGCAGCAATTCGTGGCGCAAAAGCAGCCGTTATTGAAGCAAAAGCAGTCGGTGGGACCTGTGTAAATGTCGGTTGTGTTCCGAAAAAGGTCATGTGGTACGGTGCCCATATCGCCGAAGCTCTGAAATACAGTGCGGACTATGGCTTTGATGTTGAACAAAAAGGTTTTGACTGGGCCACCTTAGTCAAAAATCGCGAAGCCTACATCGAACGTATTCACGGTGGCTACAAGCGCGGTTTTGCCGCCAACGGAGTAGAGTATATTGAAGGCTTTGCGCGCTTTGTGGATGCCCGTACTGTTGAAGTAAATGGTGAGCATATTACTGCAGATCATATCACCATTGCGGTCGGTGGCCGCTCCATGATTCCAACTTGCCCAGGGGCAGAATACGGGATTGATTCAGACGGATTCTTTGCGCTAACCGAACGCCCGAATAAAGCGGTTGTGGTTGGCGCTGGCTATATCGCAGTTGAAATTGCAGGAGTTTTGCATGCATTGGGCAGCGACGCTCACTTGCTGGTTCGCAAAGACAGACCACTGCGCTACTTCGATGAAGATATCACCAATGCTTTGCTTGAGCGGATGCAGCAAGACAAGCTTAACTTGCATACCAATAGCAGTGTTGCCAAAGTTGAGAAAGATCCAAGTTCAGGTTTATTAACCGTTCACACGGTCAGTGGCGAAGTGATTGACGAGGTCGATTGTCTCATTTGGGCGATTGGTCGCGAGCCGGCAACGGATCAAATTAATCTAGCGGCGGCCGGTGTCGAAGCCGACGAGCTTGGCTTTATCCGTACCGATAAATACCAAAATACCAACGTCCCAGGTATTTACGCAGTAGGCGATATCACCGGAGAAGCGCAACTTACCCCCGTTGCAATTAAAGCGGGGCGCTTATTAGCCGAGCGTTTATTTAATCCAGAACTTCCTGATGCGCACATGGACTACAGCCAAATTCCGACCATCGTCTTTAGTCACCCGCCTATCGGCACGGTAGGCTTAACCGAAGTCGAAGCGGTTGCTGAGTACGGTGAAGCTCAAGTTAAAGTCTACAAGTCACAATTTGCGGCGATGTACAATGCAGTAACGCAACACCGAGCATTATCGACTTTTAAACTGGTGTGTGCCGGTCCAGACGAGCGGGTGGTGGGTATCCATGGTATTGGTGAAGGAATGGATGAGATTCTGCAAGGATTTGCAGTGGCCATGAAGATGGGCGCGACCAAAGCCCAGTTCGATGCCACCGTCGCTTTGCACCCGACCAGTGCAGAGGAATTCGTCACCTTACGCTAAGTAAGGTGACATTTCATGGTGACCGCCTAGCGATTAAGGTAATAGGCGGTCGCTGTGACTACAGGCGTGCGCTGCGCAGCAATTTGGCTCGCTACCTCGCCCTCGAACAGACCATTTGTCACTAATCCAGCGGCGGTTGTCCGAAACTTCACATTGTCGATAACGATAAGGTTTGCTCCAAGCGCTGCCGCTTGCGTTCTTACTCGTTCGATTGCGTACACCAGTTTATCTTCATCGGTCTCCCGTACGCCATAACTAAACTCAGCGCGCAGACGAGCAATTGGCGCAGCCGATTCAGGCGCAACCTGCATGATGATCACATCTGCTTTGGTAATTGCTGGCCGTTTCTCACCCAGCATTTCTACTGCCCCTGGTGAACTACACCCAGCCACTGCAATAACCATAAACGCTAAAGCTAACTTTTGAATTGTGCGCATAACGCCTCCTTTGTACCTATATTGCACATGGTACGGTATGCATTTAAGCATAGCTCAATTTGTTGCGACCAACCGCCAAAGATTTGCGAGAAAAAAACCCGCTCAGGGATAGAGCGGGTTTTATCATTGATAGTGTCGTGCTTTGAGAACTTCTAGTCGAGCGGAACGCCCATCTCTTCAAGTAAAGCCTCAGCACCGTCGACATAGCGCATTTGCCATAGCATAAAGCGCGAGTCGACTTGAATTGAACGGGTATTGGAAAGATTGAAATCCCAATCCGAGATAATCGAATCAAGGGTTCCATCAAACGCAAGACCAACCAATTCAGCTTTACCATTCAACACTGCTGAACCCGAATTACCGCCGGTAATATCAAGGGTTGCGAGATAGTTCACCGGAACCGAGTCGAGAGCAGGAACATAATACTCACCATAGTTTTTCGCTTCGATCGCATCGAGCTGTGCTTGCGGGGCATTAAACTCGCCCTCACCCGTAGCTTTCTGGGTAATACCACGCAAGGTTGTAAATGCAGTCCACGCCGTCCCATCGTAGGTTCCGTGATCGCGACCGGTGACATTGCCATAGGTTACCCGCAAAGTACTATTCGCATCTGGGTACACGGCTTCGCCACGAGCCTGCATAAAGGCAATCTTAGCGGCCATGTAACTCGCATAAGCCTGCTGAATTTGCCCTGCAAGTTCTTGTTGTTTTCGCTCAGCCTCGCGATCACTGGCATACAGGGCAACAGCCGCTCGTACAAACGGGTCGTCGCTATCTGCGAAAGCACCTGGTTTCTGTGCTAGCCATTCAGTCCGCTGATCGACATCCATCAAGCCGGTTGCGTCATACAACGCGTTGATTTTGTTGCGCAACTCAGCATCAGAAAGTTTCCCCGTTAACCCCAACGCCTTATCGAACTCGGCGTGACGCTTAGCTGCTGGTTGATTCAGGTAATTGCGCAAATTGTGGAAGTCGAGAGCTTGTTCAATCGTCGCATCAAAGCTTCGATCAAAGCGCGCGACATAAGCTTGAAAACGCGGCAAATCACGTTCTTGGAAACCCGCTCTACGTTCCGCATCCGGTTTGGTTTGCTCTTTAGCGAGGCGGTATAAAGTGCGCGCCATAGATAACAATCGCGGTTCAGCAACATCGAGTAGATAGTCTTCTCGGCTTTGTTGGTCGCGCTCAGCGAGTAAGCTCTCAAGACGCTGTAAGTCGGCTGCATAGGCGCGACGATTGCCCGCACTACTTTGCACCCACTCCAACAACTCACGATGCTCTTGCTGCTTGCGTTCGAGCAAATCACTGCCGTGATACGAATCAAGCATGCCTTGACGGTTTTTTAAGTAATTATTAAGCCCCGCGACGCGGCTTGCATATTTGAGTTCCGCGTCTTTATTTGTGGCGGTGACCTCATCAATGATCGCAAGAGTTTCAGTGAAACGCTCAACCGTCTTTGGATAACTCCACTCGAATGTACTCAGTACTTCGGATGGTAAACGGTGACGATTGGTGCGCCCTGGGTAACCGAGCGCCATTACAAAGTCGCCCTCATCAAGCGCTTCTGTCGCTATCGCTAAGTGATGTTCTGGCACATAAGGCACGTTCTCTTCAGCATATTCTGCTGACTCGCCGGTGGGGCTCACATAGGCACGATAGAATGAATAATCTCCGGTATGACGCGGCCACATCCAGTTATCTGTGTCGCCGCCAAACTTGCCCACCCCTTCAGCCGGAGCATGAACTAGGCGGACATCTTTAATTTCCAACTGTTTAATCAAGTAGTACTCAAGTCCACCATAGTAAGAGGCAACGCTACAACGATGACCTGCATCGCTCTCGCACTCCGCGACCATGGCTTTTTGCTTGGCCTCGATTGCGTCAACGCGTGCTTTACCCGATAGCTTAGCAACCTGCTCATCAATAATTTGCGAGGTGACGTTATCAACGGCACGGGTTACAAAAATCCGCGTGCCTGGAGCCGCTGGCAATTCTGCCGCTAAATTTTCAGCAAGAAAACCGTTAGCGAGCAGGTCGTTCTCCGGAGTAGAGTTGTAGGCGATACTGCCATAAACACAGTGGTGGTTGGTCGCAACCAAGCCCTGCGGCGATACGAACGAGGCCGAGCATCCGCCTAAGCTGACAATCGCCCCCATCGGAAATTCAGTGAGCTGAGTCAACTCATTTGGGTCAAGCTGGAGTCCAGCAGCTTTAAGCTTATCTGCAATTTCCGGCAATTGCTGCGGCATCCACATGCCCTCATCGGCAAGTGCAGCACTGCTACAAATGAGTGCTAATGCGATGATGGATTTTTTCATAACCAAAGTTCCTTGTTGTTTCATTAAACCAAGCCTTGTTCAATCATCGCATCGGCGACCCGTTTGAACCCGGCAATATTTGCTCCTAACACTAAGTTGCGCTCCGACCCATAGCGAGCTGCGGTATCGCGACTTGTGCAGTAAATGTGACGCATAATTTCTTGTAGGCGCTGATCAACCTCGGCAAAACTCCAATGCCGCATCCCCGCGTTCTGGGCCATTTCTAGCTGGCTCGTGGCGACACCACCTGCGTTTGCAGCCTTACCTGGACCATAGGCGACCCCGGCTTCGACGAAGAGGTCTACCGCTGCTTGGGTAGAAGGCATATTTGCGCCCTCAGCAATAGCACTGCAACCGTTCTCCAACAAGCATTGCGCATCACGCTCAGTCAGTTCGTTCTGGGTCGCACAAGGGAAGGCCAAATCTGCTTGATAACGCCAAATACTATGACCGTCTTCTGGGTAATCTTCGCGCGGGGTGTATTCAGCGTCAGTATGCGTCTCGAGGTAAACTTTCAGGCGTTCATGGCGACGTTCTTTCAAGTCTTTGATCAAGTCGAGGTCAATTCCTTGCGAATGATAAATCGTGCCATTTGAATCACTACACGCAACCGGCTTGGCACCCAACTCATAAAGCTTTTCCATGGTGTAGATCGCAACGTTACCAGAGCCTGAGACTAAACAGGTCTTCCCTTTAATGGATTGATCTCTGTCTTCGAGCATATTCTGAGCAAAGTAAACACAGCCAAAGCCCGTGGCTTGTTTGCGCGCCTCTGAACCACCCCAGAGCATGGATTTGCCGGTAAGGACTCCATCGAAGCGATTAACAATGCGCTTGTACTGACCAAATAAATAGCCAATTTCGCGAGTACCAACTCCAATATCACCAGCAGGGACATCTGTATTGGGGCCAATATGCCGATATAACTCGGTCATAAACGATTGACAAAAGCGCATGATTTCTTGATCTGACTTGCCTTTCGGATCAAAGTTAGCCCCCCCTTTTCCCCCACCAATCGCGAGTCCGGTCAGGGCATTTTTGAAAATCTGTTCAAACCCGAGAAACTTGATGATGCTAGCGTTCACGCTTGGATGGAAGCGCAGGCCACCTTTATAAGGCCCTAACGCACTATTAAATTCGATTCGATAGCCTTTGTTGACTTGAATCTGGCCGCGGTCATCGAGCCAAGGCACGCGAAACATAATTTGTCTTTCGGGCTCAACTAAACGTTCAATAATCGCGTGTTGCTGGTAGCGTTTATCGTCTTCGAGAATCGGGGCAAGGGAATCAAGGACATCTTCAACCGCTTGATAAAATTCAGTTTGTGCGGGGCTAGTGTGCTGCAAAGAGCTGATCGTATCATGGATATAGGTCATGCAAAGCGTTCCTTCTGAGCGATTTCTTCTAGAGTCGCTAGCTTTACCACTCGAGTCAACTCTTGTCGCCGCATCTTGCGTACCGATACGGCAATCGTTTTTTACATTATTCGACTCTTTATTCTGGCTCGCCCTTTGTTACACTGCCAGCATCGAATTGTTACAAGGAATGAAAAAACGTGTCGAACGATTTTATCGAAGTATACGACGACGCCTTAACTGCCGAATTTTGTCAGCACTTTATCGAGCGTTTTGAAAATAGTCCGCATCGAGTCCAGGGCCGCACCGGTGGTGGCGTTGATCCGAGCAAGAAAATCAGCCAAGACCTCTACCTCAACCAACATTCCGAATATCAAGATTTACTCGAGCATTTGCAAGCAACCACAGCAAAGTACGCGACCGAATACTTTAAGAAATACCGATTTGCTTTGATTGCTCCAGTTGCACTGCAAGTTCGTCATCCCCAAACCGGTGAAGCAGTGCATTTAACTCATGAGAACTTCGACGAGGTTGCCGCAGGGCGTGAAGCAGATTACATGAAATTTCTTTATCGACTCGGCGCAATTCAAGCGCAAAAGTATCCGGTCGGAGTGGGAAATTACAATTACTGGCACTGTGAAGTCTATCCACAAAAGGACAGTACCGAGGCCCTCCATCGAAGCTTGTTATTCATGTATTACTTAAATGATGTGAGTGCCGGAGGAACAACCGATTTTTATTATCAAAATCGGCAAATCAAGCCCAAACAAGGACGCATGGTGATTGCTCCGGGCTACTTCACCCATACCCATCGCGGCACAGTCCCCACCTCTAATGATAAATACATTGTCACCAGTTGGATTTTGCAAAATCCCGGCTCAGCGCTATTCGGTTAATCTTTGTTCCAATAGCGCTGCATCTCGATAAACAAATAAGAAGCCGTCCAGGTGACCAAGACTAAGCCAATCAGTGCTTCAATTCCGGTTAAATAACGCATTTCGCCAACTGGGGAAATATCACCGAAGCCCAAAGTTGTGTAGGTCGTGAAGGAGAAGTAGCCATACTCAAGCAGATGCCCTGAGACCCCATCAAGATAGCCCCAACCGAGGAAGTGTTCCATCACATAATAGGCCACCGCAAACAGCCAAACCTCGACAACATGTGCCACCAAAGCCACACAAACACCCAACAAAATGCGGGAGCGATGGCGGAGTTTAAACTCTTGTAAAAAGCGCGTCAGCCGAATCAAGAGTTCATAGTGGGTGACCACTGCCAGCAGCATGATAGCGGTATTGAATACGAACACTCCGATCATGCGTTGGAATCATCCATACTAAGCTCCTGCCCAGTTTCATCAAACACGCGTACTTTTACCTCAATTCCTGCCCGTACGCTTTGCGTGACGACACAAAAGTTTTCGAACTGGCTCAAAACTCGGTCAAGGTTCGGTAACGCCACCGCATGGTTACCAAGCTTTAAGTCAACCGCTAAGGTGACCACCCGCCAGCGGCCATCAATGCGCTCCATAGTACCGGAGACAGTTGCTGAAACTTGACCTGGGTCGCCTTTAAACTTGCGAATAGCAAACATCAAACTCGCCGCCATACAATTTGCCACCGCAGCTGCAAGAAGCCGACTTGGGTTGGGTCCCTCGCCACCCCCTAAAGGTGCTGGCTCGTCGGTGATGATCTGACCAAACTCAGCGAAATCAATTTCAAACTTATAATTATCGATGAGTTGCATGGTGACGCTGAAACTTGGATTTTCCATGTGTTTATCCTCGATTTTTGGCATAATAACGTCCCCTCATCATAGCGCTAGGAGATTGATTCATGAAGAGTCCGTTGTATATCCCTTATGCAGGCCCCAATTTGCTTGAAACCCCCTTACTCAATAAGGGTAGCGCATTTACCCGAGAAGAGCGTGCGGCATTTAACCTCACCGGGCTTCTTCCGCCTCGCTATGAGAGCATTGATGAACAAGTTAAACGTTGTTACATGCAATACTCAAGTTTTGATACGGCTTTAAATAAACATATTTATTTACGGGCGATTCAAGATAACAACGAAACCCTGTTTTATCGCCTTTTGAAAGATCATCTCGAAGAGATGATGCCAATTATTTACACCCCAACTGTGGGCGATGCCTGCGAGCAATTCTCTGACATTTACCGCAGTTCGCGTGGGCTTTTCATTTCCTATGAAGATCGTCATCAAATCGACGATATCCTTCGCAACGCCACGAAACGAAAAGTAAAAGTCATAGTGGTCACCGACGGTGAACGGATTCTCGGCTTAGGCGACCAAGGTATCGGGGGGATGGGCATTCCAATCGGCAAACTGAGTTTATACACGGCCTGTGGCGGTATTAGCCCAGCTTATACGCTGCCCGTCTGTTTGGATGTTGGCACCAATAATGAAAAACTACTCAACGACCCTATGTATATGGGGGCCCGCCACAAACGGATTGACCAAGCCGACTATGATGAATTTATCGAAATCTTCATGAAAGCGGTCAAACGTCGTTGGCCGGAAGCGATGATCCAGTTTGAAGATTTTGCCCAACCCAATGCCATGCCCATTCTGCGCAAGTATCGCCATGACTACTGCTGCTTTAATGATGATATTCAAGGCACCGCCGCGGTAACAGTCGGTACACTTCTCGCTGCATGTAAAGCGAAGCAAGTACGCCTGCGCGATCAACGCGTGGCATTCGTAGGGGCCGGTTCAGCCGGCTGTGGTATCGCTGAGCAAATCATTCAACAAATGGTCGCTGAGGGTCTGACCGACCAGCAGGCGCGCCAGCAGATCTTTATGGTTGACCGATTTGGCTTGCTTACTGAAGGGATGTCAGATTTACGCGACTTCCAACAAGCCTTGGTACAACGCAATGAGCGACTGGCTGATTGGCAATATAGTGGCCAGTATCCTTCGCTATTGGACGTCATGCACTGTGCTAAACCCGGGATTCTAATCGGCGTTTCCGGACAACCTGGGTTGTTTACCGAGCAGGTCATTAAAGCGATGCACCAAGCCACTCAAAGACCGATTATATTCCCACTTTCAAATCCATCACGGCAGATTGAGGCGCATCCTCAACAAATCATCGAGTGGACTCAAGGTGATGCGATTGTAGCGACCGGTAGCCCATACCAAGCCGTTGCATACGAGGGTAAGCAATATCCTATTGCGCAATGCAATAACAGCTATATTTTCCCCGGTATCGGACTCGGAGTGTTGGCGATAAAGGCCCAGCGCATTAGTTATAAAATGCTAATGGCTGCGAGTGAAACGCTGGCCGAACACTCGCCTCTTGCGAATGGTGAAGGTGAGCACTTACTACCGGCGCTTACTCATGTTGCAGAGCTAAGTAAGAAAATTGCCTTCGCAGTGGCGAAAGTTGCACAGGAGCAAGAGCTTGCGCTAGCTGTGACGGATGAAATCTTACAAGAGCGTATCGAAGCTAATTTCTGGCAACCTGAGTATCGTCAATACAAACGAGTCAGTATTTAATGAATCTGCACTGACGAGCTGGCACAATTCATCAACTTCTTGTATGTTCAAAAGATGAGCGTCAGGAGGGGACCATGTCGGCTCGTCTTATTCAAAAAAGCTATCACGCCTTTACCTTTTGCGGACTTGTGCTGCTCGCATTAAGTGCTTCTGTCAGCTTCGCTCAGGACCAAAGCCCTGCAACGACGGCTGAACCAGAGCAACCTTTTATAGATGAATTCCGTGACGACCTCGCTTGGTCAGTTCAGCATACCGCAGCTTGGCTTGACTCATTTTTTGGTGATGACATTGATATTAGTGAGTATGAAAACACCTATGGTCGCTTAACCCTCAGGCCAGAATGGAGTGGCTACGACGGCTTTCAAGTCGATTCAAGTTTCCGCGCCAGCGTTGTCTTACCGCACGCTGAACAGCAATTCTCTGCCTTTATTGGGCGCGACACCTTTGATGACTTTATTAATGACCAACGCCGTACCCGGCCGTCCGTCATTCGACGCGATGACGCCGATGAGGAGTGGATGCTTGGACTGGGTTTTGCGCCCGACGTCGGCGAGCAGCACAGACTCTCGTTTAGTGCTGGGTTTCGCGGGGGCTTAGATCTCGACCCGTATGTGCAAAGTCGCTATACCTTTGAGACTATCGTCACCGAAAGGACCGAACTTTTACTGCAAACCGTCGGATTTTGGCGCGACAGCGATGGCTTCGGGGTAGCACAAACACTCGCCCATGACTTTGCCATCAGCGATAAGTGGTTCAATAAGTTTTGGGTTCGCGGCACCTACGCCGAACGTACCGAGGGGGTGCGCTGGCATGCATCCAACAAAGTTTTCTACATGTACCATCCCGAACGTGCGATCGGTGCTGAAGTCTGGTGGTACGGTGAAACCGACACCCTGATCCCGCTTCATGACCATGGGGTTCGTGCACTCCATCGCTCGCGACTTCATCGCGACTGGCTCTACCTAGAAAGCTGGATCGGGATGCATTGGCCCCGCGAAGAGCTCACCGAGAAGCGCTCATCACATTGGTTGGTTGGAGTTGAACTCGAATTACGTTTCGGGCACTAATCACCACAACCCCACAGCACTCCCGATACTGCGTACACCTAGCGCTAGGGCAACACACCACACCAACACGGCAACTGCATTTTGCCACCAGGCATTACGGTATTGGCCAAGTTCCGGTCGGTTACAGGCCCAAATTAAGAAGGCTGCCATAAGTGGGAGTAACAAGCCGTTCGCTATTTGTGCAACCCAGATCACCTCAATCGGTCGCCAACCCAGCGAGGCAATGACCGTCCCGATGACTAAAATAATCAACCAGGTTGCGCGGAATGCACGACCTTGTAAACCGCCTTTAAAGCCAAACATACCGGCCAGTGCGTATGCAGCTGCAAGTGGTGCAGTGAGTGCTGAAGATAATCCTGCGGAGAATAGACCTACCGCCATAAACAGGCTTGCCGCATCGCCAAAGAGTGGTTGCAAACTGCGGCTCATATCTGCCGCACTATTAATCTCAATCGCTCGGCCAAAAAATGCACTGGCGGCACTTGCGACAATCGCCATTGAGATAATCCCGCCGAGCGGTACCGACACCCAAATATCGCGCCGAGCATAGCGTAAGTCTTCCGCTGCATGCCATTTTTGGGCAACCGCTGAAGCATGCAAAAACAGGTTATAGGGAACGACTGTGGTCCCAATGAGAGCAATCACCGTTAGGGTTGCTCCGGTGGGAATACTTGGTTGTAAAAGTCCTTGCCATAACTCTGACCACACCGGCTGAGTCAGTACAAAAGTTGCCAAAAAGGCAAAACTCATCACCGCAACTAATGCGATCAATACACGCTCAATCAGACGGTAATGACCCGCCCATAAAATGATTCCTGCCACCACTGCAAGTATGAACGGAATGCTCTGACTCGGAAGCCAAGGTATCAGCTCGACTAAACCAAGTCGCGCACCGCTTAAGTTGCCGCCTTGATAGACACTGTTGCCAACCACCACCGCCAGTAAAATAAGAGTAAACAACCCGTAGCGTAACCAGGGCTGCTGTACAAAACTTGCGATCGACTCCCCTAGCCCCTTTTGCGTAACAATTCCAAGTCGCGCTGCCATCTCTTGTAGAACTATGGTTGCCGCAATTGAAAACAGTAAAGCCCAGAGCAGCGCATAGCCAAAGTTTGCACCTGCAAGGGTTGCGGTCACCACCGTTCCTGGGCCAATAAATGCAGCGGCCACCAAGGTTGCTGGGCCAAATTCAAAACGACGTTTATTTCTCATGAGTTCTCTTCTATGCTTAACCTGTGTCAACCCTAGCACAGTCGCATAGGCCGAGAGAACTCACATGAGCTTTGAAATCACCATGAACAGTCCAATCGGACCGCTTCAACTTGCCAGTGATGGGGTTGCATTAACCCAACTCAGTCTCTCCACCCACGCGCTGCGGGAAAACTCATGTGCTCTCTTAGAGGAGGCGAAACGGCAGATTAACGGCTATTTTCAGGGTCAACTCCGGCAATTTGATCTCCCTCTCAAGCCACATGGGACACTTTTCCAACAACAGGTGTGGCGCCAGCTGCAACAGATTAAATTCGGTGAAACCAGCAGTTATGGGGAGATTGCCAATCGGATTCACAACCCTAAAGCGGTGCGGGCAGTTGGTATGGCGAACCGCAGTAACCCTATTGCATTAATCATTCCGTGCCATCGAATTATTGGTGCAAATCGAAAATTGGTGGGCTACGCTGGTGGAATAAGCATTAAAAAATGGTTGTTAGAGCATGAAGGCGGCTGGCCTTAAACTTGTTTATGACAAAGTAAAAACAAATTAAACGACTCGCATGATGGGTTAAATGAGGCTTTAATTACTCTCGAACCCACAACTAAATACACGGGAGAATGACAATGAAAAAACTCATCATACTTGTTATCGCGATTGCAGCTACCTTCACGACGGTTGCCAGTAACGCGCTGCCATTACAAGCGCAACAGGCTGACAAAGGTCAGCAAACTACTACGGAAGCACGCGAAAAGGCGGCAGCAGCTAAGACTGAGCGAGATGCTTTGCGTGAACAAATGAAGGCAGAGAAGGAAGCTCTTAAAGCGGAACGTGAGGCGCAGCGCGAGCAGATGAAAGCGGCACAAGGTCAGGACGACGCTGAAAAAGCCG
Source organism: Pseudidiomarina taiwanensis (assembly GCF_003987435.1). Taxonomy (GTDB): domain Bacteria; phylum Pseudomonadota; class Gammaproteobacteria; order Enterobacterales; family Alteromonadaceae; genus Pseudidiomarina; species Pseudidiomarina taiwanensis. Next base: position 202,809 of record NZ_PIQG01000003.1, on the reverse strand, counting down.
ATAAGGACAAAAAAGATAAAAAGAAAGAAAAGAAGAAAGACGATAATTAATGGAATTATCTCGAACTTCAGATTCGGCCGCTGCGGCGGCTGAATCGTCTCCACCGCAACCACACTGTAAAAACTGTGAAACTCCACTGCAAGGGGAGTTTTGTCACTCTTGCGGTCAGCACGACCGTCTATATTTGCGCAATATCTTCGCCGTTGTGGGTGATTTATTTGGTGAAATTGGTCATTACGACTCGCGTTTTTATCGCACCATAGCTGGGCTGCTGTTTCGCCCCGCTTTTCTCTCACTTGAATTTGTTCGTGGCCGCCACGCCGCCTATGTTCCGCCACTGCGGCTTTATTTTTTAGTTTCGCTCATTGCATTTTTAATTTTAGGCTCACTGATTGATACGCCAGACCAGCAATTGATCGAGACACAAGCGAAAGCTGAACAAGTCACAACCGACTCAGAGCCTGCATCGACGCCTGCAGAGAAAGATACCGTCGATATCGATCAGTTAAACCTAAACTTAAGTTTTTTGAATGCTGAAGACCAAGCCTTCGTTCAAGCGAAACTAGAGTACCTGCTCGATAACCCGCGAGTTTTGCGACAGCGCTTACTCTCACTCGCACCGCAAATGATGCTGGTAATGCTGCCGTTTTTTGCGCTTTATCTGAAATTATTATACCTCTTTAGAAAACGGTATTACCTCGAGCATCTCACCGTCTGTTTGCATACTCATGCGTTTATTTTGTTGAGTATCACCCTGATCTTTCTGGTTGAACTGGCCAGTAGCCAATTAAGTCGTTTAACCGGCTGGTCGATTATTAATGAAACCTACGCTTGGCTCGAACAAATCGCATTTATTTGGATTCCGGCCTATTTGCTCTTTACCCAAAAACTGTTCTATCAGCAGAGCTGGCCACTCACTTTATGGAAGTTTCTTTTAACCATGATCGGTTATCTTGTGTTACTCGCCATCGCCTTTATTGCCCTGCTGATCATCGGCGTGTTAACCGCTTAAACAAACAAAAAAGGCCCCGTAAAGGAGCCTTTTATCATTGCGGTAAAGGTTATGATTTGGTGCGTTTCACACCCATCATGCGTAACCCAATTTTTTCATAAATTGGTTCGCTGGTGCCGCGTCGGACTTTATACATAAAGTATTTTTCAAAGGCGATCTTAGCCAAGTGGACCCAACGTCCTGAACCAGTCCAGTTCCGATTACGCGGAGGGTTCTGAGGAACAGCCAAGAAAGCTGCACCGGTATTACCCATATCCGCCAAACAGAGTGCACTTAGGCTTGGTTCAGTTAATTCGTCGCGTTGCTCGATGTCCGCTTTGATATTATCAACGATCGCCGTGGTCATCGATTCAATCATTAGCCCGGTCTTCGGAGCTCCGACAGGTATCGTAGTCTCTTCAATCGGTGCGAGCGCAACACAAACGCCTGCGGCAAAAATATTTGGATAAGCTGGTGAACGCTGATGTTTGTCGGTTATCACAAAGCCTTTCGGGTTACATAGTTCGGGCACTGCAGCAACCGCTTCACTACCTTTAAAGGCCGGTAAAAACATCGCATGTTGGAATGGTAAAGATTTCTCACCCAATGATTTGCCAAAATCGTCAAACTGTTCAAAGTGCGCCGTGCCTTTTTCAAAATGAGTAACCTTGGCATTACAAATCCACTTGATCCCATGTTCACGGAACTTATGCTCAAGCAGACCTTTGGAGTCACCAACACCACCCAGCCCCATATGGCCAACATAAGGTTCTGGAGTGACAAAAGTGATCGGCACTTGGTCACGGATTTTACGTTTGCGTAGTTCATACTCAAGTGATAGCACATACTCGTAGGCTGGGCCGAAGCAGCTCGCTCCAGGTAATGCACCAATCAGGACAGGACCCGGATTCTCATACAGCTCAGCAACTTCTTTACCGGCCTCAACAGCGTGATCAACCGTACAAATTGAGTGAGTGAAACCTTGCTCAGGTCCTGCACCCTCAATATTTTCAAAGGCCAGACGCGGTCCCGTGCAGAGGACTAAATAATCATAATCGCGCACACTACCATCACCGAGGGTCAGCTTTTTCTGCTCAGCATCAATTGCTGTTACGCCGGCGCTGGAAAAACCAATTTTGCGTTTGCCAAAATATTTATCGATTGGCATCACGACTTCGTCACGTGTCCGCGTGCCGAGTGCAACCCATGGATTTGATGGGACAAAATTAAACTCATCGGATTCACCGATTACGTCGATACTGACATCTTTCCCAAGTCGCTCACGCAATTCAAAAGCAACGGAAACACCACCTAGGCCAGCACCCACAACTGTTACATTAGTCATTGTGGACTCCATTATTTCGTTCTATTCTAAACTACCCCTTCAATATGGAAGATAATCTTTATTTCGTCAATACCTAAAATAAGTAAAATGATCCAACCGCTGGGGAATTAATGTTAAACTAATGTTTTTGCAGAAGCTCAAGGTGCAATAATATGGCGGCCACAGCGGCACCCGAACAGTTCAAATCCCTTGCCAGTTTACCGAGCATGTTTTTCCGCTCGCTATTTACTGTTGCCCGTAAAGACGTGGCTGCTGCAGACGCGTTTGAACTGACGGCATATTATCAAGCACCTGCATTTTCCCCTGCGCAACAACAAGCGTTTCAGGACAGTTTTGCTGGATTTCGCAGTGAATTGCCGCTCGCACTCTTATATTGTCTTGCGCAACGCGTGCATTTAGCGCAAATGTTGGAGCCGGATTTTCCATGGCCTGCTCCTGGACTCGTGCATGTTAGCAATGCCCTGCGCCAACACGCACCGATTGACTCAACACAAGGCTTTCAATTGACCGCGCATGTGGCGATTCCTGCACGCGGACCGAAAGTGTCTGCGCGACGGTTACGGCCGCTGTTTACGGTCGACTTTTATCAAAACGAACAACATGTCGCCTCGTGTCTTAGTGAATATCAAGTGATGCCTAAGGATCGGGGCAAACCGAGCAAAAAGCGTGAGCAAAAAAGCTGTGCCGAGCCTGCAGCCGAGTGGCATGGTCACGATAGTTGGAAGCTTACTGAGACGACTGCACGCGAATACGCGCGACTATCTGGTGACTTTAATCCAATTCACCTGCATCCGTGGCTCTCGCGTTGGTTCGGTTTTGCCCAACCCATCATTCACGGTATGTACATGGCAGCGCGCGCTCAAGCTGAACTGGAACGCTTCCATCAGCGCCCGTTAACCGCTATTGAAGTCACCTTCAAACGTCCCGTGCCATTACCGGCAGAGATTAAGCTCTGGCATCAAACGAGTGACGATGACGGCAATGGCAGTTATCAGATCTGTGGTGCTGAGGACCATTTGCAACGCCTTGAAGGGCGCTATCAACTCGGTTAACTGAAACGTAACCTACCACTACAACTTAAAGACCGCCGTATCGCTCAACCCGGCGCTGAGTTGCCTTCAGGGCTAACTTCGGCTGCGCCGCAATCAAGGTAAACTGCTCGCGCGCCCGAGTTACTCCGGTATAGAGTAACTCTTTGGTCAGAATCGGGCTATCATGAGCCGGTAACACCAACGCTGTATGCACAAACTCAGACCCCTGTGATTTGTGAACTGTCATTGCGTAAACCGTTTCTACTTGATTCAAGCGACTTGGCATCAGCCAGCGTACCGGTAATTCTGTGCTCTCCCCAAGAGCTGGAAATGCAACTCGCAGTGGCTCATCCGGACGCGTCGCAAGGGCGATCCCAATATCACCATTGCGCAAATCAAGCTGATAATCATTGTGAGTCATCATCACTGGACGGCCGTGATACCAGCGCTCCCGCGAGTTTGTGCTTGGGCGGAACCAGCTCTCAAGCATTTGATTGAGGCCTTGCATCCCCCATTCGCCCTCACGCACTGCGGTGAGTAATTGAAACTGGCCTAGCTGGCGGAGGACCCGCGCCGCCCATTCGGCGAACTCGATATCCGTGGCGCTTGGCTCAGGTCGTTCAGCGAGACTTTGTTGGAGTGGCTGCAAACCTGCTTTCACAAACTGGTAGAACTCATTTGCAACAGCTGTCTGTGGCTGTAATAGCGCAATATTTGCCAAACTCGGATTAGCCTGCGTCGCTTGCGCAGAGTCGGCAAGCCAACTTTTGAGCCAAGTGGTCTGTTGCTGATTAATTTCAAATGCGAGTTTGCCAATCCCTTTCTCGGCATCAAAGCGCCGACTCTCCCGCAACATCACCGTATGTTGGAGATACGGAGCAACCGTATCGGTCGTAGCGATATAGTTTGCAGGGATCGCCTCTCCCGTAGCTTGCTCTAACCAGTTCGCGGTAGCGGGTTGATACCCTCCGGCATCAGCACCAGCACACAATTGACCGAGGACGGCCCCCGCCTCAACTGAGGCGAGTTGGTCTTTATCACCCAATAAAATCAACCGCGCCTTGGACGGTAAAGCTGCACACATCGCTGCCATCATCTCAATGTCAATCATTGAGGCTTCATCAACAATGAGTACGTCGATTGCGAGCTGATGCTGGCGGTGATGAACAAATTCGCGGGTGCCAGGTTGGCTGCCAAGTAAACGGTGCAAGGTTACTGCGGTTAACTCAGTCTCTGCTCCGGTATTCAGTAGTTGCTGATAGTTATTCGGCAAATTTGCTCGTTCCGCCGCGATCGATTCAGTCATCCGCGCTGCGGCTTTTCCGGTTGGTGCGGCTAAGCGGATCCGCAACGGCTGTGCGCCTGTATGCAGCGCTTGCAAAAGCGCTAATAACCGCACCACAGTGTATGTTTTGCCCGTTCCCGGACCACCGGTAATCATACTAAAACCGCTCTTCACCGCCATAGCACAAGCAAGGCGTTGCCAACTTACCTGAGGCGCTTGTGGCGGACCAAATAGTGCCGTCAAATGTTCGGCGACCTGTGGTGCTGTAATAGGCACCTGTTGGGTCATCCGCCGCTGCAGATCTACGCTGATACCTTGTTCATAATTCCACATTCGGCGCAGATAAATCGCATCCTCAACCACCACCAGTGGGCTTTGCTCACCCTTACATACAACAGATTGCTGCAGGGTTTCGAGCCATTGCATGGGCTCTTGCTGAGCAAAGATCTGATCTGGCAAAAAAGCGGCGAGACTCTGATCAAGAGCTTGCGGATTCAGCCGCAAGTGCTCTGGCAGAATGTGGAGATAGGCATCAGGATTACGCCTCAATTCGGCAAGCTTTAAACAAGGGTGGCCTTGCCCCAATTTATGGCTGACGAGCGTGGCGAGGACCGCAACTTGCAGACTCTGCTCCGAATCCCCTAATTGCCGCTGCAGATATCGACCGAAATTGATATCAAGTGCCCTTAACCACCCCTGCTGCTGCCATACTTCAAGAGCTTGCCAAATTGTACTCACTGAGACTCCGTTCATAGTGGCTCCTTCACCGCAACTGCAGCACCATCGAAAAGCTTATCAAGCTGGGTAATGAGTTGTGCGGGGGGACGGTCAAAAAATGCTCCTCGCGTCTCTGCTTCAGCGCCTCGCAAAAATAAATAAAGCGCACCGCCGATATGCGTTTCATAACAATACTTGGAACCCAATCGAGCTTTTAAAATTCGGTGTAAAGCGAGGGTATAAAGCACATATTGTAGGTCATAGCGTGCGGCTAAAATCTTCGCCTGCATCGCTTCATGGGTATAGGCGGATGCATCAGCACCAAGATAGTTTGATTTATAGTCGCAAACGTAATAGCGCCCCTGCCACTCAAAGGTTAAATCAATAAAGCCTTTCAACATGCCATTTAATTGCATTTTATCGAGAGTTGGCCGTGCTTGGCCCGGTAAGATGTGTGCTTGGACCAAGCGATCGAGCGTTTGCGCATCGACCTGTTCCGCATTAAACCAAAACTCAGGCTCTGCTTGGTACGTTTGCAATTGCTGCAAAGCCACCTCGGTATCCGCAAGGACAAAAGAGGTATTAAGGTAGTCTCGTAACCATGTCACCAAGGTTGCATGATAAGGCTGCCACTTGGGTAATTCGGTGTGCGGTGCAAGCCAGCTCGACAAGTCAAAATCTGCCGCAGCAAGGCGGGCAAAACCATCGTTTGCAGCTTGCTCAAGAATATTGTGCAAAAAGGTTCCAGGTTGCGCCCCCTTGGCGAAAGCATGAATCGTATCAGCTCGTGGCGATTGCTCAACTTGTGGCACATCATCATATTTACTTTCAAGTAAGGTATTATCTTGAGTCGTATCTGCTGTGGTTTGCGCGCCAAAGCGTAAGGCGCTGTAACTCGCAACCCACCATGGCGTGCGTTTAAATTCCTGTGGTAGAGTACATACCGCAAGCTCCGGCGCTGGTTCACTTGCGACAGTAACGGATGTTACCGTAGCAAAGCGATCTAACTCGTTGATTTCATGCTGAATGCGCTCGCGGACGCGTTGATAATCAACTGGCTGATCCTTACTCGTTTTAAAGCTTGTTCCAGTCAGTAGGTAATGCAGTGCGGACTGGCTAAAAGAGTTAAACGGCGCAATCCCCACATAGGTTGCAAATTCGGCCCGAGTCATGGCGACATATAATTTACGAATATCCTCAGCGAGCCGCTCTGCATCAGCATATTCAACCGCTGTCGAACTGTTCTCAAAAGCCAGTTGCAGTTGTCCTTGCGGAGTATGATAGACCAGTGGCGCTTGATCCGGTCTAAAACTTGCTGCTCGGGTCCGCCCAACAAAGGGCAGAAAAACGACGGGATACTGCAAACCCTTCGATTTATGAATCGTCACGATTTGAATTAACTTACTATCGCTTTCTAAACGAATCTGCAACGCATTGTTATCCGTACGTTGCTGCTCTTGGGCAGCATCAATTTGTTCGCTAAGATAACGCAGCAGGGCATGACTTCCTTCTAAGACGCGACTCTGCTGTTGCAGTAACTCAGCTAAGTGCAGCAGATCGGTCAGAGTCCGCTCGCCACCCACCCGTTGGAGTAAGTAGCGGGGGATATCAAACTCGTGCCAAACGGCTTCCAACATGGCCAGAATCCCAGCTTGTTGCCAGCGCTGCTGGTAACGCTGAAATTGCTCCACGCGTCGGTCCCACGCCAACTCATCCCCTAGTTCATGTTCAAGTTGCTGCCACGGAAGATGACAGAGATCGGTCGCTAGCGCAGCCCGTAACCGCCGATCATTAAACGGGTCAGCACAAGCGCGGATAATGTGATAGAGCTCTATTGCAGTCTGGCCTGCAAATACTGAATCACGCTCAGACAAATACACGCTGCGTAATTGCCGCTTGCTCAGAGCACGCCGCATCGCAGTCGCCTCCTTGCCATCGCTGACTAAAATCGCAATATCACCGGGCTGCAATCGCTCCAGCTTGGACGCATTCGCAAAACCGGTCGCAGGATCGCTGAGCAAGTGACTGATTTGCTCCGCAGTGCGATCGGCTAACTGTTGCCGTAGTTGGTGCTCAGATAGCGCTGCCGCTTCATCGTTCACATACCAATTAAACTGCAGCGCAGATGCTTCCTTACCGGCGACATGCCAGGCTTGATCTCGACCATTAGCTTCAACTTCGACATAAGGAACCGGATCATCGGCACCATCTTTGAAGCGAAATACGCCCTGTGGATAATCCTGCGCAGCCAAGAAAAATTGATTGCTTGCTTGCACCATTGCTGCACTTGACCGATAGTTTTTCATCAAGGTGTAGTGGCGACCTTGCGTGTCTTGGCGGGCTTGCAAATAAGTGAAAATATCCGCATTGCGGAACGAGTAGATCGCTTGTTTCGGGTCGCCAATAAGAATAATACCGCTATCTGGGCGTGGCTGAGCAAGCTGATAGACACGGTTAAAAATATCATATTGGATAGGATCGGTATCTTGAAACTCATCGATCATCGCCAACGGGAATTGCGCTCGAATCAAGTCAGCGAATTGCTCACCTTGCGGTCCATTTAACGCATCTTGAAGGCGGGTGAGCATATCATCAAAGCCCATCTCGCCATTTTGCTGCTGCAATTGTTGGGCGCGCTTGGCAACCCAGCGCAGCGCATGCTCAAGCAAAGCGGCTTGCGGTTGCTGCAGGCTTTCAGCCTGCTGCTTGATTGCCGCGAGCCGCGTAAATGCGCGCAGTGCTTTGACGGGCTCATGTAACACCTTCTCCATCCCATCAAGGCTTACTCTAAACCACATATTCGGCTTTAAATCAGGTGCGAGCGTTGCTGCAGTTGACGATAATGAAACGACCCAATCGTCTATTTCATTCAAGATAGGGTCAACCCATTGTTTTTGATAACTCCGCGTATTAACCCGGTCTGATTGCTTATATAACCCCTCACAATAGACTCGCAATTCCGCAAACTCATCTTGGAGCAGGTGCTGCTCACTGCGCAGTTGTGCGAGTGCTTGATCCCGTTGCTGCTGCCAGCTTTGCAAAATTGTATGGGGATCAACTTGCGTATGCTGAGCCACTTGGCGTAGTTGTTGCTGCGTATGCATTGCCCGGCGGGCTAAGCGCAACGGATCACCCACCGCTTTTTGGATAAGCTCACATTGCTCAACGGCGCTGGGGCTGTCCCCCAATGAGCTAATAAAGGTTCGCCAATAATCGCGGGCGGCATCCTCCCATAAACCTTGTTGATCGGTATTCAACTGCTGACTAAACAAACTACCGCTGGCAAAGGCGTGCTCGCGTAACATGCGATTACACCAGCCATGGATGGTATGGACCGCAGCGTCATCCATGGCCTGTGCCGCTAACTCCAAACGCCGCGCAAGTTGTGGCCACTCAGTCGCTTCAAAGTCGCGGCGTAAATCCTGCAAAAAGCGATCGTCACTGTCAGCTTGCTCGGCAAAATAGCGCGCAGCTTCGGTTAACCGAGCTCGGATCCGATCCCGTAATTCAGCTGTCGCGGCCTCGGTGTACGTCACTACCAGAATCTGATCCGGCCGCAGCAGTCGTCCAAAGGCATGTTCCTCACCGCCATGATTCAAGACCAAACGCAAATATAAGGCAGCAATGGTATAGGTTTTACCGGTCCCGGCACTGGCCTCGATTAATCGACTCGAACTCAGTGGAAAACGTAGTGGTTCAAGATTGTGTAGCGTTGCGTCGCTCATGCCTCTGCCTCCGTGCTGGTGAACTGCGCTTGATTCTCTTCCAAACAGCTTCGCAAACACTCCGCTAATGGCTGATAAAGCGCATCCGCAGTGGCATTAAACAGGTCTTGATCAAGCTGCTCAAAAGAACCAAAACAGCGGCTAAAATGGGGCGTATTGGTCTCACTCATAAAACCATTCTCGGCATTTTGTACTAACCCAAAAGTCCCTTTTTGCCAATCCTCGTCACACCACTCAAAGGTCACTGGAAGTGGTTCACACAAGCCCTGTTCGACCTGCTCGAGTAAACCATCAAGTACCTCTTTTGCTTGCGCCGCTGAAATCGGTTGCAGTAGCCAGCAGCCATCTTGACTGAGTACTTGTGTTTCACAGGCCTCAACCGTATTGCACAACAAGTGCTGTAGGAGCGGGCGAAACCAATGCTTAAACTTCGTTCGTTTTCCCCGAGAACTGATCAAAGCTTTCGAAGCAGAACAGAAAATCGCAGCGAGCTGTCCTGTTGCAGTGCGCCGCAAGCCATGAATCGTTTCCTCTAACTCGAGGCCATTGCACTGATAACTCAATCGCTGCGGCTCAAGCGCTTGTGGATACTTCAAAAAGCAGCTCTGGTAGTTGCACATAATAAACTCAGCTGGACGGCGCAAATCTGTAGCCAATAGTTGCCCTGCTGCCCCGGCGGGGATACTTCCAGCCGCGCTAAGTTGAGCAAGATAGCGGCTCATTTGAGCATCTATCTGCAGCTGTTTTGCAGTAGTTGCATCAAACTGTTCGAGCTGTGCTTGCAGATGTGCTAACACGCGATCAAGGAGTTGCCAACTATCAAGCCCTGAGGGCGCTTGTAATTCATCATCGGCGCTGTGTTGCTGGTAATAACTTAAGTTAAGACCAAAGCGCAATTTGAAAAACAACCGCGCGGGCTCTTCCAAAAACTGCCGTACATCATTCAAACTCAAAGCTTGCGGTGCTTGCCAAGGCGCCAGTGCTTGCACTTTGGCAAGCTCACCCTGCTGATGCAGCGCTTGCCACTCGGCCGCATAGGTAAAAAGCTGACCAAACTGCGGTTTGGCCTGTTCAAAATAACGTCGTGAAAAGGCCTGCAAAGGATGTTCGATAATTCTCTCCTTGGCACCTTCCCACCCTTGCTTAAGATGTTCAAAGAGTTGGCTCAATAATACCGACGGCGGCTGTTCCGTATTGTCGCGAATGCTGCGTCCACACCAACTCAGATACAGACGTTGCCGCGCCGATAACAGCGCTTCAAGGAAGAGATAGCGATCATCCTCCCGATGCGAACGATCACCCGGACGATAGTCATGTGCCATCAAGTCAAAATCGAGTGGTTTTTGCGTGCGAGGATAATCGCCATCATTCAAACCCAAAATACAAATATGCTTGAATGGAATAGCCCGCATCGGCATCAGCGTGGCAAAGTTAACCCGGCCAGCTAAAAAACGTTGCTGCAGCGAGCTTTGTTCCATCCGCTGTAACCAACTTTCGCGAACCACTTGCAACGACAAAGGTTGGACAAACTCGCCCGCATCAATCGCTTCATGCCATTGTTGCAAGTGATGCTGCAGACGTTGCAACAGCAGTTCATCACTATCCTCAGCAGGAGCAAAGAAATCCGCTAATAGTTGCTCGAGTGTTACGCGCCAACTCGCCGCATCATATTGCTGTTGCAAGCGCCGCTGCCAGTTCTGTAAGCGATGAATAAACTCCGCTAGCGCGCCAGCCACCTCGGCCTCAAGCCCCGCCACTTCAGGATAGGCGACGGTATGCTGCCATTCTGGTAACAGCCCCGCTTCGGCCTCACGACCTACGGCATAACCGAACAGCATGCGTTGTAAGCCAAACAACCAACTGTTTCGTCCTTCTGCTGCTGGAAGTCCGAGCTGCTCTCGATGGGCTTCATCTAAGCCCCAGCGGATTTCTGCCTCGCTAATCCATTGTTGTAGTTGCGGTAACTGACCGGCACTGATTCTGAAACGCTCAGCAAGGGCTGGAACTTGTAACAAATCAAACACATCGCTGGCGCGCAGACGTTGTTGCGGTAGGCTCAGGAGGAACTCAAGCGCCAACAGAAGTGGCTGCTGACGTTGCGCTTGGTCGGCCAAACTGAATGGAATATGACGCGGATCATCGCGCTCATAACGCCCGAAAACAGCCTCAATGTGAGCTGCATAAAGATCAATATCGGGCACCATGACCATAACATCGCGGGGCTCGAGCTCGGGATCTTCAGCTAATGCGGCCAGTAAGTGATCATGTAAGACCTCAACCTCGCGCTGGATACTGTGGCAACTATGAATCATGATTGAGTGATCATCTTGGCGCCACTCACGTTGCTCCGCTTGAATTTCTGCGAGCGAATTCAACTGCAAAATATCGTTCTGCAATTGTTGCAGCACAGATTGCGGCTCTAGCTCAGTGAATAAATCAAAATTAAGCGTATTAAAATGCTCACCTTTGGCTTGAGTTTCATCAAACTTGTCTAGCAAGCGAATGTAATCTCGTCCTTGTTTGCCCCAAGCAGCCAATAGTGGGTGCGCCTTCGCATGGAGTTGCTCATCATCTAGTTCAGCTGACATCCCTTGTTTATAGGCTTGGCGGCGCTCATATCGCTCATAAATACGGAGTAGATCGCGATCATCAACAATATCCGCCCAATGATATTGGCAGGGGTTTTGCACGCACAGAACGATTTGCATACAGCCCTTTAACGCATCAAGGACTTCAAGTAATTGCTCTGGCAAACTGGAGATCCCAAATATGATCACTCGTTCAGGTAGCTTCGCCGGTTTCGTCTGCGGGGTCAGTTGCTGCGCCTTTTTGATAAATTGGCGGTGTAACTGAGCCCGGTTATTCCACATCTGGTCGCCGACATCTGCCAACAAAGCGCGCCATAGAATGGGCTGCCAACTCTGCTCAGCATTGGCCGCCGTATCTTTCCCGAGTTGCCAGTCGGCTAGCCAGTCGGCTCGATAAATTTGATATTGGTCGAACAAGTCCGCCAGCCGCTCAGCGAGTTGAAAACTCTTTTGCGGATCGTCTGAATCACCCATATAACTCTGCAACGCGCTAAATTCTGGACGCTGCAGTAATTCCGGTAAAATCCGTAAGATTCGCCAGGTTAGGCGATCCTTATCAAATGGGGATGTTTTTGGGAGCTGCTCACCAAGCACTGCACGGTAAGCATGCCACTGGAACCGAGCTGGCAAGGTGACATCGAGCATGGCCGCAATACCTGCAGCTTGCGCGAGATTAATTTTGAGCCACTGGGCAATTCCGTTTGATTGTACCAGCAGCGTTTCGGTCGAAAGTGGGGCGAGAGGATAGTTCCGTGTGAGTTCCACAGCAAGATCGGTCAGCTCCTCTAACCTATGACTATGGGCAACAATAAATCCTGGTGTTAATTCACTCATGTCAGTCCTCTCTATGCGCGTTCATCATCCTATCGAATCGCACTGGCATAGACTAGATCATTCGAGCGTCATTTTGTGTCGCGCTTTGCTTCACCTCTCTTTTCCAGATTTTATGTTATACTGCGCGCCGCATTTTTGACCTCGGATTTACGTTCCGAATCGCCAAAGAAGGAAAGCCAATGTATATCTGTGCAGCACTCTATAAGTTTGTTGAGTTTCAGCGCTTCGCTGAGTTTCGTGAACCCCTCTATCATTGCCTCGTCGAAAACCAAGTCAAAGGCACCTTATTGCTCGCCCGTGAAGGGATCAATGGGACCATTTGCGGTACCCGGGAAGGGATTGATGCGGTATTGGAATTTCTCCGTGCGCAGCCCGAATTCAGTGACCTCGAACATAAAGAGTCGCCAAGCCAAGAGCAGGCGTTTTACCGCACTAAAGTGAAACTCAAAAAAGAAATCGTGACCATGGGAATCGATTGGGTTGATCCGAAAAATGTGGTGGGAACCTATGTCGATGCAAAAGATTGGAATGACCTAATTCGTGACCCTGAAGTGCTCTTGATTGATACGCGCAACGACTACGAATATGCCGTTGGCACCTTCGAGGGCGCCATTAATCCTAACACCGAAAGCTTCCGAGAGTTTCCTCAGTATGTCGAAGAACATCTTGACCCGAGCAAACACAAAAAGGTTGCCATGTTTTGTACCGGTGGGATCCGTTGCGAAAAATCAACCGCATATCTTAAATCAAAAGGTTTTGATGAGGTCTATCACCTGCGCGGTGGCATTCTAAAATACCTAGAGGAAGTACCAGCAGAAGAGAGCTCTTGGAACGGTCAGTGTTTTGTTTTTGACCAACGCGTCACCGTTGGCCATGGCCTTGTGCAAGGTGATTATGATCAGTGTTACGCTTGCCGTATGCCAATTACCGAGGCAGAAAAGCAATCTGAGCATTATCAAAAAGGTGTCAGTTGTCCACACTGTTACGACAAAACATCAGCCGAGCAAAAGCAACGCTATGCTGAGCGCGAGAAGCAGATTCAGCTCGCCAAACAGCGTGGTGAGAAGCATATTCGCGACGGTAAAGTCGATGATAACAATCGAGTTTAATCGTTTTTATTTAAGCTAAATTGTGTCTATACTGAGTCTACATTCGCTAGAAAACCGATGAGGACAAAGGATGAAACAATTAAATGTCATAGGCTTAGATCAAAAGCATGCTGAGGAGCTTGCAACCCGGTTAAATAACCTACTCGCGAATTATCAAATTTTTTATATGAATGTTCGTGGTTTTCACTGGAACGTGAAAGGCAAAGAGTTTTTTGAATTACACGCGAAGTTTGAAGAAACCTACAATGATTTATTATTGAAGGTTGATGAAATTGCAGAGCGTATTCTGACCTTAGGTCAACGCCCACTGCATGCGTATTCGACCTATGTGCAAACCAGTGAAATTCAGGAAATTAAAGACGTTCACGATGGTAAAGCATGTGTCCACGCAGTACTTGAAGGCTATACCACAACCATCCGGATGCAGCGTGAAATTCTTGAACTTGCCAGTGACGCTGGTGACGAAGGAACGGCGGCACTGATGAGCGACTACATTAAAGAGCAAGAAAAAACGGCTTGGATGCTCAACGCCTACCTCGCCTAATTTGCTCAGACTTGGGGCAGTCGCAGCGCTCGATAAGCTGCGATGAGCCCCAACCCCATCAAACCCAACAAGTTAGTCATAAAGGCGATCACGGAAACTCTCAGGTGTATCAGTCATTCATGCTGTCCTGCAGTTGATGATGCAAGGTAAACCACAATTGGTGGACTAAATCGGTTAATTCAAGCATCGGGTTCAGTCGTTCACGATCAATACGAATGCCGCTGTGAGCTTGATAGCTACGACAAAAATGATCGCTCTCTGCAGCAGTGAATTGATTCAATAGAATGGTATTGGCAAAGTCAAAATAACGATCGCCAACACCGGCATATTCCCAATCAATGACTTGTATGGAGGTTGCGTTCGCATCGACGAAGATATGGTTAAACGCAAGATCATTGTGGCAAAATGCTGCCGCCTCGCTGGGCTGTTGCAGTAGTCTCCGATACGGCGCTAAACGCTTTTGATAATAGTTCGCAGCCATTGCATCAAGCACTTTGATTTGGCGCAAATACAAGTCGATACGTTGCTCTAGCGACCAGTCGGGGAGAGTTATTTTTAAATCATGTATGCGAGCACTTACTTTCGCGGATATGCCTATTTTATCAATATGAGATAGTTCAGTATGCGCTAACTGAGGAAGCTCAATAAAGGGTTGTAGGACAAGCCCGCGAAGCTCATCGTAATATAGAATTTCAGGCGCTAAACCATAGTCCGCGAGTTGCCGTTGTAAGCGAATTTCTTGCGCTCGGTTAAGATCATAATTCTGGCTAAAACGTTGGTGCTTTAGGACATAACTGCGACCCGCCGCGGTCAACTTATAAACTTGATTTGAAATGCCACTGTGGATAGGCTCAAGCCGCTCGACTCGAGCAATAGGAAGATCCTCTAACCACTGTTCTCGCATGCTTGCTCCGCTGAATTGCTCTCGCTGCGCCACTGCCACATGGCATAAAATATGAGGATAACATATAGGCCATACAATGCAGCAGTTGCGATCAGTTGCTGCTGCATGAACAACCACACATAACAACTATCTATGACCAGCCAATAGAACCAATTACTAAAGGCTTGCTGCGCTAATAGGTAGGTCGCATATAAGCTAAATACGGTTAATCCAGCATCTAGATAAGGTTGCGAAGCATCGGTATACCAAGTTAATAACAACCCGATCACTAAGCTTACCGCAAGCAATCCAGTCAACAACAAGGCCTGTACTTGCCAACGCTTAGGTTGAAATATAGCGCTCGGCGCTGCGGGGGACTGCGGTGATTCGCTGCGCCGCTGCCAACACCAAGCGCCATAGCCAGCCATGACGAGATAGACGAGATTTAATAAGACCTGCATGTAAAGTTGTGCCTGCCACATAATCCCGACGTAGATCGCACAACTCAACCCAGCCGCAGCCCAACACCAGATTGATTTATGGGCCGCGAGCAATAAGTAAGCCACCGCACTTGCCACCGCAATCAGTTCCCAAGCACTGGTTTGATGGTACCAAGTGAGTAACAAGTCCAACATGCTTTTACCTAATATTAAAACGCGTACTGCACACTCAAACCGACGCGCCGTGGCTCACCCCACTGCTGATAAAGTCGATCTTCGTATTCGATGCGTGGGTCATTGCCAAAGAAGAAACCGCGCGTACCAACCTGCTGATCGGTTAAGTTACGCCCCCAGAAACTGAGCTGCCATTGCGCAAGCTGCCAGCTTAATCGAGCATGTAGTTGGCGCAACGCATCACTCTTACCAAAGTGAGAATCAGAGTAATAGAAACTATCTTTAAAGTCGCCCTGTAAGGTCAATTTGAGCGCATCACTTAAGTCATAGTCGAGCTGGATATTGCCCTGATAGCGCGGTGCGTGAGCTTGCTCGCGACCACTCATATCAATCCCCTCTTCAGTGATAAACCCTTCAATTTGGGTATCCAATAAGCCCAGTTGGGCGCTGACTTCGAATACCTGCGATGGTTGCCATTGCAGCTGTAATTCAAGCCCTTGATTGCGACCACTGGCAGCGTTTTGAATGTAACCGACAAAAGCTTGATCGCGATTAACCCAACCTTTTAGCTGCACATCATCACGCCACTGTGAAAATAACGCGATGGTTGTTTGTAGATCTGCAGCTGGAGCTTGCCATTTATAACCAAGCTCGAAACTGGTCAACAATTCAGGCGCAAAGGTTGAGCGAGCCAACAGAAATTCAGTTAAATCGGTTAAACCCGACCCCTCAACTTTACCCAGCGCCTCGCCATTGACTCCACCAATTTTATAACCCCGCGCGAGCGTTCCATACCAAAGCGCGGTCGCCTCAGGGCTATAACTCAGGCTCAAACGTCCACCCCACATAGTATCCTGCGGCTTAGCAGCAACTTGTTGGCTATCATTATAGTCGTTATCGTAGCGCTCGAGTCGGAGCCCTTGAGTTAATCGCCATGCAGAGCTCAACTCAGTGGTCCACTCGCCGTAGATCGCACGTCGCTCATCGCTATACCGACTGTTGAATTGGTCTGGTTGGTAGGTATCAAAATTCAAGAAATTACGCTGTAAATCTACGCTGCGTCGGTAATCATGGTAACCCACCACCCAATCATGCTGATAACCCCAGAGCGCCAGCGGCTGGGTACTTTGCCAACGAATTTCAAAGGTACGGTCATTGCGATCGCGGCGATACGCATCAACTGAAGAGTATTCCCAACCTGGCGCAATACCGACATAGCTCCAGTCCTCATCATAGCTGTAAAGACTATCAGCACTTAGCCAACTGCCACTTAACTGCAGTTCACTGGTATTCCAGCCTAAATAGCTCAATTCGAGACGTTGGGCGCGACTACTAAGATCATCTTCACCGGGCTCATCAGAGAGCGTGGTGCGGGTGTTATCGAGCGAAAAGGCATCATAGCCGTTGTCTTGCTTAAATTGGTGCAAGGTCGTGCGCACCTGCCAGTGATCACTGAGATCAGTGAATACATTAAGCCGCACCATCCGCTCCGAACGCGACTGAGTATCATCACGCTGCAAGTAGGCATTTTCAGTAAAGCCATCGGTGCGCTGCTGATAAACACTCAATTGTGCTCGACCGAGCCGACCAAGCTCACCACCAAGCGCTAAGCCACCTTGACGCTCGCCATAATTACCTATGCCTAAATGCCAGAGCCCTTTGCTCTGCTCTGCCGCGCGGGTGCTCTCTAACACGATCATGCCGGCCAACCCATCAGCGCCGAAACGGCCGCTTTGTGGTCCGCGATAGACCTCCACTTGGCTGACATCGAATAACTGCATGACTTGGCCCAGCCCACTGTATTGGATGCCGTCGAAGAGAATCCCAACGGAGGCTGAAATCGGATCGACAAATTGACTGCGCTCGCCAATCCCTCGAATTTGGATAAAGCGGGCGCGAGAACTGCCACCCGCAAAATTTATATTGGCAAGGCCATTGAGAAGTTCCTCGGTATGCGTCGCCGCGCGGCTGGCAATACTTTCACGATCGATGACCGCGACACTACTGGCCACTTGATTCACTGGAGTACGACGATATTCGCCATGAACGACGATGACTTCTGTGGCGCTGACGGCCTCGTCGACGGCTGAGTCCGTCTCTTGTGCGAGCCCTAAAACAGGCAGTATGCCCAATGTGGTAACAATAACTGAAGTAATTTTAGACATGGACCATTTCCTCAAAATTCTAAAGAAACAATCCGGTTCGGCAAGCGAAAAATGGAACTGATGCGACCATCCCTACGCCAGTATTAACCGGATCAGGTGCAAAGGGTTCACCGCTGTGTCTCAGCCCATTACGATTAACTATGGGCACCCCTTGGTATTTGCGCTGGCGAGTATAACAAAGCGCCAGCAAACTGCAATCTTGCTTAAATAAAGGCTAGTGCATCGCCGTGTAATTGCGCTATTGGCAGCCCCTGCGCAACAAAAGCATCACGAATCACACGCACCATTTCGAACCGCCCAGCAACGTATATATCCGCGTGCGCGAGCTCTGCTTGCTCGGCCAGCACAGCCATATGCACCAAACCTGTCGCGCCACTCCAATCGGAATCGGGGTACTCTAGCACCGGGCGATAGCTAAACTGAGCGTACCTTTCAGCCAATTTTTGCAAGCGCTCGTGGTAGTACAGATCGCTAAGTTGCTTCGCGCCCCAATACAAGGTCACGGGCTGCGGTTGCTCTGCTTGAGCTAAATAGGCCTGTAAAATAGACCAGGTATATGAAAACCCGGTGCCGCCGGCAATCAAAATTAACGGCCGCGTCACCGGTTCGATTAGGCTGGCACTGCCGAGTGGCAATTCGACTTCAATTTGGCCGTGCTCACGCATCCGCTCAAGCACCTCAGTGGCATAAGCATTGTCAGGATGAGCGCCAATATGCAACTCAAGCTGCGGCAATTCAGTCGCCGTTGAAGCAATCGAAAAGGGGCGTTTATCGCGCTCGCCCATCACCACCTGCAAATATTGCCCCGGCGCAAAGTTGAGACGTTCGGGAAGGGCCAAAACAACTCGATAGACCACCTCAGTTAATGCTTCAATGGTCACTACTTGGCTCGTCACTTGCTTCATTGAATACCTCTATTCATCGATTCCTAACTCGTCCCAGATGGCGTCGACGCGCTGTTTGACTGCTTCATCCATGACAATCGGAACACCCCATTCACGGTCTGTCTCACCCGCCCACTTGTTGGTCGCATCCATTCCCATTTTCGAGCCTAAGCCCGATACGGGAGAAGCGAAATCAAGATAATCAATCGGGGTATTTTCAATCATCACGGTATCACGCGCCGGGTCCATGCGTGTCGTCATCGCCCAAATCACATCTTTCCAATCGCGGGCATTAATATCGTGGTCACAGACAATCACGAACTTGGTATACATAAATTGGCGCAGAAAAGACCACACGCCCATCATGACACGCTTGGCATGACCTGGATATTGCTTCTTGATGGTGACCACCGCGACCCGATAAGAGCACCCCTCGGGTGGTAGATAAAAATCCACAATCTCCGGAAACTGCTTTTGAATCAGGGGCACAAACACTTCATTCAACGCAACCCCAAGCACAGCCGGTTCATCCGGTGGCCGGCCGGTATATGTAGAGTGATAAATCGGCTGCTTCCGGCGGGTAATATGGGTGACCGTGAAAACAGGGAACTCATCAACTTCATTGTAATAGCCGGTATGGTCACCAAACGGTCCTTCTGGAGCTTTTTCGCCTGGGGCCAAATAGCCTTCAAGGATAATTTCAGCATGCGCAGGCACCTCAAGGTCATTGCTGACACATTTCACCACTTCGGTTTTACCGTCGCGCAATAAGCCAGCGAACGCATATTCAGACAGACTATCGGGAACGGGTGTCACGGCCCCTAAAATAGTGGCTGGGTCCGCTCCAAGCGCGACCGCAATCGGGAAGTTTTGGCCTGGATGCTTGCGCTGCCAATCCTGAAAATCAAGTGCACCACCACGATGTGATAACCAACGCATAATCAATTTATTCTTGGCCAGAACTTGCTGGCGGTAGATTCCTAAGTTTTGCCGTTCTTTCTCCGGCCCCTTAGTCACCGTTAGGCCCCAAGTTACCAGTGGCGCAACATCGCCGGGCCAACAATGCTGGACCGGTATTTGCCCTAAATCAACTTCATCACCGGTTAAGACGACCTCCTGACACGGCGCTTTGCGCAGTCGCTTCGGCGACATACTCAGCACTTTCTTGTAGACCGGGAGTAAACTTAAAGCATCTTTAAAGCCTTTCGGTGGCTGCGGTTCTTTCAAGAACGCTAACAGCTTACCTACTTCGCGCAACGCCTCAATTGAGTCTTGTCCCATGCCCAGCGCAACGCGCTCAGGTGTTCCGAACAAGTTCGCCAACACCGGCATGCTGTGTCCTTTGACATTCTCAAACAACAATGCAGGCCCGCCCCGCTTCAGCGTGCGATCCGCAATTTCGGTAATTTCCAAGTAGGGATCAACCTGCTGCTGAATGCGTTTGAGTTTGCCCTGCTGTTCGAGCAAATCGATAAAGTCTCGGAGATCTTGATACTTCATAAGTCTGACTGTTCTAGTGCTGCCAATACATCAGCGACGAATCGCTCTTCACGGAAACGCGGTTCACCGCGCAAATCATAGCCGCGGCGAACAACGACAAGTTGTTTTGACGGGATGATAAATAAATACTGACCTCGGTTACCACGAGCGGCAATGGTATCGTTTGGCAAGCCCGGGAAATCACGGTTATAGAGCCACCATTGCGCACCATAGCCCGGAGTCAGATCGCCTGCGCTATTTCGCAGCGGCGGCTGCGCCGGGGCTGGACGGCTAATATAACTCAGCCAGTCAGGCGGTAAAATTTGCTCCCCCTGCCAACGTCCCTGCTGTAAGTGCAACACCCCGAGGCGGGCAAGATCACGCGAGGTCGTCCAAACATGCGATGACAGAATAAAATCACCGTTCCAATCGGTCTCGATAAAGGTATGGTGCATGCCAAGCTTGTCGAGCAATTGGGTGTAGGGGAAATCAATATACGCTTGCTGGTTGGGGAAGCGCTCCGCGAGTGCGCGCAAGGCGAGTAAGGTATCATTATTGGCATACTTCCAGCGCTGTCCCGGCACTGCCTCTAATGCCACTGATGCTGCGGTATCCAGCACGCGACCCCCGCCCATATAAAGGCGATCGGTACGATTCCCTGCAACATTACTATCAAGCCCAGAGGCCATATGCAGCAGGTGCTCTACGCTAATTTGCAGACGCGGGTCAAAAGACGATTGCCATTGCTTGAGTGCGGCTGGAGCACTCGGATCAAGTATTCCTTGCTGTATCGCCACCCCTATCACACTGGTGCCAATGCTTTTCGCAACCGACCAGGTGCGTTGGGCTGTGGTTGGAGTAAAGCCGGGGCGGTAATGCTCAGCAATAATTTTTTCAGGCGTCGCAATCAATACCGCGCTGGTGCGGGCGCCCGCGCCATAATGGTCACTGAAAGCTTGAGCAATGACCCGATCAAGCGCTGCAGAGCCACTTGATTGGTTCAGTTCAGCGCGCTCTTGCCAAGGCTGACCATCATCCTGCTGGGGTATCTTGCGTGCCGCGCCATCGCTTAACTGAGGTAAATCGGCTAGGTTGTAATCAACTGTGCTACCCACAGGTAAATGGACACAGCCTAAACCCGGGCGCCACTGTGCAATTCTGGGGGGCATCTCAGTAGCATAGCTGACCACTACGCGCTTGCGTTCATAATCCACCTCAGCTTCGAGCTCGGTAATACGCTGCTGGACCAGCTCATAACTACCGGTGAGTTCGTCGCGCTGAATTGCAGTTGGATTTTTATTGGCATTAAATGTGGCACTGCAGGTAAAGCCCGCCAAATAACCGGCGGCGTACGCCTGCAGTGTAAGTTCGGTCTCATGCTCAGCAGCATTCTGAGCATGAGTCATAGAGGAACCGAGGCTTAGCAACAGTGCTGCCAAGGCAATCGCTGTAAACTTAAGCCACATGGTGTTGAGCTCCTAGCCTTTTTGGCGTTTCATTGCCTCAAAGAATTCGTCATTGGTTTTGGTCATTTGCAGTTTATCAATGAGGAATTCCATTGCTTCCGTCTCACCCATAGGATGGACGATTTTGCGCAAGATCCACATCTTCTGCAATTCATCCTGACTCGTTAGCAGCTCTTCACGACGGGTTCCAGAGCGGTTGAAATCGATCGCTGGGAACACACGTTTTTCGGCAATCTTACGATTCAAGTGCAGTTCCATATTACCGGTGCCTTTGAATTCTTCGTAGATGACTTCATCCATCTTCGAACCGGTATCAATCAGTGCCGTTGCGATGATGGTCAAGCTACCGCCTTCCTCAACGTTACGCGCCGCACCAAAGAAGCGCTTCGGTTTGTGCAGCGCGTTAGCATCCACACCACCGGTCAAAACTTTACCTGAGCTTGGAATAACCGTGTTGTAAGCCCGCGCCAAACGGGTAATCGAATCGAGCAGAATCACCACATCTTTTTTGTGCTCGACTAGGCGCTTCGCTTTTTCAATAACCATCTCAGCGACCTGAACATGACGGCTTGCCGGTTCATCAAAGGTCGAAGCAACCACTTCGCCTTTAACCAAACGATGCATTTCGGTTACTTCTTCTGGGCGTTCGTCGATCAGCAACACCATCAACACACATTCAGGATGATTGGCAGCAATCGACTGTGCAATATTTTGCAAAAGTAAGGTTTTACCGGCTTTGGGCGGAGCAACGATCAAGCCACGTTGACCTTTACCTATCGGTGACGCTAAGTCGAGTACACGAGCCGTAATATCTTCGGTAGAGCCATTGCCGCGTTCCATCCGCAAACGTTCGTCAGCGTGCAGAGGGGTTAAGTTTTCAAATAAAATCTTGTTGCGCGAGTTTTCTGGCTTATCAAAGTTCACTTCGCGGATTTTCAACAACGCAAAGTAACGTTCACCTTCTTTCGGCGGGCGAATTTTGCCTGAAACCGTATCACCTGTGCGCAAGTTAAACCGTCGAATCTGGCTTGGTGAAACATAAATATCGTCAGGTCCTGCAAGATAAGATGAGTCGGCTGAACGCAGAAAACCGAAGCCGTCCTGCAGTATTTCTAGCACCCCATCACCATAGATATCTTCACCACTTTTCGCGTGTGCTTTTAAGATGGCAAAAATAATATCTTGCTTGCGCGCCCGCGCCATCGCTTCAAGGCCCATTTCGCCGGCCAATGCGACCAGTTCATTCACTGGTTTATTTTTTAATTCTGTTAGATTCATAGGGGGGTTTTGGTTTGTTGTTGATACGTTCAAGTTAATAGGTTCGTGTTCATGTCAGACTCAGGTAACTATTCGCTGAGCGAGTTGAGTGCGACAGAGGTGTTAATGTCTCGAAGCCGGTCGGTGGGCTTCTCTGAGAAAAGTTATGGTTGAAAAGTACCACTGAAACGTGAATACGTCCAGTTTTTCAGCAAAAAAGGTTGTTGTAAGTGGCTTACAACAACCTTTTTGATGCGATTTACAGGCTTTGCTCGATAAACTCAGCGAGTTGAGTTTTCGATAATGCACCGACTTTGGTTCCTGCTACTTCGCCATTTTTGAACAACAGCAAAGTGGGGATACCACGAATACCGAATTTGCGCGGAGTTTCACTGTTATGGTCGACATTCAGTTTCCCTACTGTGATGCGATCGCCAAACTCATTCGCAATTTCGTCTAAAATAGGTGCGATCATTTTACATGGGCCACACCACTCTGCCCAAAAATCAACTAAAACTGGTTTGTCTGAATTAATGACATCAGCTTCAAAACTCTCGTCACTTAGCTGAACAATTTTGTCACTCATGATACTCTCCGCTGCTGAAATTCGCCCGAAATAATAAAACCCTATTATTTCTGTTTTTGAATGTTAGCGCAAACTGATATGCTTACGCCATGAGTAAAACACATCTTACAGAGACACGCTTCGCCGATCTCGACCTGCATCCGCAGGTATTATCTGCATTAGAAAATGCAGGCTTTGAATATTGCACGCCGATCCAAGCGTTGAGTCTGCCGATTGCGCTACAGGGGCGCGATGTCGCTGGCCAAGCGCAAACAGGAACGGGCAAGACCTTAGCGTTTCTGATTGCGACCTTCACGACCCTCTTAAATAAGCCACGCGCAGGCGATAAACCCTATCCGCGTGCCATTATTATGGCTCCTACGCGCGAATTAGCGATTCAGATCGCTAACGACGCTGAGTTGCTCGCAAGTCATTGCGATATGAAACTCGGTGTCATTTATGGGGGCGAGGGCTATGAAAGTCAACGGCAAACCTTAAATGATGGGGTAGATATCCTAATTGGTACGACCGGCCGTCTCATCGATTACTACAAGCAAGGCGTTTATCAGCTTGATAAAATCGATGTCGTGGTCCTCGACGAAGCCGACCGCATGTTTGACTTGGGCTTCATCAAAGATATTCGCTACATGTTCCGCCGTATGCCGGCTGCCGCAGAGCGTCAGAGCTTGCTGTTTTCAGCTACTCTCTCACAACGGGTACAAGAACTAGCGTACGAGCACATGAATAGCCCAACCAAAGTTGAAGTTGAGCCGTTACAAAAAACCGGAGCCCGCATCACCGAGGAGCTGTTTTACCCGTCGAAACAAGACAAGATCAAGTTACTGCTGACCTTGATCGAAGAGGACTGGCCGGAAAAAGCGATTGTGTTTGCGAACACCAAGCATACCTGCGAAAAAGTGCATCAATGGTTGCTTGCAGATGGTCATCGCGCGGGTCTCCTGACAGGTGATGTCCCGCAACGTAAACGGTTGAAGATCCTTGAGCAATTCACCGCTGGCGAGCTGGACTTTCTAGTCGCGACGGACGTTGCCGCCCGCGGTCTTCACATTCCCGAAGTAAGTCATGTCTATAACTATGACTTGCCGGATGATTGTGAGGATTATGTGCATCGCATCGGCCGTACCGGGCGAGCTGGAGCAAGTGGCGCTGCCATTAATCTTGCTTGCGAAGAATACGTTTATAATCTGCCTGCGATCGAAGAGTACATTGGCCACTCCATTCCAGTGACCAAGTATAATCCTGACCAGCTGCTGCAAGATTTAAAAGCTCCACGCCCACAGCGTCGTAGCCGTGGTGGTAATCGCAGTGGCGGTAGAAGTAACCAAAATCGGCGTAGCGGCAACACCCGCCACGGAGCGAAACGTTCATGACCAAAGCCGCGGCGCGCTTTGCAGCGATTGATTTAGGCTCTAATAGCTTTCACTTAATTATCGCTGAAAAAGTTGCCGCGGATCGCTACCGAGTTCAAGCCCGCAAGCGGCAAAAGGTCCGCTTAGCTGAGGGGCTTACCGATAGCGGCGTGCTGCGCCAAGGCGCAATCTCGCGCGGGGTAAAATGCCTCACCAGTTTTGCCGCAGAACTGAGCGACATTCCCCCCCAACAGATTAAGTGTGTGGCGACGGCAACCTTGCGCAAAGCCTCGAACCAAACCGCCATTGTTAGTGCCTTCGAAGCCGCCTTAGGGGTTCCAATTGAGGTTATTTCTGGAGAACAAGAAGCACGCCTGATTTACCAAGGGGCGACAAGTGCCGGCCAATTTGATTCGAACAGTCACACCCTAGTCCTCGATATTGGTGGGGCGAGCACCGAAGCGGTGGTTGGGCAAGGGGCGGCGCCGATCCTCCTGAACAGCCTCGACATGGGCTGTGTGGTATGGCAACGGCGTTTCTTTGCCGATGGCGTGATCACTCAAACCCGCGTCAATGAAGCTGTGACTGCAGCGGCAGCCCTCATCGAGCCACACCGGCAGGCGTATCAAGCCTTTAACTATCAGCAAGTCTGTGGCGCTAGCGGAGCATTTCGCGCCTTGCATGACATCATCCAGCAGCGCCAACCTCAGGCAAAAAGTAGTAGCTATAGTGCGCAATGGGTGGCCGACATTATTCGCGAAACCATAGCGCTTGGGCATACGCGCAAGCTGCACCAGCTTGGCTTACGCCGCGATCGACAGCCCGTCTTTATGGGTGGAGTGACTATTTTGCTTGGCTTGATCCAACAACTGCGGTTAGAACAATTACAACTCGCGCAAGGAGCCTTGCGCGAGGGGTTACTTGAGCAATTACTGCGGGCTTAAGACTTGGCTAACTGCCGCGCTACAGGCAGAGCAAAATAACTGAGAATGCCATCTGCACCAGCACGTTTGAAACTCAATAAAGATTCCAGAATGACCTCTTCAGAGAGCCAGTTTTGCGCAATTGCTGCCTGCAACATGGCATATTCTCCGCTAACCTGATAGGCAAAAGTCGGAACCGCAAAGGTATCTTTTACCCGCCGCACAATATCCAAATACGGCATCCCTGGCTTGACCATCACCATGTCGGCACCCTCATCGATATCAAGTGCTACTTCGTGTAAGGCCTCATCACTATTAGCGGGGTCCATTTGGTAGGTTTTTTTGTTGCCACCGGCTAAGTTGCCAGCCGAACCGACTGCATCGCGAAACGGACCATAAAATGCTGAAGCGTATTTAGCGCTGTAAGCCATAATTTGGACATTCACATGCCCCGCTTCTTCTAGTGCTTCTCGAATCGCACCAATGCGGCCATCCATCATGTCAGATGGCGCGACCACATCTGCGCCTGCGCGGGCATGAGACAATGCTTGGCGAACTAACGCTTCAGTCGTGATATCGTTTTGTACGTAACCTTCGCTATCGATAATGCCGTCTTGGCCATGAGTGGTAAATGGATCCAAGGCTACATCGGTCATCACCCCAAGCTCTGGTACTGCCGCTTTAATGGCTCGTACCGCACGCTGTGCTAGCCCCTCATCATCCCAAGCCGCTTCAGCAGTTAATGACTTATCACTCGCTGGCGTCACTGGAAACAGTGCAACCATGGGAATCCCAAGCTGGTAAGCTTCGCGACATACCGTCACCAAGCGGTCAATGGTAAGCCGCTCGACACCGGGCATAGATGGCACAGCTTCACTTCGATCTTCACCAGGGATCACAAACATCGGATAAATTAAATCGGCAGCACTGAGCTGATTTTCAGCAACCAAACGCCGACTAAAGTCATGCCGACGTAAACGTCGCAAGCGACGGAAGGGGAATTGGCCCAATGGAGTCATGATAAGTTGTTCCTACGAATAACGAATAACGAATAACGAATAACGAATAACGAACAGAATACCAAATTAACGCGCAAAAAACTCTAGCGTATTGTCCCAGCATTGTTGTTGCAGTGTCGCTATATCTTGTTGCCGCAGCGCCGCCACGGTTGCGGCAATTGCAGGAAGAAACTCAGAATGGTTATCGCGTGGTCGCGGCCTTATCGTGCGTGGCAGTAAAAAAGGGGCATCCGTCTCAAGCAACAATCGATTTGCAGGAATAGCGGGTAACGCCTGTTGCAAATCTTGCCCACGCCGCTCATCACAGACCCAACCGGTTATGCCGATATAGGCATCCAACTCACGATATGCGTGCAGCTGCGTAACCGAGCCAGTAAAGCAATGGACCAATATCCGCGGAATGTCCGCACCAACACTTTTTAATAAGGCTAACTGGTCAGCTAAGGCCTCACGCTCGTGTAAATAAACCGGCATAGATAACTCAGCGGCGAGTTCAAGCTGAGCAGCAAACACCTCGCGTTGTTTGGCGGGTGGCGAGAAATTGCGATGATAATCCAGCCCACACTCACCGATGGCGCGGACTTGGTGGTGTTGCGCTAAGTCGCGCAAAATACTGAGATAATCGCTAGAAACTGCGGCTGCATCATGTGGATGAACACCGACGGTGGCCCACAAATGCTCGGGAAATTGCTCACAGAGGGCAACCGCGGCTTGGCTTTCGGCAACCGAGGTGCCGATCACCAGAATGCGTTCAACGCCGGCACTCACGGCTCGCTCAATATAGCCTGTGACATCATGAGCGAGGCGTGGATGAGTTAAATTAACCCCAGCATCGAACCAAGCAGGCATGTTTAATCGACGCGACGAACTTGAATCCGGCGATTTTGCCCTTCACGGCCTAAATAAAAACTATTGAGTAGACCCCGCTCAATATAATATTCCTCATTTTCTTGAATGCGGAACGTCTGGCTGTCAGTTTGACGCCATTTTTGACCGTTATCGAGTTCGAGTACCCATTTGCCATAGGCGTCCTCGCGGGCATTTACGACCACCACATAAATCATATCCGCTTGCGCATTGTCCTCAGCAAGGTGCTCTTTACCGAATTGGCTCTCGGGTTTCGCAGTCGGCGGTGCGGTCGCATCAGTCGCTGCAGTTACACCCTGACCGGCAGCTAATTTGTCGTAGCAGACCAAGCGTTGCAGTGGATTTTCAACTTGTGCACATGCGGCTAACTGCTCGGTGGAAACGGCCTGCGCAGAGACGCCACCACTTATCAAAACCGCGGCAGCAACAATGCCGACTACGCTGCTGCGAACTACACATTTCACCATTTTCGTTTAATCCTGTTCTAAAGTTTTGGGGGTTCGTTGGTATAGACCAGCAATCACCACTCCAAGTTCAAATAACAGCCAAATTGGTATGGCCAAAAGGGTCTGCGAAATAACATCTGGCGGGGTTAAAAACATCCCCAACACGAACGCGCCTACAATGACATAAGGGCGTTTCTCACGCAATTTTGCAACGCTGGTTGCGCCCGTCCAGCACAACAAGATGATCGCAACTGGTGTTTCAAATGCAACCCCAAATGCCAAAAATATTGCCAATACAAAATCAAGATAGCGGGCGATATCGGTTGCCACCGTGACCCCTTCCGGTGCAGCTGCAGCCAAAAACTGTAACGCCAGCGGTAGCACCACAAAATAGGCAAAACCAATCCCCACATAGAATAACAAGGTACTGGACAGCATCAAGGGCCAAATCAGCCGTCGTTCACGTTGATATAAGCCGGGTGCGATAAAACTCCATAATTGCCATAACCAAAACGGTACAGCGAGGACCACAGCAGCAACCAAAGCAAGTTTGAATGGGGTCAGAAAGGGCGTCGCCACGTCGGTGGCAATCATGCTACTGCCTTGCGGCAAACTGGCGACCATAGGTGCGGCGATAAGCTGATAAAGCTCATCCGCGAATAGCGCGAGGCCTGCAAAGAGAATTAAAATAGCCAAAATACTGCGCAGCAAACGTTGTCGCAGTTCGAGCAAATGACTTAACAAGCTGCCACTAGTCGCCATCTTTTGGCTCTTTCGAGGGGTTATCAGGAGCTTTTGCATAGGGCCGTTGCACTGCTGCGGCGGCATTTTTTAGTTCGGCAATTGAACGCTGTAACTCTGGCGAGAGTTGCTCTGGATTTAATTGCTCAGCTTGGGCGAGATGGTCATGCAGCTCCTTAATCCGTAACTCATGATTAAGTTCCGCCTGTACTTTGCTGCCGTAGGCTTTTACTCCCGCAAGCATTCGCTGAAAGCTGCGCAATGCCGCCGGTAAGCGCTCAGGGCCGAGCACCAACAAGCCTAATACAGCGATCAGAATCAGCTCCCAAAAGCCGATATCGAACATCTCTTACTGACCTTTTTCTTGGTCCGAGCTTTGCTTGTTTTGCAGGTTAGCAGCGGCTTCGTCTGACTCATCCGCATCGGCCTGCGAGGACTTTTTGAAGCCCTTCACTGCAGAACCAAGATCGCTGCCGATGTTGCGCAAACGCTTGGTGCCGAAAATCAAGATGACAATGACCAATACAATCAAAAGTTGCCAAAAACTGGGTGCCATATTCGTCTCTCTTCGTTAATAAATTAGTTGCGCCAACTGAGTACAATTGTAGCAATGGTCGCGATTGCGGTCGCTACGGTCAAACTGTGCGGTTGTCCACTCGTCCAAAACAATGCGGTCGATAATACCCCAGCTGCACTCATCATGCCCCACCAAAGCCGTCGACTATGCCGCTGCTG
The DNA here is from genome assembly GCF_003987435.1 of Pseudidiomarina taiwanensis. Lineage (GTDB taxonomy): Bacteria > Pseudomonadota > Gammaproteobacteria > Enterobacterales > Alteromonadaceae > Pseudidiomarina > Pseudidiomarina taiwanensis. Next base: position 173,226 of record NZ_PIQG01000003.1, on the reverse strand, counting down.
CTGTTGTTGCAGCTGCTGCGCAAGTTGCTGTTGCCACTGTCCTTGACGCTGTTGCGCTTGCAAGTAATCGTAGAGCAGAGTCGGCATTTCTGGCAACTTTTCAGCCCAATATGGCGCATTTTCTTTCACTGAGTTGACCACTGCTCGCCAACCCACTTGCTCCTGCATCCAGCGCTCTAAGAACGGCTTTGCGGTCTCCCACAAATCAAGCTGTGGATATAAAGTCCGGCCCAGACCTTCAACGTACAATAAGGTCTTTTGCAACAGCACTAATTGCGGTTGCACAACCATCTCAAAGCGCCGCGCTGTATTAAACAAGTTCACCAGTACATGGCCAAAAGAAATCTCAGCTAATGGCTTATTGAAAATCGGCTCACAAACAGTGCGAATCGCCGACTCAAACGCTTCGACGTTGACGTGCGCGGGGACCCAACCCGAGTCGATATGCAACTCTGCCACTTTACGATAATCGCGATTAAAAAAGGCGAGAAAGTTTTCTGCCAAGTAGCGCTTATCTTCCCGGTTTAGGGTACCGATGATACCGAAATCAATCCCCAAATACTGCGGATCATGAGGGTGCTGTTTCGACACAAAAATATTGCCTGGATGCATATCGGCATGGAAGAAGCTATCGCGGAAGACTTGGGTAAAGAAGACTTCGACGCCACGCTCAGCCAACAGCTTCATATCAACTCCGTAGGCATTCAGAGTCTCGACGTCACTGATGGCAATCCCGTCGATACGCTCCATCACCATCACGTTGCTGCGTGAGTAATCACCATAAACGGTCGGAATATAGAGCAGCTTAGAGTCTTCAAAGTTGCGTCGTAACTGCATTGCATTGGCCGCTTCACGCAACAAATCAAGCTCATCGAGCAACGTTTTTCGATACTCCGCAACAACCTCAACGGGACGCAAGCGGCGCCCATCAGGCAAATGTTTAGCCGCTACGGCCGCTAGGGTATCCATAAGTTTTAAGTCAGCATCAATGGCGCCACGAATGTCGGGTCGAATGACTTTAATCACCACCTGCTGCCCCGCATCTGCTCCTTCTTTTAAGGTCGCAGTGTGCACTTGGGCTATCGATGCTGAGGCCAATGGGGTTTGCTCAAAATCAGCAAAAATCTCACTGATATCTTGCACCTCAAGTGCTTGCTCAATTAGTGCTTGCGCGCGCTCACCTGGGAACGGCTTCACTCGGTCCTGCAACATCGCCAACTCGTTGGCGATGTCTGGCGGTAATAAATCACGGCGGGTCGACAGCATTTGCCCGAACTTCACCCAAACCGGTCCAAGCGACTCTAAGGCCAAGCGCAGCCTCACTCCATCTGATTTATCTCGGTGCTTGTTCGGCATCCAAAACAGCAACACCCGCGCAACTCGAACCGACCAGGGTAACCAGCGGGCAGGGATCAGCTGATCTAAACCATAATTTAAAAACGTCTTGGTAATTTTATATAAGCGTTGGATCCGCATCAGCGACCTCTGATCTGACTCAGCGAGCGTTCGAGCCGGTCTACTGCGGCGCGAAGCTGTTGGACTTCATCACTGAATAATTCATATTCGGTTCGACTAGGAGTAAGCTTTTTCTCTTCAATCAACACATCGCGTAGCCATTGTTGCTGGTCCGTCGCTACCTCATTGAACCAGCGCCGCGAGCGCCGCCAAGCTTGCAGTAAAAATTGGGTCGGGACATCACCAATCCGGCGTGAAAGTTGTTCTGGCCAATCAATATCAAGCTCAGTAAACAATTTACTCAGCTGCTGCGCTAGCATGGGGTCACCCTCGATATCCAGCGCATCAGCTTTAATTAAACGGGTAATATTGGCGCGGTCGCGCAGTTCAGGTAGAACCGCTAGGCGCGTCATTATGTGGCAGTCGACCGCCTCCTGATCGACCCAGCTTAATAACAGTTCGGACTCTGTCACGGTCATCGTGAGTGGTTGTCCGAGCTCTGCCAAGGTCAGACGAATACGCCGTCCGGCAAGGCTTGCAAGACGTTCCGTTGACCCCTCGTCAAGTTGCAGCAGGCTGTTGGCAAGTTGTTCCGCTAGGCTGGTCGGCAGCACAGTCCATAACATTAGAACTTAAACCCTCGATGCAATGCGACGATACCGCCGGTTAAATTGTCATAGCTGACATTCTCATAGCCCGCCTGCTCCATCATCCCTTTCAGCGTATCTTGGTCGGGATGCATCCGAATCGACTCGGCTAAGTATTGATAACTTTCAGCATCGTTAGCGATGACCTGTCCCATTTTCGGCAGGACGTTAAACGAGTAAAAATCGTAAGCTTGCGATAACATTGGCTGCACGGGTTTAGAGAATTCAAGTACCAACAACCGACCGCCTGGCTTCAACACCCGATACATCGATTCCAATGCTTTTTGCTTATCGGTCACATTACGCAAGCCAAAAGCAATGGTAATAATATCGAATGAATCTGATTCGAACGGCAGTTCTTCTGCGTTTGCTTGCTGATAGGTGACATTGCCGACGATGCCTTTATTGCGCAACTTATCGCGCCCAACATCCAACATGGCTTGGTTAATGTCCGATAGCACTACTTCACCGGTAGGCCCGACTCGGCGCGAAAAGGCGGCGGTTAAATCACCCGTCCCACCGGCTAAATCAAGCACCCGCATGCCAGGTCGAACACCACTACAATCAATCGTATAGCGCTTCCACAAACGATGAATACCGAATGACATGACGTCGTTCATGACGTCATATTTTTGTGCTACTGAGTTGAAAACATTGGCGACTAAGCCCTGCTTCTCTTCTTTTTTGACTTGCTTGTAACCAAAATCAATGGTGTCTTTCGCATCGCTCATAAGATGGCCTTTACTACCTATTCTGCTTTATCGCTCAATCATGGTTGTAGAGTGTACTACGAAATCAGGCTTGGGCGTAGTGATCTCGCCTTGGTAGCCAGCGTTCAATGATGGCCTCTGCCTGTTGTGGTGATCGCTGCCATAATTCCTGCCCTAACCGCTGTACGGTCTCGATTAAGTCGGCATGTTTGACTAAATCAGCAACCTTCATTCCGGTTAAGCCCGTTTGCTTTTGACCCAATAGCTCACCTGGTCCGCGTAATTCAAGATCGCGCTGCGCAATCACAAAGCCGTCATTACTTTCTCGCAATACCGCTAAACGTTGAGTTGCGGTTTTCGAAAGCGGCGCGTGATACAACAATACGCAATGGCTGGCGACGGCCCCACGCCCAACTCGTCCACGCAACTGGTGCAATTGAGACAGGCCAAGTCGCTCTGGATTTTCGATGATCATTAAACTGGCATTGGGAACATCGACACCGACTTCAATCACAGTTGTCGCCACCAACAAATCGAGCTCATGCGCTTTAAACGCCTGCATCACTGCGTCTTTTTCGGCTGCTTTCAAGCGCCCATGAACTAATCCGATGCGTAAGTCCGGTAACGCCGCTGCCAACTCCGCCGCAGCATCCTCTGCCGCTTGGCATTGCAATGCCTCTGATTCTTCAATCAAGGTACAGACCCAATAGGCTTGCCGCTGCTCTTCAGTACAGACTTGATAGACTCTCTGGATCACTTGTTCGCGGCGACTATCGGGGATGGCAACCGTCGTCACCGGAGTCCGTCCGGGTGGTAGCTCGTCAATCACTGATGTGGCTAAATCGGCATAAGCGGTCATCGCCAAGGTCCGCGGAATGGGCGTTGCGGTCATAATCAATTGATGCGGTGAAGTGCCACCGGCAACACCCTTCTCGCGCAACTCCAGCCGCTGGTGCACACCAAAGCGGTGCTGCTCATCAATAATCACTAAGGCTAAATCGTGATAGCGCACCTCAGCTTGAAATAGCGCATGGGTGCCGACGACTAGCATAGCTGAGCCATCGGCAATGCTCGCAAGGCTCTGCTGTCGCTGTTGCCCCTTGAGCTTGCCGGCTAACCAACCTACTTCGATACCCAGCGGCGCGAACCATTGGCGAAAGGTTAACGCGTGCTGCTCTGCGAGAATTTCTGTCGGTGCCATCAAAGCGACTTGTTTGCCCTCGGCAATTGCAGTGAGCGCAGCTAGGGCAGCAACTAAGGTTTTACCCGAGCCGACATCCCCCTGGACCAAGCGCATCATCGGCATAGCCTGCGCCAAGTCCTGCTGGATTTCCCGCACCACGCGTTGCTGCGCTGCGGTTGGTTGAAACGGTAACGAGGCTAAGAACTGTGCTTGCAAGGTCGACGAGCCAGGCAGTGGATGTGCGCCATGCGCCTGCTTTTGCGCGCGGAGCTTGAGCAGACTTAATTGATGCGCAAGCAATTCTTCCGTGGCAAGCGCCCGTTGGGCTGGGTGCTGGCCCGACTGCAGTTGCTCAAGACTGACATCAAGAGGCGGTCGATGCAGTAGTTGAATCGCATCCGCCAAGGCAATACGCTCGGTGCGCAGTGATTCTGGCACTAATTCAGGCAGCACACTCGGATTCAAGTAAGTTAAAGCTTGCTCTGTGAGTTTCCGCAACAGTGTCTGCTGCACCCCCTCAGTGGTCGGATAAACCGGTGTTAACGTGGTTTCAGCAAGCTCAGGTAGCGCTCCTGACAACACCTTATACTCAGGATGGACCATATCGAGGCCTTGCATACCGCGGCGGGCCTCACCGAAAAGTTGTAATTGCGTCCCCGCACTGAATTGTTTTAATTGAGCTGCGCTGAATTGGAAAAACACCAGCGTCATAATCGCGCTCGCATCTTTGACGCGCACTTTCAGCATGCGCCGTTTGCCGTACACCACTTCAGCTTTGACCACCTCAGCAACGACCGTGCCCGACGCGCCTTGAGGTAGATCAGCAATGGTGTAAATACGAGACCGATCTTCATATCGTAGCGGTAAATGAAGCAGTAAATCTTGGAGTGAGACCAACCCCAATTTAGCCAGTTTCTCGGCCATTTTGTCACCCACCCCTTTTAAGGTGGTCAAAGGTATCTTACTGAGACTCGTCCGCATCTACCGCCCCGCCGCTCGAATAGTTTGCCACCAGGCCTCATCAGCAACGATCTGACCAGCCTCATCTAGAGCTGGGTAAGCGAGCCCAATACGCTGACAAATGCGCGCAAAAATAGGGTGCCCCCCTTCAAACAAAACGCGCTGACGTTCTGCCTCAGCTAATCGTGGCTGCTGGTACATGCCGGCATTGGCACGCTGCCGCTGTGCCTCGTAGAGCACCGTCGCAGCGGCAACTGAGACATTCAACGACTCCACCATTCCTACCATAGGAATAATAATTTCATGATCTGCCAAGGCCAGCGCTTCGGCGGTAACGCCTTGTCGCTCTTGTCCCATCAAAATTGCGGTTGGGCGGGTATAATCAATGCTGCGGAAATCGACTGCACGCTCGGATAAATTGGTCACCAATACCTGCATGCCCTGCTGCTTAACGGCGGAGATTGCCGCCTCGGTGCTGTCATGATGATGCACTTTAACCCACTTTTGACTGCCGGCAGCCACCCCTTTGCTCATGCGCCCACGCCGGTCCAGCCAAATCGCATGAACTGCGTGAATACCCACCGCATCAGCGCTCCGAACCAGTGCCGAAAGGTTATGCTGTTTCTGCAAGTTCTCAAGCACTAAAGTCAGGTCAGGCTGACGTTGGTCAAGCAATTGGTTAATACGCGCAAAACGCTCGGGCGACATAAGGTTATCCGTAATTTTGTTCGATTTTGCCAGTATAACGAGAACTGTTGCGAATCCATAGTCGCAGGTTAGCTTTGGCCAAAAGTCTGAGTAGCTCAAGCGAGGTTTATTTGCCATACTGAATTTTCTGTCTTGCATCGCTTAGAGGTCCTCATGAAAAAACATGCCATCGCGCTTAGCCTACTGTTAGCCACAACTGGGCTTTCAGATTCCACCGCAGTCGCGCAAGAGCGGCTTACTATTTCGCCTGAACTTGAGCAGAAGGTCATCGAATGGCGCCGTGATTTGCATCAAAACCCTGAATTGAGTAACCGCGAATTTCGTACGGCAAAAGTGATTACTGAACATCTGCAAGCGCTCGGTCTAGAAGTTCAAACTGGCGTTGCCCACACGGGTGTAGTTGCTATGTTGCGTGGTGCCAAACCCGGCCCAACCATCGCTCTGAGGGCAGATATGGATGCCTTGCCGGTGGTCGAGCAAACTGATGTGCCGTTTAAATCGACAGTCACATCAACCTATCGCGGCAAAGAAGTCGGAGTCATGCACGCCTGTGGTCACGACACTCATGTTGCCATGTTAATGGGGGCTGCGGAGCAATTGGTCGCGCTACAAGATCAACTCGTGGGCGATGTGATGTTTATCTTCCAACCGGCAGAAGAAGGTGCGCCCGTAGGTGAAGAAGGTGGGGCAGAATTAATGCTCAAAGAAGGCCTATTTGCCGACGTGAAACCTGATGCCGTGTTTGGGATCCACGTTTGGTCCGCAGGAAATACGGGTGAAATTGGTTATCGTGAAGGTCCATTGATGGCCTCATCAGACCGTTTCGAAATTCATGTTAAAGGGCGTCAAACTCATGGCTCTCGGCCTTGGGGTGGGGTTGACCCTATTGTTGCTGCGGGCCAAATCATCAGCAATACACAAGCCATCGTTGCGCGCCAAATCGATATCACTAAAGCGCCAGCGGTAGTGAGCTTTGGTATTGTTGAAGGCGGCGTGCGCAATAACATTATCCCTGATGAAGTCTATCTTGAAGGAACGATTCGTAACTTTGACATGGATAACCGCCAGCAGATCTTCAAAAATCTGACCACGACTGCGGAGATGACCGCCCAAGCGAGCGGTGCCGAAGCGCATGTACATATTGATGAAGGGTATCCAGTAACCATCAATAATCCAGAGCTGACGCGGGCCATGTTGCCGACGATGGAGCGGGTCGCTGGGGCCGGTAAAGTGAAAGTGAATCCATTGGTGACCGGCGCTGAGGATTTCTCTTATTACGCGCTTGAAACTCCGGGGTTATTCGTCTTTTTAGGCATTACTCCGCCAGACCAAGATCCACTCGCAGCACCGAGTAATCATTCACCGTTTTTCTATGTCGATGAAGCGGCACTGAAAACCGGCACTGAACTGTATGTGAACTGGGTTCTCGACTACCCTAATGCAGTCAAAAATTAATTTTGCTTGAAATAAAAAAGGCGACCGCAAGGTCGCCTTTTTGATGGTTTGAAGCCGCGTTAGCTTTGCAACATTTGCCGAATGACTTTCTTATCGATTTTGCCAACGCTAGTACGCGGGATATCCTCAACTACAGTGACGGTATCAGGAATCGCCCACTTCTCAATCTGCCCCGCATCAATAAAGGGCTGTAAATGCGAAGCGATGACATCGCGATTAATATCTTTGCCCGGACGCACACTGATCATTGCGTGCGGACGTTCGCCCCACTCATCATCAGGCAAACCGACTACTGCGGTCAGCTCGATATCAGGATGCTGACTAATCAGGTTCTCGATATCGAGCGACGACACCCACTCGCCACCGGTTTTGATCACATCTTTTATGCGGTCACGGATTTGCAAGGTGTAGTCGGCATCAATCGAACCCACATCACCGGTGTGCAGCCAGCCGTTCTCCCACAGCTCAGCGCCTTTCTCCGGCTCTTTTAAATAGCCCTGAGTAAGCCACGGAGTGCGCACAACAACCTCACCCATATCTTCACCGTTATGCGGCAAGAAACGACCATTGGCGTCAATAATTTGCATATCCACAAATGGCACGGGTTTGCCCGCCTTAGTGCGCAGCGCAACTTGTTCATCGTGACTCAAGTCATTCGCATTAATCGGCAACCAAGAGGTACTCAGCAGCGGACAGGTCTCTGACATACCATACCCCGTGTAGACCTGAATGCCCCGATCAAGCGCTGCTGACGCTAGACCTTCAGTCAGGGCACTCCCACCAATCAACACATTCCAGCCACTGAAGTCGATATTCTGTGCGCCTTCATTACTGACAATCATCTGCAAAATCGTCGGTACACAATGTGAGAAGGTCACTTTCTCGGTCAAATATAATTTCACCAAGGTGGCTGGGTCATAACGGCCGGGATAAACCTGCTTCAAGCCCATCATAGTTGCCACATAAGGCACACCCCAAGCATGGACATGGAACATAGGCGTGATTGGCATGTAGACACTGCTTGCCTGCAACATTTGCATCGAGTCATTCATGCTGGTCGTGGCCGCTAACGTCATGGTATGCAGAACCAGCTGACGATGGGTAAAGAAAACCCCTTTCGGGTTACCGGTCGTCCCCGTGGTATAGAAGGTCGTGGCCACCGCATTTTCATCAAAATCAGGAAAATCGAATTCAGCGAGCGCACCAGCAAGCAGTTGCTCGTATTCGCCGAGCACTTCAAACGGTGCCTCGACTGCCTGCTCTTGATCGGTGACTTGGATATATCCTTTCACCGTCGTCAGTTGGTCTTTAACCTGAGCCAGCAAAGGGACAAAATCATCATGCACCAACACAATGTCATCTTCGGCATGGTTCATGGTGTAGACGATTTGCTCAGGAGCAAGACGAACATTCACCGTATGCAACACCGCGCCAATCATCGGAATCGCGAAAAAGCACTCGAGGTAGCGTGGCGTATCCCAATCAAGCACAGCGACGGTATCGCCCTCTTTCACGCCGGCTTCAGTAAGTACATTCGCAAGCCGCTGCACGCGCTGATAGAACTCAGCATAACTGTAACGTTTGCCATTGTTACCCCCGACAATTTCATTGTCGCCACCATAACGCTGACTCGAGAGAAGTAATTGTTTTATCAACAGCGGATACTGGTACGCATCTGCTGTTGGTTTGATTGTTTTTACCGGCATAGCATTCCTCGTTGTTCTTATTGATATTCTTAGAATACGGTTAAACTTCAAATTTTGATGACAGTAAGCCCTTGGAGTTCCCAATTCACATCATTTTTGCTCAGGATCAGTAAAGTCGAGGCCCCACTTTCGAGTCACTTCATACAAATCTGTACGGCGATCTTTAAGGTTGGTAACGGACCCTTCATGATGAAGATAACGCAGCTCGTCTAGATTTAAATCTGAGAAAATAAGCTGCTCGGTATTCGGGGTTGCCTCGGCTGTGGTTGCATCATGCGGGAAGGCAAAGTCCGACGGTGAAAAGACCGCGGATTGGGCATATTGCACATCCAAGCTTTCAACCTGTGGCAAGTTACCAACGCTGCCGCAAAGCACCACATAGCATTCATTCTCTACCGCTCGCGCTTGGGCACAATGACGCACGCGCAAATAAGCGTTGCGAGTATCAGTCCAAAACGGCACGAAGAGAATTTCCAATCCTTCAGCAGCCATTAACCGCCCTAGCTCAGGAAACTCAACATCGTAACAAATAAGAATACCGATTCGCCCAGCATCCGTATCAAACACTTGGACCTTGTCGCCACCTTCAATCACCCAGTCACGCTTTTCATGTGGCGTCACATGAATCTTCCGTTGCTCTTCGATGGTGCCATCACGACGACATAAGTAACTGACGTTGTAGATCGTATCGTCTTCATTAATCGGCATTGAACCAGTAATGATATTAACGTTGTAACTGACCGCTAATTGCGACATGTGACGTTTAAACTGGTCAGTAAAGCCCGCCAGAAAACGAATCGCATCTTTCTGCTGGCTTTGATCCGTCAAACCCATCAAAGGCGCATTAAAAAACTCAGGGAAAACCGCAAAATCACTCTGATAACTTGAAATCGCATCGACAAAATATTCGACTTGCTTGAGCATCTCATCGACCGATTCAATTTCGCGCATCTGCCATTGCACTGCACCGACACGGACATTACGACTGCGGCTACTAATCACCGAGTCAGATGGCTCATATAAAAAGTTATCCCATTCCAATAGCGTGGCAAAACCAACTGAGCGTTTGTCCTCTGGTAAATACTTTCCAAGCAACCGTTTTACGGTGAAATCATTGGCCAATTGAAAGGTCAAAATGGGGTCATAAATTTCGCGCCGATGCACTTGTTCAATGTACTGACCAGGGGTCAGTTCATCGGCATACTTATGGAAATTGACAATGCGTCCACCGGCTAAGATTGCTTTGAGATTCAGTTGGCGGCAAAGCTCTTTGCGCGCATCGTAAAGACGACGCCCAAGGCGATAGCCGCGGTAGTCGGGATCAATCAGAACATCCAAACCATATAAGGCATCACCCTTGCGGTCATTCAAAATATTTTCCCGCGCATCCATCAAATCATCATAGGTATGGGGGTTGGAAAAACGTCCATATTTAACCCGTACGGTCAAGGCTACACCGACAATACGACCATTATCTTCTAAGCACAGCTGGCCCTCTTCAAACTCTTTGATCAATCGGGTAATCGTGTGCTCACCCCAGGCGCCACCGATATCCGGATAGACGCGATCCATCAGCGCTTTTAATTGTGGATAATCTTCCTGCCGCAAGTTACGGAGTTGTAGGTGCAGTTCATCGGGTGTCATGGCTTTACCGCTCGCATGTTCTATTAAGGTATGTCATAAAGTATGACGGACTGCCCAATAAAGGCAACCCGATAAAGTTGAGCGCAGGTCTTGCCCCTGCGGCATTAGATGTATAAACTTCTGGACGTCTAAAAAATAAAAAGGATAGATGTGTTATGCCAACAGCTGTCAGTGCTCGAGCGTTGCTCCCACTTGGACTATTTTTAGCGCTCTTTTTGGGCACTGGAATTTATTTCCAACTGAGTGGGGTGGACTACGCTTTTTATCAACTGGCGAGTCCGGTCGCGATTTTTCCAGCCATCATCTTAGCCATTTTACTCAGCCGCGAGGCGTTTGAAGAGCGCATCAATACCTTTGTCGCAGGAGTCGGCAACCGCAATATCGTGACCATGTGCATGATTTATCTACTCGCCGGTGCCTTCTCGACCGTTGCCGCAGCGACCGGTGGCGTTGATGCCATGGTTGCCTTGGGGCTACAAGTCATTCCTACGAGCTTCCTATTGCCCGGCTTATTTATTATCGCGGCCGTTATCTCAACCGCGATGGGTACCTCAATGGGAACACTCGGTGCCCTAGCGCCAGTTGCGCTAGGACTTGGACAAGCTGCCGGCATTGATTTGCCCTTGTTAGCTGGGGTGCTGATTTCCGGCGCTATGTTTGGCGATAACCTGTCGATTATTTCCGATACCACCATTGCCGCAACTCGCACCCAAGGCTGCGAAATGCGCGACAAATTCCGGGCCAACCTGAAGCTGTCGATCCCAGCGGCAATTATCACCATTCTCTGGTTAATGAGTTACGATAGCGCCGCTGTTCCACCCACTATTCCTGAAGCAAATTTATGGCTAAGCCTGCCGTATTTCATGATCATTATCCTTGCAGTCATGGGGCTAAATGTATTTGCAGTGCTAACACTAGGCATTATTTTAGCCGCGGCGTTTGGCATGGTCGCAGTTGGTTATGAGTGGGTCGCACTCGCAAAAGACATCTATGAAGGCTTTACCAGTATGCAAGAAATCTTCTTGCTCTCACTCTTAATTGGTGGGCTTTCAGCGCTGATTCGCCAACAAGGCGGGCTAGCTTTCTTGGCGCAAGCAGTAAGCAGAATCACTAAATTACTCTTCAAAGATAAGCAACAGCGCGCAGCGTTTGGCGTCGCTGGCTTAACTGGCTTAACCAACTTTGCCGTCGCCAATAACACAGTGACCATCTTACTTTCAGGTGAAGTGGGTAAAAAACTTGCCGAAGAAGGGGATTTATCACCACGGCAAAGCGCCAGCTTGCTGGATATTTTTGCGTGTGTGGTGCAGGGCTCATTGCCATACGGCGCACAAGCCCTGTTCATGGGCGCGAGCTTTGCGCTCTCGCCCTTAAGTATCAGCGTACATAGTTATTATGGATTTATTTTGGCAGGGGTTGCGCTTGCCATGATTATTTGGCGCAAACCCCTAGAGAGTCGGACGGCGACAGAGCCTGCCGCTTAGTTAGTGCTGGGTAGCTCCATAATGCCATCGATTTCGATCTGTGCGCCCTTCGGGAGCGCACGGACGCCGATGGCAGCGCGCGCCGGATAAGGTTGTTCGAAAAACTCCGCCATCACCTCGTTGACGATGGCAAACTGACCTAAGTCAGGAAGATAGATCTGCACTTTGACCATATCTTGTAATTCTCCCCCCGCGGCCTCACAAACGGCGCTCAAGTTTTTAAAGACTTGCACGGCTTGCGCACGAAAATCGTCACTGACCATTTCCATGGTTGCGGGAACAAGAGGGATTTGCCCAGACAAATAAACCGTGGTCCCTATTTTAACTGCTTGCGAATAGGTTCCGATCGCGGCCGGTGCCTGATCTGTGTTTACAATCACTTTTGACATGTTATTTCCTTAACCTTGATACTCTTTGCACGTTCGGCATTTTCCGTAGGTGCCGAATGACATCCGCAAGTTGTTTGCGGTCATGCACCGTGAGGGCGATATCAATGTAGTAAATATTCGCATCAACTTCTTCGGTATTGAGACCATGAATATTACAGCCCGCTGCCGAAATCGCTGAAGTTAGTTTGGCCAGTGCGCCTTGATGGTTGACCACATCAACCCGCACTTCGGTAATAAATTCAGCATCAGAACGCTCATCCCACTGGACCGGGAAGTATTTGCCCGGCTCATCAAGATAACCACGCACATTCTTACATTCGCGCCGGTGCACCACCAGCCCTTTACCTGGACTTACATGAGCGATGATGTCATCACCCGGAATCGGGCGACAACACTTAGCAAAGCTCAACAACAGGCCATCTGCACCTTTAATTGCCAAGCTACGGTTGCTGGAACTGGGGCTGACAATGTCTTCTTCGTTTAACTGTTGCAATTCGCCGAGCAAGCGTTTCGCAATCGCCACCGACATCATATTGCCAAGACCAATTTCGCGCAGCAGTGCTTCTTTATTTTCGAGCTTGGTCTCATCCAGCACTCGAGCAAAGTCGTGCTCTGGAATATCTGTATAATTGACCGGTCCAAGCGCCGCGCGCAAGAGGCGTTCGCCTAATTGCACCGCTTCAATAGATTCTTGTCCCTTCAGATATTGACGAATTTTCGCCCGCGCCTTGCCGGTTACAACAAAGTTCAACCAAGCAATGTTAGGGCGTGATGCTTTGGCGGTTTTAATTTCAACGGTTTGACCGTTTTCTAGCGGCTTACTGAGTGAATAAACGCGCTTATCAACCATAGCTCCGATACAGGTATTGCCAATATCCGTGTGTACCGCATAAGCAAAATCAACTGCAGTGGCACCTTGCGGTAGCTCGATAATGCGTCCATTCGGAGTAAATACATAAATCTCTTCTGGGAACAGCTCTTGTTTAACGTTTTCAACGAACTCGTAAGCATTCCCAGTGCTTTGTTGAATCTCCAACAAACTTTGCATCCAGCGCCGCGCCCGCACTTGCGCTGTGGTTCCGGTATTTTCATCGGTTTTATACAGCCAGTGTGCGGCGACCCCGCGGTCTGCCATCAGATTCATTTCTTCGGTACGAATTTGTACCTCAACCGGAATTCCGTGGGGCCCTTTCAAACTCGTATGCAGTGACTGGTAACCGTTCGATTTAGGAATCGCAATGTAGTCTTTGAAGCGTGTTTCAATCGGCTTATACAAATTGTGCAGCGCACCAAGCACTCGGTAGCAGGTATCGAGCTCATCGACGATGACTCGAAACGCATAGATATCCATAACCTCGGTAAATTGCAGCTCTTTGCGCAGCATCTTCTGGTAAATGCTGTAAAGATGCTTTTCGCGACCTAATACGCGCGCTTTAATACCGACTTCGTCAAGCCGCTTTTCAATCTCTTGATGGACTCGGTCGAGCAACTCTCGGCGGTTACCGCGAGCTTTTTTAACTTGTGATTCAAGTAATTTGGCACGCCATGGATAAAGTGCTTTAAAGCCCAGCAGTTCGAGCTCATTTTTCAGATCGTGAATACCGAGCCGGTGCGCAAGTGGCGCATAAATTTCAAGTGTTTCACGAGCTATGCGGCGGCGTTTATCAGGGCGGAGGTGGCCGATGGTTCGCATGTTATGGGTGCGATCGGCGAGTTTAATTAGAATCACCCGAATATCGTGCACCATCGCCATAATCATTTTGCGATAGTTTTCGGTTTGTGCTTCTTCTTGCGAGTTGAACTGCAACTTATCGAGCTTTGAAACCCCTTCGACCAACTCAGCAACAGTGCCGCCGAAACGCTCAGCCAGGTCTTCTTGGGTATAAACCGTATCTTCAATGACATCATGCAGAATCGCAGCCATGATGGTTTCATGGTCGAGGCGCATTTCTGCCAAGATACCGGCAACGGCAACAGGGTGAGTGATGTAGGGTTCGCCAGAATGGCGTTTTTGCAGCTTATGGGCATCAGCCCCAAGGACGAAGGCCGCAGCAACTTGCTCTACCTGTGCTTCAGGTAAATATTCGCTTAGTTGCTGACGGAGCCCTTCAAATAAATACACACGAGTTACTCGATGCCACGCAGAATATCAACTGCAGCGAGCTCTTCGGCATCGCGACGCGCAGCTTCAGTACGCTCTTCTGCATCTAGGCGGGCCGCATCGATCTGGCCTTCTTCAATTTCACGCAAAGCAACCACTGTCGCTTTCTCGTTACTCTTCCATGGGACCAAAGATTCTTTACCCTGAGTCGCTAACTGACGCGCGCGACGCGCAGCGACAAGGACCAAGTCAAAACGATTACCAATGCGGTCAACCGCATCTTCAACAGTTACGCGAGCCATGTTTTCTCCAGCACTAACAAAATGGGTGGGAAATTATACGGATTTAACCGCGTTTCGCCAACAGATCTTTGAGTGTAGCGGCATGTCGCTGCTGCTGCAACGCCATCCGCTGTCTTTCAGCCAATACAATGTGCTCGAGATCGGCGAGGCACGTTTCGAATTCATCGTTCACCAGCAAGTAATCAAACTCGTGATAATGCGACATTTCTGCTTGCGCCTTTGCCATCCGCTCCGCAATCACCTCATCCGAATCCTGACCACGCAGACGCAAACGCTGTTCGAGTACTGCAATGCTCGGTGGCACGATGAAAATAGCTCGCGCACTCGGATAATGCTCGCGAACCTGGCGAGCACCCTGCCAATCGATATCAAGAAAGACATCCACACCGCTTTGCAGGGTCTCTTCAATAACCACCCGTGAGGTGCCGTAATAATTGCCAAAAACCTGCGCCCACTCATAAAACTGCTGCGCTTCGATTTTGGCTTGAAAGGTGGCTTCATCGATAAAGTGATAATGCACCCCATCTTCTTCGCCTGGACGCGCAGGACGGGTTGTACACGACACGGAAACTTGCATGGAACCGTCAGTATGGCGCGCGAGCAATGCTTTGATTAAA
Source organism: Pseudidiomarina taiwanensis (assembly GCF_003987435.1). Taxonomy (GTDB): domain Bacteria; phylum Pseudomonadota; class Gammaproteobacteria; order Enterobacterales; family Alteromonadaceae; genus Pseudidiomarina; species Pseudidiomarina taiwanensis. Next base: position 157,865 of record NZ_PIQG01000003.1, on the reverse strand, counting down.
CTAGATTTGCCCGCTCCACTTGGAGCAGCAATGATAAACAAGTTGCCGGCGGTCTTGGCTTGAGGATGTTGCTCGATGTTGGTCATGAACGCTTACAGTTTTTAGTTTGCTTGCTAATGACGACCGATCATAGCATGTTAAACAACCGACACAGAAGGAGTTTTGTTATGGCTACAGGTTGGATCGTCCTTATCGTCCTGGTGGTACTGTTTATCTATGTCATCAGCATCTATAACCGTCTGGTACAACTGAAAAATCAGTTTGCCAATGCCTTTGCGCAAATCGAAGTGCAACTTAAACGTCGCTATGACCTGATTCCAAATTTGGTTGAGACTGCGAAAGCCTATATGAGCCACGAACGCGAGACCCTTGAAGCGGTCATCTCTGCCCGCAATCAGGCCGCTCAAGCCCTGCCCGCAGCCAAACAAAATCCGACCGATGCCAGTGCCATGAGTCAGCTGGGGCAAGCCGAAGGGGCATTAGGGAATGCGCTAGGTCGCTTAAATGTTGTGATGGAAGCCTATCCTGACCTCAAAGCAAACCAAAATATGATGCAATTATCGGAAGAGCTCACCAGCACCGAAAACCGCGTTGCTTTTGCGCGGCAAGCCTACAACGATGCGGTGATGAATTATAATACCTACCGGCAATCTTTCCCGCCGGTGGTTTTTGCAGGCATGTTTGGTCACGCCAGCGATGCTTCACTGCTCGAATTTGAAGACAGTGCCGCCATCCAAGCCGCTCCTAAAGTTAGTTTTTAAACGCACGCGGAAGCGGTCCAATTGGTTAACTTTTTCGAACATCAACAACAAGCGAAGCGCAACACTAAACTGCTCGTGTTGCTGTTCGCTTTGGCATTTATTGCGATTATGGCGCTAGTCGCTGGACTGGCTGCGATCATCATGGGAGCGGTGCAGCGACAAGGCCAGCAAACTGTGGTGATTGAACCTCAGCTGCTGATTTTCATTTGCGCAATTATTGCCGTCGCAATTGGTATAGTGATGTTGTTCAAGTGGTCGCAACTGCGCCACGGTGGCAGTGTGGTTGCCGAGAGTTTAGGGGGTGTAGCCCTCGCGCCAGATAGCAGTGACCCACTCGAACGCCGTATTCTTAACGTAGTAGAAGAGATGGCGATTGCTGCCAATATGCCCGTCCCAACGGTCTATCTCCTTCCCAACGAGAGCGCAATCAATGCCTTTGCGGCAGGTCTCACCACTCAGGATGCCGTGATTGGCTTAACCCGAGGCGCGGTCGAGACGTTTAATCGAGAGCAGCTGCAAGCCGTCGTTGCCCATGAGTTCAGTCATATTCTAAATGGCGATATGCGCCTTAACCTGCGCTTAATCGCAGCACTTGCAGGTATTCTTGCCTTTGCCCATCTAGGTCGTGTGTTGTTGCAAAGCGCCCGCTTCCGCAGCCGCGGTAAAAATAACAATGCGTTGCCGCTACTTGGTTTAGCTCTCTTGCTTATTGGCGCTATTGGCGTGTTTTTTGGCAACTTAATTAAAGCGGCAGTCAGCCGCCAAAGAGAATATTTGGCCGACTCGGCCGCAGTGCAATTCACTCGAAATCCGCGAGCTCTTTCAGCCGCACTGCAGCAAATTGGCGCGCGTCAGCACGGCAGTCGGATGCAGCATCCCAATGCGGACCAAGTCGAGCATTTGTTCTTTTCCCAGGCGCTAAGTAAATGGTTTACTTTGATGGCCACTCACCCGCCACTAGAAAAACGCATCAAACGACTCGAGCCGAGTTGGAATGGGCGCTACCCACTGCCACAAGAAGCGCATAGCAAGGCTACTGAGGCGGAGGTCAAAGCCGCGGCTCGCGAAACGACACCGCTCGATCGACTGGCTGCGCTGGCACTGCCGATGCTACTTGTTGAGCAGGCACGAAGTCGCGAACAAGCGCCACAATTGGTTCAGCAACTGGTCGTCAATCAGCTGAGTTCAGAGCCCACTGAGCTGGCTCAAGCATTGCGTCAACTTAGCGAAACCCAGCAATTTGCTTTAGTCGAGATCGCGCTGCCGGCACTGCGCATTGCGCCTGATTCGAAACGCCTGGCGCTGTTGCAAGATTTAGAGCAACTCGCCGCTAGCCAAGATCTTTTTCACTGGGGTCTCTATCAACTGATCGCACGCCAACTGCTACCGCCCAAACGCTTTAGTCAAACCTTAAAGCGCGAGCAGGCGTTAGCCATTTCTTGCCAAGCCCTAGAGCGAGCCGAGCGACAACAAGCCCTTGACCGTAGCCAACTCGAGCTTGCCTTAAATACCCACCAACATGAGCCACCGGCTGCGCGCCAGCAAATTGTTCAAGCGTGGCTTGAAACCGTCCATGCGGATGACCATGTATCGGAGACGGAACGAAAATTAATTGCGATTTTATGCGCTTGTATCGAAGCGCCGTTACCCGACGAATTTCTCGCGATCTAAACAGCGCCTTCCGGCGTAATCTGTTTTGAACTAAAACCATGGAGTAATTATGGCGATTGATGTGAGCCCTTTATTTAAGCCCTTTGAATGTAAAAGCCTGAAGTTGCGCAACCGCACTGTAATGGCACCTATGACCCGTAGTTTCTCACCGGGCAATGTCCCCAACGATGACAATGTTGCTTATTACGCCCGTCGTGCTGCAGGTGAAGTTGGCTTAATCGTGACCGAGGGGACCGAAATTCGCCATGAAGGCGCCAGCGGCTACCCTAACGTGCCGCACATCTACGGCGATGAAGCCATGGCGGGCTGGAAAAAAGTTGTCGATGCGGTCCATGCCGAAGGCGGTCAAATTATTCCGCAACTCTGGCATGTTGGCGCCGTTCGTAAACCAGAGTCTGACGATGCTGCACCAGCCTATAGCCCATCAGGTCTGTACGCACCGGGTAAACCGAATGGCAAAGCAATGACCAAAGCGGATATTGATGAGGTGATTGCAGGCTTTGCTCATTCCGCCAAACGTGCCATCGAAGTCGGCTTTGATGGGGTCGAGATTCATGGTGCGCATGGTTACCTTATTGATCAATTCTTCTGGGCCGGGACCAATCAACGCGATGATGAATACGGCGGCTCGTTTGAAAACCGTTGCCGTTTCGCCATCGAATTAGTGCGCGCTGTCCGCGCTGCCATCGGTGAGGACAAAGCCATCGTATTCCGCTTCTCACAGTGGAAAATGCAAGATTATGATGCCCGTTTGTGTGAAACCCCTGAGCAACTTGAAACTTTCTTAAGTTGGCTCAGCGATGCTGGAGTAGATGTTTTCCACGCCTCACAACGTCGTTTCTGGGAGCCAGAATTCGAAGGCAGCGATCTCAACCTCGCCGGTTGGGTCCAAAAGCTAACCGGTAAGCCAGCGATTTCAGTCGGCTCTGTCGGCCTCACCGAAGACTTCATCAGCGGTACCTTTGCCAGTGATAAGCCAGCGGTCGAAACCCGCGGTATCGATGATTTGATGACCCGCATGGCGGCAAATGAATTCGACTTAATCGCCATTGGTCGGGCGCTCTTACAAGATCCAGACTGGGTTAAGAAAATCCGCGAAGGGCGCGAAGATGAGGTTGATGCGTTTAGTAAAGCCTCACTGCAGCAATTGTACTAGGCCAGTGACACTATGAAGCATCGACTCGGACTCATTTGGTTTCAAAACGACTTGCGCAGCAGCGACCAGCGCGTGCTGACGCAAGCGGCGCAAGAATGTGAGCAATTGATTTGTCTGTTCTGTGTGAACCCCAAATGGTTCGAGTCGAACCGCTATGGGCTCACCAGTATAGGCGCTGCCCGCTGGCAATTTTTGCAGCAAAGCTTGGCGGACCTTGAGCAGCAGTTACACAAGCTCGGCAATCAGTTGCTAGTAAGGGTACAAACGCCGTTGCACGCAATGGCTGAACTGATTGGTCAATACGGCGTTGATGCCATCTATCGTAGTCGTCAGCATGGGTATTACGAAAACCAGTATTGGTCGATCTTGCAACAACGTTATCCGTTCTTGCATTACCATGAAGAGGACAGTTCAACGCTGTTCGATTTAGCTCAGCTCCCTTTTGCCTTAGATGAACTGCCGGATACTTTCTCGAAGTTTCGGCGCAAAGTTGAAAAACCTAATTTACGCGAGGCCATCCGCCCCGTATTATCAGTGCCAACACAGTTACCGCCCGCACCGTTCTCACAACAAGCGCGCAGCCAACTGCCAACTTTACCGCACCATGAACAAGTATTACTGCATGGGGGGAGTTCCGCCGCCAAAGCCCATCTACAACAGTACTTCAATGGGCGCTTTGCCAGTGACTATAAACAAACGCGCAACAGCCTAGATGGCTTTTCTGACTCAACCAAGTTCTCGGCGTGGCTAGCAGATGGTTCAATTTCGGCACGCGAGGTTGTTGCCTATTTAGACGCTTATGAACAGCGCTACGGTGCGAATGAAAGTACCTATTGGATCTACTTCGAACTGCTCTGGCGCGAATATTTCATCTGGTATGCGGCACGTCATCAACAACGTTTATTTCACTTCCGTGGGATTAAAGATAAGCGTCCGCAAACCAGCTTTTATAGTCATCGCTTTCAACAGTGGTGTCAGGGCGAGACGCCCTTCCCGATCGTCAACGCCTGTATGAAACAACTCAACGCAACGGGGTATATGTCCAATCGTGGTCGGCAGCTTGTGGCCAGCTGTTTTGTTCATGAGCTGGGCTTGGATTGGCGTTACGGCGCAGCCTACTTTGAACGCCAATTGATCGATTATGATGTCGGCGCGAATTGGGGCAATTGGCAATACTTAGCGGGGGTCGGTGCCGACCCACGTGGGCATCGTCGCTTTGACTTAGCCAAACAGACCCGGATGTATGATCCACAGGGCGAGTTTATTGCAACTTGGCAAGGCGAACACCCCAACGCCATGCTCGACGTGGTTGATGCCGCAGACTGGCCTCTTACCCCCTAATTCAGCTGTCATGCAACCGGCGATTGTTTGGTTTAAACGCGATTTAAGGCTAACCGATCACGAGCCTCTCCAGGCTGCTATCGCCAGCGGTCGTCCACTTATCTTGCTGTATATTGTCGAGCCTGAATTAGTCGCCGACCCTCACTACGATATCCGCCATTGGCGGTTCGTTTGGCAGAGCTTACAGCAACTCAAACATGGCACGCAAAGCGTTCGTTTCAGATACTCCGAACAGCAAGCCGATTATCCAAGTCAGCCTGCCTTAAACGAGAACCTGTGGATCCTTCATGGTGATGCTGGCAGCATCTTCCAACAGCTTTATCAGCACACTCAATTTGCCGCGGTCTATAGTCATGAAGAAATTGGTATCGAACGCACCTTTGCTCGTGATCGGGCGCTGCAAGATTGGTTCAAGCAACACCAGATCCAGTGGCATGAAAGTCCAACCGGCGCAGTCATTCGCGGGGCAACCCACCGACGCAATTGGGATGCTGAATGGAAGCAAGTGATGCGGCGAAAAATCACGCCCATTAACTGGCAGCAGGTCCGTTTTGTTGAACGAACTGGCGAGGATTGGCAAGCGCCATCAGAATGGCAACAAACCGACCCACAAATGCAACTCGGTGGACCCGAACATGCCTGGCAAACCTTAGCTGATTTCTTTGATGAACGGGGTAAAAACTATCCCTATCATATTTCCAAGCCCAGCCAGAGTCGACAAAGTTGCTCGCGCCTATCGCCCTATCTCGCTTGGGGCAATATAAGCTTACGCGAGATGTATCAAGTGTTGTTGCGTCATTGGTCGGTCCCTGGCTGGCGCCGTGCGCTGGTGGCGCTTGCTTCGCGAGTGCATTGGCATTGCCATTTTATCCAAAAATTCGAAAGTGAATGCGCGATGGAGCAGCGCCCGATCAATCGCGCTTACGAAGATTTCCCCTACCGCGACGACGCCGAGGTCGAACAACACTTACAGGCATGGCAGCAAGGTCAAACGGGCTTTCCACTGGTTGATGCTTGTATGCGTTGTTTACAACAAACGGGGTACATTAACTTTCGCATGCGCGCCATGCTGGTGAGCTTTTTGTGTCATCACTTGCTGATCGATTGGCGCCGTGGAGTCCATCACTTGGCTCGGCTATTTCTCGATTTTGAACCGGGCATTCATTACCCACAATTTCAAATGCAAGCGGGCGTTACCGGGACCAATACGATTCGTATCTATAACCCAGTGAAACAAGCGCAAGAGCACGATCCAGAAGGTCACTTTGTGCGCCAATGGGTGCCAGAACTTGCGCAGGTTCCCGCCGAATTGATTCAACAGCCATGGCAAATGACCGCAATGGAGCAGCAGCTGTATGACTGTCAACTCGGCCGTGACTACCCCACCCCAATGATTGATTTAACCGAGCGCGCTAAAATTGCGCGAGATACCCTGTGGTCATGGCGCAAAGGCGATCGGGTCAAAGCTGAAGGAAAACGCATTCTGGCCACCCATGTGCGGCCGGGATCGGGTAAACCACGGCGCCCACGTCACGCAAAGCGTAACACTAGTTAAACTGCGCCAGCCAAGCACTGATAGCCTCGTGCATTTGCCGATCAGGCACCGCCATCAGCATATGATAGCGATTGGGAATTCGCACCACCTCAAGCCGCGGTTGTTGCCAGCTCGCAAACGTTTGATAGGGCGCCGCAGCATCCGCATCGCTGGCAAGAATTAAAGTTGGTAAGCCCGCTTGTTGCACTTGCGTCGCAAGATCGAGCTGACTCGCATCAAGTTGTTGTGCCGCCAGCGCTTTGGCAACCCCCTCTCGCACATCTGCTTCTGGCAGGACCTGTGCAGTATTTGGCCGCACCATTTCGAGGACCGCCAAAGTTGCATCGGCAAAATTAATCATTGGAGCAAACAAAATCGCCCCGCGCACATCGTCACGTTGTTGGGCCAAATGCAAAGCTGCGGTCGCCCCCATCGACATTCCCCCGACCCAGATCGGCTTGGGGACTTCGCGACGGGGTAAACTATCAATCAGTTGGCTAAATAGTTCAGCATCGTGGACACCAAAACCCGGTTGTTTCGCGCTCGAATCACCATGGCCGAGCATATCTGGTGCAATAACCGCAAAACCGAGCATCCGAAAATACTCCGTCAATTGCCCCATGGTCTGCTTAGAGCCGCCATAACCATGCACCAGAACAATGGTTCCACGCGCTTGATAAGGCACCTCATCACGCGCTAAATCAAACTCAAGATAAGTTTGACCCTGCGGAGTCGGAGCCGAAGTAAACTGACTCAAATCGGTACTTGGCCGCTTTGCGGCCGCATAAAGATACCCGGTACAACCGCCAAGATGTGGCAGACAAAACTGACGCTGTTCAATATCAAGCGCGTTCAGTTCCGCTGCAGTTAAAACTGGAATGCCTGTTTTTGTTGGGGGCGCCAATAATTGCCGCTCAATATACTGGCTACAGCCACTAACAAGCGTTACGCCAAGCAACAATACGATGACGTGAATAGGTCTCATTGTTGATTCTCTGGGTCAGTTGCGTGCGTCATGATCTTTGCCGCAATCATATCGATATCTCGTTGAATGCCTTGCGTGGTTGCATCAGCACCCGTTCCCGGGCCACGAATAATCACGCTAGGAGCGGTCATATCTTGCTCGAATAACTCAAAATAAGCTTCCGTATCGGCAAGCTCAGCATACACTGATTCAGCGCTTTGTGGTTCAATTTGCGCCACCGCCTGTGGCTCTCCAGCCGCAGTTTGTCGCACGCGGCCCAAATAAACCAAACGCGTAGCGCTTGGATAGGTCTGCTGGCGCCAGCGTTCAAAGTAATGATCAAACTCATCAATCCGCCGCCAGAACTCATCCAAACTGACTTCCCGCAAAGCCGGAGGGACCAGGTTTTGAATTGCAATTTGTGGCAGCTCAAGTTGCCAGCCGAGTTCACGCGCCACAATTAAAAGTTTCCGAGCAACATCCATCCCCGATAAATCAGCCCGAGGATCGGGCTCAGTTAACCCCAAATCAACAGCCTTGAGCAGCCATTTAGAGAGGGGTTCACCGGCACGATAGTGATGAAAGATCCAAGCTAATGAGCCTGAAAACGTGCCTGTTATCCCGCTAACCGGAGCTTGCTGCTGGTACTTATCGCGCAGCACATCTTGCACCGGCAAACCTGCCCCAATAGTGGCACTGGCGCGCCAGTAGCGCCCTGTATTCTTAAGTGTTTGATGAATTTCTTGGTAATAATCGCTCGCACTCGAGCCAGCATATTTGTTCGCTGAGACAATGTCTGCCCCAGCTTGGAGCCAATCGACATAACAACGACTCACGGCTTTTGACGCGGTGGCATCTATGACAATAACACCTGCATAGTCTTGCTTGAGGGCAGTAATACACGCCGTGACTTGTTGTTCAGGATGCGAGCATTGATGCGCACGCCGCGCAAACAAGGCGGTCAGCGGCTGCGCACTGCGCCAAGTCAACTCTGCATTGACCTCAAAGTAACGTTGTGAACTGACTAGTGCTCGCAATTCAAGGGGATGATTACGAGGCCAATGCTGAGCGATGTGATCAAGCCAATACTGACCGATATGACCTACACCAACCCAAATTAGTGCAACAGATGCCATAGGGATTTACTTTTCTAGCAATCAAAGTGGCTCTTATCTTGACACAAATTAGCCGGTTTAACAGCGCCAATTGGCTGAAATAGAAATTTTAGTGATTTCTTAATTATCACTTAAGTAATGCCCTTTAAGGTATGCCTAGGATAGCAGTAAAGTAGGCTAAAAATATGGCTCAATTAGAAGATTTCACAGCTCAACCGGTTGCCTTGATTGGTTTTCCTCAGCTTGCCGTTGCCCGTGCCGACCACAGTCACCCGCGCCGCAGTGAAATTGAATATTTTATTTGCGAACGCTATTGGCTAAGTTTCAGCGCCTGCTTAAGCAATTTACCCGAACAACTGATTTATATTGTCGATGAAGCAGACCAGCTGATTGCTGCTTGTGCCCTGACTACTGCGGTAAAAAGCTCGGCGCAGCAGGGTGAAACACTACAACAGTTATTCTCAGAAATGTATTTAACCGAGCCTGCCGAGCAGCGCTTGAGTGCGATGTATGCCACTTCGATTGCACGCGCTCAAGTGATTGAAGTGGGCTCGATGGCCTGCTTGAATCATCATTATCTTGCCGCCCTTTTCACCGCAGTACTGCAGGTGACATCGGCGACCAGCAGCGATTATTTAATTTTCACTGCCACCTCACCGCTGCGGCGTCACTTAAAGCGGATGCAGTTACCTTCTAAGGTTCTCACCGAAGCACAACAAACAGCTTTACCCGTTTCTAAGCGCAGCAGTTGGGGAGCGTATTACGACACCAAACCACAAGTTGTGGCGGGTCGAATTAGCGATGGCGAACAATTTTTACAGGCGCTACAGCAATGAGCCCGGCTGAGTTTTTTAAACGTCTGCAACAGCATGCTGAGCAAGGCCATGCCCAGCTGCGCGATAGTCACACTTACATCAGCTATCAAACCTTGCTTGAGCGGGTCGATGAGCTGACCCAGCACCTGCAACAACAGCAGATTTTGCGGCTTGGCTTAGTGCTTGAGAATAACCTCGACTGGCTTGTTATCGATTTAGCGGCACTGAAAGCCGGCATTACCCTAGTGCCGGTGCCGCCCTTTTTTACTGCAAGTCAGCAGCAGGATGTGCTCGCCGATGCGGAAGTTGACGCGATCGCCTACAGTTGCGACAGAATCGAACGCACACATTATCCTGCCAAACCTCATCAGGCGGCTAAAATCACCTACACCTCTGGCAGTAGTGGTAGCCCGAAAGGGGTTTGCTTGAGCGCTGACCACATGTTGACCGTGGTTGCGAGTATCGCTGCGAGCTTGCCTGCTGAACTATCGCAACAGCATTTGGTGATCATGCCACTGGCGGTGTTATTAGAGAATATTGCCGGTGTTTGGTTAGCGCTATGGATGGGCGCTGATATCACTATTCCAAGTGCTGCAGAAATTGGTTTGCAAGGCGCTAGCCAACTTAACTTAGGCCAATTCTGGCAATGTCTTACCCAGACCAAGCCACACAGCATCATTACCACACCCGCCTTATTGCAAGCCTTGCTGGTAGGCATTCAAAAACAGCAAGTGACTCAGCATGAGTTGCGCTTTGTCGCAGTTGGGGGGGCGCATGTTGCGCCAGAATTACTTCACCTCGCAGAGCAACTGCAAGTGCCGGTTTATCAAGGTTATGGACTTTCAGAATGTGGCTCAGTGGTTGCCCTTAATACACCAACCACACAACGCCGCGGCAGTGTTGGCAAACCTTTGCCACACCAACAAGTGCGAATTGTTGAGGGTGAAGTGCAAGTCAGCGGTGCGCAGATGCTCGGCTATATCTCCGGTGCAACGACCGAATTCAATGAAGGTTGGTTACGCACAGGCGATTTGGGCCACTTTGATGACGATGGCTTTCTGTATATCGATGGCCGCGCGAAAAATCTTCTCATCACCAGTTTTGGCCGCAACGTGTCACCCGAGTGGCCCGAGGCTTTGGCCGCTTTGGAGCCTGCTTGGCAGCAATTTATTGCGGTGGGTGACGGCAGAGCACAATTACTCGCCATTGTCACCCCAAGCCCACAGGCAACCCCACAAGCAGTAACCGACGCGCTGCATCGATTGAACCAGCAACTGCCTGATTATGCTCAGTTCGCAGGCTGGATTAGTAGCCATGAACCGTTCACTACAGAGAATGGCCTACTCACCTATAACCAAAGGCTCAGACGCCACGAGATAACAAGAACTTACAGCCGGGAAATCACGCAATTTTATGGAGACTAATATGGCATTTTTTGACCAACTATGTAACGCAACAGCAGCAGAACAACAGTACTTGCTGAGCGCCCCGGCGATCACCGATACCTTTGCGGGCAAAATCAGTTTAACCCGCTACACGGCGTTTCTAACACAGGCTTACCATCACGTTAAACATACCGTGCCACTGCTGATGGCTGCCGGGGCGCGACTGACCGACCGTGACGAGTGGCTGCGTAAAGCGATCGTTGAATATATCGATGAAGAATATGGTCACCACGAATGGATTTTAAATGATTTAAAAGCCTGTGGGGCCGATGCGGAAGCGATTCGCTACAGCCAACCCCATTTCACCACAGAACTGATGGTGAGCTACGTGTATGACCAGATCAATCGGGTCCACCCTGCCAGCTTCTTCGGCATGGTGCACGTGCTTGAGGGCACCAGTGTGGCTATGGCCACACAAGCTGCTGGAGAGATTAAAAGTGCGCTTGGCTTACCGCCAAAAGCCTTTAGCTATCTCACTTCACACGGTTCACTCGATCAAGAGCATGTTGCCTTTTTTGAAGAACTGATGAATCAGCTTAGCGACGAGACCGCTCAGCAAGCCGTGATTCATACCTGTAAAGTAGTTTACAAGCTCTATGGCGATATGTTCCGAGCACTACCGGAATAAGGAGGGGCTATGCCAAAATTTATTCACGATTGGTCGTCGCACCATATCTTATTGACCGGGGCGCAAGGCGGGTTAGGACAAGCTATCGCGCAGCTGCTCACAGACAAAGGCGCCAAATTGACGTTAGTGGGACGTAACCAAGTTGCACTTGAGCAACAAGCTGAAAAGTTGCACCAACGCACTCTATGCCTTGATTTGCTCGATGCAGATGCCCTTCCTCAGCTGCTTGCATACAGCGCTGCTCAAAAAGCAGCCGGGCTTCCACTTACCGCGGTGATCCACAACGCGGGGGACAACCAAGTTGGGGAGTTTACCAGCTTAGAGTGGGCCACCCATGCGCGCATTATGCAGCTTAATACTATCGTTCCGATGGCCATCACCCATGCGCTCTTGCCTGAACTACAACAACAGTCACAGAGCTTTATCGGTTTTGTCGGTTCAGGCTTTGGCGCAATCGGCTTCCCCGGGCAAGCAAGTTATTGTGCCAGTAAAGCCGCCCTAGCGCGTTTTAGTGAAGCGCTCCAACGTGAGCTTGAAGCAACGAGTACTCAGCTCTTTTATATCGCCCCGCGTGCTATTGAGACACCAATGAACAACGGCCGCATGGCGCAACTTAACCAACAACTGGGCAATAAAGTCGACCATCCAGAACAGGTTGCATTAGCCTTTATTAACCAGATCGAACAAGGCCAAAGCCGTCAAACAATTGGCTGGCCCGAAAAATTCTTCAGCAAACTCAATGCGCTTTTCCCTGCTTTAGTCGATAGCGCAATGAAGAAACCGCGGGCAGTTGTCCGCCAGCTTACTCAGGAGCATTAATGATGAGAAACTTTAGAATCTCCCCTCGCAAATCAGTGTTGTTCTCACTTGCAGCCCTGTTGGGCTATTTCGGTGCAGCAAAAGCAGAACCGCAAAGTTTTGAAACTGAATTACTTGAGATCCAACAAGCTTGGGCTCAGGCCAACTATCAACTGCGCGACGAAGCACAAGAGCAAGCGTTTAAAGAGCTCGAAGCACGCGTAAAAAGCTTTACCTCACAACATCAAGATCGGGCCGAAGCCTACATCTGGCAAGGTATCGTGCTAAGCACCGAAGCTGGCGTTGTGGGAGGGCTCGGCGCACTCGATTTAGCCAAGCAATCAAAATCCTCACTCGAACAGGCGTTGCAACTTAACGAAAATGCCTTGGACGGTTCGGCCCATACCAGCCTGGGTACCCTTTATTACAAAGTTCCCGGTTGGCCTTTTGGTTTTGGCGATGATGATTTAGCTCGTGAACATCTCGAGAAAGCCTTAGCGGTAAACCCTAATGGTATCGATCCGAACTATTTTTACGGTGAGTTTCTTTACGAAGAGGGCGAGTATAAAGCTGCGAAGAAGCACTTACAGCGTGCTTTAGCTGCCCCCGCACGACCCACGCGACCACTTGCAGATCAAGAGCGTAAGCGTGAAATTCAGGCGCTTTTGCAGCAGGTTGAGAAGAAGCTGAAACGGCGCAGAAGTTAACTTAGGGTTCCGCAATCACGACTTTGTTGCGGCCCGACTCTTTGCCTTTATACAGTGCTCGGTCAGCTCGGCCGAGCAGTTCTTGGAAGTTACGCTCGGTCACTTGACGCTCTGCGACACCGCAAGTGATCGTTACCGTAAACTTGGTTTGATCCGCCAAAAACTCGTGTTTCATGGCTTTTTGTCGTAATCTTTCAGCTAGCGTGGCAGCCTCAGTTGCAGATGCCCCGGGGACATAAATCATGAACTCCTCACCACCAACACGGGCAGCAATCTCGGTTTCTCTGATGGTATCGAAAACTATCCGACCAATGACTCGAAGGACTTCATCACCCACGAGGTGACCATAATTATCATTCACCCGCTTAAAGTGGTCAAAATCGAAGCTAATAATACTAAATATATTCTGATCCGCTGCTCGATTGGAGCTAAACCGCTTCTCAATAAAATCCATAAAATAACGACGATTATAGAGTCCAGTCAACGAATCACGGGTTGACTGTTCAAGTAACATTAGCTCCAATTCTTTACGTTCGGTAATGTCCTGTAAGGTACCGCGAATGAGATGAGGATCACTTTTGCTCTGGTGAATAAGCCCCCATTGTCTCAGCCAACGAATCTCTTGATTTCTAAGCACAACCCTAAAATCAAATTCATGCCCTGGATAGCCTGGCTCAAAACCTCGCCGAACTTTGTCTCGATCACTGGCGTGGACTAAACCTAAAAAATCATGCACTGTTGGTTTAAAACGCAGTGGGTCTTGCTCTAAAATTAAGAACAGAGTTTCCGACCATTCCATCTCACCCGTATTGACGTCTGCTTGCCAATAGCCCAAGTGTGCAACGCGCTGGGCCGCCTCTAGCTGACTCTGCGTTTGCGCCAGGCGTTTCTCAAGCAGTTTCCGTTCGGTTTGGTCTATCAATAAACCATTCCAAAGCACTGTACCATCAGCTTCACGCTCTGGCGTTGAATGTCCGTAAACCCATTTAACTTGATTCTCAACAATCACCCGATACTCACACTCCCACGGCTCGAGTGTCTGATAGGACTGTTCTATTGATTGCTCGACTCGAGCAAGATCATCAGGGTGGATGGCTTTAAATACAACCGTCGCGTCATTTTTTACTTGTTCCGGAGTTACGCCATAAATGAGTTTAATACCAGAAGATGCATACGGAAAAGCCACATTACCATCTGGTCTTTTTACAAACTGGTAAAGGGTACCTTGCATATTGTCGGCGATTTTTTGCAAGCGCTCGCGGGACTCAGCAAGCGCCATACGGTTTTCTTTAAACTCAGTAATATCGACGTGACCACCGCACATCCACTCTGGCTTACCCTCGCTGGTATAGGTTGCGATGAGCCCAGTATCACGAATCCAAACAATGCCACCGTTTTTATGCTGAACGCGCGCTTCGGTACTGTACTTGTTAGCTTTGCCGTTGAAATAATCATCAAGCGCCTGCTCGGATATGGCGAGGTCTTTGGGTAAGCATAATTTTTGCCAAGTTGCATAGCTGACCGGTTGGAGTTCTTCTAGGGTGTAGCCGAACATTTCTGCCCAGCGTTCATTGAAGACGACTTCACCCGTTTGCACATTCCACATCCATGAACCCATGTGGCTACCGTCGACGATAGCGCGAAGCTGGGCCACTTCGGTGGCGAGTGCATTATTTTCCATAGTGTTCATGAGGATAGCTTGATAAGATAGAACTAATTTAGACCACTTCTATGCAGGATAAAATAAGCGGATCATCATATGCCTAGCTTTGATATCGTTTCAGAAATTGATCAAGTTGAACTTAAAAATGCGGTCGATAATGCGCGCCGTGAACTCTCTAATCGCTTTGATTTTCGCGGGGTTCACGCAGAAATTGAACAGCAAGAGTTAACGGTTACATTAACCTCGGAATCCGACTTCCAAGTCCAACAAATTCAGGATATTTTTAATAACCACTGTGCCAAGCGCAACATCAGTCTGGCTGGTATTGATATCCCTGCAGAGCCCACCCACAGCGGCAAAACCTTTAGTTTGGCACTCACCTTTAAACAAGGAATTGAGCAGCCGCTGGGCAAAAAAATCATCAAGTTACTAAAAGATAACAAATTGAAAGTGCAGGCCAGCATTCAAGGCGATAAAGTCCGCGTAACGGGTAAAAAACGCGATGACTTGCAGGCCGCAATTGCTTTGTTAAAGCAATCAGATATTGAACAGCCACTGCAATTTGAAAACTTCCGCGACTAAACTGGGGTCCGATACCATGAGTGTTTGGCAGCAGCGCCGCTCCGACAGTCCACTGCAACGCCCCGGTGATTTACGTTCACCGTGGCAACGTGACCGCGCCCGAGTGCTTCACTCAGCAGCCTTTCGTCGATTGCAGTCAAAGACACAAATTATGAATGTGGGCGAAAACGACTTTTATCGCACCCGCCTCACTCACTCCCTTGAAGCTGCGCAAATTGGTTCATCACTTATTAACCAACTGCAGCAAGTCTGTGATCGTGAATTGAGCGCCCTGCTCCCCGACTTAAACCTGATGGAAACCCTGTGTTTAGCCCATGATATTGGGCATCCGCCGTTTGGGCATGGTGGCGAAGCCGCGCTGCACTTTAAAATGCTTGGCTCTGGCGGCTTTGAAGGCAATGGACAAACCTTTCGTATCGTCGGCAAACTCGAGGCCTATCACCCTGATCACGGTATGGATCTGACCCGCCGTACCTTGCTTGGACTGCTCAAATATCCAGTCCTGATGCCAGCGCTCGAGGCACCGACCAACTTAGATAAGCCCGGCAGTTTATCGCAATGGAAGCCACCCAAAGCACTGTTTGCCGCAGATGCTGACCTGCTCGATTGGGTTTTAGCCCCACTCAGTAAGGCCGATCGCAAGTTATTTCAACAGGTTGATTTACTCGAGCAGGCACCATGGCAGAAGTCACGCCATAAAGCACTTGATGCGTCTTTGATGGAGCTTGCTGATGATATTGCTTATGGCGTGCATGACCTCGAGGATGCAGTGGTCACGGGCACTTTAAACGAAATGCAGTGGCATGCTCACCTTGATAATGTGATCGAACAACTCGAGCCTGAGTTGGGTGGATTGATGCAACAGCTCGGCGATCAACTGTTTGCGAGTGAGCATTACTTACGTAAGAACGCGATTGGCGCCTTGGTGAATATTTTTGTTACCGCAGTACGGCTTGAGCAAGTCTTACCGGAAGCTGAAGAGCCGCTGATCCGCTACAACGCCACCTTGCCTGCGCAGCAGCAATTTTTGCTTAATAGTCTGAAAGCGGTGGTGTTTGAACACGTCATCAATCAACCGAACATCCAACAATTGCGCTATCGCAGCCAGAATATGTTGCTGGATTTATTTGCTGCGTTTCACAGCGAGCCACAACGGTTACTGCCGCACAATACGCGCGCCCGTTGGCAGGCGGCGATGGAGTACGGCGGTCAAGTTGAGGCAGATCGCATTTTGTGTGACTACATCGCCGGCATGACCGATGATTACGCCGAGCGCATGTACCGCAACCTGTTCATAAGTTAACTCTAGGGTAAGGGTTGATACCCTGCCCAATCTGGATGCAGCGCTTGCTGGCCACCATCGTGCTCTAAGTGCACATACCAGCCGTCGAGTAAATCTAAGGCCAGACAATCATCCACTTCGAGCAAATCATCTTTATGGAGTTCGTCGGCGCCCGCTAAACCACGCTGAGCCACCTGGGCTCGGCCAATTTGTTTTGCCTCAGCGGCATCTTTTGCCACACATAACGTGAAGTCATGAAACTCAGGAATGCGCCCCATAAAATAGCCGCCATAATTGACGAAGAACAGCCGTTTATCGCCTTTGCTTGGCTCTTTTCTTAAACTGACCCGATAACCGTCAATATGGTGAATTGCGAGATAGCTATCCATATGCAAGCCTGTTTGGCTGCCGAACCATTGCTGCCGTAACTGTGGGTAAGTCTCTGCAATCGTCTCACCGACCACAAAGCGAACATCGTGTAGCTCAATATGGGCTCCGGGTGCACTGCCGCCCAAATAAACTAGGAATAACTGCATATCGGCTGACTCCTTTTTATGCTCGCTGCCGAAATAGATGCCACATGAGACCGACAAGCAGTAAACCACCACCCGTAGCAAGGATGACCGGATCAATAAACACCGCCAAGCCCAGACATCCCGCCAAACCCATAATCGACACCCATTGTGGAACAAAACGCTTGTCCTCAGGGATCCGCAGCGCCGCTAGGTTAGTAATGCCGTAGTAGACCAAAACCGTAAAGGCACTGACCTGCCAGGCCAGCGCAATATCACTCGCTGCCGCGAACCCGATCATCACGATAAAGGTTGCCCAAACACTGCGCGGTGCCGAGGTTCGATCGCTATTGAGCTTAGCCCACCCCGTGGGTAAATCACCGCGGCGCGCCATCGCGAGAACCACCCGCGACACCCCTAGAATCAAATTTAAAATCACTCCAACCATCGCGAGAGTCGCAGCAATCATCAGACTCGTGACGAGCCAATCTTCCGCACCAAACGCGCGCGCGCGCTCAGCTAAATTAGCGGTGCCAGGTAAAATATCCGGGAATTGCAACAAGGCCCAGGCCACCAAGCCATAGAGTAGAGTCACAACGATCACAGTGACAATAATCGCTCGTGGAATGGTTCGCCGTGGCTGCTGAACTTCCTCACCCATAGTGGCGATACGGCCGTAGCCGGTATAGGCAACGAACAGCAATGCAGCAGCGGCTAGAGTATCGCTCCAAGCCACCTGGCCGAGCTGCAAATCGGCTGTCACCTTAAGCGCCGCAGGCGCCGTGAGTGCAAACTGGCTAAACAGCAGCAGGCCAGCGATAGCGATGATCACCAAGACGGTATTAAGCTGGTTTGAGCGCTTCAGTCCGAGTAAAACAAATATTGTCATCAACAACAGCACATCGAGCGCGATCCACCGCACAAACTCTTGGTCCCAGCCAAGCCAACTGGCAGTCACATGAGCTACGGCCACAGCAGCGGCCGCAGCTGAAGCACTTTTCGCAAGCACAAATAACCAGCCAGCACTAAAACCAAAGAGTGGGTTCAAAAAGGTATAGCCATATTCGTAGGTGCCACCACTGACTGGGTGAATTGCGGCCAGTTGTGCACTACTTAAGCCATTACAGGTGGCGACTAGAGCCGCAATCAGCAGCGCCACTAATAATTGACCATGCGCTAACTCAGCTGCTAAACCAATACTGACAAATGCGCCGGTACCAATAATCGAACCGAGCCCGAGCACAATGGCTCCAAAAAAAGACGTGCTGCGCTGCAGCCGCGCGGATTGTTCTACTGTCGGAGATGACATAACTCACCTTTTTGGTTACGCTTGCGATTCCTGCATAAAGCTAGCGAAAGCATAGCGGATTGTGCGCCAGCTTGGAAAGATTTCTCATGTTTCGGAAAAAGCTGATTCATTTCTCAGTGCTCAACCTCACTACCATCATTGCTGCGGCAATTCTGGTGCTTATTTCTGTGCGCCTCACACAAGGCCAAATTAGCCAAGTGAACATGGCTCAGCAGCTGCTCAACGAGCATTTACAGCTATCGAGCACCTCCTATCGGTTGTTTAAACAGCTCACGGACGAAATTCTGATTGGTGAATTTGCCAACCAAGCCGAAGTGCGCAATAAGCGCGCGATGATTGCTGAATCTCTTGGTCGCATTCGGGTTTTAGAAGTCCAGCAGCGGGAAGCTTTAGGGGCTGAGTTTACCCGAGGAAGCATTGAAGATACCGACGATTTAGAACGTCTCATCGACGCCATCATTTATGAATTTGAAGATTTAAGTCGAGCAACCCCTAGCGACGCAAACAACGAGCAAGTCCGTTTCATCCTTGAAGAACGCATTGATATTGCTTTTCGTGAGGCGATCAATACGGCCGTTAATCGCCAATCAAACGTCGTCGACACCCTTAATGACCGGATCGAAAACATTCATATGCTGGTGTTTTGGGCCACCTTTACACTTGCCGCATTGGCGGTGCTATTTGCAGTGGTGCGAACCTCCGGGCTGATGCGTTCACTCAGTCGCCCCGTTGCCGCGCTCACTGAGGCGACCAATCGGATCGCTAAGGGAGACTTCAGCCATCGCGTGCCGCGCGGCTTTGATGCCGAATTTGATCAAATTGCGGCGGCCTTTAACTTAATGACCGATCAGCTTGCAAGCCAAGCAAAATCGCGTGAGCAAACCCAGCAAGAATTGGAATACATGGTCGCTAAACGCACCGCCGAATTGACCGAAGCCAATACTGAGTTAGAAAAATCAGCGATGGTAAAGCGCAACTTTTTAGCCGATATCAGCCACGAATTGCGAACGCCGCTGACGATTATTCGAGGTGAAGCGCAAGTTGCCCTGCGCCGCGATGATCGTGACAGTGATGAGTATCGAGATGCGTTATCTTGCGTACTTGAACAATCGGTTGCGTTAAGCCGTTTAGTCGATGACCTCCTTTTTATCGCGCGCGCCGATTCGAATAATTTACGCTTAAGCCGCGAACACGTGGATCTTGGGCAACTGGCTGAAGATATTGCCCGCGACCTGCAACACTCAGCTAAATCAGGACAAACCATTAACGTATCTCATCAAGGGAATACGGGTATTGCAGCCGATAGTGAGCGCTTACGCCAATTGATTGTGATCCTCACCGAAAACGCGCTGCGCTATGCTCCTGAGGCAACCGCCGTCACCCTAGATATCCGCGCCGAGGGGCATACCGTCGAATTAAATGTCATCGATCAAGGTCCTGGTATTGCCGCCGATGATCTTCCTTTCGTGTTTGACCGTTTCTATCGAGGTCAGCAGGGCAAAACAGACGACCAAGGATTAGGGCTCGGCTTGGCCGTTGCTAAGGCTATTGTGAATGCCCATGAAGGGCAGATCGAAGCGCTCAGTGAGAGCGGACATGGAACAACCATGCGGGTGCGGTTGCCACGGAGCTAATATGCAAATTCTGATCATTGAAGACGAAAAACGACTCGCAGATTTTCTGCAAAAAGGCCTGAGTTCTGAAGGCTATACCTGTCGCCTTGCATATGACGGTGAAACTGGATTGGAAATGGCCTTAAATGGCAACGACGATGTCATTATTTTAGATCGGATGTTGCCGCGCAAAGATGGCCTAGCGGTGCTACATGAATTGCGCCAACAACGCCCAGAGGTTCGCGTGCTGATGCTGACGGCCCTCGCTGAAACCGATGACAAGATTCTTGGCCTTCGCACTGGTGCTGACGATTACTTAGGTAAGCCGTTCGATTTCGAGGAACTCCTAGCGCGCATCGATGCACTTGGGCGCCGCGGTAGCAACGGCAACTCAACAAGTCAGCAATTGCTGGCCGGAAATCTCTGTCTTGACCTGCAAGCTTACACGGCACAGGTTGCTGAAAAGCCACTCGAGCTGACCCAAATTGAATTCGAATTACTGCGCTTGTTCCTCCAAAACCCAACTCATGCACTCTCGCGTGAACGGATATTGAATAGGGTTTGGGGCGATAGTAAAGACCCACTTACGAACATAGTCGATGTGTATATTCGACGATTGCGGGTGAAACTAGAAGATGCCGAAGCGACCATCAAAATCGATACCGTCCGCGGTGTCGGCTATCGCCTGAATCAGACTCAGTCGGTCGCTTGAACCGCGCGCACTAAACGATTCTGTACCGCTTGCCAAATCTGTTGCTGGTCCGATCCAATCGCTTGCTCAAGCGGTAAAGGTTGCACCCAAATGCAGTCAAATTCTGCTTGGTCCAAATCAGCTAAAGTTGCATAAAGCGCCTGCGCATAAGCCTGCGCCTGGCTGCCTAAGCACGTTTGTTGTTCGGCTGCGACTTGCGCCAACGGCTGCCAGCTCAAAAGGTGTTGGCGTGGTTCAAGCGCTTGCCCAGGGTGCCACCAATACAAGGGGGTTTTGGGTTGGTAGTGACGACTTTGATTACCCGCAACCGCAACATTATGCTGGGCTAGGGTCTGCACTTCGCGCTTTAATAACTGACTCAAATAGCGTGCCGATAACGGGCCAGGTCGTAAGATTTGCGGCGCTTGACCCTGCTCAACCATACGCAGATCAAGAATAGTGGATTCAATCCCGACTGGGCATTGCCCCCCATCAAGCACCGCATCGATACGGCCGTTTAATTGTGCCATCACATCACTGGCTCGAGTTGGACTGAGTTGCTGATGGCGGTTTGCTGAAGGGGCAACCACGGCCAAACGATGCTCGGCAAGTAACTGACGCAAAACAGGGTGTGCCGGCATCCGGATAGCCACGCTATCCTGCCCGCCAGTGACTAAAGTGGATACCCGCGGGTGACGCTTGAGCAGCAAGGTTAATGGCCCCGGCCAACATTGTTGCGCCAGTTGATAAGCAAGCTCAGGGATCTCACAGGCCCAATCGCTCAGCTGCTCAATCGTACCAATATGGACGATCAGAGGGTGATTGGTTGGCCGATTTTTTGCCTGAAAGACCTTATGTATCGCCGCTGGATCTGCAGCATTGGCCGCGAGTCCATAGACTGTTTCAGTCGGTACAGCGACCGTGCCACCGGCTTGTAAAATCGCCGCAGCGCGTTCAACATCCGCCTGCCGTTTGGCATTCAACAATAAGGTCATTAAGGGTTACACCTCTCACAAAATCGCGCTTCGGCATTGCCTTCACAGGCTTTTGATTCTTCATATTGGCAGCTCTGGCACCTCGCTCGATAAGCTTTGGCTTGCTGACTCGGCCACAAACATATTTCACAAGGTAAGCCCGCAATCGCCTCATCAAAACTAAAATCAGGCGTGCCACAACGCGGACATGGACGCTGCAAGCGTACTAATAAATCACGCGTCGCCGCGGCAATAATCGGTCGTCGCGGCGCGCACTTGTGCGCACGGAGATCCGGCTGTGGCTCAAGCATCTGCCAGGCTCGACCGACCGCAAGCCACTGCTGTGCAGGCGCATACGCCACCACAATTTCATACAGTGCGTGGCCTAATCCAAGCGGTCCCGCACTGAAGGTTCCTTCGCTCCCCAGACCAATTTCACAGCCGGTTAATTCAGCGGCGAGACGCGCTTTCTCCTTGCCGGCTTCCAGTGCAGTCAAGGTGCGTTCAATGCGCCCATCAAAGCTACCGAGGGTATCGGTATCAAAAGCATCAGTGTGAATTAATTCGATTCCCACCTCTGCCATAATGGGCGCTATGATAGCCTCTTTTTCATGCTTGGTTAAGAGACCCACCTGCATGCCGTGCCAAGCTATTGTTGCCATGGCTCCCAACCTTGACCCGTGCGCCGCGCAATCGCGCCCGTCTCTGGGTTCCATTGCAATAGATGTAACCAACCATTGAAGACCAAATCGGCAACCACCGGCTGGGCAGCGATAATCGCATCGATTTTTTCTTGGGGGGCGGCAATCACAACCGAAAGACGCAGCGGCTGATGATACCAATCTTTACCATCGTGAATCGATTGCAGCGGCAACCCGATCCGCAAATCTCCAGCATTCCCCTCAAACACCCCCAAGCCATCGGCAACAACATTGTGCAGCAACTTATTGCCACTACCAAAGTGGCGCGGCGCGACCATTGAGGCCATATATTGCATATTAATCCACTGCGTCACGACCATCGGAGCGGTCATCAAAAGCGTCAAAATGCTGCTATCTTCGTCGTACTGGTGGGTATAATCATGCAAAAATACCCGACCTTCGAGATTCAAGCTTTTAATCAACTGACGCGGAGCAAAGATAACCCCTGCATTGCGGACAAGGCCCCATTCTGGTCGCACTTGCGCCCAATCTCCTGCGCGCTTCAAAATATCCGCTGCAGAATTAGCCGCCGGTAGCCGCTCGACATGCTCAGCCGCAGCTGCCGCAGTGGCCGCCGCTAACCAAGGATACCAATGTAATTGCGCTGCTTGCTCGCGACCCTCGAGCAGTTCAAGTTGCTCGGTTGTGGTGTTATGCATGGCGGGATAAAAACGCGTGTCACTCGGAATCTCGATCCCATGCTGCTGGGCAAGTTCGGTGCGCACATCTGTATCATTCAGCAGTTGCGCTAAGATCCGCACGTTAGCCGAGCCGGTTTGCCCGCCACAGGCGCCACAATCAAGCCCTGCCGCATGCGGATTATTCTCAGTACAACTGCCATGGCCCGCGAGCAATACCGCTTGGGCAAAGTTCTCAAATAGCCCCATGGCTTTTAAAATACCGGCGGCAAGTTCAGCCAATTGTGCTGAGTTGAGCGTTTCGCCATTTTTCTCGAGGCGCCACTTACCGGGATGGAGAATTTGGTCGCCCACCCGCGCTTGCCCTTCTGGGCGTAAATGCTTCAACAGCATCTTCCATGCTTTCGCCAAGCCACTCAGTTCAACCCAACCGAAGGCGCCAGCAGGCGCATCATGAGCGCGGTGCCAGCTCACATCGCGCTGGAAGCGCTGGAAGGTTGCGCTATCTATATCTTGCTTGGCTAACAACTGAGGCGCTAACAAGCCGGGCAGTTGGGCACGCTCATGGTGCTCGCCTTGGGCGACCGCAATCGGCAATCCAAAGAAACCGGCAAAACCGAGGGTTTGAATGTTTTCATCCTGTGCTTCAAGAGCACGACGCATCGGCTCTGAGCGCACATCAATACAAAACGCCGCCTGTAAACTCGGACGTTGCGAAGGTTTAGCCTGTTGCTGTAGCGCTTGTAATTGTTCAATAAAAGGTTGTTGATAACTAAGTTCTAGCGCACGTTGCCAGACCCACATCAGCTGCTGCGCTGATTTTATCGCAGCAAAACGCTGCTCATCTTGAGCAAACTGCTGTTGAAACTGCTCACGGACCCGCGCACTTAAGTCGTCCTCGCGTTGCAGTAAAAATTGCCACAACACCCACTCCCAAATCAGTCGGATCAGCAGTAATTGAGTGACCTCGTCATAGCGCGGTGCTTCAGCCGCATCTAAGTTGCGCTGCCAGCGCCGATATGCGAATGCTGCAGCCCAACCGTTTAAATCCAAAATCAGACTCTGGCAATAACGCTGCCATGAGGTTTCGTCTGCTTCAGGGAGCATACTCCGCAGCACATTAAACAAACTATCTGCATCGCGCGGAACCGCCTGGAAAATCGCCCGAATACTGCGCTCGCCGACGACAATCTCTAAGCCGCGGTCACGAACAATGGTATCCAGCCAAGCTTCGACCAAAGGCAATTCACTTTGCTCGCGCTGGAAACGCTCTGGATATTGGCACCACATGGCACAGAACTGGCTCACTTGATGCACCATTTCATCGTGCCAGGTCAGCGCCCCACGGCGTGGGTTGGCATCATCGAATAAATCTGTCAGCGGCAACCAACGCTCGAACTCAGGTGCCTCGTTGAGCGCATCAAGCAATTGCTGGTAGGTATCCGTGCCCCACGTTTGCTCGGGCAGCTGCTCAGCAAATGCGGCTTCGAGATGTTGCACGGTAATCTTTTGCTGATTGAACTGTTGCTTAAAATAACCACTCGGCATCAACATTGAGAGCGGATGACTGGCTTGCATTTCAGCCGCAACGGTCTCGATGGCTTGGTCGCGGAATTCCCACCAAGGGTTCACGGCAATACTGCGCTGCAGTGGCCAGGTTGGCGCGACCCGAGCGGCCACCGCGGCAACGACGTGACGCAACTTTGCGACCGGTTCTTGATAAGCTGATGCCATATTAGTGACCTCCTTGCTGAGTTGCTGAACGTGATGGGGTATCACCATTACTTTGGTGCAAAGCGACCTCAGTGGATGGCGTGCTCCGATGCGGTAAGGCAATCGGCCAAACCCAAAGGGTCATGCGGGTCGCCCATTCATCGAGGTAAAAACCGGCATTAAGAGCTACAAATAAGCGGCTACTAAAGGCTGTGTAGGGCTGATAACTTAGCACCAGGTAGACGGTAAGGACCATCAGCAGCAGCCAACTAATCCATAGGTCAGCGGCGCTCAGTGCAGTGAGGGTAGCTTGCGCTTCTGGCAGTAGGTAACCCAATAACGTCTTGACCACTTTATACAAGGCCAACCAAAACACGCCCCAGAACACTGCTTTCAGAGCAAGCAGCGGCTGCTGGCGGCGACATTGGGTTGCAAACCACAAGGTCAGTGCCATAAAGACCGCCAACCAAGGTGCCAGCAATCCAGTGATTAGGCCAACTGCATACAAGCCAGCCGCTATCATCAGGCTCAACAGTATGGCGACCGTAAAAGCACCCAGAGACGGCAACTGATAGCCGCTTAGCGTAGCACGCTCCGCTTGGTCCACCACGCTGCCTGCCGACAAGAAGGCGTACGCTTTGTAGCAGCTGTGCGCAAGTAAGTGGAGTAAGGCGATACTATAGAGACCAAGGGCAATCTCAACCAACATCAACGCCATCTGCGCGACAGTTGACCACGCTAAGCGGACTTTAATACTGACCCGAGTCATGGTAACCGACGCCGCAATCAACAGGCTCAAGCCAGCGACCACGAGTAGCACCCATTGGGCGACTATGGCTTGGCTCAACAAAGGTGAGAACTTCAATAATAGATAACCACCTAAGTTGATGATGCC
This sequence comes from Pseudidiomarina taiwanensis, assembly GCF_003987435.1. Taxonomy (GTDB): domain Bacteria; phylum Pseudomonadota; class Gammaproteobacteria; order Enterobacterales; family Alteromonadaceae; genus Pseudidiomarina; species Pseudidiomarina taiwanensis. Next base: position 132,357 of record NZ_PIQG01000003.1, on the reverse strand, counting down.
AGCGTGTAATAATGCGGAGACCGGCGTCGGCGACTCAACAACTTGCAAGAGCCAACCATGCACCGGAAGTTGCGCGCACTTCATTAGCGCGACAATCGCCAACAAGGTCATTGCGGTATAGCTCAGTGGGGTGAGCGTGACCGTTTGCAGCTCGGCGATACTGGCGGTGCCATGAGCGAGATAAAAAAGAATAAACGCGGTGGCGAGCAAGGTTTCTGCAAGTCGTGCAAAAATGAATTTCTTGTGCGCCGCGAGTACTGCGCGGGGGCGCTCAGGGTAGAACACCAGCATTTGGTGAAGCGAGCTACTCACCGCTATCCAGCCAAGCCAAAACAATAGTAAGTGGTCACTTATTACGGTGAATAGAATCGCCGCAATGGTCGCGAATAAACGTCGGCGAAACCGCTGCTCATCGATGCTTTCGGCAAATTGGGTTTGTGCATAACGGGTCACCACCCAGCCAATAAAGCTAATGAGCGCCACCATAGTGGTGCTTAATGGGGTGAACCGAAACCCAAATAGCGCAAGCTGCTGACTCGGCAGCAGGTCGGTTAAAGTGAAAACTAAGGTCATCGTCACCGCCGAAAGACCCAGTATGCTCAGAAGTAATTGTGTGATTCGCCAGCTCATCAAGATTACTCACCTGTAATTATTATGGGCAGCATTGTGCGCCCACTCGACATTTAAGTAAAATACATATATTGTGATTAATCATTCTTTTTTATAGAACAATTAATCATGAGTCGCTTAAACTATCACCACCTTTATTACTTTTGGCGCGTGGCCAAGCTCGGTCATTTGACCCAAGCCGCCGATGAATTGGCTGTCTCACAATCGGCATTGTCAGCGCAAATCAAGCAGCTCGAACACAGCATGGGCGCACAACTTTTTCGCCGCGAAGGACGCCGCTTGGTGTTAACTGAATTAGGCCAAGATACTTTGCTCTATGCGGAGGATATCTTTCAACGCGGGGCCGAGCTCGAGCGCATGCTCAAGCAAGGCGGTGAGCGTGCACAAACACTGCGAATTGGCATGCTCGCCAGTATGTCACGGAACTTTATCGAAGGTTTTATCGACCCAATTTTACACCGTCATGATCACACCTATCAGTTGTATGCCCGCAGCCAAACCGAATTACTGCAGAGTTTGAGCCATCATCAACTTGATTTGGTTTTGACCAACCTTGATGTTGCCAGTGAACAAGCAGGGCTTTGGCAAACGCAGTTGTTGGCGCGCCAGCATGTGTCCGTCGTAGCCCCTGCTGAGTTCGAACAATTAGATGATATTCGGCTCGCTGCAGAGCGCCACCCGTGGGTCGTGCCCGCGCAAACTTCAGCGCTGCGCCCTGCTTTTGATAGCTATTGTGCGCAGCAACAAATCGAGCCCTTTATCACCGCTGAAGCAGATGACATGGCTATGCTTCGACTGTTAGCGCGAGATAGTAAGGCATTGGCCGTATTGCCAGCGGTCGTGGTGCGGGATGAGCTGCGCCAAAACTTATTACAGCGCTGGTTTGATTTACCGAAAGTCTATGAGAATTTCTATGCCGTGACGCTGCCAAGGCAACGCCCGCATCCACTGATTCGAGAATTACTCGAGCCCTATACCCGGGTTTAGAGCACACCCGGGTTATTCAGCCATAAGTTTAGGTTCAGGGCGCCTGCGAAGGTGACCCAAGCTAAGTATGGCAGGAGTAAAATAGCGGCAACTTTATGGTGCTTCCAGTAGGCCTGAATGGTTGCGGCAATAAGTAACCACAGCACGATGATTTCAGCAAAGGCGACACCACCGAGGTACCACGCAAAAAACAACCAGCTCCAGAGTGCGTTCACCGCTAATTGCGCTACGTTAAGGTTAAGCGCACGCTTGGCATTTTCCCAGCCACCCTGGCGCCATACTAACCATGCGGCGATCGCCATCAAGGTATAGAGACTGGTCCAAACCGGGCCAAACAACCAAGCATCAGGAGCCCAACTCGGTAAGTTCAGCTCACGATAAAATACCGGTGCATTCAGCGAGCCTAAACCACCAATTACGGAGACTAGCACCGACGCAAGTAACCAGCCGATAAGTCCGAGTATTTGTTTTTTAAATGACATACGTATTCCTTCAAATCAGGTAAGAGGTGATTTGTTGTGCGATATGCGCTACAAGTAGCTCTAACTATAGGCAAAAAAAGAAATAATAAACAACTATGAGTTTTTTTCAGCGCCTCGCCGCCCTTGCGGCTATTGCCCGTGCCAAATTTTTAACCCTAACCTTGGTTTGCCTGCTTGTTGCAGCCTGTTATAGCGCTCAATCCGTTGCGCTTGAGCTAGAGCTTCTGGTGCAGGTCGTGCTGATTGCCTTTTCTGCTCACATCAGCGTCAACGTATTTAACGAGTATTTCGATCATCGCTCAGGGCTCGATGGTTTAACACAACGAACCGAATTTAGCGGGGGCAGTGGCACCCTAGAGCGTCACCCTGAACTGGCGAGATCAGCTCTTTGGCTTGCGCTGGCGAGCTTGGTGGTGGTGATAGGTGTTGGGCTGAGTTTAACGCTAGAGTTTGGTTCGGAATTAATTTGGCTTGGCCTGCTTGGCTGTGTTCTGATTTATTTTTACACCAACTACTTTAATCGTTTTGCCTGGCTCTGTTGGGCTGCCCCCGGCTTGGGCTTCGGCATTTGTATGGTGGTCGGCGCCATCTGGGTTTTTCAAGGCTTCATCGATGCTGGCGCGTGGGCTATTGGCAGCTATGTCGGCTTGCTCGTGAGTAATTTGCTGTTGTTAAACCAATTCCCGGATATCGAGGCCGATCGCCAAGTCGGGCGGAGACATTTAGCCATTCGCTACAGCTTCCCGTTCGCACGTGGAGTCTGGTTATTCGGCTATATTATTGCCGCAGACCTGCTGATGACGGCGGTTTGGTTTGGCTGGCTGCCCGCAGTTGCGTTGTCGGCGCTACTGCCGCTACTGCTGTTGGTGCCCATTAGCCGACGGCTGTGGCAGTTGCGTCAACCTGTGGCAACACCCGGGCAGTGGGGTGCGGTACTCGGTGTGCAAGTCACCTTGATTCATTTAAGTTTATTAGTCCTTGCATTGGCTCTGGTGCTTTCCTGATCTGGGTCAAAGCTTTTATTTAAGGATACGCTAAAGTATCCATAAGTTATTCAGGAGTTGATATGAAACGTTTGTTGTTTGGGTTGGTTTTGTTGCTAAGTGGCGGTGTAGCCGTTGCCGATGACCACGATGCGAACTCAGTGACTGCGACCATTGACCATTTTCTCTGGGGTGCGAGTATCAACGACGCCAGCATCCATGATGCTTTCTGGGCGGATGAGCTGACCTACACCAGCTCCAGTGGCACTCGCTTTGGTAAAGCCCAGTTGATGGCTGGCATGGCCGACGCCAAAGTGCTCGAGCCGCCCCTGCAAGCTTGGTACACGGCGGAAGATTATGAGGTGAAGGACCTAGCTGATGGTTTGAAAGTAGTGAACTTTACCTTGGTTGCGCACGACAGTTCGGGCTCAGAAACTACTCGGACGACCTTTTTAAACACTGGGGTGATGCTCTTTCGCGATGGCCGCTGGCAAGCCCTGAACTGGAATGCAACGAGAACTAATGACTGAAGCGACACAAGTTAAACTGCTTAAAACTGCGATGATCCTCGGCATCACATTACTGGTGCTGGGGCATATTGTGCTGGTGATCACCTTTAGTAGCGACAGTATTGGTCATCAAGGATTTATCATCGGCGCTGCGATGAGTGCAGTAGGTATTGTATTGTCGTTACCCACCAAGATTTATCTCACTTTAGTGCTGATGGAGCACGAAGAGAAAACCAACCCTAATATGACCCGCAGCGCGGATGGCCAAGCCCGCGCGACAACCAGTGACCGCACCAAGGGGGGCAGCCCCTAAAACAGGAGGGGCAGCCCATTCGAATAAGAGGGGCAGCCCCTCTGATTTAGCTCTCGAGAAAATCCCTACAGACCGCGGCAGTCTTGGCTGGAGCCTCGACCATTGGCATATGGCCAAAGCCGGAAAATATTTCAACGCGAGGGAGGGGCAGCCCCTCCTTTGTAAGTAATTCTCGCCAGCGCTTTGCCCCGCTAACATCAATAATGCGGTCTTGCTCGCCCCAAATAACCATGGTCGGGCAAGTAATGTCCGTTAAACGCTTATCTAACTGGTCGTTAGCGAAGAAGTCCTGGAAAATTTTAACGTAGGCCTCGCGCCGTGCTTGATAGCGAAGCGCCATACCGCGCAAAAACATATCAGGCATCCAAGGTGGACGCGCCATGGTCAATGGATAAAACCGGCGGAAGTCTTCCTCTGAATGAATCAAAAAGGGCGACTTACCCTGCTCAAAAAGCTTCTGAACTTCACTCGGTTCTGGAGTTTTCACCCCGGCAGGATCAATTGCAATCACCTGCTCCACCCGCTCTGCTTCAAATAGCGCGAAATTCGCGGCGATAAGTCCACCCATCGAATTGCCCGCGACACTCACCTGTTTTATTGAAAGCGCATCAAGCAAATCGCACAGACGCTCGACCTGCGCTTTCGGCGTATACGAGCGCTCAGGGTCGTAATCACTCTCACCATGACCGCCCAAGTCAGGGATAATGATTTGGAAGCGATTATCCGTCATCTTATTGAATTGCTTAGCAAAACGCAGCCAGAGTTCCTTACTTGCGGTGTAGCCGTGCAACAATAAAAGGGTCTGTTTGGCACCACGTGGGCTGCGAATATAATAACTAAGCTTTAGGTCTTTGGTTTGCACTTGGGCCTTTTTGAAACCATATAATTTGGCCTCAAAAGCCATCACAGCATCATAAAGTTTTAACCCTAACTTAGCGCTCATGTCTCACTCCATTGAATAAATGATGAGCTGGCTTGAAGCGCTTCGCCAGCCAGCGATAAATAAAGCTAAACCCAGGATAAATAGCGATCACCTTGCCGCTTTTACTCTTGTACCAGGAGTTACATCCGCCCTTATGCCACACGGTTTTCAGCATTTCTTGATGAATATGATCGGTGTATTCCGCTTCTGCTTCGGTCGTGACTGCAATAGTTTGTGCCTGCTTCTCGCGCACTGCTTTCAAACAGCGATCGATGTATTCCATCTGCGCTTCGATAATGAAAATAGCTGACGTGTGACCGATACCCGTATTCGGTCCAGTCATTAGGAATAAATTCGGGAAGTTCGGCACCATAGTGCCGAGATATGCACGAGGATATTCCGCCCAAGTTGCTTCAAGCGTCTGCTCATTTTCGCCAATTACAGGGTACGGAATAAGTCCATCGGTGGTCGCATAACCCGTGGCGTAAACAATCACATCAGCGTCAATATGCTGACCCGTGGTCGTTTTGATCCCGGTTGGAGTGATTCCCGCAATGCCATCTTCTTTGCCATGTACATGGCAATGGGGTTGGCTGAGGGCTGGATACAAAGTGCTCGAAATGATGACGCGCTTACAACCAATGGTGAAATCTGGGGTAAGCTTTTGTCTAAGTTCAGGGTCTTTAATCGCTGTTTGTAGGAATTTTTTAGCTTTGTTTTCAGCAATAACCTTACGCATCCAGTCAGAATATTTAAAGCCGACAATGCGCAGCTCGAGCGCCCAATAAATTGCCTTTCGAAGCAGGTGGTAAAGGGGTTTAAAGCCCAGCAACCAGCGCTCGAAACGGTTAAATTTATAATCAGGGCGGGGAATCACCCAGTGTGGCGTGCGCTGAAAAACATGTAAGGATTTGACCCGATCAATAATCGCCGGAATCACCTGCGCGGCACTTGCACCACTACCGATAATTGCGACTTTTTTATCTTTTAGATCAACATCATGACGCCAAGCGTTGGTATGGAATTGCTCGCCTTGGAAACTTTGCTGCCCGTTAAACTCGGGAATCACTGCCTGACTTAGAGGGCCACTGGCGTTGATCACAAACCGTGCTTTAAAGTCTTGCCCTTTGCGGGTGCTCACCTGCCAACATTGTTCGTTCGCCAACCACCGCAGCTCGCTCACGTCAGCATTTAGTTCGGTCTTTTCACGCAGCTTAAAGCGCTCGATGACATAATTTGTATAGCCTTCGAGCTCCTTTTGTTCCGCGAACATTTGCGTCCAAACATAGGGGGCGAATGAAAATGAGTATAACGGCGATTGCACATCAACCGCGGCACCGGGGTAGGCATTTTGGCACCAGGTTCCGCCCATAAAGTCGCGGCGCTCGAGAATACGGTAATTCTCTATCCCCAGCCGCTGCAAGTGCGCCGCCGCACACTGCCCAGCAAACCCACTGCCAATTATGATGACCTCAAACATCGCGTCACACCCTGTCGCAACGAGGGGCAGCCCCTCCCTTTAACAAAAAGGGGCAGCCCCTGCTGATTTTTTGTATATTTATTGAGCCAAGATACCCCAACCATCTGATAAGTAAAGCCAAAAAAATTCAAAAACAGAGGGGCTGCCCCTCCTCATATTTTCGGGTTTGCGCGGGGGGCGGGGGCGGTGCATACTTCGTTTATGTACAGTAACGTCCGACATTTAATTACGCTATGCGTATTGATAACATTCAGCTTTGGCGTGAGTGGTTGTTCGACTTTGCCGAAATTAGAGGCGCGGCAATCGAGCCAAGCGATCAGCCAAGAGCAAGCGAAGCAAACCCAGTTAGGTCAAGCGCTGCAAAGCGCAATCGCCAGTAACGCACCACTCAGTGGTGTATCCTTGCTAGCAGAACCCGTCAACGCATTTGCAACGCGCCTGCACCTTATTCAGCAGGCCGAGAAAAGTCTCGACCTACAATATTATATTTGGCGCGATGACATCACTGGACGTTTATTACTTGGTGCTTTAGAGGACGCAGCACGGCGGAATGTAAGAATTCGTTTATTGCTCGACGATAATGGCACCCACGGTCTTGACGAGGAGCTGTACGCACTCGCTCAATATCCGCAGGTAGAAGTAAGGCTGTTCAACCCCTTTTACCAGCGTAAATATAAGATTCTAGATTTCATCACCGACGCCAAACGAGTACATCGACGGATGCACAACAAGGCATTTATCGTTGATAACCAGGTGGCGATTACCGGCGGCCGCAACATCGCGGATGAATATTTCGCAGCCAATGGGGGGACGATATTCGCTGATCTCGATGTCATGGCAGTCGGTCCCATAGTGCAAGAAACATCGCAGGACTTTGACCGATACTGGGAAAGCGCAGCAAGCTATCCGATCACACAATTGATTCAAGCGCCAAGTCCGCGCAGATTGGAAGACTTAAAGCGGCGCTTATTGCTCGCGAATCAAAATCCTTACAGCAGCGATTATCGCTGGCAGCTCGCACAGAGTACCGAAGTGCAAGATATTTTAAGCGGCAACTACCCGTGGACATGGGCTAAAACTGACTTAGTGAGCGATGATCCACTCAAAATATTTGCTGCAGAAGATGAAGCTCAAGCCATTTTACCGCAGTTACAAAAAGTCCTCGGTATGCCCGAAACCCGTCTCGTTCTGGTTTCACCGTATTTTATTCCCGGCCAATCTGGAGTGGAGGCGTTCGCACAAATGGTCGAGCAAGGTGTGTCCGTTAAAATCTACACCAATAGCTTTAAAGCAACCGATGTCGCGATTGTTCATGCTGGGTATAAAAAGTATCGCAAGCCCCTCCTCGAAAGAGGTATTGAGTTAGTCGAACTCCGCGAACAAGGGAATCCCGTTGCGGAAAGTGAAAACGACGAAGATGACGTCAACGGTGAAACCGATCAAGAGCAAATCAGTAGCTGGATGGGCAGCTCCGGATCAAGTCTGCATGCAAAAACCTTTATCGTTGATGGCCAACGCTTGTTTATCGGTAGCTTTAATTTCGACCCGCGCTCGATTCACTACAACACCGAGATGGGATTTGTCATCGAACACCCCGAGATAGCACAATATCTCGAACAACAAATTGAAGATATCGTCCCCAACTATGCGTTTCGGCTCAAGCTTGATGAAGATGGTCACCTACAATGGCTTCGGCAAAATGCCGATGGCTCTATCGAAACTCTCACTAAAGAGCCCGATTCGACCTTGCTGGAACGAATTTTACTGGAATTTTTCAGCCTACTGCCGCTAGATCGCGTTCTATAAAACAGAAAACTTGAAATATATTTATTTAGATATATATTGATTATATTCGTTTAAATATAAAAAAATAACCTATGCGACTGAATCAAAGCTTAGATATCGCCCACGCCATTAAACAAGCTCGGCAGCACCTCAAATGGTCGCAAACTGAGCTCGCGCAGCGCGTGCAAACCACTCAAGCTGTTATCTCTAAATTCGAAAATTACGGTGAAGGGCGCATCGATACCCTGCTTCGAATCGCTGCCGCACTGGACTTACAACTACTGATACTACAGAAAAAAGACAGCCCACTGTGGCAAGAAACAGAGGACGCCTAAGCATCCTCATCAAGTGAAAATATCTCTTCGACGGTAACCCCAAAATAGCGCGCCAACTGCAGGGCGATAACGACCGAGGGCACAAATCTTCGAGTCTCAACTGTGCTGATTGTTTTGCGCGATACCCCGATCGCATCGGCCAACTCTTGTTGTGATAGCCCCTTTTGCGCCCGCAAAAGCGCAATCGAATTGGTTACTGGTGCACTCATTCCTCAGCTCCATCGCGCAAACTTACTAATATTGTCATCGCCCAAGTGATTGATCCAATAGCTATTTGTAGCATGGTAAAACGCCCAAGTGAGAGCCAGTTTTGCTCAAATCCTAATTTGTCTGCACCGCCAAGAAGTAATCCCATAAAAATGGTCACCAACAAGGCTAATAATGCACAACTATTAGCCGTTCGGACCACGTCCCGCATATATTCGTCGTCGTACAGCCCCAACATCTCACGCCAACCACCCGAGCAACGGTGATTATTTCGTGCTAATCGAGCCGTAAAGTAAATGAACACCGCGACTAAAGTGATCACCACACCGTCGACTAACCAACCAAGATCAAGTGCATAGTTTTCAGCAAGCGAGTTTCCGAGCAAAGCGCTGAAGAAAAGCCCTTGGAGTAAATAGATGTAAGCATTGTACTTTAAAGACGTATGCTGTGCTTCGGGATTCCATTTGGCCATTTTTAATTTCTCTCAATTAGTGAATAACAATATTTGATACCTATGGGTGTCATCATATAACCTTTAGGTATCATTATGCAACCTTAAGGTATCAATTATTTTCCTGGACCTACTGAAAACCCTGCAGACCTTTGTCCCAGCCCTGCAAAAATGCGAAACTTCAATCATCCATTTATTCATGTATTGTTCAGTCAAAAGCACTCTTGGAGGCTTTAAATGTCCGATAACACCTACACCCCACCTAAAGTTTGGACGTGGGACCCGAATAACGGCGGCAAATTTGCCAATATTAACCGCCCCACAGCAGGCGCGCAGTTTGAAAAGGAACTCCCAATTGGCAAACATCCATTTCAACTATATTCCTTGGGCACGCCGAACGGGGTGAAGGTGACCGTGATGTTCGAGGAGCTACTCGAAGCGGGCGTAAAAGAAGCAGAATATGACGCTTGGCTGATTAATATTCTAGAAGGTGATCAGTTCGGCAGCGGCTTTGTCGCAGTGAATCCTAACTCGAAGATCCCCGCATTGATGGACCACAGCACGCAGCCACCAACCCGAATTTTTGAGTCTGGCTCCATGCTGCTGTATCTCGCCGACAAATTTCAAAAATTTATTCCAACCGACCACCATGGCCGAACTGAATGCCTAAATTGGCTATTCTGGCAAATGGCCAGCGCGCCGATTCTCGGCGGCGGCTTTGGTCACTTTTATGCCTATGCGCCGGAAAAATACGAGTACCCCATCAACCGCTACACGATGGAAATCAAGCGCCAGCTCGACGTGTTAAATCAACATTTGGCGGATAAAACTTATATGCTAGGTGATGACTATACGATTGCGGATATGGCAATTTGGCCCTGGTATGGTGCCCTAGTCACCAATCAAGTGTACGACGCTGCGGAGTTTATTAACGCGCAAGAATACCCCCATGTCTTACGCTGGGCTAAGCAACTCGCGGAGCGTCCAGCAGTGCAGCGCGGTCGCATTGTGAATAAGACTTGGGGCGATGAAGATAAACAATTAGCGGAAAGACATAGCGCGAGTGATTTTGCAGCAAAGAACTAAATAAGGAACCAGGATGCGCCAGACTCAAATTACCATCGACGCCAAACCGCGCGGTTTTCATCTGATCACTGAAGACGTTCAGCGCGGCATGATGGAGCTGACCAGTAATGAGACTGGCGTCCTTCACGTGTTTATTAAGCACAGCTCAGCATCGCTTACCATTAACGAAAACGCCGACCCAACCGTACGCCAAGATTTCGAGAGCCACTTCAACCAGATGGTGCCGGAAAACGCTCCGTATTACCGGCACACTTATGAAGGGCCTGATGATATGCCAGCCCATTTAAAATCAAGTATCTTAGGCTCCAGCGTCACCATCCCCGTGACCAACGGCCACCTCAACCTCGGCACCTGGCAGGGTATTTATCTATGCGAGCATCGCGACCATGGGGGACCACGGAAGTTGGTTTTGACCTTGCTCGGCTAAACGGAAACCCGCGGCACCCAAATCGCATCCTCATCCGCCACCGATCCATAAACCTCGCACTGAGATTCAGGCAAACTTGCGACCCACGCGGCACTATATGCGTCGACTTTATCATGTAGGCGACCAGCACTAATTCGCGTCAGTATTTCACGATCATCATCCTCAGCTGGCCACCCCGATAGTTGTGCGATCCTGGCTAACTGAAGGAGGGGCTGCCCCTCCCCTGATTTGTGTGGGGCGTCGGGCCAAAGAGTGCGAATGGTTGCTTGCGGAAAAACTTCGATGACTTCGGCCACATCGCGCAAAGCCTTTGCTATCGCGAATCCGGCCAACATGAACAGTTGCATCGGGTGTGGAACTTTGGTGGCGGGACCGCCCGCAGCGACGAGGGGCTGCCCCTTCTCGATGATGCGAGAAAACTCACTGGCGGATGGGGTTTTATAGCAACGGATACCTGCGTCGAGCAAGGCCCGTTCGGCGAGGCGAAAGTCTAATGTATCTGCACGAGGTTGGAGCGGCGAGTCGAGTGCAATCACCGCAGGCTGGAGCGCATAAAACTGACAAACCTGCTCGATATACTCCCGAACTTCAGCAGCATAAGCCTCATTTTCAGCGGCGACCAAGGTCGCCAAGTTACCGCGGCCACGCGGTGGCTTAAAGGGCAAATCGAGCAAGGGCAAGGGGACAAATCTGCCCTGCTCACGCACGCCCACACAAATCGGCAACGGCTTGTTGCGCCCACAGGCGACATCGATACCGATATAACACTTATTGGTCATCAGTTCGGACATCATTCTCAAGACTGTTTGGCGTCATATAGATATCACTCTATACATTATGTTGGATACCGATAACGTACGTAGCAAAATAGAACTAGTGATCACTACTCATGACTATACAGCTATGAGTGATTTGGCAAAATCAATGACTGATAACCAAATTCGCAGTTTCTACATTGACGTACGTGCACGGTTTTAATTAGAGTTTATAGCTAACTTAAAGCGAGCATAACAATGCAAGAAGTCGACTCACGCGGCCTAGAAAGGGCGCATTATCAAAACGTTGGCCTGTTGCTCGGGCCAGCCATATTCTTTTTAATGATGCTGTTCGACAGTAGCCAAACCATCATGGACCCAAGCGCTTGGCGCGTTGCTGCGGTCGGTTTATGGATGGCGGCTTGGTGGGCGACTGAAGCGGTCTCAGTCCCGGCGACAGCTTTTTTACCTATGGTGATGTTTCCATTTTTGGAGGTCGCATCCATAGCCGAGACCACGCGCCATTATGCCAACCCCATTATTTATCTATTCCTCGGCGCCTTTATTTTGGCGATTGCCATCGAAAAGTGGCAATTACACAAGCGTATTGCGCTCACAATTCTGTCGCTCACAGGTACCGATGGGAAGTTTCTGATTGCTGGTTTTATGGTGGTTGCTGCATTGCTTTCGATGTGGATGACTAACACCTCAACCACCATGATGCTGCTGCCGATTGCGCTATCCGTCGCTAATATGATCGCTGAAGAGAACAGCCATCTTACCGACCAGCAAGTGAAGTCATTTCAAAAAGCCATGCTATTAGGGCTTGCTTATGCTGCGACTATAGGTGGTTTGGCAACCTTGATTGGTACCCCACCCAATGCGCTTCTGGCTGCGTTCTTGGTCGAAAACTATGATATTCACATCACCTTTGCCAACTGGATGCTGGTTGGGGTGCCGGTGATGCTGGTGATGCTGCCATTAGCGTGGTACTCGTTGACGCATATCAGCTATAAGGTTGAGATACCTGAAAACTCCGAAGTAAACGATCATATTAAGAAAATGATTGCTGATCTTGGCCCCATGAGCAAAGCCGAAGCTCGCGTTGCTGCAGTCTTTTTGTTGGTCGTGACCTTCTGGATTCTACGCCGGCCGATTTCTGCTTGGTTTGGCATCGACTTCCTCACCGATACCGGGATTGTGATGGCAGCTGCTCTATTGTTGTTCCTCCTTCCTAGTGGCAGTGACAAACAACACCAGCTTCTCACCTGGGAGAATGTGCAAGGCCTGCCCTGGGGCGTGCTCATTCTTTTCGGAGGGGGCTTGAGCTTAGCGGCAGCCGTATCCGATTCCGGCTTGGCGCAATGGCTTGGCAGCAGCCTCATGCCACTTGGTGCACTTGGGGTGATTGCCTTAGTGCTAGCAGCAACTGGCTTAGTGATCTTCTTAACCGAGCTGACCTCAAACGTCGCCACTGCAGCAACCTTCTTACCTGTAGTCGCAGCTGTCGCACTCGAGCTTGGGGTATCGCCGCTGTTGCTATGTGTTCCGATTACTCTGGCCGCTAGTTGTGCCTTTATGCTGCCCGTCGCAACCCCGCCGAACGCCATTGTGTTCGCTTCGGGTAAATTAAAGATACCGGATATGGTCCGCGCCGGGGCGATGCTCAATTTAATCGGTATGGTGTTGCTGACTTTAGTGGCGATTTGGCTCGCACCTTTGGTGTTTCTCGATTAAGAATAGAGAAAATGGTTACAGTGATCGACAATACCTTTCAATTTAAGCTAAGCGCGACACAAATTGTCACATTCGCTGATTAAAATCGTTCCGTAACATGGAGGACATGCGATGCGGAACCATTTTTTTGAAGATTTAAAACGGCAAATTGCAACAGCGCTTGAGAATACGTCCTATAGCAAACTTTCTGAAACTATGGGGTACAGCAAGTTTTCGCTGTTTATTGATCGACTCAATCGGGTGATGAACAGCAAGTGTTTGGAGCTTGATAAAGCCAGCTATGATTATCATTACTCAAGCTATGCTTTTGTCGAGACCTTGCTGCGTAGTCTTGGGCTCTTAAGTGATGACGTTGCAAAAAAACTGAGCGACCGCTATCAAGACATTTTAAAGGCGAGCTTCTACCCCACCCATGCCATCGTCCATTTAAGCCAAGATCACATCGCTCCGGCAGAGCGTTTACAAGGTCTGTCGCGCATGGTGTTGAACCGCTTTTCGCGTATCGACTTGGCCACCAGCGGCCATTCACTCGAGCGGGCGAAGCAGCAACTCGAAGAAAAAGCAGAGGTGCTAGCTGAAGCCTTGTTTGACACTTTAGGACATCGTGTGCAAGTGCGCGGTTACACCATTTGTATCGCAGGCCGCGAGCCGGTTTTTATTGGGGCTGAAAAAATAGACGGGATCAGCGCTTAAGCGATTTCGCTTGAGCCTTCTGCTGCGCCTCAATCGCTTGGATTTTCTGCCATAGCTCATCGGCTTCTTGGCTGACAAATGAGCTGCCGCGAATATCGCCATTACGCTGCATTTGCATCGCTTTTTCTTGCAAGCGCTCGAGCTCTTTACGCATTTTCTTGGTCGGGTTCGACTTAAACAATCCAAACATCTGCATTACTCCAAATTAAGTTGCCTCTTAGTACGAAGAGAAGCCGTAATTGGTTTGCAAGCCGAGACTATGGCGATATATTGATTACCCTAACCGCATCAGTTTCGCTGATTGTGATACAGCCAGTGAGTTTCGGATACGAGGCTGATCACCCTTTTTGTAACACAAACATGTGGTAGCCGAATTCGCCGAGGTGATCTTCATAAATACCTATCTCATGCTCGATGTCCGCAAGAGCTGCTGAATCAGGCATGCTCGATTTAAGCTCAGCGACGCGTACCTTGAGTGGTTGGTAGTAATCACGCCAAGCCTGCTCGCTTAGGGTGAAGTGATCGATGAGCTTAAAGCCCGCTTGTTCCATTTGAGTCAGTCGTGTAGCAACCGTTTGCATATCAGGATATTCACCCTTCCAAAACGCTTGCGCCGTCGCGCTTGGGTTATCGCTTAACCAGACTAAGTCACTTATCACCATGTAACCATTGGGCTTAAGTAAAGGGCGCCACTGTTGTAATGCCTGCTCAACCCCCATCACATAAGCGGACGCTTCGGCCCAGATAAGATCAAAACTTGCTGGTGCAAAGGGTAGCTCGGTCATACTGGCACAGCTTAGCGTCACTCGGTCTGCTCGGTTTTCATCGGTAAGACGTTGACCGAGCGCATCAAGAGCACTTTGCTCATTATCGACCGCAGTAATGTGTGCTTGAGTGTGCTGCGCTAACACGCTAGTTGAGAAGCCCTTGCCACAACCAATATCGATCACCTGGTTTGGCTGACTCGGTACCAGCGACAAGGCTTTTAAGGTATCGTCATCAGAGCCTGGCCCCCAGCGCTCTAACCCGCGAAATACCGTCATAAAGTCGGCCATATACTGTTCATGTTCGTTCATATCTTTCGACAACCATTTCAAATGCAAGGCTTGTTTTTCACTAAATCCTTGCTGTTTTAACCAATCCAGATGTGCGTCTGGAGCCAATTGATCGATCGATTCATGCCAGCTGCGTAGCGAAGCTTCTCCAAGTAACGCCGCCAGTAGATCACGCGCACGTTGTTTTTGTTCCAGCTCATGGTTTAATTGCTCAAGTCGTTGCTGCAGCAGAGAGCGCTTGATTTTACTATCTAGGCAAGCTCGGCATTCCTTTAACGTCAGACCACCGGCTTGCAATTGCTGCAACAACAGCAAGCGTTGTAAATCTTTCTCAGAGTAAACCCGATAACCATTTTCTTGGCGCTTGCCTTGTAACAGCCCCTGCTTCTCGTAATACAGCAAGGTCGAGCGCGACAAGCCGACTTTTTCAGCAAGCTCAGAAATACGATACACAGAGAACTCCATAGCCGGTTCACAGGGACCGATCGTTAGTGACGATAAACTATGAAGTTATAGACGGGTCAAGCGGGTTTGGGAAGTTTAATTTTCCAAAGGAACCAACTCAGGTAAGAATGCATTGGTCAGCTTTAAAGCAACGGCTTTCGCAAGTGTGTCGCCGAGGGTGAAAAGGGTGCGTGGCTCGGCAATATTGCGCCCGAAGCGTTGAATGATTTCTTCACGAATGGCATCAGCAAATGGCTGACCTGCTTGCGCTGCAGCGACTGCGGCGGAGGCAATTTCAGCATAGGTGCTGTGACAATCGTCATCGGCGGCGCAAATCTTGGCGATATCCAGCTCGGTTAGGGTTTTGCCAACATAGCTTGGTAACTCATCTTGCGTTTTAAGCAACAGCTCTTGCGCAAGCTTTGCAGCCACTTGCTTGCTGCTGTTATCGGCAGCCGTGCCATCTTCGGCAAGGGGCGTTACTCCAAGTTGCTCGCGGCGGGCATTCACGCGCGTGGTATAGTCTTGCGCCATCGGGTTAATCCCCTGTTTACGATCACTGGCTTCCGCACGAGAATCGTAACCGTAATCATATTCTTCCGGGAAAACCTTCACATGCACATAGCGCTCAAGATACATACCGAGCAAATCATTAAGAGAGGGTTGTGGGCGTTTCATAGTGACTCCTTCACGATGAGATCAAACGTTAGGGAGTTAGAGTAAAGGGGTAGCACGACAATGGCTGTCGTGCTAAGCATAACTTCTGCCGGTGACCGCCGCTAATCTCACTTCTTTACACAGTGATAGTAGGAATATCTGCTGCCTGTGCTTTTAAGTATTCAGTTCTTGCGACAATGTTGTCACGTAATGCCTCAAAATACGGGATGTCCTCGACCGTGACATACGCTTGTTCTTTCAGGTCGTTGATAAAAACACGACCAGAAAGTTGGCTCAGTACTCTATCCGCGAGTCGAATCAATAGTCTCGACAATAACCTTTTGTCGATGTTGCACGTTTCAGCAAAGTCCGCCAGTTGATAGGCATGAATGTCCTTTGGCTCAAATTCATCCCCAATTGCCATTGCTAACACATGCTTAAATTGTGGGAACAGGGCGATATTCACCAAATCATAAGCAGGCGTAAATCGCACATTATGTTTATCGAAATACATCGAGACATTTTTGCCGTGACTGTCGTAATTGCTGATCATTAGATTGAATAATTGCCAGTGGATCAGCCATTGTGTGCTTTCAACGGGTGAAGACATGCCCTGACAAAATGCAAACAGTTTCTCTAAA
This sequence comes from Pseudidiomarina taiwanensis, assembly GCF_003987435.1. Classification (GTDB taxonomy): domain Bacteria; phylum Pseudomonadota; class Gammaproteobacteria; order Enterobacterales; family Alteromonadaceae; genus Pseudidiomarina; species Pseudidiomarina taiwanensis. The sequence continues at coordinate 115,778 of NZ_PIQG01000003.1, read as the reverse complement.
CTGGCCCCATCCCGAATGTGCTGAACATCTCGCCCATCACCAAGGTTGCGTTCATATTTGTGATCTCTTGATAAGTTGAGAGCTTGGCAGCCATCGATCACATGTCGCCTTAACACTTTGTTTTTGTCACTCACATATTTGCGATCAAAGCGTTCAACGATAAGTGCCGGATGAGGGCCAAAACGTCTAAACGTTACATTGGCAGTAGGTAAGCCAATCGCACTGGAAAGCTTCATACAGAAGAACTCGTTCAATACGAGGTTGGCGCAGTTTTTCTTTTCAAACTTCAGGATATGGGTGGAACACAAAGAACCGTCGCCAAATCCAATTTGCCCAGCTGCATCAATAAATACATTCAGCTTGTCTTGCACACCCGCAACGCTAAGCCGAGGTTTGTCATCCCATGTCAGCAGACCAAACTCTTCCTTGTTATCGAGCCTTTTAATGAGTTCTGCATCTTCAAGAGCCCTAAAGAGGGGTTGTGACTCTTCTACCTGATTTTCTTGTGCCGGTTTAAAAGTCACCGCTCCGGCTAAATCGTTACCAATAGCACGTACTTGCGAGTACACGTTTTTTTCTGAAACCCCCAAGTTTTCAGCCAGCAGCTTGCGTGCTTCACCCTCAGGTAAGGCGTTATCAAGATAGTTGTAGGCGACCTCTGGCGCATGCCGATTGTTCAGCGGCAAATGAGGGGAAATGGCAAAACCGTTTTGCTGCCACTGTGGCGAATAGCTGAGCTTTAATAGGTTTGTGACGCGATCCAGTGCCAACGTGCCTATGATTTCATCGCCGTAACTTACATTCAGTTGGTATGCATTGGTGTTCGCCATTGTTTAAATCCATTCCTCGCCTGATGAGGAGCTTGCTGTCGGCGTTAGCGCTTTCGATGTCAGTTTGATACCCAGCCCATTCAGTACAGAGAAAACCGCAGCCAAGGTGCAATTTGCGTTACCATTTTCAATTCGTGACAAGGTGTTAATACCGATCCCACATAGCGCTGCGCAGTCGGCTAGTTTAATACCGAGTTCTGTGCGCTTGGCTCTGATCAGTTTCCCAAGTATCTCTGCGCTATCGATAAAGTCAGTACTTGGCATATCTGAAGTGGTTACTTTTTTGGCCATAAGATTGTGATTGCTTGAGTATTGTTCACCATAATTGGTGATTATAGTGTGGATTCGAGAAATATCAAATATAATCACTGATAACGGTGAATATTTGGGTGGGGTTAGGGGTTTATTGAATAAATAACCGATAATGGTGATTAATTGTTTACATCGTATTAGTTTAACGAAATTTTCTACTTATAACTGCTCCGATTTTTCGAGGGGATTACACAGACCCATGCCTACTAACCCAGGGGGAAGCGATGCCCTGATGCGTGAGATATTAAAGATGAAAGGGGTCGATTTTGAGATGGACAACCTATCTCTGCAAAGCCTCTCAGGTGAAAGCACTCAAATACCATCATCCGTTCATTATTCATGGAATCCTAAGCAGTTTAATCGCAAGCTGGTAGTCGGCAATCGAGTACTGGGGACGTCTCAGAAAACGGAAAATAAAGCACGTTAAGCCCATTGCAGACTCTAGATATTGACGAGTACGTCGGGTTTTCTCTTGTTTGAGTTGCCTCTTGTGGTAAGATAGTAATCAATTACTATCTTACAAGGAGTGCTCGTGGACACCCATCCAAAGCATCTGCCGGCCGATGAACGTCGTGCCGTAACTGTCGAGTCCGTCGTGGCGCTTGCCGGTTCACAAAACCCAAGCGAGATAACCACTGCGGCTATCGCTAAACACATGAACTTGACCCAGGGTGCGCTGTTTCGGCACTTCCCGAACAAGGAAGCCATTTGGCAGGCGGTCATGGAGTGGGTAGCAGAGCGCCTATTAGCCAGAATCGATCGATCCGCACAAGGAATCGAGTCGCCCTTGGCAGCCATGGAGGCGATGTTCATGAGTCACATCGAATTCGTAGCTGAGCACCCAGGCGTGCCAAGAATGATGTTTGGTGAGCTTCAGCGTGCCGAATCGACACCGGCCAAGCGCATGGTGCAAACCTTGATTCAGCGCTACGGCGAACGTTTGCATCGTCTCATCGAGAAAGGCAAGGCCAGCGGCGAGTTGTCTCCCTCGCTTGACAACGAGGCGGCGGCAACGCTGTTCATTGGCACGATCCAGGGCTTGGTCATGCAATCGCTGTTGGCGGGTGATGTGGGACGTATGCACCGCGATGTGCCGCGCGTCTTTGCAATTTATCGGCGTGGCATAAGGAGTGCGCAATGAAAAAGTTACCCTTGCAAGGCCGCACCCTGGCACTGCTTGCCGTCATCATTCCTTTGCTGGTGCTTTTTATTTATGTCGGTCTGCGATCAGGGCCGCTCGCCCCGGTCGCTGTGACGGTGGCAAGCGTGGAATCACGGGCTATCACACCGGCGCTGTTCGGCATCGGCACGGTGGAGGCGCGCTACACCTACAAGATCGGGCCGACGTTTGCCGGGCGCGTCAAACGCCTGGAGGTGCATGTAGGCGACCAGGTCAAGGCCGGACAGGTGCTCGGCGAGATGGAGCCGGTCGACCTTGATGCTCGGGTGCGCTCACAGGAGTCTGTATTCAAGCGGGCGGAAGCGGCTTTGCGCGAGGCAGAAGCCCGGCAAGCCTACGCGCAAACCCAGGCGCGCCGCTATGAGCAATTGTTTGCGGTGCGCTTGACCAGCGAGGAAATCGTCACCACCAAGCGGCAGGAACTGCAGATCGCCGATGCCGCCCTATCCGCCGCTCGGGAAGATATTGCCCGGGCACGCTCCGACCGCGAAGTACTCCTCGCGCAGCGGAGCAATCTGCGCCTGATCGCGCCGGTCGATGGTGTAGTCACCGTGCGCGATGCCGATCCCGGCACGACCATCGTCGCGGGCCAGGCCGTGGTGGAAGTGATCGACCCCAAGAGTTTGTGGATCAATGTGCGCTTCGACCAGATCAGCGCATCGGGGCTGGCTGGGGGGCTGCCGGCTCATATCGTCCTGCGTTCGCGTGGTGGCCAGACCTTGAAAGGTCGCGTGCTGCGGGTGGAACCCAAGGCCGACGCGGTAACCGAGGAAACGCTTGCCAAGGTGACATTCGATAACAAACCAGAACCTTTGCCACCAGTGGGTGAACTGGCCGAAGTCACGGTTGACTTGCCGGCGCTCCCGGCCGCTCCACTGATCCCCAACGCTGCCGTCCAGCGTGAAGGCGATAAAGTTGGTGTCTGGCAAATCGTGGATGGTGATCTGCATTTCTCCCCGGTCAAGCTCGGCACTTCCGACCTCAATGGTTACGTGCAGGTGCGCGAAGGGCTCAAGAATGGGGACCAGGTTGTGACCTATAGCGAAAAGGCACTGACGGCGCGCAGCCGCATCCATGTGGTCGAGCATATCCCGGGAGTTTCACGATGATCAGCCTGGCCGGCCGCGACATTCTCCATGCCTGGGGGAAATTCGTCTTCACCGGCATCGGTCTGGGTCTGCTGATCGGCGTCACCCTAGTCATGGCTGGGGTGTACCGAGGCATGGTGGACGACGGCAAGGCGTTGCTCGACAACAGTGGCGCTGACCTTTGGGTGGTGCAAAAGGATACTCTGGGTCCTTATGCGGAGTCGTCCAGCCTCAACGATGACGTGTATCGCGCCATTCTCGCCATGCCGGGAGTCTCACAGGCAGCGAACGCGACCTACCTGACCATGCAGGTACGCAAGGGCGAGAGTGATGTACGCACCATGGTGGTCGGCATCGCGCCCGGTGCGTTGGGGGCTACACCCGGATGGCCTCCTTATCTCGTCGCTGGACGCCAGATCACGCGCGGTCACTACGAGGCTGTGGCCGACATCGCCACCGGCTTCAAACTGGGAGATCGTCTTGCCATTCGCCGCAATCATTACACCGTCGTGGGGCTGACACGGCGCATGGTGTCGTCCAGCGGCGACCCGATGGTATTCATTCCGCTCAAAGATGCCCAGGAGGCCCAGTTCCTCAAGGACAACGATGCCATCTGGCAAAGCCGGCGTCGCACCGAAGCCAACCCGGTCTTCAATCGACCCGGTGATCCAGGTTTGCTGGATGCCGTGATTGCTTCACAGAGCAGCAACGCGTTCGTCAATGCCGTGCTGGTCACTCTGAAACCTGGTCATGCGCCGGACGAGGTTGCCGAATCCATCCAGCGCTGGAAGCGTTTGACGGTCTACACCCGGGCACAGATGGAAGACATCCTCGTCGGCAAACTGATCGCCACCTCAGCCAAGCAGATCGGCATGTTCCTTGTGATTCTGGCCATCGTTAGCGCGGCCATCGTTGCCTTCATCATCTATTCGCTGACGATGGACAAAATCCGTGAGATCGCGGTGTTGAAGCTCATCGGCACACGCAGCCGAACCATCGCCGCGATGATCATGCAGCAGGCGCTCGCCCTGGGCGTGATTGGCTTCGTGGTCGGCAAGATCACAGCCACCTTTTCAGCACCGGCTTTTCCAAAATATGTCCTGCTCACGCCAATGGATTCTGTCGCCGGTTTTTTTGCCGTGCTCGTGATCTGCGTTCTAGCTAGCCTCGTCGCCATTCGCATGGCACTCAAGGTCGATCCGGCCGAAGCCATTGGAGGTTGAGATGAGTGGCAAAGGGATACACATCGAAAGTTTAAGCAAGCGGTATGGCGATGGTGACACCGCTGTCTTTGCCTTGAGAGACGTGAATATGCATGTTGCGCCTGGTGAAGTGGTGGGACTGATCGGCCCTTCCGGGTCCGGCAAGAGCACGCTGCTCAAGTGTCTGGGTGCGGTGATCGAACCGACCGCCGGTCGCATGACGCTGGGCGATGAAGTGATCTACGCCGATGGCTGGAAAGTCCGCGACCTGCGCGCCTTACGGCGTGACAAGATCGGTTTCGTTTTCCAGGCGCCGTACCTGATTCCGTTTCTCGATGTCACCGACAACGTGGCGCTGCTGCCGATGCTTGCAGGCGTCGCGAATGGAGAGTCGCGCGCGAAGGCACTGGAATTGCTCACAGCGCTTGATGTGCAACACCGAGCTCGCGCAATGCCCTCGCAACTCTCCGGTGGCGAGCAGCAACGGGTCGCCATCGCGCGCGGACTGGTCAATCGTCCGCCGGTGATCCTGGCCGATGAACCCACTGCGCCGCTGGATTCCGAGCGCGCCATGGCTGTAATCCGCATCCTCAACGACATGGCCCGGAAGTTCGAGACCGCCATCATCGTCGTCACCCATGACGAAAAGATCATCCCCACATTCAAGCGCATCTACCACATCCGCGACGGCGTGACCCATGAGGAAGCTGGCGAAGGGCGGGAGTTCGAATGAGAGAACGATTGAATTACAGGAGAATTTCATGACCCACCGCAAACACAGCCACGCATTTGGAACTATCACCCTGACCGTTACGGCCTGCCTGCTTTATGGGGTTTTCAGTTGCCAGCTTGGGCTGGTGACGCTACCCAGGTTGAGCCACTGGCGCTACGCAAGATCATGCAGGAACTCGGGCGCAACATGCAGGCTATTACCGGTGCGATTTCGCAGGAGGAATGGGTTCAGGTCGTTCAGCTCGCCCCAAAAGTTGCTGCACACCCCGAGCCACCGCTTACTGAAAAAATGCGCATCCTTGCTTACCTCGGCGCTGATGCGACCAAGTTCAGAAACTTTGACGCGCAGACTCACGAGGCGGCGCTGGCCATGAAGCTGGCTGCTGCGAGCAGCGACGGCAAGGCGGTGATCCAATCATTCGCCCACGTGCAGGAAAGCTGCTTGGGCTGCCACCAAGCTTTCCGTAAACCTTTTGTGGAGCATTCATCTAATTAAAGCGCCTAAAGAGTGTATTGATTACGTGATTCTGCACGAGCTTTGTCATATCGCTGAGCACAACCACAGTGAGAAATTCTGGCGCTTATTAACAAGCGTGATGCCTAATTGGAAAGCAGTAAAAGCCCGTTTAGATGGAATGGCGGAGCTGTATTTGAATGAGTAAGGATTGTTGAATGACATGCCCAACTTGTGAAAAGCATATTGGCTGGGATTGGCTCGAAGATGAGTGCATCGAGCCAAACGAAGCCTTTGACTGCCCACACTGTGATGAAACCTTGCGCTATGAAGTGGATGAAGGTACTTACCTTGGTGCTCAGCATGTAACGATTGAAGTTGTGGATGATTAGGTAAATTATTTATATCCGAGTGCCTATTCATTTAAGGTGAATAAGTATTTTCATTGTTCCATGAAGGTTTCGATGCATCGAATCTTTACTCTAACCAATAAATGTCCAGAAACGTGTTTGAATGGGACCGCTCAATCTGTGGATGCCCAAGACAACCAGTATGATACTTTATTACTCAGTTGTAGCGTGACTCAGACTTTGTAGTAGGAATTAGTATGAATCTTTATTTCTGGGTGAGTATCATTTAAAACGGTACAAACAGGGTTACTTGACTGCTTAGTATGAAACTTTATTCCTCTCCTACACCGTTGCATGTTAACGCCCTCCTGTGTGGTATTGTGAAGAGTGCTCAAAGTTCACCAGTGGTTCAACCACATCAGCTACGGTTTGATGGGCAATTCGGCGCTCTTCAAAGTAATCGTGGCGGTCGTAGATACCCTCAACGCCTTTTAGCTTATGGTTAAGACAGCGTTCGGCCACATTGCCTGCAATGCCCAAAGAGGCGGCAAGGCTGCGAAAGGTGCGGCGCAGATCGTGTACGGTGAAGTGTTCAAGCTTGCCCATTTTATTCGGTGGCTGTTTTTTGCGCCCAGGCTCGCGACCAAAGAGTTTAGAAATGGCGCGGTTTAGCGTATCTGGCCCCATATGTGGACGATGGCTTGCTCGTCTGGCTGGGAAAACATAAGGTGAGCCACAAGCGCGGATTTGCAGCTCGTTAAACCAGGCAATGGCTTGGCGTGGTAAGGGAATGCTGATTGGCACGCCAGTTTTACTTCGTTCCTTGGGTAGGTCCCATACGCCCGTGGTTAAATCCATTTCACGCCACATGGCTTCGCACAGTTCGCTTTTGCGCACGCCCAATACCAAAAACAGGCAGCAAGCGAGGTAGTTGTCGCGGCCAAAGCTATTGATATGGGTATGAAACACGCTAAAGGCGTAGTGAATTTCCTCTTTGCTGAGCATCCTGTCTTTACTGGACTCCACACCACCGGCATCGTCCACGGTAAATGCTGCGGCGGGGTTGTTCAGCGTTAAGTCGAGCTTTATCGCATGTCGAAACAGCTGCTTCATGTACATCAAGGTATCGTTGGCGATGGTAGGGCGGTTACTTTCTCGAATGCGTTCCAATACTTCACGTACATGTGTTGGCCGCACGGCTTGGATAGGAAGTTGACCAATCACTGGTGCAATTTCTTTGGTAAAAACACGTTTGGGTATATTCGGGTGCTTTAATCGGCGACTTAAGTCTTTGGCATACCAGTCTTGAAACAGCTGACTGACATTTTGGATCTCTGGGATGGTTTCAATAGCACGGATTGCTAATGGGTCTTCACCTTGCTGAAGTTGTAGCTGCATTTTAGATGACTCAAGTCGAGCCTCTGCTAAGGTCATGCTTGGATATTGACCGAGCGTGGCTTCTCGTCGTCCGTTTAGGCTGGTATACCTTAGCATCCAATACGGCATGCCAGATTTTCTTACGCAAAAATATAGGCCATTCCCATCACTGTATTTTTTGTTTGCTGTTGCGGTGCGAGCATAAGACTGCACCTGAGTTGCGGTTAGTTTTGCCATCGTTTGTTACTCTATATTCCTAAGAAATCGTTAAAATTTGCTCACCATTGCCCACCACTGTTTGTTTATCGATTGGTTCGATAGTTGAGTGATTGAACAATCTGCAAGCAGCACGATAAGTGGAGATGGCATAAGGCGGTGGTGAGATAGATGCAAAAATCTGCTCACCAGATACCTTGACTTTTTGCTTATTGAGTCAAAAAAACAGGTCTTGCCCACCATTTTGCCCACCACTTAAACAGCAACTGGTAACGGACATCTGCAAACCGATTTGGACGGGGAAAATAAAAAAGCCCTGTATTTTCAAGCAAATAACAGGGCTTTTAAGACATTCTTGGACGGGTAAAAAAACTATTCGATGTTTTGGATCTGCTCCCGCATCTGCTCAATCAACACCTTCAAATCCACCGCGGCAGCGGTGATTTCAGCGTTAATCGACTTCGAGCCGAGGGTGTTCGCTTCGCGGTTAAACTCTTGCATCATAAAGTCTAAGCGGCGGCCGCAGGCGCCACCTTTATTGAGGATTTTGCGGGTTTCAACCACGTGGGTGTCGAGCCGGTCGAGCTCTTCGGCTACGTCCACTTTTTGTGCCAGCATTACCATCTCGGCTTCAAGACGCTGCGGGTCGAGTTCGACTTTGGCTTCTTCAAAACGGGTGAGTAACCGATCCCGTTGCCATTGCATGATTTCGGGCATGCGCTTACGCACAAAACTGGCGCGCTCGGCCACTCCATCAAGGCGCTCTTCGAGCATTTTGCGCAGGGCGGCACCTTCGCTGCCGCGGTTTTCGATAAACTCTACAAGAGTCGTCTCAAACGCAGCGATCACGTCCGCTTGGATGGTATCCATGTCTTCTTCTTGTTGCGCCACTACACCTGGCCATCGCAATACGTCTAGCGGGTTCAGCACTGCACTCGAGGCTTGGTTGGCAACCCAGTTAGCTGAAGCAATGACAGACTTCGCTAGCTCTTCGTTGAGCGCCAATGCGGTTTGTGTGCCATGTTCGATATGCAGGCGCAGGCCACACTCTACTTTACCGCGCTGCAAGGCTTTGCGCAGGCGCTCGCGCAATGGGTTTTCTAAGCTGCGAAACGATTCGGGTAAGCGAAAGTAGGTTTCTAAAAAGCGCTGATTTACCGAGCGCATTTCCCACACCGCTGTGCCCCAGTCGGCTTTAAGTTCGTGGCGCGCATAGCCGGTCATACTTTGAATCATGGTTATTCCTCAACATCAGTAATGCACTGAGTTTACCATCGATTCGACTAATGCAGAAACTTCGCCCCCGCAAATATGGCCGTTGCCGTGCTTTTTTCGCGGTGAATGATTACACTGGCGGGCAACCACATTAAAGCGATGAGATTCCCTAGCCGATGATCCAAGGCTTTGACCAATTATGCTGCCCTATCGATGGTGAGCCGTTAACGCGTCACGATCGCAGTTGGTGTTGTCCGCACGGGCATGTGTTTGACTGTGCCAAGCAAGGCTATGTGAACCTGCTACCGGTGCAGCGCAAGCGCTCGAGCGACCCAGGCGACAGTAAAGCCATGGTGCAGGCGCGGGCGCGGTTTTTAAGCCAAGGCTATTATCAGCCGCTGGCGGATGCAATCACCGCGACGGTTCAAGCCCTCCAGCCGAGCCGGTTACTCGATGCCGGTTGTGGCGAGGGCTATTATTTGCGCCAGCTGCTGGATCAACTTGAGCACTCGGCACACTCACTCCAAGTGGCAGCACTCGATATCTCAAAATGGGCCACCCTTGCTGCGGCGAAAGCCGATAAGCGGGCAACTTATATGGTGGCCTCGAACCATCATCTGCCACTGCCCGATCACACCATCGACTGCTTAATATGCCTATTTGGCTTCCCTGCTGAAGACGAGTTTGCTCGGGTGCTTGCACCTGAGGGTCACCTGTTGATGGTCGATCCGGCCGCGCAGCACTTACACCAACTAAAGCAGATTATTTACCCTGAAGTGCGTGAAAAGCCCTATCAATTGCCGCTCAAAAACGAGAACTGGACGCTACAACAAGAGCAGCGCCTCACCTTCGAGGTGACTTTGCCCAATAAGCAGGCCATTGCCGATTTACTGTTAATGACGCCGCATCTGTTTCGCGCCAGCAGTGCCGGACGAGCACGCGCCGAAGCACTACATCAGCTCACCCTCACTGTTGATGTTTACCTGCGGGTATTCAAGCAAAGCTAGCGCCAAGATTTTCTGTTATAATCGCCGCCGCAATTACATTCATCGCCTGAATCCAAGCAAAGGAGCCTAGCATGCGTCCAAGCGGCCGTACCGCCCATCAAATTCGTCCGGTAACCATTACCCGTAACTTTACTCGCCACGCTGAAGGCTCGGTATTGGTCGAGTTTGGCGACACTAAAGTCTTATGTACCGCCAGTGTGGACCGCACTGTGCCGCGCTTTTTAAAAGGTAAAGGCCAAGGCTGGGTGACCGCTGAATATGGCATGTTACCGCGCTCGACCCACAGCCGTATGGACCGTGAAGCCAGCCGTGGCAAGCAAGGTGGCCGCACCCTCGAGATCCAGCGCTTAATTAGCCGCAGCTTGCGCGCTTGTGTGGATTTAAAACTGCTTGGCGAGCACACCATTGTGATTGACTGCGACGTGATTCAAGCAGACGGCGGCACCCGCACGGCGTCAATTACCGGTGCCTGTGTCGCCCTTGCCGATGCAATTAGCTGGATGCGTGCGCGTAACCTGATTCAAGCCAACCCAATGAAAGGTTTGGTGGCGGCGATTTCGGTCGGTATTTTCGATGGCCAAGTGGTGGCTGATTTGGACTACCCAGAAGATTCAAAAGCCGAAACGGACATGAACGTGGTGATGACCGAAGCGGGTAAATTCATCGAAGTGCAAGGCACCGCCGAGGGCGAGCCATTTGCCTTAGAAGAAATGACCGAGATGCTGGAACTGGCCCGTCATGCCATTCGCGAGCTAATGGACCTGCAAAAAGCAGCCCTAGCCTAAGCCTTAACGAACAACGAATAACGAATAACGAATAACGAATAACGGTACTTAAATGAAACCTTATCAAAAAGAATTCTTAGATTTTGCCATCGCCCGTGGGGTGCTGAAATTTGGCGAGTTTACGCTAAAGTCAGGGCGCAAAAGTCCGTACTTTTTTAACGCTGGCCTATTTAATCAAGGCGCAGATTTAGCGCGTTTGGGCCGCTTTTATGCCGCTGCATTGCAAGACAGTGGGGTCAACTACGACATGCTGTTTGGCCCAGCCTATAAAGGCATCCCTATTGCCACAGCTGCCGCCATTGCACTGTTTGACACCTATCAAAAAGACGTGCCTTATTGCTTTAACCGCAAAGAAGCCAAAACTCATGGTGAAGGCGGCAACTTAGTTGGCTCACCCCTTAAAGGCAAAGTCATGTTGGTGGATGATGTGATCACCGCCGGGACCGCGATTCGCGAGTCGATGGAAATTGTCCAAGCGAACCAAGCTGAGCTTGCGGGCGTGCTGATTGCGCTTGATCGACAAGAAAAAGGCCAGGGTGAATTAAGCGCGATTCAAGAAGTTGAACGCGACTTTGGCGCGAAAGTGATTAGCATTGTTTCGCTTAACGATGTGATTACCTACTTACAAGATAGCCCAGAGCTGGCCGAGTATTTAGACCAGGTCCGGGCTTATCGCGCGACCTACGGTATTGCCTAGCCGCTTAGAATTGCGCCTGTGGTTGGTAGACAATGCCAACCCGGGCGTTTAGCACTTGGCACTCGCCACCTGCTTTTTGCACCTGGGTATTGTCATCCCGCATCGCCACCAATTTATAAGCACTTTGTAGTAATTCAAAGTTCGTCGCATCTTGGCAGAACAAGCGCAATGAATCGATCATGCCACGGTTATCCAAAAAAGCATTAGTGGGCGTTTCGGTAACCACAGTACCGGTGCTAGCAAAACTCACATCTGCAAGATCATATTGGCCCGGTGCACCGGCTTCGAAACGGCCTGAACTTCCTGCCATTAAATAACTAAAGCCTGAGGCCACCGCGGTATCGGTTTGTTGCGCGCCTTGGGCGAAGAACACCCCACCTTCACCGGCAATGCGGAAGGTGTTGCGGTTCACGTTCACCAGCAGTGCGGTGGCATGGTCAACGCCAATGCCAAGTGCAACCGAAGTGGTTGCCGCAAGGCGCAATAACCGACCTTGGCGGCCATTCCCCGAAAACTCGCTATCCAAAATACCGTAATCGAATAAGCCTAGCCCCCCAAGTGGATGGTAGGTCAGGCTATCAGCGGTTAAATCGCGCCCACAGGTAGCGTTAATATCACAGCCCGGCGCCGGTGCATCAGCGGCAATCGCACCGCTTGCTAAGGCTTCGGCGCTGGTCCCATTACTGAGCATCACTTGTGAACTAAGCGCAGCAACCGCGCCACCGGCGGCACCGATGACCAATTTATTGGCGTTATTGCGCAAGTAAAGCTCGGTCAACAGCGGGGATGGCTGGCCCACTGGATTGACTAATGCTTTACGAATCAGATGGGCATCGCCCGCAGCGAAGTACACCGCATCGGCATTACGCACCATCTCGACACCTGCTGCCGCTGAGCCACAGAACTCAACCTGCTCAGCGTGCTTGGCCGGGAACACTCGCTCCCGTTGCCAGCTTTTTAAAACTTCCTCGCGCACTTGCGCCAGCTCGCCGCACTTGCCTTGTAATTGCGCTTGATAAACAGCGGCATCAACCGGTAACCAGCTCACTTCAGCGCCAGCGGCACGAAATACATTTAAGTAATAGTCGACTTGGTTATAAGGGTCGCGTGCTCCAGCATTGACCACCAAGACTCGCGGCTTGCCGTCATTGCCATTGGCCGCAGCGGCTCGCTCGGCTTGGCCGATAAAGGTATCAAGCAAGCGGCGCTCCGCGAGTGCTTTGGTTTCGCGCAGGTTTACTTGCTCTTGCAAGCTATCGGGCAGCGGTGTTTCGAGTGAATCGAGGATCAAGTTCCACTCGGTATCCGAGAGGTTGTTGTATAAATCTTGCAACGCCCGGCGGGTAAACTCTTCTTGGAACACTCGCTCGTTAATGGTGTTGTCTTGAATGCGTTGCTTAATCAGGTCAATGGCACCGGCGACGCGATCGCGGATCTCGCGGCGGTTATACGGCCAGTTCTTATCATCCAACATCGGCTTGACGTAGCGATCGGTCAGGTTCAAAAAGCGCTGCGAGCGCATGGTCTTCACATCAATCCAATCGGTATTCAGACAATTTTGTGGCGCCATACTGCTACATAGAGCCAGCGCACTGCCATTCAGCACCAATTGATACTCGGGGCCTGACATCGCATCAGCTTGGCTTAAACTTGGCGCACTCGCCAGCATGGCAACTGGGATCAACACCCGTTTGACGGCACTTCGTAGCATCTCAGTTCTCCTTTAATTTCACTGCCTTCAGTCTAGCATTTTGTTGCAGGCTTTTGTGGTATCATAAGGCCGTTATTTTTCGCATAGGTTCAATTTGGGGGTGCTTATGCAGTGGCAACGAATGAATCCAGCAGCGTTTGTATTCATGACCTTTATGCTCAGCTTAGTGCTGCTGAGCTCGGCATCATTGTATGCTCAGCAAGCCCCCACCGCCGAAGCCATTGAACTCATTCAAGCACCCGCGGCCACTGATGAGAGCCAGATGCTGACCTTTCGCGCCCCCTATCAAGGCCCATTTACCGACTATGTGAAAGAGTTAATCGAGCTGGCCTATGCCAATATGGGCTATCGCTTAAACTATGTCGAGATGCCGCGCAGCCGCAGTCTTACTGAAGCCAATGAAGGCCGCCTCGCCGGTGAATTAGGGCGGGTGCCAGAAATTGCCGAAGAGTTCCCTAATTTAATTCGGGTTGAATTCCCGGTTTTCTCATTCGAATTAGTCTTAGTCGCGCGGCGCAAAAACTGTGGCGCGTGTAGCTTAAGTCAGGTGCAAAATTTTGCCTACATCAATGGCATGCGCTCGGTCGAAGCGGTCATTCGCGAGCACGATTATCAGGGCGAAACCGTGGCGTTAAATGATATCGACCAGCTCCACCAGATGTTTACCAGCGGACGGGTCGATGCCGTGCTCATCAATGACTTTGAAGCGCGTGAGCTGGGTTACTTTGACGATCGTCATCTCATCGCGAACCCCATGCTACAAAGCAATGGCTACCACTATCTCCATAATCAGTATCGCACTTTGGTGCCATTTTTAGAGCGTGAGCTTTATGCCTTGCACGATGCTGGAGTGCTCGGTGATTTATTGCGCAAACACAATGTCGTCATGGCCCCCCCGCATGGCGAGCTGCCTGACAGCGCAGTGCCAACCCTTGAGGTTGCTGCAGGCTATCAACCCGGCTTGCTCAATGCCGACGGCACGGGACAATATTGGCAAGTGCTCGAACAAGTTCTTACTCCTATGACTGAGAGCTTGAATCTACGCACCTACACCCACCAAAAAGCCTTCTCCGGCTTTATTGAGGGTCATCATGATATTTTAGTCGGGGTCTATGCGGGTCACCAACCAGCGGAGAGCTTGGTTTCACGGGTTCATTTTGCCTATGATCAGCCGCGCTATCTGTTCGCCTTAGATTCAGACATGTTGGCGCAAACCAAAGCGGGGGAATCTAACCGCCCGATCTGTTATGCCAGTGGCTATGGCGTGCGTGAGTTTTTACCCAACACCATAAACTTTTATCGTGCAGATACAGCGTTTGATTGCTTCAATTTGCTCAATATGAAACGTGTGGCTGGTGTCATCGCATACGCGAACGAGCAACCCGCCAGCATCCGCCAAACCTATTATCTTGAGCAGTTGCACGATTCACTGCCATTGCATTTAGCCTTTCAAAATAATCTAACCGGGCGCAAACTAAAGCGTTGGTTTGATGCCCGCATGCGCGAATTAAGTGAAGCAGGGCAAGTGAACTTATTGCCCGTTGAGGCTGATGCGCTGTAATCGAAATGAGTATCTGAATCATGTTCCATATTGCATTATTTAACCCTGTGATGGCGGCGAATACAGGGAATATTATCCGCCTCTGCGCCAACAACGGCTGTACTTTGCACTTAATCGAACCTTTGGGCTTTGACCTCGAAGAGAAAAAATTACGCCGGGCCGGGCTGGATTATCATGATTTAAGTCGGGTCGAGCGCTATCCAGACTTTACCGCCTTTAAAACAGCGATGGGGAGCCGACCTATTTACGCGATCACCACCAAAGGCACCCGTAGTTATACCGAGGTAGCGTTTCAGCCCGGTGATGTGCTCTTGTTTGGCTCAGAAACCAGCGGTCTCGCGCCGGATGTCATGGCCCAAATTGCCCCGAGCGAGCGGCTGCGCATCCCCATGATGCCAAATAATCGCTCTTTGAATTTATCCAACAGCGTCGCTCTGGTAAGCTACGAGGCTTGGCGTCAAAACGACTTTGTTCACGGCCAATAGGACCCGTAGCATTTCATGACTAAACACCGCGACTATGCCTTTTGGGTAAAACTTGCGACCCGCGCTTCAGTGACGGTGGCGCTGCTGTTGATTGCGGCAAAGTTTGTCGCTTGGTGGTATACCGACTCGACCAGTATGTTGGCCTCGTTGACGGACTCGATGCTCGATAGCGTGGCCTCCCTGTTCACCTTTTTCGCAGTGCGTTATGCCGTGGTTCCTGCTGACAATGAACACCGTTTTGGGCACGGCAAGGCCGAGTATCTGGCCGCCTTGGTGCAGTCTGCTTTAATTATTGGCTCGGCCTGCTTACTGATCTTTCATGCCGCAACACAATGGTGGCACGAAAACCCTGTGCATGTGCCGATTTATGGGGTTTACGTCTCACTGTTTGCGATCGTGTTAACCCTCGGTCTGGTGACCTTGCAGAATCTAGTTGTGCGGAAAACAGGTTCGAAAGCTATTGCTGCAGACTCGCTGCATTTTACTTCCGATTTGCTGCTCAATACGGCGGTAATTTTAGCCCTCGGCTTGAGTGCGTATGGTTTTATCTGGGCAGATAGTGTCTTTGCGCTGATTATTGCCGGCTATTTAGCCATAGGCGCCGCACGGATTGGTTGGGATGCTTTTCATCATTTGCTCGACCATGAGCTTCCACCTGAAGAGCGCGCGCAAGTGATTGCAGTGCTCGACAATACCCCTGGAATTCGTGGCTATCATCACTTAAGAACTCGTGCGGCAGGGCCAACCCGCTTTGTCCAAGCGCACATCGAATTGGACGACCACTTAACCTTGTTGGCCGCCCATGACATCACCGATAAAGCTGAAAAAGATATCGCCGATTTATTCCCCGAAACCGACGTTATTCTGCATATGGATCCACAGTCCGTTGTACCAGATAAAGCTGATCAAGCAACGCCTCTAGGGCCGGACGACGAAACACGTCCGCTTCCATAAATACTTCGTGCCGACAATTCGGAATCATTAACAAGCGACTGCGCGGATGTTGCAGCATAGCGGCAAAGCGCTTTTGTGCTTTTAAATCGACAATTTTATCGCCGCCCGCTTGGATCACAGTGACCGGAATCGTGATTTCGTGGGCAATCATTTCTGCTTTATCGCAGGCGACCAGAGCTTGCCGCACCCAATTAAACGTTGGCCCACCAAGTTTGATATCGGGGTGGGTTTCATATAAATGGCGGAACCAGTTGTAGCGTGCTTCGCTATGAGTCAGCTGATTACGGGTAAACGGAATATGGTCGTAATCGCCACTGCCGAAAAAGTACCAGGGCTTATTCGGGCTCAGCCAGCGATTTAAATAAGCTCCTGCACTAGCAATCAGATGCGCCAACCAGCGCGGCACTGCGCCTGTATTAATCCCAATCATAGGCGCTGAGAATACCGCCGCTTGAATGCTCGCCGGCGCTTTGCCTGCCGCCAAGTAAAGCGCAGCGATGGCACCGCCCATTGAATGCCCGAGAATGACCCCTGGAAGATCTTGTGGCAACTTTGCAGACATCATGTCGACGAATGCTTCGAAATCACCGACAAAATCGTTAAAGTCGTTGATATGCCCCCGTTGCGGATGATCGCTTTCACGCTCCGAATGGCCTTGCCCGCGATGGTCAAGTATCGCCACGGCATACTGCTGCTGAGCGAGTTCGTAGACTAACTCTTGATACTTGATTCCAGCTTCTAACCGGCCAGGACTGACCCACAGCACCGCACGTGGCTGCTCGGGCAAGTACAAATAAGACGTTAAGGTCAAGCCATCGGGACGTTCGATTGGATACTCGACAACGTGCTGATGCCAAAAAGCATCAAATTGCTCATGCATTGGTCAACTCCGTACTACTGTGTTGCTCGGATGATGCTGGTAGTGGCAGTTGAATGGTTACCTCTAAGCCGCCTTCAGGATGATTGGTCGCACTCACGTTGCCACCGAGTACTGCCGCGGCACGTAAACTGAGTGCCATACCAAGACCGACTCCAGCTTTGTGATGGCGTGATGGATCGCCCCGGTAGAAAGGCTCAAAAAGCTTCTCAAGAACATCTTCCGGAACACCTTCGCCATAATCACGAACCTGTATGGTGAAGTAATCGGAATCGCATTGCTCACAACTCAATTCCACCTTACCGTCAGTATATTGCAGTGCATTTCGCACCAAATTTTCGATTACCAAACGCAGCAGCTCAGGGTCACTCTCAATGGTCGGCCAATCACCTTGGCCATCGAGCGGAAGCACCTGTACGCGCTGGCCGTGCGCGGCATCCACATAGCTCAAATCAGCCGCTAAGGTTTCAGCTAACGCGCGGGTATCAATGGTGCTGGTTTCAAGGGCAACCAAACCATTTTCAAGTCGCGATAACGACAAAATTCGTTCGATAATGGCACTTAAGCGTTCGACATCGCGGCTTAACTGACTTAGATGCGGGTTATCCGCTCCTTCATCGCTCTCATCTTGGCTTAACATAAGCGCGACTTGCATACGTGCTAAGGGCGATCTTAGTTCATGCGAAACATCACTTAATAGGCGCCGCTGCGCATCTCGGGACACTGCTAGGTCATGAGCTGTCGTTTGTAGCGCACGGGCCAACAAGCCCAACTCGTCGGTGCGTTTAGGCAGTCGTTGTAGCTCCGGCTCAGCGCTACCCTCAGCTATTTCGCGGGTAGCTTGGGTTAGCCGTTTGAGTGGCTTGACTAAGTAAATACCCAGCAAGACCGCGATGATGCCGCTGCCAACTAACAACGCATAGGTTTGTGCTTGTTGGGCTTGCTGTTCATTCACGGCCTTATCGACCTGCTCGGCAGCGGTTAGAGGGCGACTTAACAGCACCCGCTTCTCGCCAAGCTCTGGATGATTTAACACAAAGGGTCCCAGCAACATCAGACTTTTTACTGGCAGTTGCTCGGCTTGAGTCGCATCCAGTTGTTTCAGTAACACCCGCTGATGCGTGGTCGCCAGCACGGTATCGAGTTTAAGTGGGTCGCTACCACGCTCAACATAGCTCGCCACCACCCGATAATCACCGGCAACGAGGCGCCCAGGCGCCAGTGAGCGCACCGTTTGTGGGTCACTGAGCAAAGGCGTGAGTGAACGTTCGATGCTTGGCTCTAATGGACTTGCTGTAATCGGCGTACTAAACCACAACGCCAGCACATAGCCGCTGCTGGCCACCGTAAATAACAGGGCCCAAAACAGCAGCAATAAGCGCAGACTTAGCGAGTGGTACCAGCGCATAGGTTAAGCCAACTGCAGCAATCGATAACCGCGCCCACGCACGGTCTGAATGCGCTCGGGATTGTGATCGATCTTCTTGCGGATATTGCTGATATGTACATCAAGGCTGCGATCAAACGGCGCTAACTGGCGCCCAAGTGCCGCAACCGAAAGCTGGTCTTTACTCACCACCTGTCCTTTCCCTTGCACTAAAGCGCGCAGGATATCGAACTCGGTTGGGGTCAAGTCTAACTGCTGCTTGTCGCAGCGCACTTGATTATTGAGCGGGTCCACATAAAAACCGGCATACTCACTTGGCTCAGGGCGTACAGTGGTATTTGGCGTTCGGCGCAATAAGGCTTTTACACGCGCCACTAACTCACGTGGATTAAACGGCTTCGGTAGATAATCATCGGCGCCAAGTTCAAGCCCGGCAACGCGGTCATCATCATCACCACGGGCGGTCAACATGATCACAGGAGTACTGCGTGATTGCTGGCGTAAATGCTGCAACAGCTGAAAGCCATCAATACCTGGCAACATGACATCGAGTAGAATCAAGTCGTAGCTGCCGCTTAAAGCACGCTCAAGTCCGGTTTCGCCATCGGCGGCGAGTGTCAGCTGATAGCCCTCGCGGGTGAGAATTTGTTCGAGCATTTGGCTCAGTTCAGCATCGTCATCGACGAGTAACAATTTGGTCATGGCCGTTTACCCCTGCCTTTGCAATGTTAAGACGTAGGATACGATAATAAGCATATCTTGCCTAACTGCATTAGTGTCGCAGCTGATTTACCTTATCTTTACTTTGCCTTGGCGAGCTGGGCGAGCAGCGGGGCCAACTCTTTTTGCTTGCGGGTCAAGGTGTTGCGTCCCCAGCCTAACAGCTTGGCCGCGTCTTGTTTGTGACCACCGCTAAATTCGAGGGCTTCGTGTAATGCGATGGCTTCGAGGGTGGGAAGTTGCGCCGCAAGCAGCCCTGCTTGCCCCGCCGCAAATTGTTGGCGGAGTTGGCGCCGATACAAATCTTGCCAAACGACATGATTATCAGCGACTTTGATGTCATTTGACGCGCTAACCATGTCGTTTGAGCCTGATTTGATGTCGTTTGGCAAGTCGCTCACATCAATCCGATTACTTGGCGCCATCACAGTGAGCCAGCGACAAGTATTCTCTAATTGCCGCACATTACCTGGCCAATCGAATGCTTGCATGACCTCGAGCGCCGCACTACTGAGTTGTTTCGGCTCAGCCCCGAGCTCTTCTGCAGCACGCTGCATAAAGTGTTGCGCCAACTGCGGGATATCACTGCGGCGCTCAGCAAGGCGCGGTAAGGTTAAACGAATCACATTGAGCCGATGCAGCAAATCCTCACGGAATAGGCCTTCGCTGACCCGCTGCTCAAGGTTTTGATGGGTCGCAGCAATCACCCGCACATCGACTTGCACCGGCTGATAACTGCCAACAGGGTAAAACTGCCCTTCGGCCAACACCCGCAATAACCGCGTTTGCACTGGCATCGGCATATCACCAATTTCATCTAAAAATAGCGTGCCTCCATGGGCTTGCTCGAAGCGCCCGTGGCGACGTTGGGTGGCGCCGGTAAATGCGCCTTTTTCATGCCCAAACAACTCAGATTCAATCAGCTCTGCTGGAATCGCCGCCATATTAAGCGCAATAAACGCCTTCTTCGCCCTCGGGCTATGTTGGTGCAAAGCGCGTGCAACCAGTTCTTTACCTGTCCCCGATGCGCCATTAATCAGCACCGTCACACTTGATTGCGATAGCCGCCCAATGGCGCGGAACACGTCCTGCATTGCCGGTGCGTTGCCGATAATTCCGGTTTCTGGGGGTGAGCTTGGCGCGCTGCTTGGGGCGGCTTCGATTTGGCTGCGCTCAAGTGCTCGGCGCACGGTTTGCAGTAGCTCATCAATATCAAAAGGTTTGGCAATATACTCAAATGCCCCGCCCTGAAAAGCACTTACGGCTGAGTCGAGATCTGAGTGCGCGGTCATTACAATCACCGCCACTTGCGGATACTGTTCTTGCATTTTGGCCAGTACCTGCAAACCATCCTCACCCGGCATCCGAATATCGGTGAGCAACACTTGTGGTTGGGCATTGGCAAGGGCTTGATACAGGCTATCGGCGTCTTCAAAGCTTTGTATCTGCGCATCGAGCCGTGCTAACGCACGCTCTAAAACCCAACGAATCGAGCTATCATCATCTAATACCCACACTTGCGCAGAGGCTTGGTCTAGTTGCATATCAAGGTCTCCACATAAGGTAAGTACAAGCTAAACTCGGTCGCCCCGGGCTCGCTTTGCACTTCGATTTTACCCGCATGCTGATGCACAATGGTTTGCGCAATCGAAAGCCCAAGCCCGGTGCCCTCCGCACGGCCACTGACCATAGGGTAAAATAAGGTGTCTTTAAGCGCTGTCGGGATGCCCGGGCCATCATCGCGAATGCTAATCACAGCGCACGCTTTGTAGCGCTTGCCGTAAAGAGTTTGTTGATGGACAATTCGCGTTTTAACGGTAATGGTTCCCTGCTCGCTAATGGCCTCCACGGCGTTCATCAGAATATTCAAAAACGCTTGCTCAATGGCATCGCCAGCCACTGACAATTCGGGCAAGCTGGGATCATAATCGCGCTGCCACTGAATTGATTTTTGCTCATTATCGTTCACGCTCAATGCCGCAACTTGCACCGCTCGTTCCAGCAACGCGTGGATATTTTCGGTTTGTCGCGTTGGCATTCGGTGCGAGCCGAGCATCCGATCCACGAGCACCCGCAAGCGGTCCGCTTGGCTCATGATTAAGTCTGTATATTCACGTAATTCGGGTTCTTTGAGCTCACTAGCGAGTAATTGAGCCGCACCGCGCAAGCCCCCGAGCGGGTTCTTAATTTCATGGGCAAGCCCGCGGATCATACTTTGCGCCGCTTGCAGTTGCTGTTGCTGCGAGGTCTCTTGGTTGATGCGTTTAATTTGGTCAATCTGCCGCAGCTCCAACAAAATGTGCGGCGTCTGCTCAAGCTGAATCGGCTGCGCGGTGAATTCGAGCGTGACTTTATGCTCATCATGAAACATCGCAACTACCTCGCTATCCGAGACACTTTGGCCCTCGTCCATAGCTTCTTGCAGCAGCACAGGATCAATCGAGATAAACGCGAATAAACTAAAGAAAGGGGTGTGAGTGAGGCGTTTGCGACTGCCATCAAGTAAGGCCTCGGCAGCGGCGTTCATATATTGAATGGTCAAGGTCCGATCAAGCGCCACCACAGCGGTGATTTGTAAATCAAGCAAGTGTTGCACCATGTTGGTGCAATCAGCTTCAGGTGCGACCTTAACTGCCATTTTGCGCGGCACCCGCAGGATTAATCACCGACGCCCGCATCACATACACCACGGTCACGTCAGAGCGAGCCAACTCAGTGCCATCGGCCGCCGTCACCCGGACTTGCAAGCGCCGCTCGCCACGGTCGACATTGTTAAGAGTGACTTGCGTGAGAGGGCCTGAATAGGCCATTTTGCCGTCAACCCAGAGTTGATAAATCGGCTGACTGGCAAGCCCAATAATATCGGCGCCCCAACTTACATCGAAGCGGCCATCATTGGCGCGAATGGTTTCTTTTTGGCTGGGCGAGAGAATATAAGCGTTGGCTTCAACGGCATCGAGGCCATCACTGGTGATCACTTGCGAAGCTGCTGCATCGGCTTGTTCAGGAGTGGTTTTGCGAGCGGTGGTGAATTCACTCACCACCGTCTCGACTTCAACTTTTTCAGCATCTTGAGTGGGTTGGTCACTGTAACGGCAGTTACCGTCTTTATCACAGTGTTTGTAGATTTGTGCTGACGCCCCTGCAGAAAATGCCAGGAGTAGCGTCGCAACAAGCCCTACCAACCCACGCATGACCTCACCTTAAACAGAGTAGTAAAGGTCAAACTCAATTGGGTGCGTGGTCATTTTCAGCTTCATCACGTCTTCTTTTTTCAACGCGATATAGGCATCAATCATGTCATCAGTCATGACGCCACCGGCTTTCAAGAACTCACGATCCGCATCCAATGCTTGCAACGCTTGCTCGAGTGATTCCGCCACAGTTGGGATCTCTTTAGCTTCTTCAGCTGGCAAGTCATACAAGTCTTTATCCATTGCATCACCTGGGTGGATCTTGTTTTTAATTCCGTCAAGACCCGCCATCAACAAGGCAGTGAAGCACAAGTATGGGTTTGCCGCTGGGTCAGGGAAGCGTACTTCGATGCGGCGCCCTTTCGCACTTGGGACCACTGGGATACGAATCGATGCCGAGCGGTTACGCGCTGAATAAGCCAACATAACTGGCGCTTCGAAACCAGGGACCAAACGCTTGTAAGAGTTGGTTGATGGGTTTGCGAACGCGTTGATTGCACGGGCGTGCTTGATAATACCGCCAATGTAATACAATGCAGTCTCACTCAAACCGCCGTACTGGTCACCAGCAAACAAGTTCTGGCCGTCTTTTGCCAAGCTCATGTGCACGTGCATACCTGAACCGTTGTCACCAACGAGTGGCTTCGGCATAAAGGTTGCGGTTTGACCGTATGAATGGGCAACGTTGTGCACCACATACTTGTAGATTTGGATCTCGTCGGCTTTTTTCATCAAGGTATTAAAGCGCGTTGCCACTTCGTTCTGACCAGCGGTCGCAACTTCGTGGTGGTGTGCTTCAACGAATAAGCCCATGTCTTCCATGACAGTACACATGGTGCTACGGATATCGTGCGCAGAATCAACCGGTGGAACTGGGAAGTAACCGCCTTTTACGCCTGGACGGTGGGCTTTGTTCCCGCCTTCGAATTCGCTGCCTGAATTCCACTTGGCTTCGTCTGCTTGAATTTTGTAGAACGAACCACTCATGTCGGTGTGGAAACGCACGTCATCAAACAGGAAGAACTCTGGCTCTGGGCCAAAGAAGGCTGTATCGGCAATGCCTGAACTTTGCAGGTAAGCTTCTGCACGACGAGAGATTGAACGCGGGTCACGGTCGTAACCTTGCATGGTGTCTGGCTCAAGAATGTCACAGACCACGTTAAGGGTCACTTCGTCAGTGAATGGGTCAAGTACGATTGAGCTGCAATCCGGCATGAGCACCATGTCAGATTCATTGATGCCTTTCCAACCGCTGATTGAAGAACCATCGAACATTTTTCCGTCTTCGAAAAAGTCTTCATCTACAGCTGAAACAGGAATCGTCACGTGTTGCTCTTTACCCTTAGTATCGGTAAAGCGTAAGTCGACAAAACGAACGTCGTTTTCTTCGATAAAAGCCATGACTTCTTTAGGCGTTGACATAGTGTCCTCCACAATCGCGCAGTCGGTCAAAAAACCAGAATTAAATAGACCTCCACAACTAAGCAAAAGCTGTGCCAACTTTTAGGTCTGGCGTAAATCCTCGCTAGATATGAAAAAAGCGGCACAAGGCCGCTTTTTATCTGTAGGCATCACCTTAATTTGCACCATTATAATGCAAATTATTGCACCATGCTAGTGCATTTGCCGCCGTAGGAGCGAGGCATACAAGAGTGGAATCACCACCAAGGTGAGTGCCGTCGACACCGCGATGCCGAAAATTAAGCTAATCGCTAAGCCATTGAAGATGGGGTCATCCAAGATAAAGAAGGCCCCAAGCATGGCCGCGATTGCGGTTAACACAATCGGTTGTGCCCGCACCGCGGCGGATTCAATCACCGCATCGTTAAGCGCCTTGCCCTCGGCCACTTGCTCTTTGATAAAATCAACCAGCAGGATCGAGTTGCGCACGATGATCCCCGCGAGCGCTATCATGCCGATCATTGAGGTGGCGGTGAACTGCGCCCCCAAAATGGCATGACCCGGCATAATACCGATCAGCGTTAATGGAATCGGTGCCATGATCACCAGTGGCACCATGTAGCTGCCAAAGTGACCGACCACCAGCAGGTAAATCAGCAGCAAGCCCACGGCATACGCTAAGCCCATATCACGGAAGGTCTCGTAAGTGATTTGCCATTCACCATCCCATTTCAGCGCAGCTTCGTTCCAAGTATCTGGCTGCGAGATATAGGTCTGCGGCACGTCAATATCGCCGGCTGCGGCAAACAAGCCATAAAGCGGGCTATCAAGTTTACCAGCCATATCTGCGGTTACATAAACCACTGGCCGTAGATCTTTGTGATAGCGCCATTGCGCATACGGTTGTTCCACCCGCTCAATCAACTCACTCAGTGGGACTGCGGCACCCGTGGTCTGACTGGTCACAGTTAAGCTCTCGAGTTGGGTCAACTGACCTTGCCAATCAGCAGGTAAACGCAAAATCACTGGCACCGGCTGGGTTTGCTCAGGCAGGGCGAGATACGTCACATGCATCCCGCCAAGTGCAGTTTGCAATACCCCAACCACTTGCTCATTGCTAACCCCAAGTTGAGCCGCCCGCGCGCGATTGATTTCCCAGACCTCTTCGCTGCGATCCGCCACCAAAGTGCTATCAATATCAACCACACCCTCGGTTTGCGCCAGTTGTGCCAGCACTTTTGCCGCGGCTTCTTCGCGCGCTTGCTGTGATGGCCCATAAACTTCGGCCACAATTGGTGCCAGTACTGGAGGTCCAGGTGGCACTTCAACGATTTTCAGTGAACCGCCCATCGCTTCCGCAATCGGGGTCAGCAAAGGTCGCACTGACAGTGCAATCTCATGGCTCGCGCGATCACGCTCTGAGGCATGCTGCAAGGTCACTTGGACATCCCCCATGTGCGCACCTTGGCGTAAATAGTACTGTCGCACTAAGCCATTAAAACCAATCGGTGAGGCGGTCCCGGCGTAAATTTGGGTGGCCTCAACTTCCTCGACTTGATCCAGCGCTTGCGCTAGTTCGACCAAGACTGCATTGGTGGTTTCAAGCGGCGTTCCCTCTGGCATATCAAGAACCAGTTTGATTTCGCTCTTGTTATCAAACGGCAGCATTTTCATGACGACCGCTTGCACAACAGCCAGCCCCATCATGGCGACAATCAGACCGATTAAGCCAAAGCCCATCAAGTAACGACGTTTGCGATGCTCAAGCAACGGCTTCATGATCTTATTAAAGAAGCGATGCAATTTGCTATTTTGCGCCGTTTCGTGATGCTCGTCTTTTAAGAAGCGGCGGGCTAACCACGGCGTCACGGTCAGCGCGATCAAGAGCGACAGCAACATCCCAAGCGATGCGTTAATCGGGATTGGGCTCATATAAGGGCCCATCAAACCACTGACGAAAGCCATCGGCAATAACGCGGCAATAACGGTGAAGGTTGCCAAAATTGTTGGTCCACCCACTTCATCAACTGCCCGTGGAATGGCGGTTTTGAGGGATTTCCCTAAACCTAGATGGCGGTGGATGTTCTCTACTACCACAATCGCATCATCCACCAAGATACCGATGGAGAAAATCAACGCGAACAAGGAGACTCGGTTGAGGGTAAAGCCCCATGCCCACGATGCAAATAACGTCGTTGCGAGGGTCAAAACAACTGCGGCGCCGACCACGAATGCTTCGCGTCGACCTAAGGTAAAGAGAACTAAAGCCACCACCGAGATGGTCGCAAAAATCAGTTTTTGAATAAGCTTCGAGGCTTTCTCGTCGGCAGTCTGACCGTAGTTGCGGGTCACATCGATGGTAACTTCTGGTGGCAACCATTCGGCTTTTAAGGTTTCAAGCCGAGCCAATACATCTTGCGCAACCACCACAGCGTTTTCGCCGGCTTTTTTGGTCACCGCCAAGGTTACTGCTTGCTGGAGTTCTCCGTCACGACTGCGCGACCAGACATAGCGCGAGGGTGCCGCGGCGGTCTCGGTTACCTCTGCAATTTGCGATAAGCGCACCGGCTTGCCATCGACCGACGCAACAATCAAGTTGCGCAAACTTTCGACGCTATCGATAAAGCTCCCCGCTTGGACTGGAATCGCTTGATCTTGGGCCAACCGGTAACCCGCTTGACCGCTCACGTTCTGGCTCGCAAGCGCTTGCGCGATGCGATTAAAATCTAGCCCGACTCGCGCCAGCGCACTATCATCAAGGGTCACATTAATTTGCTCAGGCTCAGCGCCAATCACATCAATTTGGCGCACCCCCGCGACGTTTTGCAACGGCACTTTCAGGGTGTCAGCAATGGCTTTTAAATCGACCCCATCAGCGGTTATGGTCAAACCGAGAATAGGTACATCATCAATGCCGCGCGCTTTGACTAACGGCTGACTGAAACTTGGGTGCAAACTCTGCCAACTGGCCAAAGTATCAAATAAATCAACCAAGGCTTGGCTGCGCGGAATACCGACCTCGAACTGCACGGTCACCAGAGCTTGGCCCGGTTGCGAGACTGAGTAGATATGCTCAATCCCAGGCATCCGCGAGAAGTGTTGCTCAAGCGGAGTGGCGAGTTGATGTTCAACTTGACCCACATCTGCGCCCGGGAAAGCGACCATCACATCAGCCATGGTCACATCAATTTGTGGCTCTTCTTCACGCGGCGTAATCAAAGCCGCCATGATACCGAGGACCAAGCCGAATAACGCGAGCAATGGGGTCAGCTGTGAGCGCTCACCCCACGCGGCGAAACGGCCGGCTATGCCAAGGGGTTTTTGCTCACTCATAAACAATAACCTCACCCGCAGTTAAGCCACTGACCACTTCAACTTGGTCGCCGTTCTGTGTACCTAAGCGCACTGCACGCCAACTTTGGTCCGCCAAGCGGACCAGAGTGAGTTCGCCTTGGTGACGAATCGCTTGTTGTGGCACTAAAATACCTTGGTGCTCACCCACTTTAACTGCAACCGGCTGCCACTCACCTGGCACAAAACCACTATCACTTGGCAAGATTAAGCGCAGTCGTACTGTACTACTTTGGCTGTGTACGGTTGGGAAGAGTTGGAATTCAGTGGGCTGGATACCATCCACTTGGGCTTGTGAAAATTGCCCTGCGCCAGCGGCATAATTGGCGGGCAAGTCAACATGCAAACGTAATTCATTCGGGTCAAAGCCTGACATCAACGGGGTGCCCGGCTGCACTAATTCGCCTGGCTCAACCAAACGCTCACTGACAATGCCTGCGTATGGCGCGCGGACTTCGGTGTAGGAGAGTTGCTCTTCGGCGCGACTGGCAGCAGCTTTGGCCGCGCGCACTTGTGCTTTAGCATTATCAAGACGTGCTTGCGCCCGGTCTAATTCAGCCACCGGTACTAATTGCCGTTCGACTAGACTGCTAACGCGGGCGAATTCTTGCTGCTCGGCAACCAAAGTTGCTTCCGCTGCGGCCACTTGTGCTTGCGCTTGAGTGAGCATTTGATATTGCTCGACTGAGGTGATTGTGAGCAGGCTTGCTCCAGCTTCAACTTGGTCGCCAACATCCACAAAGACTCGCTCGACACGACCGGATACTTGCGCTGAAATGGTTGCGCTATTGGTCGATTCGACCACGCCTTGCGCATGAATCATCTCCGCAACTGTGCTGGTTTGAACTGTGACCTCAGTCGCGTGAACTGTCGCTGCGAACCAACTCGAGAACAGGGTAAGTGCAACAACTGAAAATGACCGCATGACCATATATTTTCTCCTAACGGACTATTTCGTATTTTTCTAAAATAGGATTATGCGAATTATTTTATAGAAAATCAAGCTCAGTCATCCGCAACATCATGATGCTAAGCATAGACAGAGAATCGAAATTTGACGACAATGGCGGTCGGTTAGTCACTGAGAGACCCTTATGGTTTTGCTGATTGTTTTCGCTTTTATCGCGGTGGGCATTTCGTTTATTTGCTCCATTTTAGAAGCGGCATTGCTGTCGATTACTCCCAGTTTTATTGCTCAGCAAAAAGAGAATAAGCCAAAATTGCAAGCGCAACTGGCGGCTTTAAAAGAGAACATTGATCGGCCTTTGGCGGCTATCTTAACGCTCAACACCGTCGCCCATACCGCTGGAGCGGCCGGGGTCGGCGCGCAAGTGGGTGTGGTCTTTGGTGATGGGTATCTCGCGCTTGCCTCAGCCGTGATGACAGTTTTGATTCTGGTCCTCTCAGAAATTGTCCCAAAGACGATTGGGGCAAAATATTGGCGTAATCTCGCTCCCATACTGCCGGCAACCCTTAACTTTTTAATTTTAATCCTGCGCCCATTTATTTGGCTTTCAGACAAAATCACCCAGCGTATTGGTGGCAGTGGCGAAGGTGATATCGACTTGCGTGCTGAGATTAAGGCGCTTGCTGCGCTCGGTCGTGAGCAAGACGTGATCGATGCCGATGAGCGCCGAGTGATCGCGAACATTATCGATTTGCATACGATTCGGGTGCGCGATGTCATGACCCCACGCACCGTCTGCCAAGCCGTCCATCCTGAGCAAACCGTCGCAGACTTCGTTGAACAAGTGAAGACCTTGCCTTATTCGCGCTTCCCGGTTATCGATGATAACGAAGAGCCGCACGGCATTATTTTGCGCAATGAAGCACTCGAAGCGGAGTTGAATCATGAAGTTCGCGAGCTCGCCCGCCCAGCTGAAATCGTTGCCGAAACGGTGAATGTGGAAGTGGTTATGACCCGTTTACTGGAAACTCGCCAGCATATGGCCTTAGTTTACGATGAACATGGGTCATGGATGGGCTTGATCACCCTCGAAGATATTATCGAGACCATCTTGGGCCAACCCATCATGGATGAGACCGATATTATCCCCAGCTTACGTCACTACGCCCAGCAGCGTTGGCGCAAGCGCCTGAAACGCAGTTAAACAGTGATTTGGCTATTTTTTCTGCGTTGATGCCTGTATAATCCGCGCTCTTTTTTAGCTTTGCCTGACTGAACTGGATAAATTTGCATGAGTAATAAGATCGTTTCTACTGATATCAATAAGTTGCGCAACATCGCCATCATCGCGCACGTCGACCACGGTAAGACCACCTTGGTTGATAAACTGCTACAGCAGTCAGGCACGCTTGAAAGTCGTGGTGGGGTCGAAGAGCGCATCATGGACTCAAATGATCTTGAGAAAGAGCGCGGTATTACGATTTTGGCGAAAAATACCGCCATCAACTACAACGACTATCGCATCAATATTCTTGATACCCCGGGCCACGCCGACTTCGGTGGTGAGGTTGAGCGGGTTCTATCCATGGCAGACTCAGTATTATTGCTGGTCGATGCCGTTGATGGCCCCATGCCACAAACCCGCTTTGTAACGCAAAAAGCCTTTGCCCATGGCTTGAAGCCAATCGTCGTCGTGAACAAAATTGACCGTCCAGGGGCACGCCCTGACTGGGTGGTAGACCAAGTTTTTGATTTGTTCGATAACCTTGGCGCAACCGACGAGCAGCTCGACTTCCCAATTGTTTATGCCTCAGCACTTAACGGCTTTGCGACCCTTGACTACAACGAGTCAAGCGACGACATGACCCCGCTGTTTGAAGCGATTCTTGAGCATGTTTCAGCACCAGACGCGGACCGTGATGGCCCGTTACAGATGCAAATTTCTCAGCTTGATTACTCAAGCTATGTGGGCGTGATCGGGATCGGCCGAATCAAACGTGGCACCTTAAAGCTAAACCAGCAAGTGACCATTGTTGGCGCCGATGGCAGTCAGCGCAACGGTAAAGTTGGCCAGATCTTTGGCTACCTGGGCTTAGACCGTATCGAAACGGACAGCGCCAGCGCAGGTGATATCGTTGCCGTGACGGGTTTAGGCGAATTGAAAATCTCGGACACCGTCTGTGCGCAAGGGTCGGTTGAAGCACTCCCTGCTTTGAGCGTTGACGAACCGACCGTGACCATGACCTTCCAGGTCAACACTTCGCCGTTTGCCGGTAAAGAAGGGAAGTTTGTCACCTCGCGGCAGATTCTTGAGCGCCTAGAGCAAGAGTTGAAACACAACGTGGCACTGCGCGTGGAAGAAACCGACAGTCCAGATCGTTTCCGGGTGTCCGGCCGTGGTGAATTGCACTTAGGCGTATTGATTGAAAACATGCGTCGCGAAGGCTTTGAACTCGCAGTATCGCGCCCAGAAGTAATTATTCATGAAGAAAACGGCGTCAAACAAGAGCCGTTTGAGAACCTCACGGTTGATATCGAAGAGCAGCACCAAGGTGCGGTGATGGAAAAACTTGGTTTGCGTAAAGCCGAGATGACCGATATGCAACCGGATGGTAAAGGCCGTATTCGCATCGACTTTATCGTCCCAAGTCGTGGCTTGATCGGGTTCCAAACCGAGTTCATGACCTTAACCTCGGGTACCGGTTTGTTGTATCACAGTTTCGACCACTATGGTCCGCACAAAGGCGGCAACATCGGTCAGCGCAATAACGGTGTGTTGATTTCAAATGCACAAGGTAAAGCCCTTGCCTATGCCTTGTTTAACTTGCAAGAGCGCGGTCGCTTGATGATCGGCCATGGTGAAGAAGTGTATGAAGGCATGGTGATTGGTATTCATAGCCGTTCAAACGACCTTACCGTGAACTGTTTGAAAGGTAAGCAGTTGACCAACATCCGTGCCGCAGGTACTGATGATGCCTTGCTATTAACCCCACCGATTCGCATGACGCTTGAGCAAGCGCTTGAGTTTATCGATGACGATGAGTTGGTTGAAATCACGCCGAAGTCGATTCGAGTGCGTAAGCGTTTGCTGACCGAAAATGAACGTAAACGTGCAAGTCGCACGAAAGAGGACTAAACTCTTTTTCCATGGTGATTTGGAATCAACAAGAGTTTGTTAATGAATTAAATGGCCACACAGACCTTTGTGTGGCCGTTGTTTCTGCCTGTATGCAAGAACTTGATGCGTTTTGCGTTGAGTTAGCCCGCTTATCCCCCCAACCTGAACACGCAGGTACCATCGAGAAGCTCGCGCACGCGATGTATGGTGCTGCGGCACAAGTGCGCTTAACTCATTTGGCTGATGTTTTAAAACGACTCGAAAATGAAGCTGAGTTGAAGCAAGTACAAGAACAGACGCAAGCGGAAGTATTTGCAGTTGCCGCTGAAACCTTACAGCAACTTGAGCAGTTCATTGCTGACAACGGCTAATTAAGCCGTTCTCTTACCGAGCGCTTGCTTTAGGGTTTGAATCACCTTCGCTACTTCAAATGGTTTACTAATCACGCCGGTAAAACCTTGCTGCAACGCTTGTTCATATAACGCTTTATCGGTAAGTGCGGTCACCAGAAACGCAATAATCGGTTGAGTTTGATTTGCTTTGAGACGGGCAAACAGTTCAAGTCCAGTCAAATCGGGCATATTTTGATCAATGAGTGCGACGTCAATGGCATGGTTTGCTGCAAATTCAAGTGCCGCATGTGGATGTGAGAAGCTCTCAACAGCTGTATAGCCAGCTATCTTAAGGGTTTCAGTGAGCAGCAGTAAGTTTACTGAATTATCGTCAACAATAATGATTTGCACAGGTCCATCTACTCTTATCAGTACAAAATGCTTAGTTACAACAAGATGACAATCTATAACGAAAGTTTAGTTTATCGATCTTGGGATTCTTGTCTAGCAAAACTGTGCAATAATTGGACTGGAGTGACTCATTTTGAAACGACTGTTTCTTTATGGGTCGAACTTGTCTCATTATTAAACGCTTATAACTTAATTTTACGTCGGAGATTTCTCAGAATAGTCTAAATCCACTGGAAAACCTGCATATCTCTACTATGTTTAAAATTGGCACGCATTTTGCTTAATGAACTAGAGTGGAAGATCTCCCGTCTTACCGCTTTCTGGGTTATTGTGCACTTGCTGCACAATAACCCAGTTTTTTATGAAGGATAACCATTAATTTTTTATGCTAGAAAACAACGCAAAGCCGACCATTCTCATTGTAGAAGATAATAAAACGACCGCGTTAATTTATCAGAGTTTTCTGGCAGACCGGGCGCTCGTTAAACACGTCAGTCAAGGCAGAGATGCTCTAGAACGGCTGCGCAGCGAGCCCATTGATTTGATACTTCTCGATATTGGCCTGCCTGATACCGATGGGCTTGAATTATTGCGACAGATTCGCCAGTTTGACCGCGAGATCCCAGTTATCATCGTCACCTCAAAAGCAGATAGCTCACTGGTTTTAACCGCAATGCAGCATCAAGCCACGGATTATTTGCAAAAGCCCGTCGAAAAAGTTCGCTTTCTCGTCACGGTCAACAATGCAATTCAACAACTTGAGTTAAAACGCAAACTAAACGCGGTTAGTCAGCCTAATGTGTATCAAGTTTTCCACGGCATGGTGGCTCAGTCTAAACCAATGCTCGAACTCTTTGAAGTCGTTCGAAAAGCAGCAAAAAGCGACGCTAGTTTCTTCATTACCGGCGAGAGCGGTACCGGTAAGGAGCTATTTGCGGAAGCCGTTCATTTCGAAAGTAAACGTCGTAACCGACCGTTTGTTGCAATCAACTGTGCGGCGATTCCTCACCAATTGTTGGAATCTGAGTTATTCGGTCACGTCAAAGGTGCCTTTACTGGAGCGAATAGCAACCGTACCGGGGCCGCCCAACGCGCTCACTCAGGCACTTTGTTCCTAGATGAATTAGGTGAGTTACCGTATGAATTGCAGAGTAAATTACTGCGGTTTATCGAACGCCGCGAATTCACCCCCGTAGGCAGTGACCGCACGACGAAAGTGGATGTCCGCTTTATCTGCGCAACCAACCGCGACCCTCTTGATGCAATTAAAAAAGGGCAGCTGCGCGAAGATTTATATTATCGCTTAAGTGTCATACCAATTATTATTCCACCTTTGCGGGAGCGGGCTGAGGATATCCCATTAATTGCGCAACAAATTTTAAAACGAGTTGCTGTGCAAGAGGGTAAAGCTTTTAATGCAATTTCGGCAACCGCTGAGACCCTGTTGCATGACTACTCATGGCCCGGCAATGTTCGTGAGTTAATTAACGTTATTCGTAAAGTGGTGACCTTAAATGACGGTCCGATTCTTGCCGCTCGGATGTTGCCATCGGAATTGATTCGTCCCGCAGCAACAAACACGGCTCTACAGAACACCGCTGGGGTATCGGTCGAGGCGAGTAACCCTCAAGATAATGGTCTCGTTCAGCCACTGTGGCTGGTTGAAAAGCAGATGATTGAACGGGCGCTGCAAAAATGCAATTACAATATTCGTGCAACGGCCCGAATACTCGAAGTGAGTCCGTCGACTCTTTATCGCAAAATGAAGCAATGGAAGCTGCAGGGCTAGATTTATGTTTAAAGATTTTTACGACGCCATTACTGATATTTTTCAGCGCAACTCGGGACACTCCGAGATTTTATTATGTATCGCCAACTTAGATAACTTTAGTGCAGTCAACGCGCGCTTCGGTGAAGCCTTTGGTGATATTGCTTTGCAGACGATAGCAGCTGAATTGCGCCGCACTGCTGAGCAACATAACGGCACAGTCTATACTGGTGGTGACCAATTTTATTTAGCGTTTTCTGGAGCTGATGCAAGTTTTGATACCTTGCAATTGTTTGAAGCGTTATTTCAGCAGCCATTTACTGTTGAAGGGCGAAAGCTCCACATCAGTGCTGCCATTGGAGCCTGCTACACCAACCTTGACACTAACACGCCTGATAAAATTTTGCGCAACGCGCTGCAAGCCTGTATCGAAGCAAAAAAACAAGGTGGTGACCAGTCTGTGATTTACGACGATGAATCAGAACAACTGCATAAACAAAAACTAAAACTGATTCAGCAAGTTTCCGAAGCAATCGACAAAGGTCATATGACACTTTATTTGCAGCCCAAAGTAACGACACAATCACGTAAGCTGGTTGGGTTTGAAGCGTTACTGCGTTGGCACCATCCTGACCGTGGCGTAATCCCGCCCGGAGATTTTTTGCCTCAAGTTGCTGGTTCGTACGCTGATCGCGAACTTGGATGCTTTGTGGTCGAGCAAGCCATCGCTATTTTGCAGCAACAACTGGCGAACTATCCTGAGCTCAGTTTGAGTATTAATGTTAGTCCGAAGCAGTTATGCGATTTATCATTTTTGCATCGTGTGCAAGAGCTCGCAAAGGCTCATCCAGAACTGATGCAGTCTTTATCTTTGGAGATTCTCGAGACGGAATCGTTCGAAAATATGCAGGTTATCCGTGAATTCTTGCATGCTTATCATGCCTGTGGTGTGCGTCTTTCACTCGATGATTTCGGCACCGGATTTGCATCGATTGGGCAATTAACCATTCTTCCTCTTGATGAGGTAAAAATAGATCGGATGTTTGTGCGCAATATCCACAACAATGATATTCACAAAAAAGTGGTGCAAATTGCTGTGATGCTGGCCCAAGAACTCAACCTTGAGACCGTTGCCGAGGGGGTTGAGTCGGCGGATGAGATTGCCACCCTAGAAGAGCTGGGCGTATCCGTTCTGCAGGGCTACTACTACGCCAAACCATTCCCGCTTGACCAGGCTGAAAGTTGGATTCAGAAGTTTAACGCGGGCTGAGGGAGTACGTAGTAGAAGATCGAGAAAAAGTGCAACACGCTGCCGGCTAACACAAATACATGCCAAATTGCGTGGTGGTACTTCAGCCCTTTCCAGGTGTAGAAAATCACCCCGAAGCTATACGCTAAGCCACCCGCTAGGAGTAAGAGCAAACCTTGCCCGGCAACTTGATCAAGCATGGGTTTGATCGCAACCAAAGCCATCCACCCCATGCCGAGGTAGAGGGTCAATGAGAGCCATTTTTTGCGCTCTTTCATGACCACCTCAAGAATGACGCCGGTAATAGCAATGGTCCAAATCACTCCAAACAAGCTCCAACCCCAGGCACCCCGAAGGCTTACCAGCAAAAATGGGGTGTAGGTTCCGGCAATGAGCAGGTAAATCGCAGCATGGTCGATTTGTTGGAAAAAGCCTTTCACTTTCGGCCACGGGAAAGCGTGATACAGCGTCGAAGCTAAATAAAGGAGGATTAAGCTCGTGCCGTAGACGGCTGCACTGACAGTATGCCAGACATCGCCATAACGCACCGCCCACACCAGCATAAAGACTAAGCCAACGATACTGGCGACAGCACCAATACCATGGGTTAATGCATGGGCGATTTCTTCTTCATTGCTATAAGCGTTTTTCTTACTCATCAATACTCTTAGTGCTGTAATCGCGGCTGATTTGCTTGAGTTTCTTCAAGAACAATTCCGCATCGCGCTCGCTTTCATAATCTAAATGGTACTTATTGTGAAACTCGAGTCGCATTTTCACGTTATGCCCTTCAAGGAACACGGTGTAACCATCGTAATCGGTATAGCCGGTAATTCCTTCGAGCACATGTTTACCTTGTTCGGCTTTGCCGTGCTGATGAATTTTCTCAAATGCATCGAGCACCAGGCGATGGTCAATTTCGTTTTTCATGGCTGACCTCCATGGCAATTGTTGCCATTTTATACAATTTCAGAGTACACGTGTACTCTTTTAGTTCCCAGCTTAACGTAAACTTTCGATAAATTTGTCGGATTCTGCAATCGCAGTTTCCATTTCTTGAATTAAATCAGCGATATCGGCTTGCAAATCACGATACTCACCACGGATCGCATCCACCGCTGCAGCGTTTAGGTTATGCTTTAAATAAAGCACGTTATCTTGCAACTTATCGAGCACCGGCTGCATGGTATCGGCCGCACGCTCCATACTCTGGAGTAACGAGGTGTAACGACGCTGGGTGTCTCTAAGTGAGCGCTCGCTTTCTCTGCGAAGCTTATCACTACTGTACCGCTCGAGTTCGTCTTGCCATTCATCGAAGAGGGCTTCAGCGACATCATCAATCGCTTCGATCCGATCATACACACGGTCAGCAGCTTTTTTACTGGCTTCGTAGTCATCGTTTAGCGCTTCATAGCGTTGCTCGAGTTCTCCGCCATCGAACTGCAAAAGTTCATCCAGTCGCTGCAATGCTGACTTAAATTCTTCTTGCGCATCGGCTTGTGCATCACGGGCATCATCGACTCGATCAACCAGGATTTCGCGTTTGGGGATGCCCATCTTTTCCATGGCACCGTAGTAGGCGCTTTGACATCCAGTGAGTATTAGAGCGAACACGAGTACGCTCAGAATTCGAGTTTTCATAAGTTCGCTCCTGATTTCTCGATTTGACGCTTGTGGTAGCCATCAATGACAAACGCAGCGTGCATAATACAAATCAGCCACAACCACGCTAGAGTTAACAGCGACACCACACTCAACACAATCACTGTCGTGCATAGAATAATGCTGAGAATAAAATGAAAGATGCGACCAGTGGTCAATATCGCCAACGGCGGTAAGAAAATGGCGAGCAAATAACGCATAAGAATCCTCCCTAATTGGTTATCAGCTTACGCCATTTTGCCGAGTTGAGCCAGTTAGGCTAGTAAGGGAGACGCTCTCCGTCCCAGAATAACAAGTCACCGCTTTGCTCAGGTTTCAGGTTTTCGACCACCTGCCAAATTCGTTGTGCCGACAACTCTGGGGTAAAGAGCTTATCCGCCGGCAAGCGTTCTTGGAATGGCTTGGATAGCTCAGTATCTGTGGTGCCGGGATGAATTGCTGCAATAGTGAGTTGTTTGTGCGTTCGTTTGAATTCAATCGAAGCCGTCTTAAGCAGCATATTGAGCGCCGCCTTACTGGCTCGATAGCTGTACCAGCCCCCTAAATGGTTGTCCGTAATCGACCCCACCTTGGCACTCAATTGAACGAAATAACATGGCGTCTTTCTCGGTAACAACGGCTTCAACTGCTGCAATAAGAGGAGGGGCAGCCCCCCGTTTATGACGAATTGATCGACCAACTGCTCAAGATTCACATCTTCTAACCTCTTCTCTGGCATATAGTTTTTTGTGTGGAGTACACCGATGGCGCTGATCACTCCCTCCAAAACCAGAGATTTTTCAGAAGGGGCTGCCCCTCCTGTTTTAAGAGGGGCTGCCCCTTTTTCAGAGAGGGGCTGCCCCTGCATGGTGGTGAGGTTTTTTAGGTAAGAGATGGCATCGGTGAGGTGTGCGGGTTGGTAGCTCTCGACCTGAAACCAATCGCCACCAAAGTCGCTGGGCTTGCTACCACGACTAATCGCAAGGACCTGTTTGCCTTGCGCTAAAGCATGCTCGGCAAGTGCTCGACCTAAGCCGCCGCTGGCTCCAATGACAACAATCATGGCATTCTCCTACGCTAAAATGTTTGAATCAGTACAATCACTTTACGAATAATCAAGGGTTTGGGATTATACTGACGCTAGAATCAATCGCGCAGGAGCCACTATGGCCGAATTACAACTCAAACAATGGCAGCAACGCGCCCAGCTTAGTTGGGGCTTTTTAAAGTATTTCGGTAAACGCTGCGCGGAAGATAAAGTCACTGTGATTGCCGGTCACCTCACCTTCGTCAGCCTATTGGCTTTGGTCCCCATGCTGGTGGTGATGTTCTCGATTTTCTCGGCCTTTCCGATGTTCGAAGAGTTACGGGGCGAACTCGAGCAAGCCTTGTTTGCGAACTTAATCCCGACCTCGGGCGAGACCATTTCACAGTATCTCAATACCTTTATCGGCAACGTCTCGAAGATGACCACCATCGGGGTGATTTTCGTGATTTTGGTGGCGGTGAATCTAATTTCCACCATCGACACCACCATGAACCGGATTTGGCGCAATCAGCGTAAACGTCGCATTTCTGTGGCATTAGCCGTTTATTGGATGATCTTGACCTTAGGTCCGATTCTGATGGGTTCGGGCATGGCCATCACTTCGTACATTATCTCGCTGAGTGTCGCCGCAGAAGAATATATCAGTGGCTTGCGCGGATTTTTATTAGGGGTGGTGCCGATTGTCACCTCGGGCGTTGCCTTCTTATTGCTGTACGTGATGATGCCAAACCGGGTGGTGAAAATTCGTCACGCCATTTGGGGAGCGCTGTTGGCGGCCATTCTATTTGAACTGGCCAAACGTGGTTTTGCCGCGTATATCACCGCTTTTCCATCCTATGAAGCCATTTACGGCGCCCTTGCCGCAATTCCAATTCTGTTACTCTGGATTTTCTTGTCATGGAATATTGTTCTGGTCGGCGCTGAATTGACCGCCAGTATCGAAGAGTTTAGTGAGCAGCAAAAACAAAAAGAGACCCATGAAAGCATTACTACAGAGAGTCACTGAAGCCAAAGTTACTGTTGCCGAGCAAACTATGGGCGCTATTCAAAAAGGTCTGGTGGTCTTGCTTGGCGTTGAACATCATGACGATGAAGCCAGCGCAAAAAAGCTGGCTGAGCGGGTTGCGGGCTATCGCTTATTTGCTGATGAAGAGGGCAAGACCAACTTGAGCGTCACCGACATCGGTGGTGAACTGTTAGTGGTGAGTCAATTCACCCTAGCCGCAGATACCAATAGCGGACGCCGGCCAAGTTTCTCCACTGCGGCGAAACCCGAACAAGCGGAGCAGTTATATGCTACATTTGTCAGCTCACTTCGAGCGTTAGGTCTCACTGTGGCAACCGGCCAGTTCGGTGCCGACATGCAAGTGCACCTCGTCAATGATGGACCCATGACCTTTTTACTCGATAGCCATAAATATCAGCGGCTCTAATCAGCCGCAGCAGCGGACAACCATAACACCATGTATAAAGTGATCGAGCCACGCACTAATGCCGAATGGGAACGCTACTACCAGTTGCGCTGGGAAGTATTGCGGAAGCCTTTTCAGCGTCCGCGCGGTTCGGAGCAAGACGCTTATGACCAAGTCGGTCAGCATCGCATGGTGGTCGATTCGAAAGGCCAAGCACTCGCTGTGG
Organism: Pseudidiomarina taiwanensis; assembly: GCF_003987435.1. GTDB lineage: Bacteria > Pseudomonadota > Gammaproteobacteria > Enterobacterales > Alteromonadaceae > Pseudidiomarina > Pseudidiomarina taiwanensis. The sequence continues at coordinate 76,580 of NZ_PIQG01000003.1, read as the reverse complement.
GGCGGCTGCATTTTAACTCGCCGACTGAAGGCCAGATCCGCTTTATGGCATCCGCACCGGAGCGCCGCGGTGAAGGGCTAGGTGTTGCGATTGTTGAAGCGCTCGAAAAGCTTGCACGGGAGCAGGGCGCAAAGCATATCATTATTAATTCGCGCGATAATACGCTCGGCTTTTACCTGCGTTGCGGTTATGAGCTGACCGAAGAAGCGGACACCGTCAGACGCCCGCAAGCCGAGCATCAACTACGTAAGCCACTCACTGAAGCGAATAAAATTACCTACCGGCCGAATTGGTGCCAAGAGCTGCAACAAACCTGGCATCGGGAGATCCCGATTACTGAAGCGATGGGGATCCGTATCGACCAATACACAGGGCGCGAGATTACCCTAAGTGCGCCGCTCTCGCGCAACATTAATGTCCATCAAAGCATGTTTGCAGGCAGTATTTATTCACTTGCCACGCTGACCTGCTGGGGGCTACTGCATTTGCAGTTGAAAGAGCGCGACTTAAGCGGCGGCATCGTCCTCGCGGATGGGCAAATTGAATACCGCAAACCCCTGAAAAACGAGCCTTATGCGATTTCCCATATGAATAAGTTGGAAGGTGAGTTTGCGCCGCTGCGCGAAGGGCAAAACGCCCACCTTACCCTCACCGCTGAAGTGTTCGATGAGGATAAAGTGGTCGCCGAGTTTATCGGCAAGTTTGTGGTGTTAGCACCGCGCGATTAAGCGTCCGCGAGCACCACGAGATCGTGCAGTTCCCCCGCCTGAATCAAATTCGAGGCCGCGGCAATGTCCGGTGCGAAATAACGGTCTTGGTCGTAAAACGCCACCACCGCTCGAGTCCGCGCAAAGGCCTGCTCAACTTTTGCCGAAGCCCGCAAAGGCCGGCGGAAATCTAACCCTTGGGCTGCCTCGAGCAACTCAATCGCAACGATATCAGCAGTATTCTTGGCCAAATCGGTCAAGCGTCTTGCAGCAAATGTCGCCATCGACACATGGTCCTCTTGGTTAGCCGAGGTAGGCAGGCTATCTACCGAAGCTGGATGGGCTAAGGTTTTATTTTCCGAAGCTAAGGCTGCTGCGGTCACCTGGGCCAACATAAAGCCCGAGTTTACCCCACCATCATTGACCAAAAACGGCGGTAAATTTGATAAGTGCTGGTCGATTAAAAGCGCACTGCGACGCTCAGACAGGGCGCCAATTTCACTCACTGCAATCGCCAATATATCTGCGGCCATAGCAACCGGCTCAGCATGGAAGTTGCCGCCTGAAATGATATCGCCGTTGTCGCTGAACACCAGCGGGTTATCGGTGACACCGTTGGCTTCACGCGTCAAAATCGCTTGGGCATGTTCAATCTGGTCCCAAACCGCACCCATGACTTGCGGCTGACAGCGCAAGCTATAAGGGTCTTGAACCTTTTCGCAATCAACATGTGACTCAGCAATTTCAGAGGTTTCATTGAGTAAGTCGCGCAGTGCTGCGGCAACTTTAATTTGCCCTGGCTGACCGCGCACTTCATGAATACGCGGATCAAACGGTGCGCGCGAACCCATCGCTGCTTCAACCGCCATCGCCCCACTGACCAAGGCGGCATTAAAAATTCGCTCAATCTGGAATAAGCCGTGCAATGCCAAGGCCGTTGAGGCTTGAGTGCCGTTTAATAGCGCCAAGCCCTCTTTCGGCGCCAGCGCGATCGGTGTGAGGCCAATTTTTGCAAGCCCGGTGCGGGCATCCATCTGTTCGCCTTGATAGCGCACTTCACCCTCACCCAACAGAGGCAAAACCAAGTGGGCGAGTGGGGCCAAGTCGCCCGAGGCGCCAACCGAGCCCTTGCTCGGCACACACGGGTAGAGCTCGGCATTAAACATCGCCAACAACATTTCGACCACTTCTGGGCGAATGCCAGAGTAGCCGCGGCTCAGGGAATTAATCTTCAGCAGCAAGATTAAGCGCACAACTTGGTCACTCATCAGGTCCTGCGTGCCCGCGGCATGACTTAACACAATGCGACGCTGCAAATCTTCCAGTTTTTCAGGTGGGATGCGAGTATTCGCGAGTAGCCCAAACCCGGTGTTAATACCATACACAACCTTACCGGCCGCCAACACGTCAGCCACGGTTTGCGCTGAACGCGCCAGTGCCTCATGGGCTTCAGTACTGAGCTGGTAAGGTACTGCATGCTGCCAACACTCGCGCAAATCAGCAAGGCTCAGTGCGCCTGGATGTAATACGTTGCTCTGCATGACTTAGTCCTCCAACATCGGTAAATCAAGACCTTGGTCTTTGGCGCAGTCTTTGGCAATCTCATAGCCCGCATCGGCATGACGCATGACACCAGTGCCCGGGTCATTCCACAGGACCCGACCAAGCCGCGCTTCCGCAGCTGCAGTGCCATCGGCGACAATCACCACACCGCTGTGCTGCGAATAGCCCATGCCCACACCACCGCCGTGATGCAAGCTGACCCAAGTCGCCCCACCGGCAGTATTCAAAAGGGCATTCAGCAGCGGCCAATCGGATACTGCATCTGAGCCATCGAGCATGCTTTCAGTTTCACGATTCGGGCTTGCCACAGAGCCAGAATCAAGATGATCGCGCCCAATCACAATCGGCGCTTTCAGCTCACCATTCGCCACCATTTGGTTAAAGGCTTTGGCAATCCGCGCCCGGTCTTTCAAGCCAATCCAACAAATCCGTGCTGGCAAACCTTGGAAGCTAATCCGCTCGCGGGCCATATCGAGCCAATTATGTAGATGCGGATCATCTGGAATAAGTTCTTTGACCTTAGCATCGGTTTTGTAGATATCCTCTGGATCACCTGAAAGCGCCACCCAACGGAACGGCCCGATTCCCTGACAAAATAGCGGACGAATATAAGCCGGCACAAAGCCGGGGAAATCGAACGCATGTTCGACTCCAACGTCTTTCGCCATTTGGCGGATATTATTGCCATAATCGAGCGTGGCTGCGCCGCGCTGCTGTAGCGTCAGCATCGCCTTAACTTGCACCGCCATCGATTGTTTCGCCGCTTGTACTGTGGCCTCTGGGTGCTGCTCTTGCTCGGCATGATACTGCTCCAGCGTCCACCCTTGGGGTAAATAACCATGCAGTGGGTCGTGCGCAGAGGTTTGGTCAGTGACCACATCAGGGGTGACATTGCGCTCGACCAACTCAGCGTAGACATCCGCAGCATTGGCCAAGAGCCCGACAGAAATAGCTCGGCCTTCAGCACGTGCCGTTTCGATCAATTCCAGTGCCTCATCTAAGCTTGTCGCTTTATGGTCGAGATAACGGGTGCGCAAACGAAAATCAATGCGCGACTCATCAACATCAACCGCCAACATACAATAGCCGGCCATGGTTGCTGCCAAAGGTTGCGCGCCGCCCATGCCACCCAGACCACCGGTTAGGATCCAACGCCCTTTGGTTTCACCATTAAAGTGCTTTTTCGCGACGGCGACGAAGGTCTCGTAAGTGCCTTGGACAATCCCTTGTGAGCCAATATAAATCCATGAGCCAGCGGTCATCTGGCCATACATCATCAAACCTTTCTTATCGAGCTCATTAAAGTGCTCCCAGGTCGCCCATTCTGGCACCAAATTAGAGTTCGCCAATAACACCCGAGGCGCGTCTTCATGGGTTGGAAACACACCCACTGGCTTACCGGATTGAATCAATAAGGTCTCAGTTGGCTTAAGCCGCTCGAGGACTTCGACAATTTTATCGAACGCTTCCCAACTGCGAGCGGCACGACCAATGCCGCCATACACAACGAGTGCATGAGGGTGCTCAGCAACCTCTGCATCGAGGTTATTCATAAGCATCCGCTTGGCTGCTTCGACCTGCCAATTGCAGGTGGTTAAGGTGCTGCCATGATCGGCTTTAATCGAACGACTGGTATCTAACCGGGTAAACGACATAACAACCTCGTCTATAGAGTATTTGAAGAATGAGGTTGGGCGGTAAATTGCAAATGACCGCCCAAAGTAAAACGTGAGCCTGGATGGGTCAGCAGGGCATAAGTGACCACGCCTTGTTCGCTCCAGGTACGCCGCTGAATTCGCAAGCAGGGCTCTGCTTTGTCCAACTGCAACCACTGCGCCACTGTTGCGCTAGGAGTTACCGCCTCGATCACATGGCTCGCTTCAGTAAGCGGAGAAATCGCGCAAAGGTACTCATGGGGAGTGATCTGGCGATAATCTTGGCGCAAGTATTTCGGCACAATTTCAGGGTTCACATAACGCTCTTCGACCTGTACCGGAATACCATCTTCGCAATGGGTGATAACTGAATGAAACACTTGGGTGTGCTCGCGCACTTGCAACATATCAGCAACTTGCGCGGTGGCACGTTCGTGGCGAAGCACATGCACTTGAGCAGAATACTCATGACCACGTTGGCGAATTTCATCGGCAATGTTGCGAATCGCCATAAAGCTGGTTTGTGATTTAATCGGCGCGACGTAGGTTCCGGAGCCCTTACTGCGAACAACCAGCCCCTCTTCAGCGAGCTCTTGCAAAGCGCGCCGCGCGGTCATCCGACTCACAGAAAATTGTTCGGCCAGGGCGTTTTCAGAGCTCACTGGGTGATGCTCGGGCCAATCGCCGGACGCAATTTTACGATAGATGTGTTGCTTGATTGCTGAGAACTTCGCCATAGCGCATCCCCTTGTTTCATTGCTAAGCTGTGCTAAAGTGTAGTGAAGGTTAATTGTATATACAAGTGTTCGAAGAGGTATTTATGGCGACTCGGCTTTTTAATGTAACCCTGGCCACTTTGCTTGATGACGGCTATGGCCTGATTGAGCAGGCCGAGTTGCAGTTGCAAGATGGTCGGATCCGCTACGCTGGCCCGCAAGCCGAGGCGCCTGAATTTGAGCCCGATGAGAGCATCGATGGCGCAGGCAAACTGGTCACGCCAGGCTTAATTGATTGCCATACTCACTTAGTTTGGGCTGGCAACCGCGCGGCTGAATTCGAACAACGTTTACATGGTGCTAGCTATGCCGATATCGCCGCCCAGGGTGGTGGCATTGCCGCAACCGTCCGTGCGACCCGGGCGGTGACTCAAGAGCAACTGGTGCAAGCTACGGTACCGCGCTTGCTCGCGCTGATGAACGAGGGCGTGACCACAGTCGAAATCAAATCTGGGTATGGCTTGAGCCTTACCGACGAGCGCAAGCAATTACGCGCTGCGCGCCAGCTCGCGGCGCAATATCCGGTCGATATCGTCACCACCTTACTGTCAGCGCATGCTCTGCCACCCGAATTCGCCGATGATGCAGATGGCTATATTGAGCATATCGTCAGCGATATTTTACCGCAGCTTGCCGCTGAGGGGTTGGTCGATGCCGTTGATGCTTTTTGCGAAAATGTCGGCTTCACCCCAGCGCAAACGGAACGCGTTTTTGCCGCCGCGCAAGCGCTCGGCAAACCCGTCAAATTGCATGCAGAACAATTGAGCTTGCAAGGCGGAGCTGCGCTCGCCGCTCGCTATCAAGCACTCAGCTGTGACCACCTCGAATATCTTGATGAAGCTGGAGTGAAAGCAATGGCCGCTGCCGGAACCGTGGCGGTATTGCTCCCTGGAGCCTTTTACTTTTTACGCGAAACCCAGTTACCCCCGCTCGAATTATTGCGCAAACATCAGGTGCCCCTTGCCCTTGCAACGGATGCCAACCCTGGCACTTCGCCTATTTTAAGCCTGCAACTGATGCTGCAAATGGGCGCTACGCTGTTTCGTATGACCCCGCAAGAATGCTTACGCGGGGTGACCATTAATGCCGCAAAAGCGCTAGGCCTTAACGACCGCGGCGCTCTGCAAGTAGGGATGCGCGCAGATATTTGCTGGTGGGATTGCCATGATCCGAGCGAACTGACCTATCAATTTGGTGGCCAGCGCTTGCTCGGCTGTTGGGCCGCGGGCATTCGCCGATAAAACTTTCTTCAGCATCTGCCCGTATAGTGAGGCAAGATGATCTGATGGCAATGAGGTAAAGCTTGGATTCTGTGACTCAAATCGCGCTAGGCGCAACCCTTGCAGCGGCCTGCGTACCGAAACAATCACGCCGTAAAGCCGCCTTACTTGGCGCAGCCTTGGGGACGTTGCCCGATTTGGACGTGGTGCTAGACTATGGCGATCCGGTCGCAGACTTTACCTATCATCGTGGCTTTAGCCATTCGCTCTTTGTGCTGTTGCCGTTTTCGGTGTTTTTATGGGCGCTGTTATGGCGTTTCACCGATGTCGTCAAACAAGCTCCCAAACAGTGGTTGGCAGGGATCAGTCTTGCCTTAGTCACGCACCCCATTCTCGATGCCCACACCGCCTATGGCACCCAACTTTTTTGGCCACTGACCAGGCCACCTGAGTCGTGGAGTACCTTGTTTATTATTGATCCGCTCTACACCCTGCCGTTATTGATAGCGATGGTCGCTCTACTTATTCGACCCCGGGCGCAAACCACACAAAAATTGGTACGCTTCGGATTAATTGCCAGTACAGTGTATTTAAGCTGGTCTTGGGTCGGGAAAATCATGGTCGAGCAGCAAGCTGCGCAACAATTTGCCGGGCAGTCAATTCGCACTTTCAGCACGCCAACTCCATTTAATACCTTGTTGTGGCGCATTGTCGTGCGCACTGAAGGCGACTATTACGAGGGCTTTTATTCGGTCCTGTCACCACAGCAAACGATTCAATTTAACCGTTTCGACCGCGGTGACGCGCTACTTGAACAAGCACAACAGGTGTGGGCGGTGCAACGCTTAGATTGGTTTACCCGCGGCTTCATTAAAGCCTATAACGCTCAAGATCGGTTACTCATCGCTGATTTACGAATGGGGTTCGAAGGGGCTTATGCCTTTACCCATGCGGTCGCAGCCATGGATGCAAGTGGTGCTAAAGCAATCCCAAGTGAGAGAATGCCGCGTGGCTACAACGCAGGTGATTTGCAGTTTGTTTGGGATAATTTAACCGAAGTAAAAACGCAGCGAGTCGTGCCAAGTGAGGCGCTAGCGGGCGATTAGAAAGGCCAGAATCAGCTCACTCAGCACCTGGCCAACTACCATCTCGCCCGCGGCAAAACCCGCTGGATGAAGACTCGGTGCCGCTTCGGCCAAGTGCAAATACTCTGCTGTCGGTAATTCAGCAAGCTGATGCACCCATTGGAACGCATGGGCCGTACTGATGCCATTCGCATTGTATGCACTTGCGGGCATCCCCTGAATTGCATCGACATCGACTTCAATTCCAATTGGACAATTCCAACTATGCGCCAGCGCAACATCGGCCTCGATTAAACGACTTGGAGTTGCTGTCAAATACAGATCATGCACCGAGCTATAGGAAAAGCCGGCAGCGTGCAGTGCAGCAAGGCTTGCTTGATTATTTTTGAGCGGGTGCAGGCCATGCACGTGGTAATGCTTAAGATAGCCATGCTGATAAGCGTACTGAAAACCATTGCCGCTATGGCGACCTTCAGTGGCCCGAAAATCAGCATGTGGATCAAGGTTTAATGCCCCAACCGCCTGCTTTTTGCTATGGCTCAAAGCGTGCAATAACGGGTACGCATTATTGTGACCGCCACCGACTAAAATCACCTTGAAATTCGCTGCAAACAAGGGCACCAGCAACGCATAAAGACGTTCGTCGATGGCCGCAGTCAGCTCGCGTAATTGGTTTAAGTCATTGGCATCATTGGCATCAAGGGATTCTGCACTGGCACTTAGATCGGATAGCTCGGCAGCGCCAATCATAACGATTTCGTCCGCCTTGATAAGTGCATTGGCTTGTAAATTAAGTAGGCTTTTTAAACAGGCTTGCCAGCCCTGTTCGGCGCCGCCGCGACCAAGGTTGGCGCGTGGTCCGATACTTTCAGGCGCAGCTAATATTGCAACCTTTTGCCCGGCCCCAGCGGCAGCGGTCACAGCCGCTTGATAGGCGGCGTAATCGCTACAGGCAGAGAGGTAATGGAGCTGCTCGCCAAGCCGCTGCTCACCTTGCCGAGGCTTTAACCAATGGCTTGGTTCAACAGGCTGCAGCAGCATAGAGAATTACTCAACGTCGAGTGCTTCTGGCGACAGAATCACGCCAGTGCTATCAGCATAAATATGATCATCAGGTAAGAAGGTCACGCCCGCGAAGTTCACCGCCGCATCATTCTCACCGATACCTTCGCTAATCGCGGCCACTGGAATCGAGGTCATCGCCATAATGCCCATATCGAGCTCATCAAGCGCATCGACATCGCGCACAGCGCCGTAACAGATGATGCCTTCCCAGTCGTTATCAAACGCTGTTTCGGCAATCCCGATATCAATCAAGGCACGTCGGGCTGAACCGCCGCCATCGACTAACAACACCTTGCCCAGCCCATTTTCTTGCACCGCCTCTTCGATTAAACCTTTATCTTCGAAACATTTAATCGTGACGATCTGACCGCCAAACGACGAGCGTCCGCCATAATGGATAAAAATTGGCTCGACTACGTCGACCATATCTGGATACAAGTCGCAAAGTTCTGAGGTGTTGTATTCCATTGTCGTTCCCCTGCTGTGAGTGACCTTGTCAGTATAACCCCTATTGCAGCGTTAAGACAGTAGAACCCACACCTCAGACTTTGCTCCTCAATGGCTTACAAGATGAAGCGACTGAGGTCTTCGTCTTGGGCAAGCTGCCCTAAATGCTGATCAACATAGGCCGCATCAACGATAATCGTCTCGCCATCTAAATCACTGGCCTTAAATGAGACTTCTTCCATCAGTCGCTCCATCACCGTATGCAACCGTCGCGCACCAATGTTTTCGGTAGTTTCGTTCACGTGGAACGCGGTTTCCGCGATACGCTGAATGCCGTCTCGGGTAAACTCAACCTTGACGCCCTCGGTTGCCATCAAGGCGCTGTACTGAGTGGTTAAGCTTGCATTTGGCTCGGTTAAAATACGGACAAAGTCATTGCTGGTCAGCGCATTGAGCTCGACGCGAATCGGCAAACGCCCTTGTAACTCAGGGATCAAATCCGATGGCTTCGCCATTTGGAATGCGCCCGATGCAATAAACAGAATGTGGTCTGTTTTCACCATCCCGTGCTTGGTCGAAACCGTCGTACCTTCAACAAGTGGCAGTAAGTCACGTTGTACGCCTTCACGCGAAACATCCGGACCACTGACATCACCCCGCTTACAGATCTTGTCGATCTCATCCAAAAACACGATGCCGTTTTGTTCAACGGCTTGCAGGGCCTGCTCTTTCACATCTTCAGGATTGAGCATTTTCGCCGCTTCTTCTTCAACCAGTTGCTTAAATGCATCTTTGATTTTCAGCTTCTTCGGCTTAGCTTTGCCACTGCCAATATTCTGGAACATGTTCTGCAGCTGCGAGGTCATTTCTTCCATGCCCGGTGGGGCCATGATTTCAACACCCATTTGCGGCTGGGTTAATTCAATCTCAATCTCTTTATCGTCAAGCTGGCCTTCACGCAACTTCTTACGGAAGATCTGCCGAGTATGGCTTTGCTCTTCTTGCTTGGCATTATCGGCATCAGCCCAACCTTTGGCAGGCGGCAACAAGGCATCAAGAATGCGCTCTTCAGCTGCTTCTTCGGCCCGAAAACGGACTTTCTGCATCATCTGCTCGCGGGTTTGCTTTACTGCAGTATCGGTAAGATCGCGGATGATCGACTCAATTTCCTTACCAACATAACCAACTTCGGTGAATTTCGTTGCTTCAACTTTAATAAAAGGAGCGTTGGCGAGTTTGGCTAAACGGCGCGCTATTTCAGTTTTACCGACCCCGGTTGGACCGATCATCAAGATGTTTTTCGGAGTCACTTCAGGGCGCAATTCATCGTTTAATTGCATCCGCCGCCAGCGATTACGCAAAGCGACTGCAACGGCTTTCTTGGCATTATCTTGGCCAATGATGTGGCGATTCAATTCATCGACAATTTCACGTGGGGTCATTTCAGACATTCGTCACTGACTCCTGTTCTTCAATGGTTTGGTTGGTATTAGTGAAGACACAAATTTCACCGGCAATGGTCAGTGCTTTTTCAACAATTTCCCGCGCCGATAAATCGGTGGTGTCCAACATTGCCGTAGCCGCTGCTTGGGCGTATGGACCACCCGAGCCAATCGCGATGAGATCGCGCTCAGGCTGCACCACATCACCGTTACCAGTGATGATCAACGAGGTATGTTTATCCGCTACGGCTAGCAGTGCTTCTAAGCGACGCAAGGCACGGTCGGTGCGCCAATCTTTGGCAAGCTCAACCGCTGCGCGCATTAAATTACCCTGATGTTGCTCAAGCTTGCTCTCAAAGCGTTCGAATAGGGTAAAGGCATCTGCAGTACCACCGGCAAAGCCTGCCAGTACTTGATCATTATAGAGACGACGCACTTTGCGCGCGTTGCCTTTCATTACGGTATTACCGAGAGATACTTGGCCATCGCCACCGATGACGACTTTGTCACCGCGACGGACCGATACGATTGTAGTCACACGCCTGTCCTCTTGTTGCTATCGTGTGTTGCGATACAGCAGTTATGAGGGCAGATCTGACATTTTCAATGGGGTTATAGGTTCCAATTCCAAATTTGGCAGCCAAACACCTGAGCCCGCTGCAATTTATGGCGATCACGCTCGGCATCACGCTTGGTCTCGTAGGGGCCAAGAATGACGCGATACCAAAGCCCATTCGAACCATTCGTCGCGCGCACTTGTGCTTCAAGGCCAACCATCGCGATTTGCGCTTTTAAGGTTTGCGCATCTGCTTCGCGGCGGAACGAGCCACACTGCATCAGTTTAGGGGGGCCAAGTTCACGCTCAGGAACGTCCACCTCGACTTCGAAGTTTTCCAGCTCTTCAATATATTGCCAGCGCTCTTCTGGTTTTTCAGGTAACGCCTCGCTGTCTTCGGCTGTGGTCTGTTGCTGCGGCAACGGCTGTGCGCTAGGTTGCTGCGCCTGTTGCTCCCCTTTACCAGAAATAAAACGCAATCCCAAAACTAAAGCAACGACCAACACAATCGCCAGGATCACCAACCACCAAGGTACCGCCGGACGCGCCGGTGCTTTCGCTCGGCTTTTGCTGGTGCGCTTTTTCTGCGGCTTTTTCTTTTGTGGCGGCCGACCGCGATTGGCGTAATCCATGGGACTCCTAATTACATCTTCTCGAGGGTATCAATACCAAGCAGCGCTAACCCTTGTTGCAAGGTTTTAGCGGTTAATGCGGCCAACTTCAAGCGGCTTTGTTGTTGCTCAGTGGATTCGGCCGCGAGAATCGGACAGGCTTCATAGAAGCTTGAAAACGCCCCGGCTAATTCGAACAAATAACCACAGAGGAAATGCGGCATAGCTTTATTCGCCACCGTATGCACCACTTCATTGAAGCGCACGAGCAGGTTAGCAAGTGCTTGCTCTTTTTCATGCTCAAGAACAAAGCTACCGGTCAAAGCATTGCGCTCTACGCCGGCTTTGGCAAACACACTATTAACGCGGGTATAGGCATACAGCAGATACGGAGCGGTATTGCCCTCGAAGCTGAGCATCGTATCCCAATCAAAGATGTAATCGCTGGTGCGGTTCTTACTTAGATCGGCATATTTCACCGAGCTGATGCCAATGACTTTCGCAATATGCGCTTGCGTCTGGGCATCGAAATCCTGATTTTTACTTTGCACCAACGCAAGTGCGCGTTTCTCTGCTTCATCGAGCAAATCTGCCAGCTTGGTCACACCGCCATCGCGACTCTTATACGGCTTACCGTCTTTACCCATCACGGTACCGAAACCATAGTGGTCCATTTCGAGATCTTGGCGAGCGAATCCGGCTTTCTTGGCAAGGGTGAAAATTTGCTGGAAGTGCAAGCCTTGGCGCTGATCAACAAAGTACATCAGTTGATCGCCATGCAGCACATTTTGACGGTACCGTACGGCGGCAAGATCCGTGGTGGCGTATAAGTAACCGCCTCCTGATTTTTGCACAATCACCGGCAGTGCTTCGCCTTCTTTGTTCTTAAATTCATCTAAAAAGACACACTTCGCGCCTTGGTCTTCCACCAACAACCCTTGCGCATCAAGATCAGCAATCACTTGCGGTAAATCATCGTTGTAGGCACTTTCGGCCATCACGTCGCCGCGTTGCAGGGTCACCCCTAAGCGGTCATAAACTTCTTGGCAGTGACTTAACGAAACCTCGATAAATTGTTGCCATAAGGCCCGACACTTCGCATCTCCACCTTGCAACGCAACAACCAATTCACGCGCGCGGTTGGCAAATTCAGGGCTTTCATCGAAGCGCTTTTTCGCCGCTTTATAGAAGGTCTCAAGGTTGGTGAGCTCAAGCTCCATGGTGGCGGCGTCGAGCTCTTCCATGTGTGCCAGCAGCATCCCAAACTGGGTGCCCCAATCGCCGACGTGGTTCTGGCGGATCACGGTATGACCGAGGAACTCAGCCGTGCGCACCACAGCATCGCCAATAATCGCTGAGCGCAAGTGACCCACGTGCATTTCTTTGGCCAGGTTAGGTGACGAATAATCGACCACGATCCGCTTCGCTTGCGCAGCTGGCTCAACCCCCACTTTAGGGTCTTGATAGGCGTGTTCGAGCTGCTCGAGGAGTTGTGCTTGGCTGACCGTAAAGTTAATGAAGCCAGGACCAGCGATTTCGGCTTTGGCCACCACTTGGTTGTCCGGTAAGGCCGCAATGAGAGCTTGCGCCAGTTCGCGCGGATTTTTCCCCGCAGGCTTGGCCAGCATCAGCGCTAAATTAGTGGCAAAGTCGCCATGGCTTTTATCACGAGGGCGGTCGAGTTGGATCCGCGGGCTTAACTCCGCCGGTAAAATCTGTTGTTGCTGTAACGACGCCACCGCGTCTGCTAAAAGGGATTCTAACTGCTCTTTCATCGACCAACCTACACGTATCAAAAGGGATCAAAAGCCAGGGACATACAATAGGCTGCAAGTTTACTACGTTACGTCCTGCGGATCGACGTCTAAAGACCATCTGACCCGCCGCAATTCGGGCAGATCTTCTAGTTGCGGCAGAATATGTCGCAATAACTGACTGCGCAGCGCTCGAGTATCGCATTGCAGCCACAACTGCCAACGATATTTACCGGCGCGGCGTTCAAGTGCAGCCGGCAAAGGTCCAAGCAAGAGAATATCTGGACGTTCTGGAATCAACCGAGCAATCGCTTGCAGTGCCTGTTGAACCAGTTCGACCTGAGTTGCCTCAGCGCGAAATAGCGCCAATTGTGAGTAGGGCGGTAGTTGCACTGCTTGCCGTTCTTGCAACGCGGTTCGGGCAAAATGGCTGTAACCGTTGTTGACTAAGTCTTGAATCAACTCGTGTTCCGGATGATGGGTTTGCAACACCACAGTGCCCGGTTTACTGGCTCGTCCAGCCCGCCCCGCAACTTGAGTGAATAATTGGCCGAGCCGTTCAGCCGCCCTAAAATCACTGCTATAAAGCGCCCCATCCACATCCAACAAGGCCACTAAAGTCACGTCTGGAAAATGGTGACCTTTGGCCAGCATTTGGGTACCGACTAAAATCGGATAACGATTTTCGGCAGCGGCTTCAAGGTGTGCACTCAAGGCCCCCTTACGGCGGGTGCTATCGCGATCAATTCTAAGTACCGGATAGTCAGGAAAACGCTCAGCCAGAACCTGCTCAAGTTGTTCTGTCCCCACTCCACGGCCGATCAGTTGAGTTGAACCACAGTCATGACATTGCGCTGGAATGCGCTGCTCACTGCCACAGTGATGACAAATTAATTGGCCGCGCCCCTGATGCACTGTGTAGTGTGCGCTGCAGCGCTTACATTCGGCCAACCAACCACACTCATGACAAAGCAGCGCTGGAGCAAACCCGCGCCGATTTAAAAAGAGCAAAACTTGGTTGCCTTGCTCGAGTTCGGCCTCGACTAATTTCAGTAAGGGTTGCGATAACCCCGCTTGCAAGGCCAAGCCTTTAATATCGAGGACCACATGGCGAGCAGGCTTGGCGGCGCCAGCCCGCTTTTGTAACCGCAACCAAGCATAACGTTGGCGCTGGGCATTACTTAAGGTCTCAAAAGAGGGGGTGGCACTGCCTAAAATAACGGGCACATGCTCATGTTGGCCTCTCACTACCGCAAGGTCACGCGCATGATAACGGAACCCTTCATGTTGCTTGAGCGAGCTATCGTGCTCTTCATCAACGATGATCATGCCAAGTTGCTCGCACGGTGTGAAAATTGCCGATCGTGTTCCAATAATGATGGCGGCGCTGCCGTTACGCGCATCAAGCCAGGCATCGAGGCGCTCGCGATCCGTCAAGGCAGAGTGCAGCATCACAATCGGCACCGCAAAACGCTTTTGAAAACGGCGTAAGGTTTGTGGGGTCAAGCCAATCTCAGGCACCAACACCAACACCTGCTTACCCTGGCGCAGCACTTGCGCCATGGCTTGTAAATAAACTTCGGTTTTACCCGAGCCGGTCACCCCATCCAGTAAATAGGTTTGGGGTTTAGGAGCTGCGGCGATGGCTGCTAATGCGATCGCTTGCTCGGCGTTTAAGCGCAGCGGCTCAGCACCGATTTGAAAGCGCCAATCTTTCGCTGCGGGCTCATGCTCAATCCCATCAACCAGACCTTTATCTTGCAATGCTTTCAGTGCCGACAACGAATATTCCGCCGCCACCAAGTCGCGCCGCAGCAGCGGGCGCTGTTGCAACGCAGCCAATAACTGTTGTTGTTTTGGCGCCCGCTTTAATTCATCTAATGCGAGCTGTTGCCCACTTACCGTGGGCGTATAGCGCGTGGTGGTTTGATAGCTGGCCGCTGCCCCTTGTCGTAACAGTACCGGCATCGCTTGCTGTAACACATCCCCGGTAGGATGCTGGTAGTAATCCGCAGCCCACTCCAAAATCGCCCATAAGGGTTTCGGCCAGAGTGACGCGTCATCTAGAATTTCAACAATTGGCTTTAACGCAAAGGTTTCATCGGCGCGCTGTTGATAACGCTCAACGGCAATACAAACCCCAACCATTTGCCGCCGTCCAAAGGGTACGAGCACGCGCGCACCCACCTGCGGCCGCTCGCTTGCCGTGTAATCGAAACAGCGATAAAGCGGGACCGGAAGTGCCACAGAAACTCGATAGTCTAGGTTGGCGTGCTGTGCTTTGGTCATGATCGGCTATTGTGCGGTGCGAACTCAGTTCACGCAAGCTTGATCAGTGGCGCGCTTTAGGCTAATATGCGCGCCTATTTTTCGACTAACCACGTATGGTGTTCGACTTCGGGTCGGATGGCGATACGGCCTAACTGAGGTAACCCCAAATGAAACAAGGTATTCATCCTAATTATTCAGAGATGAAAGTTAGCTGCTCATGTGGCCACTCTTTCGTCACTCACTCAACTCGCGGCGGCGAATTGCACTTGGACGTCTGTTCAGAGTGTCACCCATTCTACACTGGTAAACAGCGTATCATGGACACCGGTGGTCGCGTTGACAAATTCAACAAGCGTTTCAGCGTGTTGGGTAAGAAAAAGTCTTAATAAAATAAGACTCTTTACACCGAATTTTAAAAAAGGCGCCAAAAGGCGCCTTTTTTTATGGCCTACATCTCTATCACCCCGATTTTTATTGAATTTATCGATGGTGGCAATTCACACAATTGAAAATATCTTGGGTTCGATAAAGCCTATAATAACGATTAATGATGATATCAAGCAGGTATGATCTGTTGATCGCCGAAGAAGCGCTACAATAGCGATTATTCAGTAGCGTGATATTCGCTATACTGCTATGTTTATTTCACTCTCGTAGATTCGTTTGTAGAAAAAAGGACGCCAATTTTCATGTCAGACTTTCGTCAACAGGCACTGGATTACCACGCCCTCCCAACGCCTGGGAAAATCACCATTGAGATCAGCACCCCAGCTGAAACCCATAAAGATTTGGCTCTTGCTTATAGTCCCGGAGTGGCCGAACCTGTTCGCGCGATCGCCGAAAATCCCGATGATGTCTACAAATACACCGCAAAAGGAAATCTCGTCGCGGTCATTTCAAATGGCACCGCAATTTTGGGGCTTGGCAATCTTGGTCCGATGGCGTCCAAACCTGTGATGGAAGGGAAAGCACTGCTGTTTAAACGCTTTGCTGATATCGATTCGATTGATATTGAAGTGACGCACACCACGACCGCGGAATTTATTAATACCGTTGCCAATATTGCCGACAGCTTTGGCGGCATTAACCTTGAAGACATCAAAGCACCAGACTGTTTTGAAATTGAACAAAAGTTGATTGAACGGTGCCAAGTCCCGATTTTTCATGATGACCAGCATGGCACCGCAATTGTCACCGCAGCCGGTTTGTTAAATGCACTTGAAGTGCAAGGTAAAGATATTGCCAAAGCACAAATCGTCTGCTTAGGTGCTGGCGCTGCGGCAATTGCGTGTATGGAATTGCTGATCAAATGCGGGGCTCAACGCGAGCATATTTACATGCTCGATTCCAAAGGCGTGATTCACACCCGCCGTGACGACCTTAATGCTTACAAAGCTTTGTTTGCCAATAACACAGACAAACGCACACTTGCCGATGTTATCGATGAAGCGGATGTCTTTATTGGCGTCTCTGGACCTGACTTACTGCCAGCAGATTTGCTCGCGCGGATGGCCCCCAACCCTGTGGTGTTTGCCTGCTCGAATCCTGATCCGGAGATCAAACCGGAACTTGCCCGAGCGACGCGTGATGATGTGATCATCGCTACCGGGCGTTCGGACTACCCAAACCAAGTCAATAATGTGCTGTGTTTTCCGTTTATCTTCCGTGGTGCACTTGATGTACGCGCTCGCATGATTAACGACGAGATGAAGTTAGCAGCGGTCGAGGCCATTCGCACCCTAGCAAAAGAGCCTGTACCCGAAGCGGTATTAGTGGCAGCAGGGGTTGAAAAGCTCGAGTTTGGCCGTGAGTACATTATTCCAAAACCACTTGATCCACGTTTGAAACCTCGGGTTGCGAAAGCTGTTGCAGAGGCCGCGGTGGCGTCTGGCGTTGCACGCATTCAAATGCCGCTGAACTATATGATGGCAGCAGAAGCTTAAATAACTCGAACTTCACCCTAGGTATCTCTATACTAAACAAATTGTTACTGGGTGATTTAAGTTTATGAAACGGATCGTAAATCGGGAACGTCAACCTCGCTATTGGGTGATGGCAAGCCTGTGGGCGCTTGCCATTATTGCGAACTTGTTCCCGCTACCTTTTTTCGACCCAGATCAAATTTATGTTGGCAATGCCTTCGCCATCGTCGCAGCACTGATTTATGGCTTGCCATTCGGTTTGCTCGTGTCGGTCACGGCAAATAGCCTCACCTATTTAAACTTCGAACATTTTCTGGTCGTTCCAATTTTTGCGCTTGAAGTCGCTATTTTCTATATCGCCTTGCGCCGCCAACGCAGCATCTTATTGTGGCCGATGATTTATTGGCTATCTTTGGGCTGGCCACTGGTCTATGCGATTTATAATTTTGTTGGGCTTGGTTATGCCGAAGAATTGGTGCAAGGCATTACCATTAAATATTTGCTGAATGGCCTTTTTAATACGATTCTCGCGTTTTCAGTATTCCATCTGCTGCGCGCCTTTCGCATCGAGCCAAGAGTTCATTTCAGTAATAGTGTCAAAACCATTTTGTATAACTTCGGTTTGGTTTGTATTTTATTCCCCGCCTCGATACTGACCTATTTTTGGCTGCAGTCTGTGAATACGTCCCTTTATGATTCGGCCCGCAAGAGCGTTGCAAGTGCTGCGGCAGGATTGCAAAACGAACTCAATGGCTTTTTACAATCGCATCTAACTGCCTTGCAACAAGCCTCAGCGCAATTTGCAGCAGACGTAAGTAACGACGATCTGCAACGCGCGCTCAAGGCAGTTCATTTGCAGTACGATAATTTTGCGACTTTGCTCGCCACCGACACGCGCGGTAATGTGCTCTCAGCAAGCCCAGCAAGTTTGCTGGAGCAAGCCCCGGTTGGCACCGATAGTTTCAATGTCGCTGATCGCGAGTACTTTTGGCAGATTATGGCCGGCGAGCCGAGTTTTATCTCCGGTGCTTTTCGCGGGCGCGGATTCGGGACCCATCCAATTGTTGCGCTATCCGTGCCTTACTATCGGCAAGGTCAACTTGCGGGGATCTTGGAAGGTTCACTGAATTTACAGAAGCTCTCAGGTTTGTCTGATCGTTTACCGAGCCCTGAAGCGCGCTACATGATCATCGACGCTAATGACACGATCGTTTTTGCTAGCCCACAGATGCAAATTCCAAGTCTTGCGCAAGCGCGGGACTATCCGATTACCAGCATTAACCAAGTCAGCGGCGGTGAACGCTTTAGTGATTACGGCGACGATTTAGTCATCATTGAACAGGCTCAGCTAGACGGCCTTAATTGGCGAATTCTAGTTTTACAATCAGCTTCCAGCTATGAGCAACAGCTTAACCAATATGTCTCGGTCTCATTTGTGATCCTCGCCTTCATGCTCGTCGTGGGGGTACTTTTAGTCTCAAGTTTGTCGCGCTGGTTCTTACTTCCACTAAGCAACTTTCAAGAACGTTTGCGTGGCACAATCGAGCGTAATGCCTTTAAAGAGCTGCAAAATGTTAAACCAGGTTCAGCAACTTATGTGGTCGAACTGCGCCAGCTCGAGCAAGACTTTATTAGCTTTGCGGAAGTAATTGTTCGCACCATGTCAAACCTGACCCTTACGGCAGATCACAATAAACGCCTCAATAGTAAATTGACTCAAGTCAATCAAGAACTCGAACAGCGGGTATTAGAGCGCACTCAAGATCTGAACGATGCGCTCGAAAAAGTAAAGGAAGCGAGTGATGCGAAAGCACAGTTCTTCGCCAATATGAGCCATGAGATTCGCACCCCGCTGCACGCGATTATTGGTCTGACTGATGTGCTGCGGATCTATAACAAAGAGCCCGAGTTTGATGAGAAATTAGAAATTATTGCGACTTCAGCTCGACAGTTGATGGACCTACTGAATGACTTGCTCGATTTATCCGCGCTGGACTTCGGTAAGTTTAAATTGAACATTGAAGAAGTGAACATCCGCCAACAGGCTCAGGCAACCGAGCGACTCTATCAGTCGTTAGCTGAGCAACAGCACCTTACTTGGACGGTCGCGGTCTCTAACAATGTGAACCAAACCATTGTGACGGACCCGCAGCGGGTGAATCAAATCCTTAATAATTTGATCAGTAACGCATTTAAATATACGGATTCGGGTTATGTGCGACTGCGGATTCACCAAGACGACTTGAACCAAAAGTTAGTGATCACCGTTGCTGATTCTGGGACGGGTATGACGCCTGATGTGGTCGCAAAAATCTTCGACCCATATCAACGCGGCACACTCTCCACAAATAATGAAATTAAAGGAACTGGGCTTGGACTTGCGATTGTTGGCGAGTTGGTGACCTTATTAGGTGGTGACATCAGTTGCTCGAGTAAGCTCAACCACGGCACCACCTTTAAAGTCCGCCTACCGCTATCGGGTGAGCACTTTGGTCATCTTGTCGAGTAACTCATAGCGGGTAAAAGGTTTAATCACAACCGCTTCAGCACCATGGAACAAGCTAACTTCCGGGCCTTTCGGGGCCGCTTGGGTGCCTGTTACAACAATGATTGGGGTCCGCTTTTTGAGGTTTGCTTCTTCAAATTCGCGGATACCGATAATTGCATCTTCACCAGACATTTTGGGCAAGTTAATGTCCATCAACACCACATCAAAATCGTTAGTCGCAAATTGCTCGAGCGCTTCCTCACCCGTACCAACCGCAACGCAGTCCACTCCCTCTTGTTCAACAATGAAACTGGTCATGCGCTGGCTCACTTGATGGTCTTCAACCAATAGAATTTTTCGCCCTTTAAGGACATCTGCGTTAGTCGGTAAAAATGATTTACGTTTCCGCTGAAAAGCCATTTTATTTCTCTTTCTAAATGTGACGATTGATATATGTGCTCTAATTTAGAATGTGGATAAGGTTTGAGCAAGCAAAAACACTCAAAATAACGACTATTTATGCTTGATTCGTGCATTTTTATGCAATAAAATAATTTTGTCGCATTTTGAGTCAGGTATCATCGTCGTGCACCAAGAAAAATCCATCGAAATCCCCTGCGCAGTATGGGGCGCGAGTGGCTATAGTGGCGTCGAGCTCAGTTGGCTCTTGCACCAACACCCTAGGTTTAAACTGACTCATTGCTTTAGTTCAGGCGCACGTGAAGCGGTTCCTCTCGCGAACCTTTATCCGCAATTACAGGGGCGTTGCGAGGTATTATTGGAGCCTTGGCATGCACACTTACTTGATGATGTTGCCAAGCAAGTGCGCGTGTGTTTTCTTGCCTTACCCCACGAAGTCAGTGCCCAGTTAGCACCGCAATTGATTGCCCGCGGTCTTGTCGTATTTGATCTCTCTGGCGCGTTTCGATTGACCGACGTAGCCGAACATGAGCGTGCGTATGGTTTCGTGCGCCCGCCAGGCATTGGTGAAACCCCTTATGCCCTTGCTGAGTATCTCACCTTGAGCGGCTCTGAGTCCCTCATTGCGGTACCCGGGTGCTACCCAACCGCGGCGACCCTTGCTGCAAAGCCTGTGCTTGAGCTTAAAACACCTCATTCAGCGGTTATGGTGAATGCCGTAAGTGGTACGTCTGGGGCAGGTCGGGCGGCGAGTCTGAAAACCAGTTTCTGTGAGGTGAGTTTGCAAGCTTACGGGGTTGGCAGTCATCGGCACCAACCTGAAATCGCACAAAACCTTGGCTGTGACGTGGTCTTCGTCCCACACCTAGGTGCCTTTAAACGGGGCATACTTGCAACTGTTTACGTGCAAGTGGGGACTGATGTGACCGCTGCGATGGTCGACGAAGCGTTCGATTTTGCTTATATGGATTCGCCGCTGGTGCGCTTGTGTTGGCAACAAACGCCTGCTCTGCAGCAGGTGGTCGGCACGCCATACTGCGATATCGGTTGGCAACTGGTGCGTTCTGCAAACAGTCAAACCATTGTCATCACCGCGGCCATCGATAACTTATTGAAGGGTGCAGCGAGTCAGGCCTTGCAAGTCGCAAACCGCTACTTTGGTATGCCTGATAGCACCGGTCTACTGAATCGGAGTGCGGTGCTATGAACCTACTCCAGTTACCTACAGCGCTCGTTATTAAACTCGGCGGGCGGGCTTTAGACGATATGCAGGCCTTACAGCCACTGCTGAAAACCGTGCTCAACATCCAGCAAAGTCGCCCTGTGGTGCTGGTGCATGGGGGTGGCGATCAAGTGTCAGCCTTACTCGCACAACTTGGTTTGAGCAGCGAAAAAGTTGCCGGGCAGCGCGTTACGCCTGCCGCACATATTCCCTATATTGCCGCAGTATTAGCTGGCGATGTGAATAGTCAGCTTACCGCGCTTGCTCAGCAGCTTGGTCTGCGCAGTGTCGGTTTGCCATTATTCGCGGGCGGCAGCACCTATGCCAACGTCGACGCCAGTCGCGGCGCTGTAGGTATCCCGCAACCCGGCGATAAACAATTACTTGTTAGCTTGCTCGAGCAAGGCTACTTGCCGGTGATGAGCTCACTCGGTCTGAGTCGCGATGGCCAACGGCTAAATTGCAACGCAGATCTTGCTGCTGCATGCATTGCTGAACTGCTGGATGCGGATCTGGTGTTATTAACCGATGTCGCCGGCATTCTTGATCAGCAACAACAACTTATTTCTTCCATCAATGCTGCCCAAGCCGCCCACTACATTGAATCCTCGGTGGTCCGCGATGGCATGCAAGTCAAACTCGAAGCAGCACTGGCGGTCGCGCAAAAGTCGCGACGAAGTATCGCGGTGGCGAGTTGGCAAGACCCTCAAGCATTACTTGATTTAGCTGAAGGTCGCGCCGCTGGCACCCGCATCGAATTCTGATTTCGACCTATTTTTTAGCGCATTTTATAAGAGAATTTTCCATGCAAGATTTATTGAAGATGGCGGACTTAAGCGCCACTGAAACAGCTCAGATTTTACAACTGAGTCACACCATCAAACAGCGCCCAAGCGCCTATGCAACGGCTTTGCAGGGCAAGAGTATTGCGCTGCTATTTGAGAAACCTTCGCTGCGCACGCGGGCGAGCTTTGCCGCAGGTATTAACCGCCTCGGTGGCCACAGTATTTATCTTGATGGTGCCAATATCATGGGCAGCCGCGAGCCGGCCAGTGACGTCGGCGCAAACCTCGCGCTTTGGCACGATGCGATTGTGGCGCGGGTTTATCATCAAGCTACGTTGACTGAGCTTGCCGAAGCCTCACCGAAACCTGTGGTGAATGCCTTGAGTGATGTCTGCCACCCCTGCCAAGCCATGGCCGACTTGCTGACCTTGCAAGAACAATTCGGTGACCTAAACTCAGTGCAGCTGACTTACATCGGCGATGGCAATAATGTGGTGCAAGCTTTGATGGCGGGTGCTGCACTCACTGGCCTGAATTTACAGGTGATTACTCCGTCTGGTTATGCACCTGATCCAGCAATAACCGCTGCTGCACAAGCGCAAGCACAGCAAAGTGGTGCTGAAATTACCGTGCTCCACGACTTAAGTGCAGCCAGCAAGACGGATGTCATTTACACCGATACATGGTTCTCAATGGGACAAGAACGCGACAGTAATCAAGTGATGACGGACTTTGCCCCATATCAGGTCAATAGCCAGCTGATGAAACAACTCGGTGCGCAGTACTTTATGCACTGCTTACCGGCTTATCGCGGGCGCGAAGTCACGCCAGAAGTACTGGATGGACCGCAATCTTTGGTGTTGCAGCAAGCGGAAAACCGCTTACATGCACAAAACGCAATTTTAGTTACCCTTCTTGCAGGAGTCTGAGCATGAAATCGTCTGTTAAAAAAGTTGTCCTCGCCTATTCTGGTGGCTTAGATACCTCCGCGATTGTGCCGTGGTTAAAAGAAAATTATGACTGTGAAGTGGTCGCCTTTGTGGCCGACGTAGGCCAAGGGGAAGCAGAGCTCGAAGGCGTTGAAGCGAAAGCGATTGCCTCTGGCGCGAGCAGTTGCCATATCGTTGATTTGAAAGAGCGCTTTGCCAAGGAAGTCATTTATCCCACCTTGAAAACCGGCGCAATTTACGAGGGCCAGTATCTACTTGGGACGGCCTTAGCACGACCACTGATTGCTGAGGCGCAAGTCGAAGTTGCGAAAAAAGTCGGTGCCGATGCGCTCGCCCATGGCTGTACCGGTAAGGGTAACGACCAAGTTCGCTTCGAGTCAGCGTTTGCCGCACTTGCGCCTGAGTTAACGGTCATCGCCCCATGGCGGGAGTGGAGCATGCGCTCACGGCCTGAATTGCTGGCCTATTTAACTGAGCGCAACATTCCGTGCTCTGCTTCGATCACCAAAATTTACAGTCGTGATGCGAATTTGTGGCATATTTCGACCGAAGGTGGCGAGCTTGAAGACCCGTGGAATCCACCTTCGGCGCAAGTTTGGACCTGGACCACTGATCCTGAGCAAGCGCCAGATCAAGCGCAAAACCTGATGCTGAGTTTCGCTAACGGTGAGCTGACCGCTATTGATGGCACCCCTTATGCGCCGGTTGCGGCGATTGAACACCTTAATCACGTCGCTGGTGCGCATGGTGTGGGGCGTTTGGATATGGTCGAAAACCGCTTGGTCGGAATGAAATCACGGGGCTGTTACGAAACTCCAGCAGGAGCGGTGTTGATGGCGGCATTGCAAGGACTTGAAAGTCTCGTATTAGATCGCTCAGTACTGGATTATCGGATCCGCTTAGGTCATGAGTTTGCTCAGCTCATGTACGACGGGCGTTGGTTCACTCCACTCCGCCACGCCATGCTGGCGGCGGCCGAAAGCATTGCTGAACCGCTTACTGGCGATGTGGTGGTGAAGCTCTATAAAGGGACCGTTACGGTGACCCAGAAGCGTTCACCGAATAGTTTGTACTCAAGTGCATTTGCGACCTTTGATGAAGATGAGGTGTATAACCAGCAACATGCCGAAGGCTTTATTCGCCTTTATAGTCTTGCGAGTCGGATCCGTGCCTTACACCAGCAAGCCGGAGAACAGTCATGAGCTTGTGGGGTGGCCGTTTCAGTGAACCCAGCGCGGCTGAGTTCAAACACTTTAACGACTCATTGCGGTTTGATTATGTGCTCGCACCCTATGATCTGCAGGCTTCACGGGCGTGGGCCAATGCGCTGCATCAAGCAGAGTTATTGAGCCAAGATGAAAATGCCGCACTGCAACGCGCACTCGCGGAGTTGCAACAAGCAGTTCAGGCAAATCCTGAACTGCCATTGAGTACCGATGCGGAAGATATTCACAGCTGGGTGGAAGCCCAGCTGATCGAGAAAATCGGGGATACCGCCAAGAAATTGCACACCGGACGCAGCCGCAATGATTTGGTCGCGACTGACTTGCGTCTGTATTGCAAGAAGCAAGCCGAGCAAATCTTGGCGGCAAACTTAGCCGCAATCGAGGCCTTGGTCGGCTTTGCCGAGCAGTATTACGATGCCATGTTACCGGGCTACACCCACTTGCAGCGGGCCCAGCCGATTACTGCTGGGCATTGGGCGCTGGCCTATGTGCAGATGTTGCAGCGTGATGTCATCCGCTTGCGCGAAGCGATTCGCCGGATCGATATTTGCCCGCTCGGCAGTGGCGCTCTAGCGGGTACCACAGCTGCGCTTAATCGCGAGGCTTTAGCACACGAACTGGGCTTTCGACATGCCAATGACAATAGCCTTGATGGGGTTTCAGATCGCGATTTTGCACTGGATTTACTCAATGTTGCAGCAACCGGGATGGTCCATCTATCGCGTATTGCCGAAGACTTGATCTTTTATTGCTCGGGCGAATCAGGTTGTTTCAGCATGAGCGACCGCATCAGTAGCGGCTCGAGCCTGATGCCACAAAAGAAAAACCCTGACCTATTTGAATTGCTGCGCGGTAAAGCAGGGCGAGTGATTGGCCATCAGCATGCCCTGCAGATGACTTTAAAAGGGCTACCACTGGCGTACAACAAAGATATGCAAGAGGACAAAGAGGGCCTATTTGATGCCTTGCAGACCTATTTGCAGTGTCTAAGCATGTTGGCGTTTGCCATTCCTGAAGTCACCGTGCAGCGCGAGCATGCCGCGAAACAAGCGGCGCTCGGTTATAGCAATGCGACTGAATTGGCTGATTATCTCGTCAGTAAGGGGATTCCATTTCGCGATGCGCATCATCTAACCGGCGTTGCGGTGGTGAAAGCTCAGCAACAACAACTCCCGCTCGAGCAAATGCCGTTGACTGAGCTACAACACATCAGTGCGGTGATTAGCGATGACGTTTACGCATGGTTGGATTTAAGCTACGGCCTGAATCAGCGCTGCGCTCAGGGCGGTACTGCTCCGGCAGCAGTTAAAGTAACTTTGAAGCACGCTAAAGATTGGCTCCACGCGGCTGAAGCTGCAAGCAAGCATATCCGCCAAGCGCGCCTATCTGATGTCGACAAAATCGTCGAATTAACGACGTATTGGGCGGAAAAAGGCGAGAACTTGCCGCGATCTCGCGAAGATATCATGCAGGCCATTCACACCTTTGCGGTGGCGGAAATCAATGACCAAGTGATGGGTTGTGCAGCCTTGTATGTCTATTCTACTGGGCTAGCAGAAATTCGTTCACTGGGCTTGTTCCCGGCCGCACAAGGGAAAGGCCTTGGCGCAGAACTGGTGGCTTGGCTTTTGTGGAAAGCGCGCGAGTTAGAAATTCAGCGCGTGATCGCGTTAACCCGCGTGCCGGACTTTTTCGAGAAGCTGAAATTCAAGCTCACCTCGAAAGATAAGCTACCGGAAAAAGTCATGAAAGATTGCGAGTTATGTCCACGTAAGCACAACTGTGACGAAGTAGCGCTCGAGTATCGGCTATAACTCGTCAGTATCTGGATCGAGCTCGGGTAATGGCAAACCACGCCGCTCGAGCTCTTCTCGCACCGCTAACGGAATCCGCTCTGGGTTATCCTTGCGCAGGTCATCATCGGTTGGCAGTGGCTGTCCGGTAAACGCATGCAAGAAGGCCTCGCAAAGCAATTCGCTGTTGGTAGCGTGACGAAGGTTCTTCACTTGCCGACGAGTACGCTCGTCGGTGAGCACTTTCAGCACTCGAGTTGGAATCGAGACAGTGATTTTTTTCACATGTTCGCTTTTCTGCCCATGCTCCACATAGGGATAAATATAATCACCATTCCACTTCATGCTCCACCCCGTTGTTAGACTCGTTAAGCGAATACCCGCAGCTGTTGTAATGGATTGTACTGTGCTGGTGGTGACAGTCAACTTTTAGCTATCTATACGTCTTTTTTGTGAAGAATCTGTCAGTCTGCTTTATTCATTGCCCGCGCGACTCTATAATCAGCGGTATTTGTCACATTCTTGACCTAGTAGAAGGAACGCCAACGCATCATGGCATCAAGCACCGCGCCTAGCGCCGAGCAGATTCAAATCGTAGCTGACCAAGTTCAAGTGCATAAGTTTGGCGGCAGCAGTCTTGCTGATGGTTTTTGTTATCGTCGGGTGGCTCGGATTGTCACTGAATATGGCGGCGCCAGCGACTTGGTGGTGGTGTCTGCAGCGGGCGATACTACCAACCGTATTTTGGCCATTATTGATGCTCACCAGCAAGCACAGGCAACCGGCGACGGGACCGGAATTGCACAGGTGTTGCTGAACCAATTAAAAAAATACCAGCAAGGCCTGATTGAAGACTTACTCACCGGTGATCGGTGCGCCGAGATACTCGCGCAGTCCAATCACGACTTCGCGCGCTGGCAAGCTTGGCTTGATGGCAAGGAAATCATCGAACGCCGCGCGGAACTGCTGTCCTATGGTGAATTATGGTCGGCGCGACTGCTCTCTGCGTTATTGCAGCAACAGGGCTTTCAAGCGGACTACATCGATGCGCGCACCTTTTTAACCGCTGACGATGCACCCGAACCGCATATTCGCGTTGATAGTTCGCGTCGCGCCTTGCTCGAGATCATTGCTCCACGTGCGGGTACCCGCTTTGTGGTGACCGGCTTTATTTGTGCCGATCCGGATGGCAATTCATTAATTTTAGGACGCAACGGTAGTGACTACTCAGCCACGCTGATCGGTAGCTTAATCGATGCCAAGCAGGTCACCATTTGGAAAGACGTAGCCGGGGTCTACTCAGCAGATCCGCGCAAAGTGAAACGGGTTTCAAGTTTAGCCAGTCTCGATTGGCAAGAAGCCGAGGAGCTTGCTCGGCTTGGTAGCCCGGTATTGCACCCACGCACCTTCCAACCGGTCAATCGCGAGCGTATGGTGATTGCGGTTCGTTCTAGTTTAAAAGTTGAGAATCAACAAACCCGAATTGGTCAATACAGCGATGCCGAGCCACAAGGTAAAGTCCTCACGGGGCTTGGTGAAGTGGTCTTATTCCGGGTTGATATGAATAATGCTCATTTGGTGGAGCAAATCGAGGCACTGGAACTCACGCCGCTCATTAGTTGGAATGAAATTCCGCAACAGCATGCCTTTTATGCTTACCACCAGAACCATTTGGATTATATGGAGCGCTGGCTAGAGCAGTTGGAGCCAGCTGATCGCGATGCCATTACCCCGCTGTCGGGTTATTCGATGATTGCACTGGTGGGCCATCGTATTAAAGAGTGCGCGCACTATCAGACCTTTGCAGAGGAATTGAAAACCCAAACTCTGCGCCACTTTAGTGTGGCACCGGAGCAAAATTCAGCGGTCGCAATCCTCGAACAGAAACTCGATAACGGCCTGCTCAACCGAGTCCATAGTCAGCTCTTCAATTACCGCCGGAGCCTTGGCGTATTGGTGGTCGGGCGCGGCAACATTGGCTCGGCCTGGCTGGCATTATTCCGCCGCTTACGCGAGCGAATCAACGAACAAATGGATGTCCGCATCATCGGTATTTTGAATTCCAAACGGATGTGGTTCGATTACGCTGGACTTGAATTAACCGACTGGGAGCAGAGCTTTGAGCAGTTAGCACGGCCGTATGAGCTGAGTAAATTGATCCCAGAGCTAGCGAACGCCCCTTATGATGAGCTGGTGATGCTCGATTTGACCGATGCCGTAGCCGTTGCTCAGTTATATCCGAGTTTCTTTGCTAACGGCGTCCACATCATCAGTGCCAACAAGCGCGGTGGCTCAGCCGAAGAAGGTCAATACAACGAGATTCGGACGATTCAGCACGAATATAAGCGGGAGTGGTACTACAACACCACAGTGGGAGCCGGCTTACCGCTGAACTATGCCTTGAATGATTTACGCAACTCGGGGGATGAGATTCGGAGCATCTCGGGGATCTTCTCAGGTACCATGAGCTGGCTGTTTGAAAATTTCACTCCAGAGGTGAAGTTTAGTGATTTAGTCCGCGACGCCAAGCAGCGCGGTCTGACCGAACCGGACCCACGCGAAGACTTATCGTGTCAGGATATTGTCCGCAAGATGCTGATTTTAGCGCGCGAGATTGGTCTCAAACTGGATTGGCAGGATATTGATGTCGAAAGCCTACTGCCTGAACATCTAAGCGAGTTACCACTTGATGAGTTCATGCAACGCCTAGACGAAATTGATACCGACATGGCCGCTTTATATGAAGATGCCCAGCGCACGGGTAAGGTCCCACGCCTGTTAGCGAGTTTCGCTCGGCAAGATGATGAGTCGGTGCGGGCGCGGGTCGGAATTGAGTATATCCCAGAGGGCGATATGCTCGCGAATTTGATCCCCGGCGAAAATATTTTCGTGATTTATACCGACTGGTATCACGAAATGCCGCTGGTCATTAGTGGCCCGGGGGCAGGTAAAGAAGTAACTGCAGGCGGCGTCCAATCTGATTTGAATCAGCTCCTCAGCCGCCTATCACATAAAGACAGTTAGAAGATCGAATCATCGTCGCCGAAGATATTCGGCGTCGATTTTTCTTCGGCGTACTCAGTCGGCGCAGTACCCGGCAAGAAATACTCAAAGCGGGTAGTGTGATCGCTCTTGCGACTCAGTTTCCCGGTCTCCACATCGATGCGCGCAGAAACCAAACCTGGCGGCACTTCAAATGGTGCCGTTTCCACTTCTGCAATCGCCTCTTCCATGAACTTGATCCACATCGGCAAGGCGGTTTTCGCACCGGCTTCAACCCCACTTATCGGTTGCTCAGCACTGCTTAGATTCTCGTTCATGGTGGTGCGACCAAGCTCGCGCTCAAGATTGTCAAAGCCCACCCAGGCGGTGGTGACTAAACCACTAACATAGCCCGAAAACCAGGTGTCTTTGACGTCATTGGTGGTTCCGGTTTTACCGACCACTTCGCGCCCCGCTTTACGGGTAATCGGTCCTGAGCGCTGAATCCGCCACGCGGTGCCATTCCATCCGGTACGATGGGCCCAGCTGCCGCCACCCCAGACCGCCGACTTCATTGCTTCGGTCACCAAAAAGGCGTTTTGCTCAGTGATCACTTGCGGTGCTTGCACCACCTCACGCCCGCCATGATCGCAACTGGCACAGACCACCGTTGGAATCTCCCGGAATACCACCTCGCCTTCGCTGTTCTCAATCCGATCGATAAAGTAAGGCTGGACTAGGAAACCGCCATTAGCAAAGACCGCATAACCTCGCGCGACTTGTAGTGGCGTCATCGAGGCCGAGCCAAGACTGAGCGATTCGTTGCGCGGTAAGGTATCGTAATCAAAACCAAAACGAGTGAGATATTCGACGGCCTTGTTTACCCCTAAAGCCCGAATTAATCGCACCGACACCACGTTTTTCGATTTTGCCAGCGCCTCGCGAACCCGAATAGGTCCCTCGTAAACATCAGGGGAGTTACGCGGACGCCAAGCAATACCACTGCCCGGATTCCATTGGTTAATCGGTGCGTCGTTTACCAGGGTGGCTAGGGTAAAATCGTTCTCTAAGGCGGCAGAATAAATAAAGGGTTTAATGTTCGAGCCAGCTTGGCGCTCCGCCTGAATCGCACGGTTGTATTGGCTTAGACGGAAACTATACCCGCCCACTGCAGCAGCAATCGCGCCATCCTCAGGACGCAAGGCCACAATCGCAGCACCTGGCTCAGGGATCTGAGCAAGACGCCAGCCGCGGGCCGTTTCACGCACCCGAACTTGTTGGCCCACAGCGACGATCTCTGCGGCAGTTTTCGGCGCTGGACCTTGGCGCTCGTGATTAAGATAAGCGCGAGCCCAACGTAAACCCGGCCAACCTATCTCTATCTCGCTGCCGTCATCGCGCAGCACGGTGATACTTTGCTCAGCGACGGCAAGTACCGCGACCGGCTCTGTCTGACCAATACTTAGCTCCTGCGCGAGTCGAGCAATGATTTCTTCCCGACTCAAGGGGGTCGCATCAGGCTCCCACAACACGGCTTCAGGACCACGGTAGCCATGACGCTCATCATATTCATGCAGATTGTCTTGCAGAGCCCGCTGGGCAGCGCGTTGTTGGGTTGCACTCGCGGTTGTATAGACTTTAAAGCCACTGTTATAGGCGCGATCTTCGCCATACATTTCCACCATGCGGCTGCGTACCATCTCGGCCAAATAAGGCGCGCTCATGGTCACTTCCGGACCGTGGTAGCGGGTTTTCACAGGTTCAGCGAGTGCCGTACGATATTGTGTCTCGGTGATAAAGTTCTCAGCCAGCATCCGCCCAAGTACGACGGCCCGACGCTCTCGCGCCCGCTCAGGATTTGAAATCGGGTTCATGGTCGAGGGCGCTTTCGGGAGTCCAGCGATCATGGCCATTTGGCCAAGGGTTAGCTCGTCAATGTTTTTACCGTAGTAAACCTGCGCAGCAGCGCCTACACCGTAAGCACGATTACCAAAGGTAATTTTATTGAGGTACAACTCGAGAATTTCATCTTTGCTCAGCGCAGCTTCAAGTCGCAGCGAAATAAAGGCTTCTTTGACTTTACGGGTAAAGGTCTGATCAAGCGTCAAGAACACGTTTCGGGCCAACTGCTGGGTGATGGTACTGCCACCACCTTGAATCTCACCCGAGCTGACGAGTAAAAATAAAGCGCGCGCAACGCCAATAGGGTCAATGCCGAAATGATCGTAAAAGCGTTGGTCTTCGGTTGCCAGAAATGCATCAATCAACGGTTGCGGTATTTCTTCTAAGCGCAGCGGAATACGTCGAATTTCACCAAATTGGGCAATCAACTCGCCATCAGCAGAGTACACCTGCATCGGCGTTTGCAGCCGAACATCGCGAATTTCTTCGACAGTTGGCAGGTCATCTTTCATGATGAAATACAGGATCACGACCGTCAGCAGTCCTAGAACTCCGACGACGCCTGTCACCCATAGCACTCGTTTCAGTAATTTCAACGCTTTGCCCCTTGTCCGCGAGCCTTGCCAGTTGCCTCTAATAAGTTCATATTATACGCAGATATGGTCGAAATCATGAAGTGTATTGTGGAAGTCAAAGCCATCGAGTAAAGACCTTTGCACTATCCTTACATTTCAGCGTAATATGACGTTCGGCATATTATGATATGAATATCATGCCAAAAACAGAATTTGGGAGAGCATTATGGGGTTGTTTGGTCTGGGTAAGGCGCCCGGCCTTGGTGTTGATCTATCGGTCGACACCATCAAAGCGCTAGAGCTGACTGCGCATGGTGAGAGCTACACCATCAGTCAGTTGGCCGAGCTGCAATTGCCAGAAAACCTGATCACCGAAGACGACATTACTGATGTGGAGCGCCTTGGTAAGCAACTCGAAAAGTTGCGGAAAAAGCTCGGCAGCAAATCCAAACAAGTCGTCGCAGCGGTATCGGGCAATCAAGCGATCTCAAAACAAATTGCGGTCTCAGCAGATCTCGACGATGAGGCCATCGCTGAGAAAATTGAAGCAGAAGCTGAAGCCTTGATTCCCTTCCCGATCAACGAAGTTCGTTACGACTTTGAAAGTCTCGGACCCCATCCAAGCCTTGCCGGTCAACAGCGCGTGCTCGTGACCGCAACCCGCACGGTCACAGTCGACACGCGAGTTGAAGCACTTGAGCAAGGTGGTTTTGAGGTGAAAATCATGGATGTGGATACGCAAGCTATTCTCCGCGCTTGTAATCACTTGCTGCCTCATCTCGCCCCAGACTTGGTCGATAATGAACAACCTCTGCTGATCATCGATTTGAGCGTGACCGGTTTGCACATGATGATTGTCGAACAGGGTGAAATTAGTTATACCCGCTATCAATCGGAAGGACTCGAGCGGCTATTTAATGGCCTGGACGAAGACAAAAGCATCTCGCACAGCGAGTTGTTTGCGAAGTTTCGAGCCAATGAGCTTGATGGTTTCCCAGAGTTATTTATCGCGGATTACTTAAGCGGCTTGTGGACGCAAATAAGTCGTGGGGTGCAGCTTTACAAAAATAATCTACTCGAGGCGGGTTTTGCGGCAATGGTGGTGGTGAATAGCGGAGCCATGGTCCCAGCCGTGCTAGAGACGCTTAAGAGCAATGTGCAGTACCCTGTTCTGCCATTGAACCCGTTTGATCATTTTGAGCTGCCAGAGAGTTCAGCGCATCTCCATCCACACGGCCCCCGCTTCGTTGAAGCATTAGGTCTCGCACTGCGGAGCTTTACTCCATGGCACACGTAAATCTATTGCCATGGCGCGAGATGGCAGAACAACGCGCGAAAAAACGCTTCGGAATTCAAGCTGGGGTGGCGGTTGTCATCGCTTTGATCGCCGTTTCGTTGAGTTATGTCGTGGTGGATAACCTGAAGCAGGCGCAGCAAACGCGGAATAAATATCTGCAAGACCAAATTACCATTATGGATGGCAAAATTGCGGAAATTCAGCGTATTAACCAGAAAAAAGCAGAGATTTTGAATCGCATGAAGCTGATCCAGTCGCTGCACCAAGATCGCAACACTGCGATTCGTATTCTGAATGAGCTCGCTGAACGCACCCCCAGTGGTGTCGCCCTTGAAAATGTCGAGAAGCGTGATGACATGCTGGTCATCGGAGGAAGTACCGTCTCCAACCAAGCGGTCGCAGAGTTTCTTCGTGCACTGCGCGCATCGCCGTTGTTTGAAAACCCTGAGTTACGCCAGGTCGTTGCAGATAAGGCCGCCGAGCGCAATGAACGCAACAGCAAGTTTGTGCTATCAGTTACCCTGGTTGAAGTTGTAGAGGAGGCAAATCCATGAGTTTCTCCGCAGACCAACTGAAAGAACTTGATATTAACGACTTGCCGTTCTGGCCTCGACCATTTCGGCTAATCGCCCACGCAATTATTGCCATCGCAGTGATGGTCGGTGGCTATTATTTTATTATCGCTGACCAATGGACGGCCTATCAAAAAGCTGTTGCGCAGGAATCGACACTTAAAGATGAATATCGCAGTAAATACCTTACCGCGGTCAATTTACCGAAGTATCGTGAGCAGCTTGAACAGCTTAATACAGACCTCGAAACCCTATTAGCCATGCTGCCAAACACCGATGAAACACCAAAGTTGCTCGATGATATTACCTTGGTGGGCACTAAAGTTGGCTTGCGCTTTGATCGGATCGAATGGCTCCCCGCTGAATCGCGCGATTTCTATACCGCACTACCGATGCGCATCGAGTTGAAAGGAGATTATCACCAAATTGGCCAATTTATCGGTGATATCGCGAGCTTACACCGCATCGTTAGCGTGACCAACTTCACTCTCCGCTTCAATTCGATGGGGGATAATTTGACCCTCAACTTGAATGCGGAAACCTATCAACAACAGACCTTGAGGGCGCAACCATGAAGCCTTTGAAGTTTGTGCTGATAGCAACGATCGGATTATTACTCGGTGGCTGTAGCCAAGCGAACTTAAGCGACTTACAAGCCTACACTGCAGAGGTGCAACAACTGCCCGCGCCGCCGTTACCTCCTGCGCCAGAAATCCCAGAATTAGAGCGCGTCAGCTACAGTGGTAAGCAGGCACGCGACCCATTTATTCAAACCGCGATGCGAGCGCAAACCCAAACGATAAGTGCGGCAAGCTGTCCACAGCCCAATGTGCGCAGAGTTCGGCATCCACTCGAGAGCTTTGCTCTAGACCAACTGACGTTCTCGGGCACGATTCGTAACGGCGATGATGGCTATCTCGCCCTATTGATTTCAAATGAGGGTCGCCTTTATCGCGTCAAGCGCGGCGACTACATTGGCATCGACCAAGGTGAAGTCATCGCGATTTCGCCTGATCAAATTGTCCTTAATGAGTGGATATCGACTGGCGATGGCTGCTGGCAACGCCGCGAAACCAAGATTAACCTGCTGACTGCGCAAGGGAGTTCAGAATAATGAAGTTTATTTATCGAATCCTAATGGTTGTGACTGTATTACTGCCATTATCGGTTGCGGCAAACCAACTGCAGCGGGTTGAACAAATTGGTTTAAGCGACAAGCGCTTTAATCTCGAAGCACACTTCAGTCAGCGGGTTGATGCGCCGGTTGTGCGTCGTAGTAGCGACCCGCTGGTGCATGAATTTTTGTTGTTAGGCACGGCCAGCGATTATGCCGAAGGTACCCTAGATGTAGGTCGTCACCCACTGCTGGATTCTGTTTCCATCGAGCGTCAGCGTGAAGACTTACTGGTGCAAGTGCGGACGAAGCAGCCGGTCGAACACCTACTGAGTCGCTCTGATAAGGTGATGGTTTTGGTTTTCGTCGCCGCGGATCTAGCTAACGCCAAA
Source organism: Pseudidiomarina taiwanensis (assembly GCF_003987435.1). Classification (GTDB taxonomy): domain Bacteria; phylum Pseudomonadota; class Gammaproteobacteria; order Enterobacterales; family Alteromonadaceae; genus Pseudidiomarina; species Pseudidiomarina taiwanensis. Next base: position 41,788 of record NZ_PIQG01000003.1, on the reverse strand, counting down.
ACAGCTCAAGCAGCACCTCGCCAAGCACCAGCGCAAGAGCCTGCAAAGCAGCCAACCGCCGCTGTTGAGCCAGAACAAGTTGCCCAAGTGACCACTCGCTCTGCGCAGCCTGTCGCTAACTTTTCTACTCAGGTAACGGATATTAACTTTATGCGGGGCTTGGACGATAGCGGTCGTTTAAGTATCGCAGTTTCTGACCAGGTTGAGCACCAAGTGCAAGCGCGTGGTGAAAGCCTCGAGTTGACCCTATATGACGTCACCTTGCCGGACGATCTTTTGTACGTCTTAGACGTTAGCCAATTTGCGACGCCAATCGCCAATATTGAGACCTTCCGTGAACAAGATGACGTCCGTATTGTCTTGCGCGGTAAAGCTCCATTCGTGCATCAGCTCGAGCAAGTTGGCGAGCAACTGGTACTGACGTTACGTGACCGTGCCGCCTTAATGGCAGAGCAAGCTGGCGCAAACGATAGCCAGCCGATCTCGCTCAATTTCCAGGACGTGCCAGTACGCCAGTTACTGCAAATTCTTGCCGACGAGAACAACCTCAACCTCGTCGCAAGTGAATCTGTCACCGGCAATATCACCCTGCGCCTTGAAAATGTTCCGTGGGAGCGCGCCTTAGCCACTATCTTGCGCGTTCGTGGTTTAGATAAGCGAATTGACGGCAATATTTTGATTGTGGCGCCATCGGATGAACTCGCCGACCGTGAAGCGGCGCAACTTGAAGCGTCGCAGCGTTTGGCAGAGCTTGCTCCACTAACCAGTGCTTATATTCAAGTAAACTATGCAAAAGCGAGTGAAATTGCAGGGATCTTACGGACCGATAGTTCAGACCTATTGTCGTCACGCGGCGCTGTAACCGTCGATGACCGCACCAATACCTTGTTGGTTCGTGATACTGAACGGCAAATCGAGATTGTCGAACAAATGGTGCGTGCGCTTGATGTGCCCGTAAAACAGGTCATTATTGAAGCACGGATGGTGACTGTGCGCGATAATATCAGTGATGAACTGGGGATCATGTGGGGCTTGAGCAATCCTGAAGTCGCTCCAGATGGGATTGTACCGGCAGGGACGGGGACCGATACCAGTGGTTTCTATAACGTCAACTTACCGATTGCGAACCCGGCGGCCACGTTCGGATTCCAAGTTGCCAAACTCTCCGATGGCCGCTTACTTGACCTTGAACTTTCGGCTCTAGAGCGCGAGAACAAAGGTGAAATCATTGCCAGTCCACGGATTACCACGGCCAACCAAAAGTCGGCTTATATCGAGCAGGGGACTGAGATCCCGTATGTTGAGAGTGCCTCTTCTGGAGCAACCTCGGTGCAGTTCAAAAAAGCGGTGTTGGGGCTCGAGGTCACACCACAAATCACTCCTGATAATCGCGTTATCTTGGATTTGGTGATCACCCAGAATACCCGAGGGGATACCGTTTCTACGCCAACTGGCCCGGCAGTGTCGATCGATACCCAAGAAATTGGCACCCAAGTCTTGGTTGAAAACGGCGAAACGATTGTGCTTGGCGGAATTTATCAACAGCAAATTCTGAACGATATTTCGAAAGTTCCGCTGCTAGGTGATATTCCCTATGTGGGGGTATTGTTCCGTAATGAGAGCCAAATTAACGAAAAACGCGAATTGTTGATTTTTGTTACACCTCGAATCGTGACAGAAATGCCTTAGTTCTTGCTTAAAAAGTTGTGACTTGCGATAATCCGCCCACTTTTTTATTGGTTGGTTTAAGGAAGGTCAAAAGACACTCCGGATTCCGTGAGTCACAGCTATTTTAACGAGTGATGTAAGCAACAACATGGCTGAAAAACGTAATATTTTCTTAGTTGGCCCCATGGGGGCAGGCAAAAGCACCATCGGGCGTCAATTAGCACGCCAACTCCATCTCGAATTCTACGATACTGATGCTGAAATCGAACGCCGTACCGGTGCAGATATTGCGTGGGTATTCGAGCTCGAGGGAGAAGAAGGCTTCCGTGCTCGTGAAGAGAAAGTCATCGAAGAGTTGACCGAATTAAGCGGTATCGTGCTTGCCACCGGCGGTGGTTCGATCCTCAGCAAAGAGAGCCGTAATCGCCTCTCAGCCCGCGGGATTGTTGTTTACCTGCAAACCACTATCGACAAGCAAGTGGCGCGCACCCAGCGTGATAAACGTCGACCACTGATTGCCGAAGCAGATAATCCGCGTGAAGTGCTTGAAAATCTTGCTGAAGAGCGTAATCCTTTGTACGAAGAGATTGCCGATGTGACGGTTCACACCGATGACCAGGGCGCGAAAGTCGTGGTCGATGAAATTATTGAAAAAATCGGGCTGTAGGAGGCTACAGCTCACTAGCTAAAGGAGCGCTCATGACCACCTCACTGCAGACCTTGCTTGTCGGGTTAAATGAGCGCAGCTATCCCATTCATATTGGCGCCGGTATTTTAGACCAAGCCGCAACCCTACTGCATAACCCACATCAACACAGCGCCTTACCGAAGCAAGTATTTGTGCTGACCAACGCCACGGTTGCCGCTCATTATTTACAACCACTCCAACGCGCCTTAGCTGCGCATCAGATCGAAGTATTTGAAGTGCCAGATGGCGAACACGCCAAATCGATGGAGTGGTTTGAACAAGCACTCGAACGACTCTGTAGCTTAGGGTTTAATCGTGATTGTGCGGTCGTTGCGCTCGGTGGCGGTGTCGTTGGCGACTTAGCCGGATTTATTGCGGCAAGTTACCAACGTGGCGTCGATTTCTATCAAATCCCAACCACTCTACTTGCACAGGTAGATAGCTCAGTAGGCGGCAAAACGGCAATTAACTTACAAGGCGGCAAAAACCTTGTCGGTGCGTTTTACCAACCGCAGACCGTATTAATCGATACTCAATGCCTTACCACACTGGCCAATCGCGAACTCAGTTGCGGGCTCGCTGAAGTAGTGAAATACGGAATCATCGCTGATGCCGACTTTTTCTCCTGGCTGGAGCAAAATCAAGCGGCGCTGCTTGCCCGCGATACGACTGCACTGACCTACGCTATTAGGCGCAGCTGTGAGATCAAAGCGGAAATCGTTGCTGAAGATGAACGCGAACAAGGGCGACGGGCGCTGCTCAACCTAGGCCACACCTTTGGCCATGCCATTGAGACCGCTTTTCATCAGCGCAACGACCACCATAGTTGGCACCATGGTGAAGCCGTTGCAGTCGGTATGGTGATTGCTGCGCGCTTAATGCAGCTTAAAGGTGAGCTTCCACAACAGGCGGTCGAGCGTATCGAGCAATTGTTGCAAGCATTCAAGCTGCCAACTCGCGCGCCTAAGCTCGACCTAGCGCAGTGGCAGCAGCTGATGCAACGTGATAAAAAAGTCAAAGCAGGACAGATACGCTTTATTCTGCCCACCGCTATCGGTCAGGCCGAAGTTCGCAGCGAAAGCGACTGGTCCCTGATTGCGCAAGCAATCCACGCAAGCGAAGTTGAGTCATAGCATGAACAAGCAACGCGCCTTTCTGAAATGGGCAGGCGGTAAATACAGTTTAGTCGACCCGATTCGGAGCTTGTTGCCCCCCGGCCGCACCTTAATTGAACCCTTTGTTGGCGCTGGCTCGGTATTTTTAAATACCGATTATGAGCGCTATGTGCTCAATGATGTGAACCCTGATCTGATTGGCCTGTTTAAAGCCGTCAAACGCCGCCCTAAGACCTTTATTGACGACGCCATGGGCTTGTTCTCAGCGCGCAACAACCACGCTGATGCCTATTACGCGCTGCGCAAACGGTTTAACCAAAGTCATGATAGTTACGAGCGTGCGGTGCTGTTTTTATATCTTAATCGACATGGCTACAACGGCTTGTGTCGCTATAACCAAAGCGGTGCCTTTAACGTCCCCTTCGGTCAGTACAAGCGCCCTTATTTTCCGCAGGCTGAAATAGAGGCCTTTGCCGAGAAAGCCAAGCGCGCCACCTTTACCTGTATGAGCTTCGAAAAAGTTTTTCGCCGGGCGCGACAGGGTGATGTGATTTATTGTGATCCGCCCTATGCACCGCTGACGACCACGGCCAACTTTACCAGTTATGCCAGTGGCGGCTTTAACCTTGAGCATCAGCATGAATTGGCGCGGCGCGCAGCACACGCAGCGCATAAGCGCGGCATCCCGGTGTTGATTAGCAATCACGATACCGACCTAACCCGCGTGCTATATCGCGATGCCGACATTCATAAACTGCAAGTGACGCGCTTTATCAGTCAAAAGGGCTCAAGCCGTGGCAAGGTCGCCGAAGTCTTGGCGCTTTACACGCCAAATGCCTCGAACGTCATCGATATTACCGATAAATTACAGAAAAAAGCGCTATGATCTGGGAAATCAAACCATTTAACAAACTGACCTTAGAGCAGCTCTATGCCCTTCTTAAATTGCGTCAGGAAGTGTTTGTGGTCGAGCAAACCTGCCCTTATCTCGATGCCGATGGCTTAGACCAGCAGGCCATGCACCTTTGGGCTACAGACGACGAAGGCGATATGGTTGCCTACGCGCGCTTGTTTATGCCAACTACAGCAACCCCTTATGCCCGCATCGGGCGAGTAATTAGCGCGGGCAAAGTGCGTGGCCAAGGGCTTGGCCAAGAGCTGATGCGGCGAGCGATTGCTTGGTGCGAACAAGCCGCTCCAAACACCCCTATTCGGCTGGGCGCACAAGTTTATTTGCGCCGCTTTTATCAAAGCTTTGGCTTTGTCGAAATCAGCGCCGAATACCTTGAAGATGATATCCCCCATGTCGATATGGAGCGCCCTGCATGAGCAGTGAGTTTAGTCTAGTCGAGACTGAACACGGGCTTGGTCTGCAGTGGCATGCGCACCCAGAAATGCACCCCTTGGTGATCGACTTTTGTGAGGGCGCAAATGCCTATCGCGCACTGCATGCTCAAGTGAAAGATGAAGCCATTGCCCGGGCCTGCGGTATGGCCAAGCTTAAACATCCGCACATTCTTGATGGCACAGCTGGACTCGGTCGGGATGCGCTCGTGCTCGCACGCTTGGGCGCAACGGTCGGTCTCAACGAGCGCCAAGCGACCGTGCAAGCACTGCTTAAAGATGCGCTGCAACGCTTACAACGCGATGACCCAAAGCTGGCTGAACGACTGTATTTCGCTGGCGACCATTGCCTATCGGGCGATTACCAACCACGGCAGCCGATCGATGTGGTTTATCTTGACCCTATGTACCCAAAAGGCGATCGCAAACACAAAGCCGCGGTCAAAAAAGATATGCAGATGTTTCAACACCTGGTCGGCGCCGATCTTGATGCCGATGCGCTACTTGAACCGGCCCGTGCGCTCGCCCAGCATCGGGTGGTGGTGAAGCGGCCAAATCACGCAGAGTTCTTGGCCGGGGTTGAACCTGATGCACAAGTGAAAAGTAAAAAGCACCGTTTTGACATTTATTTGAGGGCATCTTGGCATGGCCCACTATGATGTAATTGTGATTGGGGCCGGTGCGGCAGGTCTACACTGCGCGGCCACTGCAGGCTATCGGGGCAAGTCGGTGCTGGTGCTCGATCACGCCAAACAAGCCGGTAAAAAGATTCTGATTTCGGGTGGCGGGCGCTGCAATTTCACCAATATGTATGCCAGCCCTGAGAATTATCTCTCGCAAAACCCGCACTTCTGTAAGTCAGCACTCAGCCGCTACACCCAGTGGGACTTTATCGCGCTGGTGCAAAAGCATGGCATTGCGTACCACGAAAAAACACTGGGCCAATTATTTTGTGATGACTCGGCAAAAGATATTGTGCGGATGCTGCTACAAGAGTGTCAGCAAGCCGGTGCCAAAGTTCAATTACGAACTGAGGTGTTAGCGGTTGATTCCCAGCAACAGAACTACCATGTGACCACCTCTGCCGGCACCTATAGCGCGAGCAAATTGGTCGTCGCCTGCGGTGGGCTATCGATGCCAAAACTCGGGGCAACACCACTTGGCTATCAACTGGCCGAGCAGTTTGGCCATACCGTGCTGCCGGTGCGTGCTGGATTAGTGCCTTTTACCTTGCAACCGCAAGAGAAAGAAGTCTTTGCTGAAATTTCGGGGTTATCGGTAGATGTGGAGGCAAGTAATGCCCGCGCGCATTTTAAAGAAGCGATGCTATTTACTCATCGTGGTGTGAGCGGTCCGGCAATTTTGCAAATTTCGTCGTATTGGCTACCAGGTGAAGCCGTGGCAATAAATTTATTGCCGCAAACGAATGTCGCCAGTGCATTAAGAGAACTCCGTCAGCAACGGCCTAAGCTTGGTTTGCACAGTGCCCTGCAAGAATGGTTGCCCAAGCGCTTAGTCACCAGCTTGAGCGAGATCCACCAATGGCCCAATGCGAACCTTGCGGATTGCAGCAATAACCGGTTCGATGAGGTCGCTGCGCAACTTAATGCCTGGTCGCTCAGACCAAATGGCACCGAGGGCTATCGCACCGCAGAAGTCACTCTTGGTGGAGTCGACACCGATGAACTCAGCTCAAAAACCATGGAAAGTAAGCGCCAGCCAGGCTTATATTTTATCGGTGAAGTCGTCGACGTCACCGGTTGGCTAGGCGGCTACAACTTCCAATGGGCATGGTCGAGCGGCTGGGTCTGTGGGCAGAGTGTTTGATCGCTGCTTACTCGGTACCATACCAACCGCGCTCGTAAGCCATACTGCCCCACAGCTGAATCGCAAGAGCGGTATCGGCAAGGCCTAAATTCGGCTGTTTCGGGCTCAGGGTGCCACTGTCGTAATCATAGAAGAAAAAGCTTGGCGGCTTGCCCGGCTGTAAAATTGTAACCTCGTCTTCAACCATATAGGCGAAGTTATTGGCGTACTGCATCAATGCACGGCCTCCTGCCGCGGAATCGTTTAAGTCATGACCGAGCATAGGTGAACGATTCTCGACTCCCATCAATGATAACAAGGTGGGCGCAAGGTCAATTTGGCTCACAATCCGCGGGTCTTGGCGAGGCGGAACATCGGCATTTAAAATCACCCCGGGGATATGAAAGTTATCAATTGGCACTAAATCACGCCCAAACACCTTGGCATCATGGTCTGCGACCAGCAAAAAGATCGTATCATCCCAGTAATCACGGTTTTTTGCGGTCGCGATGAAATCTCCCAAAGCTGCATCAGCATACTGGATTGCCTGATGCCGCCGCAGTTCATTTTCATCATATTGCGCCAGCTGCTCGTCAGTGTACTCAATTGGCTCAATCACCCCAGTTGGGATCTCAAATGGATCGTGGTTACTGGAGGTGAAAATAAAACTAAAAAACGGCTTACCTTGTTGATGTAATTGGCTTAGCTCACGATCTGCCTGGCGAAACAAATCACCATCGCTTGCGCCCCAAGAGGCGACAAAGTCTGGGTTCTCGATATCGGCAAAATCAACCACATCAGTGAATCCGTTGCCTAAAAAGAAGCTCTTCATATTGTCAAAATGGCTTTCTCCACCATAGATGAATTGGGTTTCATAGCCCTGCTGCTGTAACAAAGCGGCAAGAGTGAAAAAACCTTGTTGGGATTTATCAAGTTTCACCACTGCACGCGATGGCGTAGGGGTAAAGCCAGTAATTACCGCCTCGATACCGCGGACGGAGCGCGTGCCGGTCGCATAAAGCCGTTTAAACGACCAACCTTGTTGCTGAATGCGATCAAACTCGGGGGTCAAGGGTAAACCACCAAGAGAGCCAACAAATTGTGCTCCCAAACTTTCTTCAAGCACGATCACTAAGTTCTTTGGTCGACCTTGGTACAGAGGTGAACGCGCATGGTAAGTCGGCAAAGTAGGATGTTGAAATGCTTCAAGTGGCTGCCGAGTAGAGCTTCGAACCAGCTCGATCACTTGTTCTTCAGGCATCTGCCCGTAGAGTTTAGCCGCATTTTTCTCATCCCCCATTTGCTTGTAGGCATGCGCCACACTGTAAATTGAATTGAGTGTCAAAGAGTTAACCAGTGGGTCGGTGGAGAAATAGACTAGGGCTGGATTCAGTGGCCGGTGCCCTACGGTACCGCGCGCCATGAGCGTCACCACCAATGCCAATACAACAAAACCACTGACCCGAGCCAAGATATGACTTTGCTCAAGCGCACTACTTCGGCCTAAATATTGACTGTAAAAACGCCAGAGCAGTCTTGCGCAGCCAGCCAACACGAAAGAGACCAGCACGATTTCAAGCAAGTGGCCATTCAACAACATTTTGCCGACTTCGGCAGGGTATTCGAGATACTCAATAAAAAGACGATTCGGGCGCAGCCCATATTCGTAAATAAAAGCAGGGGTAGCTAGCTCAAAGAACAGCACGCTAATCGTTGCGATAAATAGCCAAACTTTCAGTACAGCGTGCCATATTTTATCGGCGCGGGTTCCCACTAACCATGGATGGAGCAGCGCCGGGATAGCAAATACGTACCCTAAGGTACTGAGGTCAACTCGTATCCCATTAACTAAAATATTAACTGCTGCGCTGAGCGTCTCAACTCGAGGCCATTGCCAGGCAATGAGCCCAAGTCGCGCTATGCTCAGCAGTCCAAGCGTGATTACGCCCGCATAAATAAAGGGCGCAAAGGTTCTCGCTAGTTGTTGCCGATACGTCACTGTCAGCCTTCACCTTATATGTCTTAATAACGATAAGGTGAAGTATGCCGAGCAAAACTTAAGCGATTCTTAACGGTATCGCGTTACCCGCCAATCAGCGCATTATACTGCTTCGCCATGCGTTTCATGCGCCATTGATTCAGCAGCAGCGTGACCACTGGCGATAACTCAATATTGCCTTGCTCGCCATTGCTATAGCGCCGCATCTGCCGCTTCGCCAGCGCCATATTGCAAAGGCTCGCGAGCGTTTTGTTGTTCCAGTCCGCGGTTTGCACATTCGCCACCGCCGCAGGGTTGGTCTGCCACTGGTTAGGTAGGTCAGGTTCGAACGCAAGGGCACTGGCAATCCCGACCAGATCAACGCCGCTGCTGAGCACTTGCTCGGCGACTTCAAGACGTTTTATACCGCCTGTGGTCATCACCGCAAGCTCAGTTTCTGCCGCCACTTGCGCAGCAAATTCGAGAAAATATGCTTCTCGCGACAGCGTCCGATCATCGGCAGTTCGGCGTTGCATGGCCGGTGCTTCATAGGTGCCACCGGACATCTCGATTAAATCAATGCCAATCTCCTCAAGCCATTTCACCACTTGTTTAGCATCATCAATATCAAAGCCACCGCGCTGAAAATCAGCTGAGTTAATTTTCACCGAAACGGCAAAACTTTCATCGCGCAGTGCCACGACATGACGCACAATGGCAAGCAGCAACCGTGCACGATTCTCGAGTGAACCACCCCACTCATCAGTACGCTGATTCACCCGTGGGGATAAAAACTGCGATAACAGATAACCGTGTGCGGCATGAATCTGAACACCATCAAAACCGGCCTCTTTGGCACGTTCAGCGGTTTTTACAAAGCGGTCAATCACTTCATTAATATCGGCCTCAGTCATCGCCCGCGGCTCAGCAAAAAGTTTGCTATGCGGACCGAGATCAAGGGCAACAGCCGACGGTGCCCAAGCACGCCCTTTTAGCATCTTATACACTTGCCGACCCGGATGATTAATTTGCATCCACACTTTAGTGTCGTTCTCTTTCGCCGCTCGCGCCCACTCCGCGAATGGCAGCAATTCTGTCTCGGCCTCCAGTGCAACACCACCCGGTCCAGTCATCGCCAGTTGATCAACCATGACATTGCCGGTGATTAACAGGCCCGCGCCTCCTTGTGCCCAATTTTGGTAAAGAGTGAAGAGCTGGCCGCCGGGGATATTGCCCTCAGCGCCTAAGTTTTCTTCCATCGCGGCCTTAACGATACGGTTTTTGATGGTTTGGCCATTGGCAAACGTAAAGGATTCAAAAACTAAACTGGACATAGGTTTCTCTCTTTTTATTAGTGGGCCAAAAGCCAGCGAATATAAAGTCCAAACGGCGTGGTGAAACCTGCAGTAAAACTCTCAATTTCACCATTGCGGACAATTGCAAAAGCGGGGGTCACTGCGACGCCCCAACTTTGCCCTAAACTGCCACTTGCATCGTTGACCATCGCCACAGTGTAGCCATGTTCCGCCGCATAATGGCGTAGGCTCGCATCGGTGCCTGATTGCATCGCAACGCTGACTACAGGGGCCATACCATCGAGCCAATCGACACTTGGCGTGACCACGCTACAGACTGGGCACCAAGTGCCCCAAAAATAAATGATCACAGGTTCTTTAAAGCTCTGGGCGACGACATTCACCTGCTCACCTTGAGTGGTCTGCCACACTTGCTCAGTCAGCACACCTTTGGGCAGGTCTTTACCGCGCCACAAATCCATAATGGTCACCACGATAAGGATCAGAACGAGGTAAATCAGCCCTTGTTTTAACCACTGCATTGGTCACCCCCGCGCTGAACCAAGGCGGCAGCGGCTTGACCCCAAATTGTGGCGGCCGCAGCAGACGGGTGATAGCCATCTGTTGCAATAAATTGGGGCTCAAAAGGCATGTTTAAATCCAAGTAAACGGCATTGGTCATAGTCTGACAATGGTGCTGCAAATGCTTATCCAGTTGCCGTGCCTGTTGCCCCAAATACCAACGTAATGGCTGTGGCAGCGCCGGGAACACATGCATTGGCGGTAAACTGGTATAGATAATTTGGCGGGCTTGAAAGGTTTCAGTGAGATAGCGGCTAAGTGCGTTTAAGTCGTCTCGCCACTGGCTCACTGTCGTGCGTCGGGTGACATCATTCACGCCAACCGACACCAAGACCGCATCAATCGGGTCGTTTAAGGCAACAACCGAGCGCTTGAGTAAATCCAATACCCCGGCACAGGTGAGACTTGATTGAGCAATAAGTTGCCACTGCACATGGTAAGTTTGTGCAAGTGCCTGTGCTAATTGTCCACTGACCGCTTCAGTTTGACACTCGCAACCGACCCCTGCCGCAGCCGAATCACCGAGCACTAACACCCGTAATAACTCGCCATGCCCCTGCGCGCCGTGGCGAGGCCCCTTAGCTTCGGGCAATCTGACGGTATTCGCTCGCACGCGCTTGCCTTGCACGATAAGCCAAGGCGCCAGCAATAAGGTCAGTAACTTCATCGATTGTTCCTTGTGATTCTCATGCCCTGAGCATACCATCTGTCTATGCAACACAGAATAGCTCACCTCGCTGAGCTGGAGTTATTGTGAAAATATACGTTGATGCCGATGCTTGCCCGAATGTGATCAAAGAGATCCTGTTTCGCGCTGCCGAGCGCACCCAAACCGCACTTATCCTGATTGCCAATAGCGCAGTTCGCACGCCGCCCTCGCGGTTTATCTCGAGCAAGGTGGTCAACGCCGGTTTTGATGTTGCTGATAATGAAATTGTGCGCCTCTGCGAAGCTGGCGATTTAGTCATTACCGCCGACATTCCGCTTGCTGCGGAAGTGATTGAGAAAGGGGCTTTGGCATTAAACCCGCGCGGTGAACTCTATACTGACGCGACCATTCGACAACGCCTGAATATTCGTGATTTTATGGATACCATGCGCGCCAGTGGGGTGCAAAGTGGCGGGCCGCCCCCGCTGAGTCAACGCGATCGCATGCAATTTGCCAATCAACTCGACAGTATTTTAGCTAAATCTAAATAAGAGTCATTTCACAACGGCAAAATCCTGCGTATACTAGGGATGCGCACAAATTATTAACACAGCATTGGTTTGATACATGAGTGAGAAAAACCCGCACATCCACTGCCAAGATTGCAGTATGAGCGAACTTTGTTTGCCCCATCACCTCGACCCACAAGGGCTTGAGCGACTTGATACGATTATTCAACGGCACAAACCTTTGCATAAGCGCGATGTTCTGATCCGCGCGGGTGCGCCGTTAAAATGGCTCTATGCCGTCCGCAGCGGATCACTGAAAAGCTATATTATTGACGAACATGGCCGCGAACAAATCATCGATTTTCACTTACCCGGTGACTTAGTCGGCTTTGATGCGCTCTCGACGGGCCAACACCGCAGTTTCGCGCAGTCGCTTGAAACCACCATGCTATGCGAGATCCCTATCGACTCGCTCGATGACCTAGCGGTGCAATTGCCCGCCTTGCGTCGGCAAATGCTGCGTTTGATGAGTGATGAACTGTTTAATGGTAAGCAACTGGTCAATACGCTGAATAATCGAACCGCGCCGCAACGCTTAGCATTTTTCTTATACAGCTTGAGCCAACGTTTTGCCGCACGCGGTTTGTCTGCCAGTTCATTTCGACTGACCATGACTCGCGCAGATATTGCTAGTTACCTGGGCTTAAGTGTTGAAACGGTGAGTCGAATTCTCTCGAGCCTGCAAGACCAAAGCATTATCCGAGTCGAACAAAAGCTAGTACACATCGATAATATCACCGGGCTGATGGAGGCCGCTGGATGACCGAACTGTTGCGCATGATTATCTGGCGCAGCGTGGCCATCACCTTTGTTTTGCTCGGTTTAGTCGGCTTGGCCCTACCCGTTATGCCAACCGTACCATTTTTGCTTGTCGCGGCTTGGGCAGGCGGAAAAGGCTGGCCTAAGCTCGAAGCGAAACTCTTGGCGCACCCCAAATATGGCCCGCCCATTATCGAATGGCGCCGCTATGGAGTGGTACGTCGCAATGTAAAAATCGTCACCACCTTAATGATGAGTGGTGGCGCCACCATCATGATGTTTCTCGACACCATTCCGCTGTGGCTCAAGTTCACTATTTTGGCCATCATGGTCACCGTTGCCACCTGGCTGTGGCTGCGCCCTGAACATATCCCCGAGGATTGATCCAGATCAGCATTTAAGCGGTGGCTTTGCGCTAGTGTATCGGCATTAAAACTTGCCACGTAAGGATAATGGTCGTGTCACAACCGCTCTGGAACCCTGAACTAATCGCCAAATACAATATTAATGGTCCGCGTTATACCTCGTATCCGACCGCGCTATCACTGCATGAGGACTTCCAAGCAGAGCAAGCACTGACCAGTCTTAATCGCCATCAGGGTGAGTTGAGTCTGTATATCCACATTCCTTATTGTGCTCAGCTCTGCTACTACTGTGGCTGCAATAAAATTGTCACTCGCCATCAGCATAAAGGCGATGACTATATCACCCGCTTGGCACTCGAGATGACCCACTATACTGGTCCTGCTGCGGATAACCGAGTCACCTCGATTCACCTCGGTGGTGGCACCCCAACTTTTTTAAATGAAGCCCAGCTAAAAAGGTTAGTAGGGTTGGTGCGTACTCACTTCAGTGTGACTGAAGAGTGTGAAATGAGTATTGAAATTGACCCGCGCCGCTGCTCGTTAAACAAGCTGGCATGTTTGCGCAGCCTTGGTTTTAATCGGGTCAGTTACGGCGTGCAAGATTTTGATGAAGAAGTGCAGCAAACCATTAACCGCATTCAAAGTTATGAGATGGTCTCGCGGCTGGTTGAACACAGTCGCTTTTTGGGATTTGAATCGATCAATCTTGACCTGGTTTATGGTTTACCCCATCAAACTCCACAGCGCTTTAAAAAATCCCTCGATGCGGTATTAAAACTTAATCCTGATCGGATTTCGCTGTTTAGTTATGCTCATTTACCTGAGCGCTTTGCGGCGCAGCGGAAAATTCCTGAGTGGGCATTACCGGATCCGGCCACTAAGTTAAGTCTATTGCAACTAGGCATCGAAACCTTTACTCAGGCAGGCTATCAATTTATTGGTATGGACCATTTTGCTAAACCCCATGACGAACTCGCTATTGCTCAGCGCGAAGGCCGTTTGCAACGCAACTTCCAAGGGTATACCACGCATGGCCAAGATGCCATGCTAGGCTTAGGCGCTTCCTCGATAAGCCAAATTGACGGTGTGATGTGGCAAAATGCAAAAGAGGTTCGCGCCTACGGTGAAGCCCTCGAGCAGAACCAACTGCCCGTTGAAAAAGGCTATCTGCCAAGTCGTGATGACCGCATCCGTGCGGCGCTCATCAGCCAATTGATCTGTCATTTCCAAATCGATACCCAAGCTTTTGCGCAAAGCTGGCAGCTCGGCGATTTCTGGGATTACTTTGCCGAAGCGAAAAGCAAGTTAGCGCCCTTTATCGAAGACCAATTAGTGGTGATCGATGGGCAGCGGATTCAAGTCGCTGAATCAGGGCGCTTGTGGGTACGCAGCATCTGCGCATGCTTTGATGCGTATCTCAGCGCAACCCAAACCCAAACGGTGCGTTACTCAAAAGTGGTTTAATAACGCACCACTGCATAAGGGTGTTCACATTGGCGGGTGGTTGGGCCTAAATCGGTCACCTCACCCGCACCTTGCCAGCGGCTAAGAACTTCGTCTTTCTCGATTGAAAAGGGCGGGCCTTGACGGAAACCTGGCTCGTATTCGATGGTAATTAATAAGCCTTTTGCGCCAACTGGAAGCAGCCGCATGAGTTGCTGCTGATACCGACTGCGCATATCACTGTCATCCGCCTCACCCGGCAACGCGACCATCGCCGCGCGATCATACCAGCCATCAAAATGCGGCAACATCGCAGGCTCAAGTGCGAAAAAGTCGCCGACCCAAATTTCGATTTGCGGTGCTTGGAAAATCGTAAACTGGCCGCTTTGGGCAATCGTTGGTGTCACATCATGCTCTGCGAAGAATAGCTCAACAGCTGCGCGGTTTAATTCGACTCCAACCACATGATAGCCATGTTCAAGCAACCAAATGAGGTCCAAGCTTTTGCCACACAAAGGCACCAAAATTGTCCCTTTTTCAGGCAACGCGGTTTTACCCCACTGCTCGAGTTGGTCATGAACGCGGCTCCGATGCCAACCAATCTCCATGTTGCGCCAACGGTTGTGCCAAAACTCTGCCTGCATAACTCCCCCTCTGACTGCTTCTTTGATCGTGATCAAGCTTTACTTTAATCAAGCCGACTACAATGCCAACATCAAATTCTCGCACAGGGTAGCACAGCATGACCTTTAGCCCAGAACTTCTCTCGCCGGCAGGTAGCCTAAAAGCCATGCGCTTAGCCTTTGCTTATGGCGCCGATGCCGTTTATGCCGGACAGCCGCGTTATAGCTTGCGGGTCCGCAATAACGAGTTTGACTTAGCCAACTTAGCCATCGGCATTGCCGAAGCCCATGCCAAAGGCAAAAAGTTTTATGTGGTGGTGAATATCGCCCCGCATAACTCAAAGTTGACGACCTTTATTGAAGATATGAAGCCGCTGGTTGCACTCGGGCCTGATGCCTTGATTGTGTCCGACCCCGGGATTGTCATGCTGCTTCGTGAGCACTTCCCGCAGCAGGCCTTACACTTGAGTGTGCAAGCCAATACAGTGAACTGGGCGGCAGTTAAGTTTTGGCATCAGCAGGGCATTAGCCGAATCATTTTGTCGCGCGAACTCGATGTGAAAGAAATCGCCGAAATTCGTGAGCGCTGCCCAGAAATTGAACTCGAAGTGTTTGTCCATGGCGCCTTGTGTATGGCCTACTCTGGACGCTGCTTACTATCGGGTTATTTCAATAAACGCGACCCAAACCAAGGCGCTTGTACCAATGCCTGTCGCTGGCCTTATCGGGTCTCTGATGCGCAAGAGGATGACGTCGGTCAATTTCAGCCCATCGATCGACCCGTGCTGCTCGAAGAGCCACAACGTCCGGGTGAATACATGCTGATGGATGAAGACATCCATGGCACCTATATTATGAACTCCAAAGACCTGCGCGGTATTGTGCATGTGCCGGCACTGGCTGAAATTGGCGTGCACTCGTTGAAAATCGAAGGTCGAACCAAATCGCCCTATTATGTTGCCCGAACCGCACAAATCTATCGCCAAGCCATTGATGATGCAGTGGCCGGCAAACCCTTCAACCCAGCCTTACTCGATGAATTATCCGGGATGGCGAACCGTGGCTTTACCGAAGGCTTCTTGCGCCGGCACATTCCCAGCGAAACGCAAAACTACGACACCAGCCACAGCTTAGGCGAGCAGTTACTGGTCGGCGAAGTGCGCCAAGCGCAAAGTATCCGCGCCCAGATTGATGTCAAAAATGCCTTTTGCGTCGGCGATACCCTGTTGCTGATGAAGCCCTCAGGGAATATTGAATTTCAATTGACCGGTATGCACGACGACAACGGTCAAGCGATGAAACGCGCACCTGGCTCCGGCCATGTGGTGCAAATTAATTTACCCGAGCCGTTAAAGCCTGAAGACGAAGGCTTTGCCATGCTCGTTCAGTTGCAGCGCCATGCGCCCGCAATTGCCATTCAGGAGGTTGCCCATGCCAGTGGTCATTGATAGTGATTGTATTAATTGTGATTTATGCGTCCCCGAATGTCCTAACGAAGCCATTTCGATGGGCAAAGAACATTATGTTGTAGATACCGCTAAATGCACTGAGTGCGAAGGCTTTTACGATGAGCCAGCCTGTATACCTGTGTGTCCAGTTGACTGCATGACCTTAGTCGCCGACTAGGGTCAGGCTATTTAACTTTCCAATTATTTCTATTAATGTGGTTTATATTCATTATTACAATAAAAACACCACATTGAGGTTTATATGTCTCGTCCAAGCTTTGACTGGCAAGATCCATTTCAATTAAACGGGATGCTCACGGAAGAAGAGCGCATGATCCGTGATGCCGCCCATAGTTACTGTCAAGAAAAACTGATGCCGCGGGTGCTCACTGCCAACCGTGATGAGCGCTTTGATCGTGAGATCATGAATGAACTGGGTGAACTCGGTCTGCTTGGTGCAACCCTACCTGAAAAATATGGCTGTGCCGGTGTGAACTATGTCTGCTACGGCTTGATTGCGCGCGAAGTAGAGCGCGTGGACAGTGGTTACCGCAGCGCCATGAGTGTGCAATCAAGTTTGGTGATGCACCCAATCCACGAATACGGCACTGAAGCCCAGCGCGAAAAATACCTACCCAAACTCGCCAGTGGCGAATGGGTCGGTTGCTTTGGTCTAACCGAACCTGATGCGGGCTCTGATCCTGCTGGAATGCGCACCACCGCCAAAAAAGTCGACGGTGGATATGTGCTTAAAGGCAGCAAAATGTGGATCACTAACTCACCGATTGCGGACGTGTTTGTGGTTTGGGCGAAACTCGACGGAGAAATTCGCGGCTTTATCCTTGAAAAGGGGATGAAGGGCTTATCGGCGCCAAAAATTGAAGGCAAATTCTCGCTGCGGGCATCCATCACCGGCGAAATTGTAATGGACAACGTCGAAGTGCCAGAAGATGCCTTGTTACCCAACGTCAAAGGCTTAAAAGGTCCATTTGGTTGCTTGAATAAAGCCCGTTATGGCATCGCATGGGGCGCACTTGGTGCGGCTGAGTTCTGCTGGCATGCTGCGCGCCAATACACGCTCGATCGGCACCAGTTCGACCGCCCCCTGGCGGCGACTCAGTTGGTGCAAAAGAAACTCGCCGATATGCAAACTGAAATTAGCCTAGGCCTACTTGGCTGCTTGCAAGCGGGGCGTGAGATGGACGCAGGTCGACTGCCACCTGAAACAATCTCTCTGATCAAACGTAACAGCTGTGGTAAGGCACTTGATATTGCTCGAATCGCGCGTGATATGCATGGCGGTAACGGTATTGCCGATGAATATCATGTGATTCGCCACGTAATGAACCTCGAGGCGGTCAACACCTACGAAGGCACCCATGATATCCATGCCTTGATTCTTGGGCGTGCCCAAACTGGGTTGCAGGCTTTTAGTTAACCAGCAGCGCTTCGGCGCACCTTCAAGGAGGGTGATATGGCTGCCTCAATGCATCCATGGCTGGTGGAGTTTATCCAGCGGATTGAACAACAACGTCTTCCCCCGGGGCTTGCCGGGGGCGTCCTTAGCGACGCTGAGCTACTCGAACTTTTTGATACCCAACTCAGCAGTCGTTTACTCGATTTGCAGTCCCGTCTGATGCAGGCTCAGGGGCAGAGTTTTTATACCATCGGCAGTGCCGGGCATGAGAGTAATGCCGCAGTAGCTAAAGCTTTAAGACCAACCGACCCGGCCTTTTTGCACTACCGCAGTGGCGCCTTTTTTATCCAACGCGCCAAGCAAGTGCCCGGCTCGACGCCGCTTTACGACATGCTGTTAAGTTTTGCCGCCAGTAGCGAAGACCCCATTGCCGCCGGTCGACATAAAGTGCTGGGTAGCTTAGCACTCAATATTCCACCACAAACCAGCACCATTGGTTCCCATCTACCGAAATCCATGGGCGCAGCATTTGCAATTGGCTTGAGTAAACGCCTGCATCATCAGGGCAATTGGCCGCACGATGCGATTGCTATGGCAAGCTTTGGCGATGCCTCAGCGAACCACTCCACCACCGTCGGTGCGCTTAATGCAGCGAGTTGGACCGCATATCAAAACATTCCGATGCCGTTGCTATTAGTGTGTGAAGATAATGGCCTGGGAATTTCGACCCATACCCCGAAAGGTTGGATTCAACAGCAATTACAACAACGCCCAGCGTTAAAGTACTTTCAAGCCGACGGCACCAACCTGACCGAAACCTATTTAACCGCGAAAGCCGCTGCCGACTATGTCCGAGAAAAGCGCAAACCCGCAGTATTACATCTGCGTACCATTCGCCTGTTCGGACATGCTGGAGCGGATGTTGAAAGCTCGTATCGGCGCAAAGAAGCGATTGCCCAAGAAGCGGAGCAAGACCCTGTGTTGCATAGTGCGGCAGCCCTGCTTCAGCGAGATATTTTTGACGCACCCGGCTTGCTCGATTATGTCACCAGCCAACAGCAGCGGATCGCTCGCATTGCCGCTGTGGCGGCGAGTCGACCTAAGCTCACCGAGGCGACGCAGGTGATGGCATCGATTGTGCCACCGGCAAATCCAAAACCTGCCCCCCAAGCCGTACCCGAGCCAACCCGTGAGGCGATTTTTCAGTTTGATAAACACAACCGCAATAAGCCCCAGCATCTGGCTAAAATGTTAAATTGGGCGCTCCATGACTTAATGGCGAAGCACAGCCAGATGGTCATGTTCGGTGAGGATGTCGCGAAAAAAGGTGGGGTCTATGGGGTAACCCAGCATTTGTTTGAAGGATTTGGACCCAACCGAGTACTGAATACCTTGCTTGATGAGCAAAGTATTTTGGGCCTAGCTATCGGCATGGCGCAGCAAGGTTTATTGCCAGTGCCTGAGATTCAATTCTTGGCCTATGTGCATAACGCCGAAGACCAAATTCGTGGGGAAGCGGCCACCTTAAGCTTCTTCTCTAATGGTCAATATACCAACCCTATGGTGATCCGCATTGCTGGCCTTGCTTATCAAAAAGGTTTTGGCGGACACTTCCATAACGATAACTCGTTTGCGGTCTTCCGTGATATCCCCGGCGTGATTGTGTTGTGCCCATCGCATGGTCGCAATGGCGCGTTACTCATGCGCCAAGCGATCGAGCTGGCCGAGCGCCAGCAACGCGTGGTGGTGATGCTCGAGCCGATTGCCTTGTATATGACGCGCGATCTGGTCAGCGAAGGCGATAACGGCTGGTTATTTGACTATCCACACCCTGATGAGCCTATTCCAGAGCTCGGCGAACCTGAGGTTTTTAGTGCGCATAATGCGACGGAAGATCTGGTGATTGTGACCTACGGCAATGGCTATTACTTAAGTCGCCAAGCCGAACAGCAACTGCGCGAACAAGGGCACAAAGTACGAATATTGGATATCCGCTGCTTAGTGCCGCTGCACACCGATAAGCTGGTTGCTCAGTTTAACGGGGTAAAAAAAGTACTGATTGTGGATGAATGTCGCCGCCGCGGCTCGTTAAGTGAAGAGTTATTCACAAGCTTGCACGAAAATTATCCAGATCAATTCCAAGTGCAGCGCCTTACTGCGGACGATAGCTTTATCCCGCTAGGGAAAGCCGCCTACTTAACCTTGCCTTCGGCAGCAGCCATCACAGTGGCCGCCAAGCACATGATAGAAGGAGCCGAGGGATGAAGAAAACTGCACTTGTGGTATGCCCTGGACGTGGCACCTATAACAAACCTGAACTTGGCAGTATTTATGCGAATATCGGCGAAAATAATGCAAATATTCGCAATTTTATCGCCAATATCGATACTGTTCGTGAAAGTTTAGGGTGCCCAACTTTAACCGAGTTAGACCAAGCACCGCTATTTAAAACACGCGTACATCAACACCCAGATAATGCCGCGACCTTAATTTATGGTGCTGGTTATAGCGACTTTATGGCGATAGATCGGGAGCAATATGAGATCGTTGCCATCACGGGGAATTCGATGGGATGGTATACCGCCATGGCGTGCGCACAAAGCTGGGATAGTGACACCGCCATTCGAATTGTAACCGACATGGCACAGCGCACGGCCGGTGGCGCCGGTGCACAGTTTATTTACCCACTAGTTGATGCCGACTGGCGCCCACACCCTGACTACATCGGCGCGGTCCAAGCGCAAATCAAGCAGCACGGTGGCGACTTGCAGATGTCGATTCAATACGGTGGATACGCGGTATTGGCCGGCACCGAAGCGGCCTGTCAGGCGGCGATGGCGGCGCTCCCACCTGTGGACGAGCGTTTTCCTTTATTGCTGCACGGTCACGCAGCATTTCATACCCAGCTTATGGCCGAAGCGTCACAACAAGCGCTGCAGCATTGGCCGGAAGTCCTCTTTAAAGCGCCTGAGATTCCACTAGTGGATGGTCGCGGTAAGATTTGGCCGACCAGTGCGAGTGATGCCGCGGCACTCAAACACTATACCCTTGGTCATCAAGTCACGGAAACCTACGATTTTAGTCGCGCAATTACGGTCGCACTGAAAGAATTCGCGCCGGATCACGTCATTTTACTGGGCCCAGGAGCGGGTCTTGGCGGAGCCGTTGCGCAAACCATGATTGCCGAGAACTGGCTGGGCCTGCGCGATAAAGCAGATTTTGTTACGCGGCAAGAAACTCCAACGCCTTACGTGTTGTCTATGGGGATACCCGAACAACGCCGCTTAGTGGTGGCAAGTGACGCATAAGGACACAGCATGAAACCCGGTGAAACAGGCGTTAAGCGCATTATTTCAGCGACGCGTAATTCGCTGCGAGGCATCCGCCTTGCCTGGCAATCAGAAGCCGCATTTCGGCAAGACATGATACTCGGGGCGGTGTTAGTTATTATCGCCTGTATTGCTCCGATCACCACCGTTGAACGGGTGGTCTTAATTGCTGCGGTGCTGATCTTACTCATGGTTGAGCTTTTGAATTCAGGAATCGAAGCAGCCATTGACCGAATCGGTCCAGAGCGTCATGAGTTAAGCGGCAAGGCTAAAGATGTCGCCTCTGCCGCGGTGTTTTTTGCCTTGGTTAACTTAGGCGTGAGCAACCTGCTGATTCTCGGCCCTTGGTTGCTCAGCTTAGTGTCCAATTAAAGTTCTTCACCCAAGTATTGATTTACCAATGCTCGCCACTCAGCGGTGCGGATATAGCGCAAGAGTTCCCGATTCAGTTGCTCGCGCATGGCACTGCCCTGCGGTAGCGCAAGGGCATAGTCCTGCGGCGCAAAGCGCTTCTCAAGCACCGTTAAGTCAAGGTTCTGTTGGCGAATCTGATACTGCAACAGCGGCGCATCATAAACCACCGCGTCCGCTCGGCCGCTATCAACTTGAGTGAGCGCAGCAAACAGACTTTGCTGCTGTTGATAGCCAATATTTTCCCGTGCCAACCACGTCGCGCTATATGAATTGGGGACACTTGCAACACGCACATTCGGTAAGTCCCGCGGCCCCTCGACCTTATGGCTTAATTGCCCTACGGTCAGTGATGAGGTAATCGAGGCGGTAAAGCTTGAAATAATAATCACGCTAGTGAACATCCAAATAAACGACACAATCCGTCCACCAAGTGTAATCGGTGATTTATCGCCATAGCCGACGGTGGTCATGGTGACCGCTGCCCACCAAAAGCCAGCACCGATGCCACGACCGTAAGCTTCACTGAACTGTTCGCTGTTGCGGCGTCGCTCGAATAGCCACAGCGCCCATCCCGCCAACAGCAAAATCGCAAATAGCGCCAGCATCACACTCAAAAACTCGAGGCTGACAAAGCGTTTGAGCACATACCACCAATTCGACTCGCCGCGATTCGGTACTGCGATGGCAAGACCTGCATTGTAAAACGGTTGGGTAAAATCGACCTGAGCTTCACGGTCTGCCGTGACCGAGAGTGCTCCCAAGCCCATGGCATAGTCGCCCGTGCTGACCCGGTCGAATAGCTCACCAATATCATCCACCTCGTGGTAGCGATAATCCAAACCATTTTGAGCGGCAATATGCTCGAACAACTCAATGGTTAACCCAGAATACAAGGCTGGGCCCTCTTTGATCACAAAGGGCGGACTCACCCGCACCCCAATTTCAAGCGGTTCCCGCAGAGGCTCTGCAGGTTGCGCCATGCTGGGCATGGTCAAACAGAATAACAAAGCAGTAATGAGCTGACGCATGGTAATTCCCATCTTACAAATGACCCACCTACTATAGCTTGTTTGGGACGGCTTTTCAGGTGTATGGTTAGCCTGTTCAATTTCACCGAGGTGCCCCATGGATATCTTTATTGCCGTATTATTCTTTGCGTTCAGCACGACCATCACGCCGGGGCCAAATAACGTGATGATCATGTCGTCGGGAGTGAATTACGGCATTAAAGCCAGCCTGCCTCACTATCTTGGTATTTGCCTCGGATTTCCGTTGATGGTGCTGTTAGTGGGGCTTGGTTTTGGGGCGGTATTTGAGTACTTCCCCAATCTGCATCAGCTGATTAAGGTGCTTGGGGTTGCCTATTTGCTTTGGTTGGCATGGCAAATTGCGTCCGCTGAACCGAAAGCGATTGAAAAAGGTCACCGCAAACCCTTTACCTTCTGGCAAGCAACTTTGTTTCAGTGGGTTAATGGCAAAGCTTGGATGATGGCAACTGGAGCGGTTGCT
Source organism: Pseudidiomarina taiwanensis (assembly GCF_003987435.1). GTDB lineage: Bacteria > Pseudomonadota > Gammaproteobacteria > Enterobacterales > Alteromonadaceae > Pseudidiomarina > Pseudidiomarina taiwanensis. The sequence continues at coordinate 18,787 of NZ_PIQG01000003.1, read as the reverse complement.
GCGTATACCACAGTCACCGGTAGTGCCGTGTTTGAAGTACTCGCCATTACCCTCGCATTCTTGCTGATGGCGTTCCCTTGCGTTGGGATTTGGTTGGTGTTCGGCCGGCTGCTTCGCAACCTACTTAAAAGTCACTTTTTGCACCGAGCGTTCAATATCAGCATGGGCCTTATTCTGGTGCTGTCGATTGTACCGGTACTGCAAGAGCTGTGGCAGTTCTATTTTGCCCGAGCGGTCTAAAACGACCGCTCTTTAGGCACCTCGACATGGTCATGTGCGCCGTTCGCCAGACCGCGCCGCAGCTCTTCATAAAAGCTCTCACGAAAATCAGCTGGCCCCAGTACTTTTAAGTAAGGTGCACGCGCCATCAACCACTGCACCAAATTCAGGGTGTAGGGTACCGTCACTTCGACCAACATTAAATCGGGGCGCCCAGGAATCTCACCGAGATACTGATTTTGACCAAGCGGCGCATCTTCAATTTCACGCCGAACCGACTGGAATACCTCGAGCTGTAATCGAAATGGCTCACCAAAGCGGAACGCCAACGCCCCTGTTGCAGCATAAGCATCAAGATCAAAATCTTGCACCCGTGCCGCACTGACAATCGATTCACGCACGTTATCAATCCGTGACAATGGCAATTGTCGAATACGATCGTCGCTATGATCTCGACAAATCAAATACGGAACGTTACCTCTATAGAACATACTTAACGAGGTCACCGTTAACGGTTCAGGCGGCTTGCCTTTGTGGCGGCGGTAATCGAGCATGATCACCACTTGGCGCAAGGCCGTGTCGAGCACAAACTCATGCAGGCGTTTATTAATTTGTGGGGCTTGCAACCGATGAGAAGCGGATTCAACTACTACGCGCTGCAGCCATTTTGCTGCGGGTGTATCACGCGCCTGCAACTGCCGCTTGGCCCGCGCAAACAGCTTACGCGCAGGTTCAATCACACTATCAGGACCAATATGATCAAGATGGCGCTCGGCGACCACCAATGCCAGTGCCACCGAATCTTGCATCTCGAGCATCCGTTCAAAATCCGTTTGATCCATCCTCCAGGTATCGATGGAATACTCATCTCGATACACGCCAAAATGACCATCAAGCGCTTTCATTTCACGTTGCACGGTGCGCCGCGAAACTTCTTTTAAGTCGTTCTCGGCGATGACTTCGAGTAGATTGGTTATGGTTCGAGGCCCTTCGTAAAGGGCCAGCAAATAGTAAACACAACGAATCACAGCTTCTTTATTGCTGCCTCGCGAGTTACTCATCCTTGCCTCCTTGGTCTTCCTTTGATTGGAGTATTTGCACAAACTTGCCATCTATTTCTGCCGAGCACTCGACCGGGTACAGCGGCTCAATCGGCGCAGTCATCATGAACTCACCGCGCGCATCATAGGTAGCAATTACAACTCGTTGAATCACCAACATATAAGCCTTTACCTCACCGTACAATAGATGAGGCGGCGTTCCGTAATCTTTTTTAATTGCGCGACGCACGGTGTCGTCACGATCAGGACCAAGCAGATCTGCTATTTCATCCTGCATATCTATAGTTTCAGTATAAGTAGACCCCAACATGGCACAAATAGTGATTCGCTTCGGGGTATCTCGGACATAAACCCGTTTTAAATAAGCAATAGATGCCGTTTTAGGGTCGTAATTAAAAGGTACTTTCATGGTAGCCTCACTGTTTAGCTGAATTTAAAAAGCGCCCGCAAGTTGTGGTAAATCGGCGCTGTGACTGTTGCCGTAGCAACATTAGAAACCTTAACAAATAGGGGCGACATTTAGTGTCGCGCTTGACGAACTTTGCTGACTGAGGGATGGTAATACCATGTAAGCAAGCACAAAGGATGTGACATGAGCGAAGCGACAAAACTGAAAGAATTCCAACGCGCCCATCGCGATAATTGGGGAGCAGGCCTGAGTTTGCGGGTGCATCGGGCGATTAGCTGGTTGGCTCGAGCAGAGCAAGAGCGAGGCCAGGCGCTCGATGAAGGCGATAGCGATGCTGAATTCATTTTCTTGTGGATAAGTTTTAACGCCGCCTATGCTAATGAATACGATGCCATCAGTCGTGACAAAACCCGTGACCTTTACACGACTTTTTTCGAACGTCTCGTCGGCCTCGATGACGAACGCAAACTTTATAATATTATTTGGGGCCAATACTCGAGTACCGTTCGCAGTCTGCTCGATAACCAATATGTTTACCAACCTTTCTGGGACTGCGAAATCGGCAAACGCGAGCCAGATTGCTGGCAGGAATCGTTTGAACAAGCCAAAGAAGTCGCCAAGCGCGCCCTTGCCAAGCAAGATGTCGTAACCGTCTGGTCGATTGTGATGGATCGCCTCTACACCCTGCGAAACCAACTGATTCATGGCGGCGCCACCTGGAATGGCAGTTGGAACCGTGACCAGCTGCGCGATGCCACGCGCCTGCTCGGCGAATTAATGCCGGTGGTGATTCAACTGATGATGGATAACGCGCATTTAGTTTGGGGAGATGCGGGGTATTTTGTTGGGGATAAAGGCTAGGATCTTGGCTCCCACGCCACCGCTCCGCGCGAGTAAATGGCTTGCTCGGCTTTGAGTTTCATATGGTTAAACAGATCGTCTTGCCAACGACTTGGTGAAAATGCACCGAGCGTGCGTTGTACTTCGTGCGCGAACAAAGTCGGTTCCTGCTCTCTGACATAGTCCCAATTTTCAATTAGCGCATCACGACGAGCCCGCAATAAGCTCGGCTGCGGAACGCCATCACGTTTTTGATTGTTGACTCGCTTTGCGGCGGGCTGCAAATTCCACAAATCATTGTTATGCCAAAGCGCAAATGGCAACGCATGATCAACGTCCATAGCCCGAGCGGGGAGCGGCTGCTCGGTCCAAACGCAGCGGAGATCAGATTTTTGCAAATACAATTTGCGCGCGAAACTTTGCTCACGACCGACCTTTGTTTGCTGCAGCAGTAATTCCATTACAATGCCTTGGCTAACGGCTGGTAGATGTTTGTGTGCAAATCGTTCAACGAGTTCAGCCCAACGCAATAGCAGTGAATCACGAACCCAATAGCCTGTTAGGCAAAATTCGCGCCATAACTCGGCATCAATGAGCACCTGTTTGGAAGCCTTGTCATAAGCAAACATGGTGCCGTCATCTGCATATTTTATCGGACCATCTTTAATCGCAGTAGCAATGCTTCGTAGCGTCTTTTGCGTCAAATTCATCAGCTCATCTGGCAACTGCCCACGACGCCATTGCAACATAAATAGACTCAATAGCTCGGGTTCATGAATCACGCCATAATGCTGTTGCGCGGCGCGAATAAGCGCGCTCAGACTTGCACGAAACTTTATCGGCTTACCGCCTTTCGCTTCACTTTGAATTTGCGGCAGTATTTGCGGTGAAGCAACCAAAGGCCAGTAATACTGCAACCAGCACTCGGCAATATGTTGAATTGGAATGCCAATGCGTTGATTCTGGCGCCAGCTCACAGCGCGTTCGTCACGCTCGGAAAGGTCACAGAGCGCTCGTAATAAAGCTAATTTATACGTCGCAACTTTTTTATCGTTGCGGAGCACCGACTCAATTCGATCGAGTGGCTGGCCAAGCTTGCTGCGTTTGACGAACAACAAAGTCGCCCAGCGCGTTCCCTGCCGCCCCATGGCATCATCGTTATTAAATTCATCAATGCACTCAAGCCCTAAACGCTGACACAGCAGCTTTAATTGTTCTGGGGGAATCGTCTCAAACAGCCGCCCGGCAGTATCGCGATTATCCTCAATATCCGGTCGTTCGGCAGGAATAGAAATCAATAAGCGGCCGTGGTCGTTGAGTAAGTTTCGCATCGCAACCAATGCATCGAAATGCTGATTGCTCGGTAGGTGCATTAATACGGCAGAACAAAGAATGCCATCAAAGCCACCATAGAAGGGAATACTGTCTGGTAAAGTGCCTTTCTCAAAACGACCCTTTAAAATTGGGTAGGTTGCTATGGCACGCTCGCGTAACGCATCGGTGGGTTCGACCCCATAAGCGTTATAACCAAGCTCCAGTAAACGGCGCAAATCACGCCCCGAGCCGGCACCAATATCCAAAACTCGCGCCCCAGTTGGGAAACTTGCCGCAAAGAAATCACTGACCCCACCACTGACCTGCTCGTAGCGGTTAAAGATATCCTCAGCATGCGCGCTGTAGTAGTTCAGAGTTTTCGGGTCACCTGCCATGGTAGTATTCTCGATTATACGTTTATGCCGCTTAACTTTTTAGCAACATCTACGAGGGTACTTGATATGGAAGAAGGTGCAATAGTAAATCGATAAATAACCTGTCACGCCATGCGCTCAATAATTGGTTTGAGCGCCAGCACACGTTCATGATTTTGCCGTGCGAGCGCTTTAAAGTCGTCACTAATTTGCGGATGTTTGATGACAGCTTGCCAGAATTCCTGCGCAAGTTCGTAGCCAACCTGCCAATACATGCGAGTCACTCGAGGCGCTGCGATATCAAATACCAACGGCTCATTCAACAAGCTTCCATCTCTGCGCGGTGCATATGCCATAGGCAAGCAATCGTAGATTGGCGCTAACTCTAGTGGTCGCGAACCTTCATGCAACGCAGACAAATTTCCAAAGTGCATGTCGTTGTTACCAATTAAAGTACCAAAGGTGAATGCGATCATGCCCTTACGGTAAGCCTGCTCAGTTAATGTTCCGCTCGAATACGTTAACGCTTCGAGTAGTTGGGGATAGTCCGCCCGACCTAAGCCACAGAATTCGGCATCGAGCGCTTTCAGAGAAACGACTCCAATTCGCCCCAGTGAACCGATGCGATCAAACCTTTGTGACATCAGATATGCTCTATTTTGTTCGACAAAGCTGATATTCCTTGCTGCAAGATTTCCCTCAAATTGGTTTAAAACTTCGCTCGCTAGAGCCTCACAATGCAACAAGTCAGCCCATCGTGTCGCAGTTTGATTGCCATCAAGGGGCGCTGAAAACTTTATAATTGAGGGGACACCTTCAAGGGTAATTGACAATTTGGCATGCTCGCCACCAGGAGTTGAGTGCCAACTCTCTCCATGTACGACATCATAAACTAACTGCTCAAGATCGCTGCGCTGATAGCTTCGCGCTTCAGTATGCAACCAATGCTGATAGGCGCGATCGCCTAACAATAAATTACCTACGGTGTCGTGAGGAATATTCGTAAGAACTCGCAGCACTTGGTCTTCTGACCAGCGGTCGGGATCAAGATCTAGCTGAAATGCTCTAACTTGTTGACTCTCTGCAAGTTTGCGTCCAAGAAACCCTTGTGGTCGCATATCAGTCATCCACCAAGGCAAAGAATCAAATATTAAATAATCATCTGGATAGTCAATCAGGTAGTTTACGAGGTAGTTATCGTCAGGATATACAGCATAAATATCAGCAAAGTGCTCAACTTCGCCGTCTGCCGAAACACGATAAATCGGCCAACCTCCCGCACCATTATTGCTGCTATACCGCAATCTAAACCACTTGGCTCCACGGTGACGGCCGACCTGTATCACTTCACCTGTCATTGCCTTCAAATGACGAGTGAGCGTCGCACGACTTTCTTCGAGCTCACTTGCTAACTGAGACGCCGAAGCAGGTTGCAGCGATAAAAACTGCAGTAATTTTCTCCGCATAAACACCTCCTTCGAACTAAATTGAACAGGTTAATGAACGGGTTTAAAGATGAATAAGACGCTGATTTTAATATATTTAATCAAAAGAAACCTCCATTAATAGTGCAATTATAGCACAATTAACTTAAAAGCGTTTAGCGAAGTTTAAAAGATGTTAAAACACCCCCATCGGCTCAACATCGGCATCGAGGTATGAAGTGATGGCGGCGATAAATTCGTCGCCGTAGCGCTCGAGTTTTTTCTGGCCGACGCCGGTGATTTCGAGGAAGGCTTGGTGCGTGGTGGGGTATTCGATCGCCATTTCAACTAGGCTGGTATCGTTAAAGACCACAAAGGGCGGGACTTCTTCGGCATCGGCAATCGATTTACGCAGCTTGCGCAGGCGCCGGAACAAGACTTTATCGTAGTCGCTGCGGTCTGCCACGCGGGGCTTCTTCATCACCGTATTGATGCGCGGTTCAGCCAGCTGCAGTTCAATCTCGCCTTTTAACACCGGGCGCGCAGCTTCGGTCAGCTGCAATACCCCATATTGGGCAATGTTTTGAATCAACATCCCGCGATGAATCAGCTGCCGAATGATGCTCAGCCAGTATTCATGGGAGTGCTCTTTGCCGAGCCCATAGGTGGATAGTTTGTCGTGGCCGAGATCGGTCAGCTTGGTGGATTTAGAGCCGCGCAGCACATCAATCACATGGTTGGTGCCGAAGCGCTGACCGACCCGATAGACGCAACTGAGCACCTTCTGGGCCGCGACCGTGCCGTCAAATTGGCGCGGTGGATCCAAGCAAATATCACAGTTGCCACAAGCTTCATTACGATATTCATTAAAGTAATTCAGTAGCACCAAGCGGCGACAGGTTTGCGCTTCACCGAGCGCCTGCATGGCGGCAAATTTATGTTGTTCGACTTTGCCTCGCTCTGGGTCGGGGTGGTCCATGATCACGCTTCGAATCCAACCGGCATCGGCTGGGTCATACAGCAAGACCGCTTCGGCGGGCAAGCCATCACGTCCGGCCCGACCCGTCTCTTGATAGTAGGCCTCGATGCTGCGGGGGATATCCTAATGCACGACAAAACGCACGTTGGGCTTATTAATGCCCATACCAAAGGCAACGGTGGCGACCACCACATCGATATCATCACGGACAAACCCCCGGAGCACCTGCTCTCGCGCACCAGGCTCCATTCCGGCATGGTAGCCAGCAGCACGTAAGCCATCCTTTTGCAAACGTTCGCTCAGTTCATCCACGCGTTTGCGCGAACCACAATAGACTATCCCCGAGGCGCCTTTTTGCTTGGCAATATAATCGCGCAATTGCTTTTGGGGTTTATATTTTTCTTCGACTACATAGCGAATATTGGGGCGATCGAACGAACCTTTATACACAACCGGATCATGTAAATGCAGGCGCTGGCTGATATCCGCTTCGGTGGCTAAATCAGCGGTAGCGGTCAGTGCCATAAAAGGCACTTGTGGCAGACTTTCGCGCAGGCTACCCAGTTGCCCATAATCCGGTCGAAAATCATGTCCCCATTGCGAGATACAATGGGCTTCATCAATCGCCACCAATGCCACCGGCCAGCTTTGCAACTGGCGGACGAAGTAGGGTTGCATGGCTCGCTCTGGGCTGACATAGAGTAATCGAATACGATGCTGGGCAAGCTCTGCCATAGTTTGCTGGGCTTGCTCAGGCGCCAGCCCATTGTGCAGTGCAGCAGCGGCAACGCCCATGGCTTGCAAGGCTTCGACTTGGTCTTGCATCAGCGAGATCAAGGGCGATACCACCACGGTCAAGCCGTCGCTGGCAATCGCTGGCAATTGATAACACAGTGATTTTCCGCCCCCAGTGGGCATCAGCACTAGCGCGTCACGGCCTGCTTGCACGGCGGCAATGACCTCGGCTTGACCGGCTCTAAACTCGGTATAACCAAAGACTTTGGCAAGCACTTCTGACAAGGCTGTTGGTGGCAAAAATCACACTCCGAATTGCACCTAAAAAGAATTGCCTCTATTGTATGCATCCCGCGTCCAATGCACTACCCTGATGGGGTGAAATGCGCGATTTTATCCCTGCCTATTGGCACTTTTCTGACTGAGGATGGTTATGACAGACGCTGCAACCCGCACCAAGCAAGGGGTGATTTTTGCGATTCTGGCCTACAGTATTTGGGGCATCGCACCTGTCTATTTTAAATTGCTGCAAGCGATTCCACCGCTTGAGATCCTCGGTCATCGTATTTTTTGGGCTTTTTTCTTAGTCTTCGCGTTGATGTTCGGCTTAAAGCGACTCGACCGACTTAAACCGATTTTAACCAATCGCGCTTTCATGTTACGCCTTGCGCTGGCGACGATACTGCTCGCGGGGAACTGGTTTTTGTTTATTTGGGCGGTGAATAACGACCGTATTTTGGATGCTAGTTTGGGTTATTACATTAATCCGCTGCTAAACGTTGCGATTGGGATGGTGTTTTTCCAAGAGCGCATGCGCAAATTGCAGGTGGTGGCGATTGGCCTGGCGGTCACAGGGGTGGTGATTCAAATCGTAACTTTCGGTTCAGTGCCCTGGATTGCCCTCACCTTAGCCGCCAGCTTTGCGACCTATGGTGCAATTCGTAAGCGCTTACCGGTCGACTCGCTGACTGGGCTCTGGCTTGAAACCATGTTGCTCATGCCGCTAGTGCTGGTCTATATCGCCTTTTTCGCGCGCCCAGAAGCGATTGATTTGAGTTTAAACAGCTGGCAACTGAACACCTTGCTGGTCGCTGCTGGGGTGATCACTACCGCGCCTTTGTTATGCTTTACCGCGGCGGCACAACGGCTGCGCTATGCCACTCTTGGTTTCTTCCAATACATCGGTCCAAGCCTGATGTTTATCTTAGCGATTTGGCTTTATAACGAGCCCCTGGCGCTCGATAAGTTGGTGACCTTTGCAATGATCTGGTGTGCCTTGGCGCTTTATGTGATCGATAACCTGGTGTTTCAGCAGCGCTCTAAACGAGCGTAAGCGACCACCAGCCATTTCGCTCCGACCTCGTCGAAGTTGACCTGGATGCGGCTTTGCGGTCCGCTGCCTTCGTAGTTCAGCACGGTGCCCTCGCCAAATTTGACGTGTCTAACCCGCTGCCCAAGCGAGAACCCGGTCTGCTGGAAGGTCTCGTGGCTTGCCCCACTATGAAAGCGGCCCATCGCCGGTTGGCTATTTTCACTACTGCGGGCCACTCGGCCCATCCGAATTGGGTTGAGGGCATCTGAGGGCATCTCGCCAATAAACCGACTGGCACGATGCAACATATCTTGCCCATAGACGCGGCGCTGTTCGGCATAGGTAATCACTAGCTTTTGCATAGCGCGGGTCATACCCACATAAGCCAAGCGGCGTTCTTCTTCTAACCGACCGGCCTCATCCATCGATTGTTGCGACGGGAACATGCCTTCTTCAACCCCAGTCATAAATACCAGCGGGAATTCCAGCCCTTTAGCACTGTGTAGCGTCATCATCTGTACGGCATCTTGGTGCTGGTCGGCTTGGGTCTCGCCTGATTCCAACGCGGCATGAGCGAGGAAGGCTTGTAATGGCGGCAGATCTTCCTCGTGGTCATCAAAACTGTCGAAGTTGTCACAGGCACTGACTAATTCTTTTAAGTTTTCCACTCGGGTTTGAGCTTTTTCACCCTTCTCGGATTCATACATGGCCATCAAACCGCTGCGCTTGATCACGGTATCGGTTTGACGCCCAAGCGAGTATTCGCTGGTTTCATCCTCAAGCCCAGTAATGAGATCAAGAAAGGCTTGGACTGCGTTACTGGCGCGACCATTTAAGACTTTATCTTGAATCAGCTGCTTGGCACTTTGCCACAGCGAAATCTGCTCGTTGCGGGCATGATCGCGGATTTTCTGCAAGGTGGTGTTGCCAATGCCACGCGCTGGGGTGTTATGGGCACGCTCAAAGGCGGCATCATCATCGCGGTTTGAAATTAAGCGCAAATACGCCAGCGCATCTTTTACCTCTTGCCGATCAAAGAAGCGCAAACCGCCATAAATACGATACGGAATACGCGCATGCAGCATAGCTTCTTCCAGTACTCGCGATTGGGCGTTGCTGCGATAAAGAATCGCGACATCTTGCAAGGCATTACCGTGTTCGTGCCAGCGCTCGATTTGCCCAGCGATATAGCGCGCTTCATCGAGTTCGTTGAAGGCGGTGTAAAGGTCAATCAGCTCACCACCGTCCGCCTCGGTCCAGAGCTCTTTACCGAGCCGGTCATTGTTGTTGGCAATGACTTGGTTGGCGGCGCGCAAAATGACGTCGGTCGAGCGATAGTTCTGCTCCAAACGGATGGTCAGCACATCATCGTAGTCTTTAATAAACTGCTGAATATTCTCGACCCGAGCGCCGCGCCAGCCATAAATCGACTGGTCATCGTCACCCACTATGGTGACATAGTTGCGATCGGCTGGGTCAACATCAGGCACTCCGACACCACTGAGTAATTTGATCCAGGCATACTGGATGGCGTTGGTATCTTGGAATTCGTCCACCAAGATATGGCGGAAGCGCCGTTGGTAATGCTCACGAACAAAGCGGTTATTCCGTAGCAGTTCGTAGGCACGCAAAAGTAATTCGGCGAAATCAACGAGACCAGCCCGATCACACGCCACTTGATAGGCATCATAAATCGCTTTGAGAGTTTGTTCGGTCAGGTCATAGCCATCGATGTGATGAGGGCGCAGGCCTTCGTCTTTCTTGGCATTGATGTACCACATGGCTTGCTTAGGCGGCCAGCGCTTTTCATCAAGGTTCATGTCTTTGATGATGCGCTTTACCATGCGCAACTGATCATCGCTATCGAGGATCTGAAAACTCTGCGGTAAACCCACTTCAAGGTAATGTGCCCGCAATAAACGGTGGGCAAGACCGTGGAAGGTCCCGATCCACATCGCTCGAGTGGAACTGCCGATCAGCTGCTCAATCCGTCCACGCATCTCGGCGGCGGCTTTATTGGTAAAGGTTACCGCAAGAATACTAAACGGCGAGAGCTGCTCATGCTGCAATAAGTAAGCGATACGATGCACTAACACCCGAGTTTTACCACTCCCGGCGCCCGCCAACACCAGCATATTCCGCTCGTCAGCGCCAACGGCTTGTTGCTGTTTCGGGTTAAGGCTGGCCAAAAGCGGGTGCTGGGTATCCATAGAATCTCGCTACGCGTTAAAGCTGTGGGTGTTTTGATATATAAGGCAAGTTTACTGGTCGGGCACTGTATATGCAACCAGTATCCAGTCAACCAATTCACTCAAATGATCGTAGCTTAAGGTCGGTAAGATTTGTAAGTCATGGTGTTGGTATAGGCCACCACTAAACCAAGCACTTTGCCAGCCGGCGCGCTGTGCACCGAGGATATCTGCAGTAGGGCTATCACCAACATGCAGCCATTCATGTGGCAATAGCTCGGGTTGCTCAGCTTGTGCTTCATGGAACATGTCCAGATGAGGTTTACCGAGGCGCCCTGTTTGCGGCTGCCAAGTCTTTTTAAAGTAACGACTTAAGCCAATTTCAGGAATACTGACATTACCGTTACTTAAGGCATATAGCGGAAGGTGACGACTCAATTTATCCAGCGCGGCAAACGTCGATGGATGAATTTCGACGGCGTTACGATGGCGTAAAAACTCCGCAAGGACCGCTTCGGCTTCGCGCTCGGCATTGGCAACACCCACCTCACGCAGACCTTCAGCGACGGTTGCAACGCGCAGGGCACTCATGTCACTGGCAAGCTCCGCATCACGATCCATAATCGCACTGCGCCGCGCAGACCAATCAGCAATCGTCCAGTGTGCGGTTTGCGGGAAGTGCTCGACTAAATAGGCATGCACCGCCTGTTCCGCGCGTCGCATCACCGGCACGTTGTCATAAAGGGTGTCATCTAAATCAAAACTCACGGCGCGAATCGGGCGCCAGCGTCGATACAAACGTAGACTCATTTCTTCTTCCGAGCGCGCGGATGGGCGCTGTCATAAACCTTGGCCAGATGCTGAAAATCAAGATGGGTATACACTTGCGTGGTACTCAAATTGGCATGGCCCAATAATTCTTGCACAGCACGCAAATCGCCACTTGATTCCAGCAGGTGCGACGCGAAGCTGTGACGCAACTTATGCGGATGCAAATTGCCATTTAACCCTTGCAGTTTGCCCCAATGATTTAGCCGTTGCTGTACTGTGCGCGGGCTGATGCGCTGGCCTCGCTGGCTGATAAATAAGGCTAATTCATCTAGTCGGCTGCCGAGCCACTGTGCCCGTATCGGTAGCCAGCGCTCAATCGCCTCTGCGGCATACCGACCGTATGGAACGATACGCATTTTATTGCCTTTACCGATCACCCGTAACTCTCGGTGACGACTGTTAAAACTATCCACCTCGAGTTGCACCAACTCCGCCAAGCGTAAGCCACTAGAATAAAGCAGCTCCATCATGGCGGCATCACGAATCGCTAGCGGGTCATCTGTGGGTAACTGAAGTAATTGACTAATACTATCCACATCGAGGTTTTTCGGCAGTCGCTTCGCTTTGCGAGGGGCTTTGATCGCGGTTGCCGGATTATCGTGACTCCAACCTTGCCGCAACCAATAGCTGGCAAACGTCCGCCAAGCGGCTAGCCGCAGTGCCAGCGAGGCATCACCCAGGTTACGGCGACGCCACGAAACAAATAAGCGCTCCATTTGCTCTAACTGCACCTGTTCAACATCAGTAATGTGCTGCTCGGCAAACGTTGCGATGTCTTCGCTTAAAATACGTTGATAACTATTCAGGGTGTGCTCGGCGAGCCCGCGCTCGCCGGCGAGATGATGAATAAACTTGGGCAGTGCCTCAACCAGCTTCATGGGCCATCAAGGTGGGCAATAGGTGGCTTAACAGGGCTTGCAGTTGGGTAATCAAGAGCGAATCCATAGCCGGATCAAAGTGGCTTGGATCGTGATTCCCAATCGCCAGCATTCCTAACTCGCCGTCTTTTCCGAGTAACAGTAAAGCGACCGATGCGACAGCCTGATCAGGGAACAGTAAGCGCTGCTCTTCTTGACTCAAGCGACCTAAATAAATCCGGCTATCTTTGAAGCGTTTACTCAATAACTGCTTGTGGGTATCTGCGGTAAAGCTGTATTGCTCGGCTAATGGCAAGGGGCTATCAAAGAACTTCAAGGTCACCGCAGGCATCTGTAATTGCTCGGCAAAGGTCGCTTGGATCGTATCCATCACTGCGCTGACCGAGCCACAATCGAGCAGCGCACTGTATAGTGCGTTGTAGCATTTAAATAGCTCTTCGTTGCGGCGCGCAGTCACCATTAAGTCGGTGATTTCTTCTTCAAGCTGACGCACCCGATCGCGCAAAATTTGCTGCTGTCGCTCCACTAAGCTCACCGCCCCTTGGGCTGAATGGCGCAAGCGCATTTGTTGTAAAAGCTGCGGATGGTGCTCAAAAAAATCTGGGTTCTCGGCCAGATATTCGGCAATTAAGGCATCATCGACTTTGGCATCGGTTAAGACTTTTGCTGATTCATCGCTCATGTTTTAAATATCCATCAAACACATATTCTACTGGACCTGTCATCCGCACCGTCTGCCCCGGTTGCCAGCGAATGGTCAATTTACCGCCTGGCAGCTCGACTTCGACTTGCTCATCTAATTTACCTTGGCGCATGCCAAGCACCGCTGCTGCACATGCACCGCTGCCACAGGCTAAGGTTTCGCCGACGCCACGCTCATACACCCGTAGTTTAATATGACTACGGTCGAGATATTCGACAAAGCCAACATTCACTCCTTCCGGAAAGCGCTCATGGGTCGCGAGGAGGGCGCCCGTCTCAGCAACGCTTGCGCTGGCGATGCTGTCGACCTCAAGCACACAATGCGGATTGCCAAGGCTCATAGCCGCAAACATTAAGGTTTGGTCGTTTTCGCGCAACAAATAAGTTTGCTCTTCTTTATTCGCCCGAAACGGGATCTGATCTGGGGCAAATTGAGGTACCCCCATTTCAACCGTCACCCGTCCATCGCGCTCAACGTGCAGGGTCATTTTGCCCGCCTTCGTGCTGACCTTAATGTGATTCTTATTGGTTAGCCCTTTGCGCTTGGCGAATATTGCCAAACAGCGCGCACCGTTACCACATTGAGCAACTTCGCTGCCATCGGCATTAAAAATCCGGTAATGAAAATCCAAATCGGGGTCATAGGGTGGTTCAATCACCAGCATTTGATCAAAACCAACGCCACGATGACGGTCTGCCCAGCCACGAATTTGCTCAGGATTGATGTAAACATTATGGGTGACGCCATCGAGCACCATAAAGTCATTTCCTAAGCCATGCATTTTGGCAAAATTCATGATTCTGGGGCGTCCTCTGGCTGTTGTTGCTCAACTGGCTCGGCCGGAGGTTGCAGTGGTCCCTTTTGACCACAGCCAAATAGCGCTAATGCGGCGATTAAAACAGCGATTCGCATTACATTCTGTTGAAACATCGTTAAACTGTACCTATGTATGCAAGCGTGGATATGCAAGCGTAAGTGCACCAAGTGCGGATATGCGCTTATCATCGCATCGCTGCGAACAAATGTCATTATTAGGAGTTGCTATGCAAGAACATGAGTACCATGAATTGGCCGAGAACACGATTTTAGCAATTGAAGAAGCGGTCGAAAATTGTGGCGTCGATATCGATACAGAGTCCGGTGGCGATATTCTTGAATTGACCTTCCCGAATAACACCAAAATGGTGATCAATAAGCAGCCTCCTCTGATGCAACTTTGGGTCGCGACCAAATTTAATGGGCACCATTTCGAATACCGCGATGGCGCTTGGATCGATAACCGCACTGGGGTGGAACTCTGGGCGCTGCTCAACGAAGCCGGCGAGAAACAAGCAGGTGAACCACTAAACTTGGCGCCAGGAGCCTAATAATGAAAAAGCTGTTACGGATTGCCACCCGCAAGAGCATGCTGGCCATGTGGCAAGCGGAGCATATCCAAGCTCGGCTCGAGCAAGCGCACCCCGGTTTAACGGTTGAGCTGTTGCCGATGAGTACTCGTGGCGATGTCATTTTAGATACGCCGCTCGCTAAAATTGGCGGTAAAGGGTTGTTCGTGAAAGAGCTCGAGGTGGCGATGCTCGAGGGCCGTGCCGATTTAGCCGTGCACTCGATGAAGGACTTGCCGGTTGAGTTTCCAGATGGGCTCGAATTATATGGCATTTGCGAACGCGAAGACCCGCGCGATGCGTTTGTTTCGAACCAATACAATACCCTTGATGAGTTACCGGAAGGTGCAATTGTCGGGACCTGCAGTTTACGCCGCAAGTGTCAGCTCTTGGCGCGCTATCCGCACTTAGTGATTCATGACTTACGCGGCAATGTGCAAACCCGGTTACGGAAACTCGATGACGGTGAATATGATGCCATTATTCTCGCCGCATCCGGTTTGATTCGGTTGGATTTACAAGGGCGCATCAAACAGCGGATTCCGGTCGATATTTGTCTGCCGGCAAATGGTCAAGGGGTGCTGGGGATCGAATGTCGCAGTGATGATGCCGAAACCAAAGCACTACTCGATACCCTTATCTGTCCTGACAGTCGCAGCTGCGTGTTAGCCGAACGTGCGATGAATCGGCGCTTACAAGGTGGCTGCCAAGTTCCAATCGGGGCTTATGCTGAACTCAAAGGGGATCAATTGCACCTGCGTGGCTTAGTCGGTCGCCCAGATGGCAACGAGATTCTTGAAGGGGAGATCAGTGGTCATCGCGATGAGGCGGAACAACTGGGTATCGAACTCGCGGAGTATTTGCTAGAGCGCGGTGCTGATGTGATTTTGCGGGATGTCTACGCGCAAAATGAACTACATTCTTAACGGCGCTGCTAGATGAGCAAAGCAACCCTGATATTACGTCCAGCCGACCAAGCCGAGCCCTTGCTGGATCGGTTACAGCAACATGGCGCGCAGGTGTTGCAGCACTCTATGGTAAGCGTCGAACCGAGTGACACGGCTGTTGAGCAGCTCGAACAATTGCTCGAGATCCCATTTACCAGCGGCATTATGGTCAGTGTGAATGCGGCGCACTTTTTGGCGAAAAGTCAACAACAACTGGGCCTCCACTTACCCAAGATGAACTGGTTTAGTGTTGGCCCAACAAGCGCACGAGCTATCGCTGAAATCGTGCAGGGGCCGGTCACCTGTCCTCTCTCAGAGCATAATAGTGAGGGTTTACTTCGCTTAAAACCACTGCAAAATGTGAAAGGACAGGAGTGGCTTATTGTGCGCGGTGAGCGCGGCCGTGAGCTTCTTGCCGACACCCTCAGAGCGCGGGGTGCCAAAGTGCATTACCTTGACGTGTATCGCCGGATGCCCACGCAACTGGGCAGCGATATGATTCAAAACTGGCAAGCCGAAGTTGATTGCATTATGGTCAGTAGTGCAGAACAACTGGGCTATTTTCTTGCCGCTATCCCTGCTGACGGACTAAGCTGGTTACAGCGATGCCAATGGATTGTGGCAAGTGACAGATTACAAGCATTACTGCCGGTCGGTTTGCAAAGCCGAGCAACGGTCGCTGGCAGTGCAACTCCCCATGCGCTGATTGAGGCATGGCAACAGGTACAGAGGAAGCAATATGGCGAAGGCAAAGCACACTCCTGAAGCAACTGAAACGGACACCACCGAAGCTCCTGTCGAGTCCTCGCGCACAGGCCGTTGGTTTGCCGGGCTCTTCATCCTGCTAGTGATTGCCGGGGCTATCGCTGCTGCCTATTTTTATGTTTGGCCAAGCTTCCAAAAGCTCCTCCAAGATGAACCCACTGCCGCAGCTACTGAAACCCCGGTCACGGCCAAACTTGAGCAACTCGATCAACGTGTGAATGGTTTGCAACAGCAGCTGTCGCAACTTAATGCGGACCAAGCGCGCTATGCAACAGTTGATGCGATGCAACAAAGTCAGGCGCAGCTTTACCAAGAACTTCGCGCAACCCAACAAGCGCTCGCGGCACTGCAAACTGAAATTGGCCTGCTTGATTTATCTGCCCAGGCCAACTGGCGGATTATCGAAGCACATCAATTTACCCAAAGAGCGACGGTTAAACTATGGGTCGAAGGCGAACCTGAAGCAGCCCAACAACTGCTGCAACTTGCTCATGACCAGCTTGCGCAGTTAAATAATCCAGCTCATTTGACGGCGCGCCAAGCCCTACAGAACGATATCCAGACCCTCCGCGCCTTACCTGCTGCGCAACACTTGGATGCCGCACTGAGCCTTGCGAGCTTACGCAGCTTGGTGAGCGAAATTGATTGGACTCAAACGCCGCAGTCGTCATTTGCTAAGCCGGTTGAGCGTGACCTTGGGGATGACTGGCTGAGCAACTTAAAACGCTCTGCGCTCGCACTCAGTGACCAGTTTATTCGGATCCAAACACACGAACAGCCGGTTGAACCACTGCTCTCGCACAGCTTCACTTTGCTGGCGGAGCAACGTCTTTTATTGCAACTCCAGTTGGCCCAACAAGCCGCGCTAAGTGGTGATCAGACGCTTTATGTGCTGAGTTTAAATGAAGCAACCGAGTTGGTCGCTCAACTCGATGGGATAGACGATACTCGCGTCACAACGCTGGCATCGCAACTGAACGCATTAACCGATTTAACTTTGCAAGCAAGCTACCCTGATAGCTTGCAAAGCCCTGCTTTAGTCGCTCGATTAGCCGAAAAACTGTTAAATGATGCGGCGGGAGAGACACCATGAAGCTGGCTTTATCTATTGTCTTATTGATCGTTGCCGGGCTTATTATCGGGCCGTTTTGGTCGGGCAACACGGGTTATGTTCTGATTGCCTTTGGCCAAACAAGTATCGAATTAAGTTTGGTCGCGGCGGTTATTTTACTGGTGCTGGTGAGCTTCATTTTATTAAAACTAGGGCAAGGTATCGCGGCGCTGGTGCGGGGCACCTCATGGGGCATTAAATGGTTTGGCCGACGTCGGCAAAGCAAAGCTGAACAAGCTCAAACGAGCGCTCTTGAAGCCTTACTCACGCAGGATTATAACGCCGCCCACAAAGCTTTCGCTCGCGCCTGGCAGCTGAACAAAGCCAGCACCAATGCCTTACTCGCGGCCTATAGCGCTGGCCAAGTCAGCGATCATAAAGCGGCAAAGGACTGGCTCGCTAAAGGTGGCCAAGCCGAACAGTTACAACTTGCAAGTGTGTTGCTTGATCTGAACGCCCAGGCCGAGTTGAGTCCTGGCAAAATGCAGCAGCTCAAAAAATTATTGGAGCAATACCCGCATCATCCTCAACTCCTGCGGATGGCGGCGCGCAGCTATATTGAACATCATCAATGGCGTCCGCTTATCGAGATCCTGCCGCGTTTGGCTGACTACACCACTTACACCAGCAGCGACGTCGCCGAGCTGACTGAGCGAGCTTATAAAGAAGTGATGCTGCAAGTTGGTGCGAACCGTAAAGACGACCTGAAAAATTACTGGGACGGCCTCAGTAAAGATCTCCGTCGCCAAGGCCCCGTCCGTAAAGCCTATATCGGTGCACTCAAACGTTTTGGCCTAAATGAGGTTGCCGGCAAGGTCGCAGCGCGGGGGTTAAAACGCGGTGAACTTGAGTTAGGCGAGTTAATTCAAGGGCAATTGATTGCTGCCGATCAGTCGCTCCGAGATTACTTGCAAGACGGCTTAAAGCGCAATGCTGACAATGCCTTAATGCTTCATGCTCTCGGTCAGCTGGCACTTGAAGTGAAGGATTTCACGCTTGCCCAACGTGCCTTAAAACGTGCCGCTGAGCTTGCACCGTCAGCCCAAGTTTGGCTCGACCTTGCCAGCGCTGAACAAGGCGCCGGGAACCCAACGGGCGCCCTTGAAGCTATCCGCAAGAGTCAGCAGTAGAAACACCAAATAACAGGCAATAAAAAATCCCCCGTCCGTAAGGACGAGGGATTAGGATAGGAGCCTGGCAGTGACCTACTCTCACATGGGGAATCCCCACACTACCATCGGCGCGGAAGCGTTTCACGTCTGAGTTCGGAATGGAGTCAGGTGGTTCCACTTCGCTATGGCCGCCAGGCAA
>NZ_PIQG01000004.1 GCF_003987435.1 Pseudidiomarina taiwanensis | reverse complement strand
CGTCCGCCGCTCGTCAGCAAAGAAGCAAGCTTCTTCCTGTTACCGCTCGACTTGCATGTGTTAGGCCTGCCGCCAGCGTTCAATCTGAGCCATGATCAAACTCTTCAATTTAAAGTGTTTAATCGACTCATTGAATCAATGACTTAATAAATCTAAATTTGTTAAGCACTTTTCCAATCAGTCAGGTGTATCCCCTTCGTTAAAAGAAGGATACTTGTTGCATCCAAAGATGCTTTCTCTGCCTGAATCCGGTAAGTGCCCACACAGTTTGCTTGGCTTGATAAATTGTTAAAGAACGTTCGCTCGCATCGAGCAGGCTGCGCATTCTACAGCCTATGCAGTTTGAGTCAAGCCTTTCGGCAAAATTTTTTTCATCTCAAATTGCTTGTTTTGGCGCTTTCAGTGCGTGCCGAAAGCGTGGGGCGCATTTTAGTGATTTAACTGCCCCCGTCAAGGACCTTTTGGGGATTTTTTTATGTTTTTTTGCCGATAGCTGATTTAATCAACAATTTGCTTAAAAACTATATAACTCGCAGCGAAGATCGGCATCTGCTACCATCGCTGTATTGATTTGGTCGTGAAATTTTATGTTAAAACAGGGGTTATAAATATGTTTGGTGATATTCGAAGTTATCGTGGTATTGAGCCGGACATTGCAGAGCATGTCTATATTGATCCAAGTGCGGTCTTAGTGGGTGATATCCATATTGGTGAACATAGTTCGATTTGGCCGTTAGTAGCAGCGCGGGGTGATGTGAATAAAATTCGGATCGGTAAGCGCACCAATATCCAAGATAACACCACCTTACATGTGGCGAGTAAAAGCGCGAGTAATCCAGAAGGATTCCCACTTATTATTGGGGATGATGTTACCGTTGGCCATCAAGCAATGCTGCACGCCTGTCGGATTGGCAATCGGGTCTTAGTTGGCATGTCAGCGACCGTAATGGATGGGGCAGTGGTTGAAGATGATGTCATTATTGGTGCTGGAACCGTGGTGCCACCGGGCAAACATTTAGAAGCAGGGCATCTATATGTGGGCAACCCGATGAAAAAAGTTCGCGCTTTAACCGAGCAAGAAAAAGAATTTCTGAAAGTCTCAGCGGCCAAGTACGTGCAACTAAAAGACGAGTATATCGCCAACGTACAATCGCTTTAACTTGGCTAATGAAAATCACGGGAGCGTTTACGGTCAAGTTGAAACGGTCGTAAATGCTCACTTTCATCAAATAACTGCCCTGCGATGACATGCACCACCCCCGCATGGATCTCTACCACGCCTTTTACTTTTAACAGCCTTGCACGTAAATACGCTTGCCGGAATTGGCGTGCGGTGGCAAGCCAAATCACAATGTTAGCCTGTCCCGTTTCGTCCTCAAGGGTAATAAAAGTCACGCCACTACTGGTACCGGGGCGCTGTCGGCACGTGACTAAACCACTGATTTGAACAAATTGGCCCGATCGACAAGTGCTCAGCTCGGCGGCCGTCTTATACCCACGCAACTTTCCTTGCTCGCGTAAAATAGCCAGTGGATGACGCCGCAGCGATAACCCTAAATGTTGATAGTCCGCTCGAATATCTTCAATCTCGGTAGGAGCCGCTACTTGCTCATCATTTAAATCATCGAGCAACTCAGCAAATAGAGGGGGTTGCTCTTGTACCGCTAAACTTTGCCACTGACTCTGATAGCGATGGCCACTGACACCGGCTAACGCATCTGCTGCAGCCAACGCTTGTAACTCATGCCGACGCGCGCCACAGTGCTGGAGTTGTTGCAAGCTCTGAAATCCTTGTGGCGGGCGCTGCGCTATAAGCGCTTCGATCCGTTGGCGCGATAATCCTTTAATCAACCGCAACCCCAGCCTTAGACTGCGCCGCTCGGTCAACTCGACCAGCTGATGATCCCACTGGCTAAACTGAATATCTACCGGTAACAGGGGCACATGATGACGTTTCGCATCTTGTAAAAGTTGATCGGCAGAATAAAAGCCCATCGGTAGACTATTCAGTAACGCACAATAAAAAGCAGCAGGGTGGTGATACTTCATCCACGCCGAGGCATACGCAAGATTGGCAAAACTGGCCGAGTGCGACTCCGGAAAGCCATACTCACCGAAACCAAGAATCTGCTGATAAATACGTTTGGCAAAGTCATCACTGTAGCCTCGCGCGCGCATCCCCTCGATAAGTTTACGCTCAAACTTTTTCAATTTCCCTGAGCGTTGCCAATTAGCCATAGCGCGCCGTAATTGATCTGCTTCGCCACCACTAAAGCCAGCCGCAACCATTGCCAGTTTAATCACTTGCTCTTGGAAAATCGGCACGCCTAGAGTGCGCTCGAGCACCTGTTTGACCGCTGCACTTGGATATTCAATCGGCTCAAGCCCAGCCCGGCGACGTAAATAAGGGTGCACCATATCACCTTGAATTGGACCTGGCCGGACAATCGCAATTTGTACCACCAGATCATAAAAAGTCGCAGGTTTGAGTCGCGGCAACATATTCATCTGCGCGCGCGATTCAATTTGGAAAATACCAATCGAATCGGCTTGCTGCAGCATTTGATAGACCTTCGGGTCTTCAGTTGGAATAGTGGCAAGCGAGAGTTGCTGTTCGGCCGCAGTTTGGCCATAGCCACGCACATAGGTCAGCATCTTTTGCAGCGCAGAGAGCATGCCTAGAGCGAGAATATCTACTTTGATCAGGCGCAGTGCCTCGATATCGTCTTTATCCCACTGGATCACGGTACGCTCCGGCATGCTGGCATTTTCGACCGGAACAAGTTCGGCTAAGCTACGCGAGGCAATCACAAACCCACCGACATGCTGTGACAAGTGGCGCGGGGTGCCAATTAAGGCTTGGGTTAAATCTAATAACCAGCGCCCACGTTGAGTTTGTACCAACTCAGGGACCTGTTCGAGCAGTTGCTCACGCCAGTGATACTCGCGGTCACGCCGATCGATTCGCTGAAGGTAATGACGTAACGCTTGCTCGCGAAAACCGAGCGCCTTACCCACATCACGAAAGGCGCTCTTCAATCGATAACGCACCACTGTCGCCGCCAGAGCAGCCCGTTTACGCCCATATTTTTGATAAATATATTGAATCACCTCTTCGCGGCGCTGATGCTCAAAATCGACATCAATATCTGGAGGCTCATCTCGCTCAGCTGAAATAAACCGCTCAAATAGCACATCAATTTGAGCAGGGTTTACGGCCGTGATCTCAAGGCAATAACACACCACCGAGTTCGCTGCTGAGCCGCGCCCTTGGTACAAAATGCCTCGCTGCTGGGCAAACTGAACAATGTCGTAAATGGTTAAAAAGAAATACTCGTACTCAAGTTGCTCAATAAGCCCGAGTTCCTTTTCTAATTTGGCTTGAACATCTGCGCTAAGCCCATCTGGAAAGCGTCGCTTTGCGCCAGCGTAAGTCAATTCACGTAAATAAGCCGTTGCGGTTTGTCCCTCAGGCACCAGTTCGCTCGGATATTGGTAGCGTAACTCGCTTAAACAAAAGTGACATTTTTGCGCAATAAAACCGGCTTGTTCTAGCCACGCATGGGGGTAGCATTGCTGCAACTCGGCTACCGAGCGCAAACAATACTCATGATTAGCTGGCAGGTGTTCAACGATTTGGGTCACCGCTTGGCGCTCGCGAATCGCTTGCATCACATCAAAGAGCGGCTGTTGCTGACGCTGGTGATATAACACTTCACAGGCGGCAACTATCGGTAAACCCGTTACTTGATGGTAATGCTGATAGGCTCGATATCGCGCTGCATCATCACTGTGATAGTGACGACTAAAGGCCAAGTAGAGCGCCCCTTCAAAGCGCGGCAATAAGTGCTGCGTCACCGTCGCCATAGCGCCGGTTAATTCAGGTCGCCAGAGCAAAATGACATGATTGGGGTCAAGTTCAGCTAAATCGTCTAAACCTAGTTGATACGCCCCTTTGCTGCAGCGACTGCGTGCCTTGGTAATCAATTCGCACAGTTGCGTGTAACCTTGGTGGTCACGCACCAATACCACCCAGCGGCCCTGCTCGGCCAAGTCAAAACTGCTGCCAATCAAAAGCTGTAGGGGACTTGGCAACTGCTGATTGGCAACGTAAGCACGAACCACTCCAGCAAGTGAACATTCATCGGTTATGGCTAAGGCCTGATAGCCAAGTTCAGCCGCTTGCTCTATAAGCTCGGCAGGACTCGAAGCGCCGCGCAAAAAGCTATAGTAACTAAGACAATTCAAAGCAACCGGATTAACTGAACCAGCCATGTAAAAACCACCCTTGCTGATCAGAAAAAATCCAACCTTGGCGCTGCCAAGGATCGAGTGCAATGTAATAATCACGATGGCAGGGCGCATCGTCCCACCAGCCACTTACAAGCCGCTCTGGCCCCCATTGCAATTGCCATTGTTGCCGCTGAATCGGCTCTGGCTCAGTTAATAACCAAGGAGGCCGCCGCGGCAGACGCGAACGATAACGTGGTTTGGTGGGCTGCTGTATCTGCTGCCACGGCTGCAACCCATGGGCTTTTTCGGGGCGCAGATCTGCTCGCAGTTGCGGGACTTTAACCGCCTGTGCACCTAATCGTGCTTGTAAGCGGTTGACCAATTGTGCTCGCGCCTGGGTATCTTCTTGGTGTTCACCTTTTGCCGCAGCAAATAAACGTGTTTTTTGACTTTCTCGTGAAACTAAATCGCGTACCCACAGGCTCAGCTCAAGTGCGGGATGCGAAAGCTGTTGCCGCTCAAGTTGTAATTGCACCAATTGAAAAATCTCTCGCTGCTGCCACACCGGATGGGCAAAACCAATCTCGATTTGGGTCGGCTCATGATTGCGATGATAAGCTTTCAAGAGCAACTGCTGCGTACTCAATTGGCGTACTTGTAAAAAGTTTTCAAGCTGCTGTAAGAGCCGTTTTAACGGGAAGAGTAGCTGTTGCCATGACTGCACTTCGGTCAATAAATCGATGCGCTGATAAAAATAGGCAGGGGGACGATAGTAATGTTGCGGCTGCTGAAGTTCGCCCCGTAGCTGCGCCAGATATTGCGTCATGGTTTTACCAAAACGCTGCCCCAAAGCGCCTGCTGAATGACTCAGCACACTCCCTAACGACTGCATGCCAACATCCAATAACCGTTGAATTTGCTCTGCGGGGAGTTGGCTATGCTGGAGCGGTAATTGCTGTAGCGCCTGCTCAACCGGGCCCGTTGCTGTGGTCACTAAGGTTTGCTCTGCTTCGGCTAATAGTTTTGCCGCGAGCGGGCTATACCCACTTGCTAAGCTATATCTTAAAGGTGGGATCTGGTGCTGTATGCGTTGTTCAATACGCGCTCGCAAAGGCTCTAAGCCACCATACAAACGCTGTAAACTTTTAACTTCGAGTAGCAACCCCCGCGGTGGGTACAAAGCAATTTGTGCACAATCTTGATACAGGGCTTGCGCCAGCGCAGCTAACACTTGATGCTCTCGACTCGCGACCCAATTGCGCGTCTGTAATTCAGGCACCAGTGCTTGCGCCATCACCCAGTCCATCGCCACTTCAACCCCCTGTTGCAAAGCTTGAAGGTTAGCTTGTTTTACCTTGGGCTCACGCCCAGCCTGCTGCTCTAGCAGCACCTGTGGCAACTGTTGCTGGTCAGCAGGCTGCTGCGCCAATTGTTCATCGAGCAGCAAATGGGGAAAGTGTAAAAACAGCCAAGCATTCATAACGCTAAGTCGCGGATTGCTGGGCCGAACGGCGACGTTCCGGTAAAAAGTCTTCAACTGGGCAGCGAAACGCCGCCAGCGGCCAACCAAAGCGGCGCTTTAGAATTTCCACATGCAAGCCGTCATGCCAATACAGACGCAGCCGATTCACATAAGCACGGGCTTCAGTGGTTGCGGTTTTACTTGGGGTAAAGATGAACACTAATTGTTGCTGCTGTTCTGCCGTTTGTTGTAAGCGCCGCACGCAGGCCGCTGATAACTCAGGTAACCAGGCTAAAACCACGCCAACTTGTTGCGCTTGCAAACATTGTTCAATCGCCCATACCGCTTTCAGTGGATCAGACTCATAAAGGCACCACTGCAAATCTGGCTCGAGCTGTTGATAACGTAGCCCAGGTGCATAGGGCTGGCAGGGTGGATTGAGCCATACCGTTGGGCGGGTCTGTTGCTGTAATAAGGGCATAAGAAAAGCTAGCTCACCACTAAACGGCGCATGCAACTGCAATTCATTCACGCTACCTTGCAGCCAGCCGCCTCCTAAGTGCTGATCTAACTCAGACCAACCACTTTCAATGAACTGCTGCTGTAGCTTTTGCGCAGGAAGATCTTGGCCTTGCCAAACCCAGCCTTTGGCAACCAGTTCGTGAAGATGTGAAGCCGCCATATGCACCCCCTAAAATACTGTATATTTATACAGTATAAAATAGCGCCTTTTTTCTGTTCTGGCAAGCTTTACACTTTTGCGTATGATAGTGGGTCATATCCCCTTAGGTTGAACGAGATGAGAGCAAAACTATGTTAACGACTTTATTGATCCCTGTGCGTTTGATCATTAATTTCACTTTTGCTGCAGTAACCACTGGTCTTATTGCTTTGCTCGTGATTATTGTCGGTATCCCTAAGTTGTTACTGCCATTTCCACCGGTCCAGCGAGTTATTTCAACACTCGCAAATGGAGTCTTCCGGGTGTGGGGCTACGCCATGTCGTTGCTGTTTCGGCTCACCCAGCCGGTGCGCTGGCATATCGAGGGGGATAGCCAACTCCACCGCGACCGTTGGTACATGATTATCATCAACCATCTCAGTTGGGTCGATATTCCCTTAGTGATGCATTTGGCCTGTCGCAATATGCCCATGCCGCGCTTCTTTTTGAAACAAGAGTTGATTTGGCTGCCGCTTATCGGCTTGGGTTGCTGGACCTTAGATATGCCCTTTATGAAACGCTATTCGCGTGAATTTTTAGCGAAGCATCCACACTTAAAAGGGAAGGATATCGAAACCACGCAAAAGAGCTGTCAAAAGTTCCGTCATATCCCAACAACCGTGATCAACTTTTGTGAGGGCACTCGCTTTACCCCTGAAAAGCACCAACACAAAAACAGCCCTTATCAACATTTGCTCCCACCTAAAGCGGGTGGGACTGCATTTACTCTGCAAACCATGGGGGAGCAATTTGACGCCATTCTTGATATCACCATCGTTTACCCGCCCAGCAAAAACTCAGTTGTTTGGGATCTATTGACGGGGCAACTGAGAGATATTTATGTGAATGTTGAAACCTTGCCGATGCAGCAAGATCTCATTGGTGATTATTTCCAAGATGCGGCGTTTAAAGAACGCTTTCAAACTTGGCTGAACGGACGTTGGGAGCGGAAGGATAAGCTGATTGGCGAGACCTTAACGGCCATCGCCAACCGCTCTAAATAACTTATTGCTGGAGCAAGAAGCCTGCTAGCTTAACGAAATCAGCGCTGAAATCTTCGCTGTTTTGTAGGCCTTGTGGCAGGATTTTGTACTTACCGTTGACGATAAAGGTTGGGGTGGCGTTAACGCGCAGATTACCGGCATCACGATCCATTTTGTTGGCCATACCGCGCACCGAGAAACTATTCATCGCTTTCTCTGCGTCTTCCGCGCTCATTCCAAGCTCAGCAAAAATACCGTTGAGCTGGTCTTGCGTTTCGATCATGTTGCGCTCAACAAAGTTACGACGGAACACTAAGCTACTGAACTCATCTTCCATGCCTTTTTGTTTGGCCACAACGTATGCACGCGACATCGCAATGCCCATGCCTTTATAGTTGATAAACGAAACGTGCGCTTTATCAAACTGCTCTGGATATTCCGCAGCTAACGCCTTGGCAATCGACTCAAAACGGTAACAATGCACACAGAAATACGAGAAAAACTCTTTAATTTCAGGTTTTGCTGAGGCTGTTTCAGAGATCACTTCGTAATGCACACCCTCTTCAAACTGCTGCGCGGCCGCGGGCCACATCATTAAAGCGAGTACTGCAAACAATAACTTCTTCATTGCTACCGTCCTTTTTTAAGACTTTTATTAACGATTAAAATTCGGTTGTAGCGTTAACGGGGGCTGCTGCAGTGCAGCAAACTGTTCTTTCAATGTCAGCACTTGCTGTTCCCAGTAACGCGTTTCGGCAAACCATGGGAAGGCTCGGCGAAATGCCGCATCATCCCAGCGCCGCGCTAACCATGCCATGTAGTGTATGATACGAAAACCACGTAAAGGTTCGATCAAAGCGAGTTCCTTTTCATCAAACTCACAAAAGTCTTCGTAACCACTGAGCAGAGCATCGAGTTGCAGTAAATTTTGTTGCCGGTCGTCACCTGCCAGCATCATCCACAGATCCTGTACCGCTGGGCCAGTGCGCGCATCATCGAAATCAACAAAGGTTAACTGCTCATCGCGAACCAGCATATTGCCTAAATGACAGTCGCCATGCAAACGTTGCAGTTGAATATCTGCAAAAGAAACCTGTTGTAATTGCTCAGCGAGGGGTTCTGCGATCGCAAAAAATGCAGTCCGAATCGCATCTGGGACGAGTTCTGTTTGACGTAAGGTTTGCATCGCTTGGAGCACATATTCATCCGCCTCTAAACCAGGTCGAGCGTGAAAATCTGCGCGTCGAGCCACCGCATGCAAACGGCCGATTTGCCGGCCGATGCGTTCGAGTTGGTCAAGATCACCTGGTTCAACCGCGCGTCCACCGACGGATGGAAAAACCGCGAAGCGATAACCTTGATACTGACACAGAGTCGAACCGTGCAAACTCAATGGGGCCACCGCCGGCACATCTTCGGCCATGAGCTCAAGGGTGAATTGGTGTTCTTCGAGAATTTGCGCAGTTGTCCAGCGCTGCGGACGATAAAACTTTGCCACATAACGCTTGCCATCATCGGCTTGGAATTGATACACCCGGTTTTCATAGCTGTTAAGGGCTAACAACCCCGAGTAGGGGTCAACGCCCACACTGGCGAGGGCGTTGACAATTAAATCAGGAGTTAAGCCATGAAAGCTAAAGTCCTGGAGCGCATCACTCATAGATAAAACTACTGCTGTGTTGCTGTTCTACTTCACCGTCGCTACTGCGTACGATAAAGGTAATCTGTTGTACTCGTTCAGTGACAAGTTCTGGGTCAACCGCAACGGTAATAGGCACGGTCGCCACCTCGCCGCCGGCCACTGTAAGCTCGGTGTTGCCAATCAGCTGTAATGACTCAAAGCCAGTCGCCGCAATGGTGTACTCTTGTGGTAACTGCGATTTATTGAGAATTTTCAAGGTATAGACGTTCTGCACCCAGCCATCCATATTAATGGTATACAGCTGATTGCGATCCCGCAGGGTATCGACTTCAAGTGGAACGCGGGTTGCGATATCCCAGACTAACAAGCCCGAAATAACCACCATAGCGACAAAGTAACCGACCGCTTTGAAGCGGAATGTATGGGTTTTCCCACCTTGTAAATTACGTTCAGTCGTAAAGCTAATCAAGCCACGCTCGTAATTCATCTTATCCATGATTTCATTACAGGCATCGACACAACTGCCGCAGTTAATACATTCATATTGTAGACCGTTACGGATATCGATACCGGTTGGGCACACCTGCACACACAAGTTACAGTCAATACATGAGCCAAGCCCCAACTCTTTCGGATCCGCTTTGCGAGAACGCCCACCCCGCGGTTCGCCGCGCTTGGCATCGTAACTCACAGTAATAGTATCTTGGTCAAACATCGCCGATTGGAAACGTGCGTATGGACACATGTGGGTACACATAATTTCGCGCATCCAGCCCGCATTCCCATAGGTACAGAAGGTAAAGAGCAGGACAAAAAACACCGCCCAGAAACTCGCCTCTAAGGTGAAAAAGTTCACGAACAAGGCGCGAATGTCGGTGAAGTACCCCACGAAAATTAACGCCGTAAGCAGGGCAACAATAAGCCAAGACACATGCTTCAGGGTTTTACGCCAGACCTTATCAAAATCCCATGCTCGCTTGTCGAGACTCATGCGCTGATTGCGGGTACCCTCGATTTTCTTCTCGAACCACATAAAGATGAAGGTCCACACCGTCTGCGGGCACATAAAGCCGCACCAAACCCGACCAAATAAGGTGGTCACAAAGAACAGTGCAAAAGCAGAGACAATGGCTATCCAGGCCAAGATGGTGAGATCTTGTGGCCATAAGGTCATCCCAAAGATGCGGAAACGCTGGTTAAAAATATCCAACAAGACCGCTTGGTCACCGTTGTATTGTAACCAAGGGATACCGGCAAAAAGCGCCAGCAAAATGAAGCCAAAACTACGTCGAAACCACTCAAAGCTGCCTTTGACGTCACGAACGTAGATTCGGTTACGGGGAGAATACTGCTTATTCGGGTCAGGCCGCTCGATTTTGACTTGGTCTGCTGCCATCACCTTCACTTTTTGTTCCATAACCGGTTACCTAATGCGTCTTTCAAACTTAGTTTAGAGTATACCGAATTTTAGCAGATGGATGCCGCTTTTTTATGGTCGGAAGCTGATCACGATCAAAAAAAAGCCCGATGCAAAGCATCGGGCAAATGAGTTACAACCAGATCTCAGGGAAGTCAACATCTATCCTAAAGCGCCAATGTGACACCTTAATGACAGATTATGCAATGCGACGCGCTGTTGCCGCTGCATTCAGTACCGCAGCCATCTTGATCGATAACTGGATAACTTGTGCTGGAACGTTATGTTTCAGCAACACACCTACGTGTGAATCGATACACATACCACACCCAGCAAGGGCTGATACGGCCAGTGAGTAAAGCTCAAAATCAGCTTTTTCTACACCAGGATTCGCCATGCCGTTCATCCGCAAGCCGGCTGGCATTTTCGAAAACTGTTTGTCGCTGCACAGGTGCAAGAAGCGGTAATAAACGTTGTTCATCGCCATCAAGGTTGCCGCTAACTTCGCAGCTCCCACAACGTTATCTTCAACTTTACCTTCAGCTTCTGCTTCAACTGCTGCAGTGAGCGCATCGTCGCCAATTGCGTACGCAAGCGATAACGCTGTGCCGTAGAATTGGTCATTGGTCATCCCAGAGGTATCGACATTGCCGAAAATACTCGACAAGTTCAGCTTGGTATCTTTACCGTGATCGCCTAGGGTATTTTTAAAATCTGCAATGCTCATAAATCCTCCTGTTAAAAAGTGCCGCCGCAGCGGCACCTCTACATCTATTACTTGAACCCGTGGGGGCTTATAGCGTGTCGCCACCTACTGCACGGTTACAAGGGCACAGCTCGTCAGTTTGCAAACCGTCAAGGATACGCAAGATTTCTTGCGGGTTACGGCCAACGTTCAAGTTGTTAACTGATACGTGCTGGATTACGTTGTGTGGGTCGACTACGAAAGTCGCACGCAAGGCAACGTTCTCTTCTTTATCACGGACACCAAGACCGTCGATGAGTGAACCGTTGTCAGCAAATGAGTACTGGTTCAGGCTCTTCAGATCTGGGTGTTCACGGCGCCATGCCAATTTAACGAATTCGTTGTCATTGCTACCGCCCAATACAACAGCATCACGGTCAGCGAACTCTTCGTTTAATTTCGCAAACTCAACAATTTCAGTTGGGCATACGAAAGTGAAATCTTTTGGATAGAAGAAAATGATTTTCCACTTCCCTTTGAAGCTTTCGTTAGTGATGGTTTCAAAAGCGCTCTCGCCATTTTCTTCTGGCATGTTGAAGCCAGGCTTAGCTGCTACAACTGAAAACTCTGGTAATTTATCGCCTACGGTTAACATATGTGTTCTCCTCGATTGATACAGGTTCACAAAATTTGAAACTCTTCGTTTCGGTTCAGGAGCTATGATAGGTAAGACGTAGAATTTGTTAAAACGAATAAAACGAATTATGATAATCGGGATTTTCAATTAAACTTTTTAACCCCTGCGGAGGCCCGTGTGACGAAGCTGCCTAGCCTAAAAAACTTAAGCTATTTACTGGCATTGCATGAACATCAAAATTTTAATCGCGCAGCGCAAGCCTGCCATGTGAGTCAATCGACCTTAAGTAGTGGTATTCAAAACCTAGAAGATCAACTCGGCTGTCAATTAATCGAACGCGACCATAAGAGCTTTTTGTTCACTAGCATCGGCGATGAACTGGTGCGCCAAGCGCGGCGGATTATTACCTCAACTGAAGAGCTGATGAACTACGCGCAGAGTCAGGGCAAATTGATGGAAGGCCCGCTTCGGCTTGGCTGTATTCCAACCATTGCGCCGTTCTTACTCGGTGATTTAAGCAAAAGCTTGGCGCAAGACTACCCCAAGCTACACCTGCGAATTCGCGAAGATACTACGCAGAATTTGTTACAACTGCTCCGAAATGGGGAACTAGACGTATTGATCTTGGCGTTACCGATCGATATCCATGGCAATCAAAAATATGTGCTTGGGCGGGACCCGTTTAAATTGGTGATGCATAAATCGCTTGCCGAAAAACTAGAGGAACCGGTTGATTACAGCGCACTTCCCGACGAGTCGATTTTCTTACTCGAGAAAGAGCACTGTTTACGGGGCCATGCGGTTTCAGCGTGTGAACTGGTTGATTCATCGAAAATTAATCCCTTCACCGCGACCAGTTTACATAGTCTAGTGCAAATGGCCGATGCCGGACTTGGCGCGACCTTCGTCCCGCAAATGGCGATCGACCATGGCATTTTAACGGGCACCGATTTAGTCGCATTGCAGCCAACAGGGGCTGAAGCAGCGCGTGAGATTGGCTTAATTTACCGACCGACCACAACGCGCCGACAAACTTTCCGGGTACTCGCTGAATGTATCGCGGACTTATTGCCCGAACGAACACTCAACTAATGTGAGGTAGTTATGCAAAGCGTAAAACCAATTTTAAGCGCCGTGTTGTTAGCGCTTGGAGTGACCGCAATCAGCACCACGGCTGTGCATGCAAAAGCGATTGAAACACAGCGTCATAACATCGAGCTCGAGGTGGTTACCGAAGGGCTAGAGTATCCATGGGGGATGGACTTTTTACCCGATGGCAGTGTTCTCATCACTGAGAAAACGGGCGCCGTGGTGCACTATCACTTTGATAAAAATGAAAAGCATACTCTAAGCGGCGTGCCTGAAGTGGTCTATGCCGGTCAAGGTGGCTTACTCGATATCGTGGTCGATCCAAACTTTGCCGAAAACCAATGGGTTTATTTAAGTTATGCCGAAGCCGACCCAGCCGGTGGTGACGGGCAGAGCACTGCGGTAACCCGTGCGCGACTTGATGGCCATAAGTTGGTCGACCAAGAGCTTATTTTCCGCGTTGCGCCGAAGTTTAATAGCCGCTTCCATTTCGGCTCACGATTAGTTTTTTCACCTGAGGGCCATCTATTCATTACCACAGGTGATCGCTACCACCATATGGACGATGCGCAGACACTGGATAACCACGATGGCAAAATCGTTCGCATCTGGCCTGATGGCAGCGTCCCAGAAGATAACCCATTTGTCGACCAAGCGGGTGCGATGCCAGAAATCTGGTCTTATGGGCACCGCAATGTGCAAGGTGCAGCGATTCATCCGCTTACCGGTAAGTTATGGGCCGCTGAGCATGGTCCCAAAGGTGGCGATGAAATCAATATTGCAGAAGCCGCCAATAACTATGGTTGGCCGGTCGCAACCTTCGGGATTGATTACGACGATAGCATTATCAGCGACAAAACCTATGTTGAAGGGACGGTGTTACCGCATTACTACTGGGTGCCATCGATTGCGATTTCAAACATGATTTTTTATACCGGGGATGCCTTCCCTGAATGGAAAAACGACTTGTTTGTAGCGGCATTACGTGGCTCGCAAGTGGCGCGTCTTGATTTAGATGGTGACCGTGTGATGCACGAAGAAACCCTGTTACAAGATGATACCAAAGCCCGTCTCCGCGACATCGCACAAGGACCGGATGGCTTCATTTATTTATTATCTGATGATAAAAATGGCGCCCTTCTTCGAATCAAACCCGCAGAGTAAATCATGTATTACGCCTTGATGTTCACGCTGGCCAGTGCCAGCGTGCAGGCCACTGCCCCTGATGAAGTCATCGTTATTCAAGAAAACGCCCCACAACAGCAGCAACAACTCGCCGCTAGCGCCAGTAATTTAGCCGTAGCCGAGCAATTGCCGGGCGCCCGTATTGACGCAGCCGAGCTGTTGCAGGGGCTTGCTGGTGTACAAAGCGATGATCGCAGTAACTATGCGCAAGACACTCGGATTACCCTGCGTGGCTTTGGTGCACGCTCAGCCTTTGGTGTGCGTGGGGTGCTATTAAGACTTGATGGCATTCCGCTAAGTATGCCCGATGGTCAAGCACAAACGTCGAGCATTTTGCTCGATGAACCGAGTAATGTGCAGGTGATTCGCGGCCCGCAAGCGGTGCTCTATGGCAATGCGGCCGGTGGTGCAATTGACTGGCGTTCGCGCGCACCTGATACCAATTCACTGGAAGCGAGTTTAGTTTTCGGTGAAAACGCCACTCAACGACAGCGTCTGCAAGGCGAGTGGGTGGATGCTCAGAATGCCTTGCGACTGGTCGGGGCAAGACTGCGTACCGATGGGCCGCGACCACAAAACAAAGCCGAGCGCGATCAACTCGCACTGCGTTGGTATCGACAATTAAATGACTCAACTGAGCTGGTCGTGCGCTTAGATGATAACTATGCACCTTTGTTGCAAGATCCCAGTGCTCTTACGCCGAACGCGTGGGCGGCAGATCCAGAGCAAACCGTTGCTCGAGCTATCACCTATGATACCCGCAAAAGTATTCACCACCAGCAGGTGTCAGCTAGCTTACAAGGCCGCGCAGATTGGGGCCAATGGCACCTCAATAGCTGGCGTGGCTGGCGCGAAATTGAACAGTTTTTACCCTTTGCCGGAGACGATTTAACGAGCTCGGGTGCAGTGATTGATTTGCGCCGACAATTTACCGGAGCTGAGACTGCGGTCACGCTACCGTTAACAGATACCGTTCGCCTCACAAGTGGTTTAACGTGGGCAGAGCAACGTGATCGCCGCCGTGGTTTCGTCAACGAGTTTGGTGTGAAAGGTGACCTACGCCGCGACGAATTAGGCCGCGTGCGCACGTATGCACTCTTTAGCCAAGCGCACTGGCAAATAAATGACACGCTCGCTTTTAGTGCTGGGGCGCGGCATCAAAAATTACGATTTAGCGTTGCCGATTACTACACCTTGCCGGGCATTAACCCAGACGATAGCGGCGAACAAGCGCTCTCGGCCAATACCTGGATGGCTGGCCTGAACTATGAGCTCAATGAAACCTGGGCGAGCTTTATCGCCACCGGCCGAGGATTTGAAAGCCCGACACTCACTGAGCTTGCTTATTCGCGCTCAGGAACAGGCCTCAACGCAACCCTTGGACCGGCGTTTAACCGGCAATGGGAGGCTGGGGTCAAATGTCGTGGCGCGGGATTCTCGTGTCAACTCAGCGTTTTTGATATCCAAACCGATAATGAAATTGTGGTGGACACCAGCATCGATGGCCGCACGATTTATACCAATGCTGAGCAAACAGAGCGCCGCGGCATTGAACTTGAAGGTACGGCTGAACTCAGCGAAAGCCTTGATCTACGTTTTGCCGCGAGTTATCTCGATGCGACCTTTAGCAACGGTCTGCGCTTACCGGGTATTGCTAAACAGCAAGCCTACCTGCAATTTAACTGGTTACCGACACAATCGACTGATACGCTGGTACAGATTGCCGCTGATTATCGCGGCGAAGTCATGGCAACCGATGCCAATGATGTGATCGCCCCAAGCCATGTGGTTTGGTCTGCGGCACTGCAAACACGCTATCAATTACAAGGTCTAGAAGTTAGCCCTTGGCTTAAAATTCACAACCTGTTTGACCGAACTTATGTTGGTTCGGTGGTGGTGAACCAAGGCAGTGGTCGAGCGTTTGAACCCGGCCGCGCGCGCGAAGCCATGATTGGCATTAGCGCCCGATACAATTACTAAAGCTACATCTGAAACGAAAAGGGAACCTGAATGAAGCAGGAGTGGACACCCGTTGATCCGCGCTACACGCACTACTTGCAATTGCATGCATTGGTTGCGATGGGAGTGATTGCAATCGTCATTGCGGTCCAATATTTTATCGCGCGCTGGGGTGCCGTGCTGCCCGCTTGGTTCTGGAGCTTCGGAATTTGGGCTGCGATCACACTGTTACTGCTGCTCTTGTGGGCGCCGAGACGGTTTATGTATACCGGCTATTGTGTCACTGATGACTTGTTGCTGTTGCGCCAGGGTGCACTCTGGCGAGCTCAGCGCGGAGTCCCTTTTAATCGAATTCAACACGTCGAAGTAAAGGAATCACTGTTCGCACGCTTATTCGGACTCGCTTCTGTGGTCATTTATACTGCCGGAAGCCAAGGCGCTGACCTTGAAGTTCCTGGTCTTCGCAAGGCCGATGCAGAAGCGATACAGCATCGACTACTCAACGAAATGGCGCAGCAAGAATTCGAGGGCGAGGGTGATGACATCTGAGTCTAGCGCGAGCCCTTGGCAAAAAACCGCAGCCATCACCATCGTTTTCTTTATAGCGCGCGAAATCAAACGCCTCGTCACTAACTTCAGTAATTTTGTCCCACTGCTCGCACTTGGGGTTGTCGGCGGTAAAAATATGGCCGACTGGGTGCCTTGGGCAATTGCCGGCGCCTATTTAATCGGCACTGTCGTGGTGGCTATTTTGCACTGGCACTATTATCGGTTTCAGTGGGATGATGCCACCATTCGGATTCGTAGCGGGATAGTGAACAAAGAACACCTGACCTTAAAGTTTGAGCGGATCCAGCAAGCCGAACTCAAACAGGCTTGGTATCTGCGCCCCTTTGGACGCACAATTTTAGCGGTCGATAGTGCCGGTTCCAAGGGCCAAGAAGTCGAAATTCCGGGACTTGAGCTTGCGGTTGCAACCGATTTGCGCCAACAGATGCTGGCCACTCAACATGTAACCACAGCGCCGAACCAAGCTGACTCAGCGTCGCTTGAAGAAACCGATGCCATCCGTTTACCGTTTGCTGAAGTGGTGCGCGCAGGTCTAATTGATAACATGGCCTTTGTGGTTTTAGCTGTGATTGTCTATCCACTGAGTCAATTGAAAGTGTTCGAAAACTATATCGAACCCTATCTTGAGGCCCATGCAAGTGAGCTTGCTGATAATGGTTGGGTCATTGGGATTGCATCAGTTCTCAGTGTTTTTATTCTCATGCTGTTGCTATCAGTGCTTGCCAGTATTATTCGCTATTACGGTTTTACCTTACAACTGAGTGGACGGGGGCTAAAACGCAAGTTTCAGGCACGGTCAGGGCTGTTTACCATTCGTACACTGAGCTTTCAGTATCAAAAACTGCAACGAGTTCGCATCCGGCAAAATATTCGCGGTAAATTGCTCAAGCGTTGGGCCTTTAGCGCCCGCCAGCTGCAACCACAGCAAAATAAAGCGCCAGGAGCTGGAGGACGGCAAGTCTTTGGGGTTCCTGCAGCGACAGCTGAGTTGATTGCACAACTACGCAGTGAATTTAAATTACCCGCAAATCAAAAACTACCATGGCGACGTCTCAGCCCCTTTGCACTGTTGGGTAAAAGTTTATGGTTAGCACTGCTCACCCCCATTGCTGCCATAACAATTTATTTAAACAGTGGTGAGCTTATCGCTTTGGTTTGGGTCGCGCTTGCTTATGTCGTGTTGCAAGCGATTATTATCGGCCGCTGGTGGCGTTTTGGCTGGCTTGAAACAGGGGATTGGTTGGCGATCCGAAAGGGGTTATTTGGCGAAGTACAGCTATGGTATCCACGGCATAAATTACAGCAGATCGACATCCGCCAAGGGCCGCTACTCCGCATGCTTAGCTATGCCCATCTTACCTATTTTGGTGCCGCCGGTTCGCAAACCTTGGCATATTTCCCGCTCAAGCGGGCGCAACAACTTCAACATCAATGGCTTGAACATGTTGCCCAGTCGCGCCAGCCTTGGTTTTAGTGATCACGACAAAGTTCAGCAGGGAATTCAAATTCAACCGTGGTATGCGCCAGCGCATGCGGAGCGAGTAGCTCGGCAATTTGTGCTTTGAGTTGCCGCTGCTGGGCGACATCGTACTCGGCATTTAAGACTAGATGGACCGTACAAACGTGACTCTCTCCATCAAGTGACCACAAGTGCAAATGATGAACATCCGCCACCTCGTTAAGCTGTTGCAGTTGCTGCTTAATTTGCTTTGCCATGCTTTGGTCAGGAGCGGCTTGGACAAATAACTTCAAGGTATCTTTCAGCGCACGTACCACATTGAGCAAGATGAATAAGGTAAATGCTATGGAGAGCAGCGGGTCAAGAATCGGTAACTCGATAAACATCAGCACAATCGAGACGATCAATACCGCCACCCAGCCCAACACGTCTTCGAGTAAGTGCCAATTCAATACCCGTTCATTCAGGGTTTTGCCCGAACTTAATTTGTAGGCGGCAAAGCCATTGACCACCACCCCTAAAATCGCCAGCCCAAACATACCCTCGGCATGAGGCATCACCGGGTCCCATAAGCGCGGGATTGCCGTGCTTAAAACCCAAATGGAACCGCCCATTAAAATCACGGCATTAATCAGTGCACCAACTAAACTTAAGCGTTGATAACCGTAGGTAAAAGTTGCATTCGGATGCTTTTGTCCCAGCTTGTGGAGGACCCACGCCATGCCGATTGACATGCTGTCACCTAAATCATGTACCGCATCGGCAATAATCGCGGTACTATTGGTTAAAATACCACCAATAAATTCGATAACGGTAAAGCACAGATTGAGAAAAAACGCCCAGCCAATACGCTGTGAAGACATATCCTCATGGTGATGATGATGGTGGTGATGGTGTCCCATTGCTGGCCCTGTAATTAACACACTCAACTCGAGTGTATAGCGGAGAACATTGATGCGCAAAGTGATTCTAGTGCTGCTTGCTATTCTGGTCTACTTCTTGACCTGGCCGGTTGCGATTGAACCGCAGGCATGGTTTCCGCCGGAGGCGCCGGATTATCGTGGAGAATACCAGCAAAATACAGCCCTTGCTGCAATCCGGCTCATTCCTCTCGATGGCATTGAAGGCCCTGAAGATATCGCTGTGAACTCAAAAGGGGAATTGTTTTTTTCCGCACATGATGGCGGTGTCTATCAGCGCACCGCTGAAGGTGCCATCGAAGCTTTTGTCCAAACCGGTGGTCGTCCGCTTGGGTTAAGTTTCGATAGCGACGATAACTTGCTCATTGCCGACGCCTACCTTGGCTTGTTGCGCGTTACACCGAGCGGAGTGATGTCGATTTTAACCACTCAAGCCGCCGCCACGCCGATTCGTTATGCCGATGATGTTGATGTTGCAGCCGATGGCATGATTTATTTTACCGATGCCTCGACTAAATTCGGGGCGCGTGAAAACGGCGGAACACTCCCCGCTAGCCTGCTTGATATCATGGAACATGGTGGCCATGGCCGCATTTTAAAATATGACCCAAATACAGGCCGTACTGAAGAAGTCTTGAGCGGTTTGCAGTTTGCTAATGGTCTCGAGGTAAGCCCTGATAGTGACTACTTACTATTTATTGAAACCGGTAAATATAGAGTCCTTAAATATTGGTTGGCCGGACCGAAACAAGGGCACATCGAAATTATTGCAGATAATCTGCCAGGCTTCCCAGACAATATTAATAAAAGCAGTGATGGCCACTACTGGGTCGGCTTAGTTTCGCCGCGGAACCCGTTGCTTGATGCGCTCGGTCCTTATCCTAAGGTACGTAAAATAGTGCAGCGGCTACCGAGTTTTTTACGCCCGCAAGCAGAGAACTATGCGCATTTATTGAAAATTTCCAGTACAGGAGAAGTGTTACTGAGCTTGCAAGACCCGGATACTCAGTTCCCTCAAGTAACCGGAGCTATCGATGTGAATGGGCAAATTTGGCTCTCAAGCTTAACCGCCAAACACTTGGCGGTCCTGCCGCTTGAACGGGTCGACTAAGCTTTTTTAACGAATTCAGACTTAAGCTTCATCGGCCCGATACCGTCGATTTTGCAATCGATGTCGTGGTCACCTTGGTCGGTTAGGCGAATGTTTTTAACCTTGGTGCCGACTTTCACCACCAGCGAAGAGCCTTTCACTTTAAGGTCTTTTATCACAGTCACGGTATCGCCATCAGCTAATGGATTGCCATTTGCGTCACGAAACGTCGGCTCTTGATCTGCTACTTCTTGAGGGTTCCATTCATGCCCACATTCAGGGCAGACCAGCATCGCACCATCTTCATAAACATATTCAGATTGGCATTTAGGGCAGGCGGGCAGTTGGCTCATTAAGCTTTCCTTGGTGGTTTTTCTGAAATATAAATCGTAATGGTACCGGTGATCACAACTTTGCCATCAGCTCGATAACCATTGACAATGACATCTAAGTCGCCTGGATGCCATTTGCTTGGATCGACCTCGGCAGTAATGCGAATATCGCTATCGGCTTTCGCGGTATAGTTAACCGTCATGCCTTTTGGAATCCAACGCAAATGTTTGGGAATCGAGGCCTCGGCCATTGCCCCCATCGCCATCTCCAAGCCATTACAAAGCGCAATAGCGTGTACGGTGCCGATATGGTTATGCACCGCTTTACGCTTAGGCAAAGTAAGCTCACAGTAATTTTCACGAAGCTCCGTAATGGTTGGCTTAATGGTTTTAAAATACGGCGCTTTTGCCGCAAACATCCGCGCAAAAATCTGCCGTCCAAATGGCCACTTTAAAACCTTGTGATAGAGCTTGAGTAAGTAGTTATCGCTCATTGGCGCCTCCAACAACACAGTAACGGGTTATTATACGAGAGTTGCCAAGGTTTTACGAAACCTTGCCAAGGCAATCATAAAGAAACTCAGCCCAATAACCAGCAGTGCCAGCAAATGCGGCCAAATCATCGTAGCCGATGCACCACGGAATAAAATGGCTTGTCCCGCTTGCATAAAATGCGTGGTAGGCGCGGCCGACATTAGAACTTGAATCATGTTCGGCATGCTTTCATAAGGTGTCATGCCACCGGATAAAATCTGCATCGGCATCACCACTAAAATCAATAGCAAGCCAAACTGCGGCATGGTGCGAGCGAAGGTTGCCATAAAAATTCCCATCGAGGTGGTGGCGAATAAATGCAAAAGCATTGCGCCCGCAAATAACCACAGTGAACCCTCAATCGGGATTGCAAGAATACCCTGCACCACAAAAATTAACGATAGGGTGGCCGCAACCATTACCACCAAAACCATCGACCAAACTTTGGCGAGCATAATTTCAAATGGCGTTACTGGCATCACCAATAGATGCTCTATGGTGCCATGCTCACGTTCGCGCAGCAGTGCTGCACCAGTTAAGATCAATGACAACATGGTAATTTGGCCAATCACCTCGGTCATGCTGGCAAACCAAGACGGGTTTAATTCAGGGTTAAAGCGAGAGCGCAAGGCAAGCTCAACCGGCACTTGAGCACTGCTAACTAGGTGATGTTCAGCATAAAACTCAGCCAGCGTCTGTTGCAAAATAGCTTGGATATAACCACTTCCGGTAAATGCCTGCGACATCCGTGTGGCATCAACGATCACCTGTAATTCTGGCCGATCATCGCGCAAAATATCGCGCTCAAAACCGCTTGGTATATGGACAATAAAAGTGAACCGGCCTTCGTCCATAATTTGATCTGCAACTTGACTGGCAACTTGCTCGGGAGGAAGAAAGTAGGGCTCGTCAAAGGCGCTCACTAGGCGCTTGGACAACTGCGATTGATCATCATCAATCACCGCAATCGGGGTCTTGTGCAGACTCTCAGGCATAGATGATGCCGCTGAATAAATAATGACCGTAAAGGCCAGCACGATAATCATCAGCAACATGGGGTCACGTAAAATGCTGCGCAGCTCTTTCAAGCCGAGGTAAATGGTGTTGCGGAACGTTTGCTTCATGTTAACGCTCCTGTTTGGGCAAAAAGTAAACGCCCAGACCCAGCACAATCGGAATGGCGAGCAGGAGTGGAATCAAGGTATAGCCAAGTTCGGCGAAACCGAGTGCTTTTGAGAACACACCCCGCGCAATCATCATTTCGTATGTGGCGGGAAAGATCTCACCGATCCAACGACCAATTCCCTCAAGTGATGGGACCGGTGTAATCATGCCCGAGAAGGTTGTCGCAGGCACCATAGTGGCAAGCATAGTGACAAATAATGCCGCGATTTGACTGCGCACAAAAGCCGACACGACAAAACCAAACGCCGTTGCAATCACGACATAGAGCACACTGGCAAATGTCAGCAACCAAAAACTTCCGGTCAATGGCACACCAAAAACCCATTCCGCTTGCAGCAATAGTAAAAAGAAGTTCACTGTACCAATGGCCAAATAGGGCAACTGTTTGCCTAACAAAAATTCAAGCCGAGTGGTTGGGGTAACGTAAAAGTTAAGAATCGAGCCAAGCTCTTTTTCGCGCACCACTGAAAGCGAGGTTAAAATCGCCGGGAACATCAATAACAGCAAGGGAATCACCGCGGGCATCATAGCCGGCATACTGGCGACATCCGGGTTATAACGAAAGCGCGTGGCAATCGTCACCGGATTTTGAACCTGGTAGCCGTGTGCTTGCAATTGTTCGAGTAACCAGTGTTGATGCAAGCCTTGCACGTAGCCCTGCACTGTTTCCGCGCGCACCGGCATGGCGCCATCAATCCACGCACCAATTTGAACGGTTTCGCCACGCGCGATGCGCTTGGCAAAATCGGTCGGAATTTCGAGGGCTAGGCTCAATTCTCCGGCCCGCATGCGCTGATCAATTTCGGCGTAACTATGCAGTGCCGGACGTTCGACAAAATAACGACTGCCCGCCACGCTATCGGTGTAAGAACGACTCAATTGCGTTTGGTCGCGGTCAAGTACTGCAAAGGTTAAGCTATTCACGTCCATATTAATGCCGTACCCCAGTACAAACATCAGGATCAAACTACCCAACCCCGCCATTAATAAACGAATCGGATCACGCTTTAACTCGAGACTCTCGCGGCGGCTATAGCTCCATAATCGTTGCAAACTGAACTGGCGAGATTTCTGTGCAGGCTTGTTTATAACCGTCTCGAGAGGGAGGTCATGCGTGCTGGCTTGACGCTCGATATGTTGCTCGAGTAGCCGTATGAACGCATCATCAAGGTTGTTCGCGGCTTGCTCAGCAATTATTGCGGGAGGCGTATCACTGACTAAAACACGCCCCTCATGCATCAAGCTAATCCGGTCGCAACGCTCGGCTTCGTCCATAAAGTGGGTTGAAATAAAAATCGTGACTTGTTGGGTTTTAGCAAGATCGAGAATAATCCGCCAAAACTGGTCGCGGGCGATGGGGTCAACGCCTGAGGTGGGTTCATCAAGAATTAAAATTTCGGGTTGATGAATCATCGCAACCGCTAAGCTTAAACGCTGGCGCTCGCCAAGCGGCATTTCTTTCGGGTAGTGATGGCGCTGCCGCCGTAGCTCGAACTGCGCCAACATGGCCTCAACCCGAATTTTTAATTGGGCTTGTGGCACGTCGTATAAGCGCCCATGCAGGTACAGGTTTTGCTCAACCGTTAACTCGGTATATAAGGAAAATTGTTGGGTCATATACCCAACCCGCCGCCGAATTTCCCGACTGTTCCCTTGCACTGGTTGCCCCAGCAAAGTCGCGGAGCCGGAGCTTGCTTCAAGCAGCCCCGTCAGCATTTTCATGGTGGTCGTTTTGCCGCAACCATTCGACCCAAGAAAACCGAATATTTCACCACGATGGATGGTGAAATCGACGTTATCTACAGCAGTGAAATCGCCAAATTTTTTGCTTAATTTGTGCGCTTCGATGGCCACTTCGTTATGCTGATGGTCACGATGCGAGACATCGAGGGGTTGATAATTGGCATGCCCTGGCAACATTCGTAAAAAAGCCTGCTCGAGGGTATCTGCCTGCTGTTCAGCACACAGCTGTTGTGGAGCGCCCTGTGCCAAAATACGGCCTGCATGCATCGCAAATAAGTGATCAAATTGACTGGCCTCAGCCATGTACGCCGTGGCAACGATCACCGTTAGTTGCGGTTGTTGCTGACGAATTTGTGCAATCAGTTGCCAGAATTGTCGACGTGATAAAGGGTCAACGCCGGTCGTCGGTTCATCTAGGATCAACAATTCGGGATCATGAATCAGTGCACAGCATAACCCTAACTTTTGCTTCATTCCGCCTGATAACTTACCGGCTGGGCGATCCGCAAAAGCGGATAATCCTGTTGCCTGCAACAGCATAGCGATGCGCTGCTGGCGCTGAGCTTTACCATGACCAAATAAGCGCGCGAAAAAGTCCAGATTCTCGGCCACGGATAAGGTTGGATAAAGATTTTTGCCAAGGCCTTGCGGCATGTAAGCAATTCGTGGATACAACTGATGACGATTACGGCGCTTATTGATATCAAGACCAAGTACCTTTAACTCGCCGCTTTGCAGTTGACGTGCCCCCGCCAGCAATGATAACAGCGTTGACTTACCGACCCCGTCAGGACCAATCAAGCCAACAAAAGCGCCTCGCTCTATCACAATCTGATTGATATCAAGCGCTATGTTGTCACCATAGCGATGACATACATGTTGCAAATCAACTGCGCGTTCTGTCGTCATCACTCAACGCTTGTTGCAAGCGCCACAGGCCAAGCCTGACCAGGGTCTGTGCGCACGTAGGTCACCCCGGGCAAACCGGTTTTGACGCGATCGCTATACTTGCGTAAAAGTTCAGGAGCAATACTGGCTCGCACTCGAAACATCAGTTTTTCACGCTCGAGCGCTGTTTCAACTGTTTTAGGGGTAAATTGCGCTTCATCGGCAATAAAAGAAATACGCGCAGGGATAACCGAGTTGGGGGCAGCATCGAGAACGATCCGTGCTTCTGAACCAATGGCTAACTTCCCAACCACAGCAGTGGGCAAGAAAAAGGTCATGTAAACGTCTTGCAAGTCCATTAAATTCATCACTCTGCCACCAGAGGCGACCATTTCACCGGTACGAGCAATCACAAATTGCACTCGCCCTGGTCGAGGCGCGCGTAACCTCATTTCGTCACGGGCAATTTGCAAGCGTTCAATCGCGGCTTCTGCTGCCCGTACCGTATATTCTGCCCCTTGCACCTGTGTTTGTGCCGCTACTATTGCTGCTTGAGCTGCAGCAATCTGAGCCTTACTGGCCGCGATTGCAGCCTCGGCACCCGCCAAGTTGGCCTCGGCATTATCCAGTTCTTGCGCTGAAATTGCGTTATCTTGAGCAAGTTGTTGCGTTCGCTTTAACTGCGCCTGAGCCAATTTTAATTGCGCTTGCCCCTGCACAAACATCGCTTTAGCGGCTTCTAGCTCAGCTCGGCGAAGGGTAACTTGGCTGTTGGCTGTTGCAACAGCGCTTTTAGCTTGTTGAAGGTTCGCCTGCGCCTGATGTAGCTCGGCATCGATAGAGGACGTATCAAGTTGCGCCAGCAGTTGATCTTGCTCAACCCACTGCCCCTCTTTGACATACACTTCAAGTAGACGGCCACCCGTTTTCGCTGCAATATTAATTTCGACCGCCTCAATGCGGCCATTCCCCGAGGCAATATAATCCGGGAGTTGCTGCGCGGTTTGTTGGTAATAACTCCAACCTGCCCACAACAGAGCGACCACTACGAACCCTCGTAAACTCCATTTTGTCGTCG
Organism: Pseudidiomarina taiwanensis; assembly: GCF_003987435.1. Taxonomy (GTDB): domain Bacteria; phylum Pseudomonadota; class Gammaproteobacteria; order Enterobacterales; family Alteromonadaceae; genus Pseudidiomarina; species Pseudidiomarina taiwanensis. The sequence goes on along the minus strand of NZ_PIQG01000004.1, from coordinate 217,897 downwards.
CTTTCATCCTGCCTCCGAAAATTTAAATATTCAAAATCAAAAATCCAAACCCTATTCGGTTTTGTCGGTGATTATAGTCCAAGAGTGATTCACCATAGCCTGAGAAGAGCTGCACATAAAAGCGAAGGCCATCAGGCTTATCTGCATTCACAGGGTGAGTGAAATCAAGTTGCCATGAGCCCCGATCAAAACTCAAATCGCGCGACTTCCTAGTCAGACTATAAGTACTTAAGCCATTGATCCAGCTAAATCTATTCTCAAAATTACCGCGGTAACGAATCAAATCAGGGTTATCGTCATTATCGCCTGTCTCATTTACCCGTTGCTTAAAGGTGGTTTGCCAAATGACATCACCAAACTCAGCCACGGCACCAAAATGGAAGTAATTCCAACTTCGGCTTTCAGGTTCGCGCTGACCGTTGGATTGATGCGCAAAACCGACCGTCGCCATACGAATCTTGGCGTCACCAGGAATAAAATCCCACTCGGGTTGGAATGGAATGACATAAAAAATATCGGGGTTGTAGTCGGTGCTGCGAAACGGCGCTGAATCATCATGATTCCACATTTGCCATTGTGACATCTGGGTATAACTCACCCACACATCTGCCTCGGGTAAAAATAAGTCTTCAAATAACTTAGTTCGCAGTGAGATTTGCAACTTCACTTCGTTGCGTTTGTAGGTGTCAACTTGATCACCGGGCCCGCGAGTGGGCGAGCTAGGTTGCGTGTTAATCGCAGAAGTGTGGGTAAACGGCAAAATGAAATTGGGTTGATAGGTGCGCAGCTCAAAAATTCCGCGTTTTTGCTCCTCGCCTAACTCCCAGAAGGTACCGATTAAATCAACCTCTTCCGCTTCAGTTTGAGTCGATTCAGATTCTTGCGCATCGACAAAATGGGTTTGGCACACCAACGCCAGTCCCAATATTATCCGCCACTTCATGCATTATCCTCCGCTAATTGGTAACGACTCACCCAATCAGCTCCGCATAGTTTCGAGGGAGTATAAAACCCGCCCGCGGGCTTTTTCTCAAGGATAAACTGGGCAATATCAACCGCCCCTCGACTAGTGAGTTTGTAGCCATTCATGACTTTCAAACGACCCGTTTTCACTTCCCCATGGCTGTTTTTCACTTCACCCCAGACATAAGTGATGGCATGTTCTAATTGCTTATCGTCTGGGCCTGCGGGCTGTTCATCAATTTTCTTTTGCAATATCCGCTGGACCCAACCCCAACCCATCATAAAACGGAATAAATTCATCCGTTTCAGGCGTTTCACCAATCCCGGCGAACCAGGGATATACACCTCGATATTAGGGATCCCGGTACTATAATAGGCCGTTGAAACATCCCCCCATGGAATGGTCATGGCAAGTTTTTCACCACCACCAAAATCGATTTTGCGCGTTGCGTACGCAAGCGGAACAGTCGTAATTTGACCATTTTTCCGAATCGCGCCGCCTTCGGCTAACCGTCGCACACTGGTTTTTGCCGTGCCACGACTCATTCGCGATGCAGAATCGAAGCCAAGCGCTAAATGGGTTGTATCAGGCATCTGTTGTTTTAACTGTGCCGCAAGACAATCCGTCGGGATCACATCAAAGCCAACGCCAGGGCAGAGCACCACTCCTGCCTCGACTGCCCGCTTGTGATGTTCATGCGCCAGCTCAAATACGGTGAGTTCACCGGTGATATCGAGATAGTGCGTTTTGCTTTGCAAACAGGCTTCAATCATCGGCGGGGCGGTAATTTCAAACGGCCCGGCACAATGCACAACCGCATCAATATCGGTTAACTGGGCAGCGATTTCGGCTGGGTTATCAAGTGCAAATGTGCGCATTTCAAAGCCATGCTGTTCGGCAATTTCCTGCACTGCAGCTTTGTTACGCCCCGCGACTATTGGGGTCAAACCTTGTGCTTTAGCATAAGCCGCAACAAGTTTGCCGGTGTAGCCATAAACCCCATAAATCATCCACTTCATAACCACTCCTATTACTTTAAACCTTTAATTTTTTCATCTTAGCATAAAGCCACGCCAATGCTGCCAAGACAACATAGAGCCCGATAGTGAAGACGAGTTGCTCTGGGGCATGAACCGCTTCGTAATACAAAATAAGTAAGGTTCCGACGGCGAGCCCAATAATACTTATCAGACTGACCCAAACCGAAGCCTGTGTTTTATCGCGGATCTTGAAGTTGGTATACGCCATCAGCAGCGATACAAGTAGAAAGGTGATGCTGCCAAACTCGAGAATCATTTGTAGATCACCGATCAAAATAAGGCCAAATGCTAAGACCGACATGGTGATAATGGCTGGTTTTGGAATATTCCCAGAACGTTTCGCTAGCACCGCTGGGAAATACCCATCGCCAGCAATGACGGCTAGCTGGCGTGATGCGCCAAATACAGTCCCGCTGATTGCACTGCTGGTGGCGAGGAGCGCGCCGAGGATCACTAAATCGGTACCCCAATGCCCAAGTACCCCATTCGCGCCCGCCGCAAGCGCATATTCCTCATTCGCAATAATATCCGTGAATGGAATCGCGAGAATTGCACCCAGGGCAATGACCACATAAATAATAATGGCCAACACAATTGCAGTATAAATTGCACGAGGAATATCATGCTTCGGATTATCCATTTCTTTCATGGCATTAATGACGAGCTGAAACCCTTCATAAGCAACAAAGGTCAGTGACGCAACAATCAGAATTGTCCACCAGCTGACATCTCCCGTTTGCTCGAGTAAAGTCGGCAGGGTGTTATTGCTATTATTGATGAGCACGAAGGAGATCACTGCCAGAATAATGAGCTTACTATAGACCATCAGGTCTTCAAGCTTACCCATACCTTTAACGCTGACTAAGTTGATTATGGTGAAGCCCAAGATGACGGCGCCCGCCACAGCTTTTTTCAGCCAATCCTCCGCGCCCAAATCTAACGCACCCATTAAGTAAGACGCAAAAGTATACGCATAAAGCGCCATGGTGCTGATGTATCCGAACACCACCCACCAGCCGATGAGTGAAGCCGCAAAAGGGGAGGTTGGGAAGCTACGCTTAAAAAAGAAATAGGTCGCACCTTCATCTTGGTAGTAAACGCCGAGTTTTACATAAGCATAAGCAGCAAAACCGGCCAGTATACCCCCAAGGATAATCGCGACCGGGGTGTAGACCCCAATAAGAGCAACACATATCCCTAGAATGGTAAAAATCCCGCCGCCGACCATACCTCCAAGGGCTATTGCAACTAACTCGGTGACCCCAAGATCTTTGCCGCGTTGGCGGTGTGTAGAACGTTGTTGGCTCATGACTCTCGCTTGCTTAAGTTTTATTCGCTTGAGTCATCATACTCCTTAACCAATTGTTTTGCTTGATCGAAATCAACATCGGCAACGAGCACTTGGGCAAAACCTTGGGCGGCCAATTCACCGACACCGCCCTGCAGAAAATCACCACTAGTTGCCGCCTCGATGCCATTAGCACGCAACATCCCGGCTACGATATTGGCTTCGAGGCTATTATTGGCACGATAAACGATTTTCATGGGAGCCTTTTAAGATTTCGGTTGCACCGCAATCATCACCTCATTGCGGCGAAAGAAAGGCAGCGTCCAAGGGGGATCATAACGTGCCATTTCTGGGTTCCCGACAATCTCAAACTGTTGCTGCTCGATCCAGTTGAGTAATTGCTCGGTCTTTTTGCTGGTTTTCTCTTCACCCGCAAATCCAGAGTATTGAATCACTGCATACATCCGCTTCGGTACTTCGCGGATTTGTACCGCCGGATTATTCGGTTTAGGCAGCATTTCATAGGTATAGCGACTGGGCATGACGAAGTGGACCCGCCATTTGCCCTGTTGCTGCTCCATGGTCACAGGGGAGGTCATGCTAATTTCTTCTGACTGCGGCTCCATAGTGACTGGCGCCGTCATGGCAATTTCGCGCTGCTCTCCCGCAACCGAGGTATTATTGCCAAAAATGAAATCGGCTAACAGTCGAAAGCCACGGTTGCCGGCTTGATCAAAACTGCCATCAACCCATACCTCTGCTACCAACATCGACTCATATTCACGTAGCTCGAAATCGCCATCTTGCAGCATCACTTGGTATTTAGGTTCTTCAGTCGCCATGGCTGCACCCGTTATTGATATGCCAACGACTAGCGCGGCCCATTGCAAAAGTTTTCGCATTAAGGTTCCTTTTTAACGATAAAAGTTATGACCTCCAATACGTTATCGCAAAGGGAACAGACCAATCACTTCACTAATGGCAGAATTGCGCGGAAGGCCGGGTGGCGGCAATCTTGCATCAATTCATACAAGCACATTTCGATCGAGCTCAGTTCAACCCCGTGGCGAACTAATTTAGCTAGCGCTAACTCCTTATTCGCGGGGGTTCGTGAGCCAACGCAGTCACTGACTAATTCGACATGGTGGCCCGCTTGCATCAATTGCAGCGCAGTTTGGTAGACGCAGATATGCGTCTCGATACCACAAACCAGCCACTGAGTTCGCTGAGTCGCTGCGACCGCTTGCAGAAATGCCGGCTCACCACAACCACTAAAAGCTGTTTTATGAATCGCTTGCCCAGTTGCGAGCACAGTTTGCACCTCGTCAACGGTCGCACCGAGTTTATCGGGAATTTGTTCAAGCTGGATAATGGGCAGGTCGAGGGCCTTACAGCCCTCAATCAATCGCACAATGTTGCCAATCAATTGTTCACTGTCGTGCATCATGCGCGCTAGCTTGCCTTGCACATCGACCACAATCAGGCCGGTTTTTGTTTGCTCTAACATAGGTTTAGCCACGCAATAAAGCGCAGATTTTGTTGCCGGCCGGGTCTCGCAAATAAGCTAGGTACAACTTCATAGTTGCACCCTCGCGCCAGCCTGGTGGTTCCTCACAGTCAGTACCGCCATTTTCGAGGCCCGCTTTGTGCCAAGCATCAATTTCATCGGTGCTGCGTGCGGCAAAACCAATGGTTAAACCATTGCCACCGCTCGCCTCTTCGCCGTTAATGGGTTTGGTGAGCGCGAAAATCCCTTTATCCGTGAAGTAAAAACAACGGCCTTTTTCATCAAGCGTGCCTTCGCCATGCCCAAGCGTGCCAAGAACGGCATCATAGAATTTTTTCGACTCTTCGATGCTGTTGGCACCGACCATAATATGACTGAACATAGGAGATCCTCTACTGCTCTTATTTCTTTTTAAACACTAATAAGCCCGCGCCAACCACAATAAACCCAACACTCAACCAAACCGGAATTTCGACGGTTTCTTTGTCATCGATTGAAAATTCCATAACGCCTAAGTCGGCATCGTGAGTTTCACTGGTATAAGTGAAGCTACCGTAAATTAAGCCAAGCACGCCAAGTGCAATAAAAGCTAATGCCACAATTTGTTTTATTTTCATGATTTTTCCTTACTGCTCTTCAAAGCTTACTTACATAACCCTAAAACCGTACAGGCAATTTTTGCTGCCGTACAGTTCTATTTCTCCGTGTTCTACGAAGCCGGTACCCTCAAGCAGACGCCGTGAGGCTAAATTACTGGGTTTGGTGACGGCCAGAATTTGCTGAAGATCAAATTGCTGGGCATGTTCGCGCAAAACGGCTTGTGCGCCTTCTCGCGCATAACCCTGCCGTGTAAAATGCGGCAATAACGCATAGCCTAAATCAGGCTGATTAAGCTCTGGGCGCTTTAAAATACCGCACATGCCAATAGGCTGCCCGTTTTCTTTAAGTTGCACACAGCATAGGCCGAAACCAAAATTTTGGTAACTTGCCATAGGCCCTTGTTGCAAATAACGGTGTGCATCATCGATGCTTCTTATTTGCTTATCGCCGATGTTCTGTATAAACGTTGGTTCATTAAGTAAAACCATTATGAAGCGGGCGTCAGCTTGTTCAAATGGGCGAATGACAAGGCGTTCCGTGACAAGGGTTTTAGGTAGCATGAACAGAAGCTCCAAATGCGTAATAAAGTTTTGGCACAAAAAAACGGTATCGAGCATTTACTGCTCGATACCGTATAGGAGCCAATGAAAAAAGCAAGCCGAGGCTTGCTTTTTACTTACTTAGTCAATTTCTGCTTCATAAGCTGTAATAACATGCGTATCAGTCCAAACACCTTCAACTTCAACAATGGTACCAACTTGCACATTCGCCATGAATTCACTTAAGGTTACTTGACGATCATTTATTTCAAGGTCAGTTGCTTGACTCATCTCAACTTCCTCACCATTTAAACGGAATGAAGTGGCAGATAGCAACTCGGTCACCCTCCCCTCGAGCTCAACATAGCCCGTCTTCGAGTTTTTGTCATGATCATCATCCCGCTCGTCCTTCTCGTCGATTTCGTATTGTGATGGGATAAATGTATTGCTTGAATCAAACATTCCCTCAACTTCAACGTATACCGATACTGCCATTGCAGCAATGAAATCAGCTTTGCTGACACGCACATCATTTACAATGTAGGCAGCTTGATCTACGTATGGGATAACAAGCCCCGCGACAGTAAACTCTGTTTCAGAAACCGCCGAAACAGAGCCTTTGATCTCGGTTTCGCCGAAACGATCTTGGTCATCCTCAAGCTCTAGTCTCAAAATTAGGTTATTGATTCCATCAAACTGATAAACCAGCTCGACAAAGTCATTGATTTGCAGACTGTTGAACGAAATATACTGATCATCATCGTCTTCGTAACGGGTAGTCGACGTAGCGTAGTATGTAATACCGTTAATTTCTAACGATTTCTGGGTCGTATCGAGCGCGGTAATTACGCCTTTTACTTTGCCATCATTGTAATCGCGATGCTTGAATTCAATCCTTACCACTTGCGGAGTTCCATTCGTAAAGGTCAGTTTTAATTCAACCACTGCGCCGATGACTATATCAGCCTCTGAGCCATGCTCAAAACTCAGGTTTTGGCTGAGTTCATATGCCTGCCCATTTACCTCAATAACGCGATTAGCACTATCATAGGCTGTGACCGTGCCATCTACTTCTACTTCATCATAGCCATTATCATCACTATTATAGTCGCGCGACTCGACCTCAACTTCTGCAGCCGTTAAAGTGCTGCCATTGAGCTGGCCTTCAACTTTGACTTTTGTTGCGTCTTGCAAGGTACCTTCAACGCGAGCATTACGATAATCCACCGTTACACTTCCAATCGTAAAGGTCATTTGCGTTGTGTTTAGCTGGCTTACGAGTCCTGATATAGTCTGCTCAGTTTTCCCCTGAGCATCATTATCAATTTTAATGAGGCTGGCTAAAAATTGCCCATCTGCAAGAGCGTAACCACTTGCCTCAATGCGCTCACCAACGGTAAGTAATGACTCTGATGTACCGATAAAATGGGTCAAATCATCATATACAATCTCGATACCAGCAACTGTGATGATTCGATTGGTGCGGTCGATAGCTTGCACATTACCTTCAACTTCAGTGTTGTATTCAAGTTCAGTTGCCGAAGGAGTGTCGGCGCTATCGTCATCTGTCTTTAACGTGATCCGCATGCCCACTTTTAGAGCATCGGTTGACTGTCCAGCCGCACCATTGATGATTATATTGGCGCTATCAGTGAGATAACGCTTGCCATCGATATAAACACTTCCGAATCCGGAAATGACGCCTGTTTTAAGCGTTGTGTCGGAGCTCGAAACTGGAGGTGCTACTGGAGGGGCCACCGCAACAACCTCATCAGAGCCACTAGAACCACCGCAGCCAGCAACAATAAAGGGGATTACGTAAAAAGGGGCTAGTTTGAATTTCATCTTGAATACCTCATCTAAAACGGCTAATGCATATTCATGTTACTCACCAATACAATGCAGAGCTATGGATCAAACAGCCTATTTTTATTGTATGGCACTGACTTAAATCAATTTAGCGTCTCAAAAAAGTGTGCTGCTAAATTATATCGACCAGGACAGTCAGATTTACGGTATACGGCAGAGGCTTGGTGGCGAATCGTTTTCTCTGAAGTATTCCTGAGCGCAGCAATCTCACCAATACTGAAGCCTTTAAGAAGCAATAAGCCAACTACTTTCTCGCTGGAAGTCAGACCCCACTGATCAAATTCTAACTGAATGGCTTCTGAAAAATCCTTCTTAGCCTTAGCTAATTGCTCAGAAATTTCCTTATTTTCAACGCTCACAGCGCCGATCTGGCGCTTGAGTACTTGGATAGAGCGCGACCTTACCCGAATATCAATGACCAAATATACAAACAAGCTCGTTGCTAATACTATCAAGACAAGCTCTTGTATTAAGTGCACAAAGATAATTTCCTCAGAATAATCGATATAGAGATCGACCAACTTCAAGACTATAATTAAAGCTAAAAAGATTGAAATTAATTTATCTTTGAACATGACGCTTTCACCAATATCTGAATCATGCGAGGAAGCTTAAATTCAACTCCAGTCACGTATCGTATGTTACCGCCTCAGACACTGCAACAAGCAAATAGTTGTCACTAGGCTAATACCATCTATTCAAACGGACTAGGGGCCGGAGTTTCTGGTCCGTTTTCAGGCAGAATCGGTAACATCATTTGTAGTCGATCGCCTGTTAAGGTCTCCATAAAGGCAACCAGCTGAGTTAATTCTTGCTCAGTAAAATCACGACCGAGCTGCAATTGCCCCATGACCTGAGTTGCCTCTTCAAGAGTTTCGGCCGCACCATCATGGAAATATGGTTGAGTAAGAGTGACATTCCGTAATGTTGGAACTTTGAACATAAAACGGTCCATTTCTTGCCCAGTCACATCAAAACGACCTTGCGCTGGTGAATCGGACTCATAAGGTGCAACTAAGCCCATTTTCATGAACGATTTACCACCCAATGCTTCACCATAGTGACACGCAATACACCCTGCATTTTTGAATAAGTCATAGCCAGCTAGTGCTGTTGCTGAAATTGCGTCATCATCGCCCATCAACCATTGGTCAAATGGTGCATTCGGAGTCACTAGAGTGCGCTCAAACTCAGCAATCGCATCGGTGATATGGTCAAGAGTGACTTGATCATCGCCATAAATCTTTTGCACTTGATCAACATAACCTGGAATAGACTGGATAACGCTGACCGCCAGAGTATGCGGTAATGCCATCTCGACATCGGCAGCAATTGGACCTGCAGCCTGTTCTTCGAGGTTACTTGCACGACCATCCCAAAACTGAGCAATTTGTAAGCTCGAGTTGAGAACAGTGGGTGAGTTTACCGGCCCCGCCTGCCACTTATGGCCAATAGAAGTCTTCAAGTTGTCGGTACCGCCATAAGAAAGGTTATGACAGGTGTTGCACGAAATAATCCCAGACATCGATAGGCGTGGATCAAAAAATAACTGCTTCCCGAGCTCGACTTTCTCCGGCGTGTCACTGACATATGGCTCAATGATCTTAACAGGTTCATTACGCACTTGCTGAGCATGCACCAGAGATACAATTGCAATGGCACTGGCCGCAGTAATAAATGGAATCAATTTCATGGCGTCACCTTTATTTCGTTACCTACTAAATTAGAATAATCGAAAAAAGAAGGCTTGCCAAACTTTTGTTATGGGTTTTACGAGAAAAATTGATCTAGATCGGATTTTTTGTGTTGCGTTCCGAAAAACTTATGAGGTTTTATCCCAAGCCGCTCGACTGGTAAGAAAAATGTGTTGCGCCGGTGGTAACGGGAGCTCAGAATCTATACTACCAGCTGGAACAACCAGCATCTCAGCGCCTTGGCGGTCGGGCACCGCAGAACCGCAGTGCTGACAAAAGCTTCTACTATGGCGAGTGCCCGCAAGGTTAAACTTGGTAACCGCGTCCTCACCGGATAACCATTCTAATTGCGCAGACTGTGAAAATAAATTCGCCGCATGTGCTGAGCCGGTATCCTTTTGACAGTGCTTACAATGGCATAGATAAAAGCTGTCAAAATCACCTTTGACCGCAAAGGTTACTTGTCCGCACAAGCACGATCCAAAATGCTTCGTCATACGCTTTCCTTGTTCTTCTTGTGTAATGGGCTAGGTGTAATGAGCTAGCCTAGGTTTGCGCCTGCTGTAACTTGCGCCAGCGCAGTTCGAGCACGGTAATGGCAAAAACATAAAGCACCACGATCACAGCAGATACTGCAATAAACCGATGCTCAGGGAACATAAACCAAGCAAGCGTGACCAGCGCCGTGCGTAAAACACCATGAACCAGGCCAATCCAATGCTTAATAATCCATGAAATAGGCAGCCACATTAAGCCGGTTAAAATACCCACTGTGAGGGGTAACGATGTGTAATCGATGAGAAAAAACGGAATCGCAATAGCATAAACCAGTACCGCCATCGCCACCGAGTAATAAAAGAGCTGGTCAAATTCATTCTTTGGTTTGGTTTTGTCGGTAAAGTTTTCACCGGTAAATTTCGAGATCATTATGCCCAGATAAACAATCGAACCGGTTGCACCAAACAGCAACCATGACTTTCCGACTGGCCCCAAAAACAGTGAACCCACCCCCACAATAAGCCAAGCGATAAGGCCTGCGATAGGGGTTGCGATTAAGCGCCTGTTAGCGAACTCTCGGCGCTGTTCGTCTAAAGTCATGGATTATCCTTTTATTCGTGTTTGCTCTTAGACGGGACGGCTCATGTAGTAAAAGCGCTCGTCTTCACTGGTTAGATCGAACCCTTGTCGCTTATATAAATGCACCGCAGGGCTGTTTTTAAACACTTTTAGTTTTAGCGCGCTAGCACAGTGCTCGCGGGCAAGTCGCAGCGCCTCTGCAATAGCAATTGAGCCGATACCTTGATTCTGATAACTCTGCTCAATTTGTAAATCGCGCAGCCAGCAAGCTTCTGGGTCATAGGATAATCTCATCACCCCAACAAGTTTGCCCTGGAACAAAATATCTAAGTTCACAAGCTCTTGCGTCATTTTCTCAATCTGCGCCGCATCCCAGTCTACCGCATAGTGATCGTAATATTGCTGCATATTCGACAGCGTAAAATGCGCGGCCACAGCTAAGTCTTTACTGGATCTGAATGTCACCATAACTGCAGCCTCCCAAGACATGATATGAAGCCACTGCTCATTCCTAGTGTTATTGCTTACTCAACAGGAACTTGCGTAAATCTCTCTCAGCACACATCACAAGCAGAATAAAAGCCTTGTCACCATCTTGCTGATAAAAAACATGACATGGACTCACAACGACTTCACGATAGCTTAAATGTTTTAGTTCTGCTGGAATACGACCTGACTCTGTGGCGTAGTTTTTAGGCGTTCGACTTTTGAAAAAATCGTTTGTATTAATTGCTTTGTCGCAACAGTGTCAAGCTGAATAACGCTGAGCTTTATGGCAATTTTGTAGCCGCAAAGCGGTGCAAAACTTGGCCCTCAACAGCGACTGTTTATGCATTATTCGTAGTGGCTCCAAAGCCGAATAACTTTCACCACTCTCTCATTTTCAAGCACTTGGTATACCAATCGATGCTGAATATTGATTCGGCGAGAATAGGCTCCTGAAAGATCACCTATCAGCTTCTCAAACGGAGGAGGTTTACAATAAGGATCGTCTGCAATCAAAGTGAGCAAGTCTTGGGCCTTTTGCTTCAGCCCGCTGGACGCCAATTTATTTGCATCTTTTTGAGCCTGCTTGGTGTAAACCAACTTCCATGTCACCAGTTCAATTCCTCATCGCACTTATCAACAGTCGTCGCCATTCCCTCGCGAATAGACTCACGCATACCTGGTACAGAGAGTAGGTAAAGTGTTTCCTGAATAGCAGCCCAGTCTTCTTCAGCCACCAGCACAGCTCTATTCCGCTTGCCCATAATAATAATCGGTTGGTGGGACTCAGCAGTTTGATCGATCAATCGATAAAGATTGCTGCGAGCCTCGGTAGCAGTAATTCCCGCCATGGTGCACCTCTTGAACGGTTAATTTACAACTAATTGTACGCAATTAAGCACGTACGTCAAGACGAACGTTTTGCATAACGCCCGGCACAGCGGCAGCCGTAACGGAGCGGTTTTGTGTTAATGTTTGAGCGCAGCGAATAACACAAAACCGCGTAGTGTAGGCTGTCCGCCTGCTGCCGATTGTTAGATGCCAGTACCACTTAATGAACGCTTGCTTTAGAAAGCAAATTTAAAACCAATACACCGCAAACTATTAAACTAATACCCACGAAACCCCATGCATCAATCTTTTGCCCGTAAAGCCCCCATGCAACAGCAGTGACTAATACTACGCCAAGGCCAGACCAAACTGCATAGGCCACCCCTATAGGAATAGACTTCAAGACCAATGAAAGGAAATAAAATGCAATTCCATAGCCAACAATTACGATGAAAGATGGTACGAGCTTCGTAAAACCTTCACTGGACTTTAATGCAGATGTTGCAACTACCTCTCCAAGAATTGCAACAGTAAGAAATAACCAGCTTTTCATGATCCGCCTCCAATATGATTCGAAGGGATTATGTGTTCTTTTCTCTTAAAGTTGCAGTCTTGAAGAAAAAAATTATTCGTGCGCAACTTTCCGGTTAATTACATCTAACATTTGTATAGTGTTCCGGCACATGTCGTAATCGTTCGGTTTACTTGGTAACTCACCAAAAACAAAACAAAAACCATCTAAAAAGTCGCCTTTTCCTGTCAGCAAAGTGTGCGTTCTTACTTTGCTTTTCGACTACGCCTGATAACACTTTTTTTGTTTAAATTATGTAACTGAAAATAAGACATATTTATCCGACATGCAAGCCCTAAGTGTGCGACTTTGAGCCGCGAAGCGTGCCACTTGATTTACTATGCTGAACACACTGTTCTCAATAATCATGGATGATACTGATGCCTAGCCCTTTTATTGAAGAGCTTCGCGCCGATATGCGGCTACGTGGCTATAGTCTGAAGACCGAAAAATCTTATTTAAGTTGGATACGCCAGTTTATTTATTTTCATAAAAAACGACATCCTAACGATATGGGTGCAGAAGAGGTGAAAGCCTTCTTGAGTTGGTTGGCGAATGAACGCCATGTTGCTGTGAATACACAAAAAGTTGCTCTAAATGCTTTGGTATATCTTTATCACAAAGCGCTGAATCAAGAACTGGGTGATCTCAATTTTAGCCTTGCCACTAAACAGCGTTCGTTGCCTGTGGTGCTCTCCCCTGAAGAAGTTCAGCGCATTTTAAATGAGCTTACTGGTCGCAATAAACTCATTATTGAACTGCTTTATGGTAGTGGTCTACGTGTGAGTGAAGCGCTTCGTTTGCGGGTTCAAGATATAAACTTCTGTAATGCTGCTGTTACTGTACGCGATGGTAAAGGTAAAAAAGATCGGCAAACCCTTCTCAGCCAAAGGCTCATCGAACCATTAAAACAAGCCATCGAAACGGCTTTGACTGTTCAGATCGAGGATAACAAGAATGAACTTGGGCCATCGATGCCTAATGCACTCGATAGAAAATATCCAAATGCTTTTAAACAACCGGGATGGATGTTTGTCTTTCCAGCAACGAGCATATGTAAGCATCCATATTCTGGAATTCTTTGCCGTCACCATTTGCATGACAGTGTTGTGCGAAAAGCCCTACAACCAGCGGTGCGAGCCGCAAAGATATTTAAAAAGGTGAATTGTCATACGTTTCGACATTCGTTTGCCACCCACTTATTGCAAGCGGGATGTGACATTAGAACAGTGCAAGAGCTGCTAGGGCACAATGACGTGAGCACAACTCAGATTTATACACACGTCATTGGTCAGCATTATGCAGGCACAGCAAGCCCACTTGATAGGCTCATCAGTGTGGCTAGGGAATAAAGTCGATGACTAATTTCCTCCACAAGCCCCATTCCACCGTATTGTAAGATTGCGACAGAAAAATAAAGTCAGTGACTAACACTTAATCGCTCTAGTTTGGACTAGGAATAAAGTCGATGACTAATATTAGACAATCGACACCATAGCGATAAAGCGTCCTCCGTTTGCCGACGAAGAATCACTGTGAAAGTAGAATAGCCGCCGATAAAAACCTATATGGCCACATATATTGATTAGAACAAATCATTCTGTTTGAAAGATCAGGATGTTCGATTAATGCTTTTGAACATGCCATCGAAAGACGAGAGAGTATAAGCGTCAATATGGGGGACGTCCGTGGATGATAATGATGCAAATATTTGTTTTGACAAAACGAGTCATTTAGCTCCAGGCTTGGATGAACAACTCATCCAGGAGATAATTCAAAATATTGATGAATTAAAATTAAGGCAGGCGGCTTTGAAAGGCAGAAGTAACGCTATTGAATTTTTATCTTCAAAAGGAATGGATACGGACTCAGTTGCTCGGTCTTTGCGTTTCGACAATTCCGTTTTAAATGAAGAAATTAAGACTCTCAGCGAGTGGGTTGAGCACAACTCTTATGGATAATCGAAATGAGCCGGAACATACGAAAAGACCCTAACTCAAAATTCATAAAGTGCAGATGAGCAAGTAATTATTCCGTCTCGGAATTCGCACGCAGGTCGGCATAAATTGACAGGTAAGTATATATTATAATATGCCGAATGTGACTCTAGTGATTTTTATGTTTAGCAAAAAACTCTGAGAGTCTTTTAATAAACAAGCCTTCATAAGCAGCCAATTAATCTGTATTAGCAATCTCTGCCTGGGGATATTGTCTCGCAAATTTAGCACTGTTTCACTATCGCATAACATTTCTCCATTCCTATTCTCTCAAAGGCATCCACCACAACTACCGCATCGCCAGTCATTTTGATTGACCGCCTGATAAAACCACTCAACATGCTGTTCGTCGAATGGAATGTCGTAACGCTCAAACAGCGGCACAAGCCAGTCCGCTTGCTCCTCAATCCATTCGTGAATCTCTAATCCCTCAGTATATTCTTCATCATCTGGGAATAGCCAACTGAAAATACCGCGTGTACCCATGTGGTTCTCGGCTTTTACTGGAGGCAACTCCAAAAGCTGTTGGTTAAAGCTGACTTCCCAATGCCCCAAACAGAGCGTGTGTCCTTGCGCTGTCCAGCGCGCCGTGAAGGGATTTGTCATCTTTTACCCACCACTTATTCAAGTCTAAACAACGCTACTGCATTAACATCGAATCATCGAATTCAAACTTGAAACCTTGTATATCTGCTTCGCTGACAAGTCGATGTAAATATTGCGAGAGTGCTTTTCGATGCACTTTATCATTAAGATACTGTTTGATTTTTTCGCTTACCATATCGTAGGAAAGCGGCTTGCCATCTACTTTTCTAGCAACAAGAACTACATGGTAACCATAGCGAGTCTCTACTGGCTGAGGCATCAGCCCCTCACTGGCGGCAAAAACTTGGCGTTCAAACTCCCTTACTGTCTGACCATGTGAAAGCTGACCTAAGCTACCATCAACATCTTTGGAAGGACATGAAGAAAACTGCTTCGCCAATTCGCCAAACGAAGATTCGCCGCCTTGCAACTTATGAATTAGGTTAACCGCCAAAGTGTGCGATTCAGCTCTGTGCTCAAGATCTTTTGGATCTGATGCAATCAATATATGACTAACTTCAATCAGCGGAGCTGTCTTGAACTTTTCCTTGTTTGCACTGTAATAGCGCTCACATTCCTCCGTTGTTGCTTCCGGAACGTAGACTTCAGAGGCTAACAAGCTATCAATCAACTGACTGTTTTGTTCAATTGCATCTGATTTAGGGTTGAGTGGTATCCCTTTCTCCATCGCTTTTTGTGAAATTAGCTCACCAATAATCAGTGTTTCTGCCGCTTTTACCATCGCTTGTCGGCGTGATTCTGCCGGATGATATTGAACCTCAGCGTCGATCATAGCCGAGCTAATAGTTTTCCCGTTTACTGTAATATCGGGGGTGTTTGTAAGTGACATAGTCAATCCTACTTAAAAAGGAGGCTTCCTTGCCCCAATGAGTGATTGTGGTAATTATGCTTTTGAACGAACAACCTGATAGCTTCTGCGGACATACTGCACAGGAACGCTCCAGATATGAACCAACCTGCTAAATGGGAATAGTACAAACAACGTTATACCCAAAGTAACGTGGAACTTGTAAACCGGATGAACCGTTGAAATAAACTCTACTGCTTCAACCGGCCTGAACGTCAATAGATAACGAGACCAGCTCATTAGGTTATACATCACAGCACCATCCATATGACCCGAAGAGATTACGATGGTAAACATACCTACGATTAACTGAAGGTAGATTAGCAGTAAAATGCCGGTGTCCATCTTACTGCTGTTAGCGCGGATCCTGGGATCAAACAAACGGCGCTTTACCAACATAGTTAAACCAATAAAGCATAAGACACCAAAGAAACCACCCACACCCATGGCTATCACTTGCTTAGTTGCCAAAGAAATTCCAAGTGCATGCCAAATTTCCCAAGGCAATACGAGGCCCGCAAAATGCCCCAATAAAATCGCAATGATACCAACGTGAAATAAAATATTGGCTACACGAAAGTTTTTGTTACTAAGC
This sequence comes from Pseudidiomarina taiwanensis, assembly GCF_003987435.1. Lineage (GTDB taxonomy): Bacteria > Pseudomonadota > Gammaproteobacteria > Enterobacterales > Alteromonadaceae > Pseudidiomarina > Pseudidiomarina taiwanensis. The sequence continues at coordinate 201,386 of NZ_PIQG01000004.1, read as the reverse complement.
ATTTGGCTTGACCCAGTTTTCCAACTGTATTGTTCTCGGTCATACCGTAGAAGGCTACCGAGAAAGAAAATCCCGGTTGCGATATAAGGATAGATGCCAAAAAAGAACATATCTAAAAAAGCCATTACTAGCTCCTTATTGCTTGCTCAGCCGCTTTGGCTGACGAATTATCTACAAAACTGATGGGAACATTCTGGTCACGACGTTGCGTCTCAGAGGGTCGATTGACCTGAGACGGACAACCGCCGTTTACTGCGTCACCACCAAAAGTGACGGCTTCTTCTTCCCAGACTTTGTCCAACGCCTTTTTGGTATCATCACGTTTTTCATCTTTGACTTGCTCACGCAGTGCCTGCACATCAATAGCTGCCTCAGAAAGAGCAACCAACGCGGAAAAAACCGCTCCGTAGTTACTCCCTCTTTTTTCCAGCCGTACTTGAAGGAGCGCGAGGATTGGCACGATATCCTGCAACCAACCTTTGCCATTCTCGCTGCCTTGGGTGCTAACGAACTCAAGAAACAAGGGGATATAGTCTGGTAATTCTCTAACGCCAATATCCAAACCTGCCGCTCGGTATTGCTCCAGCAAATTAACCATTGCTTGACCGCGGTCGCGCGATTCTCCGTGAATATGCTCATAGATGAGCAGCGATAAAGAACGCCCCCTTTCAAACAAACCATCATAGTCAGCCTGCCAATCAAGCAAGCTGTCTGAGAAGCGTTGGTCGACAAATGCGAGCAGACTAGCTTTGTTGTTTTCATCAAGCTCAGCATCGTTTGCAATAATTTCTGCAATATCGATTCCGTGCTCATAGAGCGCTTCTGTCGGGTAATCAAGAAGTCTTGAAAGGACTTTTAAAATTTCCATCAGTCTTGTACCTCCACAGGGATAACTTGGCGTACGGTTTGTTTTTTACCACCAAATAGGTCGGTGCTACTGTCACCGCCACTGCAACCGTTGCCGAAGCTGAAGCCGCAACCGGATTTCATATCGTAAGCATCTTCTGCATACGCCTTATGGCTAGTCGGAATGACAAATCTGTCTTCGTAATTGGCAAGCGCCATATAACGATACATTTCTTCAACTTGCGCTACGCTGAGTCCAGCTTGTTCCAGTGCTTCCAGGTTTTCTTCGCCGTCAACTTGTTGTGAGCGTTTAAATTTACGCATTGCCATCATGCGCTTTAACGCATGCTCGACAGGGGCTTCGTCACCTGCAGTCAACATATTGGCTAAGTACTTCATTGGAATACGCAACGCTTTTAAGTCTGGGAAGACACCATCCATTGGTACACTGCCGGCCTCAACTGCGCTTTGAATTGGGCTCAATGGTGGCACATACCACACCATTGGCAGTGTGCGGTATTCGGGGTGTAATGGTAGAGCGACCTTCCAGTCCATAGCCATCTTGTAAACCGGAGACTCTTGGGCCGATTTTAACCATGCGTCTGGAATGCCTTCTTTGCGTGCTGCTTCCTGCACCGCCTCATCGAATGGGTCGAGGAAGATATCGCACTGTGCCTGATAAAGATCCTTATCATTGGCAACACTGGCAGCTTCTTCTACGCGGTCAGCATCATAGAGCATAACGCCTAAGTAACGGATTCGACCGACACAGGTTTCAGAACAGACTGTGGGTTGACCCGCTTCAATACGTGGATAGCAGAAGATACATTTCTCAGATTTACCGGTTTTCCAGTTGTAATAGATCTTCTTGTACGGACAACCGCTGACACACATTCTCCAGCCGCGGCACTTGTCCTGATCAATCAACACAATACCGTCTTCCTCACGCTTGTAGATTGCCCCAGATGGGCAAGACGCCACACACGCAGGGTTAATGCAATGCTCACACAGGCGCGGTAGATACATCATGAAAGTCTTTTCAAACTCGCCATACATATCGGCCTGGATCTGATTAAAGTTGCTATCGGCTCGGCGCTTGGAAAACTCGGTACCGAGGATTTCTTCCCAGTTCGGGCCCCAGTCAATTTTTTCCATTCGCTGACCTGTTATCAAGGAACGAGGACGCGCAACAGGTTGATGTTTGCTTTCACCCGCTTTATGCAAATGCTGATAGTCAAAATCAAACGGCTCGTAGTAATCATCAATACCGGGTAGGTCGGGGTTGGCAAAAATATTGGCCAGAATACGTAGCTTGCCACCTTGCTTGGGCGTTAATTTGCCATTGCTATGCCGAGTCCAACCACCGTTCCATTTTTCTTGATTCTCCCACTCTTTGGGATAACCTATGCCCGGCTTAGTTTCGACGTTATTGAACCATGCATACTCGACACCTTCGCGCGATGTCCATACATTCTTACAAGTTACAGAGCAGGTGTGGCAACCGATACACTTATCAAGGTTGAGCACCATGCCTATTTGAGCTCTAACTCTCATGATTAGCCCTCCGCTCCAAAGTTGTTAAATTCATCTGCACTCTGTTCGACGCTGTCATCGTCTAACCAGTCGACTTTCGCCATTTTTCTAACGATAACGAATTCGTCTCGATTACATCCCACAGTGCCGTAGTAGTTGAAGCCGTAGGATTGTTGTGCGTATCCGCCAATCATGTGAGTCGGTTTCATGACCGCTCGGGTGACTGAGTTGTGGATACCACCACGTGTTTTGGTAACTTCTGAACCCGGCACATTCACTATTCGTTCCTGAGCGTGATACATCATGCTCATGCCTTCCGGTACGCGCTGTGACACAACCGCTCGGGCAGCGATCGCACCGTTCACGTTGAACACCTCGATCCAATCGTTATCAACGATGCCTGCGCGCTGCGCGTCGGGCTCAGAAATCCACACAATCGGGCCGCCGCGAGACAATGTAAGCATCAACAAGTTGTCTGAATAGGTGCTGTGGATTCCCCACTTCTGGTGTGGCGTTATCCAGTTCAGTGCAATCTCTGTGTTGCCATTGGGTTGCTTATTCATCATTGGCTTCACGGTCTTAAGATTGATTGGTGGCTTATACAGGCACATGGTTTCACCAAAGTCGCGCATCCATTCGTGATCCTGATAGAACTGCTGACGACCTGTAACTGTGCGCCATGGAATGTACTCATGTACATTGGTGTAGCCCGCGTTGTAAGAGACGTGTTCATCTTCCAACCCTGACCAAGTCGGCGAACTGATTATTTTACGCGGTTGCGCTTGCACATCTCTAAAGCGAATTTTTTCCTCTTCCTTTGGCTTCGCCAAATGAGTGTGATCTAAGCCAGTAAACTCACTAAGAGCGGCCCATGCTTTTACGGCTACCTGACCATTCGTTTCCGGCGCAAGAGAGAGAATTACTTCCGCGGCATCAATGGCAGTTTCAATTTTGGGGCGTCCTTTGTTCGCCCCCTCTTCAATATGACAACGATTTAATTGGCTCAGGAATTCTACTTCCGCATCGGTGTTCCAGTTTATTCCTTTACCGCCATTTCCGAGCTTTTCGAGTAATGGTCCGAGAGATGTGAATCGCGCATAAGTATTAGGATAGTCACGCTCAACCACAATCATATTCGGCGCAGTCTTGCCTGGGATCAAGTCACACTCGCCTGTCCACCATTGCTTCACACCAAAGGGTTGTGCCATTTCTGCTGGCGTATCATGCAGAATCGGCAGCGTGACCAAGTCTTTCTCTATACCCAAATGACCAACTGCAGTCTTTGAGAATTGTTTCGCGATGCCTTTGAAAATCTCCCAATCAGAGCGGGACTCCCATACTGGGTCTACCGCAGCACTTAGAGGGTGAATAAATGGGTGCATATCTGACGTATTTAAGTCGTCCTTCTCATACCAGGTCGCAGTTGGTAGCACAATGTCGGAGTACAAACAGGTGGTTGACATACGGAAGTCCAAAGTCACCAACAAGTCTATCTTGCCTTCCGCGGCCTCATCGACCCATTTTATGTCCTCTGGCTTTTTGCCACCGTCTTCACCGAGATCTTTGCCCATCAAGCCGTGTTTTGTTCCAAGCAAATGGCGCAGCATGTACTCATGACCTTTACCTGAAGAACCGAGCAAATTCGAACGCCAAATAAATAAATTGCGCGGATAGTTTTGCGGATTCTCAGGCTCTAAGTGTAATCCCCCCATTTTAAGCAGCAGTTATTCGTAGAATTAATGAACCGCTTGCGTTAATTGTTTGGGCGGAATGCCTCCGATGGCGGTGTTAGGCCGCTCGTTGTTATAAAGCCAAAGCCACTGAGTGGCAAGTTCTTGTGCATGCTCAACGCTATCGAACAGGTGTAAATCGAGCCATTCATGACGAACTGTTCGATTAAATCGTTCAACATAGGCATTCTGAGTCGGTTTACCTGGTTGAATGTAGAGCATCGTAATTTGATGTTTTTCAGCCCAGTTAATCAGCTCGCTTGACAAATATTCTGGGCCATTGTCGCAGCGAATCGCCGCAGGTTTTCCTCGCCATTCAATGACTTGCTCTAATGCACGAATAACGCGAGCACTTGGCAATGATAAATCAACTTCAATGGTTAACCCTTCGCGGTTGTAATCATCAATAACGTTAAATGTTCGAAGTAGACGCCCATCAGCCAAGCTGTCGGACATAAAATCCATTGACCAAACTTGATTCATTGCTGTTGGTACGCTTAAAGCGTCCGGTTTGTCGCGTCGCAGGCGACGCTTAGGTTTAATTCGTAAGTTCAGCTCTAGCTCTCGGTAAATGCGATACACGCGTTTGTGGTTCCATGGAAACCCTTTCACGTTACGCAAGTGCAAAAAGCATAAACCAAAACCCCAGCGCTTGTGCGCGGTGGTTAAGCGCAGCAACCAGTCAGCAATCACAGCGTTTTCATCGCTGAGTTTGCTTTGGTAGTGGTAACAGCTCTCGCTAATACCCATACAAACACAGGCAAAACGAACGCTAATACCATGACGTTGAATGGCAGCTTGCGCCATCTCTTTGCGCTGAGATGGCTTTACAGCTTTCCCTCAAGGGCTTCCTTGCGGATCTCAGCCTTGAGTCGCTCTTCGGCATACATTTTCTTGAGGCGTTTATTCTCATCTTCAAGCTCTTTAAGGCGTTTCATCATGGATGCGTCCATGCCGCCAAACTTGGCGCGCCATTTATAAAATTGAGCCGAGCTCATGCCGTGTTCACGGCAAAGCTCCGGAACGGGTACACCGTTCTCGTTTTGTTTCAGAATCGCTAAGATCTGACTGTCTGTGTATCGTGATTTGCGCATAGAAAACTCCTTCGTTTTAGTTTAACGGAATTTTCTACTTATAACTGCTCCGATTTTTCGGGGGGATTACATAAGCAGGCAAAGTTAAGCTCACCACTTTTGAGTTTTTCCACCGCATAGTCTTGTGGAGCCTTACCGGCAACTTCTGCATCTCTGCAAAGCTGGAGCGGGTTTATACCGAGTTGTGGCGCAGATGGCAGCCACCCCATACGTTCAGCTCGACTATTAAAATCAATAATCGAACCAGACCATTTAGTCTTATCTGCTGTTGGAGAAATAACCTCTGTCATTTCCAACTTCTCATAGCGCCATTGGCTTGAATGATTGTAAAAGAAAGAGGTTCCGTTCATATGGCGCGGTGGACGTTGCCAGTCAAGACCAAACGCCAGCGGTTGCCAGCCAGTTTGTGGGCGCAGTTTCTCTTGCCCCACATAGTGTGCCCAACCGCCACCACTTTGACCGATGCAACCACACATCATTAACATATTAATGAGACCACGGTAGTTCATATCCATGTGATACCAGTGGTTCATACCTGCACCAACTATCACCATGGAGCGACCTTTGGTCTTGTCTGCGTTAGTTGCGAATTCTCTCGCGACTTTGATCACATCCGCGCGCGGTACGCCGGTGATTTGTTCCTGCCAAGCCGGTGTGTATGGAATGTCTTGGTCGTAACTGCTGGCCACATTCGGATCGTCATAACCATTGTCAACACCGTAGTTGGCAAGTGTTAAGTCAAAAACAGTGGCAACATAGGTTTCAGAGCCATCAGCGAGTTTGACTTTCTTCGCTGGTACTTTGCGCAGCAACACATCGTCATGCTCAGTATTCTGGAAGTAACCAAATTCATGCTCCGCACCACCAAAATATGGGAAAGCAACACTGACCAGTTCATCATGACTACCTTTCAGACTTACTCGTAAATCGAGTTCATCACCTGATTTACCATCAGTTTGGGTAATATTCCATTTCCCTTTTTCACCCCAGCGATAACCGACTGAGCCTGTAGGCGAAACTAATTCGCCATCTTTATCATTGACCGAGATGGTTTTCCATTCAGGGTTGTTGTCTTGACCGAGTTGACCATCTAAATCTGACGCTCTGAGGAACCGCCCCTGATGCAGACTGCCGTCCTCAGCTTTGTCAAGCATGACCAGAACAGGGAAGTCGGTATAACGTTTCACATAATCGGCAAAATATGCTGATGGTTTCTCAACATGGAATTCTTTAAGAATAACGTGGCCAAATGCCATCGCTAATGCTGCATCAGTCCCCTGTTTTGGTGCCAGCCACTGGTCAGTAAGTTTTGCCACTTCAGAATAATCAGGCGTGATACCGATGACCTTAGTACCTTTGTAGCGGACTTCTGTGAGGAAGTGCGCATCTGGTGTGCGTGTTTGCGGAACGTTTGAGCCCCAGCAAATAATGTAGTTTGAGTTATACCAATCAGCCGACTCTGGCACATCAGTCTGTTCACCCCAAATTTGGGGAGATGCTGGCGGTAAATCACAGTACCAGTCATAAAAGCTTAGGCAGTTTCCACCTATCAACGACAGATAGCGCGCACCCGCCGCATAGGAAACCATAGACATAGCAGGGATTGGTGAAAAGCCGGTAATGCGGTCAGGGCCGTAAGTTTTTGCCGTATATACATTCGCAGCCGCGATGATCTCGTTAGCTTCGTTCCAGTTAGCGCGAACAAATCCCCCCAGGCCTCGTTGTTGTTTGTATTCTTTGGCTTTTGCGGGATCTTCAACAATCGAGCGCCAAGCCTCAACCGGATCCTTGTGTTGGGCTTTCGCTGCTCGCCACAGTTTGACTAAGCGTTTACGGATTTTTGGATGCTTGAGGCGATTGGCACTGTAGATGTACCAAGAGTAACTTGCGCCCCTCGGGCAACCTCTGGGCTCATGGTTAGGAAGGTCTGGGCGCGTACGTGGATAATCGGTTTGCTGAGTTTCCCAGGTTACCAATCCATCTTTCACGTAGATTTTCCAGGAACATGACCCGGTACAATTAACACCATGGGTTGAACGCACAACTTTGTCATGCTGCCAACGACGGCGATATCCGTCCTCCCACCCTCTACTTTCATTCGTAGTAACCCCGTGACCGTTTGAGAACGGCTCTTCGTTACGTTTGAAGAACTGCAATCTGTCTAAAAAATGACTCACGCCAGACTCCTTTATCAATGGAATAGCAACCATACGATGCGTTGCAAACTCAAGCTCTATACGGATTAAAGTGTATTGTTATTCGCACGGCAAGAGCCCGAAAACAGCGGTGAATAGGGGAGTTACCACCAAAGTGGTAGAGAGTCTTTTTTGCTTTTCCTTTGTATTAAAGGGGTCTAGACTGAAGTCATTGAGAACAGACTTCAAATTGAGGATAGACTAATCTTTGTAGGTATCACTTGTGAGTCGACTTAGTTTCTACATTACCAATGCAACCAATTAAAAGCTTCTTACATTCGACTGTTTTTAAAATCGCCGCATTAATGTTTTCGGTGAGCTTTTTAGCGATCGTCAGTATGTTTACTACCGTATTTATGAGTGACGGTGCGCAGTTCGATGCTCAGGCGGTGAATGTAGCCGGCTCTTTGAGGATGCAGACATATCGAATTCATAGCGTCATGCAGGACAATCCAGACGACATTCAGACCATCAATCAATTAGTTGAAGAATTTGACAAGACTTTGAATACAGGCGTGCTAGTCAGTCAACAAGCACTTCGAGATAGCGGCGATATCGCAAAACATCATGCTATTGTTGCGAACAACTGGAGTGAACAAGTTAAGCCGTTAATCCAAACCACTTTGACATCTCCAGGTAACTCCAACACTTCCAGTTTGGAGGTTTTTAACAAACTGGTAAAAGACATCGAACTACTTGTTGTTGCTTATCAAAAATATGCTGAAACCAATATTGCTACGATCCGACTAGTGCAGAGTTTAGCATTATTCAGTACCTTAATTCTGATTGCGCTAGCGATGGTGATTGTACATCGTCATATCGAGCAACCGCTGTCGAACCTGACGTTAGTAGCTCGTCGAATAGGTAAAGGAGATTTCACTGCGAGAGCAGAAGAAACAGGCAAAGGTGAGTTTGCATTACTGGCTAGAACAATCAACAAAATGAGCGGTAGCTTGTACCGTTCAAAATCACAACTAGAAGAACAAATTAAGCGCAAGACCAGAAAATTGTCACGTTCAAATCAATCGCTCGAATTGCTGTTTCAAGTATCTCGCAGACTTAATGAAGTCGAACCAGGTTCTGTTGATTTTCAACCATTACTCAACAAGCTGGCAGAGGTGACTGGTGTAAAAGACTTGGATCTTTGCATTATGACAGCGCAAGGCACGGGCCCATACGAACATTTGATGAGTACCGAAAAAACGATTCCAGACAAATGCCAACAACAGCTCTGTCACAACTGTACTGAGCATGATTCACTTTTTCCACCTGTTAATGGGCAAATGAAGTATCAGTTAAGTATTGGGGATCAACACTATGGTGTCTTGGTGGTGAGTTTGGCTGAAGGGAGTATTCTGGAAGACTGGCAGCACCAGCTGTTTGAAGCCATTGCTGAACAGGTCGCCAATGGTCTTAGCATGAAACATCAAAACGAACAGGGGCGGCGTATCGCTTTGATGAACGAACGCACGATAATTGCCAGAGAACTGCATGACTCTCTGGCGCAGGCATTGTCCTACCTAAAAATTCAGGTAACTCGATTGCAACGCCTGCAGCAAAAAGACAGTGCTCAGGAGCAAATAGACCAAGTCATTGATGAGTTAAAAAATGGACTTGGCGCGGCTTACAGTGAACTGCGTGAATTGCTAACGACTTTTAGATTGAAACTCGATGGCCAGGGCATTAAAGCTGCGTTAGAGCAAACGATTTCGCAATTGCAAAACCGCTCAGACGATTTCAGTTTTACGCTTAATTATCACGTAAGCAATATTCCCTTCACGCCTCAAGAAGAAATACATCTTTTACAAATTGCCAGAGAAGCGACCCAAAATGCATTCTATCATTCTAAGGGCTCCAATATTGAAATTGGCATAACCAGTAATTCCTTATCAGAAGTGATATTAACGGTTAAAGACAACGGAATAGGTATCCCTGAAGACCCGAATAAGCTAAATCACTACGGCCTAGCCATTATGAAGGAACGCAGCCGGAATTTGGATGGTGATCTATCTGTCAAACGCAATGATGAGCGTGGCACCATGGTTATGTTTAGTTTTGTGCCTGAATATGCTCGAACACTTGAGGTAAAGAGCAAGAGTGCTTAATTCCCCGCGCTTTTGGCCTATCCTATCAACTGTGAATTGCAACTGATTTCACCTGCAATAGCGCTCGACTGCCAACGCCCAAACCTAGATTTGCCAATGCGCGTTTGGTTACTGAAACCATAAAAGCATTTTCTCCTACAGTAGCTTTAACAATTACTTGACTTGGGTGCTCACCTTCATTGATTGCTACAATCTGAGCGTTGAGCACGTTTTGAAAACTGTTTTTACTTACAGAATTCGCCAAGCTGACATCTTTCCCAAAGACTTGAACTCTTACTTGGTTGCCTATCTTAAAACTATTGTTGGGTATCCAAAGTGCTTGGTCGCCAATAGACATACAAGCTAAGTGCCACTGTTTGTCAATCTTTATTACCTTGCCTGACAAGACCGTCGATATCTCATCATTGAGTCTTAGTGGTAACATCTCATTTGAAAGCGAGGCCGACAGCGAATCACTTGATACCACACTACCTTCATGCATAACAACAACATGATCTGCTAGCATTGCCACTTCTGGCGCTGCGTGAGTAACGTATAACATGGGTATGCTCAGTTGCCGCTTAACACGCTTTAAGAAAGGTAAAATCTCGCGTTTTCGGTCATCGTCAAGAGATGCCAGTGGTTCATCAAACAGCAAAATCTTGGGGTTCAACGCCAATGCACGAGCAATGCCGACACGCTGTGCTTCCCCACCTGATAGTGCTACAGTTTTTTGTTCCAGTAAGTGTTCAATTCCCAACACGGAAATTGCTTCATCTAGGTTCTGTTTGCTTGCGTGAACGGCACGTTTGATGCCATAGAGAAGATTATCCTTAACGCTGAGATGGCTAAATAGACTTGGCTCTTGAAAGACATAGCCAATGGCTCGCTTGTGCGGCTTAAGCTTAGTTTTTGGGCTATCCCAAACTTCATCACCGATAGAAAAGTATCCAGCTGCCTCCTTCTCCAGGCCAGCGACACAGCGCAGCAATGTTGTTTTGCCGCACCCAGAATGCCCATAAAGCACAGTAATGCCAGTTTCGGGAAGTTTAAGAGCAACATTCAGATTAAAACGCCCTTTAGAAAGCCTATAAGCGAGTTCCACAATTACCGCCTCTTCACGGGAACGAATGCAAACCGTCGACGCCGGATCCATTGCAGAAATGTTAATGTTATAAATGAAAAGATTAGCATGATTAATGACAGCTTATGTGCGGCGCCGTAATCCATACTCTCTACATGGTCATAAATTTGAATTGATACAACTTGCGTTTCACCCGGAATATTGCCTCCAATCATCAAAATAACGCCAAATTCGCCGACTGTATGGGCAAAGGTCAAAACAATAGCGGTGAGAATGCCGCTCTTGGATAATGGCAACACGACAGAAAAGAAAGCATCGATAGCTGAGGCCCTCAATGTTGAAGCGACTTCTAATGTTCGAGTAGGGATGGCCTCAAAAGCTGATACAAGCGGCTGTATTGTGAAGGGTAAGGAATAAATAATTGAGGCTATGACCAAACCTGAAAACGTAAAGGGAAACACGCCAATACCCAACTGCGTTGTGACTTTGCCAATAGGCCCCTCGGGGCCTAACAGTAATAATAAGTAAAATCCGAGCACTGTGGGTGGCAAGATCAGAGGCATGGCCACCAACGCAGTTAAAAAGCTGGTGAGTTTGGAATGAGACCTCGCTAACCACCAAGAAAACGGAATTCCGAAAACCAACAGAATGACGGTTACCGTACTCGCCAGCTTCAAGGTCAAAAGCAACGCTTGCATATCACCCGCCGACAGCACTTATAGCCTCCTGATTAGGTGTTTCAAACCCATATTCTGTCAGAATTTTTGCGACCTCTCCACTTTGCATAAATGAATGAAATCGCCACGCGGTAGGGTTGTCTCCACCGTGTTGGGTGACAATAAAACCTTGGAGTAGCGGAGAATGGAGAGTCTCCGGTATTAATATGTAGGAGGCTCTTGAGGAATTCCATGCAGATTTTACCAACGACAAGGCAACAATACCCGCATCGACATGCTGATTAACGATAAGTTGAGCAGTATGGGAAACGCTATCACCATAGATGATTTTTGAAGTCAGTTGAGTCCACAATCCAGCTTGAACCAGTACTTCTTTGGCTCTCATGCCATAGGGTGCATGCCTTGGATTGGCAATAGCGATTCTCTCAAAGTCAGCGTGAAGCAAAGAATCGAGTTGACCGTTAGACAAATCGTTTTTATAGCTCAATAGAACTAATCGCCCCTTTGCGTATGGGACAACAGCCGACGAAGAATAGCCCATTGCTTTTAGCTGTTGTGGGAAGCTTATGTCTGCTGAGAAATACAGATCATAAGGTGCTCCATTGCGGATCTGCGTAAGAAACTTGCCTGACGAACCAAACGACGTTTTGACGGCCACGTCTGGATTTGCAGTCTCAAATAAACTAACGATATCTCTCATCGCAAATTTAAGATCAGACGCAGCTGCTATTAACAGCTCTTCAGCATATACATTCAAATGAAAAAACAGGGTTATCAATGAGAAAAATAGCTTTAAACGCATGAGAGTCTCAACCATGGTAAACCGATAATAAGGTGCGATCGTTCGCACCTTATTATCGATTATTCGGACTTCCTAAGGATTGTAGAATTCGCCGTCCTTACGTAAATAGAACCAGTAGTTAATCAAGACGCAGACACCATAGAACACTGCAAATCCAATCAACGCGACTTCAGGAGTAGTTGCCTGAATTTGCTCACCAATAACCTTTGGTATGTAAAAGGCACCATATGCAGCTACTGCTGACGTCCAACCAAGTACTGGGCCCGCTTGTTCTTTAGGGAATACTTGCGCGATGGTTCTGAAGGTTGAACCATTACCGATACCTGTAGCGGCAAAGAGAATCAGGAACAACACGAAGAATTGAATGAAAAACTCTTCCGGCGTCGCTGATTGATAGGCTGCCTGCATATAATAAGCTGCACCGAGTGCACTACCAATCATGACAATTGAACAGATTTGTGTTACCAGTGCACCACCGACTTTGTCCGAAATCCAACCACCTAACGGACGAATAAGTGCACCGATGAATGGCCCCATCCAGGCGTACATTAAAGCACTTGGCCCATTAGGGTTGATGGTATTGTGTGTCATCACTCCGTCGACCATAACGTGGCTGTAGCCAAAAATAACTTTGATCGCGAGCGGAAAAGAGGCCGCAAAACCGATAAACGAACCGAAGGTCATCGTATAAATCACACTCATCACCCAAGTGTGTTTGTTGTTAAAGATTTGATATTGGCGAGTCAGACTCTCACCAATTGAACCTGGTAACATTTTTAAGATAACGACGGTGGCAGTCACAACCAGTACTAATACAACTTCCTTGGGTACCCCGAATCCAGAACCATTTGCAGTCTCAGGTAGCATCAACCATAAGCCAAAAGCAGCCACAACCAGACCGATACTGAGCATAACCGTAATCAGAGCAAAAGATGTTAGAGGGTTACCTATGTTTGGAGAAACATCAGGCGTACGAATATTATTCATACCAAACCATGATAGGAAGAATAGAGGGACAAGTAATAACAACCAGACAAAACCGGCGTTTGAAATATAGCTTTCCGTGCCTGCAGGAATTTTACCGATGAGCGTGCCTGATGCGTTGATCAGCGTCATCGGGTCGCCACTAAAAGCACCAAAGGCAGCGAATGTCATGAACAGTGGTACAACAATTTGCATCGTGGTAACACCAAAGTTACCTAGCCCTGCGTTCATACCTAGTGCCAAACCTTGCTGCTTCTTTGGGAAGAAGAAGCTGATATTTGACATTGATGAAGCAAAGTTTCCGCCGCCGAAACCGGATAGCAGTGCTAACAGTTGAAACTGCCATAACGGCGTATCAGGATTTTGCAGTGCAAATCCTGCTCCTACCGCTGGTATCATTAGCAGTGCTGTCGTGAAGAAAATGGTGTTCCTCCCTCCGCACAATCGAATGAAGAAACTGCTTGGAATTCTCAGTGTTGCGCCGGTCAATCCAGCAATCGCCATCAAGGTAAAGAGTTCAGCCTTTGCAAAGGGGAATCCCAGATTTAGCATTTGAACGGTTATGATTCCCCAATAGAGCCAAACAGCGAAGCCAGCTAGCAAGCTAGGAATGGATATCCATAGGTTGCGATTCGCTATTTTCTTTCCCTCTTTCTCCCAGAAATCAGGGTCTTCTGGATCCCACTTGTGCAGATCAGACATAACGCTTACTCCAACATAGAATGACATTTATTTGGTCACACTATGGTCCACGCAGGCAGAGCTAACAATCTGCTTCAGTAGGTAGCTAGGCGAAGCATTGTGGTAACAAAACTAACGATTTTTGACACATTGAGTGCTGAAAGAGGTACAGCTATCTTGTTGTATTCCCTATATTTAAAGGGTTTCAAAAAATGTGTTTTGCTACCCCATAAGTGGTAGCTGGCTTACCTCCAGTAATTTAAGAGAAGTTCACCAGTTCGTGTATAGTTAAACTAAACGAATGACTCAGCGTTTGTAAGGAGGCATACATGTTCGAAGACAAACCCGCCACTATTATGATGGTCGACGACCATCCTTTGTTGCGTAAAGGATTAAACCAACTTATCGAATTTGAAGATGATCTAGAAGTCGTTGGAGAGGCGAGTTCAGGAAAAGAAGCCATCGAAATGGCGATGCAATTGGAGCCAGACCTGATCACGCTGGATTTGAACATGCAAGGTATGGATGGATTGGAAACGCTAAAGCATCTGCGGGATAAAGGTGTTGATTCGCGCATCATCATGTTGACGGTATCTGACAACGATGAAGATGTTGTTGAAGCCGTTCGCTCAGGTGCCGATGGTTATCTGCTAAAAGACATGGATCCAGAAAATATTGTCGACAAACTCCGTGAAGCCGCGCTCGGCAAAATGGTAATGAGCGCAAAGCTGACTGAGGTACTGGCTACTGCGCTACGCAAGCCCGAAAGGGCTGGAAGTCGAGCATTGGCCAGCCTGACCAGTCGTGAATTGGAGATCCTCAAACTCATCGCGAAAGGTATGAGCAACAAGCTTATTGCACGAGAACTGGATATTTCAGATGGCACGGTCAAAGTCCATGTGAAGCATTTTCTTAAAAAACTGAATCTACGCTCTCGTGTAGAAGCAGCAGTGTGGATGGTGAACCACCAAAAAGGAGCTTAATCATGGGATGTGGTTGCGATGCAAAAGGCCTTATGCCGATAGAGGAAGCAAAACAGATCATCTGGGACACTATCTCTCCGATTGTTGAAGTTGAGCATTGCAGTCTTGATTCGGCATTGGATAGAGTATTGGCCGACGATGTGATTTCTCCCATTAACGTCCCGGGTTTTGATAACTCCGCAATGGACGGCTACGCCATTCGCCATCAGGATCTGTCTTCTGGTACTACTTTTAGTCTGGTTGGTAAGAGCTTTGCTGGCAATCCATTCAGCGGCGAGATCGGCAAGCATCAGTGCGTGCGTATTATGACCGGTGCACAAATCCCATCAGGTGCGGATGCGGTGGTTATGCAAGAAAACACCGTTGCAAATGGTAAGGAAATAACAGTCACTCACACTGTTAAGCTAGGTGAAGCGATACGCATCGCAGGTAGTGATATCGCAAAAAAATCCGTCGTGCTGTCTAAAGGAAAGAGGCTGACTGCAATTGATATTGGGCTCCTCGCGTCTATTGGTATCGATAAGGCATCAGTTTTCCGCAAGCTTAAAGTGGCATTGTTTTCAACCGGTGATGAGCTTTTACAGCCTGGAGACACTCCTCAACAGGGCAAAATCTTTGACAGCAATCGGCCCATGCTTCGCGCAATGTTAAAGCGTCTTGGCGCTGAGGTTCTGGACTTGGGTGTGATAGAAGATGATCCGGAAAAAATCCGTGATGCCTTTACCCAAGCAGATGCAAATTCAGATTGCGTAATCACTTCTGGCGGCGTGTCGGTGGGTGAAGCTGATTATACACGTGAAATCCTCGAGGAGATTGGCCAAGTAGACTTTTGGAAGCTGGCAATCAAACCTGGCAAACCACTCGCGTTCGGCAGATTAAACAAAAGTTTGTTTTTTGGTCTCCCCGGTAATCCAGTATCAGCGGCAGTCACCTTTGACCAAATTGCCGCACCGTCATTATCACTATTAGCGGGCTGCACACCTAAGGAAAATGTCGCCATTAGAGCCATCGCAAAGAATAGGTTTAGAAAGAAACCAGGAAGAACTGACTATCAACGCGCAGTCTGTTACCGCGAGGACAATGGTCAACTGATAGTCGACTCTGGCGGTTCTCAAAGCTCAGGCGTGCTTTCTTGTTTTACTACGAGCAATTGTTATGCAGTGCTTGAGAACAGTCGCGGAATGATAGAACCTGGAGAAACGGTGAATGTGCAATGGTTTGATTCGGTTTTGAGATAAATAAGCAATGGGTAATCAACTTCGTCGTTCGATGTTCATAATTGCAGGCTTAGTGGCCTGTCTTTGCGGCATTATTGGCGTCGTATTACCTTTGGTTCCAACTACACCCTTTCTACTCTTGTCTGCCTTTTGTTTTTCTAAAAGCTCGAATACGCTACATCAATGGCTATTATCGCAGCCATTGCTCGGAGGCGTAATTAACGACTGGGAACAAGCAGGCGTAATTGCACTTAAGACCAAAGTCATTGCTTGCACTAGCTTGATTGCGATGGTAGCCGCTGCGTTATTAATTGGCGATTACGCTTATTGGACAATTGCTTCGGTAACCACTGTATCCATTCTCGTTTTAAGCTTTATATGGAGCAGACCCAGTCAGGTTTGACATTATACTATGTATGGTTATTTGATACTCGCTCACATTTTAGGAGCAACAGTATGGACAGGCGGCCATATCGTGTTGGCGCTTGCTGTATTACCCAGAGTATTGAAAGAGAAGTCACCCCAACGTTTGCTGGAGTTTGAATCAGCGTTTGAGCGTATTGGTAAACCGGCCATGCTAATCCAAATAGTCACCGGTTTGCTGTTAGCACATCGATTGTTGCCCGACATTTCACTATGGCTGGATTGGAGTAACCCAATCTCAAGGGTGATTGCCATAAAGTTTATACTACTTACGTTAACTATTTTATTAGCTGTTGACGCTAAACTAAGAGTCTTACCTAAATTATCGCAGCAGAATTTATGGGATATGGCCCTGCATATTATTGCCGTAACCCTGCTTTCGATAATTTTCGTAATCGTCGGCGTATCGTTCAAGACAGGTTGGTTGTATTAAGCCAGCGATCCATTGCTTCCTTGTCCGACAACCGACTGGCGACCCACTTCATGCCTTCTGATGTACCTTCTTGTTTCCATAAAGGAGCGCTGGTTTTAAGGTAATCAATAATGAATTC
Source organism: Pseudidiomarina taiwanensis (assembly GCF_003987435.1). Taxonomy (GTDB): domain Bacteria; phylum Pseudomonadota; class Gammaproteobacteria; order Enterobacterales; family Alteromonadaceae; genus Pseudidiomarina; species Pseudidiomarina taiwanensis. The sequence continues at coordinate 184,502 of NZ_PIQG01000004.1, read as the reverse complement.
ACACGCGTCAAATGCATTTTTGCGATGCTTGGATGTTACGCCAACAAACACAATCTGCTCCTGAGGCCCAATCCTCCCCACTCGGTGGATGACTCTTATTTGTCCTAACTGCCAACGTTTTCGAGCTTCACTACAGATACGCATCAGGGATTTTTCGGTCATACCTGGGTAATGCTCTATGTGAATGCCCGACACGGCCCCCTGAACATTGAAATCTCGTACCAAACCCGTAAAAGTGACTACAGCGCCGTCTCCATCCGCCTCTTCCTTAAGGGCAAGGTATTGTTCACAGTGATCAAAGTCGTCACGCTGAACACTAATCATTGTTAGCCTCCTGTCACCGGCGGGAAAAACGCAATTTCGTCGCCATCATTTATTTTTGCGTCTTTTCCACAAAGCGTTTGATTGACCGCACATAACACATCTCGTTCTTCGAGGAAGCGCCACTCCTCTCCACGCTCGACGAGCTCATGTGCGACATCGGCGACAGTGTTTTCACCCGCATACTGAAGATTCAAAGACGATGTACCTAACCTTTCACGAAGACTTGCGAAAAATTTTATCTGTATCATGCAGAGCGCCTCCACAGTCCAGTTTTACCACCGCTTTTTTCAATGACTTTTAAGCCATGAATAACCATTTCTGGGTCAACAGCTTTACACATATCAAAAAGCGTCAGCGCAGCCACAGAAACGCCAGTAAGCGCCTCCATTTCAACGCCAGTGTTACCATTTAATTTACATTGACAGGTTATCTTTATTTGCTTGGATAACTCGTCAGTTTCAAAATCCACGTCTACTTTGCTGAGTAACAGTGGATGACATAGCGGCACCAGATTGGCACATTGTTTTGCCGCTTGAATGCCTGCCACTCTTGCGACACTAAAGACATCACCTTTCGCCAACTGGTTTTGTATTATTTGCTCAAGCGCAATATCTGAAACACTGACATAGGCTTCCGCTTTTGCTACGCGAGTCGATGTGGCTTTTTCGCTCACATCGACCATGTTCGCTTTGCCATGATTATCAATATGGCTAAGCTCAGAATTAGTTAGCCCAGTCATATCGGTCTACTCGCGCATTGAAGTGCTTCATTGGTTTGTAAATGCGGTACGAAGTTACACGGACCATGAGCGCCATTTAGTTGCGCTTCAATGATACCCGCCCAAGCGGTTTTGCAAGCATTGGTAGACCCAGGTAGACAAAATATAACAGTGTTGTTTGCTAATCCAGATATAGCCCTTGATTGGATTGTTGAAGTACCTATTTCCTTAAATGACAAATATCGAAATAATTCACCGAATCCCTCAACTTCTTTGTCAAACAAGGGTTTTACCGCTTCAGGTGTGGAATCTCTTGAAGTAAATCCGGTACCTCCAGTCACGATTACGGCTTGTATGGCTGGATCTGCGATATAAGCAGAAACGCACGCTCGGATCAGATAAATGTCATCAATAACAATCTCTCGCTTAATCACCTGATGACCCGATTCAGTCGCATTCACGGCCAGATACTCGCCAGAGGTATCTGTGCTTCTATCACGCGTGTCTGACACTGTCAGAACGGCGACACCAAGTGATTCAAATTGTTTGTTAGCATGTCCCATGGCGAACCTCAGTTGGTACAGAACATTCGGATGTTTCGAAGTGTTGCATGGCAAAACGCCATTGTTCTGGTGTGTTTGAATTGAAAAGGGGTGACTGCTGGCGCAGTTGCAGCTTCATTAAAGGGAAATGCGTGCAAAAGCGATCAACAGAAAAACTGTTTGTACACCGCAGTGTGTAATCCAGGGTTTGGCGGGTCGTCTCGGTGTTACGCAAGTAAAGCGGCAAACTATGTTCACCAAATCTGACATTCCTCGAAAACTTTTCGCCGCTATCTAACAAGCGTTGTATTGTGGAAACATCTATTAGCGGAAGGTCGATCGGCAGTATCAATAGATTTTTGTTTGGAAAGCGCATAGCAGCACTGTGGATACCAGACAAAGGCCCTTTACCTGGGTACAGATCTGGAAAATGCCCAGCTTCGCCGTCATTGCGACTGATAACAACTTTGCTAACCGATGTTTCAAGTAACAGCTTGTAAGTTCTGGTTAACATGGTTGATTGCGAAATCGTAAGTAAAGCTTTGTCTTGGCCCATGCGGCGAGAAGCACCGCCGGCTAAAATGACGCCAATTGTGTTCATGTTACCCTCCTAGCATAGCCAGTTGTTTCGTTGCACCCGTAAATCCTTGATGCAGAAAATGCTGACTGTGTTTTTGTTGAAGATGAGAAACAATAGCTTGCTGAGCACCCGAAACATCACCTGCTAACAGAAATGAACGGATACTGATGCCTTGTTCTGCAAACAGACACAGATGCAGTTTGCCTTGTGCGGAAATACGCAAACGATTGCATGATTCACAGAAGTCTTTGCTGTAAGGCATGATCAGGCCGATATTCCCTGCAAATTCGGGATGCATGAACTCCTCTGCAGGCCCTGCATCGGTTTCTCGAATAATGCGCTGCCACCCTTGTTCAAGGAGTCGATCTTTGATCGTTTGGCCAGCGACATGGTTTTTATCAAAAAAGCTCTTGTTGTCGCCGGTCTGCATAAGCTCAATGAATCGCCAGGTAACCTTGTTGGAGCGCAAGTAGTCAAAAAATGCGTCTAACTCTTTGTAGTTGAATTGCTTGAGCATGACTGTATTTAGCTTGATACTGCTGATGCCTAACTGCGCTGCTCGTTCAACACCCAACAAAATTTCTTCCAGCTTTTGTTTGCCGGTGATTGCAGCAAACATGCGTGGGTCAAGGCTATCGGCACTGACATTTATCGCATCAAGACCAGCCCGTTTATACCTTTCGATATCCTGATTGAGTTTGAATCCGTTTGTCGTCAAGGCGACCTTTTTTATCCCGTCAACTTTCTTGCAGGTTTCGATGATCTCACACAAATCTTTGCGCAGTGCTGGCTCGCCGCCAGTAATACGCACTTTGGTTGTACCCAGGCCAGCAAAAGCTCTAACCAAGGTTTGAATTTCGTTTACGGACAAACCGCGTTTGGGTGTGTTGCAGTCGTTGCCATCCGGAAGACAGTAGTTACAGCGGAAGTTGCACAGCTCAGTTACTGAGAGTCTCAGATAATTGAATCTTCTTCCGAATGAGTCTTGTAAGTTCATCTAACACCTTTCCAAATATCGAGCATTACAGCTCGTGGGCGGCAGGTTGATTTCTCTGACTACCGGGCAACTTCTCAGCTGCGGCTCCAGTACCATAGTTGTTAGCACCTTAGGCACTAGAGCTCGGAGTTTTAGTTACCCTAAGTTTGGCGTAAAAGTGTGGTTTTTGTTATTCCGCTGAAGGAATACTCACAAGGGGGTATAAAAAAGCCGACCCAAATTGAGTCGGCAAATAACGCGTGGAGGACGTTATGGAAGTTACGAGCAAATCCCTAGAAAGTAAAAGTCATCATTGCCCATAATTTATTGGTATCAACTGCGAAATCATCGGCACTGTAATTTGCATAACGCAATAAAAAGTTAGTGTTCTTGTATACCGGATAAGTGGCATTGAAATTAAACTCATTGCCGTAATCTACTGAACCTACATCTGATTCAAATTGGTGCCAGACACCCAACAGTTTCAGCTTTCCAATACTGCCAGACGCTTTAATGTATAGATCGTTAATCCCCTGTCCAGGCGTGGCGAGAAACTTGTCAGCGAAGCCCTGAAACTTATGTAGAGTGGCTAAAGGCGTTGTGAATCCTTTGCCGTTATCGCTGCCAAGTGATTCGTAACCTATACCAAAATTCACTGCTGACAATTTAGTGCTTAACTCTAAGGCCAGGTAATCTGTGGAAAAGTCTGTTGGATTATCACCAGTTTCATTTTGACGTGCATAGGCAGCGTGAATGTTTATGGCAGAAATCTTGCCATCGTAACTCACCCCAAGTGTGCGGGTTGCGATTGCGTTAGCGGTATCAAAGTCCAGCTCATAGGCAAAACCCGCTACCTTGTGGTCAGCATTGATTTTATACATGACGTTCAGTAGATGTATATTGCCACCTAAATCAGAATTTGGACTGTCCGTGCCAAAAATACGATTAACGTTGTGTATGTAGCTGTAGTCAACATTCAGGCCAGACTGATTGTCGTATCTCAGGCGGTAACCATCATAGGTTTGCTCGTTTTGCCGCCAACCCACACCACCCACGAATCTTTGGTCATTATGATTGATGCGCTGACGACCGGCGGTGAAATGCAGTGACTCAGTTTTATAACCCACATAAGCTTGGTTGAAATCTGAACCAATCGGATCTGCAACCACGGGATAGTTGGTGTTGCCATTGACGGTACTATTAAAATTTTCGTTGCCCAATGCGGTAACGTTATCGAACTCTAGTTGTGTGTAAAAGCCACCAAAATCGGCACTTTTGTAACTTAGTCGGGTGAGCAAGGTTGAAGCATTGGCCTCTTTATCAATATTATCCTGGTCAACTCGCTCGTATCGGTAGCGCAGTTTGACGTTTGCGTCTCCATCAGTGATCGCTTGTTGAAAGTCTGCGAAACCGGTTGCGACAGAAACATTTGGCATTAATAAACCCGCTGCACATATGCTAGCGATAGTCGTTGCTAGTCGTGTTTTCATAGTATTCTCCTCACTAAATGCTGCTAGGAATACTACGCCTCAATAAAAATAAAACCATTAAAAATCATATGGATACCTACTCTTACTCGATATTTGATAATTGAGGTACGACGACTACCTCTTTTGGGGAATTGTTGCTCTAAGGCTTGAGTGGTAAAAAGAAATGCAGCAATAGCTGTGGAATACATAATGAAAAAAGAGCTCACCACAAAACAAGCAATGCGGTATAGCCGCCATGTCCTACTATCTGGCTTTGACTTGGATAAACAGGAGATCCTGATAAACAGCAAGGTCTTGATACTGGGCGTTGGCGGGTTGGGGTGTGCTGTTTGCCAGTATTTAGCCGCAAGTGGTGTCGGCGCATTAACGCTGGTTGACGACGACAAGGTTGAGTTGACCAACCTTCAGCGACAAGTGCTGCATTTAGAAAAGAATATCGGAAAACCGAAAGTGAGCTCCGCAGAACAAATGTTGGTGCAAATCAACAGCGAGATAAGCATTAGAACGGTTAATCAACGACTCTCTTCAAATGAACTTCCATCGTTGGTTGCTGAGCATGATTTAGTCGTAGACTGTACAGACAACCTGAGCAGTAGAAATCAAATCAATTTAGTGTGTTATCAGTCGAATACACCTTTGGTGTCGGGTGCGGCGATACGTATGGAAGGTCAACTATTTAGCGTTCTGCCTGACAAGAAAAGTGCCTGTTATGCCTGTTACAGTCATTACTTTGGTGAACAAAATCTCAGTTGTGTTGAATCGGGAGTAATGTCGCCATTAGTAGGAGTTATCGGCACCAGTCAAGCGCTTGAGGCCATCAAGATCCTCACGCATTATGGAGAGCCGTTTTACGATCAGCTCAAGCTTTTTGATGCAATGGATCACAGTTGGCGTACCGTGAATGTAGTTCCACACCAAGAATGCAAAGTTTGCGGACATACTAGGTAAGGTCAGAAACTGATGGATTACATACTGTTAAAACAAGCACACATAGTGTTAGCAGTAACTACGCTATTAAGCTTCATCATTCGTGGATATTGGATGATCACTGATTCAAGCTTGCTGCAGCACAGATGGGTGAAAACTATCCCCCACATTATTGATACGCTTTTACTCAGTTCCGCTTTAGCCCTGATGGTAATGGCAGGCTTTTATCCTTGGGTTTTCGACTGGGTAGCCGCAAAAATACTGTTGCTCCTGTTGTATATTGTGTTCGGAACGATTGCATTAAAGCGCGGTAAAACGAAATCGCAACGGATTGTTGCGTTTATCGCCGCGCTAATATGCATTGGTTTGATTTTTAAGTCTGCGCTCAGCAAATTTATGTTGTAAGCACAGTTACCCTGGCCTGCCGTCTACTCTGGGTGCCGACAGTACAGGCAAGTATTTGAAGAAAAACAAACCGAATGCTACACACCATAGACAACCTGCAAATACCCAAAATTGGATCGACCACTGTGGCCATATCGCTACTGCAATAGACCGCACTATCGCACTTATCACAACAGCAAAAAAAGCGAAGCTCATTAGCTTTCCAACGTGTAACATCCTGCCGGTATGCCCAAGTGAAACGCGAGACATCATGGCTAAAATCATTCCACCGATAACGCCAACGGTTAAGCTGTGGATTGCGGTGCTTAAAGTAATACTCGCACCAAAGAAATGCAGGCTTAGCAAGCCTAAGCCAATCGGGATAAACAGCATAGTAAAATGCAAAGACCACACTAATGGCACATTTAACGTGACCCAGATTCGCCACCTCCACTGGCGTATTGTATGAAGCACCGCTGCTGTCAGGCATACAATGGCCGTCAACATCGTAATATCAGCAACATCTTTGAGCAGCAATAAAACCAACACAAACACAAGACTGGCTAAGGCTGACATTTCCAACCACTTTATAGGTAATACTTTGGTCGTTTTTGTACCATTTGCGGTAAACATCGGAATGACTCTGCCGCCTAAAAAAGCCACAAGAAAGGTGACTAACAACGTCATACCCTGCATACCGCGAGACTGCCAAGCTGCATCAAAACCTAAGCTGGGTAGATAGGTAAAAAGGTTCATCACCGACATGAGTACTAGTACGGGAATAAAAATCAGATTTCGATACTGGCGTATTTTGACCACTCGTTGACCAACAAAAAATGCTGTTAACGGTAAGAACATCAAGTCGGCAATCATTGCCAATGGCAGCGCCGACGTCGAGCCAGACAGTATCAACAGCCGTGCCAGAAACCATAAGCAAACCAACAGCAGCAGTTGCCCTCCCTTGATACTTGGGATATTCGTCCAGGTTTGGACAGCAGTGAGCAAAAAGCCTGCAATTATCGCTGCCGTGAAGCCAAACAGCATTTCATGGCTATGCCACCAAAGCATACCGTTAAGTGGCTCTATCGAAACAACGCCCTTTAAGGTCAGCAACCACAATGCCATGGATAAGGTTGCGAAAAGACTGCCAAATAAAAAAAACGGCCGAAACCCTAAACGAAGTAAGGGTGCAATTTTTTGCTCCTGTTGATTATCCACGATGTTTAACATGCCTGTTAATCCTGTTCGAGAAAATTATGTTGCTGGGCTTCTAACACTCGGCTTTTATAACGTTCGCGCTTTATGGCCAAATGCATTAAAAGCATACAGACCGCTAATAAGCCGTAGAGAATCATAAAACACGCACTGTAGACACCGGCGATGTCGACCGCCAGCCCAAAAATAATAGGGAGCGTGCAACCTCCCAATGCGCCGAGCATGGCGACCATGCCGCCGACACTGCCCATTTGTTCCGGATAATAGTCGTTAATGATCTTATACACGCTTGCACGTCCAAACCCTTGTGCTAATCCAATCAACAAGAGCAAAACGGTAAATACCCAAACATTCAGTTCAATGTAAAGCTCTACATCTCTGTCTACGCCATGGATTGTCATGGTCGTTGGTGGATAACTCAAAAAGAAAAGACACACTAAACAAATCCAGAACACCCCCCAATTGACATTCCGTGCACCGAATCGGTCGGCAAACCATCCTCCGGCAGCACGCGCCATGCTGGAGCTGATGACGAACAGTAATGTCAGTGCCATTGCCTGGTTGAAAGGCAAGGCGTACGCATTCACGTAGTACTGTGGCAGCCATAGCAACAGCGCTAAAAAACTGCCAAAAACAAAATAGTAGTACAGCCCAAATCTCCAGACTCGTGCGTGAGCCAATGGCTTAACAAAAAACGCCAGCGGTTTTTGTTTATTCTGCTGCTTGAATTTCGGCGGTGATGGAGCGGCTAACCAAAATGCAAAACAGGTGATCAAAACCATCGCACTATAGGTTGGCCCAATGGTATTCCAATTCCAAACATCGCGTATATAGGGCACAATAATAAGGCTTAATGCTGCTCCAGCGTTACCTGCACCGAATACTCCCATTGCCGTACCTTGCTCTTTACTGTCAAACCAATCCGTGAGATAGCGAATACCGATGCTAAAAGAGACACCTGAGATTCCAATCAGTAACCCAACGATCACGTAGCCAGAAAAACTATCGATACTGGGTAACAAAACTAAAGGTGGCACGGTAATGAGCATCTGCAGGATCAGTATCATCTTTGGCGAGTATCGCTCACACAAAATACCCGCGGGCAACCTTAACAACGCGCCTGTGATGATGGGTGCCGAAAGCAGAATACCAACCTGAGTACTGGATAATTCAAGCACCTGTTTCAATTCAACGCTCATTACTGCATAAAGCGTCCAAACTGAGAAGTTGATAGCAAACACGAGCGTTGCCAATACTAAAGCTCGCGTCGCCTGCCTGGAGTGTGAAGCCGTCAAAAACCTACCCGATAAATCTAAAACCAGTATTCACTATAGCGCTCACAAGGCGGCAACTCTATAAACGGGGACGTTTGCACAACTATCGTATGAACCACTAATTACCTCTAAGTAGGTAGTTGCTAAAAGCCTTCAACCTACTGTTTTTATTAAGTTAACCCTACCTAGAAACAAAAAATGTGTTAGCAACTTTTGGAAGTTTACCTACCCACAAAAACTTCAAACTTACCGCCTAGATGCAATAGGAATAAAAGCGGCTTCATTTACGCTTGTAATAAGGGCAAACGAGTTATTGCTGATCAAGTTAACGGTATAAAGGTGACAAAATTTGCCACCTTAAGCATCACCGAATACCACCTAATAGGTATCCGTAAAGCATTGTAATTACTGGCTATTTTTTATTGATTCAGGTCAAAGACCACGAGCCCAGAGAGCTAATAATTAGTCGCAGATAACAAATCCATGTGGAGATTCCCATGACAACTGAAAAATTCAATATTTTTAAATTTACTGGCAAGATGAAAATACTCCATCTGTCTTGGATGGCGTTCTTTATTAGCTTTCTGGTTTGGTTCAACTTTGCGCCGCTACTCCAAGCGGTAAAAGAGACTTTAGGGCTAACGACAGATCAGGTTAAGACTTTACTCATTCTGAACGTAGCGCTAACCATACCGGCCCGAGTGATTATCGGTATGTTGACAGACAAATACGGGCCGAGGTTAGTTTACTCGGCTTTGTTGGCCATCTGTTCTATACCCTGTTTCATGTTTGCTTTCGCAGATAGCTTTGTACAGGCTGCGATTGCGCGCTTCTTACTTGGTTTCATAGGTGCTGGCTTCGTCATTGGCATCAGAATGGTGTCTGAGTGGTTCCCCCACAACGAGCTGGGTACTGCAGAAGGTATTTATGGTGGTTGGGGTAATTTTGGTTCTGCCGCAGCTGCATTTACCTTACCAACCGTCGCCGTGTTATTCGGCGGTGAAGATGGATGGCGATATGCGATTGGCTTAACAGGTGTAATTAGCTTGGTTTTTGCTTTTGTTTACTACGCAAATGTGACCAATACACCAAAAGGTTCAACATACTTTAAACCCAAAAATTTGGGCGCGATGGAAGTGACGTCTAAAGGTGACTTCTTCTTACTTCTGCTGATGAAAGTGCCTATGTATGCAGCCATTGCCCTGCTGGCCTGGAAACTTTCTCCAAGTGGTGTGGACATTCTTAGCCAAACCATTGTGAACTCGATTTATGTTGGATTGTTTGTTTTGTATTTGCTTGAAGTTTATAAAGTCTGGCAGGTCAACAAAGAGATCTTCAGCAAAGAGGTACCAGAGTTACACCGCTACAATTTCAAACAAGTGGCTGTGTTGGATATTCTCTATTTTACTAATTTTGGTTCAGAGCTTGCCGTAGTTTCAATGTTGCCACTTTTCTTCGCTGAAACATTCAGTCTTGACCCAGTTTTAGCTGGTCTGGTAGCAGGTGCCTACGCCTTTATGAATCTGATGTCACGCCCCGCAGGCGGTTGGATATCTGACAAATTTGGCCGTAAATCCACGCTGATGATATTAACCGCAGGACTGGCAGCTGGGTATGCCCTAATGGGCTTAGTCGATGGCACATGGCCACTATGGCTAGCAGTCGTCATTGCTATGGGATGTTCATTCTTTGTGCAATCTGGTGAAGGTGCAGTATTTGCAGTAGTTCCGCTGATTAAGCGCAGAATGACTGGGCAAATTGCCGGTATGACAGGTGCTTACGGTAATGTTGGTGCAGTGACATTCTTAACAGTGCTTTCTTTTGTCGATTACAGTACGTTTTTCTACGTCATTGCGGCAACTGCATTGGTTGGTTTATTCACGCTAATATTTATGGATGAACCACGCGGTCAAATCGCAGAGATTGCTGAAGATGGCACCGTTCATATGATCGATGTAAGTTAATAATAATGCGTCAGAAAAAGGCATCTCTAAAACAGGGATGCCTTTTTCACTAACTTAGACTAATTCAATGCAATCAGAGCACACTGAAAAAGACAACATCACAAACGACGCAACGCTTGTTGTGGCTACGGGTTGTGCTTCAGTTGCAGGCGTTAAGCCGGTCAACGAAGATGCCGTCGCTGTGCATACTCCGACTGACCGACACGCCTTGTCATCAAAGGGCACAGCCGTTGTCATTGCTGACGGTGTTAGCAGTGCTGAAGCGGGCAGAGAGGCTAGTGACTACGCGGTAAAACATTTTATCGAAGAATATTTCCGCACGCCTGATACGTGGTCAGCGAAACAAGCAGGCCAAAAAACACTAACTACGATTAATTTAAACCTATTCAAGCAAAGTCACGAGTTCACTCACCAGGAAAAAGGCTATCTATGCACATTTAGTGGTCTTGTGCTCAAATCGAGAACCGCCCACTTCTTCCACGCCGGCGATTCCAGGATCTACCGCTATCGGGAGGGTGCTATCACGCAATTGACGCGTGATCATTCAATCAACATCGGTGGTGGCAAAAACATTCTCGCCAGAGCCGTGGGAATGGACAACGTCTTACAAGTTGATTACGGGAAATCGGTTTTAGAAGAAGGAGATGTTTTTCTTCTGACAACTGACGGGGTTCACGATTTTATCGATGAGGAGAAACTGACTGAGTTCCTGAGTGAAAAACGCGAACCTCAGAAACAGTGTGAGCGCATAGTGGCTGAAGCCAAAATGGCCAACAGCGACGATAATATCAGCTGCGCGATTGCTAAAGTCGAAAAACTGCCCGCTGAAAGTCGTGATGATTTTAATACCAAATTAACTCGACTGCCGTTCCCTCCCGATCTTGAACCCGGAATGAAACTGGATGGTTACCGAATTGATCAGGCTTTGTTTGCCAGCAGTCGCAGTCAGGTTTATCTCGTCACTGACTTGGAAACTGATGAGCAAATGGTGATGAAAACGCCGTCGCTCAACTTTCAGGATGACGTGCATTACATTGACCGCTTTATTCAGGAAGAGTGGATAGGGAAACGTATAAACAGCGAATATGTGGTTAAGATCATAACCCAGAATCGACCAAGAACCTGTTTGTATTACCTGATGGAGTATGTTCCAGGTATTTCACTTGATAAATGGATGATCGACCACCCGTTACCCTCTCCCAAGAAGGCTATCACGTTAGTCAAACAAATCGCTGCTGCGCTTAAAGCTTTTCATAACACAGAAACGATTCACCAGGATCTTAAACCCGCCAACATTATTGTTGATGATGCAATGAAGATTAAGGTGATTGATTTTGGATCTGTCTTTGTCGCAGGTATCGCTGAGATTTTTATCCCCATTGAGCATCTTGGCGCACTGGGTACGGCTACCTATTCTGACCCTTATTACTTACAAGGCAGAAATACAGGCATTCAAGGCGACATTTATGCGCTAGCCACTATCACCTACGAATTGTTTACCGGCGAACTGCCCTATGGCGAAAAGATAGAGCAATACGTGAATAGCCATGACTTTGACAAGCTTCGGTATATTAGCGCCACTGACCACAACCCCATCATTCCGTTATGGTTTGACCGTGCATTGGAAAAAGGTGTGACGCTTGACATACCAAAACGTTACAAACGTCTACAAGACTTTGTCGATGATGTCACTCGGCCTAACCCCGAATTTTTAAAAGATGATCCCGCAATCGATAACAGCAAAGGTTTGCTTTTTTGGCAGATGATGTCGGCCTTTTGGGTTGCCATGCTGATACTGGTTGTCATTTTGTTTTCGACCACAGGATAACTGCTATGGAGTCGACAGTAATGCAAAATCTGGTAACCCAATTTTTTAGTGTTGATCACGAACGACTTGATTTTCTGTTTCGCATGTACCGGGAAAACAAACAAAACCAGCGCTACAAGGCTGTCTTGCTGTTCGATAAGTTTAGTGAAGGGTTAAAACGACACATTCGCTGGGAAGAAGAATTGCTGTTTCCCATGTTTGAAAAAGCCAACGGTTTAAAAGGTGCTGGCCCAACAATGGTGATGCGCCAAGAGCACGATCAAATTGAAGCAATACTGGAGGAAATTGGTGAAGGCTTAAAAAATGACGACCATTCAGAAGCACTGGAAAATGCCCTGTTAGAACTGCTTCTGCTGCACAACGAAAAAGAGGAACAAGTGCTTTACGTTCAATGTGACCGGTCACTAACTGATGAACAGTTGCTTACGCTATTTTTGGAAATGTAAGTAGGCCATACTCTCACAGCAGTGTTTGCTCAACAGATCGCCGAGGCGTAAACTGCACTGGTGATGCTTTACCTACTCTCAGTATAAGTTGTGGATATAGCATTGATTGAAAAATCGGTGGAAGCTGTTTTCTGAGGTCTTTCTCCTGAATCGCTTGATTGATGTAAGACACGGACAAGCCTTGATGGGCAAGCTCAAGCAAGAAAATCGTTAATATTCGGCCGGTATTCAACCAGTCGGTTCTATTATCATTGGCGGTGGCAATCACTGCAAACGTCGGACTTCCGTGACGGCACTTATCGACGTTGTACTTGCCAATGCTGCTGCCCCAATTGAACCAGTTCAACATCGGTTTAGACAATAGATTTGGCAATGAAGTATGATAAAAACCATGCCCAGTTAATCCATCTGGTTTTAAGCTCAGCATAGACCGCTGCCAAGAAGTGAACTCAAATCGAAACCAGGGCCTAGCAAACTGACGCTTCACTGCTCTTTCGACCAAATCTGAAAACTTGACAATCGCGCCGATATCTCTTGCTAGTGACAGTTGTACATCAAGAGCATTAGCGTAGCCCTGAACACTTTCGATTGCTTGGTTGGGTGGTTCAGTATCATCAAAATACTTACGGTTCGTTTGCCTGTGTTTGATAGCATGAAACCATGCAATGTCATTTTCAATCGGATCGTAGGTTCCAGTTAGGTTGATATGCGCCAGCAAGTCTCTGTCAGTCGTATTTTCATAATTTATGTTGACCGAAGAGCCAAAATAGTGAGCAGCAACTTCGATCATGCCTATCGCTGCGCCACAACTGATAATTGCCTCGCGAGAATGAGGGTCGACAAACCGGGACACTCTATGTTTGTCTAGAATAATATCCAATCCGCTGTCGGATAGCCGGAAGCGCCAAGGTTGGGCGTTATAATGAGATGGAGCCAGGATCGCATAATTCAATAAAAACGTGAGCTGATGTAGCTCGTCACCATTAAATGGGAACAAGCCATCTTTAATTTCTCGTACGTTAGCGACCATGGGTTTTAGCCGTCAGAATAGTTAAAAGTATAGCTCGTAGGAGCTAGGTTTTCCCTTTTACTAATTGGCAGTGATTTCTATCGGGTTTTCGTTCCTGTCAAACACCACGTAGCGAAAAATATTGTTACCTGTCATCACATCGTTAGTCATTTTGTTTAGATAGGGTTCTGCAGCCTCTGTAGTGGGAGGAGTGTTTGCATCCCCCCCAAGGCTGGCGATAAACACAAAATCCCAATCCTTATTTATGCTGTCCGCTTCCTTCACTAAAGCAGAAAATTCAGATAACTCATCTGGCAATTTATCAACTACCATTTTAGGCTCAATAGAACCCTTTTTATCCTCTCGTTTTTTGCTTTTATTTGTCTCGTCAGTTTTTGCGAACAAGAATAACAAACGCTGCTTTTCGCTTTGCTCTTGTGCTTTAGATAGAAGGTCGGAAAACATACCAGACATAACAAAAGGTTCCTAAGAAATTGCTAACTTAAGCGTACACATCGTTTTCCCTCAATACCATTGTGCACAAGGGGTATTGAACTACCCCTTATTAGGTAAAAAACACTACACCAGCTTACTTCTAACCCCGAGTGTGAGTGTGGTAGTGTCGAAGGGCATGCTCATTCCTCCGACCTTTAGAAAAAGCAGAGACACGTTTTAAGTATCCAATTACGCGAGTTCCATGATCGATATCTTCAGAGCCACACGATGGACAAGCAGGTAAAGTGCGTTTATCAATAGTTTCACAGGTATTGCAGATCGTAATTTTTACGTTAACGCAAAAATAGTTACAACCTGCTTTCGCCGCGATATTTAGAAGATTTAATGCGTTTTTATAGGTTAATGTTTCCTCAAGATTGAGGTGAAGTGCTGAACCACCATCAAGGTATTGATTTAGTTCCTTGCCATGCAGGATAAACTTGTCAATATGGGTGGTACTCGTATTCTCTACAAGATACAGATAACTGTTGTAGCAGTCTCTGTTAACAACGTATCCATCTTGTTTATCCCATTTGGCGTTTTTGACGCCTAAGTTTTCAGCAGGCACAAATTCAGTATTGAACTGACAGTTGAAATGCTTTGATGCAGTCCGGTTTTGTTCGTAAATGACTTGCAATTGCGCCCTAACAAAATCTTTGTATTTCCGATTATTACCGACTTCAATACCTAAAAACTCAGCAGCTTCTGCTAGTCCGTTGACTCCCAGCGTTAAAAATTGCTTATCCAGGCTAATGAAGCCTGCGTCATAAACAGGCAATGCTCCAGCTGCTTTATACTCCTCGATGAGTCGACGATAAGCGACTTGATACTTGTGTATCTTCTGAACTTCACTGCTTAAATCTCTGCCATCCTGAATTAATCGGTTCATATTTATGGTGATGACATTAATGGAGCCTGTCGATACGCCGCCTGCACCTAAGCTATATGAAAACGTATTGTCGGTGATCTCGTTGCGCAATCGGCAACAAGAGGCTAATGAATCGGCACTCTCAGATTGGTAAACAAAAAATGAGTTACCTTCACTCATCGCTTTAGCGCATGTCGCTGCGAAATTGACATCTTTGACTGCCCCGTTCTTTGTCAGCATTGCCGCTGTCACCACAGGGAACGTGAGTACTGCCCGCTTACGTTCATTGTTAAACCAATCCAGAAAAAAAGCCTGAAGCGATTCAATATTCTTCCATTCGGGTTTGCTCATGTCAGGAAATACAAACTCACCAAACATCGAGTCAAAGTAGAATTTGTCATACAGCGATATGTTCCAAAACACGCTCTGGTAGCCGCGCGCAGCCGCAGGTTGGTTGAGCGCATAAACTACATGCTGTAGATGGTTTGCTACTTCTTTGGCATGTGTACTGAGATAATTTTCACCATAATCTCGACGCGCAAAATGATCGAAGTAAATCAAGAACTCGACAGTGGCGATGGCACCTGCAAATTGCGCGCTGATAGCAAAAACCAAGTTAACAAAACTACCGCAGAAAGACTCTATGTGTTGAGGAGCTCTGGATTCACCACCAAGTTCAGTCAACCCATTTAGGAGAAATGGGTACATTGTTATTGAGGTGCAATATGGCTTTAGGCTGGTTTCATCATGCACATAGATCTCATGTGACTCGATTTGCCGCTGGTACTCAAGGGCTAGTTCTTGACCAAACAGTTCCTTAATCTTATTACTCACCAGTGCTCGGTTTACCTGAATAAAATAGTCTTTCATTAGTTCTGCTTCGAGTGTGGCAATGTTTTTGTTTGTCACATTCGCGTTAGCGTCCAACTTCGCGCCATCAGCAGCTGTTTCAGCATTTAAATAACTATCGATAAACTGCAGTTTTTGTTTTATATGTTTATCATCAAGTGTTAGCACACGTATTCTCCCAAAATTTGTGGTTTAGTGATTCGCCTGTATAGACGTTTATTAGTTTTTGATTGGTCGACGGAGAGTCGAGTCCGCCAAGTGAAAATACCCACTTACCGGTTTTCAGGAATGACAATAACTCTTGGATTTTTGGAGATACTCTAGGGAGTCCGGTGTAGAGACAGGTCTTCAGCTGGGTTTGCCTAGCTATAAGGAGTTTTTCTCTTAGCGCCTCTGCATGCCATTCACCACCAAAAAAGAGCACGCACGTTATGAAACCCTCATATTTATCTAAGTAAGTAGCAAACAGTTCATTGGTAAGCGGCGCTCCCAAATTGCTGTCCCAGATATCTTGGCTATGGCAGCGTTCACAACGCAGTTTACAACCGGTTATCGTAAAACCGAGTGACACTTCATCAGGCACTTCCTGGAAGAGAACTTGAGGTTCCAGTGAGTTAAAAAGGGGCTGCATTTGAAAGTCCCCAGAACAATATATAGTGTATTTTTATACACGCAGGTGTAATCCCCCCATTTTAAGCAGCAGTTATTCGTAGAATTAATGAACCGCTTGCGTTAATTGTTTGGGCGGAATGCCTCCGATGGCGGTGTTAGGCCGCTCGTTGTTATAAAGCCAAAGCCACTGAGTGGCAAGTTCTTGTGCATGCTCAACGCTATCGAACAGGTGTAAATCGAGCCATTCATGACGAACTGTTCGATTAAATCGTTCAACATAGGCATTCTGAGTCGGTTTACCTGGTTGAATGTAGAGCATCGTAATTTGATGTTTTTCAGCCCAGTTAATCAGCTCGCTTGACAAATATTCTGGGCCATTGTCGCAGCGAATCGCCGCAGGTTTTCCTCGCCATTCAATGACTTGCTCTAATGCACGAATAACGCGAGCACTTGGCAATGATAAATCAACTTCAATGGTTAACCCTTCGCGGTTGTAATCATCAATAACGTTAAATGTTCGAAGTAGACGCCCATCAGCCAAGCTGTCGGACATAAAATCCATTGACCAAACTTGATTCATTGCTGTTGGTACGCTTAAAGCGTCCGGTTTGTCGCGTCGCAGGCGACGCTTAGGTTTAATTCGTAAGTTCAGCTCTAGCTCTCGGTAAATGCGATACACGCGTTTGTGGTTCCATGGAAACCCTTTCACGTTACGCAAGTGCAAAAAGCATAAACCAAAACCCCAGCGCTTGTGCGCGGTGGTTAAGCGCAGCAACCAGTCAGCAATCACAGCGTTTTCATCGCTGAGTTTGCTTTGGTAGTGGTAACAGCTCTCGCTAATACCCATACAAACACAGGCAAAACGAACGCTAATACCATGACGTTGAATGGCAGCTTGCGCCATCTCTTTGCGCTGAGATGGCTTTACAGCTTTCCCTCAAGGGCTTCCTTGCGGATCTCAGCCTTGAGTCGCTCTTCGGCATACATTTTCTTGAGGCGTTTATTCTCATCTTCAAGCTCTTTAAGGCGTTTCATCATGGATGCGTCCATGCCGCCAAACTTGGCGCGCCATTTATAAAATTGAGCCGAGCTCATGCCGTGTTCACGGCAAAGCTCCGGAACGGGTACACCGTTCTCGTTTTGTTTCAGAATCGCTAAGATCTGACTGTCTGTGTATCGTGATTTGCGCATAGAAAACTCCTTCGTTTTAGTTTAACGGAATTTTCTACTTATAACTGCTCCGATTTTTCGGGGGGATTACAAGGCAGCTCTTCTTCTGGAGTGTTGGGGTTCAACTGTAGAAAAATTGATTGAACTCTTCGGGCCGCATAGGCTAGTGTATATTTCTTGTTAGTCAGTATGTACTTATCAGTTACTCGCCGAAAAATGCGCTTTATTTCATCCGTCACGACGGGGGCTTGTCCAGGAGCATTTTTCCTCGTTCTACCTTTCTTAACGCTCGTTTCTCTGGGTTTCCCTTTCCCGCCACAATGTTGAAAATTAGGTAGCAACGCATACAAAGACATTCCTCGCTGCCAGTACAATATAAGCCATTTATACAGACTATGCTTATGGATGCCTGTCTGTTCTGAGCAACGTTCAATAATTTTAAAACGTTCACTTTTGTAAAACAGGCCTTCTTCACCAAGTAAGGGCTCGATATTTTCATATCGGTTTCTCGCAACCTTAATATGTTCTTCTTTAATACCATGCAGCCCCAGAAGAAAAGGGTCTTTTATTCTCATTGCAGTCTCATCAAAAAAAGCCTCTTCGATTTGTGAATACATAATCCTGAAAGGAAAACTTTTCTTATCAAGGTCTATATCAATGCAGGTAGCAACACCATCAGCCGTATGAAGCACCCGCAGTGATCTGCCTTGAAATCTGAATACTTCGTTAACGAGTAATTGCATACACTTGTCCTCGCGATGTGTCACTGCCATCTAAAATGTCTTTTACCGTCAATTCATAGAATGGATGTGCAAGATCTACGCTGATATATCTGTGTGCAACGAGCTTCCGAAGATCTTTCAGGGATTCCCCCATAGGCAAGTCATATGCAGTATCAATTTGTTGTGAAAGCATTCTTATAGGCATTGTTACCAAGCATTGGGTAGCGATATGCCTGTATAGCTGTAACTTGTGTTCAAGTTCCGAAGTGGTTAGTGACTCAGCTAACATCGGTTGTAACCATTGAACGTTTTCAACAACAGACTTGGGAATATCCTTCTCAGTTAATATAAGGAAGGTAACTTTTTTTCTCGCCCAATAGCGTCTTTCAAGTTCGAGTTTCTCAATAACTCGCGGGTCGTCAAGTTGTTCACTCGGTTTGATTTGAATAGCGATCAACATGCTCTGCTTACGCAACTTGATCAATAAATCGGTTGTCATGACAATCAATTTACCTCGTACTGCGGGGTGCTTGATGCCTGTTTCGTCAGCAAGAAGATTCGATTGTATGGGATCCAGAGCAAACTGCTCTTTTATATCAATTACGTCCTCATTCCAATCAAGTAAGAGGAACGCTGATAGTTCAATCAATGAAAGAAAATGATGATTTCTACCGGTTGTTCGACCAAGAACAATAGAAGATACACCTTTGGATGACACATCGTGAACTTTCAACCAAGGTTCATAACTAGCTTCAGATTGCGCTGACCAAAGATTGTATTTGTCGAGAAGATTTGCGGAGTGTTTTGAAGTCATTCTTGTCTACCATGAGCATACTATCCAAAATTCACCCTTAACTGCCGTGTGGACTACAGCAGTAAGAGGTGATTTCAGGCATTGCTCTATGCCAGACAATATTATTAATACGATCTTAGTTTTTTTTTGTCAAGAAATTGTCCATTTTCAGCTTCTACGGAAAACCTAAAAAACAGTAGTGTTCAGAACATGCACCACAAGAGCCGCTTTGGCCCTGATGTATTTCTCTCACTACGTTGTCCTTTATAGGTCGGTAATATAGTTAACCTTGTTTAGCCGGCGACTTAATAAGTCGGTCACCGACTTTATTCCTAAGTCACTAACTTTATTCCTAAGTCACCGACTTTATTCCTGAGTCATCGACTTTATTCCTAATTCACATTCGGGTTTAGTCTGCCACTACAGATTATTCCACTGTTTTGGAGTAAATTTCGCTATATAATTGGATTGGTTTTGCTTTAACCCTATGATTTTTTTAATAAGTTCGCTCGCAATCTTTTGGTTACTCGACCTTTTTTTATAGTGTATCCCTTCGATTTATCCATTGGGTCCGTATACACGAATCTATCATCAACATATGGTAACCTAAACTCGATCAGTAATTCGTGCTCTCGTAAGTCGTTGTTAGTCACAACTATTTTACTGACTATTCCCTCTAGTAATTTTTTGCGATCTTCTAGCGAGAAATTAGGGTCTCTAAATTTATCAATTTGTTTGGCAAATTCCTTCACCCAGTCCGCCCACTGCTTTTGTTTTTGTTCTTCGATTGACGATTGGGCGATTTCTTTAAGTTCTGCCTCTAGGTCAAGACGGTGTTGTTCTAGTCTTTTGATGATTCCTGCGGTTTCTGTTTTATTCCTTTTGCCGAGCAAAACTAAACTTTCAAAATTTACGATTGCTTCAACTACGTCTTTCAATTCCTTTTGAAGTTTTTTCTTTCTGACCTCAATTTTTTTCAGTTCTAACGATGACTTTTTGTGCGATCTTTGCCCTAAAACTTGAGTTTTTATGTCTTCTTTAAATTGATGTGAATTGGAAAGAACTGATACGACAGTTTCCCATACAACCTCATCAGTTCTATCAATTCTAATGTTTCTATTTGAACCGCAAATTACATGGCGATCTGTGAACTTCGTTTTGAATTTATTGGTTTTTTGAAGACAGGAGTAATATGACGTCTGTTTCGTCTTATAGTTGCCGCCATAACGCGCACCACAATGACCGCAATACAAAAGTCCCGAAAGTAAGTATGTATATTTCTGATTACTTGTTTTTGCTCTTTTGTTTCCTAACTTCCCATAAGAACGTTTTTCGCGTAACTCACGAACCGCCTTAACCAATGGTGCTTCAAGTAGACTGGGGCATAAAACTCGTATCGTCTCACCAGATTTTTTGTCGGTGTAATTGTAATACCCCTCATAGTGCGTGTTAGTCAGTAATTTATCGATTGACCCATGGGACCAAACGGCATTACCCCGACGCGTTTCAACGCCATTTTGAAGTAATTTTGTTCTTATCTCGTCAATCGATGCTCCATCTCGGTAATTTTCATAGATAAACTTTACCCATAGGCGTTCATCTTCATTCGGTATGAGTTTGTGATTTTCAATCATGTAACCATAAGGGGGCGGTCCACCCATCCAGTTCCCTTGACGAATACGCTTTAATTTGCCGAGACGAAACCGCTCCATTCTCAACTGGTTATCATACTGAGAGATTTCGCTTAAAATCCCCAGCATCAAATTGGTTTGTGGGTCTGATAAAATCTGCTTGCCGGTTGGAGTGTGAAGAGTAACTTCATTCTCTATCAACTTAAATCGGATCATTCCCCAAGTATTGATGTTTCTCGACAGGCGATCGGTATTCCACACATAAAGGTGCTGAACAATGCCTTCATCAACTTGCTGTAGCAATTCACTAAGAACAGGTCTATTACTCAAATCATCTTTGGAAGATGAACGTGCGCCTTCGTTCCAAACCTTGTAGTCCACACCCAATTTTTGCGCGCACTTAATTCCGAACTCCAGTTGAGTTTCTAATGATGTGCCTTCCTCTTCCTGAGAGGTTGTGGAAACGCGAGTGTAAATATGCAGGGTATTTTTCATTAGGATAGTATAAAGCAACTCTCAGAAAGTTAAATGGTATAGATTTCGCCAGATAAAAATCAGTCTACAACAAACACCCAGTAGGAATTCCTAAAATAGTTTGATAAATTGTAAAATCATTTGGATAGAGTAATGAGTAATGTCAAAAGACTTTAAGCAAACGCTATGGAAAGCAGCAGATAAACTCAGGGCACAAATGGATGCTGCTGAGTACAAGCACATCGTTCTGGGTTTGATTTTCCTCAAGTACATTTCAGACACGTTCGTAAAACAGCAGGATAAAGTCGAGAAAACGCTGAGCGATCCATCCTCCGACTACTTTATAAGTGAAGACCCCACTGAATATGCTGAAGAACTCGAAGAGCGTGATTATTACACGCAAGATAACGTTTTCTGGGTTCCTCAACAGGCGCGATGGGAAACATTGCGGTCAAAGGCAAAACAACCTGACATAGGTTCTCTAATTGATGGTGCCATGACCGCGATTGAAAACGAGAACCCCTCGTTACGTGGAAAGTTGGACAAACGTTTTGGTCGGGCACAATTGGGACAGGGCGTTTTGGGTGAATTAATCGACCTCATTTCTACGATTGGTTTTGCTGATAAATACGACTCTTCAGACTTACTTGGTGAAGTTTATGAATACTTCTTGGGTCAATTCGCATCTGCCGAAGGTAAAAAAGGTGGACAGTTCTACACGCCTTCCCATGTTGTAAAAACTCTAGTCGCAGTGCTCTCGCCTCACTCTGGACGAGTGTACGATCCATGTTGTGGTTCAGGCGGAATGTTCGTTCAAAGTGAGGAATTTGTAAAAGCGCACGGTGGTCGTGTGGATGACATTTCTATATATGGACAAGAAAGTAACCCCACCACATGGCGGTTAGCGGCGATGAACCTAGCGATTCGTGGTTTTGCCGCTGACTTGGGTAAAGAACCTGCAGATACCTTTGCCCGTGACCAGTTTCCGGATGTGAAGTTCGACTACATCATGGCGAATCCACCCTTCAACATCTCTGACTGGGGTGGCGAGAAATACGAGAGTGACCCTCGTTGGCAGTTCGGCAGACCCCCAATAGGTAATGCGAACTACGCATGGTTACAGCACATGTTGTGGAAGTTGCGCCCGGGCGGTCAGGCAGGGGTTGTCCTCGCTAACGGTTCGATGAGTTCTAACACCGGTGGTGAAGGTCAGATAAGAGAAGCAATGGTGCGAGGGGACGTAGTTGAGGTCATGGTCGCACTGCCCGGTCAGTTGTTCTTGAACACGCAAATTCCTGTGTGTCTGTGGTTCCTCACAAACGACAAGACCATGAACGGAAGAGACCGCAGAGGCGAGACTCTCTTCATTGATGCCCGTCAGTTGGGAACCATGGAAACCCGTGTTCTCAAGGTGTTTACCGATGAGGACATTGCAAGGATTCAAGAGACCGTGCAATCGTGGAAGACGGGGGAAGATTACGAGGACGTAGCAGGATTCTGTAAGTCAGCGTCTCTGGAAGAGATTGAAAAGAATAGTTTTATTCTGACGCCCGGTAGGTATGTAGGAGCAGAAGAAACATCGATGGACACAGAGGCGTTTACGCAAAAGATTAAAAAATTATCTGAGTCACTGCATGCTCTGCAGGATGCGTCTTCGAAGTTAGACCAAGAGATTGTTTCAAACCTATCTATGTTTGAGGATGTGTAGTGCGCTTAGTTCCTGTTGACACTTACCTTAACTTTGGAAACGGGAAGAAGCGCCCTGCCGATGAAGGAGGTGGAACCTTCAATGTGTTTGGTTCCAACGGAGTTATTGGTCACTGCGATGAATTCAATAATCCCGCTGGAACAATAATCATAGGTCGTGTCGGGTCTTACTGTGGTTCGGTGCATTACAGTCCAGAACAATGTTGGGTTACTGATAATGCAATCAAAGGCACTGCAAAGACTGGTGCTGATGCTCGCTACTGTTACTACTTATTGTTGACGAGGGATTTGCATTCGTTGAGAGGTGGTTCAGGACAACCCCTGATCAATCAAACAAGTCTTAAATCCCTTGAGGTACCCGAACGAAGTTTTGCTGACCAAAAAGCAATCGCCCACATCCTTGGCACCCTAGACGATAAGATCGAACTCAACCAAAAGATGAATCAAACCCTCGAGGAGATCGCCAAGGCAATCTTCAAATCATGGTTTGTGGATTTTGACCCTGTGCGAGCGAAGGCAAAGGGTCGCCCCATAGGTCTTCCCCCTGAAATCAGTGATCTGTTTCCTGATGAGTTGGTGGATTCAGAGATAGGGGAGATTCCGAAAGGGTGGGAAGTAAAAACCATTGAAGATGTTGCCAAGGTTACCAGTGGTAAAAGACCACCGGAAAAGGAAAGCGTCCAAAGTGAGACATGCCAATATGCCGTTTATGGCGGTGCCGGACCGATGGCATTCTGTAGTGAACCGCTTAACTTCACCAAACCGGCGATCATCACTGGCAGGGTGGGAACACTCGGGAAAGTTTTCTATCTAACAGACGATTGTTGGGTTTCAGATAACTCAATCCTCATTTGCGATGCGGGTGTCTACTCACCGCTGGTCTTCTACGTTCTGCAGTCAGTTGATCTGACCGCTCTTAATGTTGGATCAACACAACCACTGGTGACCGGCAAGGACATCAAAAATCTAAATTTGGTCGCACCCTCGGACAGTCTCTTGCAAGAGTACAAAGGACTTTTTGACCTGATCAAAAATCGCCAATCCACTGCAAATGCGGAGATTGAAGTCCTCGCTGAACTGAGAGACACACTCCTGCCCAAACTCATCTCCGGTGAACTCCGCATCCCTGACGCAGAGAAGTTTCTTGAAGAGGCGGGTATCTAATGGCGTTGGTAACCGAAGATCAGGTCGAACTACAAAGTATCGATTGGTTTAAAGACCTCGGTTACCAGTATGTCTGTGGATATGACATTGCGGTTGATGGTGAGACACCGGAGCGCACGGATTACCGATCTGTAGTTCTCAAAGATCGACTCCTCTCTGCGCTGACCCGCATGAATCCAGATATTCCTAAGTCAGCGATAGAAACTGCGCTATCTCAACTGATGAACCCCAACATCCCTGCTCTCATGTCGTGCAATCGTCAGGTGCATTCGTGGTTAACCAAGGGGGTAAAGGTCACCTATCAGGAAGGTAACGAGACCGTTGGCAAGCAACTAGTGGTCATCGACTTTGAAAACCCTGAGAACAACGATTGGTTGGTGGTGAATCAGTTCACTATCCACGGTCAAAAACAGAACCGTAGACCTGATGTGTTGGTCTTCCTCAACGGTCTTCCGTTGTCCGTGATCGAACTCAAGAATGCCGCTGATGAACACGCAGACATCTGGGCAGCATACAACCAGTTACAGACCTACAAGAACGACATCCCAGACCTCTTCAACTACAACACCTGTCTGGTCATCTCAGACGGTATCTATGCACGTCTGGGGTCGCTGTCTGCCAATGAAGAACGGTTCATGCGGTGGAGAACAATTGATGGAGTAGAGGTAGACCCATTGGGTCAGCACCGTGAACTGGAGACACTGATCAAGGGACTGTTTAACAAAGAGGTCTTCCTCAGTTACCTGCGCTACTTCTGCATCTTTGAGGACGATAAGACCGTCATAAAGAAGATTGCGGGTTACCACCAGTTCCATGCAGTGCAAGCAGCGGTAGAGAGTGTTGTGAACGCCTCAGGCGTCTCAGGCACGAAGAAAGGCGGGGTGGTATGGCACACGCAAGGGGCAGGTAAATCTATCGAAATGGCGTGTCTGGCAGGTCGCCTGATCGCTGAACCTCGCCTTGAGAACCCTACCCTAGTAATGGTGACCGACAGACAAGACCTAGATGGTCAGTTGTTTGGCGTCTTTGCGGGTGCAGGCGATCTTCTAGGTGAGACACCGAAGCAAGCAAATTCTCGTGCTGAGTTAAGAGAACATCTGATGAACCGTCCCTCGGGCGGAATCATCTTCACCACCATTCAGAAGTTCGGACTGGATGCAGACGAGGACAAGTTCCCTGTACTGACAGATCGCCACAACATCGTGGTAATTGCAGACGAAGCGCATCGGACTCAGTACGGGTTCAAGGCAAAGATCGACAGTGAGAGTGGAACCATCAAGTACGGTCTCGCCAAATCACTCAGAGATGGTCTACCTAACGCTACCTTCCTAGCATTTACCGGAACACCTATCTCTCAGGACGACAGGGACACACAAGCAGTCTTTGGTGAATACGTTTCGGTTTATGACATACAGCAAGCAGTGGAAGACGGTGCGACTGTCCCGATCTATTACGAGTCTCGTCTCGCCAAGATAAACCTAGATCAGTCAGTTCTTCCCAATGTGGATGAGGAAGTAGAGACCATCCTTGATGATGAGACTGCAGACGAACGAGAGAAGGAAAAAGCGAAAAGTCAGTGGTCTGCGCTAGAGGCGATTGTCGGTACCGATGCCCGTCTTCAAGAGGTTGCCGAAGACCTAATCACCCACTACGAAAAACGCAACGAAACCCAGTTGGGTAAAGCGATGATCGTCACGATGTCACGGGACATCTGTGTTCGTCTGTACGACAAGATTGTTGAGATTCGACCTGAGTGGCACTCAGATGACCACATGTCAGGTGCCATCAAGGTGGTGATGACTGCATCAGCATCAGACAAGGCGTATCTCCAACCCCATCACACCAACAAAGCACAGAAGAAAGACCTAGAGAAACGGTTCAAAGATCCAGAAGACCCGTTGAAGATCGTCATCGTCAGGGACATGTGGTTAACGGGGTTCGATGCACCTTGTCTCGCCACTATGTACATCGACAAACCGATGCAGGGCGCAAACCTTGCTCAAGCAATCGCTAGAGTGAATCGTGTCTTCAAGGACAAACCCGGCGGATTGGTGGTCGATTACATCGGTATCGCACCGCAACTCAAGGAAGCACTTGCTACCTACAGTGCCGCACAAGGGAAAGGTAGACCCACAATCGATTCCAGTGAGGCGCTACGAATACTCAAGGAGAAGATTCAGGTTGCACGAGACCTTTTACATCCCTTGGATTGGAGTGAGTTTAGAACGAAAGCACTGCAACTAATTCCTGAGTGTCTAGATCACGTGCTTGAACAAGAAGACGGTAAGCGTAGATATGCCGATACCGTTCTGCAGATGACCAAGGCATTCGCACTCTGTGGGACGTTAGACGAAGCACTTGAACTCTCTCCGGAAGTCGCCTTCCATCAAGCGATTCGTGCACCGCTGATCAAAGGTGGTAATCCAGACAGACCGAAGAAGAATGTTGATTACGAACTGCGTCAATTGGTCTCACAGGCAGTCGTAGGCGAGGGTGTGGCGGACGTATTCAAACTTGCAGGTCTAGAGTCACCCGATATCTCTATCCTTTCTGATGACTTTCTCAGAGAAGTTATGAAGATGCCTCATAAGAACCTTGCGGTGGAACTACTTCAACGACTTATCAAGGAAGAGGTGAAAACCAAGTTTAAGACTAATGTTGTCAAACAACATAAATTTAGTGAGTTACTAGAAAAATCACTTGGCAAATATGCCAACAGAGCAGTCGAAGCAGCACAAGTCATAGAAGAACTGATTGCGATGGCAAAACAGTTTCAAGAAGATTTATTGAGGCGAGAACGTCATAACTTGAGTGTTGAAGAAGAAGCATTTTACGATGCTCTTGCTCAAAATGATTCAGCATCAGAGTTAATGGGCGAAGAAGTGTTAGTCGAGATGGCACGTGAAGTCTCGAAAAAATTAAGAGCAAACTTAACTGTAGACTGGGCAGTAAAGGATAGTGTTAGAGCAAGGTTGAGAATAATCATTAGAACACTACTCAAAAAATACAAATATCCGCCAGACCAACAAAAATATGCTATTGAGACTGTTCTTAGACAAGCAGAAGTGATTTCAGAGGACGTTTTGTATGATTGATTATGATGATCTTATTAATGATCCAGACCCCATAATACAGAAAATGGTGAAGGGTGAGTTTAGTCGAACAGATAGGAAGCAAGTTTATGACAATGCAACGAAGAGATTAAAAAAAAATATCGACGTTGAAAGAGCAAAACGAATAATTTACGCATACAAATCAATCGAAGTTCCTCCACTACAACAAGAATACGTGTTTATGGGATTCTGTCCCGGTGCAACATTAGAAAATAGACAAGATGAATTGTGGTATGCAGATGGTATTTGTGAGTTTGACTGGGTATCAGACCCAGTTCAAATGAAACGGTTTTATGATATTCAAGTGGGGGATATTATCGTTACTAAGAAACGTGAGAAATTTGGCGAAACCATGATGTTATCTGGACATGGAAAAGTAAGATTACTTGAAGAGTCAAGGAGAACAGGAAAACGTTATCTAAGAGTTGACTGGATTGTTCCTGATAAGTTTTTAATTGTTCCATTAATAGGTTGTCATTCAACCGTCAACACTCGCAGTCTAAAGATGGTTGAAGAAATGATGCCCGAAGAGTTCTGGGAATGGTTAGGCGAAGGTAGAAGAGTTGACTAGTCAACAAACACGTCAAATATACCCTTTACCAAATCGACCTTCACATACTTCTAATAGGTGAAATATTCCACCTTTGTATTGACGCCGAAATGCACCGGAAAAGCGCCGGAAAAAGTTGTATATAAAAACGCAAAAAGTTGTATAGCATCGCAATTTTCGTGATCTAAGTCTTATAAATACTCCTGAACACCAAAAAGGAGTATTTATGCATCATGAATATCGATACGGTTAACCTCAAAACCGAAGTTTTTAACTGGTTAAATGAGAGTCTAACCGCTCATCAACAAGACTTAGTCGCTGTGACATTAACCTTCAAACAAGGTATTAAAATCAGTGAATCTGCTGGCGCTGCATTCGTTAGATTAGACCGCGAAAAGGCGGAGCAGAATTTACGTCATTTTTTGAACATATTGAATCAACGTATCCTTGGTAAGCGGTTTCGACGATTCAATCATCGACTAATTTCAGTTCCTGTATTTGAACATGATGAACTCACTCGTTTTCATGCTCACTTAATACTTGAAAAACCACAGCACCTATCCCTAGACGAATTTACTGTTTTAATCCAAGAGTATTGGACGTCAACGCAATTCGGTTATAGAAATATTGATGTGCGAGCAATAAACGACTCTGGTTGGATATCATACTTACTTAAAAATAGAACGAAGACTGATGGTGTTCTTGACGCCATTGATCTGAGTAATTGCCACTTACCAAACCGTCGATTAGAACAAACCACTTGTCGGTAATAATGCCCTTGTGAACTGAGCGATGTAGGCAAACTAAAGCAGTCGTGCTGCTTTAGTTTTTAAGTGTGTCTAACAATAAATTAAGGATCAACTAATGACTTCTAACAACGAAAAACAAACTAAACAACGAGTGATAAAACACCTTCAAGGTTATAGAAAGTCTCAAATTGAAGTATGGGATTTAAATCGAGGTAACAAACAAGATTTCATTAAGTCACTTGAGAAATTACTGTTGAATAAAGACCTTTCGATTTTGATTCTTGAAGTGGATCGTTAGTCGTTAAGACGTTACAACAACGATTAACGTAAGCAAAGTCTCACAAAAAAGTCAGAAATGGGTCACTATGAATCTTCTGAGGTCTTATGTTACTTTTTGAAGGCAATCTGAACCCATCAGGTTGTGTA
This sequence comes from Pseudidiomarina taiwanensis, assembly GCF_003987435.1. Classification (GTDB taxonomy): domain Bacteria; phylum Pseudomonadota; class Gammaproteobacteria; order Enterobacterales; family Alteromonadaceae; genus Pseudidiomarina; species Pseudidiomarina taiwanensis. The sequence goes on along the minus strand of NZ_PIQG01000004.1, from coordinate 155,502 downwards.
ATGCAATTATTAAACGTCATTATTAGGACAAGGATGTTCGACCACATTGACGTTTTACAAACCCTTAAAACAAACTGTCTTGTCGACTGAAAAACCTTTTGCTGTGTAACAAGCACCCTTACAATTCAATAAAAATTCTTCCAAACTCGTTTCAGACACTTCACCCTGTCGCCGCAAAAACGCTCTCAACCGCGCATCCTTATTGCCCTCTGAATCTATCACTAAGTAACCATGGTGCTCCTCTGCTTCACTGAAACTTTTTAAACTCAAACATCCGAATCCTGCACGCAAAATTTCACTTTCAACTTTCGTGTTTCGTTGACTTTTTATCACCCCAAAAGGACGATTGACTAAAAACTGGTGAAGACGCTTTAAACTCTCATCCCGTTCTGCTTGTTCAATTTTTTTCATGTTGATTGCCTAACGATTGATTGGCGGGTGTCGGTGGGTTGTTTCACCATCGAAGTGGTAGTTATTGATTGAGGGAACAATGATGATTGAAGGGGATTACTAGGCAATATAGACCTCTATATATCACCGGACCTACAGTTTAATATTATAATAACAAACACAAAAAGTAAAATAATCTCATTTAAAACAGTTGTTTAATTCAATTTCGACTGGATTTCCTATTGAGCACGACTGAAAAAATTCAAAGCAAACTAAATGCCTTAGAAAAGTCTTTAAAAGCACAAAAGCACCTCGAAAAACCAACTCAATTTTACGAGCAACTGTGCTCCTGCAGCATTTACCTTCACCTGATGACGGACGAAGAACGCGATTACATCAACTGCGCTCGTTTTGCGTTTGAAGAGCAAATCGCCTGGCAAAGTTGAACCAAAAATTTTGACGATAAAGGGTCAAAAATAAATGCATTTATTTTTGTTAGGTGTAAGCAGACGATTATTCGTAAAAAACCAACTAACCCTAAAACCTCAGTCTGTCGTGATCTCATTATTTTTGCTGTGAAATGTCTTTTTGATGAAACTATTAACTTAGTTGGTGGTTTATCTTGCTCCTTGAACTGCGCACTATTTTCTTGCGGCATGAAGCAATCCTCTAGAAATGCTTAAAACCGGTTAGATGTATTATTTTTGTATCAATTCAGATATATTAGAAGTATATCTGACTCGGTTCTATGGTGATTTATGAAAAGGTTTTTAGTTGTTTTGCTGCTGTTCCTTGGATCCACAATTGCAGTCGCAGACACCGCTAACGAGTATATTGTTAAAGGGTTTTCAGCGTTTAAATCCGGACAACATGAAGAAGGAATCAAGTGGTTCAACTTGGCAGCAGACAGCGGTGATAAAAATGCTTATTTCTATCTTGGCGCAATTTATGCCGAGGGAATGGGCGTTACTCAAGATTTAAATGTAGCGTTCGAATATTACATGCTCGCAGCGGAACAAGGTCACGCTGATGCTGAATACGAACTAGGAGTTTTTTATGCCGAAGGATTCGGTGTCACTCAAGATTATAACGCCGCAATTAAATGGTTCATACGAGCAGCAAAAAAAGGAAACCCTCTTGCTCAATTCAATCTTGGTTTGATGTATCGCAAAGGGGAAGGGGTTGCTCAGGATTACAAAGAAGCAATGAAGTGGTACACGCTAGCAGCAGAGCAGGGTAATCCTCGCGCCCAAGTTAATCTTGCGTCCATGTTTCAAAATGGGGCAGGAGTCACTCAGGATTATAAGGCAGCAGTAAAATGGTACACGTTGGCAGCAGAAAAAGGAAATCCTCTTGCTCAATTCAATCTTGGTTTGATGTATGACCGTGGACTCGGTGTCGTTCAAGATTATCAAACAGCAGTCAAGTGGTATACGCTGGCAGCAGAACAAAATGACGAAAGTGCTCAACTTCGCCTCGGAATCATGTATTACCTTGGAAAAGGTGTTTTAGAGGACTACGTCTATGCTCACATGTGGATTAACATCTCTATTGCAAACGGAAATACAAATGGTACAGAAGCGAGAGATATAATTGCAAAAAAACTGACTCCAGAGCAACTCGCCGAAGCGCAGAAACTCGCTCGAGAGTGCGTTGCGAAAGAGTACAAGGGGTGTTAAGCACCCCTTTTCAACAACGATCATCCTGGTCTTAATAATTTACTGCGACTCGTTATTGAATCTCACCGCCGATTTGTCGAACCTCCGGCAGTAATGCCCGTTTCTAGTAAAAATAGTAATCTCTGGTACTTCATCTATTCCCTATGACTACGGTCAAAAGAATACGACCCAACAACCCACTAAATCGTAGTCATTTAAATCGGTTGACCATTAAGAATACTGCGTTACTATTGACTCTATGAGTTAAAAGAATACAAGGTGAACTATGACTGGTCAAAAAATTGCTTATAAACGGGTAAGTACTGTCTCACAAAATATTGATCGACAACTTGATGGTATGACCTTCGATAAAGAGTTCGTGGATTACGTATCGGGCAGCACAAAAGAACGAAAGCAACTTGAATTATTACTAGAACACATACGTGAAGGCGATGAAGTTTTCATACACGATATCTCACGTTGCGCTCGAAACCTTCAACACCTATTAGAAATAGTTCGAGAAATCACAGGAAAGAAGGTTAAGTTGCACTTTATAAAAGAAAACTTGACGTTTACGGGGGACAAAACTAATCCAATCGAGGAACTTTTACTGTCCTTGCTTGGTTCCGTTTACCAGTTTGAACGGTCAATGATGTTAGAACGACAGCGCGAAGGAATAGCAAAAGCAAAATTGAAGGGTAAATTTAAAGGGCGAAAACCAACTGTTAACAGGGAAGAAATCCTAAAACTACTTGCCGAAGGTCACTCAATGAGAAAGGTCGCGTCTATGACTGGTCGATCACTATCAACAGTTACTCGAGTTAAAGCGAGCGCAGAGCAAAAATCTAGTTAGTCACCTTAGGTATTTTGGCAAAAACATTTAATTACGTCTGATGTAAAAATAATCTTGATCGACAGACACTAAAGTTTTTAATTCACGCTCTTTTCTTTTTTGATACTTGCTTTGAGTCACCCAAACCAGTTTAGGCGTGTAACATAAACCCGTTGGTGTTCTGATTCCGCTATCGTTCAACTTTTTTGAAATTTCAACAGAGTTATAACCACGGTTGTATAAACGCGCAATGAGTTCTAGTCTCATCAACTGATCGTTTGGTAAGTCTTTTAATGTTAGGCGTTGAGTAATGATTTTTATATCAAAACCATAGTCAACGCCTTCATTTTTTATATGGCGAAATCTATTCCACCGTTACCGATTTTGCTAAGTTACGTGGTTGGTCAACGTCGGTGCCTTTGATTAAGGCGACGAAGTACGACAAGAGCTGTAATGGGATGGTATAGACGATTGGGGCGATCACTTCGTCACAGTGGCTGACGTTGATCACGCGCATGGTATCGTCGCTTGCGAAGTGTGCGTCTTTATCGGCAAACACATACATAATGCCGCCACGCGCGCGTACTTCTTCGACGTTTGATTTCAACTTCTCAAGTAACTCATCGTTCGGGGCAACCACGATCACTGGCATATCTTCGTCAATCAGGGCCAGTGGACCGTGTTTAAGCTCACCTGCGGCATAAGCCTCGGCATGGATGTATGAAATCTCTTTTAGCTTTAACGCACCTTCCATTGCAATCGGATACTGGGCACCACGACCTAAGAATAAGCTGTGATGTTTATCGGCAAATTCAGGGGCGAGGGCTTCAATTTCATCACTGAGTAACAAGGCTTCTTCAAGTTTACTTGGGAGCGCTTGTAAGCCATTAACGATAGCCTGGCGACATTCTTCACCAAGCCCTCGCTTGTCACCAATCGCCAGGACCAACATTAAAAAGCCAACCAATTGGGTGGTGAAAGCTTTGGTGGAGGCAACGCCAATTTCGGTCCCCGCGCGCGTCATGTAGGCAAAGTCTGATTCGCGCACCATCGACGAGGTGGCAACATTACAGATCGTCAGGCTTGAGGTGTATCCCAGCTCTTTCGCCAAGCGCAAAGCGGCGAGGGTGTCTGCCGTTTCGCCCGATTGCGAGATGGTGACTAACAAGCTATTTGGATGGACGACTGATTTACGGTAACGGAACTCAGAGGCAATTTCGACGTTACATGATACGCCGGCCATGCTCTCGAGCCAGTACCGCGCAACCATACCCGCGTGGTAACTGGTACCACAGGCAACAATTTGGACATGCTCAATCGTTTGCAAGACATCGAGCGCGCCCTTACCAAATACGTCGTCAGCCAATTGACCATTGATCAAACGTCCTTCTAGGGCATTACGCACAGCAACGGGCTGTTCATGTGTTTCTTTGAGCATAAAGTGGCGGTAGTGGCCTTTACCGCCGGCATCATATTGGCCATCCGACTCATGTACTTCACGCTCAACACGCTCACCGTTAACGTCGTAAACCTTGACCTGTTCACGGGTGATATCGGCCATATCACCTTCTTCGAGGTACATGAAGGTGTGGGTGACCGGTAACAAGGCCAACTGATCAGAGGCGATAAAGTTCTCGCCGATACCTAAACCGATTACGAGCGGGCTACCGGAGCGCGCAACAACTAACCGACCCGGCTCGCGACAATCCATCACCACAGTGCCGTATGCGCCTTCAAGCTTGCGCACAGCGGCTTGTACGGCGAGGAATAAGTCGCTTTCGGTTTTGCGTTCATGGTGCACCAAGTGACAAATAACTTCGGTGTCGGTATCCGAATTAAAGGTATAGCCTAAGCCCTTGAGTTCAGCGCGAAGCTTATCGTGGTTCTCAATAATGCCGTTATGCACCACGGCAATACAGTCTTCGGAAATATGTGGGTGGGCATTGGCTTCAGTGACGCCACCATGAGTCGCCCAGCGGGTATGGGCAATCCCTGTGGTGCCCGCGAGTGGCTGCTCGCCGACAGCGTCTTTTAAGGCTTGCACTTTACCCGTGCGGCGCATGCTTTCGATTTTGCCGTCATCAGTGAGCACCGCAAGCCCTGCTGAATCGTAGCCACGGTACTCAAGGCGCTTTAAACCTTCGAGCAAGATGCTGCTGATACGGCGTTCTGAAGTTGCCCCTACAATTCCACACATACTGCTTAATCCTTGTTTTTCTGTGGCCGTTGCCAGCCTGAAATATTCCGTTGTTTGCCACGGCCAATCGCTAACTCATCCGCCGCAACATCTTTAGTAATGGTTGAACCGGCACCCACGGTGGCGTTATCGCCAATGTGCACTGGTGCAACCAAAGCGCTATTTGAACCAATAAAGGCCCCGGCGCCAATATGGGTTTTCGATTTATTGGCCCCGTCATAGTTACAGGTAATCGTGCCTGCCCCGACATTGGCTTTCGCGCCGACATGCGCATCACCAAGGTAGGTGAGGTGACCGGCTTTTGCACCCGGCCCCATGATTGAGTTTTTCATTTCTACAAAGTTACCAATCGCAGCGCCATGTTCAAGTTTGGCGCCCGGTCGGAGTCGGGCAAAGGGTCCAACTGAACAATTCTCAGCCAATTCCGCGCCTTCAATCACACTGTGTGATTTTACCCGCGAGCCTTTACCAATTTTGCAATCGCGCAACACACAGTTGCTCTCGATAATCACGCCTTCACCAAGCTCGACATCACCTTCGAAAATAACGTTCGCATCGATCACCACGTCATTTTCAATCCAGACGTTACCGCGCACATCAACGCGGGCTGGGTCCATTAAAGTGGCGCCATCGAGCATTAGTTTCTCTGCTTGGCGCTGTTGAAACGCGCGCTCTAATGCAGCAAGTTGCACCCGGTTGTTCGCGCCTTCGACTTCAATTTCGTCATGGGGGTGGGCAGTGGCAATACTGACACCTTCGGCGGCGGCCATGGCGACGATATCCGTGAGGTAATACTCGCCTTGTGCATTGTCATTCGAAAGCGCTTTTAGCCAGCGCTGAAGCGCTTGGCTTTGCACCAACATCATCCCGGTGTTGGCCTCTTGAATCCGCAATTGTTCCGCTGATGCGTCTTTTTGCTCAACGATTCCGACCACTTGCCCTTGATCGTTGCGGACGATCCGGCCATAACCGGTCGGGTTCGCAAGCTTCACAGTTAATAACGCAAGATCGGCTTGCTCGCCCGCACGCAGCAATTGTTTGAGTGTTTCAACGCGCGTCAGTGGCACATCGCCATATAAAATCAGCACTCGCTCATCGCTGTTACGCGTTAAATGAGGGACCACTTGCTGCACCGCGTGCCCGGTACCAAGTTGTTCTGCTTGTTCGACAAATTGCAGCCCTTGCGCATCCAGCGCAGCTTGCAATTGGTCGCCGCCATGTCCGTAAATAACATGGATCTGGCTCGGCTCGAGCTGCTGGGCCGTATCAATAACGTGTTGCACCATAGGTTTATGCGCAACCGGGTGGAGCACTTTAGGGAGCGCTGAACGCATCCGTGTGCCTTTACCTGCAGCTAAGACGACGACTTGTAATGACATGGGTATAATCCGTTTTTCCAAAAAATATAACGAAACAATATCGTATAAATGATAGGGCTCTATTTTACCCAGTTCACAGAAAATTAACAGGGTAAAAAAAGGCCCGCAAGCAAGAACTTACGGGCCTTTTCAATTTTTTTAGGGTTGCTGTGATTATTTGCGGATTTTGCGAATAATCTGCAACTGCGCCATTGCTCGAGCCAATTCTGCTGCAGCTTCTGCATAGCTGAGGTCAGAACTTTGGTCTGCAATTGCTGCTTCAGCTTGCTTCATCGCTTCAAGAGCTTTCTGTTCATCAAGCTCTTCACCACGAATTGCTGTATCAGCAAGAACCGAGACATTATGCGGCTGCACTTCTAGCACACCCCCAGCAACGTAGATGATCTCTTCTTCGCCATCTTCTTTGACGACCCGCACCATACCTGGTTTGATCGTGGTCAGAAGCGGGGCGTGGCCAGGGTAGATCCCCAGCTCACCTTCGCTACCGGTCACTTGCACGGTCTCAACCGCACCAGAGAACAAACGTTCTTCGGCGCTGACCACGTCAAGCTGTACAGTTTTAGCTGCCATTTAAACCTCCCGGTTTTTACATGTTCTTGGCTTTCTCAACCGCTTCTTCGATGCTACCGACCATGTAGAACGCTTGCTCTGGAAGGTCATCGTAGTCACCGTTTAAGATACCTTTAAAGCCTGCAATGGTGTCTTTCAACGAGACGTATTTACCCGGTGAACCAGTGAAGACTTCGGCGACGAAGAACGGCTGCGACAAGAAGCGCTGAATCTTACGCGCACGGGCTACGGTCATCTTGTCTTCTTCTGACAATTCGTCCATACCCAAGATAGCGATGATATCTTTCAGCTCTTTGTAACGCTGCAATACTGACTGAACGCCACGTGCAACATCATAGTGCTCTTTACCGATAACCAATGGGTCCAACTGACGTGAAGTTGAATCCAATGGGTCAACCGCTGGGTAGATACCCAAAGACGCGATATCACGTGACAATACTACCGTCGCATCCAAGTGCGCGAAGGTCGTTGCCGGTGATGGGTCAGTCAAGTCATCCGCAGGAACGTAAACGGCCTGGATTGAAGTGATTGAACCCGTCTTGGTTGAGGTAATACGCTCTTGCAGTACACCCATCTCTTCAGCAAGCGTAGGCTGATAACCTACCGCTGATGGCATCCGCCCAAGAAGTGCTGATACTTCGGTACCGGCTAGGGTGTAACGATAAATGTTATCAACGAAGAACAGAACGTCACGGCCTTCATCACGGAATTTTTCCGCCATGGTCAAACCGGTCAAAGCAACCCGCAAACGGTTACCTGGTGGTTCGTTCATCTGACCGTATACAAGCGCTACTTTGTCGAGTACGTTCGAATCTTTCATCTCGTGATAGAAGTCGTTACCCTCACGCGTCCGCTCACCAACACCTGCGAATACTGAGTAACCGCTGTGCTCGATTGCGATGTTACGGATAAGCTCCATCATGTTTACGGTTTTACCTACACCCGCACCACCGAATAGACCAACTTTACCCCCCTTAGCGAATGGGCAGATCAAGTCGATCACTTTGATTCCGGTCTCAAGAAGTTCAGTCGCATTTGACTGCTCTTCGTATGAAGGTGCTTCGCGGTGAATAGACATCCGCTCTTGCTCGCCGATATCACCGGCTTCGTCGATTGGGTCACCCAATACGTTCATGATCCGTCCGAGGGTTTCTTTACCCACTGGAACCATGATTGGCTCACCGGTGTTTTCGACTGTAATTCCACGACGCAATCCGTCAGTTGTACCGAGCGCGATTCCGCGTACGATACCACCGCCTAACTGCTGCTGAACTTCCAAGGTCAAACCCTTGAGGTCACCGTCGGTCACCTTCAGCGCGTCGTATACCTTTGGCACTTCTGATTGTGGAAATTCGATGTCCACAACCGCGCCAATAATTTGCACGACCTTACCTTGACTCATGACATTTCCTCTAACTCTAAAATTCTTGCAAGCTTCGCCTTATACCGCTTCGGCGCCCGATACAATTTCCGAAATTTCCTGGGTAATCGCAGCCTGACGTGCTTTGTTGTACACCAACTGCAATTGATCAATCAGGTCTTCGGCGTTGTCGGTAGCAGCCTTCATGGCTACCATCCGCGCTGCCTGTTCACTGGCGATGTTGTCCACAACCCCTTGATACACCGTGCTCTCAACGAAGCGACGAATCAATGTTTCAAGAATTGGTTTTGGATCTGGCTCATACAAGTAGTCCCAGCTACCTGCTTGCAGCTCATCACGAGACTCAGCTTTCGGCAACGGTAGCAACTGGGCTATCGTTGGCTCTTGCTTCATGGTGTTCACAAACTTGTTATACACCAAGTACAAGCGGTCGATTTTGCCTTCATCGAAAGCATCCAACATGACTTGTACAGTCCCGAGCACATCATTCACACTTGGCTTATCACCAAGGCCAGAAGTTTGTGCCAGTAAACGGCCACCAAAGCGTTTAAAGAAACCGGTTGCCTTGTTACCAATCGCGGCAAAATCGACTTCAACACCGTTGTCTTTTTGTGCTTTCGCATGTTTAACAACTGCTTTGAATTCGTTGCTGTTCAAACCACCACACAATCCGCGGTCGGTTGAAATCACGATATAACCAACACGCTTCACATCGCGTTCCGTAAGATACGGGTGACGATATTCGAGGTTGGCATGGGCAACATGGCCGATCACCTTGTAGATGCTATCGGCATACGGGCGGCTTGAAGCCATCCGTTCTTGTGCCTTCTTCATCTTCGACGCTGCAACCATTTCCATTGCAGAGGTGATCTTCTGAGTATTGTTAATACTCCCGATCTTGGTTTTTATCTCTTTCCCGCCGGCCATGATATTCTCCTGTTAACTCAACGACGTGTGGCTACTTGAAAGTAGCCACCCATGTTTACCAAGACTGCGTGTTCTTGAAGGCTTTCAGACCTTCGTGCAGCTTCGCTTCGATGTCGTCGTTATAGTTGCCAGTTCCATCAATATCAGCCATCAGGTCAGCGTGCTCGCTACGCATGTACGAAATTAACGCACTTTCGAAGTCGAGGATCTTGTCTTGCGCCACATCTTTCAAATAGCCTTTTTCGGCTGAGAAGATTGATACGGCCATATCCGCAACGCTCATTGGCTCATATTGGTTCTGTTTCATCAACTCGGTAACGCGCTGACCGTGCTCAAGCTGGGCACGTGTCGCTTCGTCGAGGTCAGATGCGAACTGAGCGAATGCCGCCAATTCACGATACTGTGCCAACGCAAGACGAATACCACCACCAAGTTTCTTGATGATCTTAGTTTGTGCTGCACCACCAACCCGCGATACCGAGATACCTGCGTTTACAGCAGGGCGGATACCGGCGTTGAACAAGTCAGTTTCTAGGAAGATCTGACCGTCAGTGATTGAAATCACGTTGGTTGGTACGAATGCTGATACGTCACCCGCTTGGGTTTCGATGATCGGCAACGCAGTCAATGAACCGGTTTTGCCTTTCACTTCACCGTTGGTGAACTTCTCAACATAGTCTGCATTCACGCGAGCGGCACGCTCAAGTAGACGTGAATGGAGATAGAATACGTCACCTGGGTAAGCTTCACGGCCTGGCGGACGACGTAATAGCAATGAAATTTGACGATAAGCAACGGCTTGCTTCGACAAATCATCATATACGATTAATGCGTCTTCACCGCGGTCACGGAAGTATTCACCCATGGTACAACCGGCGTAAGCTGCCAAGTACTGCAATGCAGCAGATTCAGAAGCAGATGCCGCAACCACGATGGTGTTTTCCAACGCGCCGTGCTCTTCAAGCTTACGCACAACAGAAGCGATGGTTGACGCTTTCTGACCGATGGCAACGTAAACGCTGAATACACCAGAGTTTTTCTGGTTGATGATCGCGTCAACGGCTAATGCGGTTTTACCGGTCTGACGGTCACCGATGATCAACTCACGCTGACCACGACCAACTGGAATCATCGCATCGATTGACTTATAGCCGGTTTGAATTGGCTGGTCGACCGATTGACGCTCGATTACGCCCGGTGCGATTTTCTCGACTGGCTCATAGCCATCCGCTTCAATTGGACCTTTACCGTCGATTGGCATACCCAAGGTGTTCACAACACGACCGAGCAATGCGCGGCCGACTGGAACTTCAAGGATACGTCCGGTTGACTTAACTTTTACGCCTTCTTGTAGGTCAGCATATGGACCCATAACAACCGCACCAACAGAGTCGCGCTCAAGGTTCAATGCGATAGCGTAACGATTGCCAGGAAGCTCAATCATCTCACCCTGCATACAGTCGGCTAGACCGTGAATGCGGATGATCCCGTCGGTGACCGATACGATGGTCCCTTCGTTCCGAGCTTCACTGACCACTTCGAACTGTTCAATTCGTTTTTTGATCAGTTCTGCGATTTCATTTGAATTCAGTTGCATGCTCAATTCCCCAATTAGGATTGCAGCGCATGGGCAAGCCGATTTAGCTTACCGCGCACCGTACCGTCAATGACTGTATCGTCGGCTTTAATATATAAACCGCTGACAATGCTCTCATCGACAGTGCAATTCAGCTTAACTTTGCGTGAAAAACGTTTCTCTAACGTCTTCGCTAGTTCAGTTTGCTGCTTCTTGGTCAACTTAACAGCTGACGTGACATCTACAGCAATTTCCTTCTCATACTCAGCGCGTAACTCAGCAAAGAGTTTGGCGACCGCAGGTAAGGCTTTGAAGCGATCGTTTTCAGCCATGATACGAACGAAATTCTGAGCTTTTTCATCAAGCTCATCGCCGCACACTGCCACGAACACTTCAACTTTTTTGTCTAGCGTTTCGGCGCCGCTCAAAAAACTGGCCATGGTCGCATCCGCGGCAACAGCTGCTGCGAATGTGATCATCTCGTGCCATTTTTCGATGGCGCTCTGCTCTACTGCAAAATCAAAAGCTGCTTTTGCATAGGGGCGAGCAACCGTAGTCAATTCTGACATTTGCTTAAACCCCTATCGTTAGAGTTCAGCGACCAGTTTTTCAACAATGTCACTGTGAGCGTTTTTATCAATTTCACGCTCGATAATTTTGCTTGCACCCGCAACCGCAAGAACGGCAACTTGCTTGCGCAACTCTTCACGTAACCGATTACGTTCCGCTTCTACTTCAGCGTGTCCCGCTGCAATAATAGCTTCCCGCTCAGATTCGCCACGTTGCTTGCTTTCTTCAATCGTTTGCTCAGCGCGTTTCTTCGCTTGGGCAATGATTTCAGCTGCTTGTGCTTTGGCATCTTTTAACTCATCAGCAATTTTCGCTTGCGCGAGCTCAAGGTCTTTTTCAGCACGTTCACCGGCTGCAAGACCATCAGCAATTTTTTGTTGACGAGCTTCAATCGCATTATTTAGCGGAGGCCATACGAACTTCATACAAAACAGTACGAAGACGATGAACGCGATTAATTCTCCGATCAGGGTCATAGTAAGACTCATAGACCCACCCTCCTATCGTTCGTTGATTCGTAAGCGTGTATCGAGTCTTAAAGAACGAACAATAGGACCATTGCGATACCAACACCGATCATCGCAACGGCGTCGATCAGACCCGCAAGGATGAACATTTTAACTTGCAATGAAGGCGCAAGTTCTGGCTGACGAGCACAAGCTTCAAGGAATTTACCACCCATGTTACCGAAGCCTACAGCAGTACCGATAGCACCGAAACCGATCAGCAAAGCAACTGCGATGTACTTAAGACCTAACATTAGTTCCATTGTTTTCTCCAATATTTCAAAGGTTAAAGATAAAACTACAAATTAAAAAACACGTACTAGTGGTTATCTGAACTTGCCATGCTCAAGTAAACAATCGTCAACATCATGAACACGAAAGCTTGCAGCACGATAACCAAGATATGGAATACGGCCCAGATGAAATGCAGAGGTAACTGCATTAATCCGATCGCACCAATCAAGATAAAGATCAATTCACCTGCATAAAGGTTACCGAACAAACGCAACGCCAATGAGAACGGCTTCGCAATCAGTGCAATCACCTCAAGCAAGAAGTTGAACGGAATCAGTAAGATTTGCACCACCATATTGTTCGAGCTGAACGGGTGCAAAGTTAACTCTTTGATAAAGCCCATCACCCCTTTGATGCGGATGCTGTAGCCAATCATGAGTAAGAACACACCTACTGCAAGAGCAGCGGTCATGTTGATATCTGTGGTAGGTACGATCTTCATGTATACGTCATGTGAGTTCATACCAAAGAAGGTCGCGCCGACCCAACCTGCGAAAGCTGGGAGGAAATCAACCGGAATCAAGTCCATTAGGTTCATCAAGAATACCCAGACGAAGATGGTCAAAGCGAGTGGGGCAATCAACTTGCTCTTACCGTGATAGGTATCGCGCACGTTATCGCCAACAAACTCAACGATCATCTCGATGAAGCACTGTAATTTCCCAGGTACGCCAGTGTTCGCTTTTTTCGCAGCACTGCGGAAAATCATCAGGAACAGGATACCGAGGCCAATCGACCAGGCTAATGTATCAATATGTAATACCCAAAACCCTGCTTCACTACACGCTTTATTAAACGCGACGCCACCATCAGGTGCCGCACACATTTTGGCGTTCGTTAAGTGGTGTTGGATATGACTTTGAAGCGTTAACTCTTCTGCAGCCATTGTTTTCCCTAATTTAAGTTGAATTTAAAAATAAAATCGGTGCCAGCCACTGGACCAGCAAGGTTAGGATATAACCACTTAATACCGCACTAATCGGTAAGTTTCCTAACCACAATAATCCTGCTAAAAGCAACACGGTCAAAACCAGTTTCAGCGCTTCGCCTTGAAAAAAACTGGTGACCACTTTTTGCGCAGAGCGGGCGCCAGCATGGCGAAAAGCTCGATACGCAAACAGTGCTGTTGGAATCAAAACGGCCAAACCACCGCCAACAACACCCCAAAAATAGATATAACCATTTACTGGTTGAACTAAGGAAAACACACACGCCAACAAGAAAATTGCGCCGCCTTGAGCTTTGATTAGACGACTGGCCAGCGCTTTGCCGGTCTTGTTGATCATACTTTAAAAGCCTCAGTCAAATTCGGCGGTAGTATAAAGATTTACCACCAGTTTGCAACAAAATGCGGTCGGTTTCGGTACGAAATCGATCGCTGATTTGGACTTATTCAGCCTCAATAAATTTGCCTAAAATTCCATCAAGTTCATCCAAACTACTGTAATTTATTACAACTTTCCCTTTCCCTTTGCGCCCATGATTAATGGCCACCGGTGCGCCGAGGCGTTCACTGATGCGCTGTTCGAGGCGCTGAATATCAGCATCTGGCTTCGCGGGTTTGGCTTTTTCAGGAGCGGGTTCAAGCAAGCGCCGGACTAATTTCTCGGCCTCGCGTACCGTCATCCCTTTAGCAGCAATCAATCTCGCTCCATCGACTTGTGCATCGGCACTTAGCGCAAGCAGTAACTTTGCATGACCGAGTTCGATATCACCCCGTTCGAGCAGTGTTTTAGTTTCAGCTTCAAGATTATTCAAGCGCAATAAATTGGTGACCGTCGCGCGTGATTTACCGACGGCATCCGCAACTTCTTGATGCGTCAGTTGGAATTCTTCTAACAAACGCTGCAATGCCAGCGCTTCTTCCATCGGATTGAGGTCTTCGCGCTGAATGTTTTCAATCAGCGCCATCGCCACAGCGGCTTCGTCAGGTACATCTTTGACCACGACAGGGACTTCATCAAGCCGCGCCATTTGGGCTGCACGCCAACGGCGCTCACCGGCAATAATTTCATACTGGTCAGGACCAATTGGACGCACCACAATCGGCTGAATAATCCCCTGCGCTTTCACGGATGCAGCGAGATCTTCCAGCGCTTCTGGCGACATATCTTTACGCGGCTGATACTTACCCGGTTGCAACCACTCAATGGGCAGTTTATGTAATTCTCCAGGTGTCTCGGGTACGGTGTTTTGTGGCTGTTCCGGCGTGTTCTCACGCGCATGCTTGCTGGTTGTAAGAAGCGCATCTAAGCCACGGCCGAGGCCTCGTTTTTTCGCAGACATGGTGTTGATTATCCTTCCGCTTGCCGAGCAGGTTCAGCTGCTTGAGATTTACCCGCGCGCCGAATCAGCTCACCAGCGAGTGATAGATAGGCGCGAGCCCCTGTTGATGATTTATCATAATACATGGCTGGAGCACCAAAACTTGGCGCCTCAGCTAAACGCACGTTCCGTGGAATCACAGTTCGATAAACTTTATCGCCGAAATGCGCTTTGAGTTGCTCCGACACATCATTGGCTAAGCGATTGCGCGGGTCATACATGGTCCGCAAAATCCCCTCGATAGAGAGCCGCGGATTGACTGCTTCCGCGAGTCGCTCAATGGTATCCATCAATGCGGTTAACCCTTCTAAAGCGTAATACTCGCACTGCATCGGCACCAGCACCGAATCAGCAGCAGCCATCGCGTTAACCGTTAACATGCTGAGTGAAGGCGGGCAGTCGATAAAAATAAAATCGTATTTATCTTGGATTGGTTTTAACGCATTTGCTAAGCGCTGCTCCCGCGCAAATTCTTCCATTAATTTGACGTCAGCTGCGGTGGTATCGCCGTTCGCAGCAATTAAATGATACTTACCATTGGTGTCGGTAATAATGACTTCTGTGGCGGGTTTTTGCTCAACTAAAAGCTCATAGGCGGTATTATCGACATCATATTTATCGATCCCACTGCCCATGGTGGCATTGCCTTGAGGGTCGAGATCGATCAACAACACTTTGCGCCGCGTTGCTGCCATTGATGCAGCAAGATTCACGGCGGTAGTGGTTTTCCCAACCCCACCTTTTTGATTGGCGATGGCAATAATTCGTCCCACGGCAATTAACCTCGTTTTTTTATAATAATGAGATGTCGTTCTGCGTCGACACCTGGCACTGCTAGGGCATGACTCTCAACAAGGGTAAATTCTGGCGGTAACTCGACCAGCTCAGTATCTGGATACTGACCTTTTAACGCATAAAAAGCCCCATTTTCGCGCGGTAAATGTGCGCACCAAGTCAGCATATCACTAAGCGAGGCAAAGGCTCTACTGATGACACCATCAAACTTGTCAGTTTCTGGCGTTGCTTGGTCTAAATATTCTTCAACCCGGCTTTGTACCGCAACCACATTGGTAATTTTTAATTCGTGACAGACTTGGCGAATAAATCGGATCCGTTTGCCCAAACTATCGAGCAGTACAAATTCGCATTCTGGTTTAAGAATTGCAAGGGGCAAACCGGGTAATCCTGGACCCGTGCCGACGTCGATAAAGCGCGAGCCTTGTAAATAGGGTCCCACAACTAAGCTATCGATAATATGACGACTCAACATTTGCTGTGGATCTCGCACCGAGGTCAGATTATAAGCTTTATTCCACTTGTTGAGCTGTTCGACCAGCTTGACCCACTGCTCGATTTGGGCCGGTTCTGCTTCGATGTTCGCCTGTTCTAACAGAACCTCTAACTTGCTGTGCAAGGTCATAACGCATTTCTCTCTATTAACTTACGCACTCTTGCGCAATAAACCTTGCTTTTTGAGATGCACCAGCAACATCGAAATAGCAGCTGGAGTAATCCCTGAAATCCGCGCTGCTTTCCCAACCGTTTCCGGTTGATGAGCATTTAACTTGGCCACGACTTCATTAGAAAGACCTTTAATAGTGGCGTAATCAAATGGAATCGGCAGTTTGGTTTGCTCGTGGCGCTGTTGTTTGGCAATTTCATCTTGTTGACGCGCAATATAACCTGCGTATTTAGTTTGAATTTCAACTTGTTCTGCCGCTTGTGGGTCATTCAATGCAGGCCCTAATGCGTCTATTTTCATTAATTCTGCATAGCTAATTTCTGGCCGACGGAGTAAATCTTCGGCACTGACTTCACGCGTAATTGGCGTTTTCACCAATTCATTTACAGCATCAACGGCGGCATGATCTTTATGGATCCAAGTAGAGCGCAAGCGCTGCTGTTCTTGGGCAATCGCTTCCATTTTTTCATTAAAACGCTGCCAGCGAGCATCATCGACTAAGCCCAGTTTACGGCCTTGCTCAGTTAAACGAATATCGGCGTTATCTTCACGCAACAATAAACGATATTCAGCGCGTGAGGTAAACATACGATAAGGCTCTTTGGTCCCAAGGGTTGATAAATCGTCGATTAACACGCCCATATACGCTTGATCACGACGCGGTGCCCAAGCCTCTTTGCCTTGCACCTGTAATGCTGCATTCAAACCGGCAACTAACCCTTGTGCGCCCGCTTCTTCATAGCCTGTGGTGCCGTTGATCTGACCGGCAAAGAATAAGCCTTCAATGTGCTTGGTTTCGAGGCTTTGCTTTAAGTCACGTGGATCAAAAAAGTCATACTCAATCGCATAACCCGGACGGGTGATATGGGCATTTTCAAAGCCACGGATGGAGCGCACCAATTGCACTTGCACATCAAATGGAAGGCTGGTTGAAATACCGTTTGGATACACTTCATGGGTTGTTAAACCTTCTGGTTCAACAAATATTTGATGCGAATTTTTATCTGCAAAGCGCATCACTTTGTCTTCGATCGATGGACAGTAACGTGGTCCAACACCCTCGATTACCCCAGAATACATGGGTGAACGATCTAATCCACCTTGAATGATTTCATGGGTTTGCTCGTTCGTATGAGTGATCCAACACGAAATTTGTTGTGGATGATCCGAGCCGTCTCCCATAAACGAGAAGATAGGTGTTGGAGTGTCACCGGGTTGTTCCTGTAATACGCTAAAATCAATCGAGCGAGCATCGATTCTTGGTGGGGTACCGGTTTTTAATCGATCAACGCGTAATGGTAGTTCGCGTAAACGTTTGGCCAGGTTATTCGCTGGTGGATCGCCTGCGCGCCCGCCTTGGTAATTTTCTAAGCCAATATGAATTTGACCGCCTAAGAAAGTTCCAACTGTAAGGACGACAGTTTTCGCTGCAAATTTTAACCCCATTTGGGTCACTACACCGATGACGCGATCCTGCTCAACAATCAAATCATCACACGCTTGTTGGAACAAATGCAGATTAGGTTGGTTCTCAAGCATTTCTCGAATCGCTGCTTTGTATAAAACCCGATCTGCTTGGGCTCGCGTTGCTCTAACCGCTGGGCCTTTAGATGAATTAAGGCGTCTAAATTGAATGCCGCCACGATCTGCTGCGATTGCCATCGCGCCACCAAGTGCATCGATTTCTTTGACTAAATGACCTTTGCCAATGCCGCCAATTGCTGGGTTACATGACATTTGGCCTAAGGTTTCGATGTTGTGCGTCAGCAATAGGGTTTTAACGCCCATGCGTGCAGAAGCGAGTGCTGCTTCAGTACCAGCATGACCTCCACCAATGACGATAACGTCATAGTGTTCATGAAAGTGATGCGATCCGATTCTGCTCATGGCTTAAAAAACCTTGTCTAGTGTTGCGATTCAATTGGGCTGACTATTTTAGCTTGTTTTGATCAAAGAAAAAAATAGAAGATCTTTTTGATCTTTTTATTATTGTTATTCTTAGTGCGACACTGAGCTGTGGAAAACTCGATCTAGCCCATATCAGATAAGGATCGTAGCGATCACAATAGGTGTGATCAGATCACGATCGAAACGGTGATCAAGCGGTGGATAACTTAGTGTGTTATCCACATCCCTAGTTATACACAGAGTTATCCTTGGGAATTAAACAGATCTAAATGGATCTTATGCCGAAGTTATTCACATTTATAGTTGTATGTTTTCTAACCAAGTGAATAGTTTTTCTTCAGGATCATCTTGGCTCATATCAATTTCAAGCCGTTCAGCGAGGCGCTTAGCCCCAGCTTTTTCAAGCCGTTCATCACAATCACGGCCGGCAGCACAATAGGTATCGTAGCAGCTATCGCCGATCGCAATGACGAGATAAGGTTGTTGGTTCAGGTGACCTTCAAAAGCTGCTAACTGTTCACCAAACTCGAGCATACTGTCTGCGTAGTCGCCGGCGCCGTGACTTGCGACACACGCAATCCAGGTTGAGTGGGTCCCTGCTTGCTCAGCTAATGAGTCAAAATCAGGCTCATCATGGATCTCGCAGTGATGGCCTTTTTGCTTGAGATAATCGGCGAGTTCAAGTGCTAAATATTCGGTATTACCCGAGGTCGTCCCAATTAAAATATCGAAAGTTGCCATATCGCATGCTCTCTTTGCCGGAATTGATGCCCTGATAGTGTACTCGACAGTCTAATCATTACGCGACAAGATGTCTGATTTTATTGACCAATGTAATGGCATATCATTCACCAGCTTGTTATGCTCAACCGATTATTTTAGAACCGTCTTAACTAGTGAGATCCGTAATGAAAAAACTCGTCCTGTTACTGATTGTCAGTATCCTTGTATTGGCGCAAGGATCGCCTGCTAACGCAACGAGTGCAATTCAGCAAACCAAAGGTACATTTGAGGATAAATTCCGTCAGCTAGATGAAACCCTCCCAACCCCAAATGTCTATCGAACAGCCGGCGGTGAACCGGGCGAGCGCTACTGGCAGCAGCGTGCGGATTATCAGATTAAGGTTCGCTTAGATGAAAAAAAACGCCGGCTCGATGCTGAGCAAACCATTGTTTACCACAATAACTCGCCTTATCGGTTGAAGTTTATTTGGGTTCAGCTGGATCAAAACATCTTCAAACAAGATTCAATGGCAGAGCGCACCGCGACCTTTTCTTCAACACCCAATATTGATTTAGATGGAATTGATCGTCCTGCTCGGATTTCGCTGAATCAATTGCGTCGTCAGCAATTTATTAGCGACAACGAACTTGGCTTTGAAATTAAGCAAGTCACCGATAGCAAAGGGCGCAAGCTCGACTTTGTGGTGGTTGGCACCAAGATGCGAATTGATTTACCCGAGGCTCTTAAATCGGGTGAACGGCTTGAATTTGGGATCGATTTCGGTTTTAACATCGTCGAAGAAGATGCCGTCAATGCACGTTCAGGTTATGAACACTTCCCTGATGATGCACGCGAAGGCGGCAATGATATTTTCTTGTTGGCGCAGTGGTATCCACGGGTTACGGCTTACACAGATTATGAAGCTTGGACCAATAAAGAATTCTTAGGACGTGGTGAATTCACCATGGAATTCGGTGATTTTGAGGTTGAAATCACCGTTCCGGCCGACCACATCGTTTCTGCAACGGGCGTTTTGCAAAATCCTCGTGATGTTTTAACGCGCACTCAGCGTGATCGTTTGGAACAAGCTCGCAAAGCGGACCGTCCGGTCTTTGTGGTTACCCCAGAAGAAGCTCTCGAAAATGAGAAAGAGGGCACGAATAAGGTAAAAACCTGGCGTTTTGAAGCTGAAAATGTCCGCGACTTTGCTTGGGCATCATCGCGTAAGTTTATTTGGGATGCGCAAGGTTATCAGCAAGGTGGTGAAATCCAGCCTGAAGTTATGGCGATGTCTTTCTACCCCAAAGAAGGCGGTGACTTGTGGCAGAAGTACTCGACTGCCTCGGTGATTCACACCATGGAAGTTTATTCGCGCTTCTCGTTTGACTACCCCTACCCAACCTCACAGTCGGTAAACGGCCCAGTCGGTGGGATGGAGTATCCAATGATTACCTTCAATGGCCCGCGGACTGAGCTACAAGAAGATGGCACTCGGACTTACTCGTTGGCGGAAAAGCGCTTTTTGATTGGTGTCGTCATCCATGAAATCGGGCACATTTATTTCCCGATGATCGTGAACTCAGATGAGCGTCAGTGGACTTGGATGGATGAGGGCTTAAATAGCTTCTTAGACGGTGTTGCTGGACGTGAGTGGGATCCAAACATTCCATGGGGCGTCGAAGCGCGTGGCATTATCGACTATATGAAGTCGACCAATCAGGTCCCCATTATGACGCAATCTGATAGTGTCTTGAATTTGGGCCCGAATGCTTATACCAAACCTGCGGTTGCACTGAATATATTGCGCGAAGTAATTATGGGACGTGAGTTGTTTGATTATGCGTTCCGCGAATATGCGCAGCGCTGGATGTTCAAACGTCCGACTCCAGCAGACTTCTTCCGCACCATGGAAGAGGCGTCAGGGATTGATTTAGATTGGTTCTGGCGCGGCTGGTTCTATTCAACGGATCATGTTGATATCAGCCTTGAGCGGGTCTACAAGTTGCGCATGGATACCGAGAATCCAGATATTGATTGGCAACGTCGTCGTGAAGAAGAGGCGAACAAGCCAACTTCGTTATTCGTGCAACGTAATCAAGCAGAAGGGCGTAAAACTTGGGTTGAGTTAAACCCTGATATTCGTGACTTCCACGATGAAAATGATCGTTTCACAGTGACCAACAAGCAGCGTAACGCTTATCAAAGCTTCCTTGAAAAGCTCGAACCATGGGAGCGCCGGGTATTTGAGCGCGCGGTGGCCGAAGACAAAAATTACTACGTGTTAGAGTTTGAAAACGTCGGTGGTTTGGTGATGCCGATCTTGTTGCATATGACCTATGCCGATGGCACCAGCGAAGACATGTACATCGCCGCTGAAATTTGGCGTCGTAATGCGAAGCAGGTGAATAAACTTATCGTCACTGATAAAGAAGTGGTGCAGTTTAGCGTCGATCCAAACTGGGAAACAGCGGATGTGGATATTTCCAATAACTACTATCCACGTCGCATTATTCCATCTCGGATCGAGGCATTTAAGTTTGAGCGAAGCATGGATCATATTCGCCGCGATTTAATGCAAGATAGCAAAACAGAGCTTAAAACTAAGGACGAGGCGCAGGAGCAAAATTAATGCGTAGCGTACGGTTTTTATTGCTGATAGTGATGCTTGGCAGTAGCGCAACTGCTGCCGCGCATCAGCTCAAAACTGCGGTGACAACGGTGTTATTCAATGACCGCACCGGCAATATTGAAGTGATGCATCGGTTTTCGTTGCATGATGCAGAGCATGCCGTTCAGGTCCTGTTTGATAAGACCGCAGATATGCATAAAAGCGCAGCAACGCAGCAGCAATTTGCGGACTACGTGCTCGAGCATTTTGCCATTCGAGATCTCTCGCAACAGCCGTTAGAGCTGACCACCGTTGGCTATCAAATCGATGGGGCGTGGTTTTGGGTGTATCAAGAAACCCCGATTGTTGCTGATCTCAAAGGCTTGGAATTTCGCCATAATGCCCTACAAGAGATTTGGCGCAGCCAGCAAAACCTGCTAAATGTAGAGGGTCACGGGCCACTACAAAGCTTGGCATTTACTGCTGAAAGTGAGTGGCAAAGCGTTCAATTCTAAGAGGGAAGCCGATGTTGCGTATCGCTTTTGCCTTTATCGTCGCAGTACTTGTTGCAAGTGCTGCCGCTGCTGTTATCCAAACTCAATTTAATTTAGCGGCTTTGGCTGATTTAGCCGTGCCTATCGATGGCGCGACGCGCTGGGCCGCCACGCAGCATGATCTGCTGCACTTTACCCCAACCATGGCGATGATGATGGCGGCAACCTTAGCGGTTGCGTTACCCATTGCTTATGCCCTGTATCGTCGCCGCTTGCAACGCGCTTGGTTTGCTCTCGCTGGGCTCGTTGGTTTAATGGCAGCGTTTCAGTTGATCGATTATTTAGCGCCAATGCCAACCTTATTAGCGGTGAATCGTGAGCTATTAGGTTGGGCTTTGATGTGTTTATGTGGTGGCTTAGCTGGGCAGTTATTCGTGACCCTCGGGTTACCCGCAGCGCAGGAGCAAAACCCATGTTAAAAGGTCTTTTCGGTGCATTTTTACTGCTTTTCAGCACGCTTACTGCAAATGCCAACAGCAAATCTTTGACCTATGAAGTGGTTGCAGATGGTTTTGACAGCGCCTGGGCATTGGTTGAAGTTCGCCCTGGTGAGTGGCTTATCAGCGAGCGTCCGGGGCGCTTGATTTACGTAAAAAATGGTGAAAAGACGCAAGTTGAATTGGAGTTGCCGGATCTTTTTGCCAATGCCCAGGCAGGCTTGTTTGACCTTGTGTTAGCGCCAGATTATGAGCGCACGGGTTGGATTTATTTTAGTTATGCTTGTGGTACGCAAGCCGCTAATAGCACCTGTGTGAAGCGCGGTCGATTAAACCCTGGTCACGATGCGTTGATCGAAATCGAACCGATTTTTGTCAATGCTTATGCGAAAGCAGGCGCTGCCCATTACGGTGGGCGCATGACGTGGCTGGCTGATGATACCCTCATTCTAACCCTCGGCGATGCCTTTGACTTACGTGAACAAGCGCAAAATTTGGATAGTTATTTAGGCAAAATAGTCCGCATGAATGCCGATGGCTCGGTTCCGGCGGATAACCCCTTTACCCATAAGCAGGCACCGCTTATCTACAGTTACGGACACCGGAATGTGCAGGGGATTGTCTACGATCGGCAGCGCGACATTCTATGGCAGCATGAACACGGCCCGAAAGGGGGGGATGAACTCAATCAAATCATCGCTGGGGCTAACTATGGCTGGCCAATGACCAGCTATGGTATTGATTATACTGGGGCGTATGTCACCCCGTTTCAGACTTTACCCGGCGTACAAGCGCCGTTATATCAGTGGACACCGAGTCTCGCACCGGCAGATATGGCCCTCCACAATGGTGATTTATGGGTGGCTCATCTCGCCGGGAAACGCTTGCAACGCTTCGTTTGGACGACGGATAGCAGCGAGCCAAGTTGGCAATTGGCCAATGATGTGTTGGTCGATTATGCGCGCTTTCGCGCTGTTGCAAGCGGTAGTGATGGAGCGTTATATGCCCTGACTGACCGCGCCGATGGCCAACTATTACGGCTTGAATTGTTTTAAAAGCGAAACAGACGATATGAAACCTTATGTAGTGATTGGCGCAGGTCCAGCAGGGCTTTGCACGGTGCGACGCCTGCAAGAGCAGGGCATCGAGGTTATCGGATTAGAAGCGCATAGTGACGTTGGTGGCTTGTGGGATATCGATAGCCCCACCAGTACGATGTACGACTCAGCGCATTTGATCTCGTCGAAGCGGATGACCGAGTTTAGCGACTTTCCTATGCGTGACGAGGTTGCAGCTTATCCTCGTCATGATGATATGAAAGCCTACTTTCAAGATTATGCACGGCATTTTGGCTTATACGACCGCTATCGCTTTGAGGCTTGGGTTGAAGCCGTCGAGCCGGACGGGGGCGATTGGCGGGTGCGCTATCGTCAAGCCGGGGCCACGCATGAAATTGCTGCTGCGGGTGTGATTATCGCAGCGGGAACCTTGCATGAGCCGCAGCGACCGCAATTTCAAGGTGAGTTTAAGGGTGAACAATTACATTCGAGTGACTATCGTAGCGCCGATATTTTCGCGAATAAGCGGGTCTTGATTATTGGCTGCGGGAATAGTGGCTGTGACATCGCAGTAGATGCGGTGCATCGGGCAAAATCAGTCGATATGGTGGTGCGCCGCGGTTACTATTTCTTGCCGAAGTTTGTTGCGGGCAAGCCAACAGATACCTTAGGCGGTAAAATCAAACTGCCGAACAAGCTCAAGCAAATTGTCGATGGCTGGTTGGTGCGTTTGATTTCGGGTAAACCGAGCCAATTTGGTTTACCTGACCCAGATTATAAGATGTATGAATCACACCCGGTCGTGAACTCCATGTTTTTGCACCATATCGGGCATGGTGATATCAAGGTTCGTCCGGCATTAGAACGACTGCTAGAGAAAGGCGCAGAGTTTAAAGACGGAAGTTCTGCTGAGTACGATTTAATCCTCGAAGCGACAGGCTATAAATTACATTACCCGTTTATTGCGCAAGAGCATTTGAATTGGCAAGGCTATGCGCCGCAACTGTATTTGAATATCTTTACCCCACAGTACGACAATTTATTTATGATGGGGATGGTTGAAGCCGCGGGCCTTGGTTGGCAAGGTCGTGATGACCAAGCCCAGCTGTTAGCAAAAGTCATTAAAACCCAACAGACCGAGCCTCAAGCCGCGCAAGTATTCTTTGAGAAAGTGCGCAGCCATGCCGCGGACCGTATCGATGGAGGCCTAAATTACTTGGCTTTAGAGCGAATGTCGTTTTATGTGCACAAAGGCGATTACTTGAAGGCACTCCGCACTGAAATGGATGCGTTACCGGTATGAGTCATGCCAGCCTGTATGCTCTGAATATCATCTTGGCACTGATGATGTTCGGTATTGCGCTGAATCTGCGACTGGCCGATTTCCAGCGCGTGGTGCGTTACCCTAAAGGCGTTGTGGTTGGGCTGATCACCCAGTTTCTTGCCCTACCCGGGTTAACCTTTATCGCGACGTATTACTTGCCGTTACCGGCGGAAATTGAGCTTGGATTATTACTGGTCGCCAGTTGTCCAGGTGGAAGTTTTTCCAATATTATGACCTATCTTGCCGGCGGCAATGCTGCGCTCTCGGTCACCATGACAGCGCTAGCCAGCAGCCTGGCGGCGTTTTTCACGCCCTTTAATTTTATCCTCTACAGCAGTTTAAATCCGGTCACCGCACCGTTAATGGCTGAAATAGCAGTGCCCGCTGAGCAAATCTACGCCATTGTCGCGCTGGTGTTGGCGCTCCCTCTGTTACTTGGGTTAGCGGTCGGACGCTGGCAAAGCGATTGGGCAGCCAAAGTAGAGCCGGGTTTTCGGTATGCCTCGCTGGCCGCTTTGTATGGCTTTGTCGCCATTGCCATTTGGCAAAATTGGCAGGCGTTACAGGCCAGCGCGTTGATTTTTATATGGGCGGTGATTGCGCATAACTTGTTGGCGCTCGGGCTTGGCTATGGTGCAAGCCGGATGGTTGGGCTTGATGTCGCCGATCGGCGCGCGGTGACCTTTGAAGTGGGGCTGCAAAACTCTGGATTAGGCTTGGGTATTATTTTTACTTTTTTTGCGGACCTTGGTGGTATGGCAATTGTCGCCGCGGGCTGGGGTATTTGGCATTTGATTTCGGGGATGACGCTGTGCGGTTTATGGAACCGCGGCGATCGCCGTCAAAGCGCGACGGTGGAGTCACCTTGATATGAGTCTTCGTATTTTAGTCACGGGTAGCGAAGGCTATATCGGTCAACGTTTGATGGCCGCCTTTGTTGCAGAAGCGCAAGTCGAGCAGGTGGTCGGCCTCGATGTTCGGGCGGCGACTGCGCCGGCTTATCCGTTTTACCAAATGGATATTCGATCACCGGCGCTGGCTGAGGTCATTGCTGCGCATCAGATCACTCACGTGGTTCATCTTGCGAGTATTTTGCAGCCCTCGAATGATCCCAAGCGGGATTATGATATTGATGTAAATGGCACTCGAAATTTGCTCGAGGCGTGTGTTCAACACGCGGTGGAACATTTGACCATCACCAGCAGTGGAGCGGCCTATGGATACCATAAAGATAATCCAGCCTGGCTCACTGAACAGGACCCTTTGCGGGGTCACCCCAAGTTTAGTTACAGCGAGCACAAACGCGAAATCGAGGAATTATTGGCGCACTATCGGCAACGCGCACCGCAACTAAAACAACTGGTGTTACGTCCTGGCACAGTGCTGGGTAGAACAACATCTAACCCGATTACGGCCTTGTTCCAACGGCCGAAAGTTTTAGCTGTGCGCGGCAGTGATTCGCCATTTGTGTTTATTTGGGACGAAGACGTTATCGCCATCATTATTATCGGGGTTCGTCATTCTAAACAGGGTTGTTTTAACTTGGCCGGAGGCGGCGCTTTGACGATTCAACAGATCGCTAAGCAACTGCACAAGCCATTATTGGTGCTACCTGCTTGGTTGCTGCGCTTGGCCTTGTGGTTGGGGAAAACGTTAAAATTAAGTCGCTACGGACCTGAGCAACTCGATTTTTTGCGCTATCGTCCGGTACTCAGTAATCGCGCTTTAATTGAGGAATTTGGGTATACCCCACAAAAAACCTCCGCTGAAGTTTTTGCTTATTATTTAGAGCACAACAACGAGCACCAGCAAAATGCTGCGGAGCAAGCTAAATGATTGCCGTTATTACGGGAGCGGCTGCAGGGTTGGGGGCTGAGCTGGCGCGACAGCTGCAGCCACACTATCAATTGGTGCTCATCGATCGCGATCCGCTTGATCTGGAGCGGCTCGGGCTCGACTCAGAACGCATTGTTATGAGCTTACAGAGCGACTTGAGCGACCCAGACCAAATTGCGGGAATGCTTCGCCAGCTTGAGCAACTCGAGCGCCTTGATCTGTTGATTAATAATGCCGGAATAACCCATCGTAGTCGCGCTGAGGTGACCGATTTAACGGTCATACAAAGGGTCATGCAAGTTGATTACTTCGCCCCGGTACAACTTACTCAGGGGGTGTTACCCTTGTTGCGCGATAGCCAGGGCTTGATCGTGAATATGAGTTCTATGGCGGGCTGGATGCCAGTGCTTGGCCGAGCAGGCTATTGTGCTGCAAAAGCGGCATTACATCAGTATTTCGAAACCTTGCGCAGTGAAGTCGCCGCGCAAGGTATTGCAGTATTGATGGTCTATCCAAGTTTTGTGGCGACGCAGATTGAACAAAATGCCCTTGGGGCAGACGGCGGTCGAGCTCAGCATGCGCGCAGTGTGGTGGGCAAAGTCAGTCAGGCAGAAGACTTGGTAGAGGCGATTGTGAGGGCCATAGGGAAGCGCCAACAACGGCTATTTCCTGATCGTTTTACTTATTTCTCAAGCCTGCTTTACCGGGTAGCACCTAAGTTCTATCACCGCCTGATGCGCAAGCGTTTTGCGGAGGAATTAATGATTTAAAGCGCTGGCGCGTTATTTGCCGATACAGAAACTACCAAAGATTTTACCAAGCAGGTCGTCTGAGGTAAATTCACCCGTAATCTCATTCAAATGTTGTTGGGCTACGCGCAGCTCTTCAGCGAGAAGATCGCCGGCATGATGCTGTTCAAGTTGCTCTTGTCCACTTAAGACGTTATCAAGGGCACGCTGTAACGCGTCGAGATGGCGCCGCCTTGCCATGAAGGTGCCTTCATTGGTGCTAAGGTAGCCCACACTATGTTTAAGGTGCTCGGTGAGGAGCTCGATGCCTTGGCCCGTTTTTGCGGAGAGGTGAATTACCGGGATATCATCAATAAAATCGACTCGAATCGGCTCGGCGTTGAGGTCGACTTTATTGCGAATCACGGTGTAGGGTAAATCGTCTGGTAATTGGGCAAAAAATTCAGGCCAAATTTCCTCAGGATGAATCGCATCTGTTTCGGTCGCATCGACCATAAACAAGACGCGATCGGCTTGGCGAATTTCATCCCAGGCCCGTTCGATACCGATTCGCTCCACTTCATCTGGGCTGTCACGTAAGCCCGCGGTATCGATAATATGTAATGGCATCCCATCAATCTGAATATGTTCGCGTAGAACATCCCGAGTGGTTCCAGCGATGGGGGTCACTATGGCTGATTCGCGCCCGGCAAGCGCATTTAATAAGCTCGACTTCCCAGCATTAGGACGCCCAGCAATGACGATTTTCATGCCTTCGCGGAGCAGACTGCCTTGTTTTGCTTGGCGAATCACTTGGTTGAGCTGATCGATGATATCCTCAAGGTCAGCCGCAACCTTGCCATCACTAAGAAAATCGATCTCTTCGTCAGGGAAATCAATCGCCGCTTCGACATACATGCGCAGGTGAATTACGGCATCAACGAGTTGATCAATTTGATAGCTAAACGAGCCTTGTAAGCTCTGCAGTGCGGCTTTTGCTGCTTGTTCCGAGGTGGTATCGATTAAATCAGCAATGGCTTCGGCTTGGGTTAAATCAAGCTTCTCATTTAAAAACGCGCGCTCACTGAATTCACCCGGTCGAGCGGGGCGAATACCAGGGAAATCAAGTACGGCTTTGATGATCATATCAATCAGAACTGGGCCACCGTGGCCTTGCAGTTCGAGCACATCTTCGCCGGTAAATGAATTGGGTCCTTGAAAGAATAAGGCTATGCCTTCATCAAGCAATTCACCTTGGGCATCTTTGAATGGCAAATATTCGGCTTTGCGTGGCGCCGGGCAGTGACCAAGTAAGGCTTCAGCGACAGTTTTTGCCGCCGGACCACTGACCCGCACGATACCAACTCCACCACGCCCTGGAGGCGTGGCTTGGGCAACAATAGTGTCATTGCTGAGAGTTGGTTCCACTAGGGTGCTCATTTCTTCTTACGTTTTTCCATCATGCCTTTTTTCTCAAGGCCTGAGTAAATCCACTGCATTTGGCCAATGGTGATCAGGTTGTTACTGAGCCAGTATAAAACCAGACCTGATGGGAACCAGAGGAAGAACACGGTAAAGATAACCGGCATGTATTGCAGCAATTTTTGCTGCATTGGGTCGGTTGCTGGCGACGGTTGCAGCTTCTGCATGAACCACATCGACACACCCATTAACAGCGGTAAAATGTAGTATGGATCTTTTGCGGACAGGTCGTCGATCCAGAGGAACAATGGCGCGTGGCGCAATTCGACGCTTTCCAACAACACCCAGTACAAGCTCAAGAAAATAGGTAGCTGTAGCAACATAGGTAAACAGCCGCCGAGCGGGTTTACTTTCTCGTCCTTGTAGAGCTTCATCATGGCTTGTGACATCTTCTGCCGATCATCACCGTAGCGCTCACGCAAAGCGGTAAGTTTCGGCTGAATCATCCGCATCTTCGCCATCGAGACGTACTGTGCTTTGGTCAGTGGATAAAGCAGCAGTTTGATAATAATGGTTACTGCGATAATCGATAAGCCCCAGTTAATCAGGAAGCTTTGCAGGAATTGCAGGAGCTTGAAGATCGGTTGGGCGAGCCACCACAAGAAACCATAATCAACGGTTAAGTCGAGATTTTCGACAACGGCAGCCATGGCGTCTTGATCTTTAGGACCAACAAATAGGGTTGAGTTAATCGTGGCTTGGCTGTTCGGAGCGACGGTAGTGGTAGGGTATAACACCCCCATTATCGCTTGGTCGCCATTAATGACGCGTGAGAATAATTGCTTGGTGCCTTCAGAGCGAGGGATCCACGCACTCACAAAGTAATGCTCAAGCATCGCAACCCAGCCTTTATCGGTGGCACGATTGAGGCGTTGATCACGCATCTCATCAAAAGCATACTTCTCGTAACGATCTTCATCCCATGAGTACGCCCCACCTTTATAAGTTGGCATCATCATGCTGCCTGAAGCGTCAGTCATGACTTGTTTGAGCTGAGCATAAAACTGCATTTGCTTGTGCTCAGAAGTCGGGTTGGTGATGTCATAGCGAACATCGATCGCATAAGAACCCCGTTTGAATACGAAAACTTTTTCGTACTCGGTCCCATCTTGGGCGATGTAGCTAAGCGGGACTTCGATGGTGTGGCCAGTTAATTCGTATTCGGTCTGTTCCACATAGAATATTGGGCGACCGCTTGCTGAATCTGTGCCATTGGCGCCAACTAAGCCCGATTGAGCAACATAGAGTTGGTTCGGATCAGCATGCAACAGTTCAAAGCGCGCTGAGCTATCTTGCTCTTGAGCGAAGTCACGCAACTGGGCGTTGACCACATCGCCTCCTTGAGTGTCGATTAAGACATCAAGGACATCGGTTATGACGCGAACGCGGGTGCTGCTGGTCACTGACGTTGGCGCAGGTGTTGCGCTGTCCGTTGCTTCAGGAACGGCGCTCGCTTGCTCCGGCCCGACCGCGCTTGCCATAGGGCTTGCGCTTGGAATACCGTCAGAGTTGGGGTTGGTCGCTGCATTGGTTTGCTGTTGAGGAGGTTGTGTCCCCGGAGCAGTCTCCATCATCCAACTTTGATAAAGGAAGAAGGTGACTACCAAAAATGCAATGAACAAGATAGAACGTGGCGAATTCATAAGTGCTTCGTCTCTTTTGTTTGCTTTGATTCGTTATTATCCGATATCGGTTCAGTACCGGGAACCGGGTCGTATCCGCCGGGATGTCCCGGATGGCATTTTACGATTCGTTTACTCGCGAGCCAGATGCCCCGAATAATACCATGCTTTCGAATTGCTTCTATGGCGTACTGCGAACAAGTTGGCGAAAATCGACAACGCGGCCCTATCAGCGGACTGATGATCAGCTGGTAGAGTCGGATGAGACCGATAGGTATTGCGCGCAACGCTTGCTTAATGTTCGCCATAAATAGTCGAGCCGTTGTTGTAATTGCTCTTGGTCAAGCTCAGTAATGCCTTGTTTGGCAATCACAATCATATCGAAAGGGGGTATTTTATGCTGTTTTAGGCGAAAACTCTCGCGGATCTTGCGTTTTATTCGATTTCTGTCGACCGCACGCTTGGCACGTTTTTTCGAAATAGTGACACCGACACGAGGTTTGACTAAATGATTCGGTTTTGCGAGAACGGTGAGTTCAGCCGTAACGGCTTTTACCGGAGGGTTTTCAAAAACATTTTGAAACTGCGCGGGAGTTAGCAGGCGCAACTCCCGCCCATAGGAATACAGTTTCAATTACGCAGACAGGACTTTACGGCCCTTGGCACGACGACGAGCCAAAACTTGACGACCGTTCTTCGTTGCCATACGAGCACGGAAACCGTGAGTGCGCTTGCGCTTTAATACGCTTGGTTGGAAAGTTCTTTTCATAACGTTAATTCCGTATTCGGTTTGCCTAAAATTTTAGAGCGCGAATTCTATCGATTATTAGAGGTGAAGTCAACGATAAAAGCTATCCACATTGATGTTTTTGATTTGCGGCAAACTGTGGATAAATCACCAACAGTCGGTCACGAAATTTAGCAGAAATGCTAGCGATCAAACCTGCTTTTGAGTACAATCAAATTCAATGGATATAAGGTTTTCAAGCCTTATTGTGAGACCTATTATAATAATTAAAAAAGGGAGACCGGTGTGAATAATTCGCTTTGGCAACATTGCGTCGAACGACTGCAAAGTGAATTGATATCACAACACTTTAATACGTGGATTCGTCCGTTACAGGCGGATCTGTCCGGTGACACCCTGACTCTCTATGCGCCCAACAACTTTGTTATCGATTGGGTTAAAGACAAATATCTTGCCTTAATTAATGATTATCTCGGCGAAGCCGCGAAAACCCATGCCGTGCAGGTGCCCAATGTGGTGTTTAAAGTTGGCGGGCTCGAGTCTGCGAAAGCCGAAACGGCGCAGACCCCACCGCCTCGTCGTGGTTCCAGTGCGCGCCCAACTGGGCGTCGGCAGCCATGGGACGATGACGATAGTGCCGCACCACGATTCGAGTGCAATATTCATCCAGAGTACACCTTTGATAATTTTGTCGAGGGTAAGTCAAACCAACTGGCAAAAGCGGCGGCTCTACAGGTGGCTGAGAACCCCGGTGGCGTGTATAACCCGCTATTTATTTATGGTGGCACCGGATTAGGTAAAACCCACCTGCTGCACGCCGTCGGTAATGGCATTATGGCGCACAAGAAAGACGCCAAAGTTTTCTATATGCGAGCTGAGCGATTCGTTCAAGATATGGTCAATGCGATTCGCAACAGTTCGATTAGCGAATTCAAGCGCTACTATCGTTCAGTTGACGCGCTGCTTATTGATGACATTCATTTTTTCGCCAACAAAAAAGGCTCTCAGGAAGAATTCTTCCATACTTTCAATGCGTTACTTGAAGGTAATCAACAAATCATTATGACCAGCGATCTTTACCCGAAAGAAATCGAAGGGGTAGAAGACCGGTTGCGGTCGCGCTTTGGTTGGGGTTTAACCATTGCCATTGAGCCGCCCGAGCTGGAAACACGGGTTGCGATTTTGATTCGCAAAGCACAAGAACGCGGGATCACTTTGCCGCATGAGGTGGCGTTTTTCATCGGAAAACGACTGCGTTCAAACGTGCGCGAATTGGAAGGTGCATTGAATCGCCTTGCTGCCAATGTCAATTTAACCGGGCGCCAAATTACTATCGACTTTGTGCGTGAAGCGTTACGAGATCTCATTGCTGCGCAAGAGAAGTTAGTCACGATTGATAACATTCAGAAAACGGTCGCAGAATACTACAACATTAAAATGTCTGATCTCTTGTCTAAGCGGCGTAGTCGTTCTGTCGCGCGCCCACGGCAATTGGCGATGGCGCTAGCAAAAGAGCTGACCAACCATAGCTTGCCAGAAATTGGTGATGCATTTGGTGGGCGCGACCATACGACGGTTTTGCACGCGTGTCGGAAAATTCAAGAATTGAAAGACGCGCAACATGATATAAAAGAAGATTATCGAAACTTGATCCGAACCTTGTCGGCGTAAAGAGGTCGCTTGAGCAGGAATGGATTCGACAACAGGGGAAGCTGGGGATGAAATTTACCATAAGTCGTGATGCATTTTTGAAACCATTGCAAATCGTCAGCGGTGCCGTTGAGCGACGCAATACGATTCCGATTTTATCGAATGTACTGATTCAAGTCAGTCCAGAGGCGATTCGTCTGACCGGAACCGATCTCGAAGTCGAATTGGTTTCGTCGTGCGTGATTGAAGGTGGCAGCGAAGGCCAGGTGACGGTCCCGGCGAAAAAGCTGGTCGATATTATTCGCAGTTTGCCAGAGCACGCGCAGGTGAGTTTTAGCGCCGAAGGTGACAAGGCAACGATTCGTTCTGGGCGGAGTCGCTTTACTTTGGCGACGCTGAGTGCGGATGACTATCCAAATATTGAAGACTGGGATAGTGATATCCAATTGATTACGACGCAGGCCGTACTCAAGGATTTGATGGATCGCACGCATTTCTCAATGGCGAATCAAGACGTACGGTACTACTTAAACGGTATGCTTTTCGAAACTGAAGCAAATACCTTGCGCACGGTCGCAACGGATGGCCACCGCTTAGCCATGAGTCAGTGCGAAATTGGTCAGCCACAGCTTGCTGCACGGCAAGTGATTGTTCCTCGTAAAGGCGTGATGGAGTTGCTGCGGTTATTGAACGATAGCGATGATGAAGTCAAGGTCTCGATTGGCACAAACCATATTCGCATCGAGACCAACGGGATGAGTTTCACGAGTAAACTGGTTGACGGTCGCTTCCCAGATTACCGTCGAGTGCTCCCATCTGGCGGCGATAAAACGGTTATTGCCGATCGCGATTTAATGAAGCAAGCATGTATGCGGGCAGCGATTCTATCCAACGAAAAATATCGTGGCGTTCGTCTGCAGTTAAGCTCAGGCGAAATGACGTTAACGGCCAATAACCCAGAGCAGGAGACGGCAGAGGAAGTCATTGAAGTCGATTATCAGGGCGATAGCCTGGAGATCGGTTTTAACGTGAGCTACTTGATTGAAGTGTTAAATACGATTCAGGGTGACCAAGTGAAATTAACGCTTAGCAATCCTGACGCGAGTGGTCTGCTTGAGGACAATGCAGATGATTCGGCGCTTTACGTCGTTATGCCGATGCGACTGTAGCGTTAGTGCGATATATGATGTTGGGGTGATATGTTTATTACGTCCCTGGCGCTGAGCCAGTTTCGGAATTTTGCGACAGCAAAAATATCACCTAGCACCCACATTAATTTATTGGTGGGGGCAAACGGTAGCGGAAAAACAAGCCTGCTAGAGGCAATATATACTTTAGGTTTCGGTCGTTCATTTCGGCCCGGGAGCTACCAACAACTGATACGGCACGAGCAAGATGCTTTCGTTGTGTTCGCCAAACTTGGGCGACAAGGTGAGGATAAAACCTACCAAGTTGGGTACCAACGAAATGGGCACGGTGATGTCCAATTAAGGATTAACCAGGAAAACGAAAAGCGCTTTGCAGCGCTGGCACGACTTGTCCCAGTGCAGCTGATGACACCAGAGAGTATCGATTTGATTCTTGGTGGCCCTAAAGTGCGGCGACAATTTTTAGATTGGGGTGTGTTCCACGTGGAACATTCCTTTTATCAAGACTGGGTTAACTTTTCCAAAGTCTTGAAACAACGCAATAGCCTGCTTAAGTCGAGGCGCTTTGACGCCGAGCGAGGTTATTGGGATAAAGTGTTTAGTGAGCACGGGGAGCGTATTCAAACGCATCGTGCCAAATATGTTGAAGGTTTGGCGCCTTATCTAGAGAGTCGGTTGGAAGCTTTCTTGCCGCAGTATGAGTTTACTGTCCAACTAAGGCAGGGCTGGGATAAGAACCAGACGCTACAAGAGGCGCTTGATCATCATAAAGACCAAGATGTTCGTTACGGACATACGACGGTTGGTCCCCATAAGGCTGAACTGAAAGTTCAAGCAAACGGGGATGATGTAAAAAATTTACTGTCGCGAGGACAGCTGAAGCTCCTGGTTGCTGCGCTTAAATTAGTGCAGGGGGAGTATCTATTTGAGCGCACCGGTATACAATGTATCTACTTGGTAGATGATTTAACCGCTGAGCTTGATGACGACAGCCAGGAAAAATTTTGTGATGCATTGATTGCATCCAATTCACAGGTTTTTGTATCGGCAATTGAGGTCGGTCGTTTTGTGGAACGACTTCAACAAGCAGATACTAAAATGTTCCACGTGGAACATGGAACCATCAAGGAACAATAGAGATACGCGTTATGGCAGAAAATAATTACGATTCGTCCAGTATTAAGGTTCTTAAAGGGCTCGACGCAGTCCGTAAACGCCCCGGTATGTACA
This sequence comes from Pseudidiomarina taiwanensis, assembly GCF_003987435.1. Classification (GTDB taxonomy): domain Bacteria; phylum Pseudomonadota; class Gammaproteobacteria; order Enterobacterales; family Alteromonadaceae; genus Pseudidiomarina; species Pseudidiomarina taiwanensis. The sequence continues at coordinate 120,378 of NZ_PIQG01000004.1, read as the reverse complement.
TCGGTGATACGGACGATGGTACAGGCCTTCACCACATGGTTTTTGAGGTTGTCGATAACTCAATCGATGAAGCCTTAGCCGGACATTGTAAAGACATTGTCGTGACGATTCATACTGATGGCTCAGTCTCAGTTCGAGATGATGGTCGTGGTATTCCTGTTGATATTCACCCAGAAGAGGGTGTCTCCGCTGCTCAAGTTATTATGACTGTGTTGCACGCGGGGGGTAAGTTTGACGACAACTCCTACAAAGTTTCAGGTGGTCTGCACGGGGTGGGGGTTTCAGTCGTAAACGCTCTTTCTGATAAATTGCAGTTGACGATTAAACGTCATGGTGAAGTTTACGAACAATTCTATAATCTCGGCGACCCTGTTGAGCCACTAAAGGCTATTGGCAAGTCGGATAAAACAGGTACCGAAATTCGCTTCTGGCCAAGCCCAACTATTTTTAGTGATGTTGAATTCCACTACGACATTCTTGCGAAACGGCTTCGTGAACTATCATTCTTGAACAGTGGTGTTTCGATCATTCTTCGTGACGAGCGCGATGAACGCAGTGACCACTTCAAATATGAGGGCGGTATTGCGGCCTTTATTGAATACTTGAACGCCAAGAAGACGCCTATTCACCAGAACGTGTTCCATTTTACTCAAGAGCGGGAAGATGGCATTTCAGTCGAAGTGTCGATGCAATGGAACGACTCGTTCAATGAGAACATTTTCTGTTATACCAACAACATTCCTCAGCGCGATGGCGGGACGCACTTAGCTGGTTTCCGTGCTGCGCTCACCCGAACCTTAAATAGTTACATGGAAAAGGAAGGGTTGAATAAGAAGCACAAGACCAACGCTACCGGCGATGATGCGCGTGAAGGCTTAACTGCGGTTATCTCGGTTAAAGTTCCTGATCCTAAGTTCTCATCTCAGACCAAAGATAAACTCGTATCGTCTGAGGTGAAATCAGCAGTCGAGCAGGCGATGAACGAAAAGCTTGCGGACTACTTGTTAGAACAGCCAGGTGACGCAAAAATCATTGTTGGCAAAATTGTTGATGCTGCGCGGGCTCGTGAGGCAGCGCGTAAAGCACGCGAAATGACCCGTCGTAAAGGCGCACTTGATTTGGCAGGCTTGCCTGGCAAACTCGCTGACTGCCAAGAGAAAGACCCCGCGCTCTCTGAACTCTATATTGTGGAGGGTGACTCTGCGGGGGGCTCTGCAAAACAGGGTCGTAACCGTAAGTTCCAAGCTATCTTGCCTCTTAAAGGTAAGATTCTGAATGTCGAAAAAGCGCGTTTCGATAAGATGTTGTCATCACAGGAAGTCGCAACGCTGATCACCGCCTTAGGCTGTGGCATCGGACGCGATGAATATGACCCAGATAAGACCCGTTATCATCGTATTATTATCATGACCGATGCTGACGTCGATGGTTCGCATATTCGAACCCTATTGTTGACCTTCTTCTATCGGCAGATGCCTGAGCTAATCGAGCGTGGCTATATGTATATCGCTCAGCCCCCGCTCTATAAAGCGAAGAAAGGGAAGCAAGAGCAATACATCAAAGATGAAGCGGGCTTGATCAAGTACCTGACGAGCTTGGCGCTAGATAATGCATCACTGCACGTTAATGCAGATGCGCCGGGTATTACAGGTGCTCACCTTGAGAGCTTAGTCACGGACTATCAGTTAGCGCAAAATACTATCGTGCAGCGCCTGTCACGGCGTATGCCAGAGGTGTTCTTACAGCGCTTGCTCTACGCTCCTCGTTTGAACGATGCCATGCTTAAAGACCAAGCCAAGATGCAGGCCTGGGCGGAGACATTGCAAAATGACTTAACCACGCGTGAAGTCAACTCAGCAACTTACACGCTTCGAATTGAGCACGATGAAGAGCGTCAGTTGTATCTGCCTGTGGTGACGGTTCGACAGCATGGTTTGGATACCGACTATCCATTGACCTACGAATTCTTAAACGGCCGTGACTATGACCAGATCGTCACTATCGGTGAGAAAATTCATGGTTTAGTCGAAGAGGGTGGCTATGTTCGCCGCGGCGAGAAGGAACGTCCAGTCTCTGATTTTGTTGAAGCTGTGGATTGGCTCATCAGTGAATCGAAGCGTGGTATCTATATCCAACGTTACAAAGGTCTCGGTGAGATGAACCCAGATCAGCTGTGGGAAACTACGATGGATCCCGAAACGCGTCGGATGATGCGGGTAACGATTGAGGATGCGATTGCCGCAGATCAGCTCTTTACCACCTTAATGGGAGATGATGTTGAACCACGCCGTGCGTTTATTGAAACCAACGCACTTAAAGTGGCAAACCTCGACGTCTAGTTAGGAGTGCTTTTCAAAGCCACAAAAAAGGAGCCGAACGGCTCCTTTTTATTTACCAATCAATAACTTAATTGTTTAATAACGAGATGTCTGCGATAGCAAGAAAGGCCTCTCGTAATTGACCAAGTAGTGCCTGACGGTTACGACGAACGGCGTCATCATCGGCGTTCACCATCACATTCTCAAAGAAGCTATCAATCGGCTCCTGTAGGGCCGCGAGCGAACTAAGTGCTGCTTCATAATCGTCTTCAGCGAGTGAGGCCTTAGCTTTTTGCTGTGCTCCCTGCAGTGCATCATGGAGTGCGACCTCTGCCGGATCCGTAAGTAGCGAAGTGTCAATCTCACGAGCGACATCACCTTCGACTTTAGCGAGGATATTTGATACGCGCTTATTCGCTGCAGCGAGCGCATCGGCAGCTGGCAACGAGCGGAAACTTTGTACTGCGCGGACCCGTAGATCAAAATCAACCGGGCGAGTCGGGCGCCGAGCCAGTACCGCTTGTATCGTATCGACGGCGATGCCTTGTTCTTGATAGGTTGCACGGAATCGGCCGAGCAGGAAGTCCAATACATCGTCAGCCACTGAAGCTGAGGTCAGAACTGAACCGAAGGTTGATTGTGCAATCTTCACCAACTCAACCAGATCGAGTGGTAAACGCAAATCAATAATGATTCGCAGCAGACCGATCGCGGCACGACGCAACGCAAATGGGTCACGATCGCCTTTCGGAATCATACCGATACCGAAAATCCCGACCAAGGTATCAAGCTTATCTGCAATCGCTACCGCTGCACCCTCGGTTGACTGAGGTAAGTCATCCCCAGCAAAACGCGGCAGGTAATGTTCGTAAATAGCGGTCGCAACGGCCTCACCTTCGCCATCATGCCGCGCATAATGCATACCCATCACCCCTTGTGTTTCGGGGAACTCGAGTACCATTTGGCTCGACAAGTCGGCTTTACACAGGAGTCCTGCGCGCTCTGCTGCGCTCGCATCGGCACCGATAAGGGTGGCGATTTGCGCTGCCATGCTGGCAATGCGATCAGATTTCGCTTTAATCGAACCGAGGTCTTTTTGGAATAAGACATTTTCAAGCCCCGCAACACGTTCTGCGAGGGGGGTCTTTTTATCGGTTTCAAAGAAGAACTGCGCATCCGCGAGGCGTGGGCGTACCACCCGTTCGTTGCCAGTGATCACTTGGCTCGGGTCTTTACTCTCAATATTTGAGATGAAGATAAACTGCGGCAGTAGGCTGCCATCTGCTTTATGCAACGGGAAGTAGCGCTGATCATCTTTCATGGTGACGATCAGAGGCTCCTTTGGCACGCTCAAGAAGGCTTCATCAAAACTTGCAAAGAGCGCCACTGGCCATTCAACTAGGGCGGTGACTTCATCGAGTAAATCATCATCTGCAAGAACTTCACCACCGAGTTTATGTGCTAAGGCTTCAATTTGTTGCACAATCGCTGCGCGACGTTTACTGAAGTCTGCAATAACATAAGCTTGGTTAAGAGCGGCTTCGTAATCGTCAGCATGATTTAGTTCCACACCTTCAGGAGAGTGGAAGCGATGGCCCAACAAGTGATTCCCGGACTCCACTTCCAGCACCGAACCCGCGATAAGTTCTGCGCCATAAAGCATGGTAAGGGTATGTACAGGGCGAATAAATTGGGCGTCGCTATTGCCCCAGCGCATAGGTTTTGGGATCGGCAGGCGCTTCAAAGCTTGCGCCACATACTCAGGTAGAACCTCAGCGAGGGTTTGACCCTTTTGCTCAGCTTTGAACAGCAACCACTCGCCTTTATCGGTCACCAAACGCTCTGCTTGCTCGATTTCGATGCCGTTACCGCGTGCCCAACCAAGTGCCGCTTTGGTCGGTTGACCTTGGTCGTCAAAGGCAACATTTACCGCAGGTCCACGTTTCTCAACTATCTTATCAGGCTGGGCAGAACTCAGTTTGGAAACTTGCACTGCTAAGCGTCGTGGCGAGGCAAAACTGCGAACTTGAGCAAACTCAAAGCCACCCTCACTAAGCTGAGTTTCAATGGCTGCCGTAAAGGCTTCGCTTAAGCTTAATAGGGCTTTTGGAGGAAGTTCTTCGGTTCCGATTTCGACCAATAAGGTTTCGTAGCGCACCGTTATGCTCCTTGCTCAACTAAAGGGAACCCTAGCGCTTCACGCGCCGCGTAATAGGCTTCTGCACAGCCTTTTGCCATCGTTCTGACGCGCAGAATATAACGCTGCCGTTCAGTCACTGAAATCGCATGGCGCGCATCGAGTAAGTTAAAGGCGTGCGATGCACGCATGACTTGCTCATATGCAGGCAGTGGCAGATTTGCTTCGAGTAAGCGCTGACATTCGCGTTCACAGGCTTCAAAACGTTCGAATAGTACGGGCACATCAGCGTATTCAAAGTTGTAGGTCGACTGTTCGACTTCGTTTTGATGGAACACATCACGATAATAAATTGTGCCGCGAGGGCCATCGGCCCAAACCAGATCGTAAATCGATTCGACCCCTTGGATATACATCGCGAGCCGCTCTAGACCGTAGGTGATTTCACCGGCAACTGGACGACATTCGAGTCCACCGACTTGCTGGAAATACGTGAACTGGGTCACTTCCATACCGTTTAGCCAGACTTCCCAACCCAGACCCCAAGCCCCTAAAGTAGGCGATTCCCAGTTATCTTCAACAAAGCGAATATCATGCACGAGTGGATCGAAGCCAAGCAGCTTCAATGAGCCGAGATAAAGATCTTGGATGTCCTTTGGCGAGGGCTTAAGGATGACCTGAAACTGATAATAGTGCTGTAACCGGTTCGGGTTTTCGCCATAGCGGCCATCGGTTGGGCGCCGACAGGGCTGTACGTATGCAAAGCTGGCTGGCTCTGGCCCGACTGCGCGTAAAAATGTCATCGGATGAAAGGTGCCAGCGCCGACTTCCATATCTAAGGGTTGAACGATGGCACACCCTTGTTGTGCCCAATAATCCTGTAATGCCAGGATGAGTCCTTGAAAGGTTTTGACATCATAACTTGCCATGGTTGCCACTCATGCGTTGGTGAAAACTGTAATTTCGCGAAAATTGGCGTAAATTATACCCTTAACTGACGCGCGGATACAGGATCGACTGCAAAATGAATGAACCGTTAGAGCGTTGCCCTTGGTGCGGTACAGACCCGGATTATGTCGCCTACCATGACCACGTCTGGGGTCGCCCTGTGAGCGACTCCCGAGAGTTATTTGAAAAGCTTTGCTTAGATGGGCAACAAGCTGGCTTAAGCTGGATTACTATTCTAAAAAAACAAGCAAATTATCAAGCGGCGTTTGCGGACTTTGATCCAGAGCAAATTGTTCGTTTACCTGAATCTTATAAAACTGAATTGATGACAAACGCTGGTATTGTGCGCAATCGTTTGAAGATTGTAGCGATTTTCAAAAATGCCCGGGCCTATCTTGAACTGGCTGAGCGGGGTATCTCATTTAACCACTTCTTGTGGCAGTTTAGCGATGGAACGCCAAGGATATTCGCTCGACAGGGCGGTGATGTGCCGACCCGTGATGAAATATCTGATACTATGGCGAAAGAATTGAAACGACAGGGCTTTAGCTTCGTGGGAACCACGATTTGCTATGCGTTTATGCAAGCGGTGGGGATGGTCAATGACCACCGTGTAAGCTGCCACTGTCACGCCCCGGTGAGCGAGCAGATGCGCGCTTTTCGGTTGCCGTAACAAGAGAGACGATTATGTTAGAGATTACCTTAGCCGATTACCAAAACCCAGAACACGCCCAAGCCGTGGTTGCCATGCTCGATGACTATGCGCGGGACCCAATGGGTGGCGGCGAAGCGCTCCCAGATGAAACCAAAGAAAACCTGATTGCCGAGATGGCCAAACGCGATCATGTTTTTTCGATTCTTGCGTTTGTCGATGGTGAGCCTGTTGGTGTTGCTAATTGTGTTGAGGGCTTCTCAACCTTTGCGGCGAAACCGGTTATGAATATCCACGACATCGCGGTTATTGCACCTTTTCGCGGGCAAGGCATTGCCAAGCGCCTATTACAAGAGGTGGAGACCTTAGCCCAGTTCCGTGGTTGTTGTAAGCTCACGCTCGAGGTGTTGCAAGGCAATGAACCGGCTAAAATTGCGTATCAGAAGTTTGGCTTTAAGCCGTATCAGTTAGATGCGGAGATGGGGTTGGCTGAATTCTGGCAAAAGTATTTATAAATCGGGCCCTTTCTTAATTAAATAGCGATAAGGTGCCGTAGCTGTTTCTGCGGCCAGCAACTCGTGATCCATAAAGCGGCAAAATGCGGGAATATCTCGCGTTGTCGCAGGGTCATCTGCGATCACTTCAAGTATATCTCCAGCATTTAATTTACGCACTGCGACCCGGATCATCATCACCGGTTCTGGACAGCGTAAGCCGAGGGTGTCGAGAGTTTGGTTTACTTGCATCAATAAAAAAGCCGCCTAAACAATGTAGGCGGCTAGTATAACGAATCTGAAGCGATCCGAGAACGGGGTTAGCTGATTCGCTCGTAAACCGTGGCAATTCCTTGACCTAAACCAATACACATGGTCGCGACGCCAAGGGTTGCGTCTTTTGCTTCCATCAGGTTGATCAAGGTGGTCGAGATCCGCGCCCCAGAACAGCCTAATGGATGTCCTAGTGCGATGGCACCACCGTTTAAGTTTACTTTCTCTTCCATGACATCGAGTAAACCGAGGCCTTTTAATACCGGCAGTGATTGCGCAGCAAAGGCTTCGTTTAATTCAAATAAGTCGATGTCACTGAGCTGTAAGCCCGCACGTTGTAGAGCTTTTTGGGTCGCTGGGACCGGGCCGTAACCCATGATGGATGGATCGCAACCAGCAACCGCCATCGCTCGAATTTTAACCCGTGGGGTTAAACCAAGCTGTTTCGCCTTGTCGGCAGACATCATGAGCACCGCAGCGGCACCATCAGACAGCGCAGACGAGGTTCCGGCTGTGACTGTGCCATTGGCTGGGTCAAACACTGGGCGCAATTGACCGAGTGTTTCGACGGTCGTCTCTGGACGAATCACTTCGTCATCCTTGATGACGCGCAAGATGCCGTCCGCGTCGTGACCTTCAATCGGTAAGATTTCACTGGCAAAGCGACCTTCGACAGTGGCTGCATGGGCGCGTTGATGTGAGCGTGCGCCGAATGCGTCTTGCGCAGCTCGGTCGATCTCAAATTTACGCGCGAGTAATTCAGCGGTCATCCCCATAGCACCTGCAGCACGCGCAACAGACTTGTTCAAACCAGGGTGAAAGTCGATACCGTGATTCATTGGCACATGGCCCATGTGCTCAACACCACCGGCAATGAAGATTTCACCGTCACCGGTCATGATCGCACGAGCGGCATCATGAATCGCTTGCATTGAGGAACCACACAAGCGGTTTACAGTGACCGCGGCAACTGAATGCGGGATGCCGGCCAATAACGCGGCATTACGACCCACGTTAAAACCTTGCTCAAGGGTTTGCTGGACACAACCCCAATAAATGTCTTCCAACTCGTTCACGTCAACGTTTGGGTTGCGCTCGAGTAAGCCTTTCATCAAATGAGCCGACAAATCTTCAGCACGAACATTGCGGAAGACGCCGTTTTTAGAACGCCCCATGGGCGTACGAATACAATCTACAATGACTACGTCTTTCATAAATCCTCCATTAGCTCGCAAAGTATGATTTGCCAGCTTTGGCCATTTCGCGAAGGCCATCAGTAACTTGATACATTTCGCCTAAGTCAGCCATGCTGTCGGCAAGTTCAACGAACTTCTGCAGCCCCATGGTCTCGAGATAGCGGAATGGGCCACCACGGAATGGTGGGAAACCAAGTCCATAAAGTAATGACATGTCACACTCGGCGGCTGAAGCGACGATACCCTCTTCAAGGCAGCGTACACATTCATTCACCATTGGCACCATACAGCGCGCGATGATTTCGTCGGCGCTCTTCTCAGTCCCGGTGATCCCAAGCATTTCATATACTTCAGGTGCTTTCTCTTTACTTGGACGGCCACGCTTATCGACGCCGTAGTTATAGAAGCCTTTACCGTTTTTCTGGCCGTACCGCTCGGCAGCCGCTAATTTCGCAATCGCTGAGCTGGTGTCACGCGGCATCCGCGTTGGGAAGCCATCCGCCATGACCACAGTACAATGGTCGGCCGTATCAATACCGACTACGTCAGACAAGTACGCTGGACCCATCGGCCAGCCGAATTGGCGCTCCATGACTTTATCGATACCGACAAAATCGACGCCTTCATCCAACAAGGTCGAGAAGCCCGCGAGGTATGGGAACAATACGCGGTTGACTAAGAAGCCAGGGCAGTCGTTAACCACAATTGCGGTTTTACCCATGCGGCTGGCATAAGCGACCACAGCTGCAACGGTTTCGTCTGACGTGTCCTTACCGCGAATGACTTCGACCAGTGGCATTTTGTGCACTGGATTGAAGAAGTGCATACCACAGAAGCGTGATGGATCTTTCAAGTTGGCGGCTAAGCGATCGATCGAGATAGTCGACGTATTTGACACAATGATGGTGTCGTCATCGACTAATGACTCCATATGAGCCAATACTTTGCCTTTCACATCCGGGTTCTCAACTACGGCTTCAACCACGATATCAACGCCTTTGACGGCTTCATCGAGTAGGGTTGGAGTGATCGCAGAGAGGACTTTGGCCATTTTCTTATGGTCGATTTTCTTCCGCTCAACCAACTTACCAAGAATTTTGCTGGCTTCGCTCATGCCAAGGTCAAGGGCTTCCTGGCGAATATCTTTCATCACCACAGGGACACCTTTGTAGGCTGACTGGTAGGCGATACCACCGCCCATGATGCCTGCCCCTAAGACGGCTGCGCGTTTAATTTCTTTGCTGGCTTGTTTGGCGGCTTTTTTCGCCTTACCTTTGACCAACTGGTCCGCCATAAAGATACCAACTTGGGCAGCACAAGCGTCGGTTTGCGTTAAGCCAACAAAAGCTTCGTTTTCTGCTGTCAGTGCCTCATCACGGTGATGCCGTGCACCTTTTTCAATGGCTTGAATGGCAGCGTGAGGAGCAGGGTAATGTTTACCTGCTTTGGCTGCGACCATGCCTTTCGCCGTGACCAAGGTCATGGTCAACTCGATATCATTCGCTTGCAGCGGATCAAGTTTTGGCTGACGCTTGGCACGCCAGTCGAGCTCGCCTGCGGCGGCTTGTTTGACGATGTCGAGTGCCGCATCTTTAAGTTTTTCAGGCGCGACAACCGCGTCGACTAAGCCGACCTTCTGCGCATCTACGGCGCTGTTATTTTTACCTGTGGTGATCCACTCGAGGGCGTTGTCCGGTCCAATAATGCGAGGTAAACGCATGGTGCCACCGAAACCTGGAATCAAGCCAAGTTTTACTTCTGGCAAACCAATGGTTGCCGTGGTATCGGCCACGCGATAATCACAGGCAAGGGTCGCTTCACAACCACCGCCTAGAGCGAATCCTGCAACTGCTGCCGCAGTAGGGACGGGTAAATCTTCAAGTTGGTCAAATACCCGTGATGCTTTGGCAACCCAAACTTTGGTTTGCTCAAGATCAGCAAACAATGTGGTGAATTCGGTGATATCGGCACCGACAATGAAGGTTGGCTTGCTACTGGTCACGATCACGCCACGCAGGCCGTCAGTGTTGGCAAGCGCGGTTAAGGCGTCACTGAATTCTTGCAAGGTTTTCTGGTCGAACTTATTAACTGAGCCGGCTGCGGCGAATTGAAGTTCCGCAAAACCGTCTTCGATAAAGTCGACCCGAATGCTGTCACCCTGATAAATCATAATGATCTCCTACTGATTCTCAGTTTGCTTTCGGATAAGCTGATAAAAAAGACTGTGAGAGTTTGGCTCGAATAGGTCTAATTTTCAATGATTATTTAAACGAGCGTTTGAAATTATGTCAAAGCGGTTGCTCAAAACTTGTACGTGTGTAGCGCTAATTAGTTCACTCTGGTTGAGCTCGGCAGAGGCTGAGCCGCGTATTTATGACTCTGTGTTTGAGACCCAACCAAGTCGTGAGCAACAGCGTGAATGGTTCAAACAAGCTGAATATGCGGCGGGACGTGGGCGCCTTGCGGAATACCGACAATTATTGGCGCAGCTTGAAGGTTATCCGCTGCTTCCCTATTTAGAACTTGAGCGCTTGCAGCAGGTCGGTTACCTGGCCAACGAGGAGCGCGTGCTCCAATTCTTAGAGCGCTATCAACATACTCCGATGGATTGGCAGCTCCGTCGACCTTGGCTGGATTATCTGGCCGAGCAGGGTGAAGCTGCACGTTTTATCCGTGATTTCCGTGCTCCTGGCACGACCACACATCAGTGCTACCATTTACGCTTTCAACTCCAACTTGAAACGATGCCAGCAGCAGCGGTCATGCGCGCAGTCGATCAATTGTGGCAAACCGGGAGTTCGCTGCCAAAGGCATGCGACCCATTGTTGGCGCGCTGGGCTGAGGCCGGGCATCGCACCCCAGAATTGGTATGGGCGCGAGTTAAACTTGCCGCAGAAGGTGGGAATCACACCTTAATCCCTTATTTGACCAAGTTGTTACCTGAATCGCAGCGTTACTTAGCGGAACACTATCGACGCGTCCGACGTGATCCCTCGCAAATTGTCCGTTTACACTATTTACGCGGCGATTACCCACAACAAGAAGCTGAAATTGCATTGTACGCACTTGGTCGGCTGATCTGGCGCGATCCAGACCGAGCCATTCGAACTTATGCCGAATTACCTGAGCATATTCGCTTAACCCCAGCACAACGCATTGAGTTAGAGCAAAAGTTTGCGGTCGCGTTATCCGCTAAAGACCACGATGAGGCGCATATTTGGGTGGAGCGGATTGGTCCTGAAGATCACGATGCGGCTTCGTTGCAATGGAAGTTGGCAGAGCGTGTGCGGGAGGCCGACTGGCCCGCAATTATTGCTTTTACGGACCAATCGCAATTGGCCCTGCAGCATACCGGCTGGCGTTACTGGCGAGCGCGTGCACTTGCGTCCGTGAATCGCAGCGATGAGGCCAAGCAGCTCTATGCCGCACTTGCGCAAGACCGCAATTACTATGGTTTTCTGGCGGCGGCGCAACTGGGTCAAAAGTTTTCATTAGCCGCCGAACCAGTTCAGGCAAGTGCGAGTGAGTTGCAGCAGTTGCGGGATATTCCTGCGATACAGCGAACCTACGAATTTTTAAAGTTAGAACGTTATTTAGATGCGCGGCGCGAGTGGGTCTCCTTACTGGAGTGGCTGCCGGCGAGTCAGCAGCAACAATTAGCGGTGTTGGCGAATCAATGGGGCTGGCATGATCAGGCGATTTTTGCACTGGCTACGATTGGCGCATTTGATGCGGTAGCCTTGCGTTTTCCGCAAGCCTACTTGCCCGAACATGAACAATATGCCGAGGCGGCTGGGATCGACGTGACCTGGGCTCTGGCCATTTCTCGGCGGGAGAGCGCCTTTCGCCACGATGCCACATCACATGCTGGTGCTTACGGTTTGATGCAACTGCTGCCAAGCACCGCACGGCAAATCGAGAGGCGACGACTGCAACGGCATGAGTTATTCGATGTCGACACCAATGTGCGCTTGGGCACGCGTTATTTAGGGCAGCTACAAAGTCGCCTGAATGGCAACTGGGTGCTGGCCACCGCCGCCTATAATGGCGGAATTTACCGCGTTCTTGACTGGCTTCCAGAACAGCCAATGGAAGCTGACCGTTGGATTGAAACCATTCCGTTTCGAGAAACCCGCGATTATGTGAAGAACGTGCTCGCTTATCAGCAGATCTATCATGCAGTGCGACAGACACCGAGTGCTATTTTTGCCGATGTCATGCAGATGCGCATCAGTCGTGGCGAGGCCAACCCGTGAGTGGGGAATATTGGATTCTGGCAAAGCCGCAGAAAGCATTCGAACTACAGGTGAAAGGGAGTCGCTTTATTGCCAGCATTTCGCCAGCGGATAGCGCCGCAGCATGTCAGCAGCATTTAAACTGGTGCCAACAGCAGTGGCCCAACGCTAGTCATTATTGCACTGCCGCGATTATGGCAGCGCCATCGGACAGCCAAGCCTACGCCATGAGTGATGATGGTGAACCAAGTGGTACTGCCGGGATGCCTATGTTGAAGGTTCTAATGGGTGCTAATTTAGGCGAAGTCTCTGCGGTGGTGGTCCGTTATTTTGGTGGGGTAAAGCTGGGTACTGGAGGCTTGCAAAGAGCCTATAGTCAGGCGCTCAGCAGTGCCCTTGCAGATATAGAAAAAAGCTTAAAAGTACCGCGCAATTTGGCCGTTTTGCGCTATGCTTACAGCGATCAAAATGTGATTGAACATTTATTAGCGCGCTATGAGGCCAAAGTGACCGCTCAAAATTTTTCTGACTATATTGAGCAAACCCTTGAGGTTGTTGCCAAAACCCAGCATAGTTTAGCCACTGATATCAACAACATGACCCAAGGTCGTGTGCAACTCATCTGTAAGAATGAGGACGACTCGTGCGCTTCCGCGGCATTCTAAGAATACTTGGTCTATTAATTTGCTTGTTTAGTGTCACTTTGCTGCCGCCAGCATTGGTCGCCTTGATCTATGCCGATGGCGGTGGTGTGGCCTTTATGCTGGCGTTTGCCGTGTCTTTGGTGATCGGCTTCGTGGTCTGGTATCCAAATCGACACGATCGCTCAGATTTAAAAGCCCGCGATGGATTTTTGCTGACGGTTCTATTCTGGACGGTATTGGGGTCGGTCGGGGTGCTACCTTTCTTATTCACCGAGCAATTACCTCTGTCAGTCACTGATGCGGTGTTTGAATCCTTCTCTGGCTTGACCACCACGGGCGCGACGGTTTTACACGGTATCGATAGCCTACCGCATAGTATTTTGTTTTATCGGCAGCAATTGCAGTGGCTCGGTGGGATGGGGATTATCGTACTAGCCGTAGCGATTCTACCGATGCTTGGGATCGGCGGGATGCAGCTCTATCGAGCTGAGATTCCTGGGCCGCTGAAAGATGCCAAGATGACCCCACGGATTGCCGACACGGCAAAACATCTCTGGTACATCTATGTCATGCTTACTGCCGTTTGTGCAATTGCTTACTACTTAGCTGGGATGAGCGGTTTTGATGCGATTAGCCATGCCTTTTCGACCATTGCAGTGGGTGGGTTTAGTACCCATGACGCCAGTTTGGGCTACTTCGACAGCAGCACCATTAACACGATTTGCGTGGTGTTCTTATTACTGAGCTCCTTAAACTTTGCCGTACATTATGCTGCGATTACCGGTCGTTCGCTGCGCAGCTATTTAGATGAACCCGAGGCGCGGGCATTTATTTTAATTCAGGCCGTTTTGATTCTGGTGGTGTTTGCCACGGTGCTGACCAACGATCTATTTGACGATACCGGGACTGCCTTCAATCAGGCAATGTTCCAAGCCGTCTCGATAAGCACCACAGCCGGTTTTGCCACCACTGACTTTGCCTCGTGGCCCCTGTTTTTACCGATCTTACTGATTTTTGCCAGTTTTATCGGGGGCTGTGCGAGTTCAACCGCGGGTGGTTTGAAAGTTGTGCGAGTGGTGTTGCTGTATCGCCAAGGGATGCGGGAATTACACCGGTTGGTGCATCCATCTGGTGTATTTTCGGTCAAGCTCGGTAACCGGGTGCTGCCGGCCCGGGTCGTTGATGCGGTATGGGGATTTTTCGCTGCTTATGCGCTGGTCTTCGTTGTCATCATGCTGGGAGTGTTGGCGACTGGGGTCGATAATATCACCGCATTTTCTGCCACTGCGGCTTGTTTGAACAACTTAGGTCCGGGCTTAGGTGAAGTGGCTGCAAACTATTCTGATATTCCTGATATGGCAAAATGGCTGTTGGTGATTGCCATGTTATTTGGCCGACTCGAAGTCTTTACTATTTTAGTCCTGCTTACCCCGACCTTCTGGCGCTCTTAACAGCGCTTTAGATCGGCTTTAGAAGAATAGGGCGCTTGGCTGGAACAGGCGCTCGACTTCGCGCACATATTTTTTATCCACTAAGAATAAAATGACATGGTCATCGGCATGAATGATGGTGTCATCATGGGCGATCACGACTTCGTGACCGCGAACAATAGCGCCAATGGTCGTTCCGGGTGGAAGTTTGATTTCGTTGATGGCTTTGCCAATCACTTTTGAGGTGTTTTCATCGCCATGGGCAATCGCTTCAATCGCTTCGGCGGCGCCGCGCCGGAGTGAATACGCATTAACAATATCACCACGCCGCACCATGGATAATAACGCCGATACAGTGGCACGTTGGGGTGAGATCGCAATATCAATATTGATGGTACTGTCTTCGACTAGGTCAATATAATGCTGGCGCTGAATCAGTACCATGGTTTTCTTCGCGCCCATGCGCTTGGCTAACATTGCAGACATAATGTTGGCTTCATCATCATCCGTCAGCGCAATAAACACATCGATATCTTCGATGTGCTCATCGCTAAGCAAGCGAGCGTCGGTAATATCCCCTTCGAGCACATAGGTATGCTGCAAGGTTTGGCTGATTAAATCGCAGCGCTCGCGACTGCGCTCGATAATTTTGACGTGATGATTTTCTTCTAACATGGCGGCAAGACCCGCGCCAATGTTACCGCCACCAGCGATCATAACCCGCCGATATTGATGTTCGAGTTTTTGCATCTCTTCCATTACGATGCGCACATTACGCGTATCGGTAATAAAGAAGACTTCATCGCCCGCTTCAATAATGGTGGTCCCCATGGGCTTGATGGCTTGCCCTTTACGGAAAATCGCCGCCACCCGCGTTTCGATATTCGGCATATGGTCTTTCAGCGAGCTAATCGCATGGCCAACGAGTTTACCGCCATAATAGGCTTTCACTGCAACCAGACTGGCTCGGCCACCGGCAAACTCCATGACTTGCAGCGCCCCGGGATAATCCACTAAGCGCTTGATGTAATGGGTGACTTTTTGCTCTGGCGAAATGATATGTTCAACCGGCATATCGTCGTTATGGAATAATTCATCTTTGAAATCGACGTATTCTTGCGAACGAATACGAGCAATACGCTTGGGTGTTTTATAAAGCGAGTAAGCAATCTGGCAGGCCAGCATATTGGTCTCATCACTTGGCGTTACGGCGACCAGCATATCGGCATCAGCACAACCGGCATCACGCAGAATCCGCGGGTGGCTGGCATGGCCACAAATGGTGCGGATATCATGGTTAGATGATAATTGTTCTAGCAGGTTTGGATCGTGATCAACCACAGTAATGTCGTTGTCTTCGCCGACTAAGTTTTCAGCGAGGGTCCGACCGACCTGGCCGCCACCTAGGATGATGATTTTCATGCCTGTTTTTCCAATAGTGCGTAATAGAAGCCGTCACCGTCATAATCATCCGGTAACCATTGCCAGTCTATGCCTCCAGAGGGGCTTGTGGCAAGCCGTATTGCATCCGAGTGACGTGCAACAAATGCTTGGATCTGCTCGGAATTTTCTTCAGGCAGTATAGAACAGGTTGCATAAAGTAGGCGTCCACCAGGCTTTAAGGTTGGCCAAAGCGCGTCAAGAATACTTGCCTGAAGGCTGGCCAGCTCAGCAATATCAGTGGCACGACGGAGCCATTTAATATCCGGGTGGCGGCGAATCACGCCGGTGGCCGAGCAGGGTGCATCGAGTAAAATTCGGTCGAATTGTTGACCATCCCACCATTGTTCAAGATCGCGCGCATCGGCAACTTTGAGCCTTGCTGTCAGACCAAGGCGATCAAGGTTTTCTCCAATCCGCTCTGCTCGTTTCGGGTCAGCTTCGACGGCTGTGACCTGAACTCCTGGTGTTTGCTCAAGGAGGTGAGCGGTCTTGCCTCCGGGTGCGGCGCAACAATCGAGCACCTGCTCATGTGCCTGCGCAGCCAGTAAAAAAGCCGCATGTTGGGCGGCAATATCTTGCACCGAGACAGCGCCCGTTGCGAAATCGGGTAACTGGGTAACATCCATTGGCTTGTCGAGTTTAAGCGCGGACGGCAATTGTTCACTGCGACTAAAGCCAATGTCTAAATTGTGCAGCCGTTGAGGATAATCAGCCGCGGCCGGATGCTGTCGGTTCACGCGCAGCCACAGCGGCGGATGCTGATGATTGGCACTAAGAATTTGTTGAGCTTGCTGCGGGTAGGCGGCTTCAATTCGTTCGACTAGCCAACGCGGATGGTTGCTTTGCAGCGTGCGATCTTGCGCTTGTGCCTGGACGAGCTTTTGCTGCAATTGCGCTTGTTGTCGCAGTAAATTACGGAGTACTCCGTTGATGACACCACTGAGAGCTTTATGGCCAAGCTTTTTGCTCACTTCAACAGTCGCAGACACACTGCCGTGTTCGGCCATATTCATGCTCACCAGTTGGTAAGCGCCCACTAACAAAACTTCATGCAAAATACTCTTGTTGCCTTTGAGAGGCTTTTGCAATAACTGTTGCAAGAGCCAATTGAGGCTTGGTAGTTCACGCAATACGCCAAAGCAGATCTGCTGCGCCAAGGCACGATCGCGCGGCTCAAGGTGTTGACTGTAATGAGGGAAGGTTTGGCTGAACGAGCGGCCTTTTTGCAAAATGTCATGCAAGGTTTGTACGGCAGTTAAACGTGATGCGACACCGCTCATGAAATACGCTCGTTGCTAAGTATTTGACCGAGTGGAAAGACATCGCTGCGGCCATTTAAGAAATCTGCGACAGCCATAGGCTTCTTCCCGGCCGGCTGTAAACTGAGTAAACGCAGCGCCGCGTCAGTCGTTTGGATGACGATGCCATGTTTGTCGACACTGAGAATTTGACCGGCAATGGCGGACTTTTGACCTGCAACGATATCCGCCTGCCACACTTTAATCATTGCCCCATCGGCACCGACTAACCAACAAATCGGCCACGGGTTAAAAGCGCGAATCCAGCGCTCTAGCGTTTCGGCAGACTGCTGCCAATCAAGCTGGGCTTCAGCTTTACTTAACTTTTCTGCATAGGTTGCCGCTTGATCA
Organism: Pseudidiomarina taiwanensis; assembly: GCF_003987435.1. Taxonomy (GTDB): domain Bacteria; phylum Pseudomonadota; class Gammaproteobacteria; order Enterobacterales; family Alteromonadaceae; genus Pseudidiomarina; species Pseudidiomarina taiwanensis. The sequence continues at coordinate 102,959 of NZ_PIQG01000004.1, read as the reverse complement.
TCTTGTGGCTTCGCTTGTGCTTGCAGTTCTGGCAAGTTGAGTAGGCTAGTGATCAGCGCTTGTGGGCCTAATACCGCGAGTTTGTGGTACAGCGACGCCGACGTATCCGTCGCTTCAATCGGTAACCGCTCACTCGCCAAAATAGGACCCGTATCTAACCCGGCTTCCATTTGCATAATGGCGACCCCCGAATAGTCATCACCGGCCCAAATGGCGCGTTGAATCGGTGCTGCACCGCGCCAGCGTGGCAATAAAGAGCCATGGACATTGATACAGCCATAGCGGGGCGTATCAAGCACTGCTTCGGGTAAGATCAGACCATAGGCGACAACCACCATGACATCAGCATTGTATGCGGCGAGCTGCTGTTGTGCCTCTGCTGTGCGCAAAGACGCCGGTTGTTCTACTGGAATGCCGGCCTCAAGAGCCAATACTTTTACAGCGCTTGGTTGCAGCTTTTTGCCGCGACCGGCAGGTCGGTCAGGTTGAGTGTAGGCCGCAACCACATCAATTTGTGGATGCGCAAGCAGAGCCCTAAGATGCTCTGCTGCGAACTCGGGAGTGCCGGCGAAGACAACTCGAAGCATTAGCTGCCAGCCATTAAGCGGGCTTCTTTCTCAAGCTTTTTGCGGATTCGATCCTGTTTAAGCTTAGAAAGATAATCAACGAACAATTTCCCGTTTAAATGATCGATTTCATGCTGAATACAAATGGCTAATAAGCCATCTGCGGTTTTGGTAAAAGACTCACCGTTACGATCAAGGGCTTTAACTGTGACCGTGCCAGCGCGTTCGACCTTGGCGTAAACACCAGGGAAGGACAAACACCCCTCTTCATTAGTGAAATGACCGTCAGTTTCGATAATCTCTGGGTTAATAAACACCAACGGTTCGTTCTGATCCTCGCTACAGTCAGCAACGAACAAACGCTTATGGAAATTCACCTGCGTTGCGGCAAGGCCGACACCATTGGATTCGTACATGGTTTCGAACATATCGTCGATCTGTGCGCTAATTGCATCATCGACTTCAGCGATTGGCTCGGCAACTGTGCGTAAGCGCTCGTCAGGGTATCTTAAAATTGTTAATTTAGTCATAACCTATCATTCGTTGGCTTCATCTTGATTGATTTTAACGTAATTTGGGGATGAAAACATCGTTTTACAATGGAGCGAACTATGGCCAGTTGGCGATTTTCGGCGATTGCCGCGATCGGTTTTCTCGCAGCAACTGCGTTGGCGCAGCCAGCTTATGCTTTCACCGAGACGACTGCAGCGCAGCAACGGGGTGATATTATCCGTCTTAAAGAAGGCGCCCCGACCGAATATGTTGTGAAAAAAGGCGATACCTTGTGGGATATTTCCGCATTATTTTTAAACGATCCGTGGCTGTGGCCAGAATTGTGGCGGGTGAATGAAACCATTGCTAATCCACATTTGATTTATCCGGGCGATCGCTTGTACTTGGTTTGGCGCGACGGGCGCCCGCAATTGACCCGGAAAGCTCAAAGAACGCTGCTGCCAGAGGGAGCCGTGGCGTTGAAGCCAGACCCGCTGAAGATGTTTCCTTATGACGCTTTGGCGCCATTTTTGACCCATCATGTGGCGCTCACTGCTGAAGCAATTGCGGCAGCTCCAGTGATTTTGGGGGATAACCGCGGTGCGCCACGGATCAATGGCATGACCCCAGTGTTTATTGAGGGCAAGGTGCAGGTCGGTGAGCGCTATCAAATTTTCTCGCCAACTGCTGCGTTAGAGCAGGGTGCCTTGCTGCGTCATGTAGGCGATGTGGCGGTCACGCTGCAACAAAGCGAGCAATTATTTGAAGGAGAGGTCAGCTCTCCAAAGCGAGAGATTCGGCGCGGCGATGTGGTCTTGCCGGTTCAGCAAAGCCCGCTTCCAGAGATGCTTATGGCAACCCCTGGCGCGGACCTAGATGGCTATATTGTCGCGGCCCTGAACGAGCGCCGTGAGCAAGGGATGTATGATATCGTGGTGCTTGATCGCGGCAGTCGTGATGGCGTGCAACAAGGGCAAATGTATCGTGCGCTGCGGCTAGGACTTGAAGTCTTCCGCGATGAAGCGAAGCCACGGGCGGTGAATCGTTACCATCCCACTGATGACCTCAGTCGACTGTGGCGCGAAACCACGCAGCTACCGCCTGCAACAACCGCTGAAATGATGGTCATTGCGGTGCAACAGGATACCAGTTTTGCGGTTGTGTTACGTTCCCGCGAATGGCTTAGCATTGGAGATTATTTCGTTCCTGTAAAATGGTAAACCTTATGGAGGTGCAGCATGGATGCTGCCACTTTGGAGCTACAGCTAAGGATGGCGACTGCTCCGGCAAAATTACAACAGCACTTATTGCAGCTTTCGAGCCATCAAGCGATTGAACATGCGCTGGCCGAAAGTCATCGCCTGTCTGCATACCGGCCCATACATTTGCATCAGGCGCAGCAGTGGTTGCGACACCCAGCTGCGAAAGTTGTCGATTTTCTTGACCCTGAATACCCCCCTGCATTACAGCAAATCGATCGACCACCCCCAGTTCTTTTTATCCAAGGTGACAGGGAATTATTGACCCAACCGCAACTCGCATTAGTTGGCAGTCGCAATGCGTCAGCGCTTGGTTGCCACAATGCCGCCTATTTTGCCGAGGGGCTCGCACAGGCAGGTATGGTGGTGAGCAGTGGCCTGGCGCAAGGGATTGACGCAGCCGCACATCGCGCTGCGCTTGACGTTGGCACAACCCTAGCCGTGCTTGGCACAGGCCCTGACCAATTCTATCCACCGCGGCATCGAGGACTGCAGGAGCAAATTATTGATCAGGGACTGATTGTCAGTGAATGGATTCCAGGGACTGGTGCCCGGCGTGACCATTTCCCTCGCCGCAATCGTTTACTGAGTGCGCTGGCGCTTGGGGTACTGGTCATCGAGGCGAAGCAGCGCAGTGGCTCCTTGATTACCGCGCGTTTTGCCTTGGAGCAGAATAAAACCGTGTTTAGTCTGCCAGGTTCAATTTGGGACGCGGGTATTGCCGGTAATTTGCAGTTGTTACAACAAGGTGCGAGCTTGGTCACCTGTGTGAAAGAAATTCTGACAGAGTTGAACTTAACCCCAACAACCCCCATATCTTGTGGTGAAGACAAAAATAAATCCATAGATAGCTTGGCAAACGTAGGTTTGTTGGCTAATGTGGATTATGAAGTTACCTCAATCGATACCATAGTGAAACGCAGTGGATTGCCGGTCGCAGCGATAACAGAGCAGTTGGTATTGCTTGAACTTGAGGGGAAGGTAACTTCAGTAACTGGCGGCTACATAAAAATGGGGAGGCGCTAACGATGTTTGATATCCTCATGTACTTGTTTGAGAACTACATTCACTCCGATATGGAAGTTGTTGTGAATCACGATGAGCTAACTGATGAGTTAACTCGAGCTGGTTTCCATCAGCAAGAGATTCATAAGGCGCTCGCGTGGTTGGAAGGTTTAGCAGATCTAAAAGACAGTGATGCAAAGGCCTATCTTAATCGTTCTCCACAAGGTGCGACACGAGCTTTCACGGCAGCAGAAGTTGCCCGTTTGGACGCCGAATGTCGAGGTTTTATGATGTATCTGGAGCAACTCGGTGTGCTCGATTTCGCCACTCGCGAGATGGTGATTGATCGGGTCATGGAGCTTGATACACCAGAGTTCAATCTCGATGATTTGAAGTGGGTGATTTTGATGGTACTGTTCAATGTTCCGGGCCATGAAGACGCTTACGACCAAATGGAAGGTTTGTTATTCGAGGAGCCTGAGGGTCTGCTACATTAAATGACCACAGAGCACTTTGAACCACAGTCACTGGGCGTTCCTTGCCCCCAGTGTGGAAAAGACTTGCAGTTGAAAAAAGGGCGCTACGGTCTGTTTGTCGGCTGCAGTGATTACCCTCGTTGCGACTATATGACTGCAGCTGATTTCGATCCCGAAACGCAAGTCACTTGCCCGCAATGTCAGCAAGGCAAGTTGGTGCAAAAAACTAGCCGCTATGGCCATTCTTTCTTTGCTTGCGACCATTATCCGAGCTGTAAATTTTCCGTTCCCTTGCCTCCTGTGGCACAATCATGCCCAGAATGTCAGTTTCCGATTTTACTGAAAAAACGCACCCAGCGAGGTGAGCGCTTGGTCTGTAGCCAAGAAGGGTGTACTTACAAATCGGCCTATCAGTAATCCGATACACACTGAAAAGGATGAATCATGAGCAGTGCAGCGCACCACGATATGCTCGGTCGCGTAACGACCTATTTGCAAGATTTACAAGACAAGATTTGTGCTGGATTAAGCGCAGCGGATGGTGGCAAGGCCTTCCAACAAGATAGTTGGGAGCGACCTGGCGGTGGTGGCGGTCGGTCACGGATTTTGCGTGATGGTGCCATTCTTGAACAGGGCGGCGTTGGTTTTTCGCATGTTTTTGGCGAGCAAATGCCGGCTTCAGCAACGGCTCACCGGCCTGAACTTGCTGGGCGTAATTTCAATGCCACCGGGGTCTCGCTCGTGATTCATCCGCGCAATCCATATATCCCTACCAGCCATGCAAACGTGCGCTTTTTTATCGCTGAAAAGCCAGACGCAGAGCCAGTGTGGTGGTTTGGCGGTGGTTTTGACCTGACTCCATTTTATCCATTTGATGATGATATTAAGCATTGGCACCAAGTCGCAAAAAATTGCTTGCATCCCTTTGGTGAGGAGCTCTATCCAAAATTTAAGGCTTGGTGTGACGAGTACTTTTATTTGAAACATCGAGGCGAAACCCGCGGCGTTGGAGGCTTATTTTTTGATGATTTGAATGCCCGTGGTTTTGAAGAAAGTTTTGCGATTATGCGCGCGGTTGGTGATGCGTACCTCGAGGCTTATTTACCGATTATAGAGCGGCGTAAAAATACGCCGTATGGCGAGCGAGAGCGCCAGTTCCAGCTTTATCGTCGCGGCCGTTACGTTGAATTTAACTTAGTCTGGGACCGTGGCACTTTATTTGGTTTACAGACCGGAGGGCGAACCGAATCGATTTTGATGTCGATGCCACCGTTGGTGCGCTGGGAGTATGGCTATGAACCCGAACCAGATAGTCCGGAAGCCAAGCTTTATCAAGATTATTTGCGCCCGCGCGACTGGTTGACCGAACTCGATTAGCCTAGTCGCTATTGATCATATGATGGGCAAGTGCGGTAAAGCGTTGCCGCAGTTGCATTTTGAGTAATGGGTCTGAGACTTGTTCATCGAGCACTTGATACATGCAGTAGAGCCATTGGTCGCGCATTTTGATATCAATTTTAAACGGCAGATGCCGAGCTCGTAGGCGCGGATGGCCATACTTCTGCTCAAACAAGGGCGGTCCGCCGAGCCAGCCACTGAGAAATTCGTAAAACTTTTCGCGAATCGGTCCGAGTGGTTGCGGGTGAAGAGCTAACAATGCGCTGACCTTGGGGTCGGACTCCATAATGTCATAAAAGCGTTCAGCCATGGCTCGAACGCCTGCCTCGCCGCCCATTTGCTGATACAGTGTAGGGGGTTCAGCGGAACGCTTTGAGCGCTTGAGAAATGAGAACATGATGCAATTTATCGTTTTTGGAAATCCAATTGAGCATAGTCTATCGCCCCTGATTCACGCTGATTTTGGCCGTCAAATAGGGGTGAACCTGCAGTATAGTCGCAGTTTAACATCTTCTGCTCAATTCAACCGTGCTGTTGCTGAATTTTTCCGTACCGGTGGCGGAGGGGCAAATGTTACGGTCCCCTTCAAACAGCATGCTTACGCTCAGGTCACGCATGTGAGTGCGCGCGCGGAGCGAGCTGGCGCAGTCAATACTCTGGTACCTCTTGGGGCAGGCCAGTTACTGGGCGATAACACGGATGGCTTAGGTTTGGTGTGGGATCTGCAACGCCTTTTGGGTGCGAGTCAGCTAACGGGTAAGCGAGTGCTGCTTCTGGGCGCCGGAGGGGCTGCCCGGGGCGTGATTCAACCGCTACTGGATGCTGGTGTAACGACCATTACGGTGATCAATCGAAGCCCTGAAAGGGCGCAACAACTCGTCCAACTGTGGCAATCGCCGCAGTTAGTATGGGCGCCTGCTGCCACTCCCGAGTATGACCTGATCGTGAACGCTACGAGTGCCAGCTTGAGTGGTGATAAGCTTGTGCTCGGAGCCGATGTTTTGGACGCCGCCGAATTGGTTTACGACATGATGTACGGTGCCAAACCGAGTCCATTTTTAGAGCAAGCAGGGCAATATACTCAGATGACCGCAGATGGCTTGGGAATGTTAGTCGGACAAGCAGGGTTTGCTTTTAAGCTTTGGCTTGATGGGGCGGAACTTAATTTAAACGAGACGTTAGAGCGGCTCAGAGCTGAGCTTAATCGCGGAACGTGATATCTGGATTGAGGTTCACTTCACCCTCACCATCAATAGTGGCAAAGTCATGACCACGGCGAGCAATGGCTAAAGGTCCGTCTTCAGTGTTGCGAATAAAGGCGAGATCGTAGCCAAATTTTTGTAGCTGATAGATACCGAATTTCTGATCCATAGACAAACGCTCCCACCATTGCGACTGATTTAGCGCAATGCGACGACGCTCGAAATCTTCGAGTTGCTGTAACTCATTACGAGTTAACTTCATCGATGCAGTGTCCATGTTCATTATCATTACTCGCCATCTGGAGCTGATTCGGTCATTCACCTAAACTTCATAAGAGTTAAAGTATAACCTACTTTAACTATAGTGTTGATTACTTTTCCATCTAAACGACGATGATTATTGTGCGCAATTGTTCTAAAAAAAATTGCGAGATCGCTAGCAAATGAAAAACTTTGTGGTATTGTAAATCAGTCGATTGACTCCAAGTTAGAAAGATTATTTTCTGATTTAGCGTCGGCCAAAAGTCTTTGGAAATTAACTTTCCACATCGCAAAATAATAATAAAAAGAACTATTTCAAGTGTTGATGTTTTCTTGTATGTTCTTATTTTTCAATTAGTTACCAAAAATTCACACCAGAGATCCTTGATCTTGTCCTGGTGCGATGAGTCCTTTTTGCACAGACTTATCCACAACTCATTCACAGCCTTGGTCGAGTAATGAAGGTAGCGCCACAGGCGACCCTATGGCATCCTTACCCCATGATTGTGATAACCCATGAGCTTGCCTAAATGAGCGCTACAGTACCCGAAAATCCCTTTATTTTGGTCGACGGTTCGTCCTATTTATTCCGAGCCTTCTACGCACCACCCCACTTAACCAATTCGGCGGGCGAGCCGACCGGTGCGATCTACGGTGTTGTGAATATGCTCCGTAGCCTATTGTTGAAATACAAACCAAGCCATATGGCGGTTGTATTCGATGCTAAAGGCCCCACGTTTCGTAACGAAATTTATTCTGAATACAAAGCTCATCGCCCACCGATGCCGGATGATTTGCGAGTGCAAATTGAACCATTGCATCAGATTATTGAAGCACTCGGTTTGCCGTTGCTTTGTATTGAAGGGGTTGAGGCTGATGATGTGATTGGTACTTTAGCCCAGCAAGCCAGCCAGGAGGGTCGGTTCACCCTGATCAGCACCGGCGATAAGGATATGGGGCAGTTAGTCAACGACCATGTGATGTTGATTAACACCATGACGGATACCTTGCTTGATGAGCAAGGGGTGATTGATAAGTACGGTGTTCGTCCCGATCAAGTCATCGACTACTTGGCACTGATGGGGGATAGTTCGGATAATATTCCTGGGCTACCCAAGGTGGGCGAGAAAACTGCGCTGGCAATGCTGCATGGCATGGATTCTATCGATGCCATACTGGCCGATCCCGATAAACTTGCGGAATTAAGTTTTCGAGGCGCAAAAACCATGCCTGCGAAAGTTCGCGAGCATCAGGATATTTTGCAACTGTCGCGCGAGTTGGCGACCATCAAGCTCGATGTTTCACTGGATTTCGCTCCTGCTGAACTTGCCCTCAAAGAACCAGATCCTGAGCGTTTGCAAGAACTCTATCAAAAATGTGAATTCCGCCGTTGGCTTGCCGATTTAACCGAACGCGGACCGGTTTCTGTGCGCCATCAACAGGATCCAGGCGAGTCGCAACAGAGTGAACTCAATAGCCAAGGCTCATTGCTTGAGCAACCGATTCAGCACGATGCCTATCAAGTGCTCTTCAGCGAGGCTGAGTTGCAACCATGGCTGGACAAGCTGAGCCAGGCGGAGCAGTTTGCTTTTGATACGGAAACCACCAGTCTGAATTACATGGAAGCAGAGCTGGTAGGGGTCTCATTCGCGCTTGAACCCGGGCATGCTGTCTATGTGCCAGTGGGTCATGATTATCCGGGTGCGCCCGAGCAGATTAAGCGTGAACGCTTACTCGAGCTATTACGCCCCTTATTAGAGGCAGAGCGTCCCGGTAAAATCGGCCAGAACCTGAAATATGATAGTCACATTCTGCGCCGTTATGGTATCCGTCTCGCGGGTATTGCAGATGATACGATGTTGGCATCATATGTGTTTAACAGTGTCGGCAGTCGTCACGATATGGATAGCTTAAGCCTTAAATATTTGGGGCATAACCCTATCTCGTTTGAAGCCATAGCCGGTAAAGGCGCGAAGCAACTGACGTTTAACCAGATCGCACTTGAGCAGGCGGCACCTTATGCCGCTGAGGATGCTGATATTACGTTGCAGTTGCACCATAGATTATGGTCTGAAGTGAGCGCAATTGAGCCGTTACACCGGGTCTTAACCGAAATTGAGTTGCCGCTCATTCCAGTGCTCGTGGATATGGAGCAGGCGGGCGTGCAAATCGATGCGGATTTACTTAAGCAGCAGAGTAAGGAGCTTGCCGAGAGTTTGGCTAAACTTGAAGCCGAAGCCTATGCGATTGCGGGGCGCGAGTTTAATCTTGGCTCACCTAAGCAGCTACAAGAAATTCTATTCGATGAGCTGCAACTGCCGGTGTTGAAGAAAACGCCGAAGGGCGCCCCATCAACTGCAGAAGATGTGCTGCAAGAGCTCGCCTTAGACTATCCGTTGCCGCACATTATTATGCAACACCGCGGCTTGAGTAAGCTGAAGTCGACGTATACGGATAAGTTACCGAAGATGATGAACCCTTCGACGCATCGCATTCATACTTCTTATCATCAAGCGGTCACGGCAACCGGGCGGTTATCGTCTTCTGACCCGAATTTACAGAACATTCCGATCCGAACGGCCGAGGGCCGCCGTGTACGGCAGGCGTTTACCGCACCAAAGGGATACAAAATTGTCGCTATCGATTATAGCCAAATCGAGCTGCGGATCATGGCGCACTTATCGCAAGATAAGAGTTTGCTTGATGCCTTTTCTAAAGGACGAGATATTCATGCGGCGACGGCCGCTGAAGTGTTTGGTATCGCTTTGGAAGATGTGACAACCGAACAACGGCGGCGCGCAAAGGCGGTTAATTTTGGTTTGATTTATGGCATGTCAGCCTTCGGTTTGTCTCGTCAGCTTGATATTCCAAGGCATGAAGCACAACAGTATATGGATAAATATTTTGAGCGCTTCCCTGGCGTTTTGGACTATATGGAACGCACCCGTGCGCAAGCGAAGCGGCAAGGTTACGTTGAAACCTTGCTGGGTCGGCGTTTACAGCTACCTGAAATTCGAGCGCAAAATGGCGCGCGTCGCAAGGCTGCCGAGCGAGCTGCGATTAATGCCCCGATGCAAGGCACAGCTGCAGATATTATTAAGCGTGCCATGATTGATGTGGCCCAATATCTCGCTAAGCATGCACAAGCAGGTGAAGCACGGATGTTGATGCAGGTCCACGATGAATTAGTGTTTGAAGTGCGTGAGGACTGTGTGGAGCAGCTGACCAAAGCCTTAGTGAAGGTGATGGAGCAAGCCATTGCACTGGATGTGCCGTTAATTGCTGAAGCAGGGGTTGGTGACAATTGGGATGAAGCGCACTAAAACCTCAATAAAATCAGTTGGATATGTATAGATCTTAAAAAAATTGGAGAATTTCTGAACTTTTGTAAAGAGGCTCAGTCTGAACTATTGAAAGGCGCATTAAACGAGAAGTTGATTTGGTACGTTTGACCTTTCGAGATGTTCTCTCCCTGGATTGTAAGTTCTTTTGCCCGGCTCATTGAGTCGGGCTTTTTCTTGCCCGTTTGTTGGCAATCCAAACCCCCATCAAAATTGCACATAACCCAATCGCATGCTGCAAAAAGAAAGGTTCTCCATCAATAACGCCCAAAATAAGCGCGATGATTGGAATCAAATAGGTCACCGAGCTGGTAAACGTAGTGTCGGTTAGCTTAACAATGGTATTGAGCAAAATGAGTGCAGCGGCGGTGCCGACAATGCCTAAAGTCAAAATGGCGCTGAGCGACCAAAAGAATTGTATGTCTTGTACTTGGGTCGTGACCGGGGTTGCAACAAACAAGTAAATGAGCGACGGCGGCGCCATCAGAGCCAGCGAAACACCGGTAATGGTGAGCGCTCCAAGGTCATGAATTTTGTGTTTGATCACGTTTAAATTCAAACCGTAGCAAATCGTGGCGACAATGATCAGTAAGCCGTAGCTATTAAAACTGAACTCACCCGTTGCCGAGGCGGTAATCAATAGGATGGTTCCCACTAATCCAAGCAGGATTCCAAGCCATTGTTGCGGTCGCACAACTTGCTGATAAAGGGTGACGCCGATAATTAAGGTTGCCAACGGGGTAAAGGTATTCAGTACTCCCGTCACGCCACTAGGGAGCTCGGTTTGTGCGAAGGCAAATAGAAACGCTGGGATGAGGCTGCCGATAGCACCGACTGAAAACAGTAAGGGCCAGTGGTGACGACGCACTTGACGGAGGCGGTGCAAAATAAAGGGGAGTAAAACGAACCCAGCGGAGGCCATGCGGATGGCTGCGACTTGGTCAGGACGAAAGGCGAGTAAGCCTTTCTTCATAAGTAAAAATGAGGCACCCCAAATACAAGCGAGCGAAATAAGGAAGACCCAAGCTTTTACTGGAGCGGACTCATTCGCCTGCATCGTCAGATTCATCCACCGCATCGTTGAGCCAGCGAGAGAGATGCGCCTCAACTTGCGCTAAGCCAATTTTTGTTAACGAAGAAAAGGCTTCGACGTGAACATCACCACCGAATACCAGAGCGGCTTCGCGGGCTTTTAGTAAGGTGTTCTTGCGTGCGCCAGGTTTGAGTTTGTCGGCTTTAGTGAGCAAGATCAGCACTGGAATTGCGGAGGCGGTTGCCCAGTGTAAGAGCTCCTGGTCAACGTCCCGATACGGATGGCGAATATCCATCAATACGACTAAGCCTTTGAGTGATTGTCGTTTTTGTAAATATTCGCTTAATGCGCGCTGCCACTTTTCTTTCACCGCAAGCGGGACTTTGGCATAGCCGTAACCGGGCAAATCGATCAAACGCTGCCCAGGTGCAACTTCAAATACATTAATAAGCTGGGTTCGCCCTGGTGTCTTCGAGGTGCGGGCCAAACTTTTTTGGCGAGTCAGCGTATTCAGTGCACTCGATTTACCCGCATTTGAACGTCCCGCAAAGGCGATTTCAACACCTTCGTCAGCGGGAAGCTGACGAATATCCGCGGCACTGGTGACAAAAGAGGTCGGTTGGAAGTTAATGCTTACGCTCATAAACTGATCTTCAATATTGGGAATGCGTATGCTAACACGATTAAGCGTTTAATCCTTAGAAGTTTTGTGTAAAATAGCGTCTATATCATCATCCATAACAGAGATATCGATCATGAAAAATATCGCCTTGTCCGTTGGAGTACTAGTAGCGGGTCTATTCGCTGCATCATCGGCTGCTTATGCCGCTGAAGGGGATGCTGAAGCTGGTCAAAGCAAAGCAATGGTCTGTGCGGCCTGTCATGGCCCGAATGGTAATTCAGCTTCGGGAATGTACCCAAGCCTTGCCGGTCAACATGCGTCTTATCTTGCTAAGCAGTTAACTGAATATCGCTTAGCGGCGCAAACCAATGGTGAACAAGGCCGTGCCAATGCGATCATGCAAGGTCAGGCAATGAATTTGAGTGACCAAGATATCGCTGATTTGGCCGCTTACTTCTCAGAGCAGACGGCTGAAATTGTGGGCGCTCCAGAAGATGTCGTTGCGGCGGGTGCCAAACTCTACCTTGGTGGTGACGAGGAGCGTGGCTTGACTGCTTGTGTGGCATGTCACGGACCACGCGGTGATGGCATGGGATTAGCTGGTTTCCCAGATATCTCAGGTAATCACCCAGAGTATATTAAGGCTCAGCTTGAGATGTTCCGTAGTGGTCAGCGTAACAATGATTTGAATGGCATGATGCGTGACATTGCGAAGAAAATGACTGATGAAGATATCGAAATTTTGTCGCAATATCTTGCTGGTCTTTACTAAAATAAGCTTAAGATAGACTTAAAAAAGCAGCCGATGGCTGCTTTTTTTGTTTTAGTTAACGTTAAAAAGCACAGCAGAACCCCTGTAAAACCAAAGGTTAAGCCTAAAAGTTATTAAAAATATTTTTTTTATAGTATAAAAATCATTGATAAAAAAATTCGGATCAGTAGTCTGAATGCCATCGAAACCGACAGTGTGCTTGGGTTTAACGCACTCCCAGCTGGTCGATTTAGGTCAAAATTAGGATCCAGGGAATAATCATGAGGCCACGGAGGCCATTTAATTAACCTAGCATTCATAATAATTCTAAACGCTCGGTTAATGCGCTAAACAAATAACAATAACAACAAAACGCTCACGGAAGATAAAATTTCACAACATGGAAGCGTTTGACAACCGTTCTCTAGTTCGCACGTGCGCTGTGTGGCAGATTGAGAATAAATTAGGCGATGATTTCATCGCCTTTTTTATTGCTTGCGAATCCCTCTTCTTTACCCGCATTTTCAGTTAAACTATAGCCATCTATCGACTGACATATATTCTGGAGAGTTGGCATGACACGTCGTAAAAAATCTCGACAGCCAGGTCCACTGGCCCCTAGCAAAAAGCCCCGTGAAGAGCTTCAGCGTGACAGCCAAACCAAAGCAAAGCGTAATAAAGGCCACAAGCCAGGTTCGCGCCATAACTTAACCCGGGCCAAGAATGAGGCTAATTCGGTCAAACCGGAGGAAAAAGATTCCCGGTTTGGCAGTAAGAAGCCTGTTACTCTGATTGCCCCGCAAGCGCTCGTCAGTGAAGTCGCCGACAAGCCTCAACCGACTGCACAGCAAGAACTCGAGGCGTTGCAAAACGATACCAAATTGCAGCGCCTGATTGCTTTGCTTGAGGCGGGTGAAGAGCTCAGTGAGAGCGATCTAAGTTATCTCGACAGCCGTACTGAACGGTTCAATCAATTGGCTGAAGAACTGGGTCTTGAGCTAGATGATGACGATGATGAGCTCGATGACTGGGAGGATGAAGATGATTATTGAGTTGCCTTGGTGGGGCTGGGCACTGGTTGCAGTTGGCTTGGCAATATTAATTGGTTTGGCATTTTACGCCGGGCAGTTATTACGCCAGTTAAAACAACAGCGTCAGCAACAGCAACAAGCACTTGATAAGCGTAATGAGCGGCTGCACGAGAGTATCGTCACTATCGCCAAAGCGATGGAACAAGAACAATGCCCTTTTTCGGAGGGAGCGATTCGTTTGGTGGTCTTATTAGACTTGCGTGCAGAGCCGAACAAGCCTGTTTATAGTGAGTTATATCCAGCGTTGCACGAGATGTATGAACGGATCAAGCACATGCCGACGCATGAGGCACGCAAACAATACCCGAAAGCAGAAATTCGCAAGATGGACCGTGAACGCGAAGGCTATGAAAAAGAAATGGCGGACATCATTATGCAAGATGTCCGCCAGTTGTTGAAAGATTTTGGTGTTCGTAATTAAGCTTTATTGCTTATAAACCACACCGTCTTTCATCACCAGATCGATGTTGCCGAGCACCGAGATGTCGGCTAACGGATCAGCATCAACTGCGACGATGTCTGCCCGTTTACCTACTTCGATGGTACCGATGTCATCAGCGCCGAGCAGTGTTGCGGCCTCGCGCGTTGCACTGCGAATCGCCTCAAGCGCAGGCATACCGGCTTCGACCATGTAAACAAACTCACGCGCATTTTCGCCATGATCAAACACGCCAGCATCTGTACCGAATGCGATCTTTACGCCGGCAGCATAGGCTTTAGCAAAGGTACCTTGAATTTGCGGACCAATGGCTGCAGCTTTAGGGCGCACCACTGCTGGAAAGAAGCCGTCAATTTTAGCGCGTTCAGCAACTGACTTGCCTGCAGTAATGGTCGGCACGTAATATACGCCATTGGCTTTCATCGCGTTCATGACTTCATCGTCCATGTAAGTGCCGTGTTCAATTGAATCGACACCCGCTGCGATCGCACGGAGCATGCCTTGCTTACCATGAGCATGTACAGTTACTTTCATTTCGTAGTCTTTCGCGGTGGCCACGATGGCTTCGAGTTCGTCCATCATAAACTGTGGATTTTGCCCACTCTTAGCTACACTGAGAACACCGCCGGTGACGGTTAACTTAATCAGGTCTGCCCCCGATTGGTAGCGCGCACGAACCGCTTCGCGGGCCTCATAAGGACCATTTAAAACGCCGTCAGCCGGTGTCGGTGAGTCAAGTAAGCCCGGCTTAGCCCCATTGGTCGGGTCAGCATGCCCCCCAGTTGTTGCCAGTGATTTGCCAGACGTGTAAATACGAGGGCCCACCACTTTGCCGCTGTTAATAGCGTTGCGTAGAGCAATACTTGCATCGTATGAATCGCCAAGATCACGGACTGTGGTGAAACCAGCATCCAGTGTTAACTTGGCATAATGAACCGCATCTAGGGTCACATCAGGTCCGCTTTTAACATAGCGATCCATATAGCTTCCCGCACCTAATTGCGAGGTGAGGTGAGTGTGCATATCGATAAAGCCGGGCATCACGGTTCCATTGCGATGGTCGATGACGGTATCATCTGCGGTCGGACGTTTGAAGCCGCGCTCAATCGCTTGAATACGTCCTTGGTCGATGACAACGGTTACATTCTTTTGCGGGTTGGCATCAGTACCATCGATAAGCGTCCCTGCATAAATTAAAGTATCGGCATTCGCTGTTGTGCTGCACGCCGCAACAACCAAGAGGCCAAGAAGTTTACGCATGATCTTTTCTCCGTTAATAGGGCTATTAGACAAGCCTAAAAACACCATAAATTGTGATGTCTTTAAGAGCAACCTATTTAACCGTCGATTATCGCAGGGGCAGGCTAAACTAACGCAGCCGTTCCGAAATTGTTATACTTAGCCCCTGCCGTAGTCGGCTTCAATCAGTTTAGCCAACAGGATGAGAAATTATGTTTGAGCGTATCCGCGAAGATATCGATAGCGTTTTCAAGCGCGATCCAGCTGCCCGTACGCGGTTCGAGGTGCTCACGACCTATCCAGGCCTGCATGCTATTTGGCTCCATCGGCTAAGTCACCGACTATGGCGGCGCAATTGGCGTTGGCTCGCGCGTTGGCTGTCGACGTTCGGGCGCTGGCTAACGGGCGTTGAAATTCATCCAGGTGCAGAAATTGGTCGGCGCTTTTTTATCGATCATGGTATGGGTGTGGTCATAGGCGAAACCGCACAGATTGGTGACGATGTCACCTTGTATCATGGGGTTACCCTAGGTGGGACGAGTTGGAATAAAGGGAAACGTCATCCTACCTTACGTGATGGAGTGGTGATTGGCGCTGGAGCGAAAGTGCTGGGACCGCTGGAAGTTGGCGAAAACGCACGAATTGGTTCGAACGCCGTGGTCGTTCGGGATGTACCCGCAGATTCAACTGTGGTTGGGATCCCTGCGCGAGTTGCCAAATCAGCGCAAACAAGTGCCCAGAGTAAACGCCGAGAGGCTTTAGCCAAAGCCTATGGTTTCGATGCTTATGCGGTTGCGGCCGATAACCCAGACCCAGTTGCGACCACCATTGGACGACTGTTAGACCATATTCATCTGCAAGACCAAAAGATTCATGATTTATGCCAAGCGGTAAATAAATTGGGCGGAAATGTGTGTGACGAGATCCCTGAAGTCAAAATTGATGATGAGGATTTTATTCACGCGGAGCAAGAAGCCGCGCAGCAGCGCCAACAAAAAAAGCCGGTCGAATGACCGGCTTTTTGAATTCTGATAAGCGTTTCAGCTTAGCCAGGAATAACGTTCTCAGCTTGTGGACCTTTAGGGCCTTGAGCGATAGTGAAAGTTACTGCTTGGCCTTCAGCTAAGGTTTTGAAACCGTCTGATTGGATTGCGCTGAAATGAACAAATACGTCAGGGCCTGACTCTTGCTCGATGAAACCAAAGCCTTTAGCTTCGTTAAAGAATTTAACTTTACCAGTTACTGTAGACATGCTGAATTCCTCGTAGTGCATGTGAAAATCTAGGGTATTGCTAATAAAAATACGTGTATTACTGATGACTTCCAAAACGAGGCACAACATTAGACTTCGTAACAGGCCACAACAAGACAGCCGAATTTTTCTAGCGCGGTAAGTATACACACTAATTAACTGCTGTCAATTTAAGCATTTGCGGAAGCGACGTTGTTTTTGTATCTGGGGATTGAGTCTATACTGGTTTTCAGAGTACATTGTAAGGAAATCAGGACAAGGACCAGCTATGAATGCTCCTGCTCAATTGAGCCCTAATAATATGTGGCAAGAGTTTCGCCTAGTCGCAATGCGCACCATATACGCTGGTGCAAGTATTGTCTTGCTCGTCATTATGCTGATTAATGCTTTATTTGCTTACGTCTGCTACTCGTTCTTGCCGTTTGATTATGCCTTGCGCTTAGGCGTCTCGATGTTGGTTCTGATTGGTGTCGGGTCAATGTTCTTGATTATGATGCTGAAGATGCAAACCAGTCTATCGCATTTGACCAAAACCGATCAGTTGACCGGCGCCTACCATCGCGAATATTTAACGGATTTTATGCTGCAACAAATCGAGCGTTCAAGCCGGGACAGCAAAGCTGTCTCCTTGATTAAATTAGACGTCGATAAGTTCCGCGATATTAATGATCGGTTTGGCTATATGCTCGGAGAAGAAGTGATTCGCGAAACGGCGAATCGATTACGCCGGGTCTTGCGCGGTCAAGATATGATTATTCGAGATAAAGGGGCAGCATTTACTATTATCTTACCTGATACCAATCTTAATCAGGCGGCCGCTGCGGTCGAGCGGATTCTTGCCGAAATTCGCTCGGAGCCATTTAAAGTCAAATCGATGCTTGTGACCGTTACTGCAAGTGCCGGTGTCGCTCAGTGGCATAAAGGTTATGATTGGGGTAAATGGCTCGAACTTGCAGAAGATGCCATGGATCTTGCCAAGCGTGGCGGGCGCAATCGCGCAAAACTTGCGCATTAAATTTGCACCTTTGCGCGGCGCTGTTTAAAATGCGCCCCCTTATTAGTAGAGGAGCGTGTCATGGCACCAGTTCTTATTCTTATGGGTTCGCAATCGGATTGGCCGGTTATGCAAAATGCAGCACAAATGCTGAAAGACCTCGGCGTCGAATGGCGCGCCCAAGTTGTTTCTGCACACCGTACTCCAGACTTACTGCAAACCACCATGGCGCAAGCGGAACAAGATGGCGTACCTGTGGTGATCGCAGGTGCCGGCGGAGCCGCACATTTGCCGGGAATGTTAGCCGCATTTACCGCTATCCCAGTGCTTGGGGTTCCCGTTCCGAGTAAGCAACTTAAAGGCTTGGATAGTCTTCTTTCGATTGTGCAAATGCCAAAGGGCGTGGCCGTTGGTACGCTTGCGATTGGCACTGCTGGGGCAGCCAATGCCGGCTTGTTAGCTGCACAAATTGTTGCCAATCAAGACCCTGCCGTACGTGAGCGCGTGCAAGCATTTCGCGCTGAGCAGCGCGAGAAAGTCATGAATGGTCCTGAGTTGGAACTGCCAGAATGAAGCTATTGTTCATAGGGGATGGCCAACTTGGTCAAATGCTGGGTCGCAGCGCCATTCAACATGGCCATGAAGTTTTGCTTTACAGCACCCGTGAACACACTATTAAACCGCTTAGTGCCCAACTGAATCTGCCGCTTAGCCTAGCTGAGGCCATTCGCTGGTCGGATTGTGTCAGTTGGGAGCATGAAGACATTCCGGCAGAAGTTCTAACTGCCGCACAGGCGAAATTTTTATTCGATACCAACCGAATTAAAGGCTTAACCGACCGCCGCACAGAGAAGCAATTGTTTGACGAGCAGCAGGTCGCGACGTCGCCTTGGTCTGCTTTTAGCACTCCTGCTGAGCTCACTGAAATCTTGGCGCATAGCGATGCCGCGCAGGTCATCAAAGCTGCTCGCGGTGGTTATGATGGCAAAGGGCAGTGGCGCTTCCAACCCGGAGATGCAATCGAGCCGTTGGCACAAACGGCTGGCCAGCAAGCGGGTATCGTTGAGGCGATGATCCCGTTCAAGCGCGAAGTCTCGCTCGTCGGTGCGCGTGGACAAGATGGTCAAATCGCCTGCTACCCATTAGTCATAAACATTCATCGCCAGGGCATTTTGAGTCATACTTTCGCGGGTTTGACTGAACCTGATACGCAGCTACAACAACAAGCCGAGCAAGCTTTTGCGAAAATTACCACAGCGCTCGACTATGTTGGGGTATTGGGGGTTGAATTCTTTGTCGTTGAAGAGGCGGGCAGTCAGCGTTTGCTGGTCAATGAGATTGCTCCTCGGGTGCATAATTCCGGGCACTGGAGTATGCAAGGTAGTAGCCATAGCCAGTTTGACCTGCACATCCGCGCCTTGACTCAGATACCGCTCGGCCAACCCACTATCCGACCAACTTTGATGTTGAATGTGATTGGGGTGGCTGAAATCCCTTCAGCTTTATGGCAAGACGCGCGTTGTCAATGTCATTGGTACAATAAAGCCGCGCGTCCCGGGCGCAAAGTGGGCCATGTGAATATCCAAGTCGACTCGCTTGAAGAAGCTGAGCAGTGGGTGACCGAGTGGTCACCGCGCTTGCAAACTTTAGCGGATTAACTGGCCCGAGCTTAATTCCAAAGTTGCTGTAACCATTGATTCATTGCGACGATTTGCTCGGCGCAGACTTGATGCTGCATGGTAAACGTTTGATAAGTGACGGGGTAACCCGCTTGAGTGAGCCAAGTGGCAGCCCGCTGGCCGAGTCCTTCTGGCACAATCGGGTCTTGTAGCCCATGTTGGATAAGAATGGGTAACGTTTCATTTGCTGTTGCTAACTGTAACGACTCTTGAGTGGCGAGATAGGTCGATAGCGCCATCAGTCCTGCTAACGGTTTGGGATAGCTGAGTGCCGTCTCGTAGGCGACCGCGCCCCCTTGCGAAAACCCCGCTAAGAGAATGTTTTCGGTCGGCACGCCTCGGGCGACTTCTCGTTCGATTAATTCAATAACGTTTTGAGCACTCGCGCGCAACTGAGTTCCGTCGACTTCGCGCTCGATACTCATCGATAAAATATCGTACCAAGCCGGCATCCGCATGCCGCCATTGACCGTCACCGGTAAGTGCGGTGCGTGCGGGAAAATAAAGCGGACGCGCACGTTCGGAGCAAATTGTAAGTGTGGAACCAGTGGCGCAAAATCATTGCCATCCGCGCCTAAACCATGCAACCAAATCACGCTATGCGTTGCAGAACCTTGTTGTGGCTCGATTTCTACACAATTAAGTTGAGTCATTACGAATTTTCCTTGTGACCTTTTCCAAGCCCGCCACTGATCACCAATTGCATGGCGTCAGCGGGTGACATATCAAGTGGGGTGACGCAGTGGCGTGGAACCATGACCATATAGCCGCCAACCATATAACTCATCGGTAAATAAACAGCGACCTCATCATCGCCAAGGCATTGCGACAGTTTATCGCGTGCTTGATTATGTTGCCGCGTAACGATGCCGATAAGCTTTGTTTCGGTTCCCGGGAAGTTTACCAAAACCACCGATTCTTTGGCGAAATTCTTGCCTGCCATGAGGTCGAAAATATCCGTCAGCGTCGCATATAAACTGCGCAGCACCGGCATCCGTTCCATAATTCGACCGGGTAGCATCCAGAGTCGATTGAGGGTGGTCCAACGGGAGCTAAAGCCGATGATGACCGCGATAACTAAAAAGCTGACAAAAGCTAATCCAGGCAGATAATAGTGATCGCCCAAGACGCTCAGCCAAACAGGGCTGAGCCAGGCCTCGATGGTGACCAATAGCCAACGGACGAGGGCGATCGTCACGATAATCGGTAATAATATCGCAAGCCCTTTGAGCAAATACTGTATGGTTTTTTTCATTGTGCTAATCTCATGTGTCTAAATCGTACAACTGAGCGGATCGCTGATGAAACTATATGGTAGTTATACCTCGCCCTTTGTTCGGCATTGTCGCATTGTCCTCGCTTTAAATCAGCAGGATTATGAATTTGTTCCTACCGATCGTGCTGGCTCTGCTGCTGGTTCACCCACTGCACGCGTTCCTTTTTTTGAGGATGGTTCGGTTAAACTTTACGACTCGGCTTCAATCATCCGTTACTTGCGGGAGCAGCATGGCGAGGCGTTTTGCCCGACCGTAACAGACTATGAGCAATTTTGCTTGGTCAACACCTTGGTGGATACCACAGTAAACGTTTACCTGTTACAGATTGATGGCCTTGGTCCGCAGCAAAGTGCTTATTTAGCGCGTCAGCAGACTCGAATCGAGACCTTATTAGCGCAGTTCGAACAACATGAGTTAGAAACAAACACGCCTTATTCTGATGCGGCGTTAAGGCTCGGATGCTACCTCAGTTGGGCGGTTTTTCGGGGCTTACTCGATATTACAGCATATCCAAACTTGCAGGCATTTTTGGCACAACTCGATGGTCAACCTTGGTTTGCTAATACCCATCCTGCATTAGGTTAAAACAACAAGGAGAATAACATGAAGTATTGGTTAGGCGCGTTAGCGGTTGCGATAGCAACGGGCTGTTCGCCACAGCAACAGAGTGAGAATGATGTGCAACAGAGTTCGGTAAATTATCCAGAGACACGACAAGGCGAAGTGGTCGATACTTATTTCGGCACGGAAGTGGCTGATCCTTATCGTTGGCTTGAAGATGATCGCAGCGCCGAAACCGAAGCATGGGTTAAGGCGCAAAACGAAGTGACCTTCGATTATTTGGAGCAAATTCCGTATCGCCAACAGATCGAGGATCGCCTGAGTACGCTCTGGAACTATGAAAAAGTCGGGGCGCCGTTTAAAGAAGGCAAGTACACCTATTTCTATAAGAATGACGGGTTGCAGAATCAGTATGTGGTGTATCGTACCGACGCTGAGGGCAATACCGAAGTTTTCTTAGATCCGAATACCTTTAGTGAAGATGGCACCACAAGCCTGGCGTCTTTGAGTTTCTCAAAAGATGGCTCGCTGGCTGCCTATGCAATTTCTGAAGGTGGTAGTGATTGGCGGAAGATTATTGTCATCGATACTGAAACCAAAGAACAACTCGAACCTGAGCTTGTTGATGTGAAGTTCAGCGGGATTGCTTGGGTTGGTAACGAAGGTTTCTACTATTCAAGTTATGATAAGCCGGAAGGTAGCGAGTTATCGGCAAAAACAGATCAGCACAAACTCTACTACCATAAACTTGGAACGGCACAAGCCGACGACCCGGTAATCTTTGGCGGTACTGAAGCAGAAAAACATCGTTATGTGTTTGGTTCGGTAAGCGAGGATGATCGCTATCTGTTCATTTCTGCAGCGGTTTCGACCTCGGGCAATAAACTCTTTATGAAAGACCTGAGCCAGCCTGATAGCGAGCTAGTGACCATTATCGGCGATACTTCGTCTGACACCTATGTGCTCGATAATCGCGACTCCAAACTCTACTTGGTCACCAACTTAGACGCGCCGAACCAGCGTGTGGTGACGGTTGATGCGAGCGCACCGCAACCAGAAAACTGGGTCGATTTTATTCCGGAGCGAGACAACGTGCTCAGCCCATCAACGGGTGCCGGTTATATTTATGCTGAGTATATGGTCGATGCCATTGCTAAAGTCGAGCAATACGACTACGACGGCAATAAAGTGCGCGACGTAAATCTTCCAGGTGTGGGCAGTGTGGGCGGCTTTAGTGCGAAAGACGACGCCGAGGTGGTTTACTATACCTTCACCAATTACAACACGCCGGGCACGATTTACGCTTATGCTCCTGAAACGGGTGCTTCAGAAGTTTATGAAGCCTCAAAGGCGCAATTTGATAGCTCTGCCTACGAGTCAAAGCAGGTCTTCTATACCTCAAAAGATGGCACACAGGTGCCGATGATCATTACCCACAAAAAAGGTCTTGAGCTCGATGGTACGAATCCCACCATTCTGTATGGCTACGGTGGCTTCAATATCAGCTTGACCCCGTCATTTAGCATTGCCAATGCGGTGTGGCTCGAAATGGGCGGTGTTTATGCGGTTGCCAACATTCGTGGTGGTGGTGAATACGGGAAAGCATGGCATCGCGCTGGAACCCAGCAACAAAAGCAAAATGTTTTTGATGACTTTATTGCCGCAGCCGAATACTTAGTGGCTAACGATTACACGTCGAATTCTAAACTGGCGATTCGTGGTGGTTCAAATGGTGGCTTATTGGTCGGTGCGGTAATGACCCAGCGGCCTGATTTAGTGCAAGTTGCACTGCCAGCCGTCGGGGTTCTCGATATGCTGCGCTATCATACCTTTACCGCTGGCGCTGGTTGGGCTTATGACTACGGAACCGCAGAAGATAGCCCGGAAATGTTCGAATATCTGCTTGGCTACTCACCGGTTCATAATGTTAAAGCGGGTGTCAATTATCCGGCCACTATGATCACCACCGGTGACCATGACGATCGGGTGGTGCCTGCGCATTCGTTTAAATTTGCTGCTGAGCTGCAAGCAAAAGATGGCGGCAAAAACCCGCAGTTGATTCGGATTGAAACCAATGCCGGTCATGGCGCGGGTACACCGGTCTCGAAAACCATCGAGCAGTATGCCGATATTTACGCATTTACCCTATGGAATATGGGAGTGACGAGCTTACCGAAATAATCCGTAGCTCTCTTTGAAGGTAAAGAACCGCCAGCATTGGCGGTTCTTTTTTGAGGATTCAGTTTTGGTATTTATTTTGGTATTTGGGATTTTGGTCCATGCAGCGTTAATACGCTGACGATATTCTTTTCGATAGCCGTGGCAAGGTCGTATTCTAATACTTCGCGAGCCTCATCAAAGGGGATGTTTAATTCCATGATTCCCCAAGCTTGGTTGCGACCATGTACTTTACCCGCATAGAGCGCTAAATCTGCTAGCTGCAAAGTTTGTTCCCAATCCATTTGATTGTTATTTAAATCAGCAAATGGGTAATGAATAAACCCAGCAGTTACCGTGATCTCGATAAATTCATCCCCTGCTTTAACCGGTTCCGCCGCCATCTCATTGAGAATTCTTTGGGTGAGTTGGGGCAGCACATCGTGGTCGATATCGGTGAGATAAATCAAGAACTCCTCACCACCCCAGCGGATAATACGGTCAGTCTCTCGACAGAGTTGCTTAAGTCGTCTTGCAACTTCGACCAGTACAGTGTCACCGAGGTTATGGCCAAAGTCGTCGTTAATCTTTTTAAAATGATCCACATCGAGCAAAATCATCGCATCACGAAGCACTTTACGGTGACGGCGGTCTGCTTGTAACTGTTGTTGCAACGCGCGTCGATTAAACAGTCCCGTGAGAGGGTCGCGAATACTTTGGTCAGCTAGCCGCGTATTCACCTTAGCGAGTTTGCGGTTGGCGTTACGTGCAGCGCGATACAGCATAAAGACAATGACGGTCGCAAATGCTGCAAGCAATACCAATAAGCCCAGAATCAAGCGACTTTGTTTTTCGTTTTCAAGTAATTGCGCTTTTAATTGATTCTGCTGCTGAAGTAACTCGATTTGTTGCTCTTTATCCTTGGTATCATAAATGCTTTGCATATCTGCAATATATTGTTGCTGCTCTGCTGCATAGATCTCTTCGAACAGCTCGATTTGCTCTTGCAAGGCTCGCGCTTGTTCGCGCGGTCGACCGGCAATCTCATAAGCGGTCGCTATTTCGCCGAGCATTTCTGCCAATGATAGGCGCAGTTGATTATCGCGGTAATAGTCTATTGCCGCTTCCATTTGCTCTAGACCCGCTTGCTGATTACCTTGATGAACATCGACAAAACCAAGATTAAATTCAACTAGCTTTAAGGTTGCAGTGTCATTAATCCCTTCAGCAATACGGTAGGCACGATTAAGGACTTCACGGGCATCATCGTAGGCACCACGGCGAATATCGATATCACCGATATTGTTGAGCAGAACCACTTGAATCCCATGGGCAAAGTTGCGGGCGGCAAATTGTTCGGCATTGATATAACTCGCTAACGCAGCTTCGTATTTTTCTTGTGACGTTTCGATATAACCTTTCAAGAGCATTAGATCGCCATAAAACCACTCACTCATCCCGGTTTGCTCTGACTCTTTAAGCGCTTCATTCACTAGCTTTAGTGCGGCGTCATAATTTTTCAGTTCGGCATACACTCCAGCTGTTTCTTGCTTTAAATAAAGCCGCCGCAATAGGGAGCGGTCATTATCGGTTTCACTTACTGCTTCCTGTGCCGCAAGAAGGTGCTGAAGAGACTTTTGAAATTGACTGCGCTGCCCGTAAAAACTGGCAAGAAGGTTATTTGCGTAATAACGGATGCGTGGAATACTGGTTTGCACCAATGCAATTTCGATATCATCGAGCAAGGACACCGCATCAACTCGACGTTCTTGCAAAAGCAGAATTGCCATCTGAGTCGCATAAACTTCGGCTAATGAATCAGAGAAAGGGGCGCGATTAGCGAGCTGCTCTGCTTCGGCTAACTTTTGCTCCGCTGCTGAATAGTCCTGTAACAGAGCTCGTTCTAATGCGATGTAACTAAGGTTTCGAACTTTCGTCGCGACTGGGGTCGTAGCAGGAAGGCTTTGCTCAAGGGCTAACAAGCGCTGCAAGCGTTGCTTATTGTCGGTGATTTCAAGAATAGCATCCATCTCTTGCTCAAGGCGCTCATCAAGCACTGGAGCACTTGTCACCTGGACCGCATGGGCCGAAGTTATGGAGAGATGATGCAGCAGTACGAGCACACAGATCCCTGCGATCGCTAGCCACTTGGGCATGCGCAGCCGTGGCGATCGGTGCGAAACTGACAACATAGTCATTTACTCTCCACTAAATTATTATCATTATTGTTGTTAGCATTCGGACTATACCGTTAAGCTTATTAGGCTGTAAAGCATAGAGCGGCGTAATCCATGACCTAAGGAAACGGAATGAAACCAGCAACCCATATCATTTATTGGATCATCATTGTGGTGTTAGCGACGACTGTATGGTGGTTAAAGAGTGCCGAGCAAGCACTACCCCAATCATCATCGCAACAGCTGACTGACGCCCCTATGGTTGCTGCAGAGGCCCCAGCTAATCCAATGCCAATAGTGAATGCGCCAGTCACAAGTGTCGAGCCAAGCACTGTGCAACCCGAGCCAGTTTCGAATCTTGAGCGCTTACAGCAGCAAACAGGCGTAAATGATGAGCGTCCTGACCCAGGTCAAATGTACGGCTTGCTCAATGGTCAATTTGAACAATTACCCGATCATACCGACTGGGCCTTGCTACACGAGCAACGTTTATATGATGCGCTGCTCACCGATGAACCATTAAGGTCTCTGCAAATTGCTGGAATTGACTGTCGTGATGAAAGCGTCTGTCGGCTCGACATATTAAATACAGGGCAGTCGGTGCAAGAGTTGAGCCGACTCATATCACAGGCGGTTTTCCACCAAAATTGGGATAATCAGCGCTTTTCAGTGGTCATGCAATCGCCAGCCGAAGGGGAGCCCTTTGCGGTGTATGTGATGCGTAGCTCGCCGACCGAGGATTAAGATGATTGCTATCACTGGCGCACCGCTTGAGGCGCTTGATCAGGTTTGGCTCGCACAGTGGAATACGGCGGCCGAACGGAGCCAAGCTCAGGCTTATCAGCAAGAGCGGGCGCTGCAATTTTTAGCGGGTCGTGCGCTGAGTCGCTGGTTGGCCGTGACGGTCTTTAAGGTGGACAGGACTGCGGTGACGATTACCCGCAGAAGCAGCGGCGCTCCAGTGCTGAGTTGTGAGGGTGAGGTGTGTTCGATCTCGATTAGTCATTGCTCGGGTTACATTTGTACTGCTGTCGCGAAGCAAGGTCCGATCGGTTTAGATGTCGAAGCGGCCACCCGCGAAATTCCTCGCTCTGTGGTGACCAAGTTTCAGCAGGGGATTTTTGCCGAGGCTCGGCCCACCGAGTTGTTAAAGCGCTGGTTACTGGCTGAAGCTGTGACCAAAGCGCGAGAGGGTAAGTTGCTGACCACACTGCGTGAGTCCGCCGCAGAGCTGAGTCACTCTGCCAGCTACTTTGGGCAAGATAACTTTACCGTCTGTTGCTATGCGCCAAATCAGCAAAATTCACCGGTTTGGATTGATTTTAAGCAGCAGACTGACCTATCTTAGATAGTTCTATCGAACGAGCGATGAAAAGGTGCGGTTATGTCCGGTCAATTAAATTTTAAACACATGCCAAAAACTGCAGGAGTTTGGCTTGGTCTGTCGTTTGCATTGGTGGTAGCCGGGTGTTCGCCCGCTCCGGAGCAAGCGTCTTCACAAAGTGATGCGCCTGTCGCAGAGAAGGTACCTTTTGTGGTGGAATCAGAACATGGGAGTCGCCAGGACCCTTATTATTGGCTGCGTGATGATGAACGCAAGGACCCAGCAGTATTGGGTTATCTGGAAGAAGAGAATGCGTACTATGATGCTTATCGGGCTGATTACGCTGAGTTAACTGACACGCTGCAGCAAGAAATCATCGCTCGAATTAAACAAGATGATCAATCTGTTCCCTATGTGAAAGGTGATTACCGCTACTTCACCAAGTATGAAGAAGGTAAAGAATATCCGATTTATAGTCGGACTCATCTGGAAACGGGTGAAACGACGGTGATGCTTGATGTCAACGTGCTTGCCGAAGGATATGAATTCTTGTCGGTTTCGAACCTACAAGTGAGCCCAAATCAGAATTTGTTAGCCTACATGGTTGATACCACAGGGCGACGTCAGTATGAATTGCAAATCCGCGATTTGACCACGGGTAAAGACTTAGCTGATAGCTTAACAGGCTTATCTGCTTCAATCGCATGGGCAAAGGATAACCAGACTTTGTTTGTGATTGAGAACGACCCACAAACACTGCTCTCGACCCGTGTTCTCAAGCATAAAATTGGACAACCAGCAGATCAGGCCGAATTAGTATACGAGGAAACTGATAACACCTTCTACATGTGGGTGAGCAACACGAAAGATGGTGAATATGTCACAATTAACCTCGATCAGACGGTATCGGACGAAGTGCGCGTCCTCGATGCAGACACTCCTGATGCAGAGTTTCAGGTGCTGGCGCCGCGTCAACGCCACTTTAAATACAGCGCGGACCATATTGATGGACGCTGGATCATTATCACTGATTGGAATGCCCCGAACTTCCAGATCATGCAAGTCGCGGCAGATCAAATCGGTGACCGCAACGCTTGGCAGCCTCTTGTTGAACATGACCATGGTGTCTTTATTCAAGACATCGAGGTGTTTAAGGATTATTTAGCGATTAACGAGCGCCGCAATGGGTTACGCCAAATCCGCATTATTCCATGGGCAAATACCGATGAATCTGAAGTGATTG
The DNA here is from genome assembly GCF_003987435.1 of Pseudidiomarina taiwanensis. Lineage (GTDB taxonomy): Bacteria > Pseudomonadota > Gammaproteobacteria > Enterobacterales > Alteromonadaceae > Pseudidiomarina > Pseudidiomarina taiwanensis. The sequence continues at coordinate 75,120 of NZ_PIQG01000004.1, read as the reverse complement.
CCTCAGAAGAGGCCGCGTATACGACCCGTTTTGAGCGGAATGTCGAGCAGGATACTGAAATTCTGCGCTACACCTATACGTCATTGGTGACCCCAAGCACGGTATATGCTTACAATATGACCACGGGTGAACGTGAAGTGTTGAAGCAGCAAGAAGTGCCGGGATATGACCCGAGCCAGTATGCTACCGAGCGCACTTGGGCGACAGCTGCTGATGGGGTTCGGATTCCGGTCTCGTTATTGTATAAAAAAGACTTCCAACAAGACGGTACAGCCCCCTTGTATCAATATGCTTATGGGTCATATGGTAGCTCGTCTGATCCAAGTTTCCGGACCACAGTGTTCTCGTTGGTTGATCGCGGCTTTGTGTACGCCATCGCACACATTCGAGGTGGTCAAGAGATGGGCCGCAGTTGGTACGAAAACGGCAAACTACTCAGCAAAAAGAATACGTTCACTGACTTTATTGCTGTGACTGACCATCTCGTTGATGAAGGCTACGCTGCGAAAGATAAAGTTTTTGGTATGGGTGGCAGCGCCGGTGGTCTATTGATTGGTGCAGTGGCGAATATGGCGCCAGAGAAATATCGTGGATTAGTGGCTCACGTCCCATTTGTTGACGTGGTAACCACTATGCTTGATACCAGTATTCCATTGACGACTAACGAGTGGGATGAGTGGGGCGACCCGCGCGAGGAAGACTACTATGAATATATGTTGTCTTACTCGCCCTATGACCGAGTCAGTGCCCAAGATTATCCAGCCATGCTGGTCACAACCGGCTTGCACGACTCGCAAGTACAGTATTTTGAGCCTGCTAAGTGGGTGGCCAAATTGCGTGACATGAAGACAGATGATAATCCATTACTGTTCCGGACCAATATGACCGCAGGCCACGGTGGTGCTTCTGGGCGCTTCTCGCGCTTGAAAGAAATTGCCGAAGAGTATGCATTTATTATCGACTTAGTTGATGAGACTGTGGTTACTAACAAGTAATGGCGACACACTGGTGAGACTCCGCTCGGAGCAGGGGATTCGCCAGCAGCGGTGCTGCGTCGCGCCGACAAGCTGCTGTAAGAAGCCAAGCTAAGTGGGCGCGATCGGGTCTGTTTTGCGAGCGAATAGTAGCGGTTAAAACTCAGCGTTGTGATAGATATGCTGAACGTCATCACAATCGTTCAGCATGTCGAGGAACTTTTCCATTATCTCGACATCATCACCGCTGAGAGTTGTTTGAATTTGCGGCACATATTGAATTTCATCGACTTCGAATTCGAGTTCGGGTTGCGCTTCAAGCAATGCTTGTTTGGCTTTATGTGATTCAGTATGTGGTGCAAATACGGTGATTTTACCATCATTTACTTCGATGTCAGCGACTTCAACATCCGCCATCAGCAAGGTTTCCAGAACCGACTCATCATCTTCACCGGCAAATACTAAAATCGCTAAGTGGTCAAACATATGAGCGACACTACCTGGTGCGCCAATCTTGCATTTGGTTTTGGTGAAGCAATTACGGACTTCAGTAATAGTCCGGTTTGGGTTGTCGGTTAAGCACTCTACCATGACCATACAATTCCCCGGTCCGAAGCCTTCATACATGGCGGGTGAATAATCTTCACCCCCCACACCTTTGGCTTTCTCAATTGCTTTTTCTATCACATGGGCAGGAACCTGATCGCGCTTGGCGCTATCGATCAAGCTCCGTAATGCGAGGTTTGCATCGGGGTCGGGGCCACCTTGTTTAGCGACTACGTAAATACGCCGCCCATACTTGCTGTAAACCTTGCTTTTAGCAGCGGCAGTTTTAGCAATCGACTCTTTTCGGTTTTGATAGGCACGACCCATAACAATGCTCTCATGTGAATAAACTGAATTGGGCTGTAATTTTATACTTGTTTACAGCTGATAATCCAGTTTAACCCACCATGTGCGTCCAGGTTCAGGGATCTGAGTGAGTTGTGGATATCCCGGAATCATCCCACCTTGATGGTTAAGATGTTCACTATAGTCACGGTCGAACAAGTTATCGATACCCATACTCAACTGCCATTGCTGATCAAGTTGATAGTGCAAATTGAGTGCAAAGGTTGAAAACCCTGGGGTCTCATCACTATCGAAGCCGACAATTGTGCCTTGCTCGGGTGCGATTCGATCTTGTCTAGCAACAACTCGCCATAGTCCAGAGAAAGTCCAGTCTTGCCACTGATACTGACCAGCAAGTTTAAACTCTAATGGCGGTTGTTGGGCGAGCGCACGGTCATCACTGCGATTGGTGCCATGCACATAAGCCAGGCTTGAATCAAAACGCCATGCTGGTGATAGTTGATAAACGAGGTCTGCTTCGAACCCCCATGCTTGGGTATCAATATTGCGTACTATTTCTCCCATCGTACTTTGTTGAATCAGAATGTAATCGTTGGTGCGATTTGCAAACATGCTGAGGTTGCTTTTGAAACCACCCTCTTGATAGCGCCAACCTAAATCTAGCTGGTTCAAGCGCTCACTTGCCGTTAAAAAGGCACTTGCAGAAGTCATACTGCGACGACTATTACCGACCAGTTCCCAATAATCCGGGAAGCGCTCGGCGCTCCCTAAGCCGGCATAAATGAGGTGCTGGTTAAATTCCTGTTCGAAGCGAACAAACGCACTGGTTAGCGTTTCTGAGCGACTTAGGTTGGCGGTAGGATTGGGGCTTGCCATGCTCATCATCCCCACGGTTTCACGCCAATCTTTGGCACGCCATTGATCCAGTCGCAACCCAGAAAAAACAGTGCGACTTGAATCGAGTCGGTAATCAGCCTCAGCGAATACGCCAAATTGTGAGAAACTTGCATCTTGCGTACGCGGCATCAATTCGTAAGGCATCATGAGTTGGTTCATGCTGCGGCGATCGCGGTGATCATTATTTTGACCATCAGCGCCGACCCGAAGCGCTACCATCTCGCTCGGGGTTAGGTCTGCTTGTAAGCGAAAACCACGGGTGTATCGATCTGGGTTACTTGCCGCTGGGTTTGCCATCATCATGGTTGGCGTAAAGGTTCGCAGGCTATAGTTATCCATCAAGTGGTCGATGTAACCAAAGTAAATTTGCGCTGATATTTCAGAAATGTGCGCATTGATTTCTTGGCGGCGGTAGCTTAGCGCAGCGTTTTGCCGAGCAAATTCAACTCCATCCATAGCACGATCGGCATAAGCAGCTTCGCCATCACTTGCGCCAATACTGACCAACCATTGTTCGTTTTGGCTGGGCGTGTAAGCGGCCGTTAACTGTCCGCTCCAGCGTTGATAGGCACTGTTAACAAGATTTCCAGCACCTGTTTTATAATCGTCACTTTCACTATAGTTGCCGGTGAAACGAAGATATCCATCAGCGCTACCCGAGAGCAGATCAGCGTTTAGTTCTTGGCGGCCAAACTGTGCGGCAGTGTAACTTAGATAAGCCGAGCTCGAAGTATTGCCAAGGCTATCGGTATTGCGTTCAAATAAGACGGTTGCGTGACTCGGTCCATACAGCACCGATTGCGGTCCTTTGATCACTCGAATTTGATCGAAGGTGGTTGGGTTGATGTAGGCTGTGGGGGGATCCATTCGGCTGCTACACCCACCCAATAACATTTGTTGCTCACTGGTAACCGTTAAGCGTGAACCGCCCGCGCCACGAAAGACTGCCTCACCGGAAGTACCACCTTTACGCGCCATTGAAAAGCCGCTGATTGATTTTAAATAGTCGGCACCGTCTTGAGCGGGCAGAGGTTGTTGCGGAGCTCTCGGATCTTTCACGACTTCGGTCGCCGAAATCGGTGTCGAGCCGACTACAACAAGTCGTTCAATGGGGTCCACTGTTTCACTTTCGGTAGTTTGGGCAAAGTTGGGGGCTGAATAGACAGCAATCAAAGTGAGGGCGATCGGAGTTAATGCGAACTTTTGAGCTGTGGCGTGAGTCATTTTAACCTCGAATATAAAAGAGATAGTGGTGCTATTATTATGAAATTATTCGCGTTAATCGTGTGACAAACGGTCGCAGTCAAGGCACAATGCAGACTGATATACTTTAGCTAATAACGAATTAAGGAGTGCGCATGTTAGCTCACCGTACCTCGGTACAAGAACGCTTGCAGCAGTATTGGGTCATGGCCTTTGGTCTAGCAGCGTTGGTGTTGGTGGCTAATTTTTGGATTGCTCGCAATGGTGCTGCCGCAAACCCTTATGCGGTTCTCTTGCTGATTCCAGTCGCTGCGGCCATGATGATTTTGCCGTTTAAATTAGGCTGGAGTATTACTGTATTGACTGTCATTGCGCAACTTGGTCAACTCTATATACACAGCCCAAATCAGCATGCGATGGATATGAATCATCACTATCAAGCGATGGTGTATGGTCAAGTGTTTGCAATGTTGCTGTTAGCACTAACGTTGCACGTGCTCCGACGGACTATTGTGAATCAGGAGCGCGCGATTAAACGTTTGCATGAACGGCAGGTGCGAGATGAACAATTGGTTGCGATCGGTACCGCAGCGGCACAGTTTAGCCATGAGATTGCAACGCCGATTCAAAGTATTCAATTGCTCCTTGATGAGGTTGCCACAGACCCTGCTGCCGTGACCGAAATCCAGCAACAGACTCAACGCATACACGAGTTACTCCTTGCCTGGAGAGAAGTCGCTGAAGCTGTGCGTGAGGGCAGGCAAACACGCTTATCTATCGTTGAACTTGAGCAACAGCTGCAAGACAGCATGATGTTGGTGCGCCCAGATGTGGATTTTGTTTGGCAGCGTGGTGTCGTGCAGCAGGAGCAAATTATTGCGGACCATACGCTGGTGCCGGCATTACTCAGTTTGCTCCACAATGCAGCGGATTCTTGTCAAGGTAATCCAGTCATTGTGAGGAGCGAGATTTTTCGCAATAACTGGCAGTTGAGTATGATTAATGATGCCGATGCGCCGAGTATTCCGGCGGAACAATTAGGGCAAAGCATACAAAAAAGTGCACGAGGCTTTGGCATTGGTGCCATGCTGAGCTTTGTCAGTATCGAGCGCTTTTCTGGACAAGTACACTGGCACCATCGCGCTGGGCAAACGCATACGCAAGTGACTTTACCCCTCGCACAATCGTAATGAGAGACGGCAAATGAAACAGTTACTCCTCATCGATGATGATGAGTTATTACTTAGAACCTTACGTGCTCGGTTCGAGCGTCATGGCATGCAAGTGACTTGTGTCGCAAGTGCTGCTGAATTAGAGCAGATTAGCGGCACCATGGATGCGGTTGTGGTTGATTTGAAGTTTGGTGAAGTGAATGGTTTGCAATTGATTCCCAATATCCGGAAGCGGTTTCAGCCACAGCACCTTATTGTGCTCACCGGCTATGCGAGTCTGGCGACATCGGTTGCTGCGATTAAAGCTGGCGCGACCGATTATCTAGCCAAACCAGTGAGCTTTGCGCAGCTATTACATGCACTTGAGGGTGTCCCGCAAGAGGCGTCCGCTACAATACCCGAGCCATCCGAATCACCACTCACTCCTGCGCAGCTTGAGTGGGAGTTGATTCAAAAAACGTTACAACAGCACGATGGCAACATCTCTGCAACGGCGAGGGCCTTGGGAATGCATCGACGCACTTTACAACGCAAGCTAAGTAAATGGTCACCCCTTAAATCGTGACGCAGGAGGACAATAATTATGCGTATTTTTATTTCTTTTTTCATATTAACGACACTGATCTTTTCAGCTTCATCAACTGCGGCATCAGTGACAACCGAAACCGAGCAGGCTCGGTCGATTGCAATGCAATTACAACAACGCCTTGGACAAGAGTTAAAAGCAGGAATTCAGGCGGGTGGTCCGCGCGCGGGCATTCAGGTTTGCAAGGAGAGAGCGCCGGAAATCGCAGCTGAGTTATCGCAACAGCATGGGATTGAGGTTGGTCGCACCGCATTACGTGTGCGTAACCCGAATAATGCACCTGAAAGTATTCATCGTGACGTCTTAGAGGACTTTATCGATCGCTTAGCAGATGACCCAAATCAGGTACCTGAAACTTGGGTGACAACCGACTCGGGAGAGCGCCACTATCTGCGAGCAATCGTGATGCAACAACAATGTGTTCTCTGTCATGGCAAAATGATCGGCAAGCCAGTTCAGCAAGCGTTAGACGAATTTTATCCGGACGACCAAGCGACAGGATTTGCGATAGGTGACTTGCGCGGTGCATTTTTGCTGAAATTCCCATTAACAAATGATTAAAACAGTTGATCGAGATCAAGGAGTTTCATAAATAACGGGCTAAACTTTCTGTATTACAAACCAAGGAGTGATACTCATGAAAAAATTAGCCCTCGTTACCGCAGTTGTTGCCGCGCTTGGCGTTGCCCCTGCATTTGCAAAAATTGGTGTCAATGTTGGTGCCATCAGCGTTATGCCTGATGAAAGCAGCACTTCATTGAACGTGGTTGAGAGCATTGCAGGTTTGACCCCTGGCTCAACTGGCGTTGCTGTGAACAACAACACTCAGTTAGGTTTAACCTTTGATTATGCGATTGATGATGCGTGGTCAGTACAGTTGATTGCAGCAACTCCGTTTAGTCACGACATTACTGCGACCGGCGCACTTGCTGGCTTAGCAATCGGTGACACTAAACACTTACCACCAACTTTGATGTTCCAGTACAACTGGAAATTCGATAACGGGATTGAGCCGTTTGTTGGAGTTGGCTTGAACTATACTTGGTTCTTCGACACTCAAGCAGACCCACAGTTGGTTTCAGCTTTAACTGACTTAGGTGCGATTACTGCTGCCGATACAGTTGATTTAAAACTTTCAAACAGCTGGGGCTACGCTCTTCAAGCAGGTTTCAATGTGAACTTGAATGCAGATTGGGGCTTGCACTTTATGGTCAGCACCATGGATATCGATACTACAGGTGATGTCCGTGTGAACGGCACCACTGTCCAAAGCGTTGACGTGGAAATTGATCCAATCGTCGCTATGGCCGGTGTTCGCTACCGCTTCTAAACAGTGCAGAACATGGTAGAAACTTTAACGGCTCTTCGGAGCCGTTTTTTTTGCTTCGGATTTATCGATAGGTTCAATAGAGTGGCTAGGGTTGCAAAATTTCACCAGTTCTATATATTTTAGACAAATGCGAAATACACTCATTACGCGGTTACGCGAAGGAGAACAAAATGACTCAAGCAACTCAAATTTTCGTCGAAGCGTTTTTAGATAATGATAGCGAAACCTTTAGCTATGTCGTCTATGAAACTGAAACCCATAGCGCGGCAATCGTCGACACTGTCTTAGACTTCGATTACAAATCGGGTCGGACGCGCACTGATAGTGCTCAAAAGATCGTCGATTTTGTCAAACAAAAGGGTCTGAATGTCGAGTGGATTCTCGAAACCCATGCGCACGCAGACCATATTTCTGCAGCACCTTTTGTGCAGTCACATGTCGGTGGCAAGATCGGTATCGGTGAGCACATTAAAGACGTGCAGGGCATCTTTAAAGAGGTGTTTAACCTCGAGAAAGAATTTCTTCCAGATGGCGGTCAATTTGACCACCTATTCAAAGATGGTGAGACCTTTACCATCGGTAAGATGAACATTGAAGTGATGCACACACCAGGACATACTCCAGCCTGTTTGGCTTATGTCTTTAATGGTGAAAAAGTGTTTGTCGGTGATACGATTTTCGCACCTGATGTCGGCACAGCACGCTGTGACTTCCCGGGTGGAAGTTCAACAACCTTGTTCCGCTCGATTAAGAAGCTGTTGTCATTGCCAGAGCAAACCGAGATTTATCTCTGTCATGATTATCCAACTGAGGGACGCGATCACCAGTATATGACCACTGTCGGCGATGAGCGCCGCCACAATATTCATGTGCACGATGGCGTAAGTGAAGCTGAGTTCGTGGAGATGCGTGATACGCGTGACGCGACCTTGGAAATGCCACGCTTGATTTTACCTTCGATTCAGGTGAACATCCGCGCCGGTAAAATGCCGCCAGCAGATGACAACGGCAAAGTGTACTTGAAGTTACCTATTGATCAGCTGTAATCGGAACAGGAGACCGCGCCATGCGTAAGCTACCGGCAAAATACGAAACCAAAGTAATGCCTTTATTACTTTCGATTTTGATGACGTTCATTGTCTCGTTAGTGAGCACGTTGCGCGCGGTCGGCCTGAGCGACGACTTTATTGCGCTCTGGTCACAATCTTGGTTATTAAGTTGGTTAGTGGCTTTCCCTGTCTTGTTAATCGTGTTACCGATTGTGCGCCGCTTAACGCGGTTACTGGTGGCGGCGCCTTAAGCGCCGCTAAAGGCGCTGTTGGAGCCACTGCTGGAAGGCTTGCGGGGGTAACGCTCCGGCCAATCGATCAACTTCTTGCCCGTGCTTGATCACCATAATGGTTGGGATGCTCCGAATGGCAAAATGTTGCGCCAGATGAGGTTCGGTTTCAGTACTAATTTTGATAAACCGAGCCTTTTCAGCGTACTGTTTTGCAACGTCACTGAAGACTGGGGCGAATTGTTGGCACGGACCACACCAACTGGCCCAAAAATCGATGACCAGCGGCACCTCCGCACTTCGATGCAACCTAAATTGGTCGCTATTGGGGCTAATAACTTGGCCATCAAATAGTGCGCTCCCACAGGCTCCACATTTCGCTTGAGAACGCGGCTTATCCAGACTTACTCGATTCTTTTTGTGGCAGTGTGGACATGCCGCGATAATTGACGAAGACATCACGCTCTCCGGTTTTTTAGTGATTGCTTAAATATGAGAGAGCAGTGGGCTATTTTCAAGTGCCATGCGTAGTTTTAACTAAATTTAATGACTTAAAAAGCTTATGTTGCGAATGGATTTTAACCAAAAGGAGGTGGTTCATACCGCCACCGAAGAGTGGCTCGCAAGCCCTGCTGCCGGCGTATGGCGGAAACCACTCGAACGCGAAGCGGCAGAGCATGGCCGCGCTACCAGTGTAGTGAAATATGAGCCAGGTTCGCGTTTCAAGACTCATCAGCACCCCTACGGCGAAGAAATTTTTGTCCTGTCGGGAGTCTTTTCTGATGAGACCGGCGACTATCCGGCGGGCACCTATTTGCGCAATCCGCCCGGCTCAAGTCATGCGCCGTTTAGCGAGCAGGGCTGTGAGTTATTTGTGCAACTCGATCAGTTCGATCCGATGGACCAGCAAACGGTGCGGATCGATACCAACAACACACCATGGCTTCAAGGGCAGGGCGGCTTGCAAGTGATGCCGTTACACAGCTTTGCAACGGAACATATTGCCTTGGTGAAATGGCCCGCTGGGGAAGTATTTAAGCCTCATCGTCATTATGGGGGGGAGGAAATATTTGTTTTGAGCGGCGAGTTTATCGACGAGCATGGGCGGTATCCGCAGGGCAGCTGGTTGCGAAGCCCGCACTTAAGTAAACATACCCCATACGTTGAGCAAGAAACGGTGATTTATGTGAAGACAGGGCACCTGCCGGTGCCCAGGCCCTAATTTTAAACTTGTGCTGAGGGGCGAGCATTGATCCGATCAAACCATGCTTGTAAGTGTGGTTGATCGCTGCCAATCCGGACTTTTATGACGCGGGCAAAGGCGACGGTAGTGTAGGCATTGATATCCGCTGCGGTGAAGCGGTCACAGCAAATATAATCATGCTTGGCCAAGTGTTGGTCGAGAAAGGTAAAAAACGATTTAACGTTATCGATGCACACTTCACCCCATTCTGGAACCGGCGTCATGCGGTCTTTAAAGTAACCGGTGCTGTGCTGAAAGCCCATGCCGCAGGGGATCATAAAATAAAACTCGAGCCAGCGTAGCCATTGTTCAATGCTAGCTTGCTCGAGGGCGGATTCGCCAAGTAGATTGGGTGTATCGGGGTGAGCGACTTCAAAGTAGCGGCAAATAGCCATGGTTTCGGCAATATAATTGCCGTCATCAAGGGCTAGAACCGGAACCTTTTTCATGGGGTTCATCGCCGTAAATTCTGGACTGAGATTTTCGCCTTTGGTGATATCGACTTGAATCACCTCGACTTGGTCGAGCAAGCCCTTTTCCGCTAAAAACATGCGGACGCGGCGAGGATTCGGAGCGGTTGCGGTTTCATAAAGTTTCATGATCAGATTCCTTGTCTGTTGAGTACGACACAACGTATGCTCAACACCCTACAACGAGAGCGGGAGATTGTCAGCTAAGATGTTTACGCCAAGTCTGTTTCCAAGCCCAACTGATTTATGGTTTTTGCCACTCGGAGGAACCGGTGAGATCGGCATGAATATGAACCTTTATGGACATGCGGATCAGTGGCTGATGGTCGACTGTGGGGTGACATTTCACGAGCCTCTTGAACCAGAATTTGCAGCGGTAGAGCACGATGTGGTGTGCGCCGACCCGCAGTTTATTACCCGCCAGCGGAAGCAACTCGCTGGCTTGATTATTACCCATGCGCATGAAGACCACATTGGTGCAGTTGAGGATTTATGGCCACGCCTGCGCTGTCCGATTTATACTACGCGGTTTACTGCTGCGGTGTTGCGCCGCAAATTAAGCTATACCGATTTTGCCGAGCAAGTTGAGATAATCGAGGTCGAAACGGGCCAAACCCACACTATTGGTCCCTTTAAAGTTACTTGGCTTGAGCTCACCCATTCGATTCCAGAGCCGCATGCGTTATTGATTGAAACCGCCGCAGCGAGTGTTTTACATACTGGCGATTGGAAGATTGATCCGCACCCAGTGTTGGGGCGGCCGTTTAATCCAAAACCGCTGCAACAGCTTGCGGACTTATCCATAGATGCGCTGGTGGGTGACTCCACTAACGCGCTGAAGGCGGGCCATTCGGTTTCCGAACAATCGGTTTATGAGGGCTTGTATGAGGCGGTTAAAGCTGCTCCTAAGCGCGTCGTGGTCGGCTGTTTTAGTAGCAATGTTGCCCGTTTAATTACGCTTGCCAAAGTTGCTGAAGCAACCGGTCGGCATTTGGCGCTGTTCGGTCGCAGCCTGCAAAATATGGTGAATGCGGCCCGTAGTGTAGGACTCTGGCCGGAAGCAATTCAGCTCACTCGACCAGAGCACATCGGCTATTTGCCTGCTAACGAGGTGTTGGTGGTCGCCACTGGCAGTCAAGGCGAGCCTCGTGCTGCATTGCACCGTTTAGCAGAAGATTCTCATCCTTTGCTGGCGCTTGATACAGATGACTTAATTGTTTTTAGTTCGATGATTATTCCCGGCAATGAAGATGAGATAGCAGCTTTAGTGCAACGCTTTCATCAGCGCGGGATAAAGACGCTTCAGGCGCATCAGAGTAGCAAGCCAATTCATGCCTCGGGACATCCTTGCAAAGACGAGCTTAAAAAACTCTACGACTGGGTCAAGCCGCGCATTGCAATCCCAACACATGGTGAACCTGAACATCTCGAAGCGCACGCTAAGTTAGCTCGTCAGCAAGGTGTGCCTTTTGCGTTGGTCGGTTGCAATGGCGACCTATTTCGAATTGCTCCGCAACCGAGTATTAAGCGTCAACAAGTGTATACCGGCCGCATCGCCCTCCGCGAAGGTCCCTCATCCTAATGCGCAGTTATTACCGTAATGGTCCTGAACATCGCGCCGGCGCTGATGTCAGCTTTGCCGACATCCGTCAGGTCTTTGGGTTTTATTCGATAAGAATTGGACGTTGGGTGACTGCAACTGAGCAACAGCAAGCGGCCAATCTATTTTTTGATGCCTTGTGCGATTTACAAGATATTTTGCAAGTTCCGGCTCCGGTCATTTCTCTGCGGGGCACACTCGCTTTGCATTACGGTATTGGTGGACGGCCCGGAGCCAGTGCCCATTATCTGCCAAATGGACGGGTGCTCGCACTGGCAAAACGAGCCGGTGGCGGAAGTTTGGCGCACGAGTGGTATCATGCTTTTGATCATTACATTGCAGGTAAGCTGTTTCTGAATCCGCCGCCCAGTGACCGCTTTGCCAGTCGTCACTGGCTAACCAAAGCCCCCTTGAATTCTCATCCGTTGAATCAATATTTACATCAGGTGATGCGGTCAGTTTTACTCGATGAGTCGGGTCAAGATATGAGCGACTATATGCGTCGAAGCGCGCGTCAAGATGTCGCGCTGGGGTGTCATTACTTTGCCCAGCCCGAAGAATTAGTGGCGCGAGCATTTGAGAAAGTGGTGCAAAGGCAGCGGTTAAAGAACCATTTTTTAGTCGCTGGGACGTTAAAAAGTGATATGGCACAAGCAGGTTTGTATCCGGATGATACTCATTGCAAGCAACTTGAAAGTCTTTGGCTCGCCTATTTTAAAGGACTTGGGGCGGTGCTTCAGAAAAATCGATGAGCTTAATCGGCTGGCTCAACTTGCACTTATTTCAGAATGATATAAATTAGATGAAAACGAAATAAGACAAAGCAAGAAAATCTTTGTCTATACTTTGTCTATAGTTCATAACACACTTTCACATTGAAAAGAGGATAGAAAAATGGGATTACGTTTAGGCGATATCGCACCAAACTTTGAAGTCGACACAACTAACGGCAAAATCAATTTCCACGATTGGGCTAAAGGTTCATGGGTATTTTTCTTCAGCCACCCAGCTGATTACACTCCAGTATGTACCACTGAAATGGGCCGTACTGCGCAATTGAACGGTGAGTTCGATAAGCGCAACGTGAAGCCACTTGGTCTCTCAACGGATACCGTTGAAGAGCATTTAGGTTGGATCAACGACGTTAACGAAACTCAGAACACCACTCTGACGTTCCCAATCGTGGCTGACCCAGACAAGAAAATTGCTGAGTTGTACGAAATGATTCACCCAGGTGAGAGCGAGACTGCAGCAGTTCGTTCAGTATTCATCATCGATCCGAACCATAAAATTCGCTTAGTTATGACTTACCCAATGAGCGTAGGCCGTAACTTCGATGAAATTTTACGTGTTATCGATGCACTGCAAACCAGCGATAAATACGGCGTTGCGTGCCCAGCTGACTGGACTAAAGGCAACCAAGTTATTATCCCACCGAGTGTGACTGACGAGCAGGCAAAAGAGAAGTTCCCACAAGGTTGGAAAGCGTTGAAGCCTTACTTGCGTCTTACTGATGTAGGTGAGTAAGGTTGATACAGGAAGACTCAGTCTTCGGTTCAACACAGGCCCGCTTTATGCGGGCCTTTTTTGTGGTATTGTGAACATCTTCCGTTGTCGTGAATGAGCAAAAAGGAAATCCCATGACCCCACAACAAGCGCGTCAGTTGGTTGATATGCAGGTGGCTTTCAATCAGGTGATTGACCCTGATTATCCAGCCAACCCAAAAGTGAAGCGTGATGATGTTAAAGCGATTTTAGTCGAACTTGGCGAGTATTTTGAGCATACCGCCTATAAATGGTGGAAAAAGCAAGATGCGGATTGGGATCAAGCCAATATGGAATTGATCGATATTTTGCATTTCGGTATCTCTGATGCAGTTGAGCAGGCTTGCCAGTACGAAACGGATGTTGAGACTGCTTTAGCCCAAGTCGCGCAGCTGATTTACTACAGCTTCGAAAGTCCTGACCAAGTTGAAGATGGAAAAGACTTGGTGGTCGCTATGGCGCTTGATGGCGCAGGTGCGCACAAGCTTGTTTGTGGCGAAGCATTTTTCGCAGCTTTAGCAGGGATGTTAGTCAAAGCGTATGGCGACGCCGATACCGTTTACCTCACTTATGTTGGTAAAAATGCCTTGAATAAGCTACGTCAAGAGCGAGGTTATAAGCAGGGCACGTATATTAAAATCTGGCAGGGTGAAGAAGATAACGAAGTGATGATGCGGATGTTGAGCGCCCAACGCGAAGATATTACCGGTGCAGAGCAACCATTAACTTTTGCCTTTACCCTACTGTTGTCGCATTATGACGAGCAGATTGCTGAACAATAAACCGATCAAACGAGTTATGATTGTCATTAAGCGTTAATTACTCAGAGAAGGTGTACAGCAATGAAATTAACGCAAATCGCAGCTGTCGTCGCTGCTGTCGCAACAAGTGCGAGTGGTCTCGCTCATAATCACGGTAAACATGTGGCCGATGAAGTGATCGCCAAGCAACGTGCTGCCTTAGCGGAAAACACTGCATGCAAGGGCTTTGGTCCACAATCCCCACGCGATCTTGATACCCTTGTTGTTAACAACAACCGGATTCCCAACTGAGTTGTTCCAGTTGGGGTAGTATGAGTGGTACGTTTATACCGCTCTTTTTTTGCGCGAAAGCTTGTTGATAGAGCTCGGTGCGAAGGGCTGGGATTTGACTCCGAAGCCCTCTTAACTCGGTCCATTTAGCAATGAATTCGGCACTGGGCTTCCCCCCAGATTCTTTATAGTCTCGAAGTAGCGGGCCAACCACTGCATACCCAGCAATCACTCGATCTGCTTGAGTTTGGACAAATTGTTCGATTTGTTGTTGATGCTCGGTGGCGATACTCTCAGGTGCGGTAAATTTCTGTGCCGTGAAGTAGGCGAAATAATCTGCTTCTGTTTTACTTGCGGCATTGCTCCACTCAAACAGGTCAGCGCGATTTAAGATGTGTTTAGTTTGTGGATCAATCACCATCACCGTTGGCGTTCCCCAATAAGCGGGTTCATTAAAATGTTGAACCAGCTCGAACCCATACTCGAGATAGCCGACATCGAAGAAGCCTACTACAAACTCATGCTGCAGTTGCTGGTGCAGTTCAGGTTTTGAAAATTGCTCGCCAAGGGCAACACTGTCATGGCACCACTCGCCACCGAGGACAACGAGGAGCAACTTATCTTCTGCAACTGCGGTATCGAGTTGAGTTTGTAAAAGAGCCAGATCAGTGGCTTTAACGGTAAAGGTATAATCAGGGTTACGCGCGGCCTCATTAGTCGCCGCCTCGCTAGGTACGAACAGACTCAAGCATAAAAACAAAGAGATAAGAGTTAAGCGAAATGACATCATGATTGAGAAAGTCCTGCCGGTAAAGTCGAGAGAGTTTGCGCGAGACCTTGCTGTTCAAGTAACTCGCCGAGCTTGAGTAATAAGGCTTCGTTATGGTGTTCGGTGGCAAAGCTTAAACCGATCGGTAAACCGCTTTGCTGAGGTCCGGTCGGTACTGAGAGTACCGGTTGTCCGGTTAAGTTATACAAAGCGACAAAAAGAAAACAGTAATCTACGTAAGGGACCTGCTCACCGTCGAGCAAAATTTTGCCATGTTTAGGGTTGTGCTCGAAGGCTGGCCCAAGCGAGGTAGGGCTCAATACGGCATCAAACGGGGCGTAGAGCTGATTGATTTCGGCAATCATTTCATCACGCTCTGCCAAGCAGCGGCTAAACTCGACAAAATCTAGGCTCAGCCCGGTTTTAAAGGCCTTGCGAGCATTCAAACTTGAGTCACTCAGTGCTTGGCGGAAGCTCATATAAAACACTTTACGGATAAACCATGACAGATTTTGGCCCATGACAAAGCCAAAAAGTTTCACCCATAGCAATAGCAAGCGCTCGGTCAGTTGAGGGTCAATTTGAATCGGGGTGACCTTTGCTCCAGCAGCCTCTAGCCCTGCTTTCATTTGCGTCATGGCGGCTTGCACTTCGGTGCCGGGTTGTAATCCATACAAGCTCTCAAGCACACCAAAATGCATTTCTTGTAACGTGTTTGGAACTGCTTTTTGGGTGGCTTGCGGGAGATACAGGCGATGCTGATAATCCGGTTGATACAATACTTCATAAGCGAGTTTGAGATCGGTCGCAGTGCGCGCTAAGGGACCTGTGCTATTCATTGCACTGAAACCAAGTTGACTATTTGGCATAGGCGGCACGTGGCCATCAAGAGGGTGTCCATTTTCAGTGGGTTTTAGTCCGAATAAGCCACAAAAATTAGATGGATTGCGAATCGAGCCACCGATATCACTGCCAAGCTCTAATGCGCACATATCCGCGGCGAGCGCTGCTGCGCCGCCACCCGTGCTCCCGCCTGGCGTCCGGCTGAGATCATGGGGATTGTTACAGCGTGGGTAGATGGGGCCAAATGTTTGTGCATCCGACAGCAGCGTCGGAACATTGGTTTTGCCAAGGATAATGGCCCCAGCATCAAGTAGCCGTTTAACTAAAAGTGAGGTCTGCTCGGCTTTAAATTGTTTAAGCGGAGGATAATTCAACGTGGTACCCGTGCCAGCCAGCAAAAAACATTCTTTAATTGAAATAGGCACCCCATGCAACGGACCGCACTGATCCGGGTCGCGATCGCGAATGCGGTCATGGGCGGCAGCCGCGGCGGTAGCGCGCTCAGCATAAACATCAACAAACGCATTCAGTTGCGGGTTGAAGCGCTCGATTTGGGCCAAGTAATGGGCCGTAATTGCAGCTGAGTCGAGTTTCCCTGAAGCAATATCGTTGGCGATTTGGCGCGCGCTTAAATAGTCCATAGCATCCTCACTAAGAGCATATATTTGCTTCAAAGAGTAGCGGTTTCGCAGGGGTATCACAAGCTGCGTTGAACTCCCCAATAGCTGCGTTGTGCGTCAATTCGTTCGCATAAGATCATGACCATTCCGTGGTATGGTTAGAGCAGTACCATAGATTATGGAAGGATCATCCTATGAAACGTTTGCTGTCACCTTGTAAACTCGCGACGCTCACGCAAGTTGCGGTGTTTGGATTTATTGCCCTTGGCATGGCCAGTATGAGCTTTGCCAATCCTGTGAAGATCAATTACCAAGAGCCAGTGCAGGCGATTACCGATATCGTCGATGCAGAGCCGTCACCTGGAGCAAGCTTAAGCCCAAATGGTGAATTATTACTGGTCACCCGTTATCCAGCTCTGCCTGATTTAAGTGTTGTTGCAGCTGAGCAACTGAAACTTGCAGGTCGACGTATCAATCCAGTGAATTTTACGGTCAGTCAAACCCGCTATATTAGTGGTGTTGAATTACTTGATGTTGATTCAGGTGAAGCGCTGAAAATTTCTGGTTTGCCGTCTGAATTAAAAGTGATTGGCGCCAGTTGGGCACCGAACAGCCGCTATATTGCTGTTGCTGAGATGCAAGATACTCAGGTTTTACTTTGGTTGGTCGATATTCGGAAAAAGTCCGCGAAAGTTTGGTCGAATATTCCATTAAATGCGGTTTGGGGAGCAACACTTGCGTGGCGTCATGACAGTAGCGGTGTCTATAGTTTAACCCGTGTGGAGGGGCTCCAGCAGCCAGGTCCGAAAGCCTTGCCAGCCGGACCAGTGATCACTGAGAGCGCGGGGCGCACTGCACCAGCGCGGACGTATCAAGATTTGTTGCAAGACAAGTATGATGAAAGTCTTTTTGATTACTATTTTACCAGCCAAGTACGCTTCTTTGGTTTAAACGGCGAAGTGCAAGAAGTGGGGCCAGCCGCAATTTATAACGATCTTGAAGTGGCGCCAAATGACCAATATTTGTTGGCACGTTATATCACTCGCCCATATTCATATGCCGTTCCACATTGGCGCTTTCCACAAACTACCGAAGTTTGGAATCGTCAAGGCGAGCGCGTCTATACCGTGGCAGAACAGCCCCTTGCGGATAACTTACCGATCGCCTTTGATGCGGTGGTAACCGGTCCGCGCAGCATTAGCTGGCGCAACGATGCCGATGCTACTCTGATTTGGGCCGAAGCAGCAGATGGCGGCGACCCGCGAGTGGCAACTGACGTTCGTGATCAGGTCATGCAACTACCGGCACCCTTCACCGGGACGCCAACCAAACTGCTTGATTTGAGCAAGCGTTACGCCCGTGCGATTGCCGCTGATGAGGCGCATGTATTGGTATGGGAGCGTTGGTGGGCTGATCGAGATGAGAAGCTCTGGTTAGTCGATGCATCTGGGGCTACCGAGCCAAAATTAGTTTGGGAGCGCTCATGGGAAGATCGTTATAACGACCCTGGCATGCCGTTAACCGTAACGCGCGACGGTCGCGACCTGTTGTATTTAGATGATGGCAATATGCTGTTAACAGGCACCGGCGCTTCAGCTGAAGGTGATCGTCCATTTATCGACCGTTACAACCTTGAAAGCGGAGAAAGTGAGCGGCTATGGCGGAGCCAGGCACCATATTTTGAGCGTCCGCTTAGTTTGATTGACGCGGAGCAAATGCAATTTTTGACCCAGCGCGAAGGCGTCAATGATCCAGCCGATTTTTACGTTCGCGATTTAGACGATGACAACTTAGTTGCCTTAACCGACACGGCTCACCCCATGCCACAGACCTTGGGCATCACCCGTGAACTGATCACTTATGAGCGTGAAGATGGCTTGGCGATGTCAGCCGAATTGTATTTGCCAGCCGGTTACGACAAAGAACGCGATGGGCCATTGCCAACTGTGGTGTGGGCTTATCCGCGTGAATACAAGAGCTCGGCCGCGGCCGCACAAGTATCTGGCTCACCTTATGAGTTTGTTCGAATCAGCTATTGGGCGCCGCAGTATCTTGCGACGCAAGGCTATGCAGTACTGGATCGAGCGACCATGCCAATCGTTGGTGAAGGGGATAAACAACCAAACGATACCTTTATCGAGCAGCTCATCATGAATGGTAAAGCAGCGATCAAAGCAGGGGTAGATCTGGGTGTTACCGACCCTGATAAAGTCGCGTTAGGTGGACATTCTTACGGTGCGTTTATGACCGCAAACATTCTTGCTCATAGCGATTTGTTTGCAACAGGTATTGCTCGCAGTGGCGCTTATAACCGCAGTCTCACACCGTTTGGCTTCCAGCGCGAAGAGCGCACGGTTTGGGATGACACGGATTTGTATATTCGTATGTCACCTTTCTTCCATGCCGATAAAATCAATGAGCCACTGTTGATGATCCATGGAGCTAACGATAACAACTCAGGGACTTTCCCGATGCAGTCTGAACGCCTTTACCAAGCCATTAAAGGCTTAGGTGGCACGGCGCGCTTAGTTATGCTGCCATTTGAATCACACGGCTATCGTGCGCGCGAGTCAGTGTTGCATATGCTGTGGGAGCAAACTCGTTGGCTTGACTTACACTTGAAAGGTGTAGAAACCGAAGCCAATTAAGAAGCTTTGCGGCGTTGTAACAGCAGCGCCGCAACGATCACGATAAGTCCAATAATGGTCGCGGGGTAAATCGTTTCCCCGCGGACGTAATACAACAAAATAAGCGATAGAAATGGCGAGAGGAAAATAAGATTCGCCACTAAGGCGGTGTTGGTCGCAAGGCGCATCGCAGTCGCCCAGAATAGAAACGTAATCCCCATCTCAAATAAGCCAATATAAGACACAGCTAAAAGAATTTCGGTGCGCATCGGCGTGAGTTCAACAAACCAAGGAACGACCGCCCAAAGCAGCAGCGTCGCCCAGCCAAAACTCAAGGTTAATGCGACCGTGGGTTCAGCTTTGTTACGGGCATTGAGAATCCAGTAGCCCGCCCACAAAAATGTGGAAAGAAGTGCGAGCAAAACCCCATTGGTGCTGGTGAATTCGAAATGAATTAAGTCGCCGCGGGTGGCGATAAGCAGTACGCCAAAATAACCCAGTGCCCCAGCGAGCCAGTCAATTTTGCGAATTTTTTGCTTTAAAAATAACGCGGACATTATGGTCAATGAGATGGCCCAAGTATAGTTAATGGGCTGCGCCTGCGAGCCGGGCAAGCGATCGTAAGCGGCAAACAAGGTCAGGTAATAGATGATTGGGTTGAGTAAGCCAACCGCCAGATAATAAAGAGGCGCTTTGAATAATTGCTGCTTACACTCGCCCAATTTGCCGCGAACCAAAGCGACTAAAAATAAGGTCAGTGCGGATGCTGTAGTGCTGTATAGCAAAAGCTCGACAGGGCCAACAAAATCGAGCGCGATCTTGAACGCAGTGGCGACCGTTGACCATAAACCAACCGCTAGTAAGGCCCAGAAATAGGGGGATTGAGTCATTCTGCACTCCATGCGACACAAAATGTCGCGGCCAGCAATTATGCTTATATCGTAAGCCGTTCGGCGCTCTCTCTGAACAACAAACAACTTTTCGAATTAAAAACTATTCAAAGCAAGAGAACAACCCTTATGAACAAACGAAATGATCATGTCGGCTATGACGTTATTGGTGATATCCATGGTCATGCTGACGAGCTTGAAATTCTTCTCGCTGGTATGGGCTATCAACTCAAACAGGGAGTTTGGCAGCACCCAAACCGAATCTTGCTCTCGGTCGGTGACTTAGTTGATCGCGGCCCTCAGCAACGGCACAGCATCGATGTCGTTCGTTCCATGTGGGAGGAAGGCAAGGCCAAGGTGATTATGGGCAACCATGAATTTAATGCGGTTGCTTATGCGACCCTGTCATCGTCCGGCGATTATTTGCGCCCCCATACATTAAAAAATCGCGACCAGCACGAAAAATTTCTGAATGTGGCTGAAGCCGATCCGAATTGGTATAAGCAGACCATCGAGTGGTTCTCACAACTGCCGTTATACCTTGAAACTGAGCACTTTCGAGCAGTTCATGCCTGCTGGCATGACGATTCCATCGCTACCCTACAAGCATACCTCGATGACTACGGTGCGTTACGCGCCGAGGCATGGGAGCCCGCAACCCATAAAGGGCACGAGCTTTACCAAGCGATTGAGGTGTTGTTAAAAGGCTGGGAAGTTTCGTTACCAGACGGGCATTCATTTCTAGATTATGGTCAACATGAGCGAACCGCGATGCGCGTGAAGTGGTGGGGTGCTGAGAGTTATCATTACCGTGAACTCGCACTCGGGGTGCCCAAGCCGCATACGCTTCCTGATATGGAACTTGAAGCTGCTGAGATTCCTCATTATGACGCGAATAAACCACTCTTTATTGGTCATTATTGGATGCGAGGAGAGCCGAGCTTGGTCCATCAGCAGGTCGCTTGTTTGGATTGGTCAGTAACCGCCCAAAATAACGGTCAGTTGGTGGCTTATCGTGACCATGCGCAAGCGCTTGCCACGGAACAGTTTGTCAGTGTGCCCAATTTGGAATCCATTCAATTTGATGCGGCGCTATTGAGTGAGGCGCTGTTCTTTGCCGACCCTATGGCGACCGGTTGCCGTGAAAACGATTGTTTCGATGAATATGATGGCGTGGCCCTTGAAGTATTAGCACGATGGGGTGAGGAGCAGCCCTTGCGTCCTGTTTTAGCCACGGTGTTAGCCGAATTTTTTGCTCCAGAGTGGGTTACTGATGAGGTCATGACAGCGATTTTTGCAGAGCTTGCTCGGGTGGTGCGTGAGGTTGCTAAGGGCCGCTAATAGCCCTCGCAATTACGCTGAAATTGCGGTAGCTTGGCACTATCCGTTTGATCTTAAAGTTGAGATTTTTCGCCATGAGCCAGCGCGTTTTAGTGAGTCGTGCCGACCATATTGCCTATGTCACCTTAAATCGCCCCGAAAAGCACAACGGTATTGATGCAAAAATGCTCGAAGAGCTAATTGCTGCGGCGAAACTCATTCGTCGCGACCGTTCCATTCGTTGCGTTATCTTAAAAGGAGAGGGGGCATCTTTTTGCGCGGGTCTTGATTTCGCCGCAATGACTCGAAAGCCCAGCACTATCGCCCGCTTCTTTTTAAAGTGGCCTTGGCAAAAAGATAATCGCTTTCAGCGCGTTGCGCATATTTGGCGGGATCTCCCGATGCCTGTGATTGCGGTGCTACACGGCAGCTGTTTTGGTGGCGGAGCTCAAATAGCGCTCGCTTGTGATTTTCGGATCGCCCATCCAGAGACCGAAATGGCGCTGATGGAAATGAAGTGGGGTCTGGTCCCAGATATGAGTGGGATGGTGACGTTATCCCGCTTAACCCGGGTGGATATCGCCAGTGACTTAGCCATGACGGGACGGCGGTTTTCTGCTCAGCAAGCGGCTGAGTATGGCTTGGTTACCCAGCTAAGTGATACCCCACTCGAAGCGGCAAAAGCGATGGCGGCGATAATTGTCGCACAGAGTCCGGATGCGGTGGCTGGAGTGAAGTACCTGCTCAAGAAAAGCTGGAAAAAAGATACCCGAATGGCGCTGTTATTTGAGCGCTGGACCCAGCTGCGGCTGCTTGGTCGGAAAAACCAAAAGCGCGCCATGGCGAATGGTTTACAAAAAGATAAGCCGAAAAAATCCTTCGCGGATCGATCGAGTTTCCGCTAATGCCCAAGTTCGTTCTCCGTTTCATTGAAAACCTACACGGCCGTTGGCAACAGCGTTGGATCCTGCTTTGGTTTGCGGCAGGGGTCAGCGCACTCGTATGGGGTTATTCCACGACGTCACAAACTGGGCTTGATCAAGCGATGCTAGCGGTGGCGATTGTGGGTTTGGTCTGCGTCGTTGCGCTCGCGTTCCGACATAACTTGAGTGGTAATGGGCTTGGTGTCATCGCCAACATTGGTGAAGTTTTTGTCCAAGGCCGTAGTGGTGCAACAGGGCTGATGCTGGCGCCGCTATTTTATCTGATGACGCATCTTTACGGGTTACGCTACTGGGCGAAACACACGGATAGTAATGGGCAAATGTTGCCGCGCTCAGCAAGCCTGCTGGTTTGGGTGATAACGCTTGGTTTTATTGCTATAGGGTTAGCTCTTTTCCCGTGGCTTAATGCGCAGTTACAACACTACAGTTTTATCGCCAGTGATGACGCGATTGCATTCAGTGGTTTTGGCATTGAGCTAACCTGGTATCAGATTAATGTGCTGGCGTTTGTGTTGGGGGTGACGGCGCAAACTATGATGATCTTGCGCTATGCGTTCAGTTGGTGGTTATGGATTATTGTAAATTTTGTGTGGTTAACTGTTAACATTGCCAACAATAATGTTATATTTGCAGTCCAAACACTTATATACCAAGTCAATGCGTTTGTTGGACTTAGCGGCTGGTGGCTCAGCCAAACAGCTAAGCGATAATCTCAGGGACTTTTAATCCAAGGAACGATATAGGGAAAGTCATGCCTCAACGTATTTCATCTCTTATTATTTTAATGGCTGCTGGCCTCATCCTCTCTGGATGTGCAACTAAATCGGAACAAACCGCCCAACCTGCTGAAACGAATGCTGATGACTTTGTTACCCAAACCTACCAGCAGGGACGGCAGGCGCTCGAGCAACGTAATTTAAAAGTGGCCTACCATAGTTTTGCCGAATTAAGCGACTATTGCGCCAAGACTTTTGCCGAAGAGGGCGTTACCTATCGCACTGCTCGAACCATCAAAGAGCAAATGGACGAATTTTTGCGTGCTAAGCGCGGGATTGGCTACAGCTTGATCGAAATGAATAACCTGAGTGAAGCAGAACAAATTTATCTTGAGGTACTCGAGATTAATCCCGACGATGAAGCCGCTCAAAATGAGTTAGAGTACATTCGCCAATTGCGAGCATCCTAACTTGAAATCAATCGCTATAAGTTAGATCAACAGTATCTATCTGACTCGATAAAAAAGGCGTATTCTATACGCCTTTTTTATTGCTGGAGTATTCGAATGGCAGCGCGTGACATTATTGTTCTACACGAAAATTCAGAATGGGTGGTCCCGTTACATGAAGCATTTGCCGCTCGCGGTGCTCAGGCGCAGGAGTGGTTTTTGGATGAGGGCATTGTGCCATTTTCTGAAATTCCGGCAGATGCGGTGTATTACAACCGCATGAGTGCGTCATCGCACACCCGTGGGCACCGTTTCGCGCCGGAGTTGACGCGTATGGTATTGACCTGGCTCGAGTCGCACCAGCGGACGGTCGTGAATGGAACCCGTGCGCTGGCGCTTGAAGTCTGCAAGTTATCTCAATATGCGGCGTTGCAACGCGCCGGTATTCGAACGCCGAAAACACATGCTGTCGTTGGTCAGAGTAAGCTAATTGAAGCGGCAATAGCTTTCGCCCAGTGGCCGCTGATCGTCAAACCTAACCGCGGAGGTAAGGGGCTTGGCGTGCAACGTTTTGATTCACTCGAGCAACTGCGCAGCCACTTTAGCGAAAACGATATCGCTGAGCCACTCGATGGTATTTGGCTGTTGCAAGAATATATCCAACCAATGCAGAACCACATCACGCGCAGTGAATTTGTCGGCCAGCAGTTTATTTACGCCGTTAATGTGAACACCGACGATGGCTTTGAGCTGTGTCCTGCAGATGTATGCAGCATCGAAGATGCCTTCTGCCCAACCGGTGAACAAGCACAAAAGCCGGAGAAATTCACGATAACAGAGGCTTATGACCAGCATCCCACGATTGCCAAATTAGAGCAATTTATGGCGATGAGTGGCGTCGACGTGGCGGGGATTGAATTTATCGAACTCGCAGACGGTGAGTTGTGTGTTTATGACGTCAACACCAACACTAATTACAACCAAGCAGCTGAACAGCGCGCACAAGTCTCGCAAACGGGTATGGGCGCCATTGCAGATTATTTGCTTAAACTCGCGCAGAACTGATCTAAATCGACGCTTTTGACCTATTTTTCAGGTATACTTTAGAATTCTTTGAACCACCTAAAAATGGAGTAGTAGTATGGTTTGGCGCATCGCGTTAGTGCTGAGTTTTGTCGTAAGCGTACTCGGTTGTAGTCCGCAAACAAAATCAACTAATTCACAGGCAGTGGCACAGCCGGTGCGAGTGGTCATGCCCGTTGTTAGCCAAACCCAACAGCTCACGCTATCAGGTATTGTGCGCGCGCGGACCGAAGTCGAGCTTGCTTTTGAAGTGCCCGGTCGAATCACTCAGCGCGAGGTACAAGCAGGTGCATTAGTCAGCGAGGGGCAGGCACTTTACCGTTTAGATTTGCGCGATTTGCAACAGCGCTTAACCGCTCAGCAGGCTAATCTCGCTGCCGCCGAGGCGGCGTTGGCAACAGCTGAGCAAGAATTGCAAAGGGTACAACAGCTGCGTGCCGACAGTCTGGTGAGTGAGAGTTTACTCGACCAAGCGCAACTGCAACAGCAACAAGCTGCACGCCAAGTTGATGCCAACCGAGCCCAACTACAACTTGCAGAAAAAGCACTAGCAGATGGTGTTTTAAGGGCGCCCGCTGCTGGGACCGTTTTAGAACTACGAGCGGAACAAAATCAAGTCGTGGCCAGTGGCCAACCCGTATTGCTGTTTGCCTATGCAGAGCAAACAGAGATTGAGGTATTACTCCCACCCCTAACCTTGCAACAACAAGGGCAAGCGGTGTTTCAACAAGGGCAGGTCATGCTTGCCGATGGGTCTCGAGTTGGCGCTCGATTGCGCGAACTCGATGGCGCAGTTTCGGCATCCGCACGAACGCTCAGAGCGCGCTATGCCTTAGATCAAAACCTTTCTATGCCGCTCCGCAGTGTCGTTAAAATAGAGTTTGCCGACGCAGCGGAAGCCTTATGGCAATTACCCCTATCAGCCATCGATGGCCGTTGTAGTGAGCAACAAGCGCAAGCCTGCGAGCAGATGCAAGTTTGGCAGGTGGTTGACAATCGTGCCGAGCCGCTGGCCATTTCGGTCGAACAAATAACCGGCGAATATGCGTTAGTGAGGGGTGCTTTATCTGCTGAGATGCAGATTATTGCTGCAGGAACGCATCTGCTGACACGCTCTCAAGCGGTGCGGGTGCTGCCACAATGAGTTTTCCAAATCTTTCAGCGCTAGCGGTAAGAGAGCGCTCTATTACCCTATTCTTCTTGATCTTGTCGGTGTTGGCCGGGATTTACGCGTTCTCATCTATGGGGCGTGCAGAAGATCCAGCATTCACTGTGCGAGCGATGACAGTACAGGCTATTTGGCCAGGTGCAACCACCGAAGAGCTTCAACATCATGTCGTCGATCGCCTAGAAAAACGCATTCAAGAAGTTGAATACTTTTATCGTATGGATACCACTATTCGGCCGGGTTTCGCCTCGATATTGGTTGAATTTCAAGAGTATTCTCCGGCGGATAAAGTTAATGAGTTATTTTACGAAGTGCGCAAACGCATGCGTGACGAAGAGCGATTGCTCCCAGAGGGAGTGATTGGCCCGATTGTTATTGATGACTTCAGTGATGTGTATTTCAGTTTAATCGCCGTCACGGGTAAAGCGACGCCTGGTGCACCCGGCGCAGCAATGCCTATGCGTGCCCTAACGCGCGAAACTGAGTTGATTCGGGACCGCTTGCAACGTGTCGAGGGAGTCCATAAAGCACTGATTCTAGGCGAGCGCGAGGAACAAGTTTACGTCGAGTTTGACCCTGCCGGACTGGTCAACTTGGGCCTTGATCCCGGCCAAGTCTTTGCGGCAATTCAGCAGCAAAATCAAGTCCTCCCCAGTGGTCGCATCGAAACCCAAGGACCGCGTGTTTATATTCGTTTCGATAGTCGTTTAAAGTCACCGCAAGAACTTGCGGAAGTTGCCGTTCCGACTGCGAATGGCGTGGTTCGTCTGGGCGATATTGCAATTATCAAGCGAGGTTATGAAGATCCACCGAGCTATCAAGTCCGCTCACGCGGAGAAGATGCGCTATTACTTGGCGTGGTGATGCAAAAAGGTTTCAATGGCCAAGTTTTAGGCGAGAACTTAGCGAATTTTCTTGCGGCAGAAAAGCAAGCTTTGCCACTGGGGGTTAACCTCGAGGTTTTAACCAATCAAAGTGACGCGATTAATAAAGCGGTTGGCTTGTTTCAAGTCAAATTCTTGATGGCGGTTGCGGTCGTTATGTTGGTCAGCGTGATAGCGATTGGTTTCCGGGCTGGCTTTATTGTTGGTTTAGCAGTGCCGCTCACGCTAGGTATCACCTTCTTGGTGATGCTGTTGATGGATATCAACCTCGACCGAATCACGCTTGGCGCGCTGATTCTGTCACTTGGACTATTGGTCGACGATGCCATTATTGCGGTCGAAATGATGTTGGTGAAAATCCACCAAGGCTGGAGTAGCGTCCGGGCTGCATCTCACGCTTGGACCGTCACTGCGGCGCCGATGCTGTTCGGGACGCTAGTGACCGTCGCGGGCTTTTTCCCGATTGGTTTTGCTAAATCTGGAGTGGGGGAATACGCCGGTAATATTTTCTGGGTCACGGGTATCGCCCTGATTGTCTCTTGGTTGGTTGCAGTTATTTTTGTGCCATATCTAGGGGTGCGGATGATTGGTGATGATAAACCCAGCCGTGGTAGTCATGGAGATGGCGATGAGGCCTATCAAAGCCCAATGTATCGCCGTTTACGCAGCACTATCGAATGGTGTGTCAAACATCGCAAGCGAGTGGTATTTGGCACGGTAGGTTTGCTCGTACTCAGTGGCGTCGGCATGGCTACTGTAGTGCAAAAACAGTTTTTCCCAAGCTCTGATCGCACCGAAGTGATTGTCAGTGTGTATCTGCCACAGGGGACTGCAATTCAGACCACCGATGCGGTGGCAACGCGCCTAGAGCAGTTTATCCAGAAGCAAGATAATGTCGCATCCCTCTCGAGTTACATTGGTGGCGGACCCCCGCGCTTTTTCATCAGCTCGAGCCCAGAGCCACTCGACCCTGCGTTTGCGAAAATCGTTGCGGTTGCTGAGACTCAAGCTGCGCGTGATGAACTGATGCAGGCAATTCAGCAGCAAGTCGACGATGGCGCCTATCCAGAAGCGCGGGTGCGCGTCTCCCGGCTACTCTATGGTCCACCTGTGAATTGGCCCATTACCTTCCGCGTGTTGGGGCCAGAGCAGGACCAGCTTCGCGCTATCGGACATCAATTGCGGGCGATTATGGAAGCCCATCCGAATACGCAAAATAGTCATTTGGAGTGGGATGAACGAACTCCTGTTTATCGGTTGCAAATTGACCCGCAAGCGTTGAGCTTACAAGGTCTCAATCCAAGCCAGTTAGCACAGCAGCTGCAACTGTTACTTGAAGGCGCGCCCGTGAGCGGGCTGTATGAAGGGATTCGTACTCCGACAGTTACGGTGCGTAGCCGCGAAGGTGGCGTTGCGTTGACGCCGGAGCGCTTCGCCAGCCTTGAAGTGTTAAATAACCGCGGCGAGAAGGTGCCATTAGCACAGCTCGGAAGCTTGGAAGTGGCATATGAAGAGGCGGTGATTCGACGCTATAACCGCGAGAATTACGTTAACTTATTTGCCGACATCAAAGGGGCTCAACCTAATACAGTAACCGCAGAGCTATGGCAGCAGTTCGAAGCGATTCGGGCTGAATTGCCAGCGGGCTATCACTTAGAAATCGGCGGCTCAGTTGAACAGTCGACCAAAGGTGAAGGCTCACTGCAGAAGCTGCAGCCGGTTATGGTTGCTCTGATGCTTATTTTTATCATGCTACAAATGCGTTCGTTCAGCGGTACCTTTATGGTTTTTGCTACCGCGCCGTTGGGGTTAATCGGGGCGGTGCTGGCGCTACTGGTATTTAACCAGCCGTTTGGGTTTGTCGCCTTGCTTGGCCTGACTGGCTTGGCTGGCATCTTGATGCGGAACACCTTGATTCTGACGCAGCAGGTAAGCGATAACTTCGAGACTGGAATGGCCGCCTTTACTGCGGTCGTTGAGGCTGCGGTGCAGCGTGCGCGGCCGGTTATTTTGACCGCCATCGCTGCCATGCTGGCGTTTGTACCATTAACCCAAGACAGCTTTTGGGGGCCACTTGCATATGTGTTAATCGGCGGGGTCGGCGTCGGAACCGTGATTACCTTGCTCTTCGTCCCTGCGCTCTATGCCATGTGGTATCGCATTCGTTAGCGTTAAACTTTGGTGAGCCAGCCGTGCCGGTCGGGGCTTTGACCCCACTGCACGGCATTGAGTGCGGAGCGTAAGCGCTCGGTGGTTGGTCCTAATTGTCCCGTACCCACCTGAATCTCGCAGCCTTTATAGAGCAAGGTACCAACTGGAGTAAGTACTGCGGCGGTCCCAGATAGGGCCGCTTCACAGTGTGGTTTAGCTGCTCTTTCGATGAGTTCTTCGACGCTTAATTCCCGTTCACTCACGCTCATGCCTAAATCAGCAGCAAGCGTCAGAATCGAATCGCGCGTGATCCCATGCAGAAAACTGCTGTCGAGTGACCGAGTAATCACCTCGTTGCCATCGATGAGTAAAAAATTGGCGGCACCGGTTTCTTGTACATCACCACCGGGGCAAAACAGTACTTGGTCTGCCTTATGCTCGCGTTGAGCTTGTAAAATATGGGGTAGGGCACTGGCATAATTACCGCCGCCTTTGATAATTCCCATATGTGCAGCGCAGCGCATATTTTCAGTCTCGAGTAAGAGCCGCAGTGGTTTTGCACCGCCTGCAAAATAATCTCCAACCGGCGACAGTAAGACATACAAGAGTGACTCACTGGTCGGTGCAGCCGCTTTACCGATCGTCGCCTCGGTACCGATATGGGTGGGGCGGATATACATAGAGCCAGGCGGTTCAGGCACCTTATCTAGATACTGTTTCAGCAAATCGATTATCATCTGTTCGAGCAACTGCGCGTCAGGCTCAGGCATGCCAAGTAAACGACTACTTTGTTGCATGCGCGCAATATTGGCGGGCAGCCGAAAAATATGGACACTTCCATCTTGGTGGCGAAACGCTTTTAACCCTTCAAAACAAGTGCTGGCATAGTGCAATACATGGGCACCAGGATGCAGTTGAAGTGTATTTAGAGGCACTATAGTCGGTCGCGTCCACAGTCCATTTTGGTAATGACTCTGTGCCATAGTAGGCATGAATTCAGTCCCAAATGCCGCCATCTAACTATCCTTATCGCTTGCTGAAAAGGTAGCCAAGTTTATCGTGGATGTTGGCAGACCGCAAAAGCTCGGCTTTTTTGTTTTTACAAATTGCTATGCCATACTTAAGAAGACATTCACGCAAGGAGATGAACCATGGCAAATGTAGGTGGTGTTGATCGCGTTTTACGAATCATTATTGGCATTGCGGTAATTGCCGCCAGCTTGTACGTTGGCGACAATAATTTGTGGTGGATTTTAGGGGCAGTGATCTTAGCAACAGGAGTGTTTCGCTTCTGTGGCTTGTACAAATTGATTGGCGTCAATACGTGTAAAGTATCCTAACTTCCCTCACTTGGTCCTGAGGCAGTCGTTAAAACTCTGCTGCATCGTAGCGTTGCGGTGACTTGCGATCGCAGCTGATTAGGGGAACAATACAAAGCAGAACAACATCAAAGGAGCTTCCCATGATCGAATTAAAACGCGTTGCCTTAGCGGTTTCGCTCGCACTTTTTGCGAGCGCCTGCTCAGAGCAAGCACAACAAGCTACCCCTACAAATTCCGCGACTGAAAGCGTCACTGCAACCGTCGATAGCGCAACTCAGCAAACTGAATCAGAAAAGGCGAATCAACTTTTCGAAGACATTTTCATGGAAAATGTCATGCGCAGCCCAATGTACCAATCCTACCTTGGCATCAAGCAAGACCAGGATAAATGGGATGACATGTCTGAGGCTGCAGCACAAGAAGAACTCGCCTTACAAAAAGAGCAGTTAGCGCGCGTTATGGCGATTAATCCAGAGCTACTCGATGACCAGACTAAGCTGAGTTGGACCTTGATGAAGCAGGGCCTTGAAGAAAATATCGAAGACTTCAAGTGGCGTCATTATAACTACCCAGTGAACCAGATGTTCGGCATGCATTCGAGCGTCGCGTCACTTTTGATCAATCAGCACCGGATTAACGATGTCGCTGATGCAGAGGCCTATATCGCTCGTTTGAATGGCCTGCCTGAGTTATTTGAGCAGCTGAATGAAAACCTTAAACTGCGGGCCGAGAAGGGCATCATTGCACCGCAGTTCGTGTATCCATATGTCATCAGCGATAGCCGCAATATTATCTCGGGTGCGCCATTTGATGACGGTGAACCCAGTACTTTGTGGGCGGATTTTACTGGCAAAGTAAGCAACCTTGATATCGATGATAGCCAGTCAGAGGCGCTCTTAACCGCAGCTGAGACGGCGATGCTAGAGTCAGTTAAACCGGCTTATGAAGACCTCATTGGCACCGTTGAAGAAATTGCGGCGCTTGCTAATACCGATGACGGTGCGTGGAAATTCCCTGATGGTGAAGCCTTTTATAATAATGCGCTGAAACGCACCACCACGACCGATCTTACCGCGGCTGAAATTCATCAGATTGGGCTAGATGAAGTCGCTCGAATCCATGATGAAATGCGCGAAATCATGAACAAAGTCGGCTTTGACGGGACCTTGCAAGAATTCTTCGTCTATATGCGTAATAACGAAGACTTCATTTATCCGGCTACGGATGTGGGGCGTCAGCGTTATATGGATGAAGCGACCGCATTAATCGATAACATGCGTGAGCGTTTAGACGAGCTCTTTATTACCAAACCAAAAGCAGACTTGGTGGTGAAGCGGGTTGAACCTTTCCGCGAAAAGTCAGCAGGTAAGGCCTTCTATCAACAACCTTCGATGGATGGCACGCGCCCAGGAACCTACTACGCCAACTTATACGATATGGCCTCAATGCCGACTTACCAAATGGAAGCTTTGGCGTATCATGAAGGTATTCCAGGGCACCATATGCAGATCGCGATCTCACAAGAGCTGGAAGGAATTCCAACCTTCCGTAAATTTGGTCGCTATACGGCGTATACCGAAGGTTGGGGACTTTACAGTGAGCTTGTGCCAAAAGAGATTGGCTTGTATCAAGACCCATACTCAGATTTTGGTCGCTTAGCGATGGAACTTTGGCGCGCCTGTCGTTTGGTCGTTGATACTGGGATTCATGCGATGAAATGGACCCGTGAAGAAGGCATTGAGTATTATGTTGAGAATACTCCGAATGCACGCGCAGACGCAGTGAAAATGGTTGAGCGCCATATCGTTATGCCAAGCCAAGCGACCGCTTACAAGATTGGTATGATTAAGATTCTCGAGTTGCGCGAGAAAGCTAAGCAAGCGCTCGGTGAGAGCTTCGATATTCGCGAGTTCCACGATGTCGTGCTTGCCAATGGCCCCGTACCGTTGAATATTCTCGAGCAGTTTATCGATGAATATATCGCTGCTGTGAAAGCACGTTAATTTATGGGCTGACAAATAAGAGTTCTCTCACAGTTGTGAGAGAACTCTTTCTAGCGTTTCTTTGATATCAACACTTAGTTTATGAGTCGCGATATCATCAGCTCGGGTCACACCTAAGTTAAGAAGTATCAGAGGTTTATTTAATTGATACGCCTGCCGAGCAAAACGGAACCCGGAAAAAACCGTTAATGACGAGCCGATCACCAACAACCCAGCACTTTCGGCGATAAGTGTTTGGGCCCGCTCAACACGTGCTCGCGGCACATTGTCGCCAAAGTAAACGACGTCTGGCTTGAGAATCCCATCGCAGTGCTGGCAACTGGGCACCTCAAAATCACTAAAATCTCCCTCTAATCTGGCATCGCCATCTGGGCCTACTTCAGGGTTGAGGGCGGCATAGTGAGGATTCAAAGCAAGGCATTGTTGATGCATTTCTAACCGAGGCGAAAGCGTGTCACATGACATGCAGCGCATGGTATTGGCATCCCCATGTAAGTCAATGACGTCAATAGCACCCGCGCGCTGATGCAGTTGATCAACATTTTGGGTGATAATCGTTCCAATCAACCCGCGCTGTTGCAGTTGCGCTAAAACTTGGTGGCTGAGATTGGGCTTGGCATGATAAAGCCGAGGCCAGCCATGCAGACTCCGTGCCCAATAGCGCTGGCGCGTTTTGTGGCTTTGCATAAACTGTTGATGTTGGACCGGTGGCGGGTTTTGCCACACCCCATTATGATCACGATAAGCCGGAATGCCTGAATCAGTGCTGATGCCGGCGCCCGTCAACACGGTTATTGGAGTGCTAGCGGTCAATAATTTAGCGAGAATTTGTGCAGCTTGTTCGGGTGTTTCACTATTCATTATATGATTCTACCAAGACTTTTATCAGATCCACTACGTGAACGGAGAGAAATTCGATGCATCACATCGTTAAGCCCGGCATTTATCAACACTACAAAGGTCCTGAGTATCAAGTACTGGATATCGTGACACACTCGGAAACAGAAGAGCAGTTGGTACTATATCGCCCACTATATGGTGAGGGGAAACTCTGGGTACGTCCGTTAGCTATGTTTATAGAAAAGGTGAGCGTGGCAGGGCAAAGCGTGCCACGCTTTAAATACTTGCGAGAGGCCGTCTGAAAACTATTGTTTGGTACCGATTATCCGGTTGCCATTAATCGTGATGATCATGTGCTCCCCCTCAAATTCAAGAGTGACTTCATCGGTATAGGTCAGCCCCAGTATTCCTTCACCTTTTTCTGCGAGCAGCTCTTCGTTCATAAACAAGCGGCCATCTACTTCCTGCAACACCATCTTGTGTGCATCCGTCATCATGTGTTGTTTGAGTTGCTCGGGGTCAAATAGATAACTTCCTAGAAAGGCTTGATATTGTTCTGGTTTCGCCAGTATGCCATGGTCAGGGATGGCGTAATCTAAATCGTTAATCAACATAAAAATACCGGCCATCATCGGCAGAATAGGGGTATTGCCCCAGTTCGAAGTAATCGCGATAAAATCATCAGATTCTGGAGCTCGAATTAACACGCTTTTGGTGCCGTAACCGCTCCCAGAGGCGAACATAAGAGTTTGCGCTCCGAATGGCTTTAGGGTCCAGCCATAACTTGCGGCATCCCCGCCTTCGATATCAAATTGAGGTTCCAGCATCAATTGCAGGGTGTCTTTCGCTAACAGCTCGTTATTTTCGAGTGCAAGTACGAAGCGATATAGATCCCCTACCGTCGAATAAAGACCACCGCCGGCGTTCTCACCTAGATGTTTGGCCCGTTGGGCGCTGGCTATACCATTGGTGGTCATGCGATAAGGTGTGGCCTGATTTTTTACGACCTTGAGCCCTTCATAGACTCCAGTATTCGCTAGGTTTAATGGCGCAATAATATGATGCTGAATATAACTTGCATAGGACTGCCCAGAGGCGACCTCGATTAAGCGGCCGAGTAGGGTAATCCCCGCATTTGAGTACTCATAACGAGCACCTGGGGTAAATAATAATTCCTGTTGATTGATGAGCTGCGTGACTTGTTGCTCAAGTGTAAGCTCATCATGCCACTGCACCCCAGACTCGCGTGGTAAGCCGCTTGAGTGCGTCAGTAAGTGATGAATAGTCACCTCATCTTTCCAGCTCGCACTAAGCTCAGGAAGGTAGCTGCCAATACTTTGCTCAAGGTTAATCTTTCCGGCATCCACAAGCTGTAACACCGCTGCTGCAGTAAACACCTTAGAAATCGAATTAATCGAAAAGCGATAATCGACTTGGTTAGGGATCGCGAAGCTACGATCAGCGAGACCATAACTTTTTTCGAGCAGTGGTTGCCCGCCTTTGACTACTTTAATTGTCCCCGAAAAACCATACACCTCAGCATAAGCTTGGGCGAGGGTGTCCAGTCGTTGCTGATAGTTTGTTGACTGCTCATCTGCTTTCACAGTCGAAGTGAGAGGCGCCAGTAACAGCAGCGCCATAATCATCATCCGAGTCATCTTTCATCCTACATTAATCGTTTGTGCAAAGATGACAGGGAGTGTACCTTACACTTTATCTTTATGCGAAGATAAAGTGTAAGGGGATATAACAGCCTTAAAAAGTCCCAACCAACGAAACCGTTGCATTGAGCGGAGCACCAACAGTCGCCTGATGCGTCGCGTGAGCGTTCGGGAAATAAAGCTCATCGGTCAGGTTCTCAATGTTCAACTGCAGGCGCAGGGTGTCAGAAATCTGATAAAACGCTGATGCATCGATACGGGTGTAACTTGGTAACACTGCGGTATTACCGTTATCGATAAAGCTCTCATCTTGATAGGTTGCACCCAATGCCACGCCAAAGTCATGGCTAAACTGATAGGTGTTCCAGATCGAGAAGGTTTGCTCTGGCACTTCACGCGGTACCCGACCGGTTGGGCCGGTGCGGCTCATGATTTCACCATCGAGATTGCTATAGTTTACTGTCAGGTGCCAGTCACGGGTTACTTCGCCTTTAAATTGCAGTTCGAAACCACTGATATCCGAATCGATAACATCCAATGTTGCTGGGTCGTTATCGGCAACTTGCGGTGAGCTTTGCTCATTCTCGAAAATTGCGGCAGTAAAGCTTACCCGTGGTGCAAAGTCCCACTTAATACCAATCTCACGATTGCTGTAAGTATCTGGATCGAGTTGGTCATTGTTGCCATTGATGTCAGCGTACTGCTCGCCGCTGCGCGGTAAAAATGAACGGCTGTAACTTGCATAAAGCGAGATGTTTTCCATTGGCTTGTAGATGATACCCGCCCGTGGCGATACCTCATTATCAGTCCGACTGCGCGTTTCTAATACTGCCGGATCGGCGTTAAACACTTCGATATCAAACTGATCAAAACGTGCACCTAGAACAAGGTCGAGGTGCTCTGACAACGCAATTTCATCTTGCACATATAGCGAGAAGACTTCTAAGTTAACCCGGGTATCATCATTAAAGTCACTATAGCTATAGGTGAAGTTCTGACCATTTGCATTCACACCGGCATAGCCATTGACACTAATCGGACGCTGCACAGTGAAGGTCTCACGGTCCGAGCCGTTGGTGCTAAATACTGGGTTAAAACGACTTTGGTCTGAGTCAGTTGAAATAAATTCTGTACCGATAATTAAGGTGTGACCAATCGAACCGGTTTCAAATTGTCCGACGAGATTACCTGAGAGAATCAAGTTATCGCGAACCGTGTAATCGATATAACCATCGAGTTCGACAATCTGAGTTTCAGGATCATAACCACTGGCATAAAGGTTCGCGTAGACTTTGTCATAGTCACCATAAAAGGCGCTAAAGTTACCTTTTAGATTGTCGCTAAACTGGTGGGTTGCAGCTGCACGAAAGAGGTGCGCTTCAAGATCGCTGTAATTGTCTTGTGGATCGGCAAAGACGATATCTTCGAACGCTTCAACTGGTCGACCGTCGGCTCCGGTCGGAATTCCACGATCGATAAAGCGGTGGTGATTGACGTACTCATACGACAGATCAAGCGTGGTGTTGTCGCTTAACTCAAACCGTGCCGTTGGGTTGAAACCGTAGCGCTCACCGTCGAAAAAGTCGCGGTGATTATCCAAGCTTTCGTACATCAAGTTGATCCGCACTGCTGAGTCGTAGTCCGTGGTGACATTGGTATCAATCGCGGTATATAAACCACCAAAAGAGTTAAACGATACGGTGTAGTCGGTGAACTCACCACCGATGTCGGCCTTCTTCGAAACTCGATTCAAAATACCACCGGTGCCGCCGCGTCCAAACAGGAGGGCGTTCGGGCCACGCAAAATTTCAACCTGCTCAACGTTATACAGGGGGCGGTAGTACTGCACGTCATCGCGATTGCCATCAAGATAAAAGTCAGCGGTAGAGCGGATGCCACGGAACACGATTGAGTCACGATGACCTTCACCCTGACTGGTGTTCACCCCTGGGGTGTAATTAATAATCTCGCCGACACTGCGAATGCCGCGCTCAGAAATCTCTTCTGCCGTCATAATGGTTAAGCTTTGCGGCACATCAATAATTGGCGTTGGAGTCTTGATTGAATTCGACTCACTGACCGACAAATATTTGCCTTTCACTTCGATGCGCTCAACTTCTTCAGTGTCCTGCGCTAGTGCGGTTTGGCTCATTAAAATGGCCGAGGCAATCAATGAAAGTCGAAATTTCACGTGCAGATCTCCAATTAAATTAATCAAAAAGACGTCATTACTTTATGAGTGGCGGTGATGTTAATGCGAATCATTCTTAATTGCAATAAGCAATATGAAATTTACTCACTTTACGGCGGATAGTTTCTGTAAACTGGCGAATATTGCGTATAATGCGCAGCAAAGACTCACTCTGAGGTGATATGGAAGAGCGCACATCAGTTCGATTAAATAAATTCATCAGCGAGAGCGGGGCCTGTTCGCGCCGCCAAGCCGATCGATTTATAGAGCAAGGGCAAGTCACCATCAATGGCAGGCGGGCAGAGGTCGGCGCGCAAGTTGTGGCGGGCGATGAGGTGCGTTTGCAAGGGCGTCTTATTGCGCCACAAAATAAAGAAGAGTTTGTGTTTATCGTCTTGAATAAGCCCGTCGGCGTGGTTTGCACGACCGACCCTGCTGAGCGCAACAACATCACTGATTTCGTCGGTCATAAGCAACGGATCTTTCCCATCGGTCGACTCGATAAAGACTCCCAAGGTCTGATTTTTCTTACTAGCAATGGCGATTTGGTCAACAAAATCCTGCGTGCTGGAAATAAGCACGAAAAGGAATATGTCGTCACCGTCGACCGGCCAGTGACACCAGACTTCATTCAAGGCATGGCGAGTGGTGTACCGATTCTTGGCACGCGGTCCAAGCGCTGTAAGGTTCATGCGTTCGGTAGCCATGCCTTTAAAATTATCTTAGTTGAAGGGATGAACCGCCAAATCCGCCGAATGTGCGAATACTTTGGCTACAGGGTGCGTAAGCTTGAACGGACACGCATTATGCATGTCCGGTTGGGGGCGCTACAACTTGGTCAATGGCGTAATCTTAATAAGGAAGAGCTCCAAACCTTAATGAAGTCTATCGAACACTCGAGCGGTCTCGCCCCAGAGGGGCATCGCAGTCGCCGTAAAAAGGGGCCTCCAGCCAACCAGCCGCGTGCTAAGCAGGGCGGATTGGGGAGGCGTTAAGGTTGGATCGTTGGACTGCGGAATCGGTCTCATAAGACGAGAATTTAACTAACAAGGTGTCTGGGGTTTGTTGACCACTAAAGTGGGCACAACCAGCACCACAGTTTAAAATTTGATTTTGTTACGTACTAATAGCACCGAAATATAAAATAATGTAAAGCCATCGCTAGCGTGATTTATAAATTAGGGCTTGATTCACCTAACTAGGCGCTGGCTATGCTTACGCATACCTTCAAAAATTGGCTCTGAAATAAATGTAGGAAATGAATGCGGTAACTTGGCCGCAACTTCCTCAATAACCTGCTCAGTTCGGGCCGCCATGTCATCCAGTATCTTGTTCATCGTTTCACCACTAAAGCCAACTTCGTTCGCAGTTGCCAAAAAATGCCGGCGGCTGATCATTCGGCATTCATATTTTCTGCCCCTACTCCCTTTCAGTGACATTGCCAGCTTCAAATCCTTTTCGTGTAAGCTTTTCTTATTAACTGTGGGGAACGCTGATAAAATATCGTAGAGAGGAGTGAGCCGATACTGGTCTCCTTTATCAATAAAAATGGAAAAGTTTTTTGCGTGACCGTCCGTAGCGCCTAGAATCCAAAACAAGACTTGTGTGCGCATCAAAATTTCCCGATCATGAATAGGATATTGTGCACCAACTAGTTCTTTCATGATCCGCGATATTGCAGGCCCTCCATCTACCTCGTATTTTCTTGCGGGAGATGCGCCTGTCACTTGACAAAAGTCTTCTTGGGGTAGGCGCATAATCCATGATCTGTCAGATGCAAATTTCCTGTCAAAACGCTCTACAGAGAGCGCTTTGACGCCATCGGGTGTAATGATGTCGCACTCTGCAGTATCAAACCCATAAGCCTTCGCAATTTTCAGACATAAATACTCATTTTCAACACTATGTGTCATATCGATGACGCGATCATGTGAACGTATTTCGCCAATAGGTAGCTTAATAATATGCGTGGTAGGGGTTGCTCCGTGCGGCAAACACCACTGCCCATTATGAAACAGTAAGGCCGTTTTTTCTTGGGCACCGGCAAGCGAAATACGAAAGTCGGCTTCAGCGTCTAACATGCCCAGTGGTGTATTCGACTGATAGCCCTTTAAAATTTTTGCTACATTGTCTTCGCTTAGTGGCGTTGCATCGATAGTGTGCACATTTGGTGTTTTAGAACCGTGTGGAACAAGCTGAATAGCGCCGACGCAATCTCGACCAATTTGCGACAAAATATCGAATGGATCGGTAGAGTTAGCATTAAAGCGAGCTACAATACGCTCACGAATTTCGCGAGAGTCAGGGATGAGATTGTCAAAGTAGTTATAGACTTCAAGGCCTTTGTATTTCGTGGTGCTAAGAGGCAATGAAAGTGATAGACTGCGTCGCCCCGGCGACTCGAGCCAATCCTTGTCGTAGATAAATGTGCTGGCACCGCTGCGTGTGCGAGTGTATTCGCCCGTTTTTATGCCGTTCATGTAAACATCAAGCGTATCCATGTATTACCACTCTTCAGTCCATTGGTTTTGCTGGTCATTCGACGCGTGATCGCGAGTAGTAACGCCTATTTGTAAATTAAGCGCTGCTAGAATTTTAAAGAAAGTTTCTAACTTGCATGACTCCGGTTTGTTTTCAAAATCGGAAATGGTTGCGACACGAATACCCACAAGTTTAGCAATCTCGGCTTGAGTGATGCCATGCTTTTTGCGGTGTTCTTTTATGAACGTACTGAGCTGTTGGGGTCGTGTGATATTCATGCTGCAACAAACCTAAATTTACGCCAGAGAGTATATTTAAATAGTATACGCTATATCGTAAAATACGCAAATTTTCGGCGTAGCGTAACAAGTCGAATTGTAAAACTCCTTTGTTTTAGTTTAAAAGAAATTCTACGAGTGAGCTGTATTATTTTACGGGGTAGTTACAGAAAATCTGGTGGAATCACAATTTTCGAAAATCCCCGATAGACCCGCAGGTTTAAAAAAATATAAATTTATGTACTATTAGTAATGACATGAATAAAAATATAAACTAACCTATAGTTTGAAATGGTTAATAGGTTAGTACCATGAGTGCGAATAAATCATCAAAATTAAACCGCCTACTTAGCAGCCAACCATCGGGCGTGGTGCTCTGCTCATCTTGGCTTGTTGAACATGGCTATAGCCTCGACTTGCAGCAACGCTATAAAAAGAGCCAGTGGTTTGAAAGTATAGGTGCAGGTGCATTAATACGCTATGGCGACCAAGTCGATTATCTAGGTGGTGTATACGCCATGCAAACCCAGCTCGAGCTATCGCTTCATCCTGGAGGAAAAACCGCACTGGGGTTGCAAGGGAAGGCGCATTATTTAGAGCTTTCCCCAAAGCACGCGCAGCTATTTGGCGCCCAAGGCGAACACGTGCCGCTGTGGTTTAAAAAACAAGATTGGAGCGTTAACGTCAAGTGTACGCTTTCTAACTTTTTGCCACCCGAAGTTGGTTTAACCGAACTATCGTACAAGCAGTTTACGGTCAAAGTATCGAACCCTGCGCGCGCTATCATGGAGTGCTTGTATCTAGCGCCAAAATCACAATCGCTACTGGAAGTGTATGAGCTCATGGAGGGCCTGAATAACTTGCGACCTGCTTCCGTGCAACAGCTCTTAGAGGTCTGCAGCTCAATAAAAGTGAAACGCTTATTTCTTTATATGGCCGATAAAGCGAATCACGACTGGGTGCAATATCTTGATTTAAACAGAGTAAACCTAGGCTCGGGCAAGCGTGCGATAGTATCCAACGGTGTTTACATCACGAAATATCAAATAACCGTACCAAAGGAACTGGAGTCAATGGAATGAATGAATCCTATAAAAAGCAGGTGAAGCTGCTTCTCGATGTGTTACCCGAAATCGCTAAAGAAGA
The DNA here is from genome assembly GCF_003987435.1 of Pseudidiomarina taiwanensis. Lineage (GTDB taxonomy): Bacteria > Pseudomonadota > Gammaproteobacteria > Enterobacterales > Alteromonadaceae > Pseudidiomarina > Pseudidiomarina taiwanensis. Next base: position 34,552 of record NZ_PIQG01000004.1, on the reverse strand, counting down.
ATGCTTTGCTATGCATGGTGGTACAGCTATAAATTTGTTTCTGCAGAATATGCCAAGACTGTCTGTGGATATTGATTTAACTTACGCAGGGTTAGAAGCGCGCGCACAAGCGCTTGCCGAGATAAATGCTGCGTTACTGAGAATAAAAGATCGTGTTGATAAGTTGCGAGCAACGATTAGAGTTCAGCACAAGCCGAATGTGTGCAAGCTTCAAATAAGTGAACAGGGCGTTCAAATTAAAGTTGAAGTAAACATGGTTGGGCGCGGCTTGCTTGCCCCAGCGAAAAAGTTACCGCTTTGTTCTGCAGCACAAGAAAAATACAACGTGTTTTGTGCGATGCCGGTAGTGCCGGTGGGGCAACTATACGGTGGGAAGATCTGCGCAGCTTTGGATAGACAGCATCCTCGCGATCTTTTTGACACAAAATTGTTGTTAGAAAAGATCGGTTTTATTGACGAAATAAAGCATGGTTTTCTATTTGCTCTCATGAGTGGTAATCGGCCTACACATGAAATGCTTGCCCCGAATTTGCTCGATCAGAGAGCTGCTTTTGAAAGCCAGTTTGAAGGCATGAGTAATATCGCATTTAGTTATGCTGATTTTGCGGCAACACGAGACACGCTTATCGACATCATACGTCGCAGTTTGACCGAGGCGGATAAGCAATTTCTGCTGAATTTCAATAAATTAGAGCCAGATTGGTCGGTTTATGATTATCAACACTTCCCGTCGGTTAAATGGAAATTGTTGAATTTGGCTAACTTTAAAAAGGAGAGCCCGGCCGATTATCAGCGACAGTTGGATAATCTTGCTATATTACTCGCGAATTGAAAATTCTACTCATAACTACTCCGACTTTTCGGGGGGATTACATTGGGACTTTTGATTTATCGGCACTATAAGGACAAGAGGGTGCGCTGCAAGTCAGTAAAAATGGCGCACCCGGCAGGAGTCGAACCTGCGGCCTCTGCCTCCGGAGGGCAGTCATGGGTTCGGTGGTAAATCGTTAAAGCTAGGCGTGGTGAGGGCTTAAACGGTGTTGTGACTTTTTGTTGGGCGTCGAAATCGACACTTTTGAGACCGTTTAATGACAAAATTGGTCACAGGAAACCGAAGTAGAAATTTCAATTTTTGACCTTTGCCTCGCGACAAAAAATTCTGAACCTCGGGAAAAACCTGAGTTTTTAGGTGGAAAAAATTCCACCATTTTGATTTTGTTTTAGGCCAGAAGGAACAGGAAATATTTAGTAGGGTGACAGTTTTCTTGAATCCCCGGTAGGCTTTTGGGTTTGAAATTTCATAAAAATTAGCACCATTAGTACTGACATGATTGAAAATATAAACTAATCTGTAGTTTGAAATGATTAACAGGTTAGTACCATGAGTACGGATATATCATCAAAATTAAACCGGCTGCTGAGCTCCCAGCCATCGGGCGTCGTGCTCTGCTCTTCTTGGCTTGTTGAAAATGGCTACAGCCTCGACTTGCAGCAGCGCTATAAAAAAAGCCAGTGGTTTGAGAGCATCGGGGCTGGTGCATTAATACGCTATGGCGACCACGTGGATTACCTCGGCGGGGTGTACGCCATGCAAACTCAGCTCGGCTTATCGTTACATCCTGGCGGAAAGACTGCCCTAGGGTTGCAAGGCAAGGCGCATTATTTAGAGCTTTCCCCAAAGCACGTGCAGCTATTTGGCGCTCATGGCGAGCATGTGCCTTTGTGGTTTAAAAAACAAGACTGGAGCGTTAACGTCAAGTACACGTTATCCAACTTTCTGCCGCCCGAAATCGGTATAACCGAAATACCGCATAAACAGTTCACGGTTAAAGTATCAGAGCCAGCGCGAGCCATCATGGAGTGTCTGTATCTTGCACCCAAGTCACAATCGTTACTGGAAGCTTATGAGCTCATGGAGGGCCTCAATAACTTGCGGCCCACCTCCGTGCAAAAGTTGTTAGAAGCCTGTAACTCAATAAAAGTGAAACGCTTATTTCTTTATCTGGCCGAGAAAGCAAATCACGACTGGATGCAATATCTTGATTTAAGCAGTGTAAACCTAGGCTCGGGTAAGCGTGCGATAGTAGCCAACGGTGTTTACATCCCGAAATACCAAATCACTGTACCAAAGGAACTGGAATCAATGGAATGAACGAAGCTTATAAAAGACAGGTAAAGCTGCTACTCGATGTGTTGCCGGAAATCGCGAAAGAGGATTGCTTTGCAATGCATGGCGGTACCGCTATCAATTTATTCTTGCAGGACATGCCAAGGCTTTCTGTAGATATTGACTTAACATATGTTGGGTTAGAAGTGCGCGCGGAAGCACTCGCAGTAATCAATGCTGCGCTACTGCGAATAAAAGATCGAGTTGATAAGTTGCGAGCAACGATAAGGGTTCAGCACAAGCCGAATGTGTGTAAGCTTCAAATGAGTGAGCACGGCATTCAAATAAAAGTCGAAGTGAACATGGTTGGGTGTGGCTTACTTGGCCCTGCAAAAAAGCTACCACTTTGTTCAGCTGCACAAGAGCAATACAACGTGTTCTGTGCGATGCCGGTGGTGCCATTGGGTCAGCTTTACGGTGGGAAAATCTGCGCCGCGCTGGATAGACAGCATCCGCGAGACCTTTTCGACACAAAACTATTGTTGGAAAACATAGGGTTTATCGATGAAATCAAACGGGGCTTCATGTTCGCACTGATTAGTAGCAATCGACCAACACATGAAATGCTTGCCCCTAACTTATTTGACCAAAGGGCAGCTTTCGAGAACCAGTTTGAAGGCATGAGTAATGTTGTATTTAGTTATACTGATTTTGAAACAACACGACTCAAGCTGATAGAGACTGTACGTCGGAGTTTGAACGAGGCGGATAAGCAATTTCTGCTTAGTTTTAACGGCTTAGAACCGGACTGGTCTGTTTATAATTATCATCAATTTCCATCGGTAAAATGGAAGTTGATGAATTTGGCGAAGTTTAAAAAGGAGAGCGCTGAGGCCTATCAACTGCAGTTAGAACAGCTTGCCGCCTTGTTAAAGAGTTGAGCATTCTATTTATAATTACTCCGATTTTTCGGGGGGATTACAAAATGATCACTTATCTTTTTACAGTCAGTAAAAAGGAGTTTAGCATTGCCGCTGCTTTTGTTGCTGCATCTGGGCTTCCCCCTGAAATTGCAATTCCCGCTGCATTTTTTGCCGTCATTCAAATGATTACTTCACCTATTGTCGCTAAACTTCTCGCTCGCGACATGACCAAAATAAACGATTGAAAACGATAGGTGTATCTTCGCCATTAGTAATGATGGCTCGGGGGTATTTGAATGGAAGTTGGATCTTTCGACCCAACTTCCAAAACAGCAAGATTACGAATGAGACGATCTTATTCTGAGTCTGCTTATCAGCAGGTAAAGCGCCGGCAGAACAACCAGCGTCAACAATGTCGACGAAACAATTCCGCCAATGACAACCGTTGCTAAAGGCCGTTGAACCTCAGCGCCCGTGCCTGTGTTAAACGCCATTGGGATGAACCCAAAGCTCGCCACTAGTGCCGTCATAAGCACAGGCCTCAATCGTTGACGAGCACCCTCGTACACAGCCTCAATGATAGCTTTGCCCTCATCTCGTAACTGTTGAATGAACGATAACATCACCACACCGTTTAACACGGCAACTCCAGACAACGCAATAAATCCAACAGCCGCAGAGATTGACAGAGGCATACCGCGTAATGAGAGAGCCAAAATACCGCCTGTGAGCGCGAGCGGCACACCGGTGAATATAATTAAGGCATTTGTCAGTGAGTTGAATGCGCTGTACAACAGTCCAAAGATAAGTAATAACGTCAACGGTACCACGATTGCTAAACGCTGAGACGCTGATTGAAGTTGCTCAAACGTGCCGCCATAATCGATCCAATATCCAGTTGGTAGTGATATATCGCTTTGTAACTGTTGCCGAATGTCCTCAACAAATGACCCCAAATCACGATCGACAACATTGGCGCTTACAATGACATTGCGTTTACCACTTTCCCGGTTGATCTGATTGGGCCCAACCGTCAGTTCAACGTCTGCGATTTCCCCCAATGGGACGTACTGAAGCTCCGGGTTGCTCGCTTGGGGCACGGTAACAGGCAGCTGCCTTAACGCTTCGATATCTGTGCGCCAAGATTCATCCAGACGAACCATCAACCGAAACCGTTTATCTCCTTCATAAATTGTTCCGGCAACTAAACCGCCGACAGCGCTTTGAACTGCACGTTGAACGTCCTGAACGGATAATCCAAGTAGCGCGAGATGATCACGTTGCGGTGTCACTGACAATGTTGGTAAGCCGGTCATTTGTTCTGCTCGAACATCTGCCGCACCGTCAACGCCAGCAATGATCTCTACAGCCTCATCACCGAGCGCTTTCAACTGGTCGAGGTCGTCACCGTAGATACGCACAGCGACATCTGCACGAACACCCGCGATCAGCTCATTAAACCGCATCTCGATGGGTTGCGTGAACTCATATTTGTTACCGGGTATTTGCTCGACAGCTTCCCTCAACTCAGCAACAAACTCATCTTTTGTTTTTTCTGCATCCGCCCATTCACTCTTTGGCTTCAGAATAACAAACGTATCTGCAACACTCGGGGGCATGGGATCAGTCGCAACATCGGGGGTTCCGATTTTTGAAAATACCCGTTTTACTTCGTCGAATTCAGCAATCACTTCCTCAAGTTGCAATTGCATATCGACCGATTGTTGGAGGCCCGTACCGGGAATACGCAATGCGTGCAGCGCTAAGTCGCCTTCATCCAATTGTGGCAGGAATTCTGTTCCCATTTTCGAGGCTTGATAGATTGATCCCATAAACAGACTCAAACCGACCAAGACAATCACAATGGGTCGTTTCAGAGACGTATTCAAAAGCGGCTCATAAAGTCGTCTAGCCCCGCGCATAAGACGATTTTCACCATGTGAAACTTTGCCTTTCACGAAAATCGCAAGCGCGGCTGGTACAAACGTCATAGAAAAAATAAGCGCACCCAGCAATGCAAACACAACGGTGAATGCCATAGGATGAAACATTTTTCCCTCAACGCCACTAAGTGCAAATATTGGTAAGTAAACCAACATAATGATCAACACACCAAATACCGCAGGATTAAACACTTCACGTGTGCTCTCAAACACTTCCTGTAAGCGCTCTTTGGTCGTCAATAAACGCCCTAGCCTTTGTTGTGCTGATCCGAGCCGACGTAAGGCATTTTCGACAACAATGACGGCGCCATCGACGATAATGCCGAAATCTATTGCACCTAGACTCATTAAGTTACCGGACACACGATTAGCCGCCATACCCGTGATAGCGAATAACATGCTCAATGGAATAACCAGTGCCGTAATGAGTGCAGCTTTGACATTTCCAAGCAAAAGAAACAGCACCACAATAACAAGAACTGCTCCTTCGAACAGGTTCTTTTCGACGGTCGCAATGGTTTTCTCAACCAGAGTTGTACGATTATAAACGGACTCGACCGTTACACCATCGGGTAAGCTGAGCTGCACCTCCTCCAGACGCTTAGCAACCGCTTCAGACACAATACGACTGTTCTCGCCAATCAACATCATTGCGGTCCCAAGCACCACCTCCTCACCGTCAGCCGTAGCAGCTCCTGTTCGTAGCTCTTCACCAAACGACACATCCGCAACATCTTTCACCCTCACTGGTGCGTCATCACGTTTGGTAACAACCACATTACGAATATCCACTAAGGATTGTAGTTGACCGGGAGAGCGAACTAGCCATTGTTCGCCGTTACGCTCAATATAGCCCGCACCAGCGTTGGTATTGTTGAGCTGCAATGCTCGAAAAACATCGTCTACCGAGATTTTATAAGCGAGCAACTTTCCGGGGTGCGGAGAGACTTGGTACTCGCGCTCATAGCCACCAACAGTATTGATTTCGGTCACACCCGGAACTTTGACCAATTGAGGACGGATTACCCAGTCTTGCAAGGTACGAAGCGATTCTGCTGTGTAGGGTTGACCATTCTCATCTCGCGCATCAGCATCGGCGCTGACGATGTATGTAAAGATCTCACCTAAACCGCTCGCTATTGGTCCAAGCGCTGGCTCAACATCGACAGGCAGTTCACCTCTGACCATCTGCAAACGTTCGCTGATTTGTTGGCGAGCCCAATAAATATCAGTTCCCTCCTCAAACACCACGGTTACTTGCGATAAACCGTACCGAGAAATTGATCGTGTGTAGTCAAGGTCTGGTATACCCGCCATCGCATTCTCAACCAGATAAGTAATACGCTGCTCTGTTTCTAGCGGAGAATAGCCGGAGGCTTCTGTGTTGATTTGCACCTGCACATTGGTAATATCCGGTACCGCATCAATGGGCAGTTTAAGCGCACTAAATACGCCAACACCTGCTATCAATATAGTTGCCGCCATGATCAACCATCGACGTTGAACGGCGAAACGAATCAGTAAATCAATCATAAGTTCGCCCTCCTAGTGGTCATGGCTCGCGCCGTCTTTGAGAACATCGGCTTTGAGTATGTAGCTGTTTCCGATCACATAAGGAGTATCTAGAGCTAGACCGCCAGTAACTTCGGCATATTCTCCATCACTCTCGCCAAGTTCTATCATGCGAACTTCAAAAGTGTTTCCGTACTTAGCAAACACCACCGGCATGTCCCGAAAAGACTGAATTGCATCAACTTGCACAGCCAGAGGCACAGCGCGTTCACGCGTTTTCACGTCAGATTTTACGTGCATTCCCGGCCGCCAATGACCTTCAGAGTTATCAATAAGCACTCGGGCTCGAGCTATGTGTCCACCGGTCATTACTGGTGCAATGTAAATCACTTCACCACGAGTGCGCTCATGTTGATGTAAATCATAAACCTCTGCTGTTTGCCCAACTTGAAGCTTCTCAATGTTTTCAGGGAACGCCGAGAGCTCGACCCAGACCGAGGATAAGTCGGCAATTTCGAACATTGTTTCGTCGTTGACGACCTCACCGACGGAGACAAATCGTTCAGTAACCTCACCATCTATAGGGCTAACAACATCGTAACTGACTCCACTTGCAGCATTGGTAACTTTCGCAAGCGTTTGACCCGCGAAAACTTGATCACCAATTGAAACCTTAACGCCAGTTACCTTACCTTTATAAATTGGAGTAATTGAGATGATTTTTTCAGTTATGGGCGCAACGACACCAAACAAAGTTTCACTAAAATTAAGTGTCTGAGGACCTGCAGGTTCAACCACAATATCTGCCTTTTCAATAATTCGGTCAGACAATGTTGCTCTTCCCTCATAGCTTTCATAGTGCCATTCAGCACGCTGTGTTTTTGTATTCACTGAAACCGAGACCTCATACGAGTGTGGCTCGGTGACGATCTCATTACTGACTTGGTAATTATTCTCTGGAGTGAAACTCAAGTTATCATTGACGTTACCAAGCCGATGTAGGGTTACCGAAACTTCAACCTTTTTGGGGGACATCAGCTCTCCATTTAGATAGGTGTAGACTCTCATTTCTGGAGGGATTCCTGACTCGTAGATCGTGATCTCGACTGACAAATCGCCGTCGCTTAATAATATTCCACCATTTGGCCCCTTCGCCTCAGTCTCCGTATGGCCATGCTCCGTTGAAGCATGACTTAATGCAGATAAGCTTAGCCCTAAGCATAGAGCGAGCAATGTAAAAACTGTTTTCATAAAATTCATGATTTCGATCCTAAAAATGATTGACCCGTCATTCGCTCTAGTTCGAGAATGTCTTTGTGAATAGCACTGCGACGCTCAAGGGCTTGGTGTTCAAGCTGTGCTAGCTCATCTTGCGCATCAAGAACAACTAAAAGACTATGAATACCTCGGCGATAGCCATCGGTCGTTTCATTCTCTAGTCGCTTGGCGAGGGGTAATAAATCTGTTTGAATGCTCTCTAAGTAGCGATAATTTGTTTGTATGCGTCCTAATAGAGATCTTGCGCGAACGCGCAACTGGTCTCGAATTAAACGCTGCTGTTCAAAAACTAACGTACGCTCAGCTTTAGTAGCCTCAAGAGTTCCCTGATTTGGGTTCGAAAGTTGAAGAGGCATCGACGCCTGGAGAACAAGACCAGTGTCATTTAGCTGATTGTTGTAACGAACACCCACTCCAATATTGAGATCGACAGAAGCATCTGCCTTCACAGCATCAACTTTTGCCGCAAGTAGTCGTTCTGAATCGAGTAAACGAAGAAACTCTGGCGCTTGATTAACCGCTTGTTCAATATCAGCTTGTGAAGGAATATCGAAAGATTGATAAAAGTCCCCGGTCACACCAGTAAAGCTTGGCTCTGCGGCCCACATTGCACTTAAGTTCGCTCGTGCTTGGTCAAGCTTTCCAACAATCTCTTCGGATTGGACACTTACTTGGCGTTGTTGCAATGAAACTTTAGTTGCTTCCGATGGTGGCACAGCTCCGGACCGGACCCGCTCCTTGACTATTTGCATTGCACTATCGAGCCGTTGCTGCTGATGGCTATTCCACTCGGCCAACTGCTGCAACCGAACAACTTCGTAAAAACGATAAGCCGTCTCCGCTAGGATTTCGATCTTTTCGTAATTAAACTCAGCGGCCCGCTGACGTTGTCGCGCGTTCGCATACTCAACTCGTTGCTCGCGTTTTCCACCAAGCTCAATAAGCTGACTGAACGACAATGTTGCTTGAGCGCTGTCGAATCCTTGGCTTTCACCATTACCAGCAAAATTCTCCAGTTCGAACCCGATAACTGGATTTGGACGCAGCGATGCCTGCAGTTTTTCAGCTTCAGCCATACGTTGCTGATACGGGTACTTCTTTAAGATTGGGTTATCTCGCAAGACGTTCTCAAATGCCTCTCGCAATGATAACTCATTTGCGATTGCTGAATATGAGGTTGCAAGTAACCCCACAAGTACAGCAATCACGAAATAAAGTAATTTCATGATTATCTCCACAGTAAAATGGCGTGCTAATGCACAAATTTTAGACGTGAAGTTTAGGCATTTGGTGGTGGGGTTGGTGGTTGATGGTCGTTACTATCGAAAGGAAGTAATCGATGTGGGATTGCAAGATTCGGACATGGTGTTGCCGCAGCACAGATTGAATAACCAGTGATACAGCTTATGTGTGCGTGAAATTGATGTTCGTGGTTTGGATCGAGGTTGTCGGGTGACTTCGTCTCGTGATCATTGTGCGTATGATGTTGATAGGCATAATCGAAAGTGTGATTACTATCCTCCACATGCCCAGCGGCAACCGCACAGGTAAAAAAACTGTGAAGTAAAATGACTACGATCAACGACCAAATAATTTTTGGCAAACGAACAACCTGCAGATGAAAAAACCATTTCAAAATAAGAAATAGGCTACCACATGTATCTCATGGGCTCAATCACCGGCTTTTTCTCTTTTATCGAATTCAACCGTCTTAGAAAGGTGTGTTGGACTTATTACACTTAAATACTGGTCTCAACAAAAGTAAAAAGTGGCTGGAAATCGCCTGCATCAGCGGCGCTGAAGGGCGACAATATTATAAGCAGGAATAAATTTGGCACAGATTTGGCACAAAAATTTTTGTGTTAGTGTTCACAAACCGTGAAGCTCCTGCAGATATGGCGCACCCGACAGGAGTCGAACCTGTGGCCTCTGCCTCCGGAGGGCAGCGCTCTATCCAGCTGAGCTACGGGTGCGTGGATTGGAAGGCGTCGTTTAACGACGAGGCGAATTCTAGAGAAAAGCGTAGGCCTTGTCCAGTTCAAATCCACTTGATTACAGGGTTAACTCAAGGTTGCTTCGCGACAAACTCGAGCGCACAGGCGAGGCGTTGAGCGGCGTTGCTGGTCTCAGCAAAACAACCGAGGACATGATCAGGGGTTACTCCTGCAGCCTCTTCATCACCGTTTGGACGAATAATGTGCGCCTTGGGGAAGCCAACTTCAATTCCAGTTCGCGACAAAGTAAAACTCTCCATCGAGGCGTAGGTCGTTGCCAGATCAGCGGTCGGCTCGCCTATGATCATTCCAAAACCATAATCTTGCACAATCGCCGCCACACTTACGGCATTGCTATAGGAATAACGATCGACGATGACAAAAACCTTCGCAGGGTCGATGGCTAAGCGCTGTGCTAACGGTAACGGCTGGCTATCCTGTAATGGGAATGAGACGATCTCCCCCTCATCGTGGCTCGTATAAATCGCGGCAAGTTGCGCGTTGATTGAATCCGCTGGCTCATCAGCTGCGAGTCGAGCTTGGTTCGCCGCCTCAGCAAAGGATGACACTTTGACTCTAAAGTCGGCGGCAAAGCGAAACGGTTGGTCGACGAAATAGCCCAGCATGTAGTCGCTAAAACTATTCGTGCCACCGGGATTATTGCGCAAATCAATCACGAGCTTTTCGATTTGTGCCGCTTTAAAGGCGCTAAAGGCCTCGTCAATCAAACCAAAAAACTCTTCGGTATTCCACGTTTGGCTGCTGTCTTCGGCATAAATATTACTAAACGGACCCGGTTTCAGATAACCAATCGCGCCGGCCGCGATGCGATAGTCGCGCGGTAGCTCAACGGCTTTGGGAGCCTCGCCACTGCTTTGCTGGGCATAACTTAAGGTAGGCTGGCGCAGGTTAGGGTAGAATGCGAACAGAGTCCTGACATTAACCCGAATTTAGTCGGACATTTATCGGACATACCGCAATATCAGGTAAGGGAGAGTGCCATGAGCGCACCCATACAACTTGGTGACTGGCGCTTTGAGTCCAGCACTGGCGTGTTGACCAACGCAGCAGACGAGCAAGTGCGGCTCGAGCCGAAGAGTGCCGCGCTTTTAACTTGTTTACTCGAAACCCCAGAGCAACTAGTGAGTAAAAAAGACTTGCTTGAGCGGGTTTGGCCTGAAACGTGCCCAAGCGAGGATACGCTGTTGCGCACCGTCTCGCGCTTGCGTTCAGCGCTTGGAGATAGTGCTCGCGCACCGCGCTATATCGAGACCGTTCCGAAGCGCGGTTATCGCCTTTTAATCACACCTGAAGAGTTTAACGCCGCCTCGTTTTCAGTGCGTAAAGTTCCTAAACCGCTTATTTTTATTGGCGCTATGTTTGCCGTTGCAGTCACTGCTTTAGTCGTACTGATGCTAACTGTTGAAGATGGCCGTCAGCGTTCGGATTTGTTGAGCCAAGCGGATGACTATTACCATCAAATGCGGCTTGCCGACAATGAACGGGCGATCAGCTTATATCAGCAGCAACTTGAATTAAAACCCGATACCGTTGCGGCTTATGCAGGGCTTGCCAATGCGCTGGTGCAAAAAGCATTGCGCTATTCTGAGTCGTCACCGGGCGATCCGAGTCAAGCCAGTATCACTGAGCAGGTTGCCAGCGGGGCGTTGGCGACGGATGCGAATCGAGCGTTATTGCAGCGCGCAGCGGTTATGGCAGATAAGGCGCTGGCGTTGCAACCCAATAGTACGATTGCGCTGAAGGCGAAAGGGTTCGTGCGCTCGGCGCAGGGCGATTATGCGGCGGCGATTCGACTCTATCAACAGGCTTTAGAACACGATGCATCAGTGTGGCCGATTTGGCTCAATTTAGCGGAACTTTTTGGCGCATCGGGTGACCTTACTCAAGCGCGCGAGGCCTATCAGCAAGGCTACCAAGTGATGCAACAAGAGTATGCAAAGCAGCCAGTACAAATCCGGCCCTGGCTGGCAAGTGTAGGGCTGCGCATTGGCGACAGTTATTACCACGCCGAGCAGTTAAGTGAAGCAGAAAGTTGGTATCGCGAGGTGCTGAGTATTGCTCCGTTGCACGAGCAAGCAACCATAGGTTTAGTTCGAGTTTTATACCGCACCGGTGATCGGGATGGCGCTTTAAACCGTTGTGTAGAATTAAATCAACGGCTCCGCACTGATTATCGCTGCACCGCTTTAGAATCGTTGTAACCATCCAATTAATAGAGGAAAGCAGGATGAAAGTACAGGCACAGAACGGGTCTGCATGGATTATGGAAATGGCCACTTTAGGCATGTTAATGCTTGCCCTGATTTGGGCGCAAAGCGCTCAGGCAGTGAGCCAGTGGAGTGATTACTTAAACACTGAACATCGGTTTGAACATCGCCATATTGATGGCGCAGATGTAATTGTCATGGTTGTCCCTGAAACCAGCGGTGCCATCATGCTCCCGAAGATGTGGCAAGACGAAACCAAAAACGCTGTGAGTGCAGCCCTCGAAGTTGCTGAATTTAGCGGCAAGCAAGGTCAGATGGTTGAGCTACTCGCACCGCCGGGGTTCTATGCTAAACGCTTATGGGTCGTTGGTATGGGCAGCGAACTTAACCGCTTCGACGCCGAGCAGCTTGGTGCAACCATCGCCGCTAAAGTAACCGATAAAATGAGCACAGTCGTGGTTCATGCGCGTGCTTTGAGTCCGTCTCAAATCGCGGCGATGGCCCACGGTATGGATTTGCGCAATTACCGTTTTGATCGCTACAAGCAAACACCAAAGGCGCGGCCAAGTTATGTCACCCATTGGCATGGCCAAGATGGTGAAGCAGCAGAAGCCGCTTATCTTGCCACTAAACCTCTCGCGCATGGTGTCTTTGTTGCGCGTGACATTATCAACCTTCCAGGCAGTGACGGCTATCCAGCGGCCATTGCTGAGCTTGCCGAGCGAGCTGTTGCACCCTATGGCATCAAGGCTAGGGTCTATGGTCCAGAGCAAGTTAAGGCGATGGGAATGGGCGCACTTTATGGAGTGAGCCAAGGTAGCCAACACAAGGCACATTTACTGGTGCTTGAGTGGCATGGCGGGGATAAAGGTGAGCAGCCCATTGCTTTTGTCGGTAAAGGCAACACCTTTGATACCGGTGGCTATAACCTGAAAACCAGTGGTGACTCGATTGTTCGCATGCAAACCGATAAAGCTGGTGGGGGTGCAGTGATTGGCGCCATGATGGCCTTGGCGGGCGAGCAAGTTGATTTTAACGTGGTCGGTGTGGTGCCGTTATCGCACAACTTGATTTCAGGTACAGCAACCCTGCCAGGTGATGTGCTTGTTGCCGGTGATGGCACGCGGATTGAAGTGGTCAACACAGATGCCGAGGGGCGTTTGATTTTGGCTGATGGCATTTGGTATGCGCGCGATAAATTAAATGCGCGTGCGATTGCCGATATCGCTACCTTAACTGGCTCAAAAGTTCGTGCCCTTGGCACCGACTACGCGGCGGTATTTAGTGATCATCCGGAGTTGCTCGAGGCCATGAAAGCGGCCGGAGATGAGACCGGCGAGTTAGTCTGGCAGCTGCCGCTTGGACCGTACAAAGGCATCATTGACAGTTGGCTTGCGGATATTCAAAACGTGGGTTCACCGGGTGCTCAAGCTGGTGCGCGGTTACTGCAGCATTTCGCCAAAGATACACCATGGATTCACCTTGATATTGCAGGTAACGCCTACGCCACCAGCGCTAAAGGTATTCACCCAGCTGGCGGGAATGGTTACGGGGTGCGGTTGTTGGCTGAATGGGCGAAGCGCTACGCCGAAAAGACACAGTAACGGCGAAGCATTTTTCCAAGTTTTGGAGGGGGGAAGTGAGGTCATCTACCCCCTTTATGAAAAAATAAAACAAGATGCCCGCCATCGCGATATCGTGATGATTATGGATACCGTCATTCATCGGCGTGGCACAGGCTGCAGGACGCTCGTCTAAATTAATTATTGATCTGGTAGGCTGCTCGTATGTCGGCGATTTTTGCCTCGATGGCGGCGCGACTTAACCAACTCCCACGAACCATAACTCCTTGGTGGCTTGTGAGTGTCTCTAACTGCATGAGTGGATTCTCGGGCACCAGTAAAAAGTCGGCCCGCTGTCCCGGAGCTATGCGTCCAAACGGCGTCACACTCTCTTCTGCAAAATAGTCCCCGGCCGCGACCGTCGCACTATAAATAATATCGGCATTGGTCATTCCTGCTGCTTGCAGATAAGGGATTTCTCGATGAATTGAAAAGCCCGGGACACTGAATAATTGCGGCGCGTCAGTGCCAAAAATAATCGGCACTCCACCTAGATAAAGAGCCTTTAAAAGCGCCTGCCGGTTGGCTTGCTGTACTGCGGCAGAGTCGCCCGCAAAGTATGCTGAGGCCGGTGAGGCGATGTAGTCGAGCCAGCCTTGGCGCACGACTTCGGGAACCAGACCAAGTTCAGGAAAGCTGCGTAAATAATCGTTATCGCCAGCACCGATCAAGGTGGCCCAGAGTGCTTGCGTTGGCACCACGGCGACTTGATATTGCAAGCTCAACTCAACCAAATACGTTAGTTCATCGGCCGTAATCGGGCGATCGAGTGCGTCCACTGCCTCGAGATAACCATCCAGATGATCGATGGTCACTTGGCCTGCTTTAAGGGCGTTTTCCAACCCGACATCGGCTGGCACATGCCCAGCGAATTCCATCTTATTTTGATTGGCAGTGGCGGCCAGTGCTTGGTACTCGGCTAGGGTAAGCCCTGGGTGGATTTTCAATAAGTCCCAACCTTCATCACGTTGATCAATGACCCGCTGGGTTGCCTGTTCAGGAGATTCGATACTATTGCCATTAAAGCTTGGCCCGGCCAGATACAAAGTTGGCCCAATTTTCTCGCCACTCGCGATAGCTTTCTTCAAATCCAGTTGATGTGGATAACCAAGCATCCCGCGTACCGTTGTTACGCCGTTGGCCACATAAAGAAAGAGCATGTCATCGACATAGCGATCAGGAAAGCGACCGAATCCTGTAGCAGGGGGAACATGCCCATGCATTTCAGTAAAGCCGGCAAGCACATAACCATTGTTGCCTGCAATCACTTCGGTGGCGGCCGGAATATGAGTTGAATCTGCATCGTAAATAGCACTGATGACGCCACCATTAACAGCAATGGTTTGGTTTTCCAGCAGCACAGGCTGGCCATCGACAAAATCAACGATATGAACATTTTCGACGGTGTAGTCGACCGTGACACCCTCAGGTGGTGTAACCGGCTCCGGTGAGCAGGCGCTTAACCCAAGCAAGCTAAGAGCCGCGACAGCAGAGAATAATTTCGATGAAGTTAAATTGAACATGGCGAATTTCCTCAACAAGACCTATTTGCATCATACCATTGGTCGGTGATTTGTGCGCATCAATCCCAAATAGGCTTGCGCAACGCGCCCGCCTTTGGTTTGCTTGATAGCAGTTTCGATGATTTCTCGTTAAGGAGTGAAGTATGCTACGAACATTAACTGCAACTATGGTTGCCACAGCCTTGCTGCTCTCAGCACCCCCAGCTTTCGCACAAGCCGAATCAAGCAAAAGTAAGTTTAGCGCTGAGGACGTGTTTGCGTTGGAATATGCCAACGACGTCAGCATTGCTCCAAACGGTAAGCATATTGTTTACGTTCGTCAGCAGTTTGACGAAATGACGGATAGTACGAAGCGCTCGCTCTGGTTGATTGATGTGGCCAGTGGCCAACATACGCCGCTGTTCGCCGATAACGCCAGTTATGGCAATCCAACCTGGTCCGGTGATAGTACGCGGTTAGCCTTTACCTCTAACCGGGGTGGGAAAAAT
Organism: Pseudidiomarina taiwanensis; assembly: GCF_003987435.1. GTDB lineage: Bacteria > Pseudomonadota > Gammaproteobacteria > Enterobacterales > Alteromonadaceae > Pseudidiomarina > Pseudidiomarina taiwanensis. The sequence goes on along the minus strand of NZ_PIQG01000004.1, from coordinate 18,934 downwards.
CAAATTCATGTGTACTGGTTGGCCACTCAGACTCTGGCAGCAGTCACTGCAGTGAACGCAAGCCCATCGCAGCTCAGTTGGTCGCCCGATGGTCGCTATATCGCGTTTACCATGAATCAAGATGCACCGAAGACCGATTTTGCTAAAAGTGTGTACACCCCGAAAAAACCAAAAGGGGCAACTTGGGCGGCAGCACCGATCATTGTTGAACGGACATACTACCAGCGCGATGGTCAGGGTGTACTTCCTTCCCAATATCGGCAAGTTTTCGTGGTGCCGAGTGATGGCGGTAATGCCCGCCAATTGACAACGGGCGCCTACAATCACAATGGTCCGTTAGCGTGGCGCCGTGATAGCTCAGCGCTTATTTTCAGTGCCAATCGCAATGATAATTGGGAATATCAAACGGGTGAGTCGGACTTGTGGGAGGTGCAGCTGCAAAGTGCAGAATTGACCCAGCTCACCGACCGCGCTGGCGCCGAGTTTGCTCCGGCGATGTCACTTGATGGCAATAATCTCGCCTACTTGTGGCGTTCGAGTGAGCCTGAGCCATACCACAACAACAAACTGCAAATTCATAACTTTAGAACGGCGCAATCGCGCACTTTGCAGGCTCAGCTCGATCGCTCTTTAGAGCAACCCAAGTGGCTCAATGAGAGCCAGTTAACGGTGCAATATACTGATCGTGCTCACACTAAAGTCGCTGTGGTCGGCCTCAATGATGATTTTTATGATGTCACTGATAGTTTGGGTGGTACCTATATCAGTCGACCTTACTTAAGCGGCATGTATTCGGTCGCGCCCACCAGCGGACAAATCGCCTTCACTCATGCAACAGCGTATCGTCCAGCTGATGTTGCGGTCATTACGGCTGAAGCAAATGCACAAGCGCGCGTTTTGACCGATTTAAATGCGGATGTGTTGGACTACCGAGAGTTGGCCTCGGTGAATCCAATTCGCTATCGCTCAAGCTTTGATGGCACCGAAATTGAAGGTTGGTACATGTTGCCGCCGAACTACGACCCGAATAAGCGCTACCCAACCATGGTCGAAATCCATGGTGGACCGCACCTTGCTTATGGCCCAGTGTTTGCAGCTGAGCATCAGCGCTATGCGGCCGAAGGGTTCGTGGTGTTCTATAACAACTATCGCGGCAGTACCTCGTATGGCAAAGATTTCGCCATGTTGCTCGATGGCTTCTATTCTTCTGAGCGTGACTTCGCTGACCACATGAGTGGTCTCGATCAACTCATCGAAATGGGCATTGCTGATCCAGATAATTTGTTTATTGCTGGCGGCTCGGCAGGGGGGATTGCCACCGCATTTGCGGTTGGTTTGACCGATCGTTTTAACGCCGCTGCAGCAACCAATCCGGTCATCAATTGGATCAGCAAAACCTTAACTGCAGACAGCTATTTAGGCCAAATCCGTAATCAATTCCCTGGAATGCCGTGGCAGCAGCTTGAGCATTACTGGAATCGTTCGCCGCTTTCGGTGGTAGAAAATGTAACCACTCCGACCTTGCTATTCACTGGTGAAAAGGACCGTCGCACGCCGATTTCTGAAACGGAACAGTTCTATCAGGCGCTCCAGTTGAAACAGGTTGATACGGCCATGGTGCGGGTACCAGACGCGTATCATGGCGTCACTGCCCGACCTTCGCGAATCATTGCAAAAGTCGAGCATACTGTGGCGTGGTTTAAGCGCTATCTGAAAAATCAGTAAGGGTTAAACTGCAACCCGAGGGACGCGTGGCGAAACTCGGGTGAGAAGCTCATAACCAATGGTGTCGGCCCACTTCGCGATTTCATTCACGCTTAAGTTGGGCCCCCATAATTCAACTTCATCGCCTTCCTCGACCTTGTCGAGGTCGGTTACATCTACGGTAATCATATCCATCGAGACGGTTCCAGCAAGTGGTGCACGTTGACCATTGATAAAGACCGGTGTGCCATTTTTACAATGGCGTGGGTACCCATCGCCATAGCCGATGGCAATGGTGGCAATGCGACTCTCTCGTGTCGCTGTCCACGTGCTCCCGTAACCAACACTTTCACCGGCAGGTATGGTTCTTAAAGCGATCACAGGTGCTATCAACCGCATTACTGGTTGTATAGAGAGTTGGCTTGCAAAATCTTCGCTCGGTGGCAGCCCATAAATGGTAATACCGGTGCGCATCCACTCACCATTCATGCTGCTCAATTCAACTGCAGTCGTTAACAAGGCAGCAGAATTGGCCATGCTGACATTCACCGTGATTTCGGTCATTGCACAGATATCTTCAAAAAGCTTTTGTTGCGCTTGCGTAAGCGGATGACCATGATCCCCAGAATTGGCGTAATGCGACATTAAGGTAATTGCGCCAACGTTCGGGCATTGGCGTAATTGCTGGTAGACCGATTTGACTTGCTCTGGCGGCCAACCGAGTCGATGTAATCCGGTATCGACTTTCAGCCAGACTGCAACTGGGCGCACTAACCGCGCGGTTAATAAGGCGTCTAATTGGCTCTGCTGATGAATCACCGGTTGCAGGTTGTAATGCGCACAAATAGGTAATTCCTCGCCCGAAAGAATCCCCTCGAGCAAGACCACCGGCTTGATGATACCGGCTTCACGCAACCGTAAGGCTTCGTCAATAAAGGCAACACCAAATGCATCAAGCTCACTATCAAGCGCTTGTGCAGCGGTAATGAGGCCATGACCATAAGCATCAGCTTTGATCACGCCGAGCACACGATGATCACCCGCCTGAGTTTTAATTTCGCGAGCATTGTGCACCAGTGCATCGCGATTAATTTCAGCTCGAGTACTACGAAAATGAATGCCGTTGGCCATGTTCAGTAGGCGTCCTTAAACGATTTAACAAAGGTTATAACATGAAAAAGCCTGCAAGTAGATACAGGATAATACTGCCCACCCCAGCTACAAGGGCATACGGTAATTGGGTTCGAACGTGCTCGAGCAGGTCACAGCCCGATGCTAGGGCCGATACCGCAGTGGTATCCGATATGGGTGAACAGTGGTCACCGAATACCCCACCCCCTAAAACTGCTGCGAGCAACAACGGCGCGGGTAAATCGAGCGCAAGAATCAAAGGTGCGGCGATCGGGATTAAAATCGCAAAGGTGCCCCACGACGTACCTGTGGTGAACGCGATCAAAGCACCGGCAATAAAGAGCATAGGTGCGATCCAAATCGGGGCCAGATAATCGCCTACGATACCTGCCAAAAATGCGCCAGTGCCGAGCTCTTTGAGCGATGAACCAAGCGCTAATGAGAGCAATACTATGCTTACCAAAGGCAGTAATTCACCCATCCCCTTAAAGCCAATTTTGACCAACTCATGATGGCTGTTGCGACGCGAAAATAGCAGCATAAAATAAGCCACTACACAGGCGAGCGCGGTGGCATAAAGCACCGATTTAGAACCACTTCCCGCAGTTAAATCGCCATTCCCGGTCCATACCATAAAGCCGATCATCCCCAGCACCATCACGAGTAAAGGCACGACCATAAAGCGGGCTTTACTACCTTGCGGGATCTGCTCAGGAATATCTTGCGCGGGTTGCGGCTGCGCTTCAACTCGCGCTAACGGTCCATGCACTTTAGTGGATAACGCGGTGTAAAACACTAAGACAAGGGTTAATAGCGCGTAAAAGTTATAAGGAATCGTACTCCAAAGTGTCACCACTGATGCACCGGGAAGACCTTGTTGCTCAATCAAGCCGAGCACATAGGCTCCCCAACCGTTGAGTAAAATTAAAATACAAATCGGTGCGCTGGTACTATCGATTAAGTAAGCCAAACGGGCCCGACTCATATTGAGTTTTTCAAATAGCCCACGAGATAAAATGCCCGAGGTCAAAACGCTTAAGTTCGACTCGATGAAAATAAAGACGCCAGTGAATACCGTCAGCAAGCTGGCTCCACGCTTGGTTTTGCCAAGCCCCCAATTCAGCAGCTTTTGGACGAGGGCGGCAACACCACCAGATTCGCGGATATAGGCAAGTAGCGCACCAACCAGCAAACTAAACACCAAAATTCGGGTGTTGCCACTGGAGCTGAATACCCCAACAATCTCTTCAATGGTACCGATAAAGCTCATTGCGAGCGGTTGCTGTGATTGCGCGACGAGCAGTAATTCTGAGGTAAACACTGCCAGCAGCAGTGCGCCGATGACTTCTTTGCGCCAAAACACCACAATAATCGCAACCAGTGGCGGCAAAATGGAGAGCCAACTCATAGGTATGCCTCGTTAATAACAATTGGCGTAGTGTGCCAAGCAATGCCCGCTGATTCAATGTTAATTGCGACTAGCAAGATGAAGCAAAAGGCAGTAATTTGGAGGTTTAAGAGTCAAAAAAGTAGTTGTACACCATGATCGATATCGTCACTCTAGGCCCAGCCGGAACCTTCTCGCAGCTTGCAGCTGATCGGATGCGCTCTTTACCGTCACAGAAGCGGTTAAGCTTTTACCCAACACTTACGAAGACGCTAAACGCTGTGGGTGAGGCTGCTGAAATTGGAGTGGTGCCGATTGAGAATATTCTTGAGGGGGTGGTGTCACCAGTCATCGATGCCTTTGTAAAGCGGCCCTTGCAAATTATCGATGAAGTGACGGTACCCATCGCTTTTAGTCTGATTGCCAATCAGCCTAACCCACAACAAGTTTTTGCTCAGTTTGTTGCACAAGGGCAGTGCAGCGATGCTTTGGAGCGCTTGGCCGTGCCCTTAACGACAACCGCGAGTAACAGTGAATCCCTCAAGCAACTGCTCGCGTGCGAAACCCCCGCCGCGGCTTTGGTTCCAAGCCACTTGGTCGATACTGAATTGCGCCAGCGTCTGGCCTGGGTTGAAGACGAGGCGAGTGATAGCCCAGACAACGCGACGCGATTTATTGCGGTCACTTCTGCAGCGCAAAAAGCCTCTCCTTACGACGCTGTAACGCGTTACAAGACCTCGTTTTTAATTTTGGATGATGCCGATCAGCCGGGCTTACTGGTGGAACACTTACAAGTGTTGGCCGCATATAAAGTGAATTTGATGGCTTTGGTTTCGCGTCCAACAGGGCGTCAATTTGGTCAGTATCACTTTTATCTCGAGTGCGAGGGTAGGCTCGAAGATAGTGCCTTGCAAGCGGCGTTAACCCTGATTCGACTTCGCACCCAAGTGGTCACTTTAGGCAGTTATCCAGACCGGCGTTAATCAAGTTCTAATTCAAGCTGCAGTTGATCATCTGGATCGGGCAGGGCAACGCTTATGCCGATTAAGCGGACCGAGCGCCCCTGGCGTCGATCCCATGCTTCACGGGTTAGCTGATAAAAAAGGCTTGGCGATGCCTTGGCTTTAACCCGTGATGCCGTGGTTTGTTGAAAGTCAGAAAATTTCAGCTTGACGGTTTGGCTCTTAATCGGTGCATCCTGCCAACGTTGCACTTTGAGCCGTTTCAGCAACTGCGGAAAGAGCGCTTGCTCAAGAAATTGTTCAACCTGACGTAAATGTGAAAAATCTTGACGCAAGGTCTCTTCCACGCCCACACTTTTGCGCACCCGTTCCGTCACGATGGGTCGCGGGTCGTGGCCCAAACAGCGTTGATGCAAAACCCAGCCGCTCTTCTCACCGAGTATCTGCTGTAAGTAGCTTAACTCGACCGCTTGGATATCTGCGCCGAAAGTTAACCCGGCATCTTTGAGTCGAGCTTGGCTTTTGGGACCCACCCCAGGAATTCTTGCAAGGGGTAACTTGGCAATGTAGCTGTACACTTGCTCCGGTGGCACCACAAATTGGCCATCAGGTTTGCGCTCGTCACTCGCTATCTTGGCCACCATTTTTTGATTCGAAATCCCCGCTGAGCCGGTTATCCCAAGTGAGCGAATATCCGCTCGAACCGCCTCCATAATGCGCGTGGCACTGCCCTGAAAAAGCGCGCAAGCGGTCAGCTCTAGATAAAATTCATCGATCGAAGCCGGTTCGATAGTGCTTGTATATTGTTTAATAATATCAAGAACTTGGTTTGAAATTTGACGGTAGTAGGCGTGGTCAGGTGCGACAAAATGTAGCTGCGGACAGAGTCGTACCGCGTGCGAGCCAGGCATGGCGCTGCGCACGCCGTATTGGCGCGCCGCATAGTTACAGGTCGCGACAACCCCACGCGCCCCGCCACCGCCTACCGCAAAGGGCCGTCCTTTAAGACTCGGATCGCGAGCGGCTTCGGCACTTGCAAAGAAAGCGTCGAGATCCAAAAGGGCGATTTTGCGCGTATTTTCAGACATGCAATGGAGGTGTTTCTTAATGGATGGAATCTGGCTATAATCGCATCAATGACAACAGTCAACAAGCTCGATAGCGCATACAGGAGTCTACCGTGAACGTACGTAATATTTTTAAATCTAGCCGAGTCATCGCGGCAACTTTGGCATTATTCGTCGGTGGCGCAAGTGCTGCCATGATGCCGCAGAGTGCAAATGATGCGCTGAAAGATCGCATCGCTCCGATTGGTCAGGTTAAAATTGCTGGTGCAGCTGCTGCTGCGCAAGCAGGTGGCGCTGCTGCTGCGCGTTCAGGCGAAGCAGTGTACAACCAGTTTTGCATGGCATGTCACACTTCTGGTGTATTAGGCGCGCCAAAAATCAATAATGCAGCAGATTGGGAAGCTCGCCTCGCACAGGGCATGGATACCGTTCTGAAGCATGCGATTGAAGGTTTCAATGCAATGCCAGCGCGTGGTACGTGTTCAAACTGCTCGGACGAAGAAATTCAAGCGGCTATCGATTACATGATTGCTGAGCTGTAAGAATTTATCCAAGCGAACATTCGAAAACCGCCTTCGGGCGGTTTTTTTATGCCTAAAATTTGCACTCTGTGCTTTTTTTGCGCTTTGTGTCTAGGTATACTGTTAACAACACGTTATATTTAGTCCGTTCGCATTGCTTTAAGCGATAGTTATCCGACCTCTTTATACGCATTGGGAAGACTGTGAGTCGAGTTGTTGAGCCACAGAGTGAAGCCTCCGAAATTGCGCGTCTGCGTAAGGTAGTCGCGCGCCTGAAAAAACTGACGGTCAAGTATCAACAAGCGGAACTGATTCAAAAAGCACTGTTCCGTATCTCAGAGCTTGCGTCAGCGGTCCAAGATATCAACCAATTCTATAGCAGCTGTCACAGCATTATTGGCGAGTTGATGTTCGCTAAGAACTTCTTTATCTGCTTATATGACGACGTCGATGATACGGTTCAGTTTGTGTATTTCGTCGATGAGTATGATGATGCTTCGACCATAGACAGTTTCCCCATGGAAGTATTGCGGCGGGGTATGACCGGTTACGTCATGCGCACGGGCCAACCATTTTGGTATGCAACAGGTAATTTCCAAGAGTTGGTTGCAGCGGGTGAAATTAAAGATCTTGGCGCAGCCCCAGTCGACTGGCTAGGCGTGCCGTTAAAATCGAATGGTCGGGTCATTGGTGCGATGGTGATCCAAAGTTATACGGATGACCAAACTTATAGTCAGGCCGACCAAGATTTGCTGGTATTCGTCTCGCAACATATCGTCAATGCCCTCGACCGCTTGCGTCAGCGTGAATTCTTGCAAGCCGAGATTGCGCGGCAAACCGCTGAATTACGCGATATCAACCGTAACCTTACCATTGAAATTGCCGAGCGAAAAAGGGCCGAGCAGGTGTCGTCGGTGCTGTTCAGTATTGCCGAAATGACCAATACCTCAGACAGTATGTCGAGCTTTTACCGCGCCCTCCATGAGCAAATTGGACAGTTAATTAATAACGACAATTTTTTCGTTGCTTTGGTAGACGAAGAACGCCGTGAACTGAGCTTTCCGTATTATGTCGATGAATTTGATACGCAAGTGCAGAAAAGCCGTCCACTTGGCCGTGGCATGACCGAATACGTCATTCGCCATCAGCGCCCGGTATTTATTAATCAAGAAACGTTCCAACGACTCACCGCGAAAGATGAGATTGAAGCGACTTCTGACTATGGAACGCAACCATTGCAATGGCTAGGCTCCCCCCTGATTGTTGATGACGAAGTTATTGGCGTTTTATCGGTGCAAACCTACCGCAAGGACGTGAGTTATAAACAAGATGACTTGGACCTCCTAAACTTCGTTTCTCAGCATGTTGCTGTTGCCATTGAGCGGCGTCGCAATAGTGAAGAGGTCAAGCGCATGAATGCGTACCTCGAACGTAAAGTCGCTGAGCGGACGGAAGAACTGGTTGATGAAATCGAGCGACGTAAGAAAATCGAAGAGAAGCTTTATTATGATGCGCATCATGATGCGCTGACTGGGCTTCCTAACCGAGCCTTATTTACCGAGCGTCTTGAACGGGTATTGAAGCATAAGCAACGCTTCCCTCATCACCACTTCGCGGTGCTATTTGTCGACTTGGATCGGTTTAAAGACATTAATGATAGCCTGGGTCACTCGGCAGGTGACACCTTCTTACTCGAGGCGAGTAAGCGGATTTGTTCTTGCGTTCGTGAAAACGACACGGTCGCGCGTTTAGGCGGCGATGAATTCGTTATTTTACTCGATATGATGCAGCATATTGATGACGCGCGTGAAGTTGCAGCGCGGATTATTCAACAAATGCAGAAACCTTTTGAACACGGCGAAAGCTCGCATTTTTCTGGTGCCAGCGTCGGTATTGCTGAGTGTCGCGGTGACGGGGATACCGCTGAGCGCTTGCTGCGGGATGCCGACGCAGCCATGTATCAAGCGAAAAGCATGGGGCGGGGCCGTTATGTGGTATTCGATGAGCAGATTCATCGCGATCTAGTCGCGTCACTCCATTCTGAAACCGAATTACGTCACGCTGAGCTTGATCAAGATTTCACTATTCGGGCCGAAACCATTCATGACTATGCAAATCAGCAACCGGTGGGAACCGAATTAGTCACCCGGTGGCACCGAGATGGCGCTAAAATTTCGGCAGAGCGGTTATTTGCACTGGCCGAGAAGACTGGGATGCTGGTGTCATTGGATCATTGGCTACTGCAGCGCTCTTGTGAAATCGCCCATGCGCAACCGGATACCCCAGCGCTATTCGTTTCGTTATCGAGTAAGCACCTCTACAAGCTCGCTGATGTGCATAAGTTAGAACAAATGATACGCGAGGCACATGTTGCCCCAGAGCGGATTGTCATGACCTTTAGCGAGGCAGATTTAAATTATAACTCGAAACGTCAACTGACCGCGTTGAAAAAGCTCTCGGAGTTTGGCGTGAAATTGGCGCTAAACCATTTTGGTCGCAATGCCGGTGCGCTTCAATTTATCCTCAATCATCCATTTGACTTTGTCATTTTGGATCCTCAATTTGTCGAACATGCGACGGATTCCGAGCGCAGTCAAAAAATGATTGAGCATGTCGTGAAGCTGTGCGGCGACTTGCAGATCGCTTTGATTGCGGCGGGCGTAAAAAGCCCAGAATTGAGTGACCAGCTCGCGCAGTTGGGCGTAATGTATCAACAAGGTGCGCACTTTGGCGAAGCCCGTCATCTAAAACGGAACGATTTACTCTAACGCTTTGCGCAGTAAATCCAGTCCCGACTGCCGTTGCTGTTCTTGCGCTTGCTCATTTGCTTGGTGCTGCTCTTCCCACTCTAAATCATCTTGCGGGAGTTCGAATAAGAAACGGCTGGGTTCGGGGCGAATCACATCGCCGTATTGGCGACGCTCTTTTGCCATGGTAAAGACCAAGCGTTGTTGCGCACGGGTAATGCCGACATAGGCCAAGCGCCGCTCTTCTTCCACCATGTTATCATCGATACTGGACTGGTGAGGAAGCAAGCCCTCTTCCATACCGACTAAGAACACAAATGGAAACTCCAAACCTTTCGAGGCGTGCAGCGTCATCAGTTGCACTTGGTCAGCGAGTTCTTCCTCTTCGTTGCGTGAGAGCATATCGCGTAAACATAGTTTGGCTACAACTTGTTCAAAATCCAGCGGTGGATTGTCGTCATCGCCTTTCACCATTTCGCTCACCCAGCGTAGCAGTTCGCTGACATTTTTATAGCGCATTTCGGCCGCAGAAAGGCTGGGGCTGGCTTCATAAAGCCACTCTTCATAGCCGATTGTTTTGAGCAGTGCATAAAGCGCAGAGACAATTTCAGGTGGATGCTGACAATGCCGCGCGGTATGCGCGATCAATTGGGTAAACTCTTGCACTTGCGCATATTCACGGGCACCGAGCCGTGTTTGCAGATCAGGGTGCTCAGCAGCCTGGAGTAGACTAATGTGCAGAGCATGTGCCAGCTCGCCGATCCGCTCAACGGTCTGTGGACCGATACCGCGTTTGGGTAAGTTAATGATGCGAATAAAAGCCGTATCATCGGTCGGGTTCACCAGTAACCGTAAATAGGCCATGATATCTTTCACTTCTGCGCGGGCGAAAAAGCTCTGTCCACCAGTCATTTTGTATGGAATTCGCTGGTTCAATAGCGCTTTTTCGAAAACTCGTGATTGGTGGTTACCGCGATATAAAATTGCAAAATGATGGTAAGGGGTGCGTGCTAAAAAACGCTGACGAACAATTTCGGCGACCACGCGTTCAGCCTCATGCTCTTCATTGCGACCGTAAATAATTCGCAGCGGCTCGCCATACTCCATTTCCGAGAAAAGCTTTTTCTCGAATACGTGTGGATTATTTTCAATGAGAATATTCGCCGCTTTTAAGATCCGTCCGTGTGAACGATAGTTCTGTTCAAGTTTAATCACTTTTAATTGAGGGAAATCCGTTTGCAGTAAAGCTAAGTTTTGTGGCTGCGCCCCTCGCCAAGAATAAATCGACTGGTCATCATCTCCGACCACAGTAAAATGCGGGTCATCGCCGACTAACAGACGAACGAATTGGTATTGGCTGGTATTGGTGTCTTGGTACTCATCCACCAGTAAGTATTTGAATTTTTTCTGCCAACGTTCGCGACTTTCAGGGTTACTGGCGAGCAGTTGAGTGGGAAGTAAAATCAGATCATCAAAATCGAGCGCGTTGCAGGCCCGCATATTTTGTTGGTAGCGCCGATAAAACTCCGCAAACATTTGTTGGTCGGGTTGACCAGCTTGCACCGCTGCTTGCTCTGGACTCAGCATCGCGTTCTTCCAATTACTGATCTGGCTTTGCAGCATCTTCAAAATCGCTTTATCGCCATCGAGTTCTTCTTCTGTCAGTGCTTTCAATAAGGCAAAACTATCTTGTTCATCAAATAACGAAAAACCTGATTTTAATCCCAGGTTGCGCACTTCTTTGCGAATCAGATTCAGCCCTAAGGTATGGAAGGTTGAGACGGTTAAGCCGCGCGTTTGCTCACGCGAGAGGGTCTGGCTCACCCGTTCCTTCATCTCTCGGGCGGCTTTATTGGTAAAGGTCACGGCGGCGATGTGTCGCGCTGGAATACCGCAGCGGGTGACAAGATGTGCAATTTTCTCGGTGATCACTCGAGTTTTGCCACTGCCGGCTCCAGCAAGGACCAAAACGGGACCTTGGATTGCGTGCACAGCCTCTTGTTGGCGTGGATTAAGTTGCATGATCACCCTTGAAATTAAACTCGAAGGCGGATTTTACCGTAAACTCCTGTTAAGCTAAATGAGAAACGAGGAGAAGCTCATGGATGCCAAAAAAATTGAAGACATTGCCCGCCAAATCAACGATAGCATTCCTGCTGGGGTGAAGGAATTTGCCGGTTCAATGGAAAGTCGAATCAAACAAATTCTACAGCAACAGCTGGGCAAATTAGATGTGGTGACGCGCGAAGAAATGGATGTACAGCAGCAATTGTTATTGCGCTTGCGGCAGCGCGTCGAAGCGCTCGAAAAGCATGTGGCAAGCCTCGAGCGTGACTTAGACGACGAATCTTAGTATTAAACGAGGGGGAGCTATGGCGACCTGGTTGCACGGTGAGGTTGTTGAAAACCATGCATGGAATAATGAATTGTTTAGCTTGCGCGTGCGCACTGAGCCGTTCGAATTCACTGCGGGACAATTTGTCCGACTGGGATTAGAACATGATGGCCGCCGTTTGCAGCGGGCTTATTCGTTAGTTAATGCCCCACATACAGAATTATTAGACTTTTTAGTCAACCGAGTCCACGACGGTGAGTTTTCACCACGTCTACATGCGTTGCAACCTGGCAGTGTCATTCAGGTTTCACAGCCAGCCAGTGGTTTTTTCACTCTTGCCGAAGTGCCTGCTGGCGACAGTTTGTGGTTAATGGCCACAGGGACGGGGATTGGGCCGTATTTTTCCATGCTCGAGACCCCAGAACCATGGCAGCGTTTTGCCCGTATTAATCTTGTGTATGCGGTGCGCTATGAAGCTGATTTAGCGTACTTACCACTGATTCAATCTTTCCAACAAAAATACCCTCAGCAGTTTCGTTTTCAGCCTATTGTTTCGCGCGAACCGTGCGCCGGAGCATTGCAAGGCCGAATCCCAGCCTTAATTGCAGAGGGCCAATTGCAACGTGCCCTTGACTGCCCGCTGGATGCCTCAGCCCAAGTCATGTTGTGTGGAAATCCAGAAATGATCCGAGATGCTCGAGCCTTACTCGCGGATATGGGGCTACCCAAGAACCTGCGTCGTAAGCCAGGTAATGTGACGGTAGAGCATTACTGGTAAGCCATACACTGCCGAGGAGGACAACGCTATGACCGACTTTAGTCAATCAGAGTTATTGCGAGCCGAATCTTATATCAACGGCACCTGGTGCTCTGCTGCAAACCGTTTTGAGGTGGCCAACCCGTTCAATGGGGAGGTGCTAGCGCGTGTTGCTGATGCGGGTGCTACTGAAGCTGAGCAAGCCATCACTGCCGCCCAGCAGGCTTTTCCGGATTGGGCCAACCATTCAGCCGCCGAGCGCAGTAGCATCTTGCGGCGTTGGTACGACTTGATTATGGCGCGGCAGGATGAGCTAGGTGAGTTGTTAACCCTTGAGCAAGGCAAGTCGTTAACCGAAGCGAAAGGCGAAATTGCGTATGGCGCATCCTTTATTGAATGGTTCGCGGAAGAAGCCAAGCGAGTTTATGGCGACACCATTCCGGCGCCAACAGCAGATAAACGAATCACAGTGATCAAGCAACCAGTTGGGGTTGTTGCGGCGATTACCCCGTGGAACTTTCCCAATGCCATGATCGCTCGTAAAGCCGCTGCTGCACTTGCGGCAGGATGCACCTTTGTGGTCAAACCGGCAGCGCAAACGCCATTATCAGCACTTGCGTTAGCGGAGCTTGCCGAGCAAGCCGGCATCCCAGCGGGCGTTTTTAATGTGGTGGTAGGCACTGATTCAAAAGCGATTGGTCAGGTTTTTACTCAGCATCCGCAGGTGGCGAAGTTTACTTTTACCGGCTCGACAGCTGTTGGTAAGCAGCTTGCCGAACAGTGTGCCAGCACCGTCAAGCGGGTGAGTTTGGAGCTTGGCGGCAATGCACCCTTTATTGTATTCGATGATGCTGATCTTGATGCCGCTGTAGCGGGCGCTGTCGCCTCAAAATACCGTAACACTGGGCAAACGTGTGTGTGCAGTAATCGCATTCTCGTTCAGCAAAATATGGCACCGGCGTTCATTGAGAAATTCTCAGCTGCAGTGCAACAGCTCAAAGTGGGAAATGGCCTTGAGCCGGGCGTTGAGATTGGCCCCATGATTACGGCGGATGCACTTGCTGATGTTGAACAGTTGGTCCAGCGGGCTGTTGCTGCTGGCGCTAAAGTAGTCACTGGCGGCAAAGCCGAGAACAGTTTCTATCTCCCGACTGTGGTGGCTGATGTCACCCCAACCATGGCTTTGGCACAAACGGAAATTTTCGGTCCCGTTGCGCCGGTCTTAACCTTCAACGATGAAGCAGAGGCCATTGCCATGGCGAATGACACTGACTATGGCCTGGCCGCGTACTTTTACAGTCGTGATATCGGTCGCATTTGGCGTGTCGCCGAAGCCTTGCAGTTTGGCATGGTGGGTATCAATGAGGGGCTGATCTCGAATGCTGCAGCCCCATTCGGTGGGGTAAAACAATCCGGCTATGGTCGCGAAGGCTCAAAGTATGGTTTGGATGATTATCTCGACATTAAATATCTTTGTTTGGGTGGTATTTAGCCTACGCAATATGTCCTGCTTAACGGATGGAGTATCCTGTTCGGCCGTTTTAGACTAACTAAAGAGTTTTACTAAGCAAGGATGAGCTTATGCCAACGGATTTGGCGATCGCGCGGGTTTATACGCGGGCAATTAATGGTGTAGATGCCCCGCAAGTGACAGTCGAAGTGTGCCTTGCCAAGGGGTTACCCGCCTTTTCAATGGTCGGCTTGCCGCAAGCGGGTGTGCGCGAGGCGCGTGACCGAGTGCGATCGGCCCTACTCGCCAGCGGCTATGACTTTCCGCGCGGCAAAAAAATTACCGTCAATTTAGCTCCCGCCGATTTACCGAAGCACGGTGCCCGTTATGATCTCGCCATTGCGATTGGTATTTTAGCCGCAGCAGGCACAGTTAGCGAAGGCAAGGTGATCAGCCGCGAATTTTATGGCGAGCTGACCTTAACTGGCGAACTCGCGGCAGTGGCGGGAGTGTTGCCCGCCTTAATTGCTTGTCGAAGCGATGGTCGCGAGGCCGTCATCCCACTTGAAAATGCCCATGAAGCGCGACTGTTACGACAGCAACAAGCAGTCGCCGCCGTATCCCTGCGTGATGTGGTTGAGCATTTAACAGGGCCACATCCATTACCCTTGCTCGAGCCCAGCTTAACCACTCCAGCAGATAGTTCGAGTGAGAACCCATTGGATATTGCCGATGTGGTAGGGCAAGAGCAAGCCAAACGAGCCTTACTCCTGGCCGCCGCAGGTGGGCATCATTTGTTATTCGTTGGACCTCCAGGTACCGGCAAAACCATGTTGGCGCAGCGGTTAATCGGTTTATTGCCGGCCTTATCAGAGCAAGAAGGAATCGAAGTTGCCGCGATTCGCTCAATTGCAGCGATAGGGCATGGTCAAACTGCAACGCAAACCGAGACTTGGTGGCAGCGACAAGTGCGCGCACCGCATCATTCGTGCTCGGCAGCAGCGCTAGTCGGTGGCGGCAATCCGCCGCGCCCCGGTGAGATTTCGCTGGCGCACCATGGCTTACTATTCTTAGATGAATTGCCAGAGTTTTCGCGGCATGTCCTCGATAGCTTGCGTGAGCCGCTGGAGTCGGGCTGGGTCAGTATTAGCCGAGCCGGGCATCAGTTGACCTTTCCGGCCCGCTTTCAGCTGTTGGTTGCGTTAAACCCGTCCCCCTGCGGCCATTTCGATGGCGATTTGCAAAGTGCGCGGGCGACCCCCGATCAGATCATGAAATACCTCAATCGAATATCTGGACCTTTGCTGGATCGGATTGATATGCAAGTTACTGTGCCGCGCCAACCTGAGCTATTGCAACAGCAGCTGACTGAAGCCCCGGAGCCAATTACGCCAACATGGCGGGCTTGGGTCAAGCAATCGCGGACACGCCAGCTTGAGCGGCAAGGCTGTTTGAATCATGAATTAAGCGGAGCAAGTTTATCCACCCATTGCCACTTAGCAGCACATGAACATCAATTCTTAGTTGCCGCAATTGAAAAGTTTGGTCTATCGCATCGGGCTTATCACCGCATCTTGCGCTTAAGCCGAACCATCGCCGATTTAGTTGAATCTCCCAAGATCGAGCGCGAGCACATTGCCGAAGCCCTCAGTTACCGTGCCCTCGACCGTTTATTGCAGCAATTACAAAAGCTCTAGTGCCGTGCGCAACACTTGCTATACTAAGCGCCTAGTTTACAGCGAGGGTAAAAGTTGATGGAAAAATGGATTGAAAACTTAATGTACAATTTGCGCTGGTTATTGGCGCCAATTTACTTGGGCTTGAGCTTGGCGGTATTGATGCTGGCATTAAAGTTCTTTCAAGAAGTCTTTCATGCTTTTCCGGTTATTTTTAGCACCCCAGAAGTCGACTTGATTCTATTGGTCTTGGCACTCATAGATATTGCCCTAGTGGGCGGCTTGTTGGTGATGGTGATGTTGAGCGGCTATGAGAATTTTGTCTCTACCCTCGATATTAATCAAAGCACCGAGAAGCTCGCTTGGCTGGGTAAAATTGATTCAGGTGGGCTTAAAAATAAGGTCGCCGCTTCAATTGTCGCGATCTCGTCGATTCACTTATTAAAGGTGTTTATGAACGCCGAAAATATCGATGAAAGTCGGATTAAATGGTATGTCATTATGCATTTAACCTTCGTCGGTTCGGCGTTCGCTATGGGCTACCTCGATAAGCTCACTCGGAAAAAGGACAGTGACTAAGCGAGCGCCTGCTGAAACGCTGCGAGCACCCGCTGAACATCTTCAGTTGTGATCCCAAGGTGTGTGACGAGACGCATCTTGGGGCTATTCGCAACTAAAATGCCTTGCTGTTTGAGTTGCTGATGAACCTGCTCAGCCGCAGTGGCAGATTCGAAATGCACATAAACCATATTGGTTTGGGCCGGATCCACCTGAATTCCTGCGAGTTTGCTGAGCCCTGCCTGTAACTGCTGGGCATGTTGATGGTCGTCTGTCAAACGCTCGACATGATGATCCAGTGCGTAGTCCATAGCAGCTGCAATAATACCTGCTTGGCGCATACCGCCCCCCACCATTTTGCGCCACCGGTGCGCTCTGGCAATAAAGCTTTTCGAGCCAACCAGCACCGAACCAATCGGTGTGCCAAGGCCTTTTGAAAAACAAATCGAGACGCTATCAAACGGAGCGGCAAGCTCGGCGAGGGATGTTTGACTGGCCACGACCGCATTAAAAATTCGTGCGCCGTCTAAATGCAACTTGAGCCCATGGGCATCCACTAACGCTCGAGCTTGCTGCATATAGGCTTGCGGTATCACCCGGCCTTGATGGGTATTTTCCAGTGATAACAGACGAGTTATCGGGAAGTGCGGATCATTAGGTTTGATACGTTTCGCAACAGCAGCTAAATCGAGCGTGCCATCGGCTTCAATCTCAAAAGGTTGCGGAACGATCCCACCAAGTACCGCCGCGCCACCGGCTTCATAGCGGTAGGTGTGATATTCCTGCCCAACTAAGTATTCTTCGCCCCGCTGACAGTGGCTGAGTAATGCCAATAAGTTGGTCTGCGTCCCGCTTGCAGCGATTAATGCCGCCTCTTTACCGGCCAGCTGCGCGACCCGCTGCTGCAACGCATTAACGGTTGGATCATCACCATAAACATCGTCGCCAACGACTGCCGCCGCCATCGCCTCGCGCATCGCTGCGGTTGGTTGAGTTACCGTATCACTGCGTAAGTCGATCCAGCTCATGGCTGATAGCCCCATGCAGGAGGTGGGATATCGACTGGCTGGCTTAAATCGATCTGCACACGGAAAATCCGGTTGGGTCGACTCAATTGATATTCGAGGGTTTGCGCATCGACAAACTCGAAGGTCCACGTGTTCTGCATAGAGACATCTAAGCCATTCGCTTTAAACAGCGCTTTACTGGCATCATCAACCGGAAACGCCTGAATATCAGCTGACCCCATTGCAACCGTGTGTCCACCGTAAGGCGAGACCGCATCAGGGCTGCCATCTTCATGCAAATGGATATGTTGGAAATCGAGGTAATCAGCCGTTTGGTTCAATACCCAAGTTCGCGAACGATCATCACCGACATGTAGTGGCATCCGAATCGTATTCGCTTCACAGTCCCGAATATGCACTACCAATGGCTGCTGCCAAGCAGCACTCGGTTGGTTATCTTCCACCACTGTGGCTGCAAAAGCCTGACCGCAATAGGGTTGAAAGCGTTCAAAAAACGCAAAGCGGGGTTCATCATCGACCTGAACACAGGCACTCAAAAAACTCGCACAAACAAGCGTCAATGCCGTAAATTTAATTGTTGTTGCAGCAGCCATAACGTCTCCTTAAATAACCCCATTACTTTGCCACATCTCACCGCGAAGTGCATGAGTTGTTTGTCGGCAAGAAAATGCGAATAAGCATACAGAAAATTTAAAAAATGTTGATTTATATCATTTAAGAAGTTAACGTATTTTCATAAAATCAATCTAGGATGAATTTCATGCGACATGGACGTGTATTAAGCGCTGCGCTTATCGCCTTATTTTTTACGACATCTGCTTATTCGTTATCGACGCCACCGCCATGGGCGGCTCGTATTTGAATCGAGTGGCGGCTTGAGTAAGTCCTATCAATATGATGGGTTAGGACGTCCCACTCAGTCAACGCATGTTATCGATGGTCAAAGTTATTCGCTGAATATGGCTTATGACAGTAACTATAGTCGGCTGAAGTCGTTGAGCTATCCCAATGGACTTACCCTTGCTTACAGCTATGACGATTTTGGGTATCAAACACAGATTAAAAATGCGGCCACCGGCTATATCTACGAGCAGGTCACCGCAACGGATGCATTCGGTCATGCCGTCACAACGCTCAAGAACAATGGCACTTTGACGGAAACGAGAAGCTATGACGGAACATCTGGTCAGCTGGATATGATTGGGGTGGTCACTCAAGCCGGAGTGAATGTGCATGATATTGCCTACACGTATGGTAACTTTGGTAATCTCGCGCAACAAACCGTGACCTATGATAATGGGGCGAAGTCATCCATCGAGACGTACAGCTATGATGCGCTGCATCGTCTCACTCAAAGCACCCGTAGCTTTAATGGAATAAGTCACAGTGAGCCCGCTATTACTTACAGTTATGATGCGGTTGGGAACCTTACCAGTAAATCCGATTTCGCCTCACTTTATGTTTATGGCGATGCCAGTCGCAGCGATGCCAATGCGGGGCCCAATGCGGTTCGTAGCATTGTAAAACCCGATAGCAGCCTGGCCTTTTACAGTTATGATGCGAACGGCAATTTATTGCAAGGAGGCGGCAATACGCTTACCTACAATGCGT